>CAVWPQ010000006.1:0-154230 GCA_963756865.1 uncultured Actinomycetota bacterium | reverse complement strand
TTATGTTCATCTACTGGTTAAGACGTTGCGTCTTGTCTTCGCAGACGTCGCAATTGACGCAAAGTTCGTTGATCTTCAGCGACATGGCGGTAATGCCCTCTCCGCAACCGGAGAGGGCCGGGAGCAGGCGTCGTCGTTACTTCGCTTCGACGAACACGTAGTTCACGCCCGCCGGCTCGGCGGCGGCCTTGACCTTTTCGCTGTCTTCCGGCTTGCCGATGAACAGGACTTTGACGCCCTTCATCGTGCCGGGGCCGACGTCCTGGAAGGCCACCGACGCCATCTCCGCAAGCTTGCCGGACGAAGGCGAGGCGAACACCAGCATGTTGCCGGCGATGATGCCGCGCGACAGGTCGCCTTCGAGCTTCTCCAGCTGGCGATCGTACTGGCCGCTGAAGCCTTCGGTACCCTCGCCCGGCAGGAAATAGACGTACGGACTGTTGCTGATGCCGTCCATGTTGCGCTTGGCCACGTCGGTCACGTAGGCACGCCAGGCTGGCAGGTCGTCGTTCGTCGGCGCCGTCAGCGGTGCGGCAACCGCCTCGACCTTGGGTGCTTCCTCTTTCTTGCACGCGGCGAACGGCAGCGTCAGGCAGGCGATCAGGAGCATTCGGAGCATAGTGTTCATGGGTTCCCCTCGTTTCTAGCTATTACGATGTTGGTTCTATGCTTTCGATGTTGCATGGGTGGCACGGTTGCCAGTTGCTGCTTCATCCAGCAAGTTTGCGCCACTGCGCTTGCAGCGCGGCAGCCACCGCAGGCGGGACGAAGCCTGAAACATCGCCGCCAAGGCGCGAGATCTCGCGCACCAGCGACGACGAAATGAAGCCGTATTGCTCGGCCGGGGTCAGGAACAGCGTCTCGACCTCGGGGATCAGGTGACGATTCATGCTGGCCAGCTGGAACTCGTATTCGAAGTCGGACACCGCGCGCAGGCCGCGCAGCAGCACCCCGGCGCCCAGTTCACGCACGTAGTTCGCCAGCAGGCAATCGAACCCATGGACCTCCACGTTGGGATAGGCCGACAGCGCCTCGCGGGCCAGTTCCACCCGCAGCTCCATCGGCAAGGCCGGCCCCTTGCCGGGACTCGCGGCGACGCCGACGATCAGCTTCTCGAACAGCGGCGATGCACGATCGACGAGGTCGACGTGGCCATTGGTGATCGGGTCGAAGGTGCCCGGATAAACCGCGATGCGCGTGGCCACGCTCATGTCGTTGCTTGATCGCCGCATTCATTCACCAGACGTCAAGTGTACCGCGTCACCCGCGCCGATACAGGGCATAGCGCACATCCCGGGTATGGCTTTCCCGATGCAAGCGACCATTCTCCGGGCAAATCCGGCGCCAGCGCCACCGGGGATTCGAGGTAGATCCACGCCCGCGCGCGCCATCCGCGCCGGCAGCAGGGCCAGCACCGCATCCCACAGGCCGGCATCGAAGGGCGGATCCACGAACGCGATGTCGAACGCGGCCGCTGGCGCCGCCGCGCAGCCACGCCAGGGCATCGCCGGCATGCACGTCGAGCCTGCCCACCGGCATCCAGGCGGCCACCCAGCTGCCTTCAGGCCCATGGCCAGTCCGGCGTCGGCTTCGACCAGCTGTGCCGACGCCGCGCCGCGCGACAGCGCCTCCAGGCCCAGCGCACCGCTGCCCGCGAACAGGTCGAGCACGCGCGCCCCGGGCAACACCGGTTGCAACCAGTTGAACAGGGTTTCGCGGACACGGTCCGAGGTCGGCCGCAGACCCGGGCGATCCGGCACCGGCAGGCGCGTGCCGCGCCAGCGCCCGCCAATGATGCGGACGCTGCCCGGCTTGCCGGCCCGGGATGGCGCGCGCGCGGGCGATTTGCGGCCTGCGTTCATCCGGGCGTATGGGGGGCGGGTGCTACCATGCGCGCCATTCTCGCCTATCCCGCCGACACCTTCGCGAACGGCGCCGACGACCGCATATCCATGGCCAGCTGGTTCCGCCGCAACAAGCCCGAAACCGAACCCAGACGTCGCCTCAGCATCGAGGAACTGGCCGCCGCATTCCCGGATGCGCCGAGGCCTGCCCCGGCGGAAGCGGAGCCGGAAGCCCGGGTTGAACCGCGCCGCGGACCCACCGCTCCGAGGTCGGTCGTCGAGGCGCCGGTCGCCACGGGCAGTCGAAGCGCCGCTGCGGAGCCGGTCGACACCCACCCCCGAACCGATTGCGACGCCGATTGCAGAACGGCACCGGTCGACCGCGCCGCCAGCATCGAGCCTCCGGCCACCCGGTCGCGCCCGCCTCCAGTTCCGGTTGGCGCGAGCGCCTGCGCAGCAGCGGCTTCGCGCGCAGCCTGGGCGGCCTGTTCTCGCGCAATCCGAAACTCGACGACGACCTGCTGGACGAGATCGAAACCGCCCTGCTGACCGCCGACGTCGGCGTCACCGCCACCACCGCAACTGGTCGAGGCCCTGCGCAAGCGCATGAAGGCGCGCGAATTCGCCGATGCCAACGCCCTGCTGCGCGCCCTGCGCGCCGACCTGATCGCGACTGCTGCACCCGGTCGCGAAGCCGCTGGAGATCGACCGCGGCCAAGCGCCGTTCGTGATCCTCACCGTCGGCGTCAACGGCGTCGGCAAGACCACCACCATCGGCAAGCTGGCGCGCCGCTTCAAGGACGAAGGGCGCAGCCTGATGCTGGCCGCCGGCGATACCTTCCGCGCCGCCGCCGTGGCGCAGCTGCAGGCCTGGGGCGAACGCAATGGCGTCGCCGTCATCGCCCAGGGCCAGGACGCCGACCCGGCCATCGGTCGCATTCGACGCGATGCAGGCGGCGACGCGCGCGCGGCGTCGAAGTGCTGATCGCCGACACCGCCGGACGCCTGCATACCCAGCAGGGCCTGATGGCCGAACTCGGCAAGATCCGCCGCGTGATCGGCAAGCTCGACGCCGGCGCGCCGCATGAGGTGCTGATGGTGATCGACGGCACCACCGGCCAGAACGCGATCAGCCAGGTGCGCCAGTTCCATGCCGCGGTCGGCGTCACCGGCCTGGTCGTGACCAAGCTCGACGGCACCGCCAAGGGCGGCGTGGTGTTCGCGCTGGCGCGCGAATTCGGCATCCCGATCCGCTATGCCGGCATCGGCGAAGGCCCGGAAGACCTGCGGGTATTCGACGCCGAAGCCTTCGTCGACGCACTGCTGCCCGATTCGCTGACCGGGTGAGCGCCGCCGCGCCTGTGCCGGTGCGCACTCGCCGGGGCCGCCTGGCCCGCTTCGCCATCTTCACGGCCGTCCTGCTCGCGGTGCTTGCGCTTGTCGGCAGCTACCTGCTGCAGCCGCAACGCGCCAGCGCATTCCTGCTGGATCGCATCGGCTCGTCGCTTGGCCTGCGCATCACCGCATCGGGCCCGGCGAGCTATCGGCTGCGCGGAACGCCGCAACTGGTGCTGCGCGACCTGGTCGCGCAACGCCCGGGCGACGCTCATGCCCTGCTTCGCGCCGATCGCGTGTTCGTCTCGGTGCCCTGGAGCACGATTCGCGCCCGCGGCGCCGACCTGATCGCGCAACGCATCGAACTCGATGCGCCCATCCTGGACCTGCCTGCGCTGCAGCGCTGGCAGGCGACGCGCCCGCCAAGCGAGACCCGCATCCCGACCCTGAAGGACGGCCTGCGCATCGTCCGTGGCCGCATCGATGGCGATGGCTGGACCGTCGATGGCATCGGCGTCGACCTGCCCGTCGCTCGCACCCGGCAAGCCGTGCGCGCGCGCCTGCAGGGACGTTACCTGGCTCCACCGACCACGCTGCGACTTCGACCTCGATGTCGCCCTGACCAAGCCGGCAAACGACGCCAGCCTCGCCAGCGAACGGCAAGCCGATGCTTGCAGGCGTGGGCTGGAAACTCCCGTCGCAGGTGCACCTTGTCCGGTCCGCTGCACGTTGGCGACGGCGAGCTCGGCCTGACGCCCGCCAGGTTCGGGATGTCGACTCGCTACCAGTCGACGAAATCGGATCTGCCTTCGTGCTCGGCGCGGCAGGTCCGCTGCGTTTCTCGAAGGGCGTGTGGACGCTGGGTCCGGCCGCACTGGTCCTGCATGGCGCGACCTGATCCCGGACGCGACCGCCCATGGCGCGATCGCACTGGGACAGCGCATGGTGCTGCGCTTGCAGGGCAACGTCGCCGCATGGCCGGAGGCCTGGCCTGCACTGCCCTCGCCGTTGTCGGAGTCGACTTCGCCGCTGGCGTTCGCGCTCGACTACGCGGGGCAGGCGGATCTCAGCGATGCCGTCATCGCTGGTGCTGCGTCGCGATGCCACCACCTTCGATGCGCGGTTCAAGCTGCCCGTCATCCTTGATTGGGTCGATGCCAGCACGCCGGGTTCGCCGCTGCCGCCGCTGGAGGGCCACCTGCAGACGCCACGCCTCGAGATTGCCGGCGCGACGCTCGAGGGCGTAGAGGTCGACTTCGGGAGCGACACGGACAGCACCCGCGACGGCAACCCCATGACGCAGGCAGCCGATTTCAGCGCTCGACTCCTGGACTGGTTCGACCTGCATGGCCGCCATGACCTGCCCTGGCAGCATCCCCGCACGCCCTATCGCGTCTGGCTTTCGGAAATCATGCTGCAGCAGACCCAGGTCGCGCGTGGCCATTCCCTACTTCGAGCGATTCGTGAGCGCGCTGCCCGACGCTCAGGCGACTTGCCGCGGCATCGCAGGACGAAGTCCTCGCGCTGTGGTCCGGGCTTGGCTACTACGCCCGTGCCCGCAACCTGCACGCGGCGGCGCAGATCTGCGTCGACAGCACGAAGGCGCATTGCCCCGCGATGCTCGACGCCCTGCGCGCGCTGCCCGGCATCGGCCGCAGTACGGCAGGCGCGATCCTTGCGCAGGCCTGGGGCGATCGCGCGGCGATCCTGGACGGCAACGTCAAGCGCGTGCTGTGCAGGTGCATGGCATCGAAGGCTGGCCGGGCACGCCCGCCATCGAGAAGCGGCTGTGGGCGATCGCGGAGTCGCTGCTGCCGGACGCGCGCCTGGCCGACTACACGCAGGCGCAGATGGATTTCGGCGCGACCCTGTGCACGCGCACCGATCCGGCCTGCGCGTCGTGCCCGATCCAGCAGGACTGCATCGCGTTCCGTGACGGCCGCATCGCCGAACTGCCATCGCCCAAACCCGGCAAGCCACTGCCGCAGCGCATCGGCGCACATGCTGGTGATCGAAGACGAGGATGGCCGCGTCCTGCTGCAACGGCGGCCGCCGACCGGGATCTGGGCCAGCCTGTGGTCGCTGCCCGAACACGCCGACCTGGCCGATGCCCGGCAATGGTTCGATCAACATGTGGACAGCGACTTCGATTGCATGCAGGAAGCCGGCGCCGGTGATGCATGGCTTCAGCCACTATCGCCTGCAGATCCTGCCGCGTCGCATCGCCGCGGTGCGGGCGCGCGACGCGATCGGCGACAATGGCGACCTGCGCTGGGTCAACGCGCACCGAACTGGCCAATATCGGCCTGCCGGCGCCGGTTCGGCGACTGCTGGAGGAGTAAGCACGATGGCAAGGATGGTGTTTTGCGAAGTCGACCAGGTCCAGGCCGAGGGCCTGGATTTCGCGCCCTGGCCCGGCGCTGCCGGCAAGCGGGTGTTCGAGCATGTCGGCAAGCCGGCATGGCAACGCTGGCTTGCGCACCAGACCATGCTGATCAACGAGAACCGGCTGTCGCCGCTGAATCCCGAGCACCGCGGCTTCCTTGAAGCCGAGATGCTGAAGTTCCTGTTCGGCGGCGGCGCCGAAAAACCCGCGGGTTACGTGCCCGAAGACGCCTGATCGCGCAGCTGTTTCTCGGCGACACGCACCGCCTGCATGTCGACGGGACGGATCTCCTTGATTCGGCAATTTACGGGAGAACCCGCCACCTTGATGCTGTCGAACTTGGTGATCAGCCATCCTGTCTGCGAGTTGACCGCAAGGAACGGGGAACCCGTGCCCCAATCCAGGCAGTTGCCCGACAGGGTCAACAGCCAGGATTCCTTCGGCCGCATGTTGAGCAAGACGTGCTCGCCATCGATGCGATCCCAGCCCATCGCGTTGACGAATGCGATGCCTACGGGCGATTCTCGCGTTATCGACCGGCACCCAGGGGATGCGCATCTGGCCGGCGATCATCGACGCGGGATCCTGGTACTTCGCCAGGTCGTGCGCCGTACGGTTGGCGTAGGTGACCACCAGCGCGGCCGACGCGGCACGTCGACCCGCCCGGCCGGCGCGCTGGACGTAGTTCGCCGTCCTGGGCGGCATGTTTCGCATCACGACCGACTGCAGGTCACCGACGTCGACGCCGAGTTCGAACGTCGTCGAACACGACAGCACGTTCACCTTGCCGTCGATGAACTGCCGCTGAATCTTCGCTGCCTCCTTGGCATCCCACTGCGCGGTATGCTCCTGGGCGCTCAGCGGAGCGGAGTTCATGGTCTGGTACATCACTCGGTAGTGGTTGGTGTCGTCGTCGACCTCGGGCAGGTCGAACGGCTGCAACGCGCCGACGCACCGGCTGTTCGGACAGACCCCGCGCACCGAGTACGCCGTCAGCGTCCGACACGTGTCGCACAGGAACCACGCGCTGGACCGCCCCTCCGTCAGGGTCAGCCGGGTGTGGTCCAGCTGGAAGACCGGGCCCAGCACCCGGTCGGACTCCACGGTCAGATACTCGCTGGATTCGAGGAGCTTCCAGCAGCCCTCGAGAATCGTCGCGGCGGGAGTCGAGTTGCCCAGTGCGGCGAGCACCTTGTCCAGGAACACGATTCGGCTGTTGGAGGTCCCCGGCCGACCACTGGGATTCCAGCTGATGACCTGCCTTCTTGGCGTCCGATCCCGTCGAGCGCATGCGCACCACGGTGTTGCGCGGAGCGAACCGCTCGTCCTTGATGTCCACGCGCTCCAGCGGACTCAACGCACCCTGCATCCGCGCGGTCTTCACCAGGACGTTGAGCAGCGCCCACGCCTCGTCCTCGTCGAGGCCGAGCGCCGTGAAGCCCCGCAGCGGCACCCGCGGAGTCGCGCTTGAGCCCGACCGTCATCGAGCCCGAGCCCCTCGAGCGACTGACGCGTCTCGGTGGTGATCAGCTCACCCATCACCCACTGGTTGATCTCTTGCTTCGTCTCGATGGCGCCCATGGTGCGCGGGAACGTGCCCGGCGGCCTGCGCACGTTCGCGCGTCAGGATCGGCGAGGTCGCCGGTGGTCAGTTCCTCGCCCGCGTCCCGCGTCACGGAGCGCCTGCGCCATGTAGCGACGCTCGAGCAGTCGGGAATACGTCCTGTTGAGGTAGGGCGCCGCGAACGCCGCCCCCTGCCGGGAGTCGGAGAACATCAACAGCTTTCGCCCTGCCCCGACCTGATCGGCCGTCTCGCCGACCGCCTCCGGCAGCTGCTGGTAGAGCGCGGTGGTCACCACGGCGGGCGCCGCGTTGGTGTCGGTGCGCAGGCGACGGATGCCCTGGCGCGACTGTGCGCCACACTCCGTGCACCGGGTCATGATCTTCTTGGCCCGCGGATGCTCGCGAACCGTCAGCATCGGGCCGCCCGTGCACTGCGCCGTGTCGCAGCGCGCCATCCCGGCGGCGCCGAGCAGTCCGCAGCCCGTGCACAACGTCCGGGTCGTCGGGTCGGACGCCGTTCCGGCGCTCGCTCGTCGAACGTCGCTTCGTCCTCGTCGACGAACGCGTCGACGTTCGCGTCGGCCAGCACCAGCCAGTTGACCGCACCGTCGGCCTTCTTGGTCGGGACGAAGTACTCCTGCCGACCGCGCGCATCGACCTCACCCGAAAGGTGCACGGCCCCACAGCGACTGCACGTGCCGAACTCGAAGACGGCCCGCCCGGTGTCGGGGTCGACTTCGTGGCGGCCGAGGAAGATTCGCGGACCCTGCTTCGGCGAAGCTGACGAACGCACCTTCGGTGGCGCGGACGAAGAGGTGGTAGCGAGCGGACAGCACCGGGTGCCCGGTGTCGTCCTGGGTCCTGCTGCCGAGCAGCACCAGCGCATCCAGCTTCTCGGGCGCCGCTCGGATCGCCTGGCCAGAGCTGCTCCTGCAGCTCGCGCACGTCGCGCGGCCCGCCGCTCAGCGCCGACTTGAGCTCGATGATCGCGCGTTCGCGGTGCAGCGCGTCGGCGGCCGTCGCCGTGCCTGCCGAGCTCGGGCGAGCTCGTCGTCAGCCGGGCTCGCGGCGAACTGCAGGATCTGCTCGCCCGTCAGCTGCCAGCTGGCCTGGTCGATGTGCTTCTTGCGCGTGGGCTTGACCAGATCCTGCCGGCTGCTGTCTCCGTCGACGTACTCGAACGGCGCGTCGAACAGGTTGGTGGCGAACTGCATTGCTTCGCCGTTGGGGTCGTTGCGCACGCTGCCCGTCAGGGACGCAGACGTCGCGATGCACTGGATGTTCGCCTTCGGCGCGACGCGCTGCTTGAGCCTGCGCAGCAGCAGCGCCACCTCGGAGCCCTGGGCTCCGTCGTAGACATGCGCCTCGTCCATGACGATGAATCGCCAAGTGCCCGCGTGCGGGCCGTCGAACAGGTCGATGTCGGCGGGCCGGATCAGCAGGTACTCGAGCATCGCGTAGTTGGTCAGCAGGAGATTCGGCGGCGTCGCTCCGCATCTCCTCGCGGCTGAGCAGTTCGTTCGGGAGCCGTCGATCACCCGGATTGTTGTGCAGGAAGTCGTTTTCCGCGTCGCGTCGGCTTCGTCAGCGTCTCGCCCGTGTACCGGCCGAAGGTGATGTCGGGCACGGACCGCAGGATCGAACGCAGCCGCTTGAGTTGGTCGTTGGCGAGGGCGTTCATCGGGTAGAGCAGCAGCGCGCGCACGCCGGGGCCGAGCGTTCCCGTCGGACCGTTCCTCGAGCAGGCGAGTTGAGGATCGGCACGAGGAAGCTCTCGGTCTTGCCCGATCCCGTGCCGGTGCTGACGACCAGGTTGCGTCCGGCGAGGAACTTGCGGATCGCGGTTTCCTGATGGACGTACAGCGGCTGATCCGCGGGAATGCCGATCTGCGGCGAAGTCCGGATGGAGCACGCCCTGCTCGACCAGCTGCCGCGGCGTCGCCCCAGTCTCGTAGGGCGGCGTCAGTTCGAGCATCGGCCCCTTGGTGAGCATGCTGGTGGCATCGATCTCGGCGTCGAAGGCCTCGGCGAGCTTGCCGTCACGAGGAGACAGCAGCGTCTTCAGATAGCGCTTGTAGCTCTCCTCGATCTGTCGCGACGTTTCGAGCGGATCCAGTCGGTCGGTCATTGTTCCTCTCCGATGAGGTTGCCTTTGCGGTCGTGCAGAATCGAAGCGCTTCGGCCATCAGCAGGTCCGTGGCGACCATGGTCGGGCACAGCTCGGCCAGTCGCGTCCATTGGTGAGCAGACCCGTGTTCGAGGTACGTGCCGTTCATTCGGCCGCACGCCTCCAGCCGGGCGAGGAATGCGAGCGTGAGCGACTGCACAGACATCAGCATCCATGGATGCGTTCTCGACGTCAATGCCTTTCAGCGCGGTCGACGCGCAGCGTGATCGCCTCGTGAGCCTGGCCGATGCCTGCTTGATCGGCTTGAGCGACCATCTCGAGCTGCGCGGCGAAGTTCTTCGACCATCCCGAATCGATCCATGCCCGGCGTTGCAGGAAGGCCTCGTAGCGACCGAGTCGACGGGTGTCGTACGATCGAGCAGTGGCCGCGGCACGCAGCGCTCGTTCGGAACGGTGGCGATGACTTCTGCCGACGGGAGCGATGCCATCGCGAAGATGATCGTCGTCGAATGCACGCGTCCGCGGCGAGCGTCACGTTGCCGGTGCGAAGGATGCTCGTGAGCGGTGCGACCGCCCTTGTCGGCGAGATAGCCGATGGTCTCCTTCCACTCGTCGGGAGCCTCGTCGCGTTTGTGGACGAGCATCGGGAGATCCGCCAACTCGGTCATGCAACCGAACCATGGGTCGGCATGCAGTTCGTTGAGGGTGAAGTCCGCCGCGAAAGACTTCGATTGACGAGCTCGCTGAGGATCAGCATCGCCATCTTGTCTTGCAACGCAATCGAGCTGTTGCCAAGGCTTTCCAGCGACGTTCGCGGATCCTCCACTAAGCACGGGCACCAGCCGCTTGACTCGCTTCGTGACGATGATCCGCATGCACCTGCGCCAGCGCTGCCCATGCTTCCGGAACCGCCTCGACAGTCGTCGTGCAGCTCTCCAACGCCGGCAAGGAATCGCGAAAGCCTGTCCTGGCTGCGCTGCCGTCTTCGTACCAACCGATCTGCTCGACGCGCAGCGCGTCCGCAGGTGGATGGCGCGGCGGCTCGACCACCACCCATGGGTCGTCGACGAACAGCTGACAACGCAGTTGGCCCGCATCGATGAAGTGCGGTGGAAGCTTGCGCTTCGACCCTCCTTGACGTGAAGGATCTCGGGCGGCTCCCATGGCGCCGTGCACGACCACACGTAGGCGGCGAGGCCTTGGATGTCTCCGACTCACCGAAGTCCGAGGTGTCGTCGCGCAGCTTGACCTCGGAGCCGAGTTGCTTCGGCTCGGATCGACAAGCACGGTGACGTCGATCGCTGTCGCCGTCTGCGCGAAGCCTGGCGACGATTCGGCCCGACCCATGCATTCGCGCGGTGTCGGCGAACTGCTGGGTGCTGATCTCGAAGACGTCGCCCGGCTTGCGTCGGTGCTGCGTGCCGACCTGGATCGAGGTCGCCGCTGCGCCGACGAAGGCGAACTCTTCGAGCTCCACTCCGGGAGCTCGCACCGCGACGAAGCGGTCGTGCGTCGAGGTCTTCGGCAGCGCAAGCTGCGCAGCTACACGCCACGGAGCCGGCGAGCCGGTTTCACCCTGATCGCACTTCGACGTACGGCGGAACCACGAACAGCCGCTCGAAGTAACCGCCGTTCGTGACTTCGATCGAGCTTTTCGATCTGGTTGCTCGCCGAACTCGATCGTTCCGCTCGGGTCGACACCGTCGAGATCATCAGCGCCGATCTCCACTGAACAGGCGTGAGTCCGTCACCCTCGGGAACCCTTATCGTCAGCGTCGAGTTTCGACCCACAGTCCTTCGGCGATGAAGAACGACGAGGCGCGCATCCGCACCAAGCGGCCCGGTGACGACGACTTCGAACAGTCCGAGTTGAGGTTCTTCGGCATCGTCGAATGGATCGACGGCCGACTTCGTCCTCCTCCGCGTTCCAAGAGCAGTCGACGATCCATTCGGCGCTACCGAGCGCCGCGTGCGCACCCGCCACGACGGGTGGTGGGTCGGATCGGGTGGCAGGCAAGCAACACCCACGGCCGCGTCGGCGAAGACGTGGCGACCGTCGGCGGAACGCACGCCTCGCACCGGCTCGCCCAGTTCGAACCGCGGACGCGCATCCTTTCGCACCTGACGCTCGGTACCGACCGCGCTGTCCGTTGCGACTGCAGTTGAAGGCCGTCGACCGACGTCAGTTCGACGAAAGCGCTCTTCCAGCCGAGCCAGCCAGCCGGACTACCCTCGTTCTGCGAGCGCGACCGGATCCCCGGTGGTCGCGTCGACGAGCTCGGTGCCCGTCGGGATACACGACCCAGACCGCGTCTTTCAGGCCGTCTCGCCGCGGGATCCACTGCCCAGCTCACGGAGAAGGTGAGCAACGGATCCTCGCGGTTGACGATGCCGAGAACGGCGCTGACGCCCGACGGCCCGTGCGTGATAACGAGCTCGCGGACCGGCCGATCGATGACGGCGCGGGTAAGCGAGCTTCGGCATTCGAGCCCCATTGGCGCGCAGCAGTGGACGTTGCGAACGTCACCGTCGATCGACACGCCGCCATGGCTCTTCCGAACCGCTTGACCGGATAGGGCAAGGACCGACGACGATCTCGTCATCGTTCGACGTTGTATGCGAGGATGGCGATGCGCTTCGACGCCGGCGGAGCGCGCCTCTTCGCGGACCTGTCCATCGCACCGGTGTCTCGCGGAGCCGTCGGATGAGTTCGCCGAGCAGACACGTCGGCAGCCCGGTCGTCGACGAGTCGAGCTCGGCATCGAGTAGCTGTGGATCGTCGTTCGTGGCGCCACGACGAACTCGATGATTCGGTCGAGGATGTCAACCGCGAACTCAGCGCCGTACGCGAAGAAGTTGCGGACGGGCATGTCCAGGTTGTTGGCGCGATATTCCTTTCCTGGCTCGTCGAGCCAGGCCAACAATGCTGCGCCACTGGCCTCACGTCCTTGGACGATGTGCTCGTTGATCAGTGCCAAGAGATCGCCGAGGCAATGCACCGGAATGCCGGCGTGCAGCGCAAGCACCATGACGTACTTGCGGCCCTTTCCTGCTCGACGTCCGGGAAGCGCGCCAGCGAGAACTTGATCAGCAAATCCGCGATGCTGTGCCGCAGCACGCTCTCGAAGTCCTGGTCCCGAGCGACTCCGATGTCGTCCCAGAAGTCTTCCCAGTATCTTGCCCTCTTCGTACGACAAGCGACGCATGGCCGACGAGGGCCATCAGCGTCAGCGCTGGATACCTCTTGACGATCTCGTAGTGTGGACGCCGCGCTTCCGCAGTGCACGAGCCGCGACGCCCCAGTCTTCTTGATCTTCGCCGTGTCCTTCGGCATTGAAGTCCGTCTCGATGACCAAGTTCACTGGCTTGAGCTTCTGCCGCCACTCGTATTCGGCGTCGCTCATCCAGTCCTTGAGCGAAATTTGCCCCGCCATTCTCCCCTTGTTTCTGCTCACGGCACCCTAGGACAGCGTGCCGACAGGCATGTAGCTAGCCGAGGCACCTCCGTCAATCGCCTATGGTCATCACGCACACCAGCTCGCGTAAAACCAAACTTCTAGCGCACTAGCAAGACGAGCAGAAATCCGGATCAAATGAGACGGATGGTTAACAGGAGCAAGGCTCAGCGTTCCTCGGCGTCCGCACGCCGTAGCTTTGAGTTTCGATCGAACCTGCTGAGACCGTTCCGGAGCAGGTTGAGTGGACGTCGAGGCTGCGGTCAGTGCCGCGCTGCAGTCTGCCGAATGTGTCGCTCTACCTCGTCTTGTTCGTAGGCGCGTCCTCACCGACACCAATTCTCAGATATTTCAACAATGCCACTCAACGCCGACGCGACTTCATCCCTCCGCCCCCGTATAAAGACCGCGAGAAGTGCTGCCCGGGCATCGCACGGAATCCAGTAGCCGTAAGCAACCTCGTACGCCGTGTTGACTTGGTTCTCGAGGCGTGAGAGGTGAATCCCGCCACTTGGATCGTCGTATGCGTGCGGGTATGCCTTCCGCGCCTCTGCAATTTCCTCGGTAGAGGCACCCGCGGGCAGTATGCGGAAGCTTTGTCTCAGGTAGCCGCCATGAAGCGCGTATACCAGTCCTGGTCCGTCAACCCCCGATGTCGGTCTGGCGTACTCGAATGCCTTCTCGAGGTCTGCACAAAAGATCGTCGAATCGGGAGGGTCTTTATCAACCCCGTTTTCCAGTACGGCACGCAATCGGTCAATTGGCGCACCGCGAAACGCGATCCACTTTCTCCCGTTAACGGGTCGCGCCCCTCGGCGCACACTCAGGAAGGGCTCCTCTTGTGGACTTGGCGTGTGGCCGTCCGCGACGTACCAGACCGGCACGGGTTCGGTCATTAGTGGCTCGTACAGCACGGCGGAAACTAGCACCAGAAATCGAGTAGCACCCCTGATCCGGCCAATAATGTACGTTTAGCATCGCCATCGCCGTGGACCGGCAGGTACGACGCTCAATCCTCCCCCACCTCGACCACGTGCACCTGCACGCCCGCCGCCGCGATCAGCTCCAACTGCCCACCATCCGCCGTCGAGTCCGTCACCAAATGGTCAATCTGACTGAGCGGCACCATCTTTGCCAGCGTGACCTTCCCGATCTTCGACCCGTCCACCGGCACGATCACCCGCTGCGCGTTCGCCGCCATCGCGATCGCCGTGCGCGCTTCCGCCTCGTCGAACGTCGTCGCCCCCACCTCCGCCGACATCCCGTCCGCGCCCAAAACCGCTGTGCCCACATTGATCACCTGAAACGCGTGCTCGCTCATCGGCCCCACCGCCTCCATCGAATTCGCCCTCACCAGCCCGCCCGTCATGATCACCTTCATGTGCGCGTCCACCGCGCAGTCCGCCGCGATCGTCAGCGAGTTCGTCACGATCGTCATCTGCGGCCGCCCCTTCAACGACCGCGCCACCTCCCCCGTCGTCACCCCACCCGTCAACGCCACCGCCTGCGGACCCGCCGGCACCAACGCCGCCGCATGCTGCGCGATCCGCCTCTTGATCGCGATCATCCGGTGATCCCGCAGCCGCACCGGAATCTCACTCCCGCTCGGATCCAGCGCCCTCGCCCCGCCGTGCGTCCGCACCAGCAGCCCCTGCTCCTCCAGCTCCGCCAGATCCCGCCGCAACGTCGCCGCCGACACCCCCAACTCCGCCCGCATCTTCTGCGAATCCACCTCGCCGTGGCCGCGCAGCAGCGACAGCACCTCCCGCATCCGGTCGGTGCGCCTGATCGACACCGCGCCACCTCCTCGATCACTTCAAACGATCAGTTTTAGTGATCGCTTGACGGCTATCCATTGCGCACTATGAGCGAGCTTCCCAATGATCGAACTATGTTGCAAATGTCCGGCCAACGCGTCAACTGGCTCGCCGACACCATCAGCCGGCACAAAGCCGGCGAGGCCGTCGGCATCTACTCCGTCTGCTCCGCCCACCCCACCGTCGTCGAGGCCGCCATCGCCCAGGCCGCCTCCGACAACAGCTACGTCCTCATCGAAGCCACCTCCAACCAGGTCGACCAGTTCGGCGGCTACACCGGCCTGCGCCCGCCCGAGTTCCGCGACCTCGTCCTCGACATCGCCGACCAACAGGACTTCCCCCGCGACCGCGTCGTCCTCGGCGGCGACCACCTCGGCCCCAACCGCTGGCAACGCGAAAACGCCGCCGCCGCAATGGATAAGGCCGACACCCTCATCGCCGCCTACGTCGAAGCCGGCTACTCCAAGATCCACCTCGACTGCTCCATGTCCTGCGCCGACGACCCCGACGTCCTCGACGACGAGACCGTCGCCCAGCGCACCGCCCGCCTGATGCGCATCGCCGAAGACGCCGCACACTCCACCTCACTCGACCTGCCCATGTACGTCATCGGCACCGAGGTGCCCGTCCCCGGCGGCGCCCACGAGACCCTCGACGCCCTCACCCCCACCCCCGCCGACCGCGCCCGCCGCACCATCGACGCCCACCGCAAGGCCTTCGCCGACCTCGGGCTCGACAACGTCTGGCCCCGCGTCGTCGCCCTCGTCGTGCAGCCCGGCGTCGAGTTCGACCACCTCCACGTCATCGACTACGACCGCAGCCAGACCGCGGAACTGAAAAGCGTCCTCGACGACGAGGACCACCTGGTCTTCGAGGCGCACTCCACCGACTACCAGCGGCCCGCGCAGCTCCGAGAACTCGTCGAAGACCACTGGGCCGTGCTCAAGGTCGGACCCGGCCTGACCTTCGCCATGCGCGAAGCCCTCTTCGCGCTCGCCCACATCGAAGACGAACTCCTACCAAGGCCCGCCCGGTCCAACCTCATCGAGGTCGTCGAACGCCGCATGCTCGCCGAGCCCGACTACTGGCGCGGCTACTACGACGGCGACCCGCTCACCCAGCGCATGGCCCGCCGCTACAGCTACAGCGACCGGCTGCGCTACTACTGGGCCGACGACGAGGTCGACGCCGCGCGCCTGACCCTGCTGCAGAACCTCGACCGCGCCGGCATCCCGCTCCCGCTGATCAGCCAGTACCTGCCCTACCAATACGACCGGATCCGCGCAGGCGAGCTCGAGCCCGTCGCACAGTCCCTGGTCATCGACCGCATCCGCGACGCCATGCGCCCCTACGCCCGAGCCGTGACTGGAGTGACCGAATGACGACATCCATCCCCGCCCAGCAAGACGGCGGCGCAACGATTCTCGAGATCGGGCAGCAGCCCGACGTCTGGCGCGAGGTCTCGAAGCGATACGACCCCGCCGTCGCCGAGTTCCTGGACGCCATCGTCGCCCGCCCCGACATCCGCGTCGTCCTGACCGGAGCGGGCAGCTCCGCGTTCATCGGCGACATCGCCGCGCCCGCCCTTCGGCGCCACCTCGGCCGCCGCGTCGAAGCCGTGCCGACGACCGACATCGTCGCCAGCCCGCTCGACTACCTCGAGCCGCACACCCCGACCCTGATGGTGTCCTTCGGCCGGTCGGGCAACAGCCCCGAAAGCCTCGCCACCACCGCGCTGGCCGACGAGCTCGTCGACGACATCTGGCACCTCGTCCTCACCTGCGACCCCAACGGCCAACTGAGCCACGCGCACAGCGGCCGCCCGAACTCCCGCATCGTCTTCATGCCGGATCGCACCAACGACACGGGCTTCGCCATGACGTCGAGCCTCACCTCGATGCTGCTGACGTGTCTGCGGCTGCTCGGGCCTGCGACCGCACACGACGGTGACAAGCTCGCCACCGCCGCCGAATATGTCTCCGTCATGCAGCCCGACATCCGTCTCCTGGCGCAGGCCAAGAAGCAGCGGTTCGTCTACCTCGGCAGCGGGTCGCTGGAAGGGCTCGCACACGAGTCCGCCCTGAAGATGCTCGAGCTGACCGCAGGCGAGGCCGTCACCTACTTCGACTCGCCGCTGGGCTTCCGGCACGGGCCGAAGTCCGCGCTCGACGCCGACACGCTCGCCGTCGTCTACGTCTCCACCGACCCCTACACCCGGGCCTACGACCTCGACATCATCGCCGAGGTCCGCGCGCAGCTCGGCCAGGACGCCGTCACGGTGATCAGCGCCGAGCCCATCCCCGAAACCCACGGGCCTGCCATCGTTCTGCCCGGCCTCGACGGCTTGGACGACGCGCTCGTCGCCCTCCCCTACCTGGTCTTCGCCCAGTACCTGGCGCTGTTCACCGCGCTGGAACGCGGCAAGACGCCCGACAATCCCTTCCCCTCCGGTGAGGTCAACCGCGTCGTGCAAGGCGTCACGATCCATCCGATGACGACGAGCGGACGGTAGACGATGGCGCGCTATCTCGGAGTTGACGGCGGCGGCTCGAAGACGGCGCTTCGCGCTCATCGACGACGCGGGCAGCGTCATCGCCCGCGCCACCGCGCCGACGTCCTACTACTTCAACGACGGCTTCGAAGTCGTCGAAAAGTCTCTCGCGCAGGGTGTTACGGACATCTGCACCCAGGCCGGCATCACGCCCGCCGACATCGACGCGGCGTTCTTCGGGCTTCCCGGCTACGGCGAGGCCAGCGGCGACATCGAGCAACTCAACGCGGTCCCGCGAGGCGTGCTCGGCCACGACCGGTACAGCTGCGACAACGACATGGTGTGCGGCTGGGCCGGCTCGCTCGCCGGCGAGGACGGCATCAACGTCATCAGCGGAACCGGGTCGATGACCTACGGCGAGCGCCAGGGCGTCGGCCACCGCGTCGGCGGCTGGGGTGAGCTCTTCGGCGACGAAGGCTCGGCGTATTGGATTGCCGCCCAAGGCCTCAACGCGTTCTCGCGGATGAGCGACGGCCGCATGCCACCCGGCCCGCTGCACGCACGCTTGAAGGAGCGCCTCGAGGTCGACGGTGACCTCGACGTCGTCAGCCTGGTGATCGACACCTGGAAGGGCAACCGCAGCAAGATCGCCGCTCTGGCCACCACCGTGACCGAGGCCGCGGACGCCGGCGACGAGGCCGCCAAGCGCATCCTCTCCGCGGCGGTCGACGAGCTGGTCACGCTGATCGAGGCAACCCGCACTCTGATCAAGTTCACCGACTCCGAGACCGTGCCTGTCTCCTATTCGGGCGGAATGTTCAAGCACCGCGGCTATCTCGAACTCTTCGTCACCGCAATGCAGAGCGCTCACGCCAAGTACGACCTACAGACTCCGCGGCTCGATCCAGCAGTGGGCGCCGCGCTGTACGCCGCCAAGCACAGCGGACACCCGCTGAGCCCGGCTGCGGTACAACATCTTTCCGACAACAACCCGACGAGGTGAATCACCTTGACTGACATCACTGCCAACACACCGAAGACCCGCAGCTGGATCTTCTACGCCGCCCTGCTCATCATCTTCTGGGGCGTCTGGGGCGCGTTCTCCGCCCTGCCCGCGACGAAGTACGACTATCCCGACGAGATGATCTACAGCATCTGGGCGCTGACGATGCTCATCCCGGCCGCTTTCATCCTGCGCGGCAAAAAATGGGACCGCCGCCCGGCCGCCACGATCTACGGGCTGCTGATCGGGCTCACGGGAGCGGGCGGCCAGCTCATCCTGTTCCAGGCGCTGACGATGGGTCCGGCCTACCTCATCTTCCCGATCATCTCGATCTCCCCCGCGATCACCGTGCTGATGGCGATGGTGCTGCTGCGCGAACGGCTCAAGCCGCTTGCCGTCGTCGGCCTTGTCTTCGCGCTGACCGCCATCGTGTTGTTCACCATCACCGGTGGCGAATCCGAGGAATCGAAGGGTCCGTGGCTGCTGCTGGCGATCCTGATCTGCATCGCGTGGGGCGTGCAGGCCTACTTCATGCGCAAGACCGCGACCATCGGCGTCAACGAAGCCACCACGTTCGGATGGATGACGATCAGCGGGCTGGCTCTGATCCCCGTCGCGCTGTTCATGGTCGGCGGCCTGCCCACCGACTTCCCCTGGCAGGCGCCGGCATTGACGGCCGGCACCCAGGTGCTCAACGCGGTCGGCGCCCTGTTCCTCGTGATGGCCCTCGCCCGAGGCAAGGCCTCCATCGTGGCGCCGACGACGAACGCGCTCGCCCCTGCGCTCACCGTCACCATCTCGCTGATCGCCTACCAGACGCTGCCCACCCCCTACGGGGCGATCGGCATCGTGCTCGCTCTCGTCGGCTCGACCTTGATGGTCTACAGCGACGAGAAGCGGGGCGAGGATCCCACCGAGGCGGTCGTGGCCGACGCACCCGCCACCACGGAACGTCGGGCGGTTAAGTGAAGCCCACCGTCGTCATCATCGGCGCGGGCAGCGTCGAGTTCACCCGCGAACTGCTCGGCGACATCCTGTCGTTCCCCGAGCTGGGCTCGATGCGGGTGGTGCTGCACGACATCGACGCCGAACGGTTGCAGACGGCGGAGGCGATCGCCCGCGCCACCGCCGCCGCGGCGGGCGCCGACCCGGAGATCGTCGCCACCGCCGACCGCCGCCGCGCGCTCGACGGCGCCGACTACGTCATCAACGTCATCGCGGTCGGCATGCACGAGGCGACGGTGCGGGACTTCGAGATCCCGGCGCGCTACGGGCTGAACCAGACCATCGCCGACACCATCGGCGTCGGCGGGATCTTCCGCGGCCTGCGGACCTTCCCGGTCCTGGCCGGCATCGCCCGCGACATGGCCGAGGTGTGCCCCGACGCGTGGCTGCTGAACTACACCAACCCGATGGCGATGAACATCTCGTACCTGCACGCGGTCGCGCCGAAGCTGAAGGTGCTCGGCCTGTGCCACTCCGTGTACTGGACGATGGTCGGCCTGTGCGAGCTCATCGACGTGCCCTACGACGACGTGTCCTACTGGTCGGCGGGCGTGAACCACCAGGCGTGGGTGCTGCGGTGGGAACGCGGCGGCGAGAACCTCTACCCGCTGCTCGACGAGCGCATCGCCGCCGATCCGGAACTGCGCAGGCGCGTCCGCGTCGACATGTATCGGCGGCTGGGCTACTACCCCACCGAGACCAGCGAGCACAGCAGCGAATACGTGCCCTGGTACCTGCACGATCCCGCCGAGATCGAGCGGCTGCGGATCAACGTCGGCGAGTACGTGTCCATCAGCGAGGCCAACGTGGCCGAATACCACCGCGTGCGAGCGGAATTGGCCGACGCGCACGAGCTGCCGATCGACACCACCTCCACCGAGTACGCGCCGCAGGTGATCCACTCGCTGGAGACCGGCACGCCGCGCGTCATCTCGGCCAACGTCGTCAACGACGGGCTGATCACCAACCTGCCCGACGGCGTGGCCGTCGAGGTGCCGACGCTGCTGGACTCGCTCGGCGCGCATCCGATGAAGGTCGGCGACCTGCCGCCGCAATGCGCCGCGCTGAACCGCAGCTTCCTCGGGCCGGTGGACCTGACGGTGCGCGCCGCCGTCGAAGGCGACCCCCGCCTGGTGCGCGCTGCGGCCATGGTCGACCCGAACACCGCCGCGACGCTGACCGTCGACGCGATCTGGGAACTGTGCGACGAACTGACGACCGCGCACGGCGAACTTATTCCAAAGGAACTACGTACCCGGCCTGATGTCGCCGCCGGGGCGGCTCCAATCCTCGCCCGAGATATCGCCAACTAAAGGAGTGTCACCGTGATTCGACGTAGGTTGTGGATCGCACTGATCGCCGCCCTTGCACTCGTCCTCGCCGCGTGCGGAGGTGGCGGCGGCGACGAGTCATCCGGCCCCACCGAAATCCAGGTGTGGCACGGCTACCAGGACACCGAGGGCGACGCCTTCAAGGCCTTGGTTGCTCAGTACAACAAGGACCACCCCGACGTGAAGGTGTCCGAGTTGTACTCGTCCAACGACCTTGTGCTGCAGAAGGTTCTGACCGCTGTCCGCGGCAACAGCGCACCCGACGTCGCCTACATGTTCGGATCGTGGGCACCCAACATCGCCAAGATCTCCTCGCTGGTCGACATGACCGATGAGGTCGCGAAACCCGACTGGAAGTGGGACGACTTCTACAAGGCGGAGCGCGACGCCGCGACGGTCGGCGACAAGGTAATCGGCGTGCCCGCACTGGTGGACAACCTTGCGATCGTCTACAACAAGAAGCTGTTCGCCGACGCCGGTGTCGCACCTCCGACGCCGGAATGGACGTGGGACGACTTCCGTGCGGCCGCTGCCAAACTGACCGACCCCGCCAAGGGGCAGTACGGCTGGCTGATTCCCGCCGACGGCAGCGAAGACACTGTCTGGCACTGGCTTCCGATGCTCTGGGAGGCCGGCGGCAACATCCTGAACTCCGACAACACGAAGGCCGAATTCAACTCCGAGGCCGGTGTCAAGGCGCTGACGACGCTGCAGCAGATGGCAGTCGACGACAAGTCGCTCTATCTCGACACCACCAACGAGAACGGGCCGAAGCTGATGAACAGCGGCAAGGTCGGGATGTTGGTCACCGGCCCGTGGGATCTCAGCCAGCTGTCCGACATCGAGTACGGCGTGCAGGTGATGCCCACCTACGCCGGTTCCAGCGGCGGACATCAGACCATCGCCGGACCCGACAACTGGGTCGTGTTCGACAACGGCGACAAGCGCAAGCAGGCCGCCATCGACTTCGTGAAGTGGCTGTCGGCGCCCGAACAGGTCAAGGCGTTCTCGTTGCAGACCGGCGACCTGCCGATCCGTACCTCGGTCGGTGACGACAAGACCGTGCTGGACGAGCTCAACAAGAACGTGCCCGGGACGGCTGAGTTCGTCGAGAACCTGAAGAACGTGACGACAGTCAGGCCGCAGGTCGAACAGTATCCGGCGATCTCCGAAGCGCTCGGCCAGGCGATCGTGTCTGTCATGCTCGGCAAGCAACAGCCCAAGGCCGCCCTCGACGGCGCCGCGCAGGCCGCCGACGCGAAGCTGGCCGAGAAGTAGGGAACCGATGCCCGCACTGCTTCGGCGGCTAGGCCGCACAGACACCGTCTCAGGATGGGCGCTGGTCAGCCCGGCGGCCATCCTGATCGGCGTCTTCGGCCTGCTGCCGGTGCTGATGTCGCTGCAGTTGTCGTTCCAGAAGTCCGACCTGCTCAGCGACGAGACGCCGTGGGTCGGCTTCGACAACTACAAGAAGCTGGCCGACGACCCGGTCTTCGTCGAGGCGATCAAGCACACGATCGTCTACACCGCGTTGTTCGTGCCAGGCACGATGATCGTCGGGTTGTTCATCGCCGCGGCGCTGAACCGCTCGGTGCGGTTCATCTCGGTCTACCGCACGGCCGCCTACATCACGATGGCGGTATCGACCATCTCGCAGGGCATCATCTTCCTGTGGCTGACCGACCGTGACTACGGCCTGGTCAACGCGGCACTCAAGAGCGTCGGCGTCGCCCCGCAGGCGTTCCTGGCCTCGCCGTCGCAGGCGCTGTACGTCATCGTCGCGATGACGATCTGGGGCTGGACCGGTTTCTCGGTGATCGTGTATCTGGCTGCGCTGCAGGGTGTTCCCGCCGAACTGCATGAGGCCGCCGCCATCGACGGGGCGAGCGCGTTCACCCGGTTCCGCACCATCACGGTGCCGCTGCTCGGGCCCGCGAACCTGTTCATGCTCGTGTGGCTGACCATCAACGCGCTGCAGCTGTTCGACGAGATCTACGTCACCACGAAGGGTGGCCCGCTTCGTGCCACCACCGTCATCGTCTACTACCTGTGGGACCGCGCGTTCGTGCAGTTCGACGCCGGCTACGCCGCGGCAATGGCCTACGCGTTGTTCGTCGTCATCCTGGTGATCACCGCCGTACAGTTCCGGCTCGCGCGTAGGCAGGTGCCCTGATGACAACGACGCAGATGCCGCCCGTATCGACGACGGAGCCGGATACCGAGTCGCCCGAGCCGACCTCACGGCTGCGATTGCCCTTCAGCCCATGGCATCTCGTGCTGATACCGATCACGTTCATCCTGATCGTGCCGCTGCTGTGGATGCTCATCACGTCGCTGGAGACCGAGAGTGAAGCGAATCACTTTCCGCCGGTGTTGTTCCCGGAGTCGCCGCAATGGGGCAACTACTCCGACGCGTGGGCGGAGGCACCGTTCGAGCACTTCTTCGTCAACAGCACACTGGTGACGCTGGTGGTGCTGGTGAGCAACCTGGTCGTCTGCAGCCTCGCCGGCTACGCCTTCGCGCGCGTCCGATTCCTCGGCCGTGGAGCACTTTTCGTCACCTTGATGGCGACGCTGATGGTGCCGTTCCAAGTCACCATGATCCCGGTGTTCCTGATCGTCAAGTGGTTCGGCGACAACGTCTGGGAGGGGCTGGGCATCAACCACATCGGCGCGCTGATGCTGCCCAACCTGGCGACGGCGTTCGGCATCTTCTTCCTGCGCCAGTTCTTCCTGACCGTGCCCGTCGAACTGGAGGAGGCGGCCAGGGTCGACGGCACGTCGCGGATCGGCGTGCTGTTCAAGATCATCCTGCCGCTTTCGCTGCCTGCATTGTCGACGTTGGCCGCGCTGACCGTCCTCACGTCGTGGAACGACTTCCTGTGGCCACTGATCGTCATCACCTCGCAGGACCAGATGACAATTCCGTTGGGGCTCAGCTACTTTCAGGGTGCCCATTTCGTGAAGTGGCCGCTGCTGATGGCGGCCAATGTGATGAGCCTGCTGCCGATGCTGCTCGTGTTCGTCGGAGCGCAGCGCTACTTCGTGCAGTCGGTGGCGAGCCAAGGACTGAAAGGCTGAGCATGGCGGAAGTCGAGTTCCGTGACGTCACGCGGCGTTACCCGGGCAGCGTGGTCGCGCTCAAGAGTTTCAACCTGACCGTGGCCGACGGGGAGTTCCTGATCCTCGTCGGGCCGTCGGGGTGCGGGAAGAGCACGGCTTTAAGGCTCCTTGCCGGACTGGACAAGCCCACGTCGGGCGAGATCAGGATCGGCGATCGCGTCGTCAACGGGCTGGCTCCCGGCGAGCGCGACATCGCGATGGTGTTCCAGAATTACGCGCTGTACCCGCACATGTCGGTCTACCGCAATCTGGCTTACGGTCTGCGACAGCGCAAGACGCCGCGCGCCGACGTCGACCGGCGGGTACGTGAGACGGCCAAGCTGCTGGAGATCGAGCAGCTCCTCGACCGCAAACCCGGCCAGCTCTCGGGCGGCCAACGCCAACGGGTCGCCATGGGCCGCGCGCTCGTCCGCGAGCCGCAGGCGTTCCTGCTCGACGAGCCGTTGTCGAACCTCGACGCGAAACTACGCAACCAGGTCCGTGGCGACCTGAAGCGACTGCACCGCGAACTTCCGATCACCTCGATCTACGTCACCCACGATCAGGTCGAGGCGATGACGCTCGGCGACCGGCTGTGCGTGATGGCGAGCGGCGAAGTGCAGCAGATCGGAACCCCCGACGAGATCTACAACCATCCGGCGAACACGTTCGTCGCGGCGTTCATGGGCAGCCCGCCGATGAATCTCATTGCAGGCGAGGTGCGATCGGGAGTGTTGCACGTCGGGGACACGGTCGTGACGTCGGTGCCGACGACGGACGGGCCGGTCACGGTCGGCGTGCGCCCCGAGCATCTGCGGTTGCACGGCCAGTACGCGCAGGGCATGGTGCCCGCCCGCGTCGACTTCGTCGAACCGCTGGGCAGCCACGTGCTGGTGACCGCGCTGGTCGACGTGGCGTCAGAGGCGCCGACGCGGGTGGTCATCCAGGGACCCGCGGGCACCGACTACGAGCCGGGCACCAAGATCGGCCTCGAGATGGCACCGGAGAAGACGTACTTCTTCGACGCCGACACCGGCGCTGTCCGCACCAGCCGCGAGCACGCCTCGCTCTGAGCAGGTCCGCGTCCTGCAGCGTCGTGGCGAGCAGACGCAAAAGGCCCGTGTCGCTCGGCGTGTCGGGGACTTTTGCGTCTGCTCGTCGACGAACTCCCAGAAATCCGGTACCGCCGGTACGCATAACGCGCACTCGGGCCGGGTAGCCAGTTGACAGACATTGCTGTCACGTCTCGGGGAGGATCGATGCCAGAAGTCCAACTGCATCACGACGGCCATCCGAAGTATCGGCGCATGGTCCGTTTCGACTGGTCAGAGACACCACTTCACTGGGTGCCCGACGACCCGTTCAGCACTCACATGATCAACGTCCTGCACCTCCTGCTGCCCGAGGGCGAGCGACACTTCATCAAGGCTGTGCTGGAGGCATCGTCACTGGTCGACGACCCCGAACTCGAGGCCGCGATCAAACCCTTCGTCCAGCAAGAGTCGTGGCATGCCTGGGCACACCAGGTCGTGCTCGACCACCTCGCCGAGCAGGGCATCGACACCAAGCCCTACACCGATCGGCTCGGCCGCACCCTGTCCGTCACGCTCGGCGATCCCCCGAAACTGCTTCCGAAGTCGCTGCACCGCTGGTGGCTCTACCGCCGACTGGCTGACGTCGCCGCGCTCGAGCACTTCACCGCCATGCTGGGCCAGTGGGTCCTACAGAACCGGACCCACGACGACATCGACACCGACCCGGTGATGCTCGACCTGCTGCGCTGGCACGGCGCCGAAGAGGTCGAACACCGCTCTCTTGTCTACGACGTCTACCAACACGTCAGCGGTAACTACGTCATCCGAGCCTTCTCGATGATGATGACCGCACCGCTGTTCGTCGGCTGGTGGATCGCCGGGGCGCGCTACCTGATGGCCGCCGACCCGACCATCGACCAGAAGTGGCGCTGGCGCGACTGGATTCGGGCTGCCCGCAAAGACCGGCTGCCTGGACCGCAGACCCTGCTGATCACCTCGCCGCTTCGCTATCTGCGGCCACGCCATCACCCCAGCGCCGAGGCGTCGACCCAGATGGCCATCGAGTACCTGGAGTACTCACCCGCCGCCAAAGCCGCCCGCGAACGCGCGGGCCGCCGAGAGCGGCCGCAGGGCGCCGAGATGACCAGCGGACAGCAGATCGCCCACACCGGAAGGGCTGCAGAACAATGAAAGTAGCGGTCGATCTGGATACCTGCGACGGCAACGGCGTCTGCATGAGCATCTGCTACCAGGTGTTCGACGTCCGGGAAGACGGTCTGCACCTGCTCGACGAGCATCCAAGCGATGACCTGCGCCAGCAACTCAAGGGCGCCGAGGTGTCATGTCCCACCCAGGCGATCACTGTGGAGGACTGACCAGTGCCCACCGACTTTCGCGAGATTGTGGTCGTCGGGGCCGGAGTCGCCGGAATGCGCGCGGCCGAAACGCTGCGACAGCACGGTTACGACGGCGCCCTGACCGTCGTCGGCGACGAGCGCCACGCCCCCTATCACCGACCGCCACTGTCAAAGAAATTGCTCAGCGGACACATCCAACGCGCCGGGATCGACCTGGCCCTGCAGTTCGATTTCGACGCGCGCGTGCTGCGGGGCGCGTCCGCGCGCAGCCTCGACCAGTCGTCTCGCACCATCGACATCGACGACGACGGCACGCCACTCTCACTGAAGTACGACGGCCTCGTCATCGCCACCGGCGCCGCCCCGCGCTCGTGGCCCGGCGGCGCAGTGCCCGACGGAGTCATGCTGCTGCGCACCGTCGACGATTGCCTCGCGATCCGCGAAAGACTGGCGACGCGCCCCCGCGTCGTCGTGGTTGGCGGGGGGTTCATCGGCGCGGAGGTCGCGGCGACCTTCCGCTCGCTCGGGCTCGCGGTGACACTGGTCGAACGCAGCGATGGCGTGCTGTTGTCCGCGCTCGGCGCGGAGGTGGCCGAGTGCTTTGCCCAGCTGCACAAGCTTCACGGCGTCGACCTGAGGGTCGGGGTGGACGTGGAGGCGTTTCTCGGCGCCGACCGTGTCGAGGCCGTCCGGCTCAGCGACGGCTCGCAAATCGCGGCCGATCTCGTGGTCGTCGGCTTGGGCGTCACACCTGCCACTGATTGGATGGACGGCTCCGGGTTGCGCGTCGACGACGGGCTGCTGTGCAACGCGGCGGGCGCCGTCGAGGGCGGTAGCGACGTCGTCGCCGCCGGGGACGTCGCGCGATGGTGGCATCCTCGCTACGAACGTCATCTGCGCATCGAACACTGGGACCACGCCGGACGCCAGGGCGAGGCCGCGGCGCGGACCCTGCTTGCCGGGTCAGACGCCGCACGCAGCTACGACGAAATTCCCTACTTCTGGTCCGACCAATACGATGTCAAGCTCCAGATGTTGGGTGTGACAGCGGATTACGATGCCTTTACCATAGTCGAGGGTCGAACCGAGACCTGGGAATTCACGGCGGCATACGGTCGTGATGGTCACACGATCGCGGTGCTGTCAACGATCCCGGGGCGGGTGCTGGAGTTCAGGGACGCAATCAGCAGCGGCGCGCAATTTCCCCCTAAGGCCGAGTGATCAGTCACCAGGATCCTCATCGGTCACTGCAGCGGGGCGAGTCCGCTGCGAATCAAGTCCACACTGGCCGTGACGATCTCGCCGAGATTGCCGACGCAGCCTCGTGCGCCCCAGTGCTCGACCGCCGCCACAAGCGCCGCGCCCAGCGCAGGACCCGCTACTTCCGCGGCGAGGTCGACGCCGGACATCTCGGCGTAGCGCGATCGCACGAATTCGGTGATGACTGCGGCGAAGGACGCCTGCACCACCCGCAGATGGCCTGCCGCCTTTTCGCCGCCGATCAGCTCTGCCCGCAGTAGCGCCGCTTGGCGGACGACCTCCAGGTCGTGCGGGAAGCTCACCACGCTGGCGAGCACGGCGTCGAACAGGTTCTCGGATGCCGGTCGTCGCGCGAGCGCCTCGGCCAGCCACTCCAGCTGTGTCTCGTAGTCCTCGAAGAGCACCGCTTCCTTGGTTGGGAAGTGCCGGAAGAACGTCCGCTCGGTGACGCCGGCTTCGGCCGCCAGCGCGGTGACCGTGACGTTGACGAACCCGTCGCGCTTGAACCGCTCCAGCGCCACCCGCCGCAGCGACTCCTTCGTCGCACGACTGCGCTGCTGATGCAGATTGACCGGTGCCGCCATGATGGGTGAAAGCCTAGCCCACCATTTCGTCAGTATCGACACAAATGTGTCAGTGCTGACATATTGTGCGATGCCATGAGTGACTATGACGCGATCGTTGTCGGTGCCGGACACAACGGGCTCACCGCCGCCGCGATCCTGCAACGCGCCGGCCTCAAGACCCTCATTCTGGAGGCCAACACCTACGCCGGCGGCATGGCCGCCACCGTCGAACTCATCGACGGGTTCCGCTACGAGATCGCCGGGTCGGTGCAGTTCCCCACCCCCGGCGACATCACCAAGGACCTCGGCCTGGACACCCTGCCCACCGTCGACGCCGACGTGCAGTCGGTCAACATCGGCGAGGCCGGCGAAGAAGCGATGATCTTCTACCGCGACCCGATGGAACTGATGACCCATCTGTCCGAGAAGCACGGCAACGAGGCCGTGATGGGCATGGCCGAGCTGATCGCCTGGAGCCAAGGCCCCGCGAAGGCGTTGGGCCGCTTCGATGTTCGTCAGCCGCCCAAGACCATCGACGAGATGTACGCGTGTGCCGCCAACGAAGCCGAGCGCCGCGCCATCCACGAAACCCTGTTCGGTTCCGCGATGGACGTCATCGACCGCTACCTGCCCGACAAGACGAAGCACGCCGTCATGCGCGGCATGCTCGCCTTCCTCGCCATCAACTCCACCTACCGCGGGCCCTACACCCCCGGCAGCGCCACCTGCCTGGCGTTCGCCCTCGCCGTCCCCGAAGAGGGCGGGCAGATGATGACCAAACTCGAAGGCGGCATCGGCGCACTCACCGAACACCTGCGCGAGATGTTCGAAAGCCGCGGCGGTGAGATCCGCTACCGCACCAAGGCCGAGCGGATCCTCGTCGACGGCGACAAGGTCACCGGGGTTCGCACCAACCACGGCGACACCATCACCGCGCCCGTCGTCGTCTCCAACCTCTCCCCCGACACCACCCTCGCCGAACTCGTTGGCGCCGATCATGTCTCGGCTCAACTGCTGGACCGGTTGAAGGGCCGCGACCACCGCGCCTCGTTCATCCAGATGCATTTCGCGCTCGACGGACTGCCCGAGTTCGCACCGCCGTACGAGTTCCTCAACGAGCCCGGCATGCAGCCATCGGTCGGCATCTTCGGCTCCCCCGAAGAACAGCAACGGCAATGGGAGAACGCGCTGCCGCGGCATCGTCCCCGACAACCCGTCGCTGGGCATGCAGATCCCGTCAGTGCACGACCCGGCCATGGCGCCACCCGGCATGCACGCCGCCAGCGCCTACGCCTACGCCTTCCCCGTCGAAACCCCCCGCGAGCAACACGGCCACTTGAAGAACGAGATGGCCGACCGGGTCGTCGAGAAGATCAGCCGCTACGCCCCGAACTTCAAGGACATCCAGATCCGGCACATCACGTTCGCGCCGTACCACATGAACACGATGTTCGGCGCGCCCGAAGGCGACTTCTGCCACGGCCTGTTGCACCCCGACCTGATGGGCCCAAACAGACCCGGACCCAAAGGATTCCGCGATCTGCCGATCGATATCGACGGGCTGTACCTCGGCGGCGCCGGCTGCCACGGCGGCCCCGGCATCACCTTCATCCCCGGCTACAACGCCGCCTACCAAGCGCTCGACGACATCGGCTGACGCCCACCGCCGCTACCACGTCCCGTCGGTGACGGCGTCGGAGCTCGCCCCGCTGAGCGCGATCACCGCGTTCGGGTCGACGGCCACGAACGGATCCTCTTTGACGCCAAGCTTTTCGCCGACACTCTTGACCTTGGCCAAGGTCTTGGATGCGTCGAGGTCGCGGGCGTCGGCATCGTAGAAGTCGAACCACGGCAGGCCTGCGTCCACGTAGGCGTCCCGGTCAACGGGCGTCGGAGGGGGCACCTCTGCGGTGATGGCGGTCCACTGCGCGGCCGAGCACAGGTGGACGAACACCCGCAGGGCACCGCTCTCGTCGTAGTCCGAGAGCGAGCGATCATCGGCGTACACCTCTTGCCGCATCCGCCCGCCGGCACCCAGCCCCATGGACGCACCCATCGGCGCCGGGAGCGGGCCGCCGTCCGCGCAGACCTCCGGTCGCACTGCTGCCTGTGCGGCACGCCACTCCGCAAGCGCCTGCTCGGTCAGACCGACGGTCCGCAGCTGTACTCCGCCATGGGTCTCCTCGCCGGTGACCTGTCCTTCAACGGTCGCGCCCGAACCGAGCGGCACGGCGACGAACTGGCGGATGAACCCGTCCCCCGCATTGATGCCGTCCAGCCAGGGCTGCCGGGGAAGCGCGACGTAATTCTGCGGGTCACCAACGAGATGCTCGATCCACGGCAACCCGCTGACCGCGCACACCTTGCCGGTACCAACCTGCAATGCAGTGGGTTCGGAAGCACTGAACGACAGCCACATTGCCTCGCGCTGGTAGATCGGCAGCATGACCCCGCCGCGGGAAAGCCACTCGGCCGGCGCGGTGTCGGGGTAGTCCGCCACCCGCCGCAACGGAAACCGGCCCAGACCCGGCGGCAGCGGATGCAACCCCGTCTCGGGAATTCGCAACGTCCGTTGAAAACTCACCTTCACCGGCCCCAGCACCAACTGGTCCCGGACGATCTGCACAGGCGCCTTGCCCTTCATAGCTACCTCCATGTCGGCGTAACGCAGATATGAGTAGCACCGGGCACCGACAACCTCGAGCAGGTGCTCGTCGGAAAGTGATACCGCCGGCGGTATCACAATTCGCGAGGCACTAATGGTCGGCTCGCTGTGACGGAAGTGACTTGTGGGTCAGCGCCGAATCAGATCGAGCCCTTTCTCACTATCTGTCCGCGGAAGCGCCCGGATGCCGGATCGTGGCGCGCCGGAGCCTGCGGTCTTTCATGGGCTCGTTCTCCGACTTCTGGTGTTCGAGTTGACGGATCAGCTCACGCTTCGCTTCGGAGAGCGCGCGGTCGATGTCCGGGTTCGCAGCGACCGCTATCAACGGCTGCCTGCCGGGCAGGGTGGTGCGCAATGTGACGCGCTGCTCCTTGCCGTCGCGGTCCTGCAGGGTGACGTCCAGGACCACGTTCTTCGGGTCCCACCGCCCCAGGTGCTGCCGGAGCGCTGACAACATGTCGACTACGTGCGCATGTTCCTTCGCCAAGAAGCCGCTGCCGACGTGGATCACGTTCTCGCGAGCGGAGTTTCGTTGCTGGTCGCCATCTTCAGTCACAGCGGCTTCGGTGTGGTTGTCCGGATTCATGTCGTCGGTCTCCTTATCGGCAGCGCGTTCTTGTTGCCGCGCGCGTCCAGAACCTCGAGCGTGTTGGGGCTGAGCGGCAACGCCTTTGCCGGCGCGGCCAGACGGGTTAGCGGACCTTCTCCGGAATGGAGTTCAGCGTGTGCAGGATCTGCACGGCCAGTTCGCCTGCCGCCTTGTCGCCAATCTTCGAGTGCTGCGCGATGGTGTCCTTGACGAGCTGGACACGGAGGTCATAGGGAGTGTGGAGCAATGTTGGCGAAGCCATGAGTTTTCCTTCTTAGTCGAGCATGTTCGCTCGAAACGAGCGGCTCGATACCCCTGACGCTACGCCCTTCCTGTCATTTCCGTTGTGTCGCATCAGGTGACCCGTCCGGCGTCGTCAGCGTCGCCGTCAGACCGAAGAACAGCAGATCGAGGCCGCGGTCGAGTTCGGCCTCGCCGTCGTAGCTCGCCAAAACCGATGCCAAGGCGCGGACCTGCGGGAACTCGGTGACGTCCAGCCGGTGCAAGCCGAGGCGCAACACGTCGTCGGTCTCCTCCGGTCGTTCGATCACCTCCTGCAGCTCGGTGAGGATATGGCCGTGCAGATACCCGAACAGCACCCGGTAGATGTGCAGGGCATCAGCACCGCTGAAGCCGGAGGACGTCAGCAGGGCGATGACATCCTCGAGCGGCCGCAGCATCCCGGGCGGCCGCTGCCCCAACGGAGTCGCCAGCGGTCGAGTCACCAACAACGGCACCACGTTTGGATGTGAGACGGCCAACCGCCGGAACTCGTGAGCGATGGCGCGCAACTGGCCCGCCCAGTCCGGGTCGGCCGTGTCGACCCGCAGTTGCCCGAGCAGGCTCTCGGCGACACCGTCGAGCAGCGCCGCCTTGTTCGGTACGTGTCGATACAGCACCGTCGGATCCCGGCCCACCTCCTCGCTGAGGCGGCGCATGGACAAGCCGTCGACTCCGTCGCGGTCGATGATCGTCAGCGCCGTCCGCAGGATCGTCGACCGGTTGATCGTCATTGTCGGCAGCACTTCCGTTCGGGACGAGAACAGCATGGCCATGCTACGTCAACGTCTCCTGTCAACAGTGTTGACAGGGCGCTGAAATGCGCGTGTACTGGAGGTCTACTTCGCGAACAGTGCAGGGGTGGCCCACCCACCGACCGAAACCATGCGTGTCCGGATATCGCCCCTCGGGGTGCACCGGCACGATGTTCCACTTACGGATCATGGCCGGTGCGGTGGCGCCGCTCGACAATTTGAGAGGCCGGTATGGCCACCAACACAACCGCTTTGGTCATCGCCGCCGCGATGGGAGCCCTAATCCTCGCCGGCATGCTCACCGTGGTGGTGGTCAGGACGCGTACCCGCGTGCGCGACGGCAGAGGCGCGACGACAGCCAATACACGTGCGATCCGACTGCGGCCAGACGTGCTCGCCGACGAGGCCGCGGCGAGGGCCCAGGACGCCATGTTCGAGATCGAGAACGGCCTGCAACATCAGGCGAGGTCCTATCGAAGCGAAGCGGTCACCTCGGGCGACCAACTGAACCAGTACCGCGTCCACCGGCTCGCCGGATGACGGCGATCGCCGTGTCGTCAGCCGGTGAGCTCGGCAAGCAGTTCGGGTAGCGGAACGGTCGCGATGCCGATCGCCGAATCGCCGATTCCGTAGGGAATCACCAACGTCTCGGCGTGCACGAGTGCACCGCACGAGTAGACGACGTTGGGGACGTAGCCGTCCTGCTCGTCGGGGGCGGGGCTCAGCAGCGGCTGCCGCAGGTGGCCGATGACGCGGGTCGGCTCCTCCAGATCGAGCAGGATCGCGCCGATTCGGTAGGTACGCATCGGTCCGACGCCGTGGGTGAGCACCAGCCAGCCTGCTTCGGTTTCGATGGGCGGTCCGCAGTTACCGAGTTGCACTGCCTCCCAGGCCCGAGCGGGCTGCTGGCAGGGAACCGCGCTCGGCCAATTGAACGGATCATCGGAATAGGCAACCGAATTCGACTCGCGGTCGGATCTCGATACGGCGGCGAAACGCCCGTTGATGCGACGCGGGAACAGCGCAAGGCCCTTGTTTGCCGCCGCACTGCCGACCATCGGGGTCGAGCTGAATGACCGGAAGTCGGTCGTCTCCAGGAGCTGCTGGCAGATGACGGATCCGCTGTAGGCCGTATACGTCGCGTAGAACCGCACAGACCCGTCGTCATCGACGAAGCGCACGAAGCGCGCGTCCTCCATGCCTGCCGCCTCTGCGCCCATCGTCGGGTACAGCACCCGCTCGGAAAGCGGTATGTTCTCGGCGAACTCGATAGCGTAGAACCGCTCGGCGATGGCACGGATCCCTGAGATCGTCTGCTGTGCATGGCCGCGGGTGCTCTTGTGTGTCTGCAGCGCGTCGAGTCGTTCGTCGAGATCGGGCTTGGTGAACCGGTCACCGAGGGCATCGAGAACGTAGTCGGCGGACTCGCCTCCACCGCGGTGCCTCGCGAGCTCGCTGCGGAATACGGCACCGTCGAGAAGCGGAGAGCTGACCGATCCAACGGTGGCGAACTGGGTCGGAGTATCGACCGTGACGCCGCCCGCAGCGTTCACGACGCCGGTCCGAAACCCGATCGATGAGCAGTGACCTTCGCCGATCCCCCGCACGCTCATCACGAAGCGAAGACTGCCAGGTGCTGTTTCCGCTTGATCGGGATGGGCAACGATGCTCGGATTGCACAGTGCCGCCGCCTCGATGGCGTACTCACTGGTAAACGTGGCTCCCAGCAACAACATTCGGGATGGCGACCGCGCGATGTCAGAACTCAGGCGATCAGCGAGCTCATCAGCGTGCCGGTGGAAGGTGCCGACCAGATCGCGGTGTCTCCCGTCGAACCGTGTGACGACATCGTCCAATGACAAACGCACCTCGTCCTCGTCGAGGGCAAGAATGCGCCTCAGCACTGCTCCCGCCCGAGAGTCCTGGTGCTCGAACCCTTCCTGTCCTGGGACGAAAAGCCGGGTGATGACCCGTGACGGGTCAGGCGCGAGCCGCTGCGGGATCCGCGTGACGAGTGCGGCGCGCACCGATGTCACTGCGACACAACGGAGAACCGGCGAGCGTGCTGCATTGTCGAGATCACGGCCAATGTTGACTCCGCGCCCTGGTTCTGGTTCACCCCGTCGGCGTGAAGTCCGTCGAACCCACCGCCCGTCTTCGGGTCCCACATGAGCTGCCCAGCGTCGTTGTCGCCCTGGAACCAGGCCGCGGCGGCCGCGACAGTATCGGGCCAGATCGCGGCGGCGTCGACGGCGGCGGCCCGCGCGCAGGCGTCGGCCAGTGCGGCGACCTCTATGGGCTGCTGGTCGAACGCGGGTCTGACGTCGTCGGGCCCTCGTCCGCCCACCGGGGTGGGCGACAAGTGGCCGTCACCTGTTTCGTAGTCCACCAGCCAGCCAAGGAGATCCAGGCCGCGCTGCTGTAACACCGCGTCCTCCAACGCGACTCCCGCGGCGATCATCGCCTCGGGAAGCACCGCGTTCGCGTAGGCCAGCCGCGGCTCGGGCCACGGCCAGGTGCTGTCGTCACCGGGTGGGGCGTGCGAAGCCGCGTAGTCCTTGATCAGCCGTCGTGCGGACTCGTGCTCGGGGTCGACGGCGAGAAGCTCGGCGGCTCCCACCGCCGCGTATGCCATCGCTCGCGCCGATTTCGACCGAGCCTGCGCGGCACGACCGAACTGGATCACCGCCAGCTTCTGCACAATGCCGACAGCACTGTGAGCTGCGGCGGTACCGAGACCCCAGAGGCACCTGCCCCAATGGTCGTCCGTGGTCGGCTCGTCATTCCAACGGCTGTAGCGGTCCATCCGATTTCGGCATTCACCGCTATAAGCCTGCGCCTCGTTCAAGAACCGGACCGCAAGACCTGCAAGGCCGTTGACCGGGCCCTCTGCGCTCGGCTCTCTGGTTGCCACGACAAGGACGCGGGCCATGTCGTCGGTGCAGTAACCATGCTCCGGCCGGGGTTCAGCGAAGCAGGCATGCTCGAAGGTGCCGTGATGGTCTGTCAATCGCAACAGATGGTCGAAGTTCGAAGGTGGTGCTGTGACCGTCATACCAACGCCTGCCGCTCGTAGAGCAACCGATTGGCCAGGCTCAGGTACGCGCTCGCCACCACCGACCACGCCATGTCCGGCGCGAGTCGGCGGGCCTCGCAGGCCATCGAGCCTGCGAGACGCGGTTGTGTCAGCACCTGTCGCAGGGCCGATGCCATCGCATCCGGGTCGTCGTGCTCGACGACGATGCCCGCACCTGTGGCGAGGAGCTCGACGGCGTGCGGAAACGCGGTGGCCACAACGGGCCGACCACACGCGATCGCGTCGACAAGAACGCCAGAGGTGACCTGTTCGGTGGAGTCATAGGGCAGCACGACGACCGAAGCGGACTGGATGAGGGCGGGTAGCTTCGACGCGCCCCAGTAACGGTCGTCGAAGGACACCGAATCTGCGACCCCGCGTTGACGTGCCTGGTTCTTTCGGGCTTCGCGATACGCCTCGCCGTCGCCGGCTAGGACTTTCGGGTGCGTCTGGCCGGCAACCACATAGTGCGGCCTGCCGGGCAGGCTCTTCAACGAAGGCATCGAGTCGATCACCCGCTCGACGCCCTTTCCGGGGCCAAGCAAACCCCACGTCAACAGGGTGGGCCGACTCGGGCGCTTGGCAGCGGCACCGATCGGGACGCTCGCACCGTGCGGGATCGTGATGATCTTCCGGTTGTCGACGTCGAATCCGGCACACAACCGGTGCTTTGCGGCCTCGGACATGACGACCACTTGATCTGCGGCCGCCGTTATCGCTTCCAACACCGAACGCTGGTGTGGCGACGGATCTTTGAGGACGGTATGGGCGACGATGATCGACGGCACACGCAGGCCTTCGACGATGTCCACCACGTCGTCTCCGTCGACGCCGCCATAGATTCCGTACTCGTGCTGGATGATGGCGACGTCGTTGCGGTTCAGTAGGTCGCAGGTTGCCGCGATGGAACTCGCTGAACCCTTGATGAGCTCACCGACCACCCGCTCGCGCGACGATCGTGCCCCGTCAGCGATGCGCACGACACTCACGTCGCTGCCGTTGGCGCACAAAGCGTCGGACAACGCTGCGGTGAACGTCGCGAGGCCGCAGTGCGTCGGCGCATAGGTGCTGAGGATGCCGACCCGCGCTGCTATCGGAATGCGTTGCGCCGCAACGGGATCAAGAACCGAAATGTAGGGCGAGGTCAAGGACGGAAAATAAGGTGGAGCAGTCAAGGTAATCCCGATGGACGGTTGTTACCTGCGCGCCCGGCATGAGCGGATGCTCGGCTATAAGCGGAAGACGGCGAATGCATTCCGGACTGGCTGGGTTACCAACAGCCCTAACGATACACCTAAACGCTCAACGCCACGTCGGCGGGCCGACGCAGCGAAAAACTTTGAGAAATATTGGATTTCGTGCCGGGATCAGCCTTCGTTCGAACCCGGCGTGCGTCGCGCCACCGTGTCGTCGATGAGCGCGCGAAGCGCAGGCACCTCTTCGAGTAGACGGTGGAGGTCGTCGCGGTCGATGTGCAGCACCTCGGCGCGACCCGTCGTGGTGACGGTCGCACCGCGCAGCTTGCCCCGCTTGAGCGCCGACTCCCCGATCACCTCACCAGCTTTCACCGTGGCGATCTTGTCGTGGCCGACGTACACCGCCGCATCCCCGCTCAGCAGGATGTAGCAGGCATCCGACACCGTCTGCTCGCGGATCAGCGGCCACGGCCCTGACGTCGAGGTGCGATGCGACGCCTTCACGACGCGCTTCAGGTCCTCCTCGGAGAACTTCGAAAAGCCCTCGAATTCCTGGAGCTGGCGTACGTCCTCCGCCTCCTGCTGGGTAACGGCCGCCGACTTCTCACGGGCGATCTGACGTTCACTCATTGTGGTCTCTCCCCGGTTTCCCGATGTGGTCTGTCCTCGGGAGCCTAGCGAGAAACACCGTCCGATCAGCCCAAACCGCAAAACCGCGTTATAGCCCCAGGGCCTGACCTGTCACCGTCGCCACGTCTCCCCGCAGCTTCGAGGCCGGTGGGCTGCCCCTCGTGTGGATTGAATTCGTCAGCAGCACCACGTAGGTGTCCGACGCGGGGTCGATCCACACGCTGGTGCCCGTGAAACCCGTGTGGCCAAAGCTACCGATGGGAAACACCATTCCCCGCGGCGTCGACTGGCCCGTATCGATGTCCCAGCCGAACCCACGCAGGTTCTCACCCTTGATCGCGGGGTAGTGCGGCGCCAGCAATGGGTCTCGCCTGTTGGGTTCCGTCGCAATGGCTTCTCGCTCGGCCGCATTGGCCGCGTCGATCTGTCCATCGCCGTGCCCGGGCTGCTGCGGGCTCGTCATCATCTGCAGCGTCTCCTGCTTCAGCGGATACGTGCCCGGCCGCCCCGCGAGACGATCCAGCACCGCTTGGGCATAGACGCCGACGTCATATGACGTCGAGAACACGCCCGCATGCCCTGCCACGCCACCCATGCGCCGCGCCGTCGTGTCGTTCACCGTGCCGCGCAACAGGTAATCGATGTCGGGGTTCTTGCTCGGATCCCCTCTGTTCTCTTCGTCGCGCGCTGTCGGCGCGATCCGTGACAACAGCCCGACGTTCCACGTGCCCGCAGCACATCCGGCCGACGCACCTTCACCCGGCGGCGGCTCCCACGCAACCGCCGCGCCCCTCATCGAATGCGGACCGCACGCCTTGGCCGCGGGCAGATAGCGGGTCTGCGTCAAACCGAGCGGCCCAAAGACGTTGCGCTGCACATAATCGTCTTCCACCTCGCCCGTGAGCTTCTCGACCAGCAGACCAAGCAGGATGAAGTTGATGTCGGAGTAGCGGAAGCCCGCACCGGGCGGCGACTCCAGCGGCGTCGTCAGCGCACGACGAAACCCCTCTGCCCTGTCGATCTGCGCCAACCCCCACGGGTCTGACAACTCAACGTCGCCAGGCAACCCCGACGTGTGCGTGAGCAGCATCCGCAGCGTCACCTCTGCGCGCAGCGGATCGTTGTCGATGTTGAACTCCGGCAGGTACTTCTGCACGGGATCGTCGAACTGGAGCCTGCCCTGCTCGAACAGCTGCATGACTGCGGGTGCCGTCGCTAACGGCTTCGTCAGCGAGGCGATGTCGAAGATGGTGTCCTCGGTCATCGGTTCCGCGGGGGCAGGCGCCGCGTTCAGCCCCGGTTCCCCGTCGAGCTTGCGGACACCGTAGGCCTTGCGGAACACGACCTGGCCGCCGTGACCGATCTGCACCACCGCGCCGGGCAACTCGTTGGCCGCGATCGCATCGTCGATCAGCGTGGAGACAGCCGAGAAGTCATAGGGCGACGGCGCGACGGGCGGCAGCGTCGGCGGAGGAGGCGCCGGTGCGGGTGCGACGGGAGCCGGTGCCGCGGGCGAGCTCGTGGTCTCGGCCGTCTGCGCTGCATCGCCTTGCGAGCAGGCCGTGGCGAAGGTCAGCACGACCACGCCAACAGCGATGGCTTGTCGCGCAGTTGCCTTGCCGACCATCGACTACGGCGACAACACCGGCGACGTCGGGGGCGCCTCGTATGCGCCGCCACCGCCGCCGGAGAATCCGCTGCCGCTGCCACTCGACGATCCGCTGCCCGACGACGGCATCTCGATCACGGGAGCCGGCGCGGGAGCGATCGCGGGAGCAGGTGCAGGCGCGACGGGCACCACCGGCGCGACTGGAGCGACTGGGGCCACCTGCGCAGGCGCGGGGGCGACGGGAGCCACCGGGGCGGGTGCCACGGGAGCGGGGGCGACGGGTGCGGGGGCCGGTGCCACCGGTTCCGGTGCCACCACCCTGGGCTCGGGCGCGAGCCTCGGCTGGCTGAACGTCTCCGGCGCAGGTTCCGGCTTCGGCTCGGGTTTCGGCGCAGGAATCGGCTCAGGCTCGGGTTCCGGGGGCGGCGACGACGTCGATGTCGATGTCGAGGTTGACGGCGATGTCGTCGTCGTGGTCGGGCTCGTCGTTGTCGTCGTCGGCGATGTCGTCGTGGTGGTGTACGTGGGCCACGGGAAGGTCGGCAGCGTCGGCAACGTCGGCATGGGGAACGGGTTCCACGGCGGGATGACATCCGGGGGAATCGGCACCGCAGGCACTTCAGGAATCAGCACCGGCTGCCCCGGCTGCACCCCTGGTGGAGCAACCGGGACATTTTTGATCGCCGGGCCCAGGTTGGTCTGGACGATCCGCGGCCTGGCCGCACTGGCAGCTTGCGGCGACACGATTTCGGCCGGCAACGCCACCGGATCCGGCGCGTGCGGCACCTCGGGCAGGTAGCGCCCAGGCACCGTTTGCGCCTGGATGGCTGGCACCGGCTGCGCTTCGGAGTCGGCGACAGGCCGGATGTTGACGGCGACCGCGACGGCCAGGGTCGTGAAGGCCATCACCACGAACGACAACGCACTGCCCATCAGCAGTGTCCGTGGCGGTGGTGGCGCGATCACCGCGGTGTAGGGCGCCTCGTCGTCCTGCTCGGGGACGAACTCCTCGACCGAGTCGGCGGACATCTCGTAGTAGTCGGGCTCCTCCTGCGAGTAGGCCAGCAGCGGCCCGACCTGGCCGGGCTCGGCGGGAGCCATCTGCGTCGCATCGCCTGCAGCGGGAGCCATCTGCGTCGCATCGCCGGCAGCGGGAGCCATCTGCGTCGCATCGCCGGCAGCCGGTGCCATCTGCGTTGCGTCAGACGCAGCCGGTGCCATCTGCGTCGCCGCGCCCGCAGGGAAGAACCCGGAGCCCTCGGTCGTCTCCGCGGCACCCCTCGCGATCGCGAAGCCCGGATCCGGCGGCACCATCACCGGGTTCGTCGAACTGAGCTCGGCGGCAATCGAATCGAGGTCAAGCCGCTGCCCGACCAACACCACCTGCGTGCCGTCCGGCGCCTGCGCCAGCACAGCGGCACACGCGGCGGCCACACCGGCCGACCCGATCGGCATCGACGCCAGCACCGACGTCGACTCCTCGTCCTCGCCGATGACCGCCAGCGCCACGGTGTCGTCGTCGGCCAGCAAGAGGGCGGCGTCCGCACCGACCTTGTGGGCCAGCGCCACGGCCGCCTCGGCCTCGGTCACCACCTCGACGTTCTGCACGCCCGCGTTGGCCACCCGCTGGCGCAGGGTCTCGGCCTCTGAGGGATCGGGCAGGCACAGCCGCGTCGCGGCAACCCGGTTGCCCGAATCGGCGACCGCGCGGTAGGTGCCGACGATGGTCTCGGCAAGGTCGGAGGCCGCGTCGCCGTCGGTGAGGTCCAGCGCGTACTGGTCGAGCACCGCGCCGTCGGAGCCTGCGGCACCGATCATCGCCAGACGCGCCACGCGTCCGGTTACCGATACGCCGAGGACTACGTCCACCGGTTCACCCCTTACCTCCTACGATGACCCAAAGTTACCGCACAGGTTTGCGCGTCCCGGCGGTCGAGCCGGGGCCCAAACTGCTCGTGCGCACTGGTAAAAGTGGCACGCTGGAGTGGCAGCGAACCGAGCCGTCACTCTGGAAAGGAAATCGTCAGGTGAGCGACCAGCGTTACGACGCGTCGGAGACCGTCGCGGTGGCGACCTCGGCATCGGCCCTCGTCGCCCGGTCGCCGCGGGTCGGTTACGTGCCCGGCCGCGCCAACAGGGTGCGCGACGGCGTCGCGATCGCGTTGCTCGTGATCTCGCTGCTTCTGCCGTGGAACCTCGACTTCGGCCTCGGGATCCCGGGCAGCGACGGCTCGCTCTTCCTGGTCGCCATCGTGGTGACGCTGCTGGCCCTTCTCGCCGCGCTCGCACCGCACGTCGGCCCGTTCCGGCTCACCGCCGCAGACCAGAATGTCCGCCGAACGAGCCGGGTCCGGCTGCTCCTCGGGCTCCCGTACTTCATCGTCGCGACGGGCTTCGTGGTGTATCAGCTGCTGGAGACCTGGCGCAACGGCGGAACAGGCCTCGTTCCGCCGGGGATCGGGCCCGGTCTGTTGCTCGGTCTGGGCGGTGCGCTGCTGGCTGCGCAGCCGCCGATCACCAGTATCACGCTGGAGGACAACGGCTTTCGACGCTGGTATGCCTTTGCGCGGGTGCTCGGGGTGCTATCGATCGCACTGGCGACGCTGGCGGTGGCCTTCAACGTGTACTGGCGGCTGCGCTATCTGTTCCTGTCCAACGAGGCCTTCGGCAGCCAGGACTTCGCCGTCATCGCCACCACCCTGCTGTACGGCGCGGCGGCGATGATCGCGCTGGTCATCGCGTCGCGCTGGCTCACCGAGAAGACCGCGGCAGCGCGGCTGGCCACCAGCGCGCTCGGCGCGTCGGGTGCGCTGGCGGCCACCCTGGTGTGGATCCTTCCCATCGGCCGCGACGTCGACGCCTTCCACGGCATCGCCGAGAACACCTCGACGGCCGCCATCGGCTACGAGGGTTACCTGTTCTGGGCGGCCGCCGCCGCTCTCGTAGCACCGACGACGCTCTACGCGATCTTCCTGATCAAGCCGCCGACGCTGGGCGCCTACCGCTCTGCCGCCGAGAAATGCCTGACGCTCATCGCGTTCTGGGCGTTCGCCTGCGCCGCGCTGCGCGTCATCGACTTCCTGATCGCCTGGACACTGGATCTGCCCAACGCCCTGTACGACACCGTCGCGATGACGGCGTTCAACGTGATCACCGGCTTCATCGCGCGCTGGCTGCACCGCCAACTCGTCCGCGGCGAGGCATCACTGCCCGTCATCGCGGCGTTCAGCGGGCTGCTGTTCGTCTTCACCGTCGCGAACCTCGCGATCGGCGTCGCGCTCGCCCCGCGGTACGCCGAGCCGTCGCCCACCGCGTTCTACGGCAACAACCTGGCACAGCAGATCACCAGCACCTTCGACGTGACCATCTGTGCGCTGAGCTTCACCGTGCTGGTCGCCATGCTCTTCACCGGGCCGCTGGCGGGCTACCTGATCCGCCGCCGCGAAACGCGGGCGGCCGCCCCGGCGACTCCCCCGCCCCCACCTGCGCCTGCCGCGTCAGGGCCGCCGACGCTCGCCCGGACGTCGCAACCCGCTTCACTGCCGAGAATCGTTCGGCTGAAGGAGGATTCGACGACGGTGCTGCCGTCACCCCCGACGGAGGAGATCGCCGCGCCGACCGCCGCGCTTCGCATCCAGCGTCGGGAACGGACGTCCGAGCCGACGATCGGACTGCCCACGCCGCGCCGACACCGGAGTGATGACCGAACGATATCGACACAGTCGTGGCCTGACGACGCGAGAGTCTGTATCGAGGCGCACGGGACTACCCTTCGGGGCGTGCACGATTCACTGTGGGACTCCGCCACCCGGCATCCGTTTCTCGACGCGGTGCGCGACGGCACCATCACCGACGCCGCGTTCGACCGCTGGCTCGTACAGGACGCGCTGTTCGTCGCCGACCTGCTGACCTTCCAGGCGCGGCTGCTTGCCAGGGCGCCGCGGCAAGCGCAGGCGGTGATCTGCGGAGGATGCGCCGCGCTGGTCGCCGAACTCGACTGGTTCGAAGCGCAGGCCGCTCGCCGCGGGCTCGACCTGAGCGCGGCGCCTCTGCCGACGACGCTTGCCTACCGCGATCTGCTGCGGCGACTGGACACCGAACCGTACGAGGCCGCGGTCACGGCGCTGTGGGTGATCGAACGCGTCTATCTGCTCGCGTGGACGTCCGCGAGGTCGAGACTCCACGCCGCTGCGCGAGTTCGTCGAGCACTGGTCCACCCCGGACTTCGCGGACTACGTGGCCGGTCTCGGCGAGTTGGCCGCGCCCGACGACCATCAGGACCTGGTCGCAGATGTGCTGAAGCTCGAGGTGCAGTTCTGGGATATGGCGCTATCCGTCGGCTGACGGCAGTTCGCGCCTGCCGCCGCTCAGTTTTCGCGCCTGCCGTCGATCCCGTCGCGTCGCGCGGATCCGCCGTCTCCTCCGACGTCACGCTCACCCGGTGGCTGCGCCGCAGACTGAAGTGAATCTCCTCGGTCTCCTCGAAGACCTCGCGCGCCGAACGCAGCGGCCGAGTCGTCGTGTCGATCGCACTGGCGACGATCGGCGGCACGAACGGCCGGATCCAGCGCGTCGCCGCCTTCGCGATATCCGGCACCGGGATCAACCCGCGCTTCTCGCCTTCGGGCTCGGCCAGCGCAGGCAGGTTCTTCGGCTCGTCGATGACCTCGGCCGTCAACTCCGCGACGGGTTCGACGACCCGCTCCGAGGACACCTGCACCGGCGCCTCGATCGCCGCGGCGACGCGACGGCGCTGCTCCTCGCGTTCGATCTCCTGCTGCGCCTCCAACGCCAGCCGCGCACTGCTCAGCTCCTGCTCGGCCTTCATCGTCTCGATCGCGGCGCGCACCTCGGCCTTCTTCACCGCGATCGCGGTATCGGCTTCGAGGTCGGCGCGTTCGGCCACGGCGCGTGCCGTTGTTCGTCGATCCTCCGTCGTCTTCGCACGCGACAGCCGCAGCAGAAGCGGGAACAGGAACAACGCGATGAACAGGCCGGCCAGCAGCGCGCGCAACACCGTCGCACCCGCGCTGTCGAGTGTGTAGGAGTTCATCGCCAACCACCGCGCGCCGAAGCCGCGGTCCGCGGTCGCCGTCGCGGCGTCGCGCGCCTGCGTGAGCTTCTGCTGCTCGTCGGCAATGGCGGCGTCCAGCGACGGCGCCACCCGGTCGCGTTCGACGACTGCCTTGTCGAGCTGCCCCTGGGTGTCTGCGAGAAACTCTTTCGCCGTGCGGTTTTCGGGCCCGGCGCCGGGCACACCGGTGATGTGTGTCTGCGGGCAGGCAGGCGACGGGTTGAACTCGCAGCGCGCCACGACCAGCGCCTCGTCGCGACTGCGGCTGGCGTCGACGACGGCGTCGTCCAGTGCGGTGCGCGCCTGTTGCGTCCGCTCCAGATCGGCCGACGCGGTCACGACGGCGGGTGCCGAATCGGCGGTACGCGCCGCCTGCTCGGCGAGGCGGCGATCGCTGGAACCCGCGAAGATCAGCATCGCGACGAGCTCGCCGACGACGACACCCATGACGATCGCGGCGATCGCATACGCCAAGACGCGCGGCCACGTCAGAACAGCACTGAAACCTTTGGCAGACATCAGAACTCCATAAACCCCGTTATGTTGGTACGCGGCGGAACCGACACACCGGCGTGATTGCCGCCCATCGTCTCATTCTCGGCCGAAGGGGAGCAAATTCACCGGGTACGGCCCAGCTGCCAGGGTTGCGCGTAGGGTCGACGGATCGGGACCATCCAGGCCCCAGCGGATCAAGGGACGGCGATGCTCCAATGACAAGAAGCGCTGATTCCCAACAGCTTTCACTCGGTGTGCTGGCGGGCTCGCGGAAGAAGAACGAGCGCAGGTTGCCGATTCACCCCGATCATTTCGCCAGGATCGAACCCGACATCCGCCAGCGGATCACCCTCGAGCACGGCTACGGCTCGGCGTTCGGCGCCACCGACGACGCACTGGCCGGTCTCGTCGGCGCAATCACGACTCGCGAGCAGCTCGTCGCCGACTGCGACGTCATTCTGCTACCCAAGGTTCAAGCAGAAGATCTGGCGGAACTCTCTACCGGAAAGGTGGTCTGGGGCTGGCCGCACTGTGTGCAGGATTCCGCCCTCACGCAGGAAGCCATCGATCGCCGGTTGACGCTGATCGCGTTCGAGGCGATGAACCACTGGCAGGCCGACGGCGGATTCGGTCTGCACGTCTTCCACAAGAACAACGAGCTCGCGGGTTACTGCTCCGTCATTCATGCCATGGAACTGGCCGGGATCACCGGCAGTTACGGCCGCAGACTTCGGGCCGCCGTCCTCGGTTTCGGCGCCACCGCCCGTGGCGCGGTCACCGCGTTGAACGCCCACGGTGTCGACGACGTGCGGGTGCTCACCAACCGGGACGTGGCCGCCGTCGGTTCGCCGATTCACTCGACTCAGATCATCCAGATGGGACACGACCCGCAGACGCCCGGCCGGGTCTGGGCCGACACGCCCGACGGGCAGGTTCCGGTGGCCGGTTTACTCGCGGAGAACGACATCGTCGTCAACTGCGTTCTTCAGGACCCAACAGCACCGCTGATCTTCGTCACCGAGGACGACCTCGCGGACTTCGCTCCTGGAAGCGTGATCATCGACGTCTCGTGTGACGCCGGAATGGGCTTCAGCTGGGCGCGCCCGACGTCGTTCGATGCGCCGATGATCGAGATGGCAAGGAGCGTGCACTATTACGCGGTGGACCACAGCCCGTCGCTGCTGTGGAACTCGGCGACGTGGGAGATCAGCGAGGCGCTGCTGCCTCACATCGAAGCGCTTCTTGCCGGCCCGGCGGTGTGGGATGTGACCCCGACGATCTCTCGGGCCATCGAGATCCGCGACGGTGTCGTGCTCAACCCCGCCATCCTGTCGTTTCAGCATCGCGAGGATGCCTATCCGCACCCACGGGCGGCGCTGGGCTGAGGCGCCGCGCCATCGATCTATTGTCAACAAACCTACGGCCCGGATACGCTCCGAAGGGTCCCGACCGCTCTGCCGAGAGGACGCAGTGACCGCACTGGCGCAAGCGCTCGTCGGCGGAATTCTCATCGGTGGGCTATATGTCGCCATCAGCATCGGCTTCTCGCTGTCCTTCGGTGTTCTCGACGTCGTCGACCTCGCCGTCGGCATGTGGGTGGTCCTCGGTGCCTTCGCCGCGATCGTCACCGGCGACGCGCTGAAGATCGACGCGTTCGTCCTGCTTCCGGTCGTCTTCATCGTCTTCGGGGCCGTCGGTTGGCTCATTGCGCCGCTGATCTACCGGGTCCGCACCAGCAAGTACGCCCTGCCCGCGCTGATGGGGCTGGCCTTCACGTTCGGGCTGGCCACCCTGATCCGCGGCGGACTGCTGACCGCGTTCGGCTACAACCCCCGCACCGTGCGGACCGAGTTCTTCACTGGAAACATCGAGTTGTTCGGCGTCACCGCGCCTGCGATCCGCGTCGCGGGCTTCGTCTTCGCCGTCATCGCCTGCGGCCTCTTCCTGGCGTTCCTCTTCTACACCCGCACCGGCCTCGCGATCCGTGCCACCGCGCAGAGCAAGGAGAACGCCGGGCTGATGGGCATCGACGTGAAGCGGATCAGCAGCCTCGTCTACGCCATCTACACCGCGCTGACAGCGATGGCCGGCGCGATGCTCGGCGCCATCTATGCCATGACCCCTGAAGTCGGCCTTCGCTACACGCTGTTCGCCTTCTTCGTCGTCGTGCTCGCCGGGCTCGGCTCGGTCGTCGGCGTCATGGCCGCCGGGCTTTTCCTCGGTGTGCTGCAGTCGTTGACCACCACGTACGTCGGCGCCGACTACACCCTGTTGGTGGTCTTCGGCGTGCTGTTCGTCGCGCTACTGATCTTCCCGCAGGGCATCTCGCGGCGGGGGCTGGCGTGAGCAAGCCGGCCTCCGGAGGCAACCCGTACGTCAACCTCGGGGCGTTGGCGGTCGTCGTCGCGGCGCTCTGCTTCCTGCCGATGCTGACGTCGCCGTACTACATCCGGATCGCCACCGGCATCGCGCTGTGGGCCGGAATCGCGCTGTCCTGGAACGTCATCTGCGGCTACGCCGGCTACATCAGCTTCGGCCACGTTGCGTTCTTCGGCATCGGCTCCTACTCCACCGCGATCCTGATGCAGCCCGACTACGACTGGAACTTCTGGGCGACCCTTCCCGTCGCGGCCGTCGCAGCAGGCGCCGTCGCAGCGCTCGCCGGATGGCCTGCTCTGCGGTTGAAAGGCGCGTACTTCGCCATCGCCACCTGGGCGCTGGCCGAGGCGGTCCGCGAACTCGCCACCGTCGTCGACGTCACCGGCGGCTCCGGCGGGCTCAAGACGCCTATCCGTCTCGACGACAACTTCTTCTTCTACGTGATGCTCGCGGCCACGGCGATCGCCTACGCCGTCTGCTACCTGCTTCTGGAGCGCTCCCGGTTCGGCTTCCGGGTGAAAGCCGTGCGCGACAACGAGGTTGCCGCCCGCGCGCAGGGCATCAACACCAACCTCGTGAAGATCGAGGCGTTCGTGCTGAGCGCGGTCATCCCGGCGGTGCTCGGCGGCATCAACGCCTATTGGATCACGTTCATCAACCCAAACAGCGTGCTGAACACCATCATCACCGATCAGCTGGTGGTGATGGTGCTCGTCGGCGGGCTCGGCCACATCTGGGGTCCGGCGCTCGGCGCGACCGCGATGTTCCTGATGCAGGAACAGCTGCGGGTCAGCTACGGCGAGACGACCGCCTACATCATCGTCGTCGGCGCGATCGTGATGGCCGTCGTGCTGTTCCTACCCGACGGACTGGTCAGCCTTGCTCGCCGAGCCAGACGAATGCGCTTGGTACGACAGCTCCTTGGCCGCGTCCGCAATGACGTTGCGCCGCAACGGACAGAGAAACAGACCGAGGAGGCCACATCATGACGGTGCTCGCGGTCGAAAACATCGCCCGCGCCTTCGGCGGCATCCGCGCGGTCGACGGCGTCTCGTTCGGCGTCGAACCCGCCGAGATCGTCGGCATCATCGGCCCGAACGGCAGCGGGAAGAGCACGCTGTTCAACCTGCTCACCGGGACACTCAAACCCGACGCGGGCACCATCACGTTGTTCGACAAGAACGTCACCAAGCTGCCGTCGTACAGGATCGCCCGCGCAGGCCTTGGCCGCACCTTCCAGATTCCGGCGCTGTTCGTGAACATGACGGTGCGGGAGAACCTGTGGACCTCCGCGGTGCAGTTCGACTGGAACAACGCGACGTCGAACGCCGACGCAGTGCTGGAGCAGCTGGAGCTCACCCGCGTCGCCGACGACCTCGCCAGCAGTCTGTCGGGTGGACAGCAGCGGCTGCTGGAGATGGGCCGCATCCTGATGCAGGAACCCAAGGTCGCGCTGCTCGACGAGGTCGCCGCGGGCGTGCACCCGCGGCTGCGTCAGATCATGCTCGACGCTATCCGCACGCTGCGCGAGGCGGGCACGACATTCTTGATCATCGAGCACGACATGGAGCTCGCCCAGGACATCTGCGACCGGATCATCGTGATGGACGCCGGAAAGATCGTTGCTCAGGGCAGTTTCGATGAGATCTCGCACGACCCGCACGTGATGGAGGCCTACCTGGGGGTGTCCGCCGAGTGAGCGAACAGCCGAGCACCGACACCGCCGTCAGCGTCGTCACCGCCGAAGACATCGACGCCGGGTACGGCAGCGTGCAGATCCTGCACCAGGTGTCAATGACCGCCCGCGCGGGCGATGTCACGTGCATCTTCGGGCCGAACGGCTGCGGCAAGAGCACTCTGCTCAAGGCGATGGCCGGAGTGATCGACCCATGGGCAGGCACGGTCACACTCGACGACGACGACCTCACCCACCTGCCGTCACACCGCACCCTCGGCCGCGGGATCGCGATGATGCCGCAGGGCGGCGGTGTGTTCCCGCAACTCACCGTGCGCGACAACCTGCGCATCGGCGGCTACACGATCCGCTCCCGTGGGCAGCTCGACGAGCGCATCGAGGAGCTGCTCGACGAATTCCCGCGGCTGCGCGAACGCTACGGCGTGCAGGCGGGCCAGCTCTCCGGCGGCGAGCAGATGATCCTTTCGATCGCCCGTGCGCTCGTCCTGCGGCCGCGATTCCTGCTATTCGACGAGCCGTCGGCGGGCTTGTCCCCCAAGCTCGTTGGCGACGTCCTTGTGCGTGCCTCCGAAATCGCCCAGCACGGCGTCGGCGTGATCATGATCGAGCAGAACATCCGCGAGGCCCTGCGGGTGGCCGACCGGATGTACGTCCTGGTCGCGGGAAGGAACCGATTCGAAGGCGCACCCGCCGACGTCGAGGACGACCGCGAACTGATCCACCTGTATTTAGGAGGTCGCTGACCGAGGCACCCGCCTCGGCCGGCGGGCTGAGAGTGCAACTCAAGGAGGAGTCACCATGCCCAGCAACATCAACCGTCGACACTTCATTACCCGGGCAGGCCTTGTTGTCGGCGGCGCGGTCGTGGGTCCGAGTTTCCTCGCCGCGTGCGGCGGCGACGGAGGCGGCGGCGGCGAGGCGTCCGACACGTTCAAGGTCGGCGCCGTGCTCGAGTTGTCCGGGGCATCAGCGACGGGCGGCCAGATAGCCCAGCGCGGATACCAGATGTGGGCCGACGCGGTGAACAAGGCAGGCGGACTGGCCATCGGCGACCAGAAGTACCAGGTCGACCTGATCGTGCAGGACTGCAAGAGCGATCCCGCGACGGGAGCCGACGCCGCGTCGCGGCTGGTCACCGAGGACGGGGTGAACGCCATCTTCGGCGCCTACACCAGCGGCGTGCAGCTCGCGATGGATCCGATCTGCGCCAAGTACAAGATCCCATGTATCGCCGGTTCGGCAGAGTCCCCGAACGTCTGGAAAGCCAAGCCCGAGTTCACTTTCGGCGTCATCCCCGCCGTCGACACGACGGCGGCGCGCGCGATCCAATCGATCGTCGACCTGGCCGACCCGAAGCCGGTTTCGGCAGCCGTCGTCGGCGCCAACGAGCCGTTCTCCGACAACACCGCCGAGGGCTTCCGAACGGGTGTTCAGGACGCCAAGCTCAACCTCGTGCACTACGGGTTGTTCCCGCCGAACGCCGACCTCGCGCCGGTGGCCGGCACCGTTGCGGCGCAGAAACCCGACATTGTTGCCGTCGGCGGACACGATGTGCTGCTGGTCGACTTCGTCAAGGCGATGGCCGCGACCGGTTTCACGCCCAAGGCGATCATCGAGCACTACGGCATCACCGACGCGTCGTTCTCGCAGGCGCTCGGAAGACAGGCCGACGGCGTGATGGGCATCTCGGTGTGGTTGCCGACCGCGACATCCAAGGACGACCTCTTCGGTTCGGCGGGTGACTACGCGAAGGCCTTCGAGGATCAGCACGGCTCCCCACCGGACTACACGGCCGCCGGCTGTAGCGCCTCGGGCCTGGTGCTGCAGGCCGCGGTCGAGAAGCTGGGTGAGCCGCCGTCGCTGTCGGAGGAGTCACGTGTGAAGCTCAACGACCTGATCGCCCAGACCGACCTGCAGACGTTCTTCGGGTCGATCAAGTTCGCGACCGAGGGCGACCACTTCCACAACAACACCGCGCTGGATCCGATGCTCGTGCAGATCCAGGGCGGACAGGTGAAGGCGATCGCGCCGCCGGACGCGGCGCAGGCGAAGATCATCTACCCGCTGGCGCCACTGGGCTGAGCACGGGCTGCGACTGCCGGGGGCTCAGCCGATCGACACCAACTGATCGATCGAGTCCCTCGGCAGGTCGCCGTCGACGATCGCAGTCACCTGCATACTGTCCAAATTGATTGCGCCGCCGTGGTTGTCGAGGAATGCGGTGTCGGCGGCATCGCGTCCGGTGGCGATGCGGACCAGAGTCTGCCGCGGCGCAAGCAGGGTGGCGTCGACCACCCGCCAGTTCCCCTCGACGAACGCCTCGGCCACCGCGTGGAAATCCATCGGATACAAGCCAGGTGCATACACCGAGACGAGGCGGGCAGGCACGTTGACGGCACGTAGCAGCGCCACCACCAGATGTGCGTAGTCGCGGCACACGCCCTCGCCTGCGAGCAGTGTGTCCGCGGCCCCGTCGATCGGATCGCTGGACCCCGGCACGTACTTCAGCCGCGTGCCCACCCAGGAGGACACCTTCTCCAAGAGCGTCGTCGAATCGCCATACTTGCCGAATTCCGTTGCCGCAAAGCCGAAGAACTTATCGGCCTCCGCATAACGACTCGGACGAAGGTACATCGAGAGGTCGTACTCGGTCACCGGCGCCGGATCCGTTCGGCCGACGACCGTCGCGGCGTAGGTGACTCTGAGGTTGCCTGCCGATGCGTCCATCTTGTGAATGCGGTTGCCGTGCACACCGCTGATCTCCAGCGGCTCTAGCGGCTTGCCATCCAGAAGGAACGACAGCGACTCCGACACATGGGCGTTGGGATGCGGCGCGACGGCGATCTGGAACTCCAACGTCGTCGGTGCTTCGATTTCGACGTCGAGCTCGACTCCAACCTCTCGCCTCATCGAGAGATCATCGCACTGCACCAACCGGCGCGCATGGCGTCATCTCACCGCGCGGCGCTCGCCGATGAGGCGATGCGCCAACCGCAGGTACGCGTCGGCGACGGAGGACCACGCCATGTCGGGCGCCAACCGGCGCGCCTCAGACGCCATCGAACCGGCGACGCGCGGCTGCGTCAGTACCCGGCGCAGCGCAGCCACCAAGGCATCGGGGTCGTCGTGGTCGACGACAATCCCCGCTCCGGTGCACAGCAGCTCGAGCGCGTGCGGGAAGGCGGTCGCCACGACGGGCCTGCCACTCGCGATGGCGTCCACCAAGACACCGGAGACGACCTGTTCGGTGGAGTCGTAGGGCAGTACGACGACCGTCGCGGACTGAGCCAGCGCCGTCAACGTCGACCTGCCCCAGTAGCGGGCATCGAGGGACACCGAGTCCGCCACGCCGCCGCGCCGCGCCCGTTCTGTCAGGGCGTCGCGGTATGCCTCGCCGTCGGCGGCCAGCACCGTCGGGTGTGTCGGTCCTGCGACCAGGTACCGGGGCCTGCCGGGCAAGTCCTTCAGCGAGGCCATCGCGTCGATCACGCGCTCGACGCCCTTGCCGGGGCCGAGCAGCCCCCACGTCAGGATGGTCGGTCGACTCGGACGTCGCGCAGGAGGTCCGCTCGGGACGACCGCGCCGTGCGGGATGGTGACGACCTTGCGGCGGTCGACGCGATACTCCGAACACAACCGCTGCATCGCGCCCGTGGACATCACAACCACTCGGTCCGCCGCTGCGGTAATCGTCTCGAGAGCCGAACGTTCCTGCGGTGTAGGGAATTTCGGGATCCCGTGTGGAATGACGATCGACGGAACCCGCAACCCGCCGACGATCGCCACCACATCCTCGCCGCCGCCGATTCCGTAGGAGCTGTAGTCGTAATGAATGACGGCGATGTCGCCGCCGTCGAGCATGTCGACGCAGCGTTCGACCGAAGCGGCCGAGCCGTTTTCAAGTTCTCCGACAACCTCGTCGCCTGCGCCTGCCGAACCGTCGGCCACGCGCACCACGCTGACTTCGGCGCCGTCCGCGGACAACGCGTCAGCGAGGGAGACACTGAATGTTGCCACCGCACCCAAAGTCGGTGGATAGGGGCTGAGCACGCCGACGCGGAGATTGCGGGACGGGGGTTGCGGCTGAATTGCAGAACCACGCGAACCCAGCGACGGAAGGAATACTGCCATGACGTTGATCCCGTCCGAGCCCTCGAACGGCCCACAACAATCGAACCAGCGACGACGCAGTCTCAGATGGTCGCGCACGACAAACCGCCAGTGACGCAAGTCTACCCGTCGACTCCTCTGTCGGACCCGGCAACAGGCGAATCACCGGCTTGCGAAACGAAAGCTGTTGGTTTTCAGAATGTTTCAGAAGTGAGCCGGTCGAGAGCCGTTGTCAACTGCAAAATCGCGTGGATGTTAGAGTAAGAGAGAACCGTTTCGTCCTCAGCATGATCACCGTCCGGATGGACGCAACAAGGTCATTGTGCGATCCGATTCGTTAAGGAATCGTGCATGGACGGCGGATGTCACCTCGTCAGCCCGGCCCGGGTCACGTTGGCCTCCGAACTCGGCGGAATGCTCGACGGGGGCTGGTGGCCACACGAGTCGTCGGTCGGTCGCGAACTGCCTGGCCTCACCGAGGCGTTGGAGAGCCGCCTTGGCAAGATCGGCGATATCGGCGTCAACTGGTCGACTCTGTCGGGGATGCCCAATCTCGACAGCTTCGATTGGCGCGGCCATTCATTGATATCCCTTCAGCAGGCGCGCCGTCAGCGCGTCGTCACCCTGACCGGCAAGCGCGCGACGGCTCGACTGTTGTTGATACCGCCGCGGACCAGCACCGCGCTGGCGGTCATGCTGCTGCGGCGATCCGCGCGCCTGCCCATTCTGTCGGTCCACCAGGACACCGAAGCGTTCCGAATCGCAGACGAAATAGTCCGCGCGACGTGTGCCGAGAAGTCGCCAAGTGAGACGGCGGCTGCTACCTCACCTTGAGACAGCGCGCCGACGGCCCTGATGGTTGCGGTTGTGGTGCTGACCGCCGCCCGAACCGCCAGAACCCGACTTGGCGCCGGGACGGCGACGACGGCGGTTTGCGCCCGCGTTCGGGGCGGCCGTGGAGGTGTTCGACGACTGGCTGACGCGGGGAGCGGGCTTCTGGAACGGCGCGATGTCGCCGACCAGCGCGCTGACCGGCGCCGAGTGCGCGACGACGTCCTGTGGGCGCACGTTGATGCCTGCCTTACGCATCAGCGCCTGGGTGTCCCTGCGCTGCTCGGGCAGCACCACGGTGACCACATCGCCAGTGTTGCCTGCGCGAGCGGTACGGCCCGACCGGTGCAGGTAGGCCTTGTGCTCCATCGGCGGGTCGACGTGCACGACGAGTTCGACCTCGTCGACGTGCACACCGCGCGCGGCGATGTCGGTGGCGACAAGCACCCGCGCTTCGCCGGTGCTGAACGCGGCGAGGTTGCGGTCGCGTGCGGGTTGAGAAAGATTGCCGTGCAGATCAACTGACGGCACGCCGGCCTCGGTGAGCTGCTTGGCGAGCTTCTTGGCCTGATGCTTGGTGCGCATGAACAGGATTCGGCGCCCGGTGCCAGAAGCGAGGTGGTGCACGAGTTCCTTCTTGGCCTGCACGCCCGCCACGTGGAACACATGGTGGGTCATCTGAGCGACGGGTGAGTTGGCCTCGTCGACGGAGTGCGTGACCGGATTCCGCAGGAATCGCTTCACCAGCTTGTCGACGCCGTTGTCCAGCGTCGCGGAGAACAGCATCCGCTGTCCGCCTGCGGGGGTGGCGGCCAGAATCCGGGTAACGCCGGGCAGGAAGCCCAGGTCAGCCATGTGATCGGCCTCGTCGATGACCGTGACCTGGACCGAGTCGAGGCTGACGACGCGTTGCCGCATCAGGTCCTCGAGCCGGCCGGGGCACGCGACGACGATGTCGACGCCGGAACGCAGCGCCTGCTCCTGGCGGTGCTGCGAGACGCCACCGAAGATCGTGGTGACCTTCAGGTTGAGCGCGGTGGCAAGCGGTTCGAGTGCGGCGGCGATCTGCGTCGCCAGTTCGCGGGTGGGCGCAAGCACCAGGCCGCTCGGGCGGCCGCGGCGCTGCGTGTCAGCCAGCCGGGTGACCAGCGGGATGGAGAATGCGAGCGTCTTTCCGCTGCCAGTCTTGCCGCGGCCCAATACATCTCGCCCGGCGAGGGTATCGGGAAGCGTCTTCTCCTGGATCGGGAAGGGCGTGAGGATCCCACGTCCGGCGAGCGACTTGATCAGTCGGTCGTCCACGCAGAGATCAGCGAAAGTTGGTGAGGTGGTAATGGTGAGTGCCTTTCAGGCATCGGTTGCGTCTCGTCATGCGAATCAATCGGCACGGGCTAACGCAATGTGGCGAGATTGCCGGTGGGCAAAATCGATCGCCGCGAGAAAACCTTGTGCATGGTGCACGGTTTGGGAGGTGTCTTACGACGTTGTCGGCTTGGTTCTTTCGAGCGCCAACGTTGAGATCATCCTAACAGGTCGGCCTGCTGAGCTGGGAAATCGCCAGACGTGAGGTCGGTCACCCACGGTCAGCCGTACAGTCGCGACATGTCGTTTCGCCGCCGCGCCGGGCTCGCAGCGCTGGTCTGGGTCGCCGCCGCGTCGATCCCACCGGCCATCGCGGGAGGCTCGGCAGGCGATGAATGCGGCACCATCGGCACGGAGTGCAGCCGGGGCGTCGACAACATCCAGATCCGCAACTGACTCAACCGGCCGGTGACCGAGCTCGACGGCCTCATTGAGGCGTGGAACCTGCGCGCCGACGGCGACACCGTGCGCGGCTCCCACGCCGTGGTGCTGGCTGTGCGTACGGCCGATGGCGGCTCTGCCGTTCTCAAGGTCGGCTGCTCCGAGCACGAGCACCTCGTGCTGCGGCGCTGGAACGGTGCCGGGGCTGTGCGACTGCTGCGGGCCGACCCGCACCGGCGGGCGCTGCTACTGGAACGGGTGCGGCCAGAGTCGCTGGGCGGTCTGTCCGATGTCGAGGCGTGTGAAGTCGTCGCCGCGCTGTATCGCCGCCTGCATGTTCCTGCGATGCCGCAGTTGCCGTCGCTGTCCTCGCTTCTCGGTCAGTGGGCCGACGAGTTCGCCGCTCTTCCGCGCAGTGCGGCGATCCCGCATCGGCTCGTCGAGCAGGCGGTCACGCTGTGTCGCGAATTGTCCGCCGAGCCCGATAGCGTTGTCCTGCATGGCAATCTCCACCACGGCAACGTCCTCGCCGCCGATCGCGATCCGTGGCTGGCCATTTCACCTCGGCCGATCAATGGTGACCCGTCCTACGAGGTCGCGCCGATGCTGTGGCACCACTGGGGCGAACTCGCAGGCAACGTCCGCTTCGGCGTGCAGCGGCGTTTCTACGGGCTGGTCGACGCGGCCGGTTTCGACGAGCACCGGGCCCGCGGATACGTCATCGTCCGGGTCGTCCGTGCGGCCACTCAAGACCCCGCGAACCTGACGACATACGTCGCACTGGCCAAAGCGGTGCAGGACTGAACGCAGCACGCTCTCCGAGAGTCGCCGCATCGCGAGAGCGATCAGGCCTGCGGTGACGAGATACAGCGTCGGAGGCCGCCATCACGGTCAGTGTCGAGCAGAGGGTGCATCCTGATCCGAGAACGTCGGCGATTGCACGGGGGCCGAGGAAGTGTCGTCGTTGTGAGCGGTTTCGGGTTGGTCGATATGAGAGAACAAACCAGAAGAATCCATGTAACCAAGTTTCTTGTGAGAGAGCGGACGAATGTCCTGCGTTGAGCGTACACCCGTCGCGGTGCCGTGCGTCGCTGCACTGCTGTAGTACCTCATGGACGACGGTACGAGCGATCTTTCGCTCGTAGGCGGCAGCTCAGCGTGTCGTCAGTACGAGGCCGGGATATCCCTGCGCCGCAACGTCATCCAGCGACCGGCGGTAATTGCCGAAGCCGCCGATGTAGGGCATGAACACTCGCTTCTTGCCGTCGATGTTCGACCCCAGGTACCACGACGACCGCGCCTTCGGGAAGAGCGTCTTTTCCGCGGCCTCCGCCACGTGGCTGGTCCATGCCTCCGAGGCGTCGCGGCGCGGCTCGACCTCGGTGATGCCCCTGCGCCTTGCTTCGACCATCAGGTCGACGGCCCAGTCGACCTGCACCTCGGCGTGCAGCACCATGTTCGCCAGCACCGACGGGCTGCCGGGGCCGCTGAAGCTGAACAGGTTGGGCAGTCGCGGCATCATCACTCCGAGGAACGTCACCGGACCGTCGGCCCATAGCTCCGATAGCCGATGCCCATCCGGCCCGACGGGATCGATGCGCATCATGGCACCGGTCAGCGCGTCGAAACCCGTTGCGAAAACGAGTACATCGCAGTCATATGAGGCCTCGCTGGTCCGCACGCCGTCAGCCGTGATCGCCTCGATCGGCTCGCGGCGCAGGTTCACCAACTGCACATTGTCGCGGTTGAACGTCGCGTAATAGCCCGCGTCGGTGCAGATCCGCTTCGTCCCGATCGGGTGGTCGGTGGGGATCAGATCTTCGGCGACCACGGGATCGTCGACGATGTCGCGGATGCGGTCCTCGGCGAACTGCCGCGCGATGTCGTTGGCCGCGAGCACCGACCCCTGGTCGGGAAATGTCTTGCTGAACAGCACGCCGCCGTCACGCCAGCGTGCCCACATCGCATCGACCCGCTCTGCGGGGTCCGTCTCCAGCGCGGGCTTGTGATACGTGCCGTGCGGTGTGCCCGCCCCCGCATACGCCGACTGCTTTCTGCGCTCCGGATACTCGCGGCGGATCCGCTGCAGATCCTCGTCCGACCACGGATAGTTCGGCATCGGGATCGTGTAGTTCGGCGAGCGCTGGAACACCACGAGCGACTCGGCTTGTTCGGCGAGGATCGGCGTCACCTGAATGCCCGACGAACCTGTGCCGATGATGCCGATCCTCTTGCCGTGCAACGGCGGATCTTCTCGTGGCCACGCCGCCGTGTAAAAGATGTCGCCGTTGAAGTCGTCGAGGCCGGCGATGTCGGGGCGGTTGACCGCCGACAAGCATCCCGTCGCGCACAGCAGGAATTTCGCGCGACGGGTCTCGCCTGAAGACGTCTGCACCGCCCATTCGCCCGCCGCCTCATCGAACTGTGCGCCGACGACCTCCGTGTCGAATCGGTAGTGCCGCCGCAGGTCGAACCGGTCGGCGACGTGCTCGAGGTACGCCAGTATCTCCGGCTGCGCGGCGAACCGTTCGGTCCACATCCAGTCGCTCTGCAGCTCGTCGTCGAAAGAGTAGGAGTAGTCGACGCTTTCGACGTCGCAGCGCGCACCGGGATAGCGGTTCCAGTACCAGGTGCCGCCGACGCTTGGCGCGGCCTCGATCCCCCGCACCGTCATGCCCGCCGACGCGCAGCGGTGCACGGCGTACAGGCCTGCGAAACCCGCTCCGATGACGATCGCGTCGGTGCTCATGCCTCGACCCCCGCTCGCACAGCGAGCAGGTGCCGCATGTCCGACCACAGAAGTTCGCGCGCGGCGGCACCGGCCCCGAACGGGATCATCGTCACGAACCCGTGAAACAGTCCCGGGTAATCGCGATGCACCACAGGCACATTCGCGTCTCGCAGCTTCTGCGCATACGCCACGCCCTCACTCTGCAGCACGTCATAGCCGGCCGTCACGACCACCGCGGGGGCCAGCCCCTCGTGCGATTCGGCGCGCGCAGGCGCCACCAGCCACTCCGGCGACGGCATCTTGTCGTCGAGGTATTCGCGCCAGTAGTACTGCATCGCATCGCGGGTGTTCACGTATCCCGTCGAGTACTTGCGATAGCTCTCGGTGTCGAAGAACGGCTCGATGGCCGGATACAACAGCACCTGCCCCGCAGGCGGCGGAACGCCTCGCTCGCGGCACATCAGCGCCGTCACCGCAGCCAGGTTGCCGCCGGCACTGTCGCCTGCGACAAGGACCCGCGACGGATCGATGCCGAGTTCGTCGGCCTCATCGGTCACCCAGCACCACGCCGCGAAGACGTCTTCGGCGGCCGCGGGCGCGCGGTGCTCGGGCGCGAGCCGGTAGTCGACCGAGACGACGACCGCCTCCGTAAACCTCGACATCGTCCGGCAGAAGCTGTCGTGCGAGTCGAGATCGCAGAGCACGAAGCCGCCGCCGTGCGCGAACACCACCGCGGGGCGTGGGGCTGTGCCACCGTGCGGTCGGTAGACGCGTACCGGCACGTCACCGTCGGGACCCGGGATGACGCGGTCGTCGGCGCTCGCCACGTCACCGAGGTTGGCGACCGCAAGGCGCCGTCCCGCCAGGAACGCCCGCGCCTCGATGGCGGTCATCGTTTCGACAGCGGGGAATGCGTCGTTGGTGGCACGCATGAACTCCTGAACGCCGTCGTCCATGAACGGCAACCGTAATGCACGATCGCTGGCTACCATCACGAAAAGCCCTCCTGAGGAGGTCCGCATGGCCGCTCCCAACCTGCCAGCCGGCTTCGACTTCACCGATCACGAGATCTACGCCTCCCGGCTGCCGATGGAGGAGTTCGCCGAGGTCCGCCGCACCGAGCCGATCTGGTGGAACGAGCAGCCGCCCGATGTCGGCGGGTTCGGCGACGGCGGTTTCTGGGTGGTCAGCAAGCACCGCGACGTCCGCGAGGTGTCGCTGCGCAGCGACGTGTTCTCGTCGGCGAAGAAGTCGATCGTGCCGCGCTACAAGGTGACCGGCGGCGGCGGTCAAATCGAGGCGGGCTCGCTGTCGATGATCATGATGGACGACCCGGAGCACACGCGGCTGCGCAAGATCATCTCCCGCGGCTTCACACCGCGAGCGATCGAACGGCTGCGGGCCGAGCTCAACGAGCGGGCTCAGCGCATCGCTGCCGAGGCGGCCAAGGAGGGCTCCGGCGACTTCGTCCTTCAGGTCGCCCGCGAACTGCCGCTGCAGGCGATCGCCGAACTGCTCGGCGTGCCGTTGGAGGAGCGGGAGAAGCTGTTCGACTGGACCAACCAGATGATCGGCGGCGACGAGGATCCGGAGTTCGCGGACTTCAACCCGCTGGAGTCGACGGCCGAGTTGATCTGGTACGCCATGCAATTGGCCGCGCGCAAGAAGGAAGAGCCCGGTGAAGACATCGTCACCACGTTGATCGACTCCGAGGCCGACGGGAATCTGACCGAAGCCGAGTTCGGCATGTTCGTGGTGACCCTGACGGTGGCGGGCAACGAGACGACGCGCAACTCGATCACCCAGGGCATGATGGCGTTCTCCGAGTTCCCCGAACAGTGGGAGCTGTTCAAGGCGCAGCGGCCGAAGACCGCCGCCGACGAGATCATCCGCTGGGCCTCACCGATCACCGCGTTTCAGCGGACCGCCCTTGTCGACACCGAGCTGGGCGGCGTGAAGATCAAGAAGGGGCAGCGGCTGGTGCTCTTCTACCGGTCCGCGAACTTCGACGAGGACGTCTTCGCCGACCCGTACGCCTTCGACATCCTGCGAGATCCCAACCCGCACCTGGGATTCGGCGGCACCGGCGCGCACTACTGCGTCGGCGCCAACCTCGCCCGGATGACCATCGACCTGATGTTCAACGCGATCGCCGACCACATCCCCGACCTCACGCCGGTCGCCGCACCGGAGCGGCTGCGGCACAGCATGATCAACGGCATCAAGCACTGGCAGGTCGAATACCGATGAACGAGGGGCCATTCGGGCTCACTCGGGAACTGTTCAGCATTCTGATGATCGCGGGCTGGTTGGTCCTCGGCTCGTTGGTGGCCGGCTGGTTCATGCGCAAGAGACGCGTCGCGCGGGTGGCCGCGTTCGATCGGACGGCAGCACAGGCTTCGCCGGTCTACCCGTATACCTCGTCGTCGACGCAGGCCTATACCGAGCTCGTCGGGCAATGGCACTTCAAGTCGATAACGAGGTGGTTGGGCTTCATCCCCGTGTTCTTCGCGGCTCTCGCGACGCTAGAGTTGCCGCTGGCGTCCGCGACACCCATCATGGCGGTCGGCCTGCTGTTATTCGTCTACTCCTTCTGGCGACCGACCCTTGCCGTCCAGCAGTGCAACGTCCACCCGAACCTCTCCATCACCGTTGGCCGGGATGGTCGCGAAATTCCGTTGGATCTCCACCACTATCGCTATGCCCGTATGCATCCCGTCACCAATCGCCGCAGTCGAACTCCGAGCGTGCTGGTGTTGGACCGCGACTCCCCGCCCGGCTTCGGCGCTCTGCTGACGAGCATGCTGTTTCCCCGCGTCGACGACCGACGCATCGTGCTGTTCTACAACTGCTGGTGGAACGGCGACGCCCTCATCCCGCCCAGCCAGCTGGACGACTTCATTCGCGACGCCTGCAGACGCGCGGGATACGAGCCGCAGTTCAGGAAGCCGATGTTCGGCAGCCCCGCTGGCGCCCCGTGGGAGATCCGCCCCCTCTGAGGTGTTGGGCGCGCTAATCGACGCTGAGGGTGGCCTAGCGCGCCGAATTCGCTGAGGGGGGATAGTTGGGGCATGCCCTCTGCGTTGATCACCGGCGCCAACTCCGGCATCGGCAAAGAAGTGGCGCGCCAGTTCGCCGAGCTGGGCGCCTTCGACACCGTCTACCTCGCCTGTCGAAATCAGGCGAAGGCTGACACCGCGCGCGCCGAACTCGAGCAGACCACCGGCAAGGCCGTCTTCACCACCGTGCAGATGGACACCAGCGACCTCGACTCCGTCCGGGCGGCGATCGCCTCTGTCGACACGCCGCTGGATTCCGTCGTGATGAACGCAGGCGGCACCGGAGGATCGGCGCCGATGGCGCTGACCAAGGACGGCGCGACCGAGATATTCGCGTCGAACGTGCTCGGCCACGTCGCGCTGCTCGAGGAGCTGATCGCCTCGGACAGCCTGGCCGCCTCGGCGGTGCTTGTCGGCAGCGAGGCGGCGCGTGGCGTGCCCAAGCTCGGCATCAAACGCCCGACATTCTCCGAACGCTCGGTCGACGAGTTCGTCAGCGTCATCGACGGGTCGTTTTTCGCGGACCGGAAGGTCGATGCGTCACTCGCGTACGGTCAGGTCAAATATCTCGGCGCTCTGTGGATGTCTGAACTCGCCCGTCGCCACCCGCGGCTGCGGCTGTTGACCGTCAGCCCTGGCAATACCGCTGGCACCGACGTGTTCAAGGACATGCCAAATTTGGTTCGCCCGCTGATGAACCGGGTTCTGATGCCCTACGTACTACCGAGGTTCGGGCTCGCCCATCCCGTGACTACGGGTGCGCTGCGGATCGTCGACGCCGTGGTGAAACAGGATCTCGAGAGCGGACGCTTCTACGCCAGCGCCGTCAAGACGTTGACCGGAGCCCTTGTCGACCAGGCCGAGATCGTCGCCGACTTCCGCGATCCGAGCGTTCAACGCAACGCCTACGACGCCATTCACCGGTTCCTGTAGGTCCGGCCGCGCGGCTCCCGCTCCCACAGCACGCCGTCGCCCGCGCTCACGCCCTCTCCGATCAGCGCGCGCTTGAGGATCTTGTTGGTCGCCGTCTGGGGCAGCGCGTCGTTGATGCGCACGTATCTCGGCCACGCCTTGGGCGACAGATCGGGCTGCGACGCCACGAACTCCTCGAACCGGCTGGGCGACAACGCCGCTGCGTCGTTGAGGACGACGGCCGCCATCACCTGGTCGCCGACGCGCTCGTCGGGCACCGCATACACCGCGACGTGGTTGACCTCGGGCAGCCGCTGCAGAATCCGCTCGATCGGCCCTGCGGCGAGATTCTCCCCGTCCACCCGCATCCAGTCCGCCGTGCGGCCAGCCAGGTAGATCCAGCCGTCGGCGTCGCGGTAGGCCAGGTCGCCCGACCAGTACATGCCGTGCCGCATCCGCTCCTCGGTGGCGGCCGCATCGTTGTAGTAGCCGGTGAAGCCGCCGACGCCGAAGGTGTTGACCAGCTCGCCGACCGCGTCGTCGAAGTTGGCGAGCGCGCCGTGCTCGTCGAAAATCGCTGGCGCGCATTCCGTCACGGTGTCGGGGTGGTAGACGCTCACCCCCGGGTACCCCTTGCCGATCGAACCCGACGGGCAGCCGTCCTCGCGCATCACCACGACGGCGAACTCGCTCGATCCGAAGCTGTCGACGACGCGGCATCCGAACCGTCGCGCGAACTCGTCGACGTCACGCTCGGTGGCCTCGTTGCCGAACGCTGCCCGCAGTGTGTTGTCGGCATCGTCGGGCTTCTCGACTGTGCCAAGTACCAGAGCCAACGGTTTGCCGACATAGTTCATGTAGGTCGCGCCGTAATGACGGATGTCGGGCAGGAACCGCGACGGCGAGAACTTCTCCGGCACCATCGTCGCCCCGCACGCCAGTGCCACCGCCCAGCCCGCGGCAACCCCGTTCGAGTGGAACAGCGGCATCGACAGGTAGCAGACATCGGCTGAGGTGAGCTCGAACCGTTCGGCCAGGCTCGCGCCGCAGAGCACCGCCATTGCGTGGGCGAATCGCACGGCCTTCGGATCGCCGCTGGTGCCCGACGTGAAGAGCATGACGACGGGGTCCATCCCCTCCACTTCACGATGCGGCACAAGCGGTTCCGCGGCTGCGACGGCTTCGCGGTAGGCGGGACCGTCGACGTCGAGGACCGTCGCGCCGCCGAGGTCGAGGCCGTCCAACAGCGCCATGTGCTCGGCGTTGACGAGCACCAGCTGACAATCGGACCGGCGGATGTCGGCGGCCAACCCGTCGCCACGTCGCGTCGTGTTGATGCCGCACAGCACGTATCCGCCGAGCGCCGCGCCGGCCATCGACCGCAGCATCGCGGGCGTATTGCCCAGCAGCGCGCCGACATGCATGGGCCGCGACGGGTCCATCTGCGCGATGAGCGCCGACGCCTCCGCCGCCGCTTCGGCAAGGTGCTCGCGCCACGTCCATGTCCGGCCGCCGTGCCTCACCGCGACGCCGTCGTCACCCATCCGCGAGCGCAGCAACTGCTGCACGGTCTCAAACATCGGCGGGCCTGTAGCGCAGCAGAGTGATACCCGCATCGGGTACATCGACGAAGACCGGCTCGACCCGCATCCCGATGCGGATGTCGCCGGGTTCGACGTCGACCAGTTCCGTGCTGACCTTCGGGCCGGCGTCCCACTCGACGACCGCGAGCAGCTGCGGAAGTTTCTCCGCCCACGGCGGGCCGGTTGGCCTGCGCGCGACGGTGTAGGTGTACAGCGAGCCTGCGCCGTCGATCTCGCGCCACTCGAGGTCGTCCGCGAGCGTGCCCGGTGCCAGCGTCCGCGGGTAGAACACGTAACGCCCGCTCGACGGCGAATATTGGATCAGAATCCGATGCTCGCGCAACGCATCCCAGAACGGCTGCGAGACGGGCGTCGGCTCGGGCAGCGGCGCGCTCATCGGTCACCGCCCAGGATCAGCGCGACCTGCTCGCTCATGATGCCGCCGTTGCCGGTGACGAACGCCGTGTTGCAGTCGGCCACCTGCGCCTGCCCCGCGCGGTCCATCACCTGACGCGCACCGTCGACGACATGGTGCATGCCGCCGGCCATACCCGCCTGGCCGAACGACAGCTGCCCGCCCGCCGTGTTGATCGGGAAGTCGCCGCGGAATGTCAGGTCGTGTTCGGTCAGCCACGTCATGCCCTCGCCCTTGCCGCAGAAGCCCGCGTCCTCGAGCGTCATCAGCACGGTGATCGTGTAGCAGTCGTAGATCGACGCCATGTCGACGTCGGATCGCTGCAGGCCCGCCATCGTGAAGGCCCGCTCCGCGGCGCGCGCGATCGGCGTGCGGATGAGGTCGTCGGCGTAGGTCGGCGTCTTGAATCGGATGTGCTCACCGAAACCTTTAATCCACACGGGTCGATGACGGGACCGCCGCGCCACGTCGGCGTTCGCCACCAGCACGCCCGCACCGCCCTGCACCCGCATGACCGTCTCCAGCATGTGGATCGGGTCGGCGATCACCGGGCTGTTCAGCACATCGTCGACGGTGATGGGCTTGCCGTGGAAAACCGCGCCGGGGTGGGCGCACGCGTTCTCCCGCTGATGCACCGCGATGCGCGCCAACGCCGCTGCGTCATAGCCGAATTCGTGGCCGTAGCGCTGCGCGATCTGCGCGTACGGGCCGTTCTGCCCGACATTGCCGTACGGGATCTCGAACTCTGCCTGCGGGGAACCGTAGTTGTTGCTCGACGCCCCGAACCAGCTGAGCGTCCGGCCTGGCTTCGCCTCCGATCGCGGGATCTCCGTCGAACCGGGCATCACGACGAGCACCGCGTCGGCTTGTCCCAGTTCGACGGCCGCCGCGGCGCGCCACACCATGCCTGCCGCCGTCGCACCACCGAGGTCGACGCGGTCGCCGAAGTCCAGCGGCAGCCCGAGGTACTCCGACAGCGTGGCCGGCGCGAACATGTTCGACTCCGCGATGCCGTGCGTCGAAAGCCCGTTCACGACAGCGGGATCCACACCCGCATCCTCGATGACCATCTTCGCCAACCGCGCGTACTGGTCAAGGGTGAACGACGGCGGCGCGCTCTGCTTCTTCTCGGCGGGCAGCTCCGCGATGCCGATGATGGCCGCTTCGCCGCGCAGGCCCGTCACGACGTACTCCGCTGCGGCAGTGCGACGGTCGCGGTCCCTGGCATCAACACGTCGTCGCCACGCTTGCAGAAGATGTCGAGGTCGACCAGCCCGCCGTCGCGCTTGCCGGTGACGACGCCGCCGAACGTCAACTCCTGACCCGGCAGTGCGATCGCGCGGTTCTGCACGGAGAACGACACCAGCCGCCCGTCGCCGCCGATCCAGTCGGTCAGCGCCCGTGACAGCAGCGCCGCCTGCAGCGGTCCCTGCACGAGCACGGTGTCGTAGCCCTCGCGGTCGCGCGCCCATTCCTTGTCGTAGTGGATGCGGTGACCGTTGTAGGTGGCGGCACTGAAGAAGAACATCTGCGTCTCGTCGACGGTCACCGTCAGCGCCGGGACCGCGTCGCCCGTCTGCACGTCCTCGAAGTACGGGCTCATGCGGGCCGCGCGATCATCGACGTCGTCGCCTCGGCGAGCAGGTCGCGGTTCTGGTTGCGGTATTCGGCCCGCCAGGTCACCAGCACGAACTTGCCTGACCGTCCGTCCTTTTCGACGATCGACTCGACGGTGCGCGTCATCTCGACCTCGTCGCCGTGATACGCGGGCAGGTGAAACGTCGTGCTCTCGCCGCCCGCCATCCGCCGCGGCGCCCGCGGGAACGCCATGCTGCCCGTCACCGCCCCCGACGAACCGTCCGGCCGTAGATCGCCGAGTGCGGCGACGCCGAGGATCGCATACTGCAGATACAGCGGCGGGCAGATGATGTCGCGGTAGCCGTGCTGCCGCGCGTACTCGGGGTCGAACCACAGCGGGTTGTGGTCGCCGACCGCGGCGGCCCACCGCTGCCAGTCGCGCCGGTACACCTCGCCGGTCGCGACGGCGACGACCTCGCCGATCTTCTCGGCCGACTCGGGGTCGATGAGGCTATCGCCCGTCACCGCTTCACGTCCCAGTTCATGTCGTGCTCAAGCCATTTCGCAGCGATATCGGCTCCCCCGCCGAGTGTGGACAGGATGCGGGCACGCTCGGAGAACTTGTACAGCCCCGTGTCGACGACGTAGCCCATGCCGCCGTGCAGCTGGTGTGCGTCGAGCGTGATCTTCTTGACCTCGGCGGCACGCATGCGAGCGATAGCCGTCTCACGGGTTGCGGTGCTGCCCTTGCCGAGTTGGAACACCGCCGAGTACGCGGCGAGGCGGGCCGCCGCCAGAGCGATGTGCATGTCCGCGACGATGTGCTGCGCGGCCTGAAACGACGCGATCGGCCTGCCGAACTGCTCGCGCATCTTCGTGTAGTCGACGGTGCGTTCGATCACCGCCTCGCCGACGCCGACCAAGTCCAGACAGTCCAGCGCCACAATGGCATTGGCCAGTCGGCGTAACCGGTCCTGGTCGACGTCGACCCCAGTCGCGGCGTCGTCGAAGCGCACCGTGAACGCCGGATACCCGCCCATCATGGGGACGGGCTCGACGCTGACGCCGGTCGACGTATCGACGGCCACCACACCTGAGCCCGTCGAGGCGATGATCACGTCGGCGCCATCGGCATCCGGAACGAAGCCAGCGGCGCCGCTCGCTTTCACGCCGACGGACGCGTCTCGCGGGTCGAACAGCGCATAGGTTCCGCGCGCCTCGCCGGAGACCAGTCGAGGGAGCCAGTCCGATCCGACGCCGAGCCAGTCGATGGCCAGCGCCGCGTACATCGTGCTCTGAACGGCTCTGGGGCACAGGGCCCTTCCGGCTTCGACGCAGAAGATACCGACGTCGGTGAGGCTGCCGTCGACGGGTAGTCCGAGCACGCCCGCGTCGGCCAGCGCCTTCCACTGTGCGTCCGGTTCCAGCTCCGCGGCCAGCACGCTGCGGCACATCGCGGCGAGATCGCATTCGTCCTGATCCAGTGTCACCCGCATCTCGTCACCGACCGTACGAGGGCATCTTGTGACCGCGCTGTGCGATGACGTCGCGCAGGACTTCGTTGGTGCCCCCGCCGAAGCGCATGAGGGGCGACACCCGGTACAGCCGCTCGAAGAAGTTTCCGATGCGTAGTCCGTCGGGGCCGAGCACGTCGATCGCGAGGTCGGCGATCCGCTGGCGCAGCTCGGAGGTGAAGATCTTCTCGACACTGACCTCGACGCTGGGAATGCGGCCGCTGTCGAGCATCGACGCCGCTTCCAGGCCCATCAACCGTGCGACTTCCACGTCGGCCTCGGCCTGTGCGAGCCTGCGCCGGAAAGCGGGAGACGGGTCAGCCGCCATCGCGATCAGATCGTCGAGCGCGCGACGCAGGTCGCCGGCGTTGGTCAGCGCGCCGCGTTCCAGATCCAGCGCCCCGGTGATGTACGTCCAGCCCGCGTTGACCTCGCCGATCAGGTTGGTCACCGGCACGCGGACATCGTTGAAGAACGTCTCGTTGGTGCGATATCCCGACCAGGCGATCAGCGGGTGGATCTCGATGCCAGGGCTGTCGACCGGGACGGCGATCACCGAGATGCCGCGGTGTCGCGGAGCATCGGGATCGGTTCGCACGCAAAGCCATTCATGTGTGGAGCGCTGGGCCCCGCTATTCCAGATCTTCGATCCGTTGATCACCCATTCGTCGCCGTCGCGGACTGCGCGGGTACGCAGGCTGGCCAGATCCGTTCCGGCGTTCGGCTCGGAATAGCCGAGTGCGAAGACGATCTCGCCCCGCGCGATTCCCGGCAGGAACTCCAACTTGTTCTGCTCGGTACCGTGTCGCATGATCATCGGCGCGATCGATGTGACGGTGAGGTCTGGCCCGGGCACGCGGGCGTACTCGAACTCGGTCATCAGTAGGTGCTGATGCATGGCGGTCAGGCCGAGGCCGCCGTACTCCTTGGGCCAGTTCAGGCCGAACCAGCCCTTCTCGCCGATCCTGCGGCGGAAGGCGGTCAGCTCACCGCCCTGGTACTCGAGGCCGTGCTCGGCCATCTCCGCGCGCAGAGCGGGCGTGACGTTCTCGTCGAGGAACTTTCGAACCTCGTCGACCCACGCGCGCTGGTCGTCGTCGAGCTCGAAGTCCACGCAGGCGACACTATCGAGAAGTTGTCTACTCGGCGGCCGAACCGGTCAGCGGCGGCAAGGATGCTCGGGAATGGCCATCACCGGGATGGTCGAGTGCGCCATCACTGCAGCCGCCACGCTGCCCTGCAGATGCCCGACCAGGCCGCTACGCCGGTGCGGCCCGAGCACGATCAGGCTTGCTTCGCTTTCCTCGGCTGCCGAGAGGATGCCCTTCCACGTCGGCGCCGCCTCCATCGCGATGCTGTCCGCCACGAATCCGGCCTTCTGCGCGAGCGACGCGCCATGGGCTGCGGTGCTCTCGGCGGCCAACCGCACCTCGGTTGCCTGATCGGCGTCGAAGTGCCTCTTGTCCACCGGAGTGAATCCGACGTGGGCCGGCTGCCACACGCATACCACCAGCGCACATCGTCCCTGCGGCAGCCGGGATGCGGCCTGTTCGATCGCGCACGCCGCCAAGTCGGACCCGTCGTAGGCGAACACCACCGGACCGACCGACGCACGGCTGGCGCAGTGGGGCCGCCGTCACCGTTTCACGATGATCGACAACCGGAACCGGTGACGGTAGGCCGGATCGGATGCGCGCCAACAACGGCGGCGAATACCACGCAGGCGATTCGCCGTCGAGAAATTCGTCCAGGTCCGGCTTCTGCGGTCGCGCTCCGCTCAGCAGATAGATCGCCACGCCGAAGATCGCACCGCCGATCGCCAACCCGAATCCGATCCACAGCGTGGTGCCCGTGCCTGCGGCCAAATCACCGGGCAGCGCGTCGGCGATATGCGCCAGGATCGGGGCCACCATGAACGCCGCCACCGCCCGCATCAGTTCGATGATCGCGAACACCCGCTGCAGGCTGGCCGACTGCAGCGAGAAGCCCGCGACGAACAACGCGGGCGCCACCGTCGCGCCCAAGGCCAGCCCGGTCAGCGCCGCGCCCACCATTGCCAGTGGTTGGTTCGCCGGAAGGGCGTAGGAGAACACCAGAATTCCGGCCGCCAGGAGCGCCATGCCGGCCAGTGGCAGGTAGTGCATCGCCTTGCGGGAGATGACGAACCCAAACACGACCGCCATCACGACGGCCCCGCCGACCTCGGGCAGATAGATCAGCCCGACCTGAACCGGGCTGAAGTTCTCCAACAACACGTTGGCCGTCAACGCCGTCGCCGCGACCGACGCGGCGGCGGCGAACAGCGCGACGCCGACCCCTGCGACCGGAATCGCGCTCGTCAACATCGTGCGCACCGACAACAGCGGCCGCTTCGCCCTGAACTGGTAGACGATCAACACCACGATCAGCGCCAGGCCGCCGAACATGGGCACGCTGGCCGCCAGGTCGCTGAATGCGTGAGTGGTGAGCTGCGCCGCGCCGACGAATGCGGCCGTACATCCGACCGTCGCCAACGCGATGGCCTTCAGGTCCCGCGGCGCGTCGAGATCGGCGGGTGGCGCATCGTCAAATGTCAACACCGCCATCACAAGAGCCAGCACCGCGATCGCGGCGATGATCCAGAACAGGGGTCGCCACGCATGTGCCTCCGCCTGCACACCGCCGATGAACGGGCCCAGCGCCACCGCCCCGAATACACACAAGTTCATGATCACAGCGGTGATCTTGAGTTTGTCTCGCGGGAACCCGATCGTCAGAGGCGGTGCTGCCGCGATCAACAACATGCTCGTCGACAGGCCCTGCAGCACGTGCCCGCCGATGTACATGCCGGCGTTCTGCGCGGTGGCGGCAAGCACGGAACCCACCACCAACAGCACCGCGTATGCGACCAGCATCCTGCGCTGCGGTAGGTGCTGGGCGAACTGGACCGCGAGAACCGTGCCGACCGCGTAGGCCGCGTTACCCAGACCCGACCCCAACGTCATCGCCTGCGTACTCATGTGGAGGTCCGCAGAGATGATCGGGACCAACGGGTCGATTGCCGCCGACAACGCAAGATAGGGAATCAAGGCGAGAGTGACCATCGCGGCCACTGCCGGATACCGTCCGGCGAGCGGTCCCTGGCGCATCAGTGCTGCTCAAAGGTGGCTGATGGGTCCATTCGGCGCCGCCACATCACGTTGGGGCGGTTGCTCGATCGGCCTGGGGAGCACACGCGTCGCTCCAACTTGGAGCCGTTTGAATTTATTCCCGTACAGCAAACACTCAGGCAATCAGCGCTCGAGCCGGGTCTTGATCGTCTCGAGGACACTCCAGCCGACCAGGGTGCCCAGCGCGATCGAGAAGATCGCGGCGACGCTGGTGCCGAGCGTCCCGATGTCGTTGCCGCCGCCCTGGACGGCCTCGCCGAGCGACTGGAAGCTCAGCGATCCGGGCACCAGCGCCCAGAACGCCGCGAGCATCATCACGATCGCGGGCGGCGACGTCTTGATGCGGGCGCCGAGCATCGCGAACGGCACCACCAGGAACGCACCGACGGCACCGGAGTGGGTCGGTGACAGGAAGAGGCCGCCGACCTGCTGGCCGATCAGCGCGACACCGACCGCCAGGGCCAGCCACACCAGCGATCCCACCGGTGCCGACAAATAGATGTAGAGCCCGATCGCGATCACGATGACCGCGACGTACAGCGACCAGCTGCCCATCTGCGGCGACGGCGGCTGCGGAGCCACCCGGCCTGCGACGTGGATGCCGATGCCGACCCCGAAGACGAGCAACATCAGTTGTGTCACACCGTAAATGAGCCTGCTCGCACCACTGATGATCTGCGCGCTGGCCAACTCCATCGCGGCGATCGTCAGCGCCAGACCCGGCAGGATGGCCACCAGCGGCGGGCTGATCACCCGCAACAGGCCGTCGTTGGCCGCGTCGGCGACAAACCACGTCGCCAGCACCGTCACGACCATCGCCGCCAACGTCGGCAACACCGCATTCAGCGTGGGGAACGGCCTGCCCAGGATGACGATCACGCCCACCACCGCGCCGAGAAACACGTAGCCCCACAACGACGCCCACGTCGGGTTGATCACCATGCCGAAGCCGAGCGTGGTGATGACGTAGCCGATCACGGTGACGACGGGACCGAACCGCGGCTTCATGACGCGGGCGGCGGCGGCCTCCCTGACCGCGTCGGCGGGGGTGATGGCGCCGACCTCGGCGAGCTCGGCGATCGCGTCGACGCGGCCCGCGAGGTTCAGCTGCGTCGTCGGGTTGACGACGGTCTCGACCTCGTAGGCGACGGTGCCGACCTGGACGACGAGCGCGGTCGGCAGCGCCACGACGCGGACCGTGTGGTTGGTGTACTGCTTGGCGATCGCCAGCAGCCGCGCCTGCACGAGCTGTGCCGGCTGCTCGCATTCGATCAGCGCGATGCCGAGCTCGCGCAGCATGGCAGCGATCTCCGCGTCGTCGTGGTCCTGCCCCTCGGGCAGCGCCTCGGGGATCTCCTTGCGGATCGACTGCAGGAACTGGCGCGTTCTGCTGTTCATCGACTTGCGCGAATCGCGTCGACGACCTCGTCGGTGGTCACCACGGCAGCGTAGTTCGGCAGGTTCACCTCCAGAGCGGCGTGCATGTGGTCGTCGGAGTAGCTGGTCGTCGCGTCCTTGACGACACTGACTTGGTACCCGAGCTCGGCGCCGTAGCGGACGGTCGCCTCGACGCAGGTGTGCGCGATCAGGCCGACCACGATGAGCTCACCGATACCGTGCTTCTTGAGCTGCAGGTCGAGGTCGGTGTTCGCGAATCCGCTTGAGCACCAATGCTCTTGGGCGACGACGTCACCCGGGAGAGGCTGGAACTCCTCGCGCAGTTCGCCGCCCCAGGTGCCGAACTCGAATGTCTTGCGGTCCCACGCCGCCTTCTGGATGGGCGCGACGTACTTCCAGGTCTCGTAATCGCCGGGCCGATAGCGGCGGTGCAGCGCGTAGAAGACCCGGATGTCGGCTTCGCGGGCGGCGTCGAGCACCTGCTTCATGTGTGGGATGCAGTCGTTGGCTTCGGCCACGCCCTTGAGGCGGTCCCACACCTTGCCGCCCTCGGAGATGAAGTCGTTGTACGGGTCGATCACCAGCAGCCCGGTGATGCCTGGCGCGAACGTCATGGGTCCATCTTGCGTCCGGATGGCGCGGGTGGGAATGGCATTCGATCGCGCTGGGGCGCCAGCGGGACGGCTGCCAAGCCGGCAAGGAACGCCGTCAGGTGCCCGACTTCGGTGAACGTGGGTCGTGCGGCGGCGTTGGCGGTCAACGCGGCGACTGCTGTGAGTTGGCTGCGGGATCGCCACGGCGGCCGGACGTAGCCCGTCAGTGCGCCCGCGACGCCGAGGACGAAATAGCTGACCCCGACATCGCGTGCGTTCACGAGTCGCTTGGGCGCTCTGCCCCGGTGGATCAGCAGCCGTAGGTGGCCCTGACCCACATAGGTGCCGACGGTGTGAGCACCGAGCCCGACGAGAAGCCAACGCCACCAACGTAACCGGCGCTCGGCAGGGGCGACGATGCCGACGAAGGCGGGGACATACGGCCACCATCTGCGGTCGTCGGTCAAGAACAGGCTCGCGGCGAGAACGCGTGAAGGCTCGTCGTTCAGGCGGCGCAGGTTGGTCGAGTTGGCGCGCTGAATCTGCTTTGCCTTGCGCCGTCCGGCCGACCGCTGGATCCGTGTGGTGACGAACAGGATGGCCAGCCAAATGGAGCTGAGCGGTGCGCTGACGATGCTTCGGACGTTACACCGGCCGTCGGCTCGCGCTCGAGGATTAGTGCACGCTGGAATGTGATACCGCATGCGGTATCGCTTTTCGAGCACCACCACGGCCGCTCATTTTGTGACGCGTGTGGCGTGAGTGCGCGGCGGAATTGCTGTCGGGACCGGAGGCGGGACGGCGTTAGCGTCTTGAGATGGGTGAGGAATTGGAAAGCCGCTACACCTATCGCGTGGAGTGGTCGGAAGACCGCTACCAGTACTCCGCCAAGTGTCTCGAGATCGATGGGCTGTACGCAACGGCGCCGACGGCGCAGGAGGCTCTCGCACGCGCGGAGACAGCGGTGGCCGCATACCTCCGTGAAAACGAAGAGTTCGGTATCTCGCCGCCCCGCCCCTTGGGCGAGCAGAAGTTCAGCGGCCGCTTTGTGGTCCGGATGTCGCGCTCGCTGCACGCCCGGCTGTCGATGGAGGCCAACGAGCAGGCAGTTTCGCTCAATCAGTGGGTCCTGCAGAAGCTCGCGGACCGAAAGCCGACCCTGGACTGGTAGCTGTCCAAACCGCCCAAATCGGCCACATCGAGGTCTAGCGTCACAGAGATCAGAGCAGGTCAGCACAATCGAAGGAGTTGACATGCCAGGACGTGAGCGACGGCGTCGGGATCACGACGACCACATCGTTGTTCAGCAGCCGCCACGGGTGCAGGCGCAGTCGCACGTGAAGTGCGGATGCAGCTGCCCAACGTGCAACAGCGGGCACTGCCACAACATGGACAGCGGCTGCAACGTCAGATAGCCGCCGTCAGCTGATCGCGCCGTTGATCACCGGCTTGGCGATCATGCCTTTCTCCACACCCCATTTGGTGGCGATGGCCTTGTACTCGCCGGTCGACATCACATGCTCCATCGCCTGCCGCAGTGATTCGGCGAGCGGCGAATCTTTCTGCACCGGCCAGCCATACGGCGCGGTGTCGAAGATCTCGCCCGCCGGCTCGAGCGCGCCGTTGCTGCCCTTGATCGCGAATCCCGTCACCGGCGAATCCGCCGACATCGCGTCGATCTCGCCGTTGATCACCGCCGCTGTGAGTTCGTCCTGGCGCTGATACACGACCGCCTCGACGGGCGGCAGACCCGCCGCCACGCACTGATCGCTCTTCGCCGGAACCTCGACGGTTTCGTGCGTCGAACCCGGCGTCATACCGATCCGCAGCCCGCACGCCGCATTCGGGTCGACGTTCGAGCCGCTGCGCTGCGCCCATAACGTGCCCGCCTCGTAGTAGGTGACGAAGTCGACCTGCTCCTGGCGCTCGAGTGTGTCGGTGAACGACGACATCCCGACGTTGATCTCGCCGCGCTGCACCGTCGGGATGATGTCCTCGAACAGGAACTCGCGATACTCGGGCATCAGACCCAGCGTCCTGGACACCGCATTGATGAGGTCGACGTCGAAACCGACGATGTCGCCCGCCGAGTTCTTGAATTCGTTTGGTGCATAAGGCACATTGACGCCGACCGTCAGCCGCCCCGAGTCTCTGATCTCCTGCGGTAGCGTCGCCGCGATCGCGGGTACGAGCCCGCTCGAATCGTCCGACGGCCCCGGCGGCGCCGACGTCGACGGCGGTCCTGCGGATTCTTTGTCGTCGCCTCCGCCCCAGAAGTGCCACGCGCCGAACACGAGCGCCGCGCCCAGCAGCACCGCCGCGCTCAGGATCGCCAAGGTGCGCGTCGACAGTCCCTTGCCCGACTGCTGCCTGACGCGGCTCGCCGAGTGCCGACCGGAGCGCCCCGTCGTCCGCACGGGGACATCCGACGCGCGGCGCGCGGCGGCGGCCATTTCACCGGCCGATTGATACCGCCTGCTCGGCTTCTTGGCCATGCCCTTGGCGATGACCTCGTCGAATGCGGCCAGCCTCGGATCGATGGCCGACGGTTTCGGCGCGGGCGCATTGATGTGCTTGGCGATCTGCTGCTCGAGGCTGTCGACGGGATACGGCTTCTGCCCCGTCAGGCATTCGTAGAGCACGCACGTCAGCGCGTAGACATCGGAGCGGGGATCGATCTCGCCGCCCTCGAACCGCTCGGGCGACATGTAGGCCATCGTGCCGAGCGTGCTGCCCGCCGTCGTCAGGCCTTGCTGGCCTGCGGTGCGCGCCAACCCGAAGTCGATCAGGTAGGCGAAGTCGTTCTTCGTGACCAGGATGTTCGACGGCTTCACATCGCGGTGGATCAAGCCGAGTTCGTGCGCGGCATCCAGCGCGGCCGCGACCTGCTCGATGATCGACACCGCCAGAGCGGGTTTCAGCGGCTTCTTGTCGTCCTCCTCGCCCAGCATGGCGCCGAGATTGCGGCCGTCGATCAGCCGCATGTCCAGGTAGAGGCGTTCGTCGATCTCGCCGAAGCCGTGGATCGGCACCACGTGGGGTTCGTTGATGCCCGCGGCCGCCTGCGATTCACGCCGGAAACGCTGCTGGAAGACACCATCCCTGGCGAGGTGCGTCGGCAGTAACTTGAGCGCGACGATGCGGTCGGTCCGGGTGTCGAAGGCCTTGTAGACCTCGCCCATTCCGCCCCGGCCGATCAGCTCACGGAGCTGATACTGCCCGAATGGTGTCGCATCCACCGCGTTTACTCCTCGGCACGCGTACCCGCGCTGATGTGTCGCTTGAAGCTACACCACGTTTGCCGAGGTTGTCCGCGCGTGCGTCAATACGGGCTCAGGTCTCGTCGGCGACCTGGTTTCGGGTTTGATGGCCACCCGGCGCGTCCGGATCGTCGTTCTGATGATCAAGCTCATCCTGCAGCTCGCGCTGCTCCTCGGTCGCCTCCCTGGCGTCCTTGGGGTTCTCTGGCGGATCGTTGCCCTTGTCCATGTCGGGAGTGTCGGCGAATTCGCGAGTCGCTAAACCGGCTACCGCGTCCCGTACTGCAGCGCGGGCTCGTCGGAGTCGACGCTGCCGCCGCTGAGGATCCGCAGCCGGTCGGGGCGCACTTCGTAGCGGGCGCCGTCGGCCGGGTTCACCGCATTGAATCCACCGCCCGCAGGCACGGCGTTGGCCAGCTGAACGTTCGCGCCGTCACGCAGCCGCTCACCTCGATACTGATACGACCCCGACGACGTCTCACAGATCACCGCCATCGACTGGGACGTCTCGATCGCCGCGACCGGGCTCGCACCGGGCTCGCACCGCGTCGTGTGCCCGACGAAGCCCTGGCCGTCCATCCCCGTCATGCCTGCAAGGGGCGCCGCGCTCGTCGTCGGCGATGATGTCGTCGTCGGCGTGGTCGTGGTCGTCTCGTCCGACGGTGACGGCGCCGTCGTGGTCACGGTCGTCGTGCTCGGCGGCGGCGCTGCCAGCGACGACCGCGTCGTCGTCTCCGAGTCGCCGCCCGAGAAGGCCAACACCGATGCCAGCACCGCAGCAACGCCGAACAGCAGGACCGTCGCCGCCAGCAGCATCACCTGAGTCCGGCCGAACCGCCGCTTTTTCGACGGCGGTGGCGGCGCAGGGGCATCCATCGCCTGCGGATACGGCGTGTAACCCGTCCCAGACGGGTTCTCGTAGACCGCGGAGAACGCTCTGGTGCTCGTCGGCGGGCTCGGGGTCGGAAGCGGTGGACGCGGCGGCAGAGCCGACCCAGCGGCCGCCGACGCCGCCTTCGCCAGCGCCCCAGCCGTCGCGTACCTGTCCGACGGTCGCTTCGCCATCCCCTTCGCGATCACGTCGTCGAAACCGCGGGTGATCCCCGGCCGCATCGTGCTCGGCCGCGGCGGAGGCGAGAACATGTGCGCGGACATCAGCTGCCGCAAATCCCCGCCGGTCTCGAAAGGCGCCCTGCCGGTGAGGCATTCATACAGCAGACACGTCAGCGAGTAGATGTCGGCCGCGGGCCCGACCTGGCCGCCGGCAAACCTCTCCGCGGCCATGTACGCACACGATCCGATGATCAGCCCCGTCGACGTCACGCTCGCATCGCCGCCCGCGTGCGCAATCCCGAAGTCCACCAGGTACGCGAAGTCGTCCGGCGTGAGCAGCACGTTCTCCGGTTTGATGTCGCGGTGAATCAGCCTGTCGGCGTGCGCGGCGTCAAGAGCGGCCGCGACCTGCTTGATGATCGACGCCGCGCGCGAGGGCTCCAGTGGACCGTTCGCCCGCAGCTCATCCTTCAGACTCGCGCCTTCGACCAGGCGCATGTCGATGTACAGCGTGCCGTCGATATCGCCGAAGTCGTGCACCGGGACGACGTGCGGTTCCTGCAATCGCGCCGCCACCCTTGATTCGCGGCGGAAACGCTCTTGATAGCTCTTGTCTGCGGCGATGTCGGCGCGCAACAGCTTGACGGCCACCGTTCGCTCCCTGACCGTGTCGTAAGCGCGGTACACCTCGCCCATACCGCCGACACCGATCAACGACTGCAGCTCATACGGGCCGAAACGCGAACCCAGCCGTGAGTCGCCTTGCGGGGAGGCCATTCGTAATCCTTTCCGTCCCTTCGCACGTCGTTATGCGACGCGATGTGCTGGTGCGCATACCCCGATTCGTCCTACGGTAGCGGCATGACAGAACAGCCGCCCGCAGTCACCATGGCGCACCCCCCGGATGCGCTCCTGCGCGCAATGAACCCCGTCGTCAAGTTTCTGCTGCGTACGCCGCTTGCCGGTGGCGGACTCGGCAGGCAGATGATGGTGTTGAATTTCACGGGCCGCAAGAGCGGTCGCCAGTTCTCCGTTCCGGTCAGCGCGCATCAGATCGACGACGCGCTCTATGCACTGGCCAGCGCGGGCTGGACCGCCAACTTCGCCAACGGCGCCAACGCCGATGTGCTGCACAACGGGAAGACGACCCCGATGCGAGGCGAACTCATCCGCGATCCCGCAGCCGTCGCTGACCTCTCCTACCGCTCCGCGCAGTCCTATGGCGCAAAGACAGCGCAGCGCATGATGGGCCTGAAGTTCCGCGACAACACCGTCCCGACGCTCGAGGAGTTCACCGAAGCGGCGCAGCGCGAGAAACTGCGCGCCGTCAAACTCACCCCGGCTTAGTACGTCGCGGCGGCCAACCCGAGGATCTCCGAGCGGTCGGCCCGCAATAAGTGGCCCGCCCGGATCGTCGCGTCCAGCGACTCCGTGAACCGCTCGAGGTACTCGCGCTCGCCCCCGGGATAGAGCTTCTTTCGGGTCGCGTCGTCGAACGGCTCACCGGAGCCGAAGAGGTGTGCCAAGACGTTGTCGCTCTCGGCGCTGCCCGACGTCCGGGCGATCGGAACATCGACCCAGGGTGTGCGCACCCCACCCTTGGCGACCCCGTTCTCGTCCAACACCAACGGTGGCGGATGGCCTTCGCCGATCTCGATGCGCGGCGCGCAGGGTGGCGCGGTGCCGGTGCGCACCCAGTTGTCGAGCCCGGCGATGGCCGCTTGGAGAACGTAGTGATGTTGCGGAGCGAAGTTGATGAAGTACCCCATGTCCTGCCCCATCAGCATCGTGGTCGGCGTGTAGGCGGCCGCCAGTTGCTCCATCGGCGTCGAACCGGTGTCGATGAAGCCGACCGCGATCGTGTACATGTCGGCGTGTGCGGTTCCGGGGATCTCCCACGTCCGCAGCCGTTCGGTGTCGTTCTGCCGTGATCGGTAATAGCCCGCCAGGACCGCGCCGACAAGATCCGTCTCCGTGATGATGTTCATCACCGGCACACGAAGGTCATCTCCGAACGGCGCCGGATCAGACGTGCCCTCTTGCAGCGCCTCCAACGCGGACACACCGCCGAGCGGCGCCGCGACACCGAATCGGGAATGGATGAGGAAGCCGTCGTAGACGTTCGCGAGGCGATCCACCGCATTGATGTACGTCGTCAGGAACATCGCCGACTGCGATTCCCCGACCGCCAAGAACTGTTCTGGCTTCAGTTCTCCGAGGACGTCGTCCGACTGATCGCGAACCAGCCGGCCCACCTGGCTGAAGATATCGAAGGCGTAGGCGTCTCCAGGGTGGACGAGTGTCGAATACCGCTGCGGATTCTGCTTTTTCAGCGACATGTCGATGCCGGTGATCGTCACACCGCCGTCGACGCCGACCTTCTGCGTCGACACTGCCACCACGGCGTAACCGGCGCGGGCGATCTCGCGGTGAGCCATCATCCAGACCGCAGGCGTGTCGATGCCACCGCTGACGTTGAGCCACTCGACGAGGACCGTGCCGTTGAACTTCGACGAATCGACCGGCGTCAGCGCCACGATCCTGGTCGTGTAGTCGGCCTCACCCGAGGCGCCCTCGCCTGCGTAGGACGCCGCCGTCCCGGAGACGAAGAACTCGCTCGCGGCATAGCCGAGGTCGGAGATGTCGTAGCCACCGATGAGCAGGTTCGGTTTGCCCGGCATGGGCGTGAGGGTCGGCATGGCGACGACACTAGTCATGCGACGATACTGAGCCGATGCCGGATCTCAACGTGCTGGGAACACCCATGGAGCCGTGCGGCAGCGAGCCGCTGACCGGGTTCTACCGCGACGGCTGCTGCACGTCGGGGCCCGAGGACGTCGGTCTGCACACCATCTGCGCGGTGATGACCGCCGAGTTCCTCGAGCATCAGGGCCTCATCGGCAACGACCTGTCGACGCCGCGGCCGGAGTTCCGCTTCCCCGGCCTGATGCCCGGCGACCGCTGGTGTGTCACCGCCGTGAACTGGTTGCAGGCCTACGAGGACGGCCGCGCCGCCCCGGTGGTGATGGCGTCGACGCATGAACGCACGCTTGAAGTGGTGCCGCTGGAAGCGCTGGCCGAGCACGCCGTCGACGTCCCCGACGATGCGAGCGACCTCTGAGCGGTCAAACGCCCGATTGTCAGGGGCGCAGCGCCAGGATGCGGTCGTCGCCGGAGCGCGGGTCGCCTCGGCCGTCCCGGTTGCTCGTCGAGAACCACAGCGACCCGTCGGGCGCGGGCACCACTGTGCGAAGCCGACCGTATTGCCCGCCGAACAACGCCGCAGGCTGACCGAGCGCACCGTCGCCCCCGACCGGAATCTGGTAGAGCCGCTCACCGCGCAGACACGCCACCCATAGCGACCCGCCGTAGAACGCCAGACCCGACGGCGACGCATCGCCCGTCGGCCACTGCACCGCGGGGTTGATGAAGCCCGGTTCGTCGGAGCTGCCCTCGACGATCGGCCACCCGTAATTGCCGCCAGGTTTGATCAGGTTGAGCTCGTCCACCTTGTTCGCGCCGTACTCCGTGGCCCACAGTCGGCCCGCCGAATCCCACGCGAGCCCTTGGATGTTGCGGTGGCCGTACGACCAGATCGGCGACTTCGGGTCGGGATTGTCGGCCGGAACCGAACCGTCGGCGTCAATGCGAAGGATCTTGCCGCCCAGCGACGACTTGTCCTGCGCCAGATCGGTATTGCCAACCTCTCCCGTCGCGACATACAGCTTGCCGTCAGGCCCGAACGCGATGCGCCCGCCGTCGTGACGGCTGCCCGCGGGAATGCCGCTGAATACCGTCGTCTGACCCGCGAGCTTGCCCCCGTCGAATGTCATCCGGACCACCCGGTTGTCGCCGCCCGTCGTGATGTACGCGAAAACCGTCTGGCCCGACGTCGCGAGGCCGAGCAGTCCGCCTTCTCCGCGCGCGGCAACCCCGCCGACGGTGCCCGCGTCGGTCACTACGCCGGACGCCAGCCGCTTGACCGCGGCGGTGTTTCGTTCGGCGATCAACGCACTGCCGTCGGCGAGAAACGCGATACCCCACGGCACGTCGAGGTTCGTGGCGATGTCGGACGGCCCGCCGCTCGGCTCGCCGTTCGAACTCGCGCAGCCGGCGACCAGCATCAACGCCGCCAGGGTGATCGCGACACGATCGAAACGCTTGAAAATGGGGAAGGTCATACCTTCTAGTACCCGTGGCGTGCCGATATCGTCGGTCACATCAACATTGCTCAGCGAATCGTCACATCGGTGATGCTGTCGGGCGTATGTGCCGTTGTACCGCAATGCGGTTTTGAACCCGCACCCGTCGAGCCCTCATCGTCGGTGACCACTATGACGACGCCGACGACGGGTGCGTCGACACGCCCCCCACCCCCGATGCTCGCGCCCGCGGCCATCCACCCCGTCACCGCCGCTGAGCTTGGTGCGACGTGGAAGCCCGGCTGCCCGGTCGGTCCCCAGCTGCTACGCCGTGTCGAGGTCAACTACCTCGGCTTCGACGGGCAGACCCACCGCGGCGAGCTTGTCGTGCACGAGGATGTCGTCGCGGACGTGATCGCGATCTTCGGCCAGCTGTACGAGCTCGGCTATCCGATCGCGAAGATGCGCTCGGTCGCCGGCTATCCCGGCGCCGAAGACGAGCTGTCGATGGAGGACAACAACACCTCGGCGTTCAACTGTCGTCCTCTGCCGGGATCGAACAAGCCGTCGATGCATGCCTACGGCCGCGCCATCGACGTCAACCCGCTGATCAATCCGTACATCGACAGCGACGGCAATATCGAACCGAAAACCGGCGGCCCGTACCTCGACCGCAACCGCACCGAACCCGGCCTGCTGCACGCGGGCGATCCGGCGGTGCGCGCCTTCACCGATCGTGGTTGGCGGTGGGGCGGAAATTGGCGGAGTCCCAAGGACTATCAGCACTTCGAGCGCGACTAGGACTCACATCGAGTGCAGTGCGGGCTCGCGGTCGCCGATGACGAACGACGCCCCGGTGCGCACGGGAGCATCGGGTCGGGAGACGTACGGCAGCACTCGGAAGTCGGCCCGTATCTCGTCGGCGGTGATGCGGGTGCGGACGTAGCCGCGCCTGCCGCTGAAGTAGCGGATGTGTGGATTCTCGGCCAGCAACGCGGAGGTGTCGTCGCGGGAATCCGACCCGTCGCCGCCGGAGGTGATCGACGTCGTCACCAATTCCGTTGCCACCGCCTGTGATTCCGGGTCGTCGAATCGTTTGCGCACCTCGGCCGCCCAGTGCGAGTGGATATCGCCGGTCAGCACGACGGCGTTTCGCACCGGCGAGTCGACGAGGCCTGCGACGATGCGGTCCCGGCTGGCGGTGTAGCCGTCCCATGCGTCAGGGTTGAAACCGCGGCCCGGCCCCGGCGTCAGGTCGACCTGCGAGAAGAACACCTGCTGTCCGAGCACATCCCAGCGGACCCGCGACTGCGCAAACCCGTTGAGCAGCCAGCGTTCCTGCACATCGCCTGTCAGCGTGCGGGCAGGGTCGAAACGCTCCGGGCAGTCGCCGATCTCGTCGCCGCAGACCTGGATGTCGCGGTATTGGCGGGTGTCGAGCATGTGAAATGTCGCCAGGTCACCCCAGTGCACGCGTCGATACAACCCCATGCCGATACCCCGTGGCATCGACGCGACCCGCAGGGGCATGTTCTCGTAGTACGCCCGCATCGCCGCGGCCCGTCGATCCAGGAAGCGTGGCTGCGTTTCGGACGGCGTCTCGTCGGCCCAGTTGTCGGCGATCTCATGGTCGTCGAACACCGTCAGCCATGGCGCGGCGGCGTGTGCGGCCTGCAGATCGGGATCGGACTTGTACTGGGCGTAGCGCCTGCGGTAATCGGCGAGCGTCACAGTCTCGCCGCCGATGTGGCGACGCACATCACCGGTCTGCCCCGCCGAGTATTCGTATTGGTAATCGCCAAGGTGCACAACGAGGTCCGGGTGTTCGTCGGCGAGTCTGCGGTAGCCGGTGAACCAGCCCTGTTCGTAGTTCGAGCACGACGCGAAGCACATCGTCATCGGCGCGACCGTGCCCGGCGCGGGTGCCGTGCGCGTCCGTCCGGCCGGTGACACGTGCCCGCCGCTGCGGAAGCGGTAGAAGTATTCGGCTCCCGGTCGCAGTCCGGTCAACTCGACGTGCACGCTGTGCGCCAGTCCCGGTGCGGCCGTAGTTACTCCGCGCTGGGTGATGCGGGTGAACCGTTCGTCGTCGGCGACCTGCCATTCGACGTCGACCGCGCGATCCGGCATACCGCCGCGTCCGTCGGCCGCCAAAGGTGTTGGTGCGAGCCTGGTCCAGATCACCGCACCGTCAGGCAAAGGCTCGCCCGAGGCGACACCGAGCGTGAACGGGTCGGCGACGACGGGGCTGCGACGACGCTCGGTGGTGAAACCCGCGACGGGCAGCACGGCCAGCATGATCGCGCCCTTGAGAACAGTGCGACGACTCGGCGACAGCGACACGACCAAGTGTCAGGAAGTCGTCTTTCGGGACGGTGACGCGCAGAAGTACGGTGTCCCGCCGAAGCGATGCCGTTACGAAAACAGCTTGTGTACGTTGGCTTTCCGCGTCGTGTACGGAACGGTGTCGCAGCTAGGGCGACGGATACATCGGCTGCGGGTCGTGGAACCGGTTGATGATCGGAATCCGTTCGATGATCTTGTCGCGCAGACGCGGTTCCGGCTGCACCGCGGGCACCTGCGGCGCCGGCGGGGTGTACGCGGGCACGGGCGGCGTGTACGCGGGTGCCGGTGGCGTATAGGCCGGGACCGGCGGCACGTAGGCAGGAGCTTCCGGTACCGCAGCAGGCGGTGCGACCACCATCGTCTGCGCGATCTGTGGCGCTTCGGGCTCGGGGGCGGGCGGGCGCGCGGCGGGTGCTGGCTTCGCGGCGGGTTTCGGCGCGGGCGCCGCGGGGCGCTGCTCCAGCTTCGGGGCGGCCAGCGCGGCCTCCGTATCCCCGCTGACCTTGCCCTGCTTCAGCGGCTCTCCGGTGGCATTGGCGTTCTGGGTCTCCGACGGCGAATCCGACGTCGCCTGCAGGCCGAGAACGACCGAAAGCGCGACCACCAGGGTGACCGCGGCGCCGACGACGACGGAGGTCAGCACGCTGGTCCGGGACATCTCCCGCAGTCGGAACAAGGACGCCGACCTGCCGCCCATGGAGTTGACGACCATCGCCGAGGCCACCGCGGCGCCACGCGACATCGCCATGTCCGCCTCGGCCGAGGAGATCACCGGGGCCGCGGCGACGGCGTCCATCGAGGACACCACCGGGTCGAGATCGGCCGAGCCGACCACGAAGATGGCCTCGAGCTGGCGATCGTTGAGATCGAGGGCGATGACGCTGGCGGTCAGTTCGACATCGCGGTCGGGGATGAGCTCCTGGGCGTCGACGGCCACGCCGTCGGGGTTCACCAGGGCGATCATGGTGGCGTCGGGCTCGAACACGCAGACAGCGATGTCCTCGTACCCGGAGATCGCCGAGATTCCGCTTGCCAGCGCCTCTGCGGCGTCGGCTTCGGACACCGCGACAGCGCCCTGCAGACCCCGTCCCTGGAAGGCTTCGAGGATCGCGCCCGCGATCTCCTCGCCTGCAGGCGTCCAGGTGACCCCTGCGGCGTGCAAACCGCTCTCCACGACCGCCTCGTTGGCGTCCAGCAACACTGTGAGCAGGGCGTCGGCGTCGAAATCCACGCTGTCGATGACGTCGAGCGCGCCGCGGTCCACGGCGTCGCCGTCGCCCGTCACTCCCTCGACAAGCACCCATCGGACGGTTGTCGAGGTGACCGACAGACCAAGTACCAGGTCCACTCGCTATCTCCCTCTGCCTTACATCCGGGTCAGAGACTACCGTCGCGGCCTGTAGAAGGACATTCCCCGGTCGAGGTCGCCTGCATCGACATCCAATATCGCGTCATCGCGATGCGATCGCACAGTCGTCGGCCACCCCGATGTTGCTAGTCGTCCTGACGTTTGCGGTTCGCCCGCTTGGCCTCATACATTGCCAGGTCCGCATCCCGGAGTATCTCGTCGGCGGTGCGCTGCTCTGTCGGATGCACTTCCACCACGCCGACGCTCGCGTGAATCGGAGTGCTCGTGGCGATCTCCGTCGGCTTACTCAATTCAGCCCGCAGTCTCTCGACCATTTCGTCGAGTTCGCGGCGCGTGACATCACGGCATACGAGCACGACGAACTCGTCGCCGCCCAGCCGCCCGGCCACGTCCCCGTCGGCCATCACTCGCCGCAGACACTGGGCGGCGTTGCAAAGCAGGTCGTCGCCTGCGGTGTGGCCGAGCGTGTCGTTCGTTGCCTTGAGGTCGTCGATATCCATGAAAAGCACGGCCCTCAGCTGACCCTGCCCATCCGGCGCGGAAAGGGACCTGTTGATCTTGCGCAGCACCGAGGCGCGGTTCGGCAGGTTCGTCAGCGCGTCATGTGAGGCATAGAACATGACCTTGTCGGCGGCGACCCTTTCCGCCGTGACATCGGTCAAAGACATCAGCAGGTCGGACTGCCCTGGCATGTCGGGGTTGAGCAGACGACAACTGGACATCAACCAGATGCGCTCGACGCCCATCCGGTCGAACCCGAAAACCTGATTGAAGAAGGGCGTGCCGTCGCGCAGCGTGGCAAGGGCAGGTCGCAGGTCGGGCGGAATGTTCACGCCTTCGTGGTCGTAGAAAGGGAACTGCCCGGAGATCGCGAAGAAGTCGCCGCCCAAGTGCTCCGGCCCCGTTCCCATGATCTGAACGGCGGCCGGGTTGATCGACTTGATCCGCCCGCTCTTGTCCAGGACGATGACGCCTTCGGCCATCGAGTCGACGACCGCCTCGAAGTGCTCCTCGGCGCGGCGCAGGGCCGTCAGATCGCAGCAGACGAAGACGTATCCGTCGGCCATCACCGCGGCGGAGACACGAACATCCAATGGCGCGCCTGCCGCGGAGCGGTGGCTGCTGTGCACCACGCCCCCGGAGGCGACGATCGCGACGGGATCCATTGCGGCGCCGACAAGCTCACTGACCGGTCGGCCGTTCGCCTGGGCGGCTGGCCGGCCGTAGATCACCTCAGCGGCCGGATTCCAACTGGTGACCATTCCGGCCGAAGTGGTGCCGATGATCGCGTCGCTGACGTGATTGACCAGGCCGGCCTGGTACCGGAGCACGGCCTCGGTGGCGTGGCGGGCACTGACGTCTCTGGCGATGACCTGGTATGCGGGCTCGTCACCCCACACCGTCATCACGACGACGACCTCGACGGCCAGCAGGCTGCCGTCCATCCGGATCATCTGCGCCGGGTACTGGCCGGTGCAGTCGCCGACTTCCCGTAGTTCGGCGATGCCCTCGTACATCGCAGGCAACGACTCGCCCACCACGAAGTCCTCGATGGGGCGGCCCACGATTTGGCCGCTGGAGTCGGCGCGCATCAACCGCACGCCCGCCTCGTTGACGAACACCACTTGCCCGCCGGCGTACACACAGATTCCGTCGGGAGTGTGTTCGACCAGTCGGCGGTAGCCCTCTTCGGTCAACCCCTGAGAGAGTTGCCGATTTTTAGCGGCCACCAACGCGCAGTCCCTTCTCGACGCCCCCGATCAACGTTCTTCGCCAAGGTACCGGCTGAGCATGGGCGCTATACCCGATTCATCTACCGCACAGCATTGGAAGCTCTCCTGTTTCGTCGCCGTCGCCCGAGGAACTGCACTTCGGGAGCGCCGCGGCTACTTGGCGCGGCGCGCGAAGCTGTTGCCCATTACTCAGAGAAGCGCTCCCGCAACGGAATGGACGACCGGATGAGCGAACGCGCTGAGTGTATGGGCCTTGGATGGAATAGCCCCGCAGTTTGTACGTAGCCCACACAGTCGATAGTTGGAGCCGTCGGCATCAGATCCCGCTCATATGCGCGCGGATCTTCTTGAAGCGGAATGTCGGCCGCGGCAAGCTCGTCGCAGGAGGACGCGCTGTACGGCTCGCTTGCCGGCACGTCGATGACGTGGTGCCAATATCGGGAGGTTGGCGCGCGGCGAGCCGCTGCGCAATGTGGTGCACGGCGGCTGAAGGTGTCCGGTTAACTAGTCGGCGTGCGGGTCGACGGGCGGGACATCACCGTTACTGGCCGCTTGCTGCAGCCGCTGGCCCGCCGCACCAGCGATATCGTGCGGCTGCTGTCGGCGGCCGTCTTCCTCGTCGTCGTCATCACCAGCTCGCTGATCACCCGTTACGACTGGGTTTCCCTGGAGAAATCGATCTCCGACATCGTCGGCGTGCTCACCCCCACCCAGTCCACCCTGGTGTATCTGGCGTACGGCATCGCGATCGTGGCGCTGCCGTTCGCGATCCTCATCGGCCTGATCGCCGGCAGGCACTGGAAGCTGCTCGGCGCGTACGCGGCGGCAGGAGTCATCTCTGTGCTCGCCCTTTCGGTGCGGCCCGACGGCATCGCCGCTCCGCGGTGGCACTTCGACGTCGCCGACCAGCCAAGGACGTTCCTCTCGCAGTTCCTCGACGACCCGCGCTGGATCGCGATGCTCGCCGCCATGCTCACGGTGTCGGGGCCTTGGCTGCCTGCCCGGTGGCGGCGTTGGTGGTGGGCGTTGCTGCTCTCGTTCGTGCCGATCCACCTTGTCGTCAGCGCGGTGGTGCCCGCGCGCTCGCTGCTGGGTCTCGCGGTGGGCTGGTTCATCGGCGCGCTGGTGATCCTGCTCGTCGGCACCCCCGCCCTCGAGGTGCCGCTCGAAGCCGCGGTGCGGGCAATGGACCGACGGGGCTGCAGGATCACCGACCTGACCGTGGTACGGCTGGCAGGCCGCGGGGCGCTGCTGCTGTCGGCCACGTGCGCAGACGGCGCCGTCAAGGAAATCGAGCTGTACAGCCCGAACCAGCGCAGCGGCGGCGCGATGCGCCAGCTGTGGCGAAAGATCACCCTGCGCGGTGGCGAAACCGCGCCGTTTCACGCATCGATGCGCCGCGTCGTCGAGCACCGCGCGCTGATGGCCATCGCGATCGCCGACCTCGGCCTCGCCAACACGTCGCCGCTGGCGGTGACTCCACTCGATCGCGGCTGGACCCTCTACGCGTACACCCCCGCGCGCGGCACACCCCTCGACGAGGCCACCGAAACCCTGGTCCCGCGCATCTGGGGCTCGTTGCGAATCCTGCACGATCAACACATCTCTCACGGCGACCTACGTGCCAGAAAGATCACCGTTGACGGCGACACCGTGATGTTCGGCGGATTCGAGCACGCCGAGTACGGAGCCACCGACGCACAAATGCAGTCCGACATCGCGCAGCTGCTGGTGACCACGACCGCGCTGTACGACGCACCGACCGCGGTGCGAGCGGCGATGGGTGTCTTTGGCAAGATCGCCGTCCTGACCGCATCGCAGCGACTCGCGAAAGCCGCTGTACCCAAGCGCATCCGGGAGCCGATCACCGATGCGCGCGGTGTCCTCTCTGCTGCCCGCGACGAGGTGATGCTGCAGACCGGAACAGACGAGATCGCGACCGCGACGATCACCCGCTTCAACCGCAATCAGCTCCTGCAGATGGTGCTGCTCGTCGCGCTGGTGTACGTCGCGCTGCCGTTCATCAGCACCGTCCCGACATTCCTTGCCGAACTCAGGACGGCGAACTACTGGTGGGGGCTGTTCGGACTGGCGATCTCGGCATTGAAGTATGTCGGCGCCGCGGCCGCACTCTGGGCATGCGCCGACGGCTTGGTGAGTTTCCGCAATCTCACGCTGATGCAGGTGGCCAACACGTTCGCCGCCACCACCACCCCCGCAGGCGTCGGCGGCCTCGCGCTGAGCGCACGGTTCCTCCAAAAGGGTGGACTCGGCGCGCTGCGCGCCGCGACCGCTGTGGCACTGCAGCAGTCGGTGCAGGTGGTCACCCACATCACGCTGCTGATCCTGTTCAGCGCGTTCGCGGGGGCGTCGGCCAACCTCACCAAATTCGTTCCGTCGGCGACGATCTTCTATGCCGTCGGCGGTGCGATCGTGATCGTCGTCGCGGCTTTCGTCATCGTGCCCAAGTTGCGCAAGTTCTTGACGGGGACGGTAGCGCCCCGGGTCAGGGAGGTCCTCAACGACCTTCGCGAGCTGGCGAGCGAACCCAGGCGTCTCATCCTCATCGTCCTCGGCTGCGCCGCAACGACTCTGGGCGGCGCGGTGGCACTGTGGGCATGCATCGAGGCATTCGGCGGCAACGCGTCGTTTGTCACGGTGACCGTGGTGACGATGATCGGCGGCAGCCTGGCGTCGGCGGCACCAACCCCCGGCGGGGTCGGCGCGGTCGAGGCGGCACTCATCGGTGGGCTCGCGGCTTTCGGAGTACCCGCGGGGATCGCGGTGCCGTCGGTGTTGCTCTACCGCGTACTCACCTGCTGGCTTCCGGTGTTCGTCGGCTGGTTCTTGATGCGGTGGCTCGCCGAAAAGGAGATGATCTAGGCGGTTAGTTCAGGCCTGCTTCGTCGGTCGCGCTGCGGAAGCCGGTGTGATAGACGATCCCTGTCGGTCTCATCGCCTGTCGGTAATAGCCCTCCTTGTAGTAGACGCTCGTTGTACCCGGGATCATCGTGCGGACGTAATAGGTGTCCGCGCCGTTCACGAACTTCTGGTGCACGCCGTTGAGCCACAACCGGATCCACCCCTTCGTATCTGACGTCGACCAGTTGATCTGCATCTTCACGTCATGCCAAGCCGTGCCGAGCGGGACATCGAATATCGGGCCGGCCGAGTCCAAGTAGACGCCGGGTGAGGACTGCTTCTGGATGAGCAACGACCAGTACCCGTTTCGTGCGCTGACGGCCCATGACACAGTCGGGCTGCCTGTGCTCGAATTTGAGTGCCATTGGTTGGTCAGACCCCATCCCAGGTCCCGATGGTTCTGCGGAAAACTGGAATCGAACCTTGTGGAGAACTGATACCACCGGGTCTGACCCTCTTGGCCGCCGGAGGCCTCCGCAGCCTGCACCTCAGACCGTTCACCACCGCCGAACGACGGCACATCGCCGGAGCGGACCTCGAAACGGCCCGCAGAGCCCTTCTGCGCGTCCGCTACAACCGTCGCGGGATAGGCAGGCGCATAGGAACTTCCGGTTGAGTTGTAATACCTCGTTTGCACGACGGGCCACTGGGTGAAGTTGCCCGTCGAGTAGTCGCCGTTGAACAGGCGCGCCGCCGGTTTCGACGTTGGGCTGGTCGGCGTCGGCGTGGTCGGCATTGTGGTCGGCGTGGTTGGCGTAGTCGTCGTGGTCGTCGCCCCGCTGTCCACGACTGTCACCCTGTCCACCAACAGAGTTCGAGTTCAGAAGAACGCCCAGCCCTGGTTGGTATTGGTGACTCCAATCGTGTGGGAGCCCGCCGGAATGTTGACAGGCGTTGAGAAGTCGGTCCACGCGGTCGCTGCGACCTGCGTCGACGACAAGGTCTTGCCGTCTACGATCTCGTTCATCACGGGGGCGCTGCCACACGTCCGCTGTCCGCGAGCACGTACGACGACAGTCGACGAGGCAACAAACACGACGGCCTTCGAAGCGGTCGCGGGTGATCGCAGCGCAAGTACAACGCCCCCGACGCGGCGGCGTCGCGTACCGAACTGCCTGCCCATGACGGTGAGACGCTCATCGACTCGGCTTCTACCGATGTCGGATTTGCTGCCTCTGCGAAAGGCGGCCCGAACACGGTGATCGCCACCGCCGCCACCAGCACGGTGCTCGAGGTGAGCGCCAGGACACCACGTAGAGCGAACATCGGCGACTCCGCAGGTCAGCGGATACAGTCAGATCACAACATTCACTTGTTTAACTTCGGTAACAACCGTATCTACTACCGCTTTGGTAATGATTGATCTTGATCCTTCCGCCACGGACCACCCTTAGCCACGGACCGTGCACAGCTTCCGCAAGCCCGACTGGACCCCAAAAACATCACGTCGCGAGAGCGCTCGCCGAACGTGAATGCGCCGCGCATATCAAGCGCGCGAATTCGCAGTGTGCGCACAGTCGCAAGAAGGGCAGTCCATTTCATTCAGGCAGGTCACGCTGTTACCAATTAATCCGCATTCGAATCACTGAGTACTTATTGGCCGATTGATAAGACGTTCATTAGCTATTGGATTTTCGAATCACATGTGCCATATCGGTGTGTCAATATTGCGCCGTGAGGGGACGAACAACTGCGATATTCGTAGCGGCGGCAGGAGCACTGGGTCTGCCTCCGCTGAGCGCGATTCCGTCCGCATCCGCGCAGCCGTGTCCCGATGTCGAGGTGGTATTCGCGCGAGGCACGGCCGAAGCGCCTGGCCTCGGACCGACCGGCGAGGCGTTCGTCAGCGCGCTGCGCTCGCGCATCGGCACCAAGTCGCTCGACGTCTATCCGGTCGACTACCCCGCCACCACGGAATTCCCCAAGGCGCTGGACGGGGTCCGCGATGCCAGCGCCCGCGTCGAGTCCATGGCAGCCAACTGCCCAGACACCAACATCGTGCTCGGCGGCTTCTCCCAGGGCGCCGCCGTCGCCGGCTTCGTCACGGCGAACGTCATCCCGGACGGCGCGCCCGAAGGCGTCCCGAATCCGATGCCGGACGGCGTGGCCGAACACGTCGTCGCCGTCACGCTGTTCGGCAAGCCCAACGATCGGTTCATGCGCGTGATCAATCAGCCAGACGTCGACGTCGGCCCCCTGTACAAGGACAGGACCGTCGAACTGTGCGTCGAGGACGATTTCGTCTGCTCGAGCGGACGGGATTTCAACGCGCATACCCAGTACGTGGAAACAGGGATGGTCGACCAGGCGGCGACGTTCGCGGCAGGCAAGGTGGCGACGACGCCGCCTCGCGAGGCCACGCCGCAGACCCCGATTCCGGCCGGTCAGCCGCACTTGCCCGCGCCTGCCGGATCGGCGCAGCCACAGCCGCACCTGCAACCCTCGCCAGAGACCGTCAACTCGTGTACAACCGAGTGTCGTGTCGTCGGACCCGTATAGCCAGAAGCCCGCCGGCTCCGTCACCAGACGCGAACTCCTCAAATATGCGCTGGCGGGCCCGGTTCTCGCCGGCCTCGTCGCGTCGACTGTCGAGGCACCGAAGGCGTCGGCCGCCAACGGCAAGCTGATCGACTTCACCGACAAACTGGTCCCCGCCGACCAGGTCGCCGCCGCGGGCTACACGGGTGCGCTTGTGTATGTATCCGAGTTACGGCCGGGGGCAACCTTCGACTTCAAACCGGTCACCCGCGAATACGCCGACGCGCTGCGCGCGTTAGGACTTCAGGTCGTCAGCTGCTACCAGTATGGGAAACCGAACTGGCCGGGAGCACCGTCGGATTACACCCGCGGATATGACGGTGGCGTCGCCGATGCGCAGACTGCGCTGCTGTTGCACGTCGCGGCAGGAGGACCGGACTCGGCGCCGATCTTCTTCAGCATCGACGAGGACATCGATTCCGCGACCTGGAAAAGCGCTGCGGTGCAGTGGCTTCGCGGCATCAACTCGGTGATCGGGGTGGAGCGGACCGGTGTCTACGGACACGCCGCAGTGTGCGGATGGGCCATCGCCGACGGCGTCATCGGCCACTCGACCACCCCGGGATACCGGTGGGCCTGGCAGACCCGCGCATGGTCGGATGGCGAGCGCGAGCCCGCCGCGGTTCTCTATCAAAGGGTCATCGTCACCGCGTCGGACCCCGGCATCAGCTTGGGAGGTAGTCATGTGGACGAGGACGACATCCTTGCTGCCGATTACGGCCAATGGGATCTTGCTCGCTGAGCCAGTGACGAATACAGCTCCCGCAGTGACGATTTCACACCCTCCGGTGTCGCTGCTGCACGCCGCGAATCCTGTCATGCGACGCGTCCTGCGGACACCGCTGCTCGGCGGTCTTCGCGACCAGATGATGGTGGTCGACGTGGTCGGCCGCAAGACAGGTCGCAGATACTCGATTCCGCTGTGCGCCCACCGGATAGACGGTGCGATCTACGCGATGACGAGCGCCAGGTGGAAGGTCAACTTCCGCGGCGGCGCCGACGCGCACGTCCTGCACAACGGCAGCACGACGGCCATGCGGGGCGAACTCATCGACGACAGCGCCGTCGTCGCAGACCTGGCTCACCGAACTGCGCAGGCCTACGGCGTCCGGCGCGCACAGCGCATGATGGGGCTTGAGTTTCGCGACGGCCGGGTGCCCGCGGCCGCCGACTTCGCTGACGTCGTCGAGCGCGAACACTATTTCGCCATTCGCTTCACGCCGGCCGCTCAGATCTCGATATAAATCCAGATCACCCTCGGCGAGCACGACGGGCACCTACAGTCGAAAAGCCCTGAATGCGTGAGGAGAGCGGCTTTGAGTCAATGGTTGGTGAGCGCCCTGCCGTCGTGGCTTCTGCTGCTGGGAATCATCGTGGTCACGACGAGCGCAGCGATCGCTCTCCAGATTGTCGTTCGCCGTCGATTCCCGACGCTGAGGGGCGAAGAGCACAACGATGTCACAAAATTCGCATTCGGAGTCGTCGGCTTCGTGTTCGCCTTCTTCATCGGGTTCGTCGTGTCTGCGATGTGGGGGCAAATCAACGATGCGGACGGCAGGGCGCGTACCGAGGGCGCGGCTGGGGTCGAGTTGGCCAGGAGCATCCATGTGTTCGATCAACCAGATCGTGACCGCCTGCGGCAGAGCCTGTTGGACTTTGAACACGCCGCCCTCACCGAGTGGAATGAGGCAGCCAGCGGCCGTCACTATCCTGCGGCGGATGTCGCGCTGACCCGTCTCCGCTCGGCTTACGAAGACGTGCAGACGCACAACCGGGCACAAGAGACGGTGCTGGGAACCTCTTTCGCCAACCTCGACAGCGTCAGCCAAGCCAGGACGCAACGAGTTCTTCAGGCCCGCACCGACATCGGCCCACCCTGGTCGCTGTGGGCAGTCATCTTCTTGACGAGCGGGCTGCTTCTCGGCTGCGCGATCATCTACGGCGTCGAGAAGTCCGCCACGCACTACACGATGGTCGCGATCCTCGGCGTGCTCGTCGGCGCGCAACTCTTCCTGGTCCTGGAACTGTCGCACCCGTTCATCGGCGAGATCGGAACCTCACCGGAACCACTGCGCGAGGTCATCCGAGTACTGGAGTCGAACACGTGACGACTACTTCTCAGGATCGCGCGCGACGTTGTCGGACCGCCGCGCTACGTGCAGCAGGTGGGATCCAGCACGGTGCACAGCGCGATGAGAGCGTCACGATGCGCTCGGTGAAAGACGTTCATACCCCGCCGCTGCGACTCGACGAGACCCGCCTTGCGTAGTTGGGCAAGATGATGGCTCGCGGTTGATTCCGTCAAACCCAGTGTCGCTGCAAGATCGCCACTGTTCTGTTCACCGGCGGCCGAATCGAACAGCAGTGACATGATCTTCACCCGCACCGGGTCGGCCAGCGCCTTCAATCGCAGGGCAACTTCGAGTGCAGCGTCGTCCGACATCGGACCGGCGGCCACCGGAGCGCAGCAGACCGGCGCGGACATGTCGATCATCGGCAGCGTCTTCGGCATGGAACCAACCATACCGACCTTCTTGACATATATCAAAGAGGTGGTCATTCTGGAGTCGGCGCCATTTCGATATATGTCTCACACCTGAAAGGTCACCCATCATGGCTCGCGTCCAACTCGCGCTCAACGTCGACGACCTCGACGAGGCGATCATCTTCTACTCGAAGCTCTTCAACACCGAGCCCAACAAGGTCAAGGAGGGCTACGCGAACTTCGCCGTCGCCGAACCTCCGCTCAAGCTGGTACTCATCGAGAACCCAGGCAACGGCGGCACTATCAACCACCTGGGCGTAGAGGTCGGCTCGAGCGAAGCGGTCCATTCAGAAATCGCACGCCTCAGCGGCGAGGGCCTGTTCACCGACGAGGAGATCGGCACCACGTGCTGCTTCGCCACCCAGGACAAGGTCTGGGTCACGGGCCCGGCCGGGGAGAAGTGGGAGGTGTACACGGTTCTCGCCGATTCGGACACCTTCGGCGCCAGCCCGAACGACCCCGACCCCGATACCGAGGGCGTCTGCTGCGGCGGCCAGGCGGCCGACAAGCAGGAGTCCTCGACTGCAGCGTCGTGCTGCTGAGGACATCGCCGTGGACCCGCGGGCGTGAACGCTCACGCCCGCGGGGTCGTACGTTCACCTGCAGTTGGCTGTCACACACCAGCTGAGCCGCGACCTGTCCATCGATCAACAGCACGCCCTCAGGACCGCCGCTACCCGTCTGCAGCGCGCCTTTGACGGCTCGTTCGGAGTGGAGACGATCGAGAGGTTTCTCAATTCGTCATACGAGCAATTCGCCGGGCGCGCAACAGTTCCCAACGTCCTGCCGCTGCTGGCCGAACGTTTCGCGCGCCAGCGCCTGAACGCGCTGGCCCGCGTGGAAGGCAAGATCAGCGATGGCAGGCCCACAGTCGATGGCCGAAGTCGGGGTCGACATCACGGGAGAGTTCCCCAAGCCGTGGACCGATGAGATAGTGCAGGCCGCAGATGTCGTCATCACCATGGGCTGTGGTGACGCGCGCCCGATCTTCCCGGCATGACCCCCACGGTTTTGATCGTCACCCCGCCTCTTTCAGAGCGGCCGCGACGTCTGCCTGGGTCTTCGCCAGGAAGGTTTGGAAATCGTCACCGGTCATGTAGGTAGTGGTGAACCGGCTCTTCTCGGCAATCCGTTTCCACGTGGGGCGCTCCACCATCTCGCCAAGCACCTTCTGCCAGTACGCAACCGCGAACTGCGGCATGTCGGGCGGACCGTAGAGCCCACGCCAATTCGAAAGGGTGACATCCAGCCCCTGCTCTCTGGCGGTGGGTACGTCCAACCCGGGCAGCCGATTCTCTGCAAGCACGCCAAGCGCCTTCAGCTCGCCCGAACTGAGCGTGCCGACAAACTCGCTGACGCCGCCGACCGCAACGCCGATGTCGCCCTTTACAAGCGCGGCGATTTGGTCGCCGCCGCCCTCGAGGGGCGCATAGTCGACCGACGACGGGCGGCCACCGGCGGCCGATACGAGAAGGTCGAATGGCGCCTGGTCGTCCTCGGCGGCACCCACCGTCACTCGGGCAGGGTCAGACTTCAGGGCCGCCATCACGTCACCGAGATTCTTGTACGGGGAGCCGGGCGCCGTGACGACGACGTAGTAGTCCGTCATCAGGCCGGCGATCATGGTGACGTCGTCATATCCGTACTTGGACTTGCCCCGTAGCTCGTTCATCATCATCGACAGAGATGTCACCGACACCTGGTTGTCGTCGCCCTTGTACTGCTCGACCATCGCCGCCAGGAAATCGGCGCCACTTCCGCCCGGCCGGTTCTGCACCTCGAGCGGGACCTCGACGAGGTCCTCCTTCGTCAACGCCTCGACAACGGCGCGAATCGTGATGTCGAAACCACTTCCCGGGCCTGCGCCCGCCGTCATGGTGACGGGGCCAGAGGGATAGCTGCCGTCTGCGCCGACATCTGGCTTGGAGTCTTGACAACCGGTCAAGATGAGCGCGCCGGCCAGGATGGCCGTGATTGCGGATTTCATGGGACCGTCGCTCCTCGGTGTCAGATGAGTCCGCCGAACGTAGCTGACTCCGACGAAGTCACGCGCTGCGCCGCGCCGCCGCGGCTAGGCTCGATCGCGTGGGCGAACCGAGTCGCACGACCGCCGAGCTGATCGTCGAATGCCTGGAGAACGAGGGCGTCACACACGTCTTCGGCATCCCCGGCGAAGAGAACATTCGCTTCACCGAAGCGGTGTCGAAGTCATCGATCAAATACGTGCTGACACGCCATGAGCAGGGCGCGTCGTTCATGGCCGAGGTCTACGGGCGTCTGACGGGCAAGGCCGGCGTGTGTTCGGCGACGCTCGGCCCCGGCGCCATCAACCTCCTGCTGGGCGCCGCCGATGCAACCACGAATTCGACTCCCGTGCTGGCAATCTCGGCACAGGTCGGAATGGGCCGCAGCTACAAGGAATCGCACCAGAGCGTCGACCTGGTCTCGATGTTCGCTCCGGCCACGAAGTGGTCCGCACTCGTCGCGACTCCGGGGGCGGTGCCGGAGATGGTCCGGAAGGCGTTCAAACTGGCACAGACCGAGCGCCCGGGCGCCGTCTACTTGGCCGTGCCCGAGGACGTCGAAGAAGCCGCCGCCCCGCAGGGTTCGAGACCCCTGCCTGTCAACGTGCCACGGCCCGACGATCCCTCGGCGGCCCAGCTGGACCGTGCCGTGGAGATTCTGTGCTCCGCGCGCAACCCCATTCTGCTGGCCGGCCACGGCGCCGCCCGCAGCGGAGCGGCTGGAGCGATCCGCCGATTCGCCGAGGCGCTTCGCGTTCCCGTGGCGACGACGTTCCACGGCAAGGGCGTCATGCCCGACGACCATCCGCTCGCGCTTGGCGCCGTCGGCTTCATGCGCCATGACTACGTGAACTTCGGCTTCGACCAGGCCGACGTCATCGTCGCCGCCGGCTACGAGCTTCAGGAGTTCGACCCGATCCGTATCAATCCGACCGGCAACACCAAGATCATCCACATCCACCGATTTCCGGCGGAAGTGGACGTGCACTACGACGTCGCGGTGGGATTGCAGGCCGACATCGGCGGCACGCTGGACGCGCTGGCGAGCCGGGTGACTCGCCAACTACCGCATTCAGAAAGTCACGTCCGCATCCGTGAGCTGTTGTCGGGAGAACTCGACCGCGGCCGCGCCGACGACAGCTTCCCTCTCACTCCTGCCCGCATCGTGGCCGATACCCGGGCAGCGCTGCGCAGCGACGACATCGTGCTGGTCGACACCGGCGCACTGAAGATGTGGATGGCCAGGCTCTATCCGACGTATGAGCCGAACACATGCCTGATCTCCAACGGCCTTTCGACCATGGCCTGGACCGTGCCAGGGGCGATCGCCGCCAAGATCGCGCGACCGAACTCCAGGGTGCTCGTCGCCAACGGCGACGGCGCGTTCCTGATGAACTCCCAGGAGATCGAGACGGCCCTGCGCCTGAAAACGCCCTTCGTGATCCTGATCTGGGATGACAACGCCTTCGGACTGATCAGCTGGAAGATGGACCTCGAGCTCGGGCACAACGTCGAGACCAAGTTCTCCAACCCGGACTTCGTCGCCTACGCCGAGAGTTTCGGTGCGAAGGGCTACCGAATCACCTCGGCGGCCGAACTTCTCCCGACGCTGCGCCAAGCTCTCGACGACGACACCGTCAGCGTCATCGCCTGCCCGGTCGACTACTCCGCCAACAGCGCGCTGATCGCCTCGCTTGGCGAGTTGGACGAGTCGCTGTCCTGACGACTGCCGGTGGCTGATTCACCAGCGACCGCCGCAACCGAAGGTGTCGACGCGTTCAGTCGATCGGTCTCGCGAGCGAGAACATTGTTGAGTGCGCGCGGCGCGAAGACATCGAGTGCGCGTAGCGCCAACGCCTTTCGTGGCGCGACACGCACCGGCCGGGTGCGAGCGGCGGTGACCATCCACTCTGCGGCCTCGTCAGAACCCAGCGCGACGATCCCGTCGTACGCGCGGGTCGCTGCGATCATCGGCGTCGCCACGAGCGGGTAGTAGATCGTGGTGGAGTGCACGCCGTGGCCACCCCATTCAGTGTCGATGACGCGGCTGACGGCGCTCAGCGCGGCTTTTGACGCGTTGTAGGCGGCGAAAAGCGGTGAGGATTCCGGCAATACGCGCCACGTCGCGATGTTGATGATGTGACCGTCACCGCGTTCGATCATGCCGGGAGCTATGCCGCGAATCAGTCGCAGCGGCGCGAAGTAGTTGAGCTGCATGACACGTTCGACGTCATGCCACCGTTCCAGCGATTCAGCCAGTGGCCGCCGGATCGACCTTGCCGCATTGTTGATCAAGATATCCACCGGCCCAACGGTTTTGGCCAGCTCATCGACTTGATCGAGATCGGCCAGGTTCGCGGGGTAGGCGACCGCGTTTCCTCCCGATGCGATGATCCGCTCGACGACCTCGTTGAGCAGGTGCTCGCGACGTGCGACGGCGATCACCGTCGCGCCCTCTGCGGCGAACCTCTCCGCGGCAACTGCACCGATCCCCGACGACGCGCCCGTCAGCAATATCCGCTTACCACGCAGGTCCACCTCTGAGCGACCACGCCATCGCGGCATCGGACGCATTCCAGCCAAGCGAGCCGCTTTTCTCAGATTCGCGATCACCGCACTACACCTTTTGTCGCCATGGGAGTAACAGGACCGTTCCGCTAACAATCTAGGCCGCCGTAGGATTGGGGGCAGCAAATTTACGAATTAGTCAGCGGTTGCGGTCGCCGGAGCCCGGGGTGACTTGGCGCGAACGGCGATCAGCCCACCGCCGATAACCAACGCCATCCCGATGTACATGGGCAGCGTGGGGCGGTGGTCCCAGACGATCCAGTCGATGAGCGCAGTGAACACGATGACCGAGTAGATGAACGGCCCGACCTTCTCTGCCGACGCGTACCTATAGGCAACCACGAGCAGGATCTGAGAAAGGAACTGCGCAATCCCGAGTGCAATCAACCACGCCCAGGCTTGTGGGGGAATCGGTTGCCAATCGATCACCGCAATGGGAACGGTGAGCGCGGTCGAGAGTAGAAAGTAGTAGAGAAGAATTCTGATGACGGGTTCCGTCGCGCCCAACCAACGGACGGACATCATCGCGACCGCCAACATGAGCGCTCCGGTCAACGCGAAGATCTGACCGGTGTTGAAGCCATGTGCCTGTGGCTGCAGGACCAAGACCACGCCGGCGAAGCCAATGGCCGCACCGGCCCACGTCGCCTTCGCGATCCGCTGGCGCGTGACGACCCATGCGATGAGCGGCATCCACAGCGGGGCGCTGTAGGTCAACAACGTCGCGTTCGCGAGCGGTATGAGCTTGATCGCGACGAACAGCGCGTACCAACATGCAGTCCCGGCCACCGCGCGCAGGATGTGCAAACCGATCTTGTCGGTCTTCATCAGGGGCAGTCCACCGCGCAGCGCCACCGGCACCATGAACACGAGACAGAGCAGGTTCTGGAACAGCAAGAGCACGCCGGTTGAGGTGTGCTGGCCGGCCACCTTCGCGATGGTCGCCACCAGCGCCACGCAGAAGAATGCGGCGGTGGTGAGCGCGGCCGCGACGACAAGGTTTTCCGGTCGATGCCCCGCGCCGGTCGCGAATGCCTTCATCTCGTTCATAGGACCACACGTCGCAGTCGACCGCCGAAAACTTCGGCTAACTCGGACGGCCACGGGTTTGGCGCAGCTACTCTGCACAAAGCGCTTGCGAGAGACCGAGAGCAATACTCACGCAACGGCGGCGGGAGGCGCAGATGGCTAACACCGGGTCGGGCCACATGCCGGAGAACTTGGCCATGGGCGCCGCGCTGAGTTCGCTGTCGTTCTTCTGCACCGCAGTGATGAGTGCCTTGGTGAAAGCGACTGAGGAGCTGACCTCGACGGCAGTCGTCCTGCTCTTTCAGAACCTCATCTGCTTTCTGCTCATCGCGCCGTTCGCTCTGCGCGGGGGTTTGGCGTCGGTGAGAACCGAGAAGATCGGTTTGCATTTCCTGCGCGCGGTCAGCGGAACCGCCGCGTGGTACGCACTCTTCGTCGCCATCACGATGATGCCACTGACGAACGCCATCCTGCTGACGTTCAGCGCTCCGCTGTGGATGCCCGTGATTGCCTGGGTCCTGTTCCGCGAGAAGGCATCACGGGCGACGTGGATCGGTGCCGCCGTGGGTTTCGTCGGCGTCCTCCTTGTCCTGCAGCCCCATCATCAGCACTTCAACATCGGCGCCGTCATCGCTCTCGCAGGCGCGTTCTGCCTGTCCATCGCCTTCCTGTCCGTCCGGTGGTTGGGAGCAACCGAGCCCACGTCGCGAATCCTGTTTTACTACTTCCTCATTGCCAGCGTTTTGTGCGCACCGTTTGCCATCCTGGATTGGAGGCCGTTCGGGCTGCGTGGCGCGATCTACCTCATCGGTATCGCGTTGACGCTTCTGGTGAGCCAGGCGCTCATCGTTCTCGCCTACCGCTATGCGTCCGCCGTCAAGGTCGGCCCGTTCGTCTACACGGTGATCGTCTTCACTGCGTTGATCGACTGGTTTCTGTGGAATCGCGCGCCCACCATGCTCGTCGTCTTCGGCATGGCTCTGGTGATCGGCGGGGGCATCATCGCCGTCCGCAAGAAGGCAGGCCCGCCGGAGCAGCAGGTTACTCGGCCTCGAGACGCTTCCGGATCGATGTGAGCCGGGCGCGCAAGTCGGCTTCGTCGATGAGGCCTCGCGTCAACAGCGAATGCGCCAGTGAGACAAGCTGATTCTCGGGATAGGGCAACTGTGCGTACCGGTCGGCCGAGAGCTCGTCTTCCTCGTCGCGGCGCTGTTTGAAGGTGAAATCCAGGTCATCGTTTGCGACGCAGGACCGGTCAAGCGCGTCGCACAGTCCATCGAGACTGCTTTTCCACGGCGGCAGCGGATTCTCGACACCGTACTTGGCCGTCATCGCCGGCCACGTCTGCTCGCCCTTCGATATCTCCGCCAGAACGGCGAACTCGTTGGTCCCGTTGCCTGTTTCTTCGACCAACGCCGTCACTCTTCGATCGGCCGGACAGCTGCGCGGACCAGTGGGCTGACGTTCGTCGTGACACCCGGTTTGGGTAGCGCGACCCCGATCAGGCAGTCGCGGGTGATGATTTCGGTCAGCTGGTCCTCGGTCCACCCGTCGGTGCCCTCTGGACGCAGCGGCATGACCATGAATCGGTGCTTCTGGTTGGAGTCCTCCACCCGAACTTCGACGTCGTCGGGCAACTGGAGGCCGAATTCGGAGAGCACCTGCCGCGGCCAGCGCACGATGCGGCGCCGGTAATTAGGCGTGCGGTACCACTCCGGCGAGTTGCCGAGGATCGGACGTGGGTAGCAGGAGCACAGCGCACACACGATGACGTTGTGCACCGTCGGGGTGTCGGGGAGGATCTTGAACGCGACGAAGTCGCTTGGGGTGCCGAAGCCCGTCGGGTCGAGCCAGTCGATACCGACCGCCTTGGCCGCGGCCACGGCATCGGAGATCGCAAGCTTTTTGAAGTCATCGTCCAACCAGGCTTTGGCCACCAGCCGCGCCCCAGGAGTCGGCCCGATGTGCTCGGCATACTCGGTGAACCGACGGTGTTCCTCGGCCGTGAAAAGCCCTTTCTCGATGCATAATTCGCGCAGCGCGATCTCGAGCACCTCGAAGTCGGTGATCTCATCCACCATCGGCTTGACGGTTCGCGAGTGATCGTGATCGTGACCGTGGTCGGACATAGACGCCATTCCTTTCGATCGAGCGTGTCTGCGAATTGGGAAACGTGGGTTCAGCCGACGGCTTCCAGCCAGCGCTCTGGAATCTCGGTCTGCAGGGTGTCGGTCTTGGGACCGGTGTAGTTGTCCCACAGCTCAGCCTGGTTGAAGCGCACGATGTAGAACCACTCCGCCTTGGCGTCTTCTCGGTCCCAGGCCTCGTCCTCGGGAGCCGGGCTCTCATAGGTCACCTCGGCGATCGTCCCCTCCGCGCCCCGGCAATATTCCGGGGTGCGGGTGTAGAACATCGCGGGCAGTTCGCGAACCTTCACCTTGTCGCCGACCGTGAACTTCGCCACGCCGGCCTGACCCGCGAAGCACTGCGGATCACCGATACCGACGGCCTCGATGTGGTGCTTGTTTCGGTTGACGTTCGCGCCGTCACCTTCGAACTTCGGCTTCGCCTCCGGATAACCGCCGTCCAGCCCGCCTGCGTAACGCGCCTGCACCTCGGCCAGCCGATCCGTCAGCTCACCCCACGAAATGTGCTTCTTCTCCATCAACAACCGGCCGACCGACCAGAGCCAGCGACTGTAGTACGGAAGACCCAGATAGATCGCGCGGCCGACATCGACATTGGCCAGCCGCCGTCGCTCCTCGGACACCCAGATGCCGCGCCAGCCGAGAAGCTCGCAGAGCACGTAGGTCATCAGCTCCCACTGCTCTTCTTCTTTGTTCTCGTAGAGATGCGGATAGTCCAGTTCACCGCCCACGTCGTGAGACGTCTTCATGTACGCCAGGTAGTGGTCGTGGGTGACCATATCCGGCGTCGGCCATTCCGGGACCTCCGGGAAAATGGTCTTCAGACGGGAAACCAGCGCCAATTGTTCGGCGCGTTCAGCAGCATCAGTCACTACGACCTACTTCCGCATGAATGTCGTCTACTGGAGTCAGCAAGAATTCAAAAATATCACCGGTGCAGCAAATGCACTGCGAAGTCATCGATTCGACATTTCTTCTCCATCGACGACAAAGGTCTCGCAGACGGGCGCGTCAATTTCTCTTACGCAGAGTCGGCTAGGCCTCGAGATTGTCGTTCAGCGATTGGCGCGCATACATTGCCGCTGTCAGATGTGGCGGCTGATGAAGGCCAACAGTTCGGCGGTGTAGCCCCACAGCAGGGCATCGTTGTCGAGTCGAGTGCTTGGGCCATGCCATCCCGGAACGGTGTAGTCCTGCCAACGGGCCGGCTGGGCGAGGTCGCGCAGGCCGATGGAAAACACCTCTTGAGTTTCCGCGACGTCGGTCGGCGCGAGGAGCGCACGGCGGTGCCAGTATCCGACGACGGCGGTGACGTCGAATCCGGACGGCGGAATGAACAATCGCGGGAGGAGAAGCAAGGGTGTGATCCCGGCGGGATCGACGCCGGTTTCTTCCTCGGCCTCACGAAGGGCAGTAGCGACCGGACTGGTATCGCCCGGTTCCCAACCGCCGCCGGGGAACGAGACCTCGCCCGGATGGTCGCGTAATCCCGATGCGCGTCGGGTGAGTACGACATCCACCTCGCCTGGACCGTGGCCGCCGAGCAGAATCAAGACTGCCGCCTGCCGTGCCGCGACCTCGCGGGCGGGCGGATCGTTGGTGCTGAGTTCATGGGGTTGCGCATCGCGCAGTGCGGTCATCAGCGGCAGAAGCCAGTCGGGCGTGGCGTCGAAACACAGCATCTCGCGACCGCGATCGATCCAGTCGCACAGCGCACGGTGCCGCTCTGCGCTGATCGGTGGGGCCACGATCACCATTGTCGCGACAGCGCCCGGGAAACTCATCCGTCTGCGTGCAGGCGCTGACTGCGGGTGTAGAACCTTGTTTCATGAGCCAAATTGCGCAAGCAGTGGTTGTCGGCGCGACCGGCGAGGTCGGCGCAGCCATCGTCGCCCGGTTGCGAAAAGCCGAGATACCTGTGGTCGCGGTGGCGCGTGACCGTGACCGTCTCGAGCAGCTGAGCGCGACAGACGACGGGATCACGGCATGTCCCGCGGACATCGGAGACGACTCGGCAATCGAAGCGATCGCCGCCGCGGTGTCCGCGCCGGTTCGGATGGTCGTCCAGTCAGCAGCCGTACCGCCGGCAGGGCCGCTATCCACCATCGAGCCGGATGCGCTCGGCCGATCAGTGTCGTTGAAACTTGGCGGGCTGCTCCGCCTTATCCGCGCCGTCGACGACCGGCTTGTCGAGGACGCCCGAATCGTCGCCATCGGTGGGCATTTCGGATCCGAACCCACACCGCAGACGTGCGGCGCCGGCGTCACCAACGCTGCGCTGGCCAACCTCATTCGCCAACTCGCCGACGCATATGGACCGCGCGGCGTGACGGTACACATGGTGGCTCCGGGTGCCCTGGAGACAGATCGCCTACGCCGGTTCGCCAGCGCCCACGCGCAGGAGCGCGGAGTCAGCGTCGACACAGTCCTCGATGAATATCGATCCCATTCACCGCTGGGTCGGATGACCACCGTCGATCAGGTCAGCTGGGCAGTGGTTCAGTTGCTCGCGCCGGAGGCCGTAGCACTGCACGGGTCAACTCTTGCCCTTGACTGCGGCGCTCGACGTGGCCTCTTCTAGCGAGGTCCGGCATAAGTGACCGGTCGGCTATCATCGGGAGCATGCCACGTCCCCCGAATCCCGAGGTGCGCCGCCGCCTTCTCCAGGCGGGGCTTGATCTCGTGCACGCGCGCGGATTCGCCGCCAGCGGGGTCAAGGACATCACCGACGCGGCAGGCGTCCCGAAAGGATCGTTCTACGCGTACTTTCCCAGCAAGGAAGCATTCGCCGCGGCAATCCTCGACCACTACTGGTCCGATATCGAAGCCCGAATCCTGCCGATCCTCGGCACGGATGGAACTGTGCGACAACGAATCACACGCTTCTTCCACGCTCTCGCTGACGAACACGAAGCCTCGGACTTCCTGCTCGGCTGCCTGGTCGGCAACATGTCGCTCGAACTCGGCGGTTCGAGCGAACCGGTACGCGATGAGCTCGTCCGCATCCTCGGCCGCTGGGACGACGCGCTCGCGTCAGCTGTGCGGTCCGGCCAGAACGACCAGGAGAAAATCCGGACCGATCTGAACGCCGACGAACTTGCCGCACTTCTCATCGAGGCCTGGGAGGGTGCAGCCCTGCACGGGAAAGTGACCCGCAGCCGGGCCCCCTATGACCGCTTCGAGACTGTGGCTGTTCCTGCCTTGCTTCGCTGAACACGCTGCTCGGATGAGGTGCGGTACATCACATTGATTTATAGACGACCGGTCATTTATTCTGGACTCCATGACCCTCGAAGACCTTCGTCAGCGCCGATTCACCCTGAACAAGGGCACCGGTGAGATCCCGGCGCTGGGTTTCGGGACCCTGCTTTCTGATCGCACCGAAACGCAAAAAGCCACGAAGGCTGCCGTCGAAGCGGGTTTCCGGCACCTCGACTGTGCCGAGCGCTACCGCAACGAGGAAGAGGTCGGCGCGGCACTCAAGGAGCTTTTCGCCGACGGAACAGTGCGCCGCGAGGACCTGTTCGTCACCACCAAGCTCTGGAACAACAACCATCGACCTGAACGGGTCAGAGCCGCACTCCAAGACAGCCTGCGAAAGCTCGGGCTCGATTACGTCGACCTGTATCTGATGCACACGCCATTCGCGTTCCAACCTGGAGACGACCAGGATCCGCGCGACGAGCACGGCGACGTCGTATACGACTACGGGGTCAGCTTGGAAGAGACGTGGGCAGCGATGGAGACCTTGGTTGACGACGGACTCACCCGCGCAATCGGCCTGTCGGACATCGACGTTGAAGGCACCAGAAGAATAGTCGCCTCCGCCAGGATCAAGCCCGCAGTTGTCGAGGTCGAGTCGCACCCGTATCACCCACAGTGGGAGCTGTACGACTACTGCACGGCGGAAGGCATAGTCCTGCTGGCCTTCGCCCCCCTGGGACATGCACTGGAGCCGCGGCTGCTCGACGATCCGGTCGTCGTCTCGCTCGCACAGCGCTTCGGGAGAACTGCCGCACAAGTGCTTCTGGCGTGGGGTATCCAGCGCGGCACCGCGGTTCTGACGTCATCGAAGACACCCGAGCGAATCAGCGAGAACTTCGATGTGGCCAGCCTTCCTGACAGCGCGATCAACGAGATCAGTGACCGACTGAGAACGCGCTACCGGTTCAATTCGGTCGTCGATGCGGGAGAGCCCGGCTTCAACGAAGTTCCTGTAGGCAGTTGACGAACAACCACCCGCCGCGTGATCGTCGTGAGTGACGGCGTCTGGTCCAACTCGATATATCAATCCCATCTCATCAATGGAGGTCGCCTCTCATGACTCCTGTCGCAGTGGTCACCGGAGCGAGTCGGGGAATCGGCGCGGCAACGGTATCGGTTCTGGCGCAACGCGGTTTTCGCGTTGTCGTCAACTACCGGTCCAGCGCCGAGGAAGCAGAACAAGTGGTCCAAGGAGTGACGGAGGCAGGCGGTGAAGCGGTGGCGTTTCGGGCCGATGTCACCGAGGCCGATCAGGTGGCCGAAATGATCACCGATACCGAACGGCGTTGGGGCCGAGTCGACGTGGTCGTTCACAATGCATTGATTCCGTTCGCCGTCACCTCATTTGCTGATCTGAGTTGGCAGCAGCTCGGCGGCAAGCTTGACCGTGAGCTGCGCGCCGCCTATCTGATAACCAAAGCCGTAGTGCCGGGAATGATCTCGCGCGGGTACGGCCGGCTGGTGTTTCTCAGCACCGGATTGTCGCGACGTCCGCGGGAGGGGATGATCGCGCTCGGTACCGCGAAGGCTGCCATGGACCAGTTCGTCCGCTACGTCGCGCTCGAACTTGCGCCGCACGGGATCACTGCCAACCTCGTCGCTCCGGCCACGGTGGACGAGACGAAGGTAACGGATCAGCTGACGTCCGAGCAGGTGCAGCATCTCGGTGCGACCAACCCCATGGGTCGGCTTGTTCGGCCCGAGGAGGTGGCCAAGACGATCGCGTTCCTGGCCAGTGAGGACTCGCGCTTTACCACCGGTGCCTATGTGCCGGTCAACGGCGGCCTTGCGATGGACTGAGAAGAGGAATCAACCATGCACACGATCGACCTTGCCTACGTCGGGCGCGGGATCCACGAGGAATTGATCGCACACATCGCCGACCAGGAGGGCTACTTCGACAACGAAGGCGTCCACGTCGCCATGCACGACGGGACCGGGTGGGCAGAGGAGCGGCTACGTTCATGCGCAACGATCGGACTCGGGCGGGCGGTGCTGTCGCGTCTGACCGACGGCGTCGAATGGACGGCGTACAGCGTCAACACCCATCGGCCGCTGTTCTGGTTTCTGGGTAACAAAGACGTGACGTCCATGGCGGACCTCCGCGGCCGCCGACTCGCGGTACACGCGCCGCACACCGCACCTGGATGCTTCGCGCGGATCGTGCTGCGCAGGCACGGTCTCGACCCCGACCACGACCTGGAGTGCGCGACGCGGTTTCCCGGCGACTACCAGATGGATCTGCGACGCCTGCGCGATGGATCCATCGACGCCGCTTATGTCGGAAGCACCGTCGGGCCCGAACAGGTCGCCGAGGAGGAGGGCTTCCATGTGTTGGCCTGGGTGGGTGACCATTTCCAGGCCCCCACCGTCGGAATCGCAGCGGATGCGGCCCATTTTCCGGCTGATCACCCTGCGCTGCAGGCGTTGGTGCGGGCCAACCAACGCGCTCTGAAGACTGCTGCAGAGCAACCAGAACTAGCCGTTGACTACCTCGCGTCGTTCTTGAACCGGCTCACGCGCGACGAGGTGCAGCGCTACTACGAGCGGTACATTGCCCCGTACTTCACGTCCGACGGGCGGGTGGATCTCGACACCGCTCGGGCGGCCATCGACGCTGTCTCGAGCGAACTCGGCGTCGCTCCGGTTCCCGCCGACGAGATCTACCGAACCTGAAGAACAGCCATCAGCGACACCGACCCGCTGGATCGGCAGGCTCCTACCGTTGGTTGTCTGTTCAGCTTTTCCTTGGAACTGGTTCAGAGCTTGCGGCCCACCTTAGCTGGCAGCGACATACCGATGCGTATTCGATGCATTTTTGTTTTCTGGTAAGTTGCTGATGAAACGGTCGAAAATAGCGGTAGTCCACTTGAATTCAATAGCTTAGCGAATTTTCAATCTAAACAATGTCTTATTTCGGCGCCGTCGGTATCAGAGCGGGATCTTTCAAACATCTCAGCTAACCCCGTATTACACCAGTAATCTTCAAGTGCCGCTCCACACCAAGCCGGACGCATGCCCAAGGTCCTCTACCAGCAATCTTAGATCGTTTGGACGTGATGAGCCGGCTCTGGCCGACACTCAGTTCGCTCTCACAGGCACGGATCCATAGAGAAATTAACTGGGTGGTAAAACTCGTTCGCTGGTTCTGTTGCATAACAACATCGTTGGGTGCATCATTGGGTTGTTGCCGGACTGTTATCGTGACAGGTCTTCGAAGACTGATATTTTCACGATCCTCTTCAGGAATTGCCCTTAGTAGGAATCAGGGGTGGAACCGCTGAACTTCAGTGATTACTGAACTTGAGGATGTGGGGGAATCTGTCATCGCCATAGACCGTGCGAGGAAACACCGCACCAAAATCCTGAAGGCCGAGCCGGGCTCCCTGTTGCCGCATCTGCGGTGGGAGTTGGAGCAGGTGATGTCGCGCGTGCGTCCGGAGGATCTGTCAGACACTGAGATCGCTGCTTTGCTCGTCGTCCTCCGGCCGGCTCACTGCCGGGTCATGGGTGGACCAGCCGCCCGGCCAGGACTGCGCGTCCTTCGGGTTGGCGGCGAGCACCCGCCTGCGGAGTTCGCTTAGCAACGAATCGATCGAGATTCCGGTCAGGTCACCGGTCAGCGTGGTCAGTTCCACCACGCCCAGCTCATCGCTGGACAGATAGCCCGCTGCCACCAAGGCTTCCACCGGTGAGCGGCCATACGCCCGCGCGAAGGTGACCACAGCCTCCGCGCGAGGGGTGTTGGCGGCGCGCTGCCAGCGGGAGATGGTCGACTGATCGATGCCGGTCGCGGCCGCGATGTCTTTCTGCGCCGCATTGCCTGCCACCGTTACGACATACCGCCACCACGGCGTCGAACTCTGCAATGACTCCGACATTTCGTCTGGTTCTCCTCGTTGCGTCGCGATCGCGTGGCGGCCAATACTGACACGCCCGTGCGGCCGGCGTAGTTCCTCTCACTCTACAGCACTTGCATGCACGCATGCATAAGCGTATGGTAATGTACAAGTGCCTTAGAAGGGATGGAGCCGCGGAAGCGGCCCCCCTTTTCGCGACTGCCATCCAAAGCGGATGACGCGTCACCAACAAATCTACGGTGCCGCTCATCTGAGCTGCTCGTTAAGGAGCACGACATGAAAAAAATTCTGTTTACTCATACGCAACGGGCATCGCGATCGCCGGAGCCGGCGTCGCGTTGGCGTTCGGTGGCGGCACGGCGCAAGCCGCGCCGGCATCCGAGTGCATCGTGCTATCCGAGTGTTCTGCCAGTTCGCTGGTGCTCAGCCCGAATTCACCCACTCCAAACGCACTGTCGGCCGGACTTCTCGGAGGCGGCTTGAATCAGCCGTTGTACGGGATCATCGGCCTCGTCGGACAGGTTCCGATTGTCAATATCTTCATCGCCAACGGCACCAACGGTGCGCCAGGTACCGGCGCCAACGGCGGCAATGCAGGCCTGTTGATCGGCTACGGCGGAGTCGGTGGGTCCGGAGCCGACGGAATGGTAGGCGGCAACGGCGGCAACGGCGGGCTGTTCTTCGGTAACGGCGGCTGGGGCGGCACCGGCGGACTCGGCGCTGCGGGCGGCGACGGCGGAAACGCGGGTTTCTTGGCGCTGTTCAGTAGTGGCGGCAACGGAGGTACTGGCGGGTACGGCGGCGGCGACGGCGGCAACGGCGGCAGCGCGGGCACTCTCGGATTGTTCGGCCATGGAGGAAGCGGCGGAACCGGCGGTGCGGGAACAGCAGGCACCAACACGGTCGTCACGACCCCGACCGCCGCAAGGACGGGCGCTGTCACGACCCTGGCGGCTTTGGCGGCGCTACCGGCCACGGGCGGGAACGGTGTGAACCCAACGCCGAGTGGCGATCCCGGGACCGTAGGCGCAGCCGGCAATACCGGCACGGTGATCGGCGGCAACGGTGAAGCCGGTGGCGACGGGAACCCCGGCGGCGTAGGCGGGGAAGGCGGCGCGGTAGCGGGCACGGTCGACACGACCGGCGGTAACGGCGGTGCGGGCGGCAACGGCACTCCAGGCGCCAACGGCGGCGCAGGCGGAGCGGGCGGTGCCTCGGTGACGACGGGCGCTGGATCCGACGCCGTAGGCGGTGACGGCGCGGCCGGCGGCAACGGCGGAACCGGCAACACAACCGGTGGCGCAGGCGGCGCAGGCGGTGAAGGACCAGTACAAGTGGGGTCGGTTATGGCGGTGCAGGCGCGTAACGGCGGCGACGGCGGAACCGGTGCTGCAGGCGAAAAGGGGGCGACCGGCACTGCCGGCACTGCCGGGACCAACGGTGTCAATGGCACTGTCGGTACCAACGGCACCAGCGGCGGCGCTGCAGGCGCCGGCGGTAACGGTGGCAGCGGCGGCCTATTCGGGCGCGGCGGCAACGCCGGTAACGGCGGAACCGGCGGAACCGGTAGCGCGGGCGGCGCAGGCACGCCGGTACTGCAGGCACCGATGGGACTGCAGGCGGCACGGGCGGCACCGGCGGCAACGGCGACGCCGGTGGGAACGGCGGCGTCGGCGGCGCAGGCGGCGCAGGCACTGGTGCCGGAGGCACCGGCGTCGGCGGCGCTAAAGGCCTGGGAGGCTCCGGCGCGACCGGCGGCCCGGGCGGCCTAGGTGGCGATGGCGGAGCAGGCGGCACCGCAGGCAAGGACGGCACCGGCGGCGGCGGCGGCACCGGCGGCATCGGCGGCACCGGCGGCATCGGCGGCACCGGCGGAACGGCCGGCACAGCTGGTGGCGGCGGAATATTCGGTGGTGGCGGCTCGAGGGGTACCGCTGGCAACACCGGGGCCACCGGGACCGAAGGAGCCAACGGAGCCAACGGCAGCACCGGGGCCACAGGCACCGCAGGCAAGGACGGCGCAACCGGCGCTTCGTCCTAACACGCAAGAAGGCAGGACTTCGCTAAGAGGCCACTGCTGAACGAGAGCGGGGGCGTCGGCTATGCCGGCGCCCCCCATCTCATGTCACAGCAAAAGCATCAAGAAAGGTCAGATCGATGGAAGTCCTCAACGGCATCGGCGCGGCAGACGCGACGGTCACGGGACGCTACCCACAGGTCGGTCGCGGTACCTTGGCGATCACCGATGTCGGCCGACTGTTGTTGCGCTGCAACGACCGGCCCGGCCTGGTGGCCGCCGTCAGCACGTTCCTCGCCCAGGCGGGGGCGAACATCGTGTCCCTGGATCAACACTCGACCGAGCAGTCCGGTGGAACGTTCATGCAGCGCACGATCTTTCACCTACCCGGGCTGACAGCGACGCGGGATGCGTTGGAACGGGACTTCAGTCAGCAGATCGCCGAGCAATTCAACATGGATTTCACGCTCACAGAGGCCGCCAAACCCAAACGCGTCGCAATCATGGCATCGGGCGACGACCATTGCCTGCTGGACCTGCTGTGGCGTAACCGTCGCGGCGAACTCGACATGTCGGTGGTGATGGTGATCTCCAACCACCCCGACCTAGCCGATCGGGTTCGTCCCTTTGGCGTGCCGTTTCTGCATGTACCTGCCACCAAAGACATTCGCGCACAAGCAGAACAACGACAACTCGACGCGCTGCGCGACAACGTCGACCTATTGGTGCTTGCCCGCTACATGCAGATCATCACACCGCAATTCCTCGACGAGGTCGGCTGCCCGGTGATCAACATCCATCATTCATTCCTGCCGTCGTTCATCGGGGCGTCACCCTATCGGCGGGCCAAGGAGCGCGGCGTCAAGCTCGTCGGTGCGACCGCCCACTACGTAACCGAGCACCTCGATGAGGGCCCGATCATCGAGCAGGACGTCGTCCGAATCGATCACCGTGACGGCGTCGCCGACCTGAAACGCCTCGGCGCCGACGTCGAACGCGCGGTGCTGTCGCGGGCGGTCCTATGGCATTGCCAGGACCGCATCATTCGCGACGGCAACCAGACCATCGTCTTCTGAGTGAGCGCCTCAACCGAAACCCGCTGACCGCTGGTGGCCGACGGCGCCCTCGCTGTCCCCGTGGGGGGCATGTACCCCCTCGAGCACATTCAGGACGCGATGCAACATCTCTTCCGACGTCGCGGGCCGATGAAAGTGCGCCGACATGCGCCGGGCGATGGACTGGCGGCCGATCGACCATCTGGAGCTAGCGGATATCCGCCTTCGACGTGACAGCGCTGAAGAATCGGACTCAGCCGGCGTTGACGAATGGAGACGCCGACGCCGCTTTTACTCGGAGCTCAGTCCGTGGGCCGCCCGGTCGCCTGACTGTTGTTCTTCTGCGCGCCCCATCCACTGACTCGATCGACGTCGATCAGTGCGCTGACTCGAGCTCGGTCGCGATCGCCGTACGGCTTGCCGGTGTAGTGGCGGGACAGCGCGTCGATGTCGGCGAGGCCATCGTCGTCATACATCTTCGTCACTCGCCCGATAACTGTCACGTGGGTGTACCAGTCGCCCTCATCGAGGACGGTCAGCGAGACCCGCGGGTCGCTCCTGATGTGCTCCAGGCGGATACGACCCTCGTCCATGTTCACCAGAAGTTGGTCGCCGCGAAGCAGATACCACGTCGCTGCCGACACCGGCTGGCCATCCGCGCGAACGGTGCAGATCACCGCCGGGTTGGCCCTGCGCAGCATCTCTTTAGCCGATTCCGTCAGTCGTGACTGCGTCATTGGCCGATTCTTCCACGTCGTCGACTTCGCGCTCGGTCATATGAAGCGCCGTCAGCGGGACCTCGGCGTTCCACAAGATGATGCGCGAGTAGCGGCGGGTACGGCTTACGTCAAGCTCACGTAGTGAATCAGGTTGCGCACCAACGTCTATCGAGCACAAGCAGCGAACTCATCCGCCGATACTTCTCTATGCGGAGACTGCTGACCCTGGTGCTGCAGCCACGCCGGTGACAGTGACAGTGACGGTGGTGGCGCCAGGATCGGATGCGATGACGAGTTTCGGGTCGTTCGGAGCGGAGACGACGTGGCCACCGGTAACGGCAACCTGGTAGCCGTTGGGGTATTGGACAACCGGGGTTGAGATCGTGGTGAGTGAGCCGGCCGCGAAGTCACCGGATCCGTCGACCCTGGCGGTGGAGTACTTGAACTCGAACGTGCCGTCGTCATCAACTGTCCAGCCGTGCGGTGTTCCCGAGATCACCTGCGGGTACGGCTTGGACAGCACTTGCAAGTTGCTCGCGTTCACGTTGTCGCCGACGGGCGGCAGGGACGGGTCGTAGACCAAGGCTTGGTCTCGGGGACTGGCAGCGCTGGTTATTTCGCCGACGCCCGAGTAGGCCCAGTTCGCCCAACTGATCTGTCTTGCATTGGCAGCGTGCGCTTCAGCCGAGAGCGATGAGGCGTCACTGGTGGCCCCATACTCCCCCAAGAACGCGGGCATGTCGTGGGCCGCACCGTAGGCGGCGGCACGACCCGAGAGGATCGGTCCGATGATGGAGCTCAGACTGATGCCGGCGAGGTTGCCGTAACCGTGATACTCGAGGACCGTGTTCGGGTCAGAGATCGCACCGAGTACGACGGGCTGACCGAAGAGTAGTGCACTGATTTCGTCGACCGCGGGGGTTGCCGGCGAGATGTACACCGGCGTGTTCGGGTCGACTGACCGGATTGCTGCGATCGTTTGGTTGTAGAGCGGGGTCAGCTGCTGAGTGCCGAAGAATGAACCGTTGAGAATCGTTAGAAGCCAACTCGATCCGGGCCACGGTTCGTTGATGATGTTGTATCCGATGACATTCGGACTGTCAGCGAAATAGTTGGCGATGGCCTGCCAGCTCTGCGCGTAGTGGTTCTGCAGCCCGACGCCGTCGGGTGCGTCGGAGTTCGCCCAGAACGCGTCCCATGCATGGTTCTGCGCGGGACTCAGGTAATAGTTGACGGCGAATTGGCCAACGAGTGCCCCCAGGTCGGGATTGGGTAGCCCGCCGGTCTGGGTCGCCCATCCCGGCGCGCCCTCACCGTGGAGCTCCGGGCTGTACAGATCTTGGTGCATGTCGATGACGGTGTAGATGCCGTGGTCGCTCAACGTTTGAACGGTTTGGTCGATTCCCGCTAGGTATTCGGTGTCGATGACACCCGGCTCGGGCTCTACGGCAGCCCAATCAACCCCGAGCCGAACGACATTAAAACCGTTGTCCGCCAGAAACTGTGCGTCGTCGTCACTGAAACCCATCGCCGCAGGGTCATACGGAGGCAACTTGTAGACCACGTTGACCCCGTGCATGAGGACGACTTGTCCATCGCTGTTGGTGACCCAGGTGCCCGTGCTCGTCAGCTTGTCGACGTTGCCGATGTGTGGTGGGGATCCGGCGATGGTTCCGAAAGCGCCGACGTCGCCGTGGGTGCCGAAGACTCCCGCGATGCCGCCCGCGCCACCGAGTGCGACCAAGCCGGTTGCCGGGCCGCCGACTCCGCTGTCGCCGGCATCACCGCCGTCACCGCCGATACCGAAGAACTTCGAGCCGTTGCCGCCGTCGCCCCCGATGCCGCCCACCGCACCGTCACCGCCGTTGCCGCCGTCACCGCCGATACCGAAGAACAGTCCGCGTCCACCGCCACCCACACCGCCTGCACCTCCGCGCGCGCCGGCGGTCCCAGCTCCGCCGGCCCCGCCGAGACCGCCGATGCCCATCAGGAGTCCGCCTGCACCCCCAGCACCACCGGCTGCGCCGGCGCCCCCTGTCCCGCCGGGTCCGCCATCGCCGAGCAGCAGCCCGGCGGTCCCACCGGCCCCGCCTGCCTTACCCACCACCGTGCTGTTCCAGCCTGCGCCACCGTCTCCGAGTAACCAACCACCGGCACCTCCATCGGGATGCTCCGCAGTGCCTGCCGAACCGTTGCCGATCACATAGGACCCGGCCACCGTGTTGATGAGCCCGTTTACTGCCTGACCGATCGGACTGGCGATCCACGACTGCGCGACGTCATGGATGGGGTCATACACGGCGATGCCGACCAAGGCAGCGGGCGATGACGCCTGCTGCGCGGCCGCGAGCGCGTTTACGGCGGCTTCCTGACCGTCGACCTTCGACTCGGCACCGATCGACCGACGGCTGGCCACGCCTAGTGCCGCCAACGTCAGCGGATCGGACCCGGGCGGAGCGGTCGGGTGTTTGATCGGCGACAAACCATCTAGACCCACCATCGCGGTGGTCGCTGCAATCGCCTGTGCCACCTGGTTAATCGGCGCCATCGTCCGAGGCGCTGCGGATGGCGCGGTCGCTGGCCGGATGTTTTGTGCGACACCAGCGACCGGCGTCGCCACCGAGCGAGATGAGTTCATTTTGGCCGGGCTGTCGGTCGCTGCCACGGCAAGGGGGGACCGACGTGCAGCGGGCATGCCAGAACCATTCAATGACGGCTTCCGCACGTAATCGGACGCTGTCGACGAATCGTTTTCTGCGCCTTTGACAGTGGCGCCGCCCGAGTCGGACTTTCGATGAGCGTCAGTCCGATTCGAACCGGAGGTACGGTTTCGATTGCTACCGCGAGACGCCAAGCCGGTTTTGGAGTCACTTGCCTTCAATGAGTGCTTGAGGCTGCTCGAGGTCGCATCCGTGTCGCCTCCCGTGCTTCCGGTGGAAGCCGCCGCTGCGCTGGACCCTGCACTCGACGACTCGTCCGACGCGCTTCCCGTCCGAGATTGTGGCTTGCTCCTCGGAACAGATCGCTTTGTCGGCGCACCGAGGGTCGCTCCACTTGTGGTGTCGCCCGCACTAGAGACCCCCGTGCCGCTGCCGATAGGGTCGCCACTTTCTGCCGACGCCACCCCACTGCCCGAGGCGATCACGGCACCGATTCCCAGCGCGACCGCCAATCCACCAACACGACCCACGTACGCCGATGCCTTCATGCGGTCCTATCTACACGACCCGAGCCGTGCCCATGTCCGTATTACTGGAGTCGACTCGATCCGAGTCCGGTGTGAGAACTGGAACAGGACGCCCTTTGAACTCATTGCGGTCGTGATTCTCAAACCAGTAGAGACCAATAGCGATCACGGTGATATCGGTAGTCCGCCGAAAGGCGTTGCGGCTCCAGCGAATAGCGACCATACTCCCCAGATCAATGGGGATGCGGCGCCGCTCAGTCCGCCGCCAGGGGCGATTCTCGGTGCCGACCCGCCGCGCGGTGGTTCAGCCATGCCGTAGCGTCCAGTTGGAACCGCAGAGACATTTCGTCGAAAAGTGTCCGACGAGTGGTCTGCGCGTGCTCCTACCTGTGACACCGAAACATCGGCGTCGCAACGAGGCAAGGAGCACGACATGACCGCCAAGCTCTTGACCGCCGCGGCCGCCACCGCCGCAATGCCTGCACTGGTGTTCCTGGGTGCGGGAACCGCGCACGCGATCCAGGACGTAGCCGAAAACGTGCCGGGCATCGTGATCGCGGAATTCAACCCGCAGCCAGACCCGCCGGGCCCCTCGAAGGGCCGCCAAAGTGGTTTCGACGATCCCGCAAGCAAGGCTGAAAATATGGGCCCGGGCGTCAAGGTCGCGAATATGGGCCCGGGCGTCAAGGTCGGCCTCGGTGGGCCCGATACCCATCTGGAGCAACTCGGCGGTCCCGACACCCGGCCAGGGCACTGAAACTTTCGACTTGGAGGTGTTTTGGCGGCCCAAGCGGGTGCACAGATGATCAGGCCTTGCCTGGGGGCCCTAGGCGCGGCGGCGTGATCTATCCCTTAGCAATCGAAGCGGCACAGTCGATCAACGGCTTGGCACCTCGGAGGCCCGTGAGCGTGCGGAGAAACTTGCTCTGATCTGTGGACATGCTGGTGGCAGGTGCAGGATTCGAACCTGCGTAGGCGTAAGCCGACGGATTTACAGTCCGCTCCCATTGGCCGCTCGGGCAACCTGCCTTAGTGCGCCTAGCAGGGTACAACGTGGACCGGCCGGGGACGAAAACGACCAGGACTGCCCTCCGCGCCGAGATCGACGTTCTGCAGACGTCTGCTCGCACTTTCCCTGCGAAATGTCGGTTTGGGCGTCGTGGGATAGTACTTACGAGCCCAACGAGAGGAGAGCGGACCCCATGGCGGATTCAAGCTTCGACGTCGTCAGCAAGGTCGATCGCCAGGAGGTCGACAACGCCCTCAACCAGGCCGCCAAGGAGTTGTCCACCCGCTTCGACTTCCGCGGCACCGACACCTCGATCGAATGGCAGGGCGAGGAGGCGGTCACCATCACCTCGTCCACCGAGGAGCGCGTCAAGGCCGCCATCGACGTGTTCAAGGAAAAGCTCATCCGACGCGACATCTCGATGAAGGCTTTCGACGTAGGCGACCCGCAGGCGTCCGGCAAGACCTACAAGGTCAGCGGCACCATCAAGCAGGGCATCTCCAGCGAGGACGCAAAGAAGATCACCAAGCTGATCCGCGACGAGGGCCCCAAGGGCGTCAAGGCGCAGATCCAGGGCGAAGAGGTCCGCGTCAGCTCCAAGAAACGCGACGACCTTCAGGCCGTCCAGGCCTTACTGAAGAAGGCCGACCTCGAGGTTGCGCTGCAGTTCGTCAATTACCGCTGAGCCAACTGGCCGGTGATGTCGATCCCCGCGCTGTCATCGCGGTGGTCGTTGGTGTTGCGGCACTCGCCTGACAGCCGGACCGTGCCGCTTTCCCTGTTGAACGAGTCGCTGCCGGTGATCGCGGCGCGCACCTCGTTGGTGTGCAGGAGGGTGCCGAAGGACCGGTCGCCAGTCGGGCTGTCCATCCAGCCGTGCGACACCATCATCTTCACGATCTGCTTGATGTAGCGGCCCTCATCAATGTCCTTGGGTAGCAGAAATGACAGCCGCACCTCGCCGTAATAAAGGGCCTCGTCCTGACCGCCGCACGCCACCCAACCGAAGGTGCCGCTGACGTCTTGAAACCGGTTGAGGATCACGAACTCCTTCGCGGGGTCGATTACCTGCTGCATGGACGCCGGGTCGGGCAACGGGACCATCGACGGCTTCGGCGAGTCTTCCTTGGGCTTTTCGGGCGCCATCGGGACACAGCCCGCCGCGACGGCGACGATGCCGATGAGTGCGCACGCCAGTCGCGCGGAGCGGGTTCGGGTGGCCACTACTGCGCAACCACCTGGTCGGTCACGTTGACGGCGGCGGGGTCGTGGTGGTCGTTCATGTTTCGGCACTCGCCGAAGATGTGGACGTAACCGTCTTCCTTCGCGACCGGGTTCTGCCCGATGATCGCGAACACCGTGTCGGTGTGGATGACGGTGCCGAACGGATTCTTGCCCGGCGGCGGACCGTCGTACCAGCCGTTACCCTGCTGCACCATCGTCTCGGCGAGCTGCTTGAAGTACTCCTGCGGATCGGCCTTGTCCGGAATCCGGTAGCCCATCTCGACCCTGCCTCGATAGGGCGGCTCCCCCTGCTCGTTGCACGCCTCGTAGTCGAAGCCGGCGCTGACGTCCCGCAGAGCGGCCACGGCAACGATCGCCTTGGCGGGGCCGACCACCTCTTTCATCGTGTCCTCGTCGGAGGCCGTCTTGACAGGGGCCATCGGAGGTTCCGAGGCGGGTTGCGGCTGCGCGCCCGGGGAGCAGCCCGCCAGCGCGGCGACCGCGAACGCCGCGGCGACGCCGCGTGACGTGAAACGCATGGGGCTAGCGCAGCTCGTCGGTGATATCCACCGCGATCGTCTTGCGGTCGTTGTGATGGTCAACCATGTTGCGGCACTCCCCCGACACCTGTACGTAGCCCTCTTCCTTATACGTTGCGTCCTGGGACATGATCGCCATGATCGGGCCCTTGTGGATCACCGTCCCGAACGGCCTCAATCCTGGCGGCGGACCGTCGGTCCAGCCGGATGCGACCATCGTCGTCGCGATCTGCTCCAGGTACTTCGTCGGCTCCATGTCTTTCGGCAGCGAGAAGTTCATCTGCGTCACGCCACGATACGGCGGCTCCCCCTGGTCGTTGCATGACTCGAAAGAGAACCCGCCGGTGATCCCCTGCAGCCCGGCTTGTCGCGCGATCTCCTTGGTCGGCTCGACCACCTGAGCCCTGGCCTCGTCGTCGGACATCGGCGCCAACGACGGCTCCGAGGGCTCCGGCGGCTCCGACGGCCGCGATTCGGATTTCATCGGGAAGCACCCTCCTAATGCGAAGGCCAGAGCGAACGCGGCGCAGGCCACCGCTGGCGCGGTCCTAGAACGAATGGTCATTGGTAATAGTCTGCCGTGGGCGCCTGGCCTCGGTGTCGATGATCGCCGGTGAACCGGGGACATCCGCGCCGACGGGTGGAAGGTGGATCGGGGGCAGGAAAGGCAGATCGATCTCGGTCGGCGGCAGCTCCAATCGCGGCTGGTGCCTGGCTTCTGCCAGCAGCCCCTCCGCACTGAGCTGATCGCTGGTGCCGGTGGCGATGCGCGTCATGGCGCGCAACGACTCGCTGCCTCTGTCGTAGTAGTGCGAATGGTCTCCTGTATCCAGACCGTCGGAGCCGACCACTTCCGCATCGAAGCGAACCGACCCGAATGCGTCGCCGGCAGGGTCGATTCCGAGCCCCGCGTCCAGCCCCACCGGATAGTTCAGATTTCGGTTGAGCCAGTCTGGCAACCACTCCGGTCCCGCTCCGATCCAGCTGACCGGATCCGACGATGCCGAACCGACGTACACCTGACCGCCGTCGACGTGGAAATCGGCTGCACTTCTTGCCAAGTCGGTTCCCGGGCAGCCGAGCAGCACGGCGTCGTTGGCATGCATGCGGGACTGGGCGAACGCGTCTGCCACCGTCGTCGACCCGTAGGAATGTCCGATCACTGTGACGTGCTGGTCTACGTCCGGTGAGTGAGTCACCCAGAGTCCGTTGACATCTGCGGCCAGGAAGCCGCCGCCATCTCGGGCGTTTCCTGGGGCGGCGACGTCGGGGTCGTCGAATCCGTCCGGCGCGTCGTAACCCATCCAGGAGATCACTGCGTGCTTGCCGTTCGGTTCGGCCGCGTTGCTCTGCTCCCAGAGGTTGATGGCGTCGTTGTGACCGTCGGAGAGCCAGCCGTCGCGGACGCTGCTTCCCGTACCCGGCACGATGACCGAAACGTCGTCGGCAAGGTCGGGGTCGCCGATCGATATGGCGGCCCGGCCCTGACCTCTGTCGGCAAGGGGGTCGTACTTCCACAGCATGACCGGGCGCGGACGGTTCGGGTTGTTGGTGCTGGCTTGGTGCTCGAGGCCTTCCTTCACCTTGAGCGCATTGGTGTAGCGGGTGACGGCGGCGGGCGACAGACCGTAGAAGCCCGGGTTCGCCAGCACCTGGTCCTTGGAGACGCCGTGCTGCGCCGCGGTGTCGGTTACCCGGTTCAGGTCGTCGGTGAGCACCCGCTGGTTGATGGTGTCGCGCGCCGCCGCGGGGATTCCGTTGAGATTGCCCAACTCTGCGGGATGTTCTCCGATGAGCCGCTCGCGATCCTTCTTGCTCAACGACTTCCACCACTGGTCGACTTCTTCGGCGCTGGCGCCTGGCTGTGGCAGCGGGATGGGTCGCGCCTCGGGCGGTACCTCGACCACGTCGTCGGCCCTGTCCATCGCCGCGGCCAGCTGCTGATCGACGGTATCTGCCTGCGCCAGAATCTGTTTGAGCGCCTCTTGCACCACTTCCGCGTTGTGCCAGTCGTTCTGCGTGGCCAAACCCAGCAGCGCAGGCCGCACCGCGCCCGATACCGGATCGACCATCAGGCCGCAGTCACGGGCGGTGTTCAGCACCTGCTGCAGGTTGTCCTTGACGACCTGGACGTTGACCGCAGCCGCGTCGGCCGAGCGTGCAGCCGCCGACGCCGCATCGGCGTCCGTCATCAACGCCTGCCTGCTCTTCTCGATCGCCTGTTTGGCTTCCTCGGAACCGGGACCGGTCCAGTCGGGAAACCTCGGCAGGCTGTTCGCGGTGTCGCGCGAGATTCGCGCACGGGTACGTGCAGCGTCGCCCACCGCGCGCACCGCGCCGGGATCCCAGCGCTGGACGTCCTGGATCGTCAACGACATGGCGCCTACAGGTTCGTGGGATCCAGCGAATCGAGCTTGTCGCGGTTGTTCTCCTCGATCCTGGCGTAGGCCGCCGCCGCACTCGACAGCGCGTCGGCTTGAGAGGTCAGCACCCGATGCAGTTCGGCGGTGGTGGACGTCCAGCGCTGGGTCTTGGCGTTGATCGATTGCGCCGACCGGCCGACGAGGCCGGCCTGCGCGTCGACGGCCGCCGTCGTCGACGACCGGTGTCCGTCCCGAAGTGCGTCGGCATCGTCGCGAAGGCGCCCGGCGAGGTGCGCCAGGTCCTGCGGGTCGACCTTGATCGGTTGAGGCACGGGGAGCCTTTCTGCCTGCTGGCAATCGACGGTACCAGCGGCGAAGGGGGGTCATCCGCACCAATTTGCGCGCGGCAGCTAACTTCGCAGATGCGCGGGACGCAGTTTCTCAACTGCCAGTGAAACGGCATGCGTCGGCAATACGCTGATGCCATGGCACCTGCTCAACGCGAACCCAAAGTCGTCGTACTCGGTGGAGGCTCCTGGGGCACCACCGTCGCTTCCATCTGCGCGCGGCGCAGCCCGACACTGCAGTGGGTGCGCTCCGAGGAGACCGCCAACGACATCAACGAAAAGCACCGCAACACCAAGTACCTCGGCGACGAGGTCGCACTGTCCCCCACCCTGCAAGCCACCACCGACTTCTCCGAGGCGGCCGACTGCGCCGACGTCATCGTGATGGGCGTGCCGTCACACGGCTTCCGCGGCGTGCTCGAGCAGCTGGCCAAGGAGCTTCGCCCATGGGTCCCGGTGGTATCGCTGGTGAAGGGCCTCGAGCAGGGCACGAACTACCGGATGAGCCAGATCGTCGACGAGGTGCTGCCCGGCCACCCCGCAGGCATCCTGGCCGGCCCGAACATCGCGCGCGAGGTCGCCGAGGGCTACGCGGCCGCCGCCACGCTGGCCATGCCGGACCAGCGCCTGGCCGCCAACCTGGGAAACCTGTTCCGCACCAAACGCTTTCGTACCTACACCACCGACGATGTCGTCGGCGTCGAGATGGCCGGTGCATTGAAGAATGTGTACGCGATCGCCGTCGGCATGGGCTACTCGCTCGGAATCGGAGAGAACACCCGCGCATTGGTGATCGCTCGAGCGCTGCGTGAGATGTCGCGGCTCGGCGAGGCAATGGGTGGGCACCGCGACACGTTCGCGGGCCTCGCGGGCATGGGCGACCTCATCGTGACGTGCACATCGCAGCGCAGCCGCAACCGTCACGTCGGCGAGCAGCTCGGCTCTGGCAAGAAGATCGAAGAGATCATCGCGTCCATGAACCAGGTCGCCGAGGGCGTCAAGGCCGCCAGCGTGATCACGGAGTTCGCCGAAAAATTCGGGATCTCGATGCCGATCGCGCGCGAGGTCGACGGTGTCCTCAACCACGGCTCAACCGTCGAGGACGCCTACCGCGGGCTGGCCGCCGAGAAGCCGGGCCACGAGGTGCACGGCTCGGGCTTCTGAGCGGTCAACGAGAAAGACGTAGTGCGCGCATCACGATTACCGGGGCGACAACACCCAGGATGACGATTGCCACTCCGGTGACGACGTTGGACCACGCCGCTTGGGCTTTCACTGAAACGTCGAAGAGTGCCCAAGCTGAGCCGGCGAGCCAAATGCCGAGCACCGGAATCGTCCAAGCCAAACCGTGCGTGCGTTCCAGCGCGCATGCGAAAGCAAATGCCAGAGATGCCACAGATAAGCCGATGATCGTGTTCACCGCGATGAGTCGTTCGGCGTCGAAGCCGACCAACCACGGCGACAGCGCCGTATAGAGGCCGGTCACCAACATCATCCCGAAAATGATCTGCGCGGCAGGCGTTGCACGCGCACATTCGTACCGGTCCCGCAGAGAAACTTCGTCGGGATACTCAACGACCGACTGCGGTGCGTGCACGACAGCTCCCTCCATCGACAGACCCATACCGTTGTACGCCGAACAGTTGCGCGTTCGCAAATATTGCGATGGAGTCATCGCTGTTGAAATGATGCCTGCGTGGCTCAACAGCGGCGACCCCGTACACGTCAAAGTGCCGACACACTCGTAGCACAGACCGATGCGGTCCTTCAGGCGTCGCGCGCGCTGGTGGCCATCGCTGCCTCGTCAATCGCGGGCGTCACAGACGTGGTCACCGTGCCACAGTTCCGCGTACTCGTGATGGTGTACACCCGCGGGCCAATGAACCTGGCCGCGGTTGCGGAGGATTTGAATGTGAATCCGTCCAACGCGAGCCGCACTTGCGACAAGCTCATCCGGGCCAACTTCCTTGACCGCGTTGTCTCCGAACAGGATCGGCGCAATATTGTGCTGTCGTTGACTACTGCGGGGCGCCGCCTTGTCGAGAAGGTAACCGCGCGCCGCCGCTCGGCGATCGAGAAGGTGCTCCGCGCGATGTCACCCGGGCAACGGGATGTGCTCGCCGGTGCGCTCGCCGAATTCGCTCGGGCGGCAGGCGAACCTGTCGACGACAAGGCGCTGGTGCTTCTGTGGCCCCCGACAGCCTGATCTGCCCCCACTTCGCCGCACCGCTGTCGGTTGCGCGTATTCTGGATAATGGTTGCGATAGCGCAAGAGTTATCAGCACGCAATGAATCGAATCGTGAGGAGAAGTTCATGTGGACGCCGTCACGGCTGAGCGAAGACGCCTCCGCTGCCATGGCAAAACTGGGTGCAGGCTTGCTTCGATCGCGCCGCCTGATGCGCGCACCGATCTGGCTGTACCGGGCTCGATTGGGCTTCTTGTTCGGGCACCGGTTGCTGATGCTCGAACACACCGGACGGCGGAGCGGGTTGAAGCGATACACCGTCCTAGAGGTGCTGGAACAACCCGAATCCAATGTCTTCATTGTTGCATCCGGTTTCGGACGTCGAGCTCAGTGGTTCCGCAACGTTCAAGCCGATCCGACTGTCAAGGTGTCCGTCGGGTCGCATGTTTCGGTCCCCGCCGACGCCAGGACACTTGACCAAGACGAGGCGGACGCGGCCCTGTGTGCCTATGCAGAACGCCATCGGCGCGCATGGGAGACCATGAAGCCCGCTCTGGAGTCGACGTTGGGAGAAAAGATCACCGAGCACGACACTCCTCTTCCGATGGTTGCGTTCGCGATCGCGTCCTGAGCCGTCTCGAACTCATGCGGTTCCGGCACTCACGCGTATTGGTGGTGACCCTCGTCGCCGTGAGCTTGACCGTCGGCTGCTCGGCGGGCGTTCAGGGCGGCGCAACATCCCGGGAGGTCGCACCTGCAGCGGTCCACGCATCGACGGCTCGAGGAGTGATCGACGCACTCGATGAAGAAGGTCTGGCCGTGCAGCACCCGCTCGACACGACTCAACAGGTGTGCCCCCGTCTCGGGTGCCTTCAGTCGATCGTCTGCGACACCTTGAGAATCACGGCCTTTCCCACGTCGGCACTCGCACGCAGATCGGTGCGTCTGGGCGTCGACTCACAAGCCGGCAGGTTCGTCGTTCGATTCGCGCCGCCAGTCACCGAGGCCGACAAAGCGCACTATTGGGATCGCATTCGGAGAATCGTCTCGACGGAGCACAGTTAGGCGCCGGCCGTCAGTTGAAGTAGGGGCTGGTACCTTCGGGCCGATCGATGAGCGGATTGATCTCGCCCACAAGCCAAGTGGCACCTGGGGTGATGACGAAGCCCGCTTGGTTCTTGCTGTCGACGCATGACGTGAGGGTGCCATCGGTGCCGCAGCTCAATGTCTGATAGCTGACCCGCGAGCCGGCGGGAAGCGGCTTGATCTCGCCGGCCACGGCGAACGGATTTCCACCTGCGTTGGCAAATCCGGTCGGCTGGGCGATTCTCCCGCTGACCAGATTCGCCCCTTCTGGCGCGCCGGGAAGCACGCCGAAGCAGCCGTATCCGCCGTTGCGCTGAATCATGCACGTCAACCCGTCGGGTGTGGTGAACGCATACGCCGAGTCGCCGAGCACCGAGTATTCCGATGGCTTCGCCAGCGCCCACGCATTCACATTGGGCGCCGGAGGAGGTGGCGGGGGTTCGTTCGGATCCGCGGCCGCGATGCCGGGTACGCCGACGACGGCAGCCGCCACAGCGCCCGACAAGATCGTTGTTCTCAGCATCGGCCCAGCTTAGATGTTGGGTGAAGGGACGGGCAGAACTTCTAGCCCAAACTGGCTCAGTACTGCCCCGGCCCCCGGCCCGCCATCTCCTCGAGGCGGCGGATCCGCTCCTCGATCGGCGGATGGGTGGAGAACAGCTTGCCCATCTTCTCGCCTGCGCGGAACGGGCTGGCGATCATCAGGTGCGCCTGGTCGGCCAACTGCGGATCGGGCGGCAGCGGCGCCTGCTGCACGCCGCCGCTGATCTTGCGCAGCGCCGACGCGAGCGAGAGCGGGTCGCCCGTCAGCTCGGCGCCGGACTGGTCGGCCTGATACTCGCGCGACCGCGAGACCGCCAGCCGGATGACCGTCGCGGCGATGGGTCCGAGCAGCGAAACAAGCAGAATCGCAAAGGGATTCGTGCCGCCTTCGCGGTTACCACCGAACATGCTCGCGAAGAACGCCAGGTTAGCGAGCGCGGTGATGACCGAAGCCATCGCGCCCGCCACACACGAGATGAGGATGTCGCGGTTGTAGACGTGGGACAGCTCGTGGCCCAGTACCGCCCGCAGCTCCCGCTCGTCGAGGATCTGCAGGATGCCGGTCGTGCAGCACACCGCGGCGTTGCGCGGGTTGCGGCCGGTGGCGAACGCGTTCGGGTTGGCGGTGTCGCTGATGTACAGCCGGGGCATCGGCTGATGCGCGGTGGTGGCCAGCTCGCGGACCACCTTGTACATGAACGGCGCCTGCACTTCGGTCACCGGCTGTGCGTGCATCGCCCGCAACGCCAGCTTGTCGCTGTTGAAGTAGACGTAGACGTTCATGCCGATCGCGAACAGCACGGCCAAGAACATGATGTTCCTGCCGAACATTGCACCGACGGCGACGATCAGCCCCGAGAACAACGCCAGCAGGAAGAAAGTCTTGGCCGTGTTGGCACCTGAATGCCAGCTCATCAGCGTCCTCCTAGAAGTCTTAGCTTCTCATCAACGCCCGGTGCGCCACCGCTGGTTCCTCAACCGTGCCGGTTGACCGTGTAATCCACCAGGTTCGCCAACGCCTGCCTGCCCGGCCCTTCGGGCAGATGGGCCAGCTCCTCGCGCGCCTGCCTGGCGTACCGCGCGACGGTCTCCTTGGCGTGCACCATGCCCTGTGACCTGCGCAGCAGGCTCAGCGCCTCAGCCAGCTCGTCATCGTCTTCGACGGGACCGACGAGTAGCTCACGCAGCCTGTCGGCGTCGGCGTCGGTTTCGCGCAGCGCGTAGAGCACCGGAAGGGTGTGCACGCCCTCGCGAAGGTCGGTGCCGGGCACTTTGCCCGACTCGTCGGGGTCGCTGTCGATGTCGATGATGTCGTCGGAGATCTGGAACACCGTGCCGACGATTCCGCCGAGCCTGCTCAGCCGCTCGATCTGCTCTTCGTCGGCGCCGGAGAACGTCCCGCCGAACCGGCCGGACGCCGCGATCAGGCAGGCCGTCTTCTCGTAGACGACCTTCAGGTAGTGCTCGACGGAGTCCACTTGGTCGGCGGCGCCGCGGGTCTCGCGCATCTGGCCGGTCACCAGCTGGGCGAACGTCTCGGCGATGACGCGCACGGCGTCGGGGCCGAGTCGGGAGACCAGCCGCGAGGCCGTCGCGAACAGGTAGTCACCCGCCAGGATCGCGATGTTGTTGCTCCACCTGGCGTTCGCGCTGGGAGCGCCGCGGCGCACCTGCGCCTCGTCCATCACGTCGTCGTGGTACAGCGTGGCCAGGTGCACGAGCTCGATGACGGCGCCTGCGACGGTGACCTGCCAGTTGTCCGGGTCGGGGCCGAGCTGTGCGGACAGCACGGTGAACAACGGACGGAAGCGCTTGCCGCCTGCCTGGAACAGGTGCTGCACCGCCTCGGCCATCAACTCATCGGCTTTGCCCAGCTCAGTTGACATCAGGTCCTCGATGCGGGCCACGCCGTCGCGGACGTCCTGGGCAAAAGCGGGGTCTCCGAAGTCCACGCCTGCCACCACGCTCGCCGGAGTCCTCACCCTGCCAACATACTGGGGATATGAACACCAGGGCTGACGTGGTCGTGGTCGGCGCGGGCCCCGCGGGGTCTGCCGCCGCCGCGTGGGCTGCCCGCGGCGGCCGCGAGGTGCTGGTGATCGACTCCGCCCAGTTCCCGCGCGACAAGGCGTGCGGAGACGGGCTCACTCCCCGCGCCATCGAAGAGATGCGACAGCTCGGCCTCGGCGAGTGGCTCGACGGCCGCGTCGCACACCACGGGTTGCGGATGTCGGGCTTCGGTTCGGAGGTCGAGATCCGGTGGCCCGGCTCGTCGTTCCCGAAGACCAGCAGCGCCGTGCCGCGCACCGAGCTCGACGACCGCATCCGCATGGTGGCCGTCGATGACGGCGCGAAGATGATGCTGGGCGCCAAAGCCGTTGAAGTGCGCCATGATTCGAAGGGGCGGGTTTCGTCGCTGCTGGTGGACTCCGGTGCCGAGATCCGCTGCGAACATCTGATCGTCGCCGACGGCGCGCGGTCGACGCTTGGTCGCGTGCTCGGTCGCGAGTGGCACAAGGAGACGGTGTACGGCGTGGCGATCCGCGGGTACATCGCCAGCCCGCGAAGCAGCGAGCCGTGGATCACGTCGCATCTGGAATTGCGGTCACCCGAGGGCGAGATACTGCCGGGCTACGGCTGGATCTTCCCGCTCGGCAACGGCGAAGTGAACATCGGCGTCGGTGCGCTGGCGACCTCCAAAAGGCCCGCGGACGCCGCGCTGCGGCCGTTGATGTCGTATTACACGTCACTGAGGCGTAAGGAATGGGGCTTCGAAGGCGAGCCGCGGCTGGGGCTGTCGGCGCTGCTGCCGATGGGTGGCGCGGTGTCCGGTGTCGCCGGACCGAACTGGATGCTGATCGGCGACGCCGCGGCCTGCGTGAACCCGCTCAACGGTGAGGGCATCGACTACGGGCTGGAGACCGGCAGGCTGGCGGCGGAGATGCTCGATACCGGCGACGTGACCGACTACTCGCAGGCGTGGCCGACCGTGCTGCAGCAGCACTACGCGCAGGGGTTCTCGGTTGCGCGCAGGCTCGCGCTGCTGCTGACGTTCCCTCGCTTCCTGCCTGCAACGGGTCCGATCGCGATGCGGTCAACGTTCCTGATGAACATCGCGGTGCGGGTGATGGCCAACCTCGTCACCGACGAGGATGCGGACTGGATCGCGCGGGTGTGGCGGCGCGCAGGCGCGGGCTCGCGGCGCCTGGACCAACGTCCGCCGTTCAGCTGAGTTGCACCGCCAGCGTGCGTGTTTGCACACGACACTCCGCGGAATAATGTGCAAGCGTGCACGCTCACGGAGGATGGCCGGCATGACTGTCGCGGTCTATCGGGCGCCGATGCGTTCTCGGCGCGACGATGTCGACTTCGGGGCGACGATCGAGCGCGCACTCGCCCGCGGAGTGTGCGGGTTCGGCGGTCCTTTGACGCCGACGGATGAACGCACGGCCCGGCGCATCGAGCGGTTCCGCGACGTCGACGCGGGTTCGTTCGCTTGGACTCGCGATCCAGATGGGCTGTACTGGCTCGGCCGGATCACGGGTCCGTACTTCTACGACAGTGATGAGGCCGCAGCCACCGTCGACCTCGTCCATGTTCGCGAATGCGATTGGCTGTCAACACCTTTGCATGAGGAATCAGTACCCGCTGCCGTCATCGCCACCTTCCAGCGAGGCGGTCGCAACTTTCAGCAGACGCACGACTCCTCTGTCGGCGCACAGAGCCAGCGGGTTTGGGACGAGCTGACCTAGCGGCGAGCGTGCACGTTTGCACATTATTTCGCGGCGTGTCGTGTGCAAACACGCACGCTCGCGGTGTTTAGGCGAGCGACCTCGCGAAGCCGTTGACGTCGCGGATGGTTGCGGCGAACACCTCGGGCAGGTAACCGCCCAACAGCAAGTCGCAGCCGTGCCCGGTGCCCGCGACGATCCGGCCAACCGCGGGCACACCCGCGCGCACCAGCCTGCGGTAGTAGAGCAGCCCCTCGTCGCGCAGGGGGTCGATCTCGTTGACCGAAATGACATGCGGCGGAAGACCTACGAGCTCTTCATCGGTCGCCCGGCCCGCATAGCAGGTGGCGTCCTGTGAGTTCTCGCCGTTCGGGTCGTACACCGAACCCGCGACCCCCATGACCTCCCGGGTGAGGAAGTAGCCATCGCACTCCTTGAGCGACGGCAACTCGTCGGGCTGCTCGTACCAACGGCCCGACAGGAACGGGCACTGCGCATAGGCGCCTGCGATCTCGTTCAGCCAACCCTCCCGCTTGGCCTTGTGCAGGGTGGTGAGCGTCAGGTTGCCGCCACCGGACTCGCCGCAGGTGATCAAGTGGCTGATGCCGAGATCCGCCCGGTTCGCGTACGTCCACCGGATCGCGGATGCGCAGTCGTTGAGCCCGGCCGGATACGGGTGCGGGCCGAGCCGCCCGCCCGCGTTGCGGAATTCCACCCCGACGACCACAAGCCCTGTCGCAGCGAGGTTTTCACGTGCTCGCGTGTAGCTGGTGTCGGTTACGCTGTTGATGGCCATTCCGCCGCCGTGGAAGTGCACGACGCCGGGAAGCTCGCCCCCGATTGGATTGGGGTGGGTGATGTACAACGCAATGTCGTTGCCGTCGACGCCCGCGATCGTCGTCGTCATCGTGACAACGCCCCGTGGACTCGGGATGTTCTGCGCCAACGCTTCGAGAACCGCGCCCATCCGTTCCTCGGTCACGGTGACCGCGGCCAGCCGCTCGTTCATCGGCGCATCGGGGGTCACGGGAGGCGAAGGCATGTGGCCGTCGAGGCCGAACGGCGCGAGCGCCTTGACCATGCGCGGGTCGGCCCGCGGATCTGTACCTATGGTGCAGCTGGGATCCGCAAGGCGACCGTACATTCCGCGACCCTAGCGCGACGGCTTCACAGCAGCGTGCAGCGCGACGATCCCGCCACTGAGATTGCGCCAGCGCACCGTCGACCAGCCCGCATCGGAGATCTGATGCGCGAGCTGCGCCTGATCGGGCCACGCCCGGATCGACTCAGCCAGATAGACATAGGCGTCCGGGTTCGACGACACCTTCCTCGCGACCCGCGGCAACGCCTGCATCAGATACTCCTTGTACGCGGTGGCGAACAGCCTGTTGGTCGGCGTCGAGAACTCGCACACGACCAGCCGTCCACCCGGCCGCGTCACGCGCGCCATCTCGCGCAGCCCCGCCGCATGGTCGACAACGTTGCGCAGGCCGAAGCTGATGGTCACGGCATCGAACACGCCGTCGGCGAACGGCAACCGCGTCGCGTCGCCCGCGACCTTGGGCACGTCACGTCCACCGCCGGCCGCGAGCATGCCGACCGAGAAGTCCGCGGCCACACACCACGCACCTGAGCGCGCCAACTCCACCGTCGACACCGATGTGCCCGCCGCCAGGTCCAGCACCTTGTCGCCGGGCCCGATGCGTAGCGCCGACCGGGTGGCGCGCCGCCAGAACCGGTCCTGGCCCAGCGACAACACCGTGTTCGTGAGGTCGTAGCGCTGTGCGACCGCGTCGAACATCGACGCCACTTCGCGCGGGTCTTTGTCCAGCGACGCCCTGTTCACGCCCGTGACGCTACCTGTGAACTTCTCATGCCCGGGAATGCCCAGCGCCGTAGTGGGCATTCTTCTGCGCGTGACTGAAAAAGTTTGGTTCATCACCGGGACATCACGCGGGTTCGGCAGGGAGTGGGCGATCGCGGCCCTGGAGCGCGGCGACAAGGTCGCAGGCACCGCCCGCGACCCCGCGTCTCTTGCCGACCTCGTCGAGAGGTATGGCGACGCGCTGTTGCCGATCCAGCTGGACGTCACCGACCGCGACGCGGACTTCGCCGCCGTCAAGGCTGCCCATGACCATTTCGGCCGGCTGGACATCGTCGTGAACAACGCCGGGTACGGACACTTCGGCTTCATCGAGGAGCTGTCCGAACAGGAGGCGCGCGCGCAGATCGAGACGAACCTGTTCGGGGCGCTGTGGGTGACGCAGGCCGCGCTGCCCTACCTGAGGGCACAGCGCAGCGGGCACATCATCCAGGTGTCGTCCATCGGCGGCATCACCGCGTTTCCGAACGTCGGCATCTACCACGCGTCGAAGTGGGCGCTCGAGGGCTTCTCCCAGACGCTCGCGCAGGAAGTCGACTCGTTCGGCATTCACGTGACGCTGGTCGAGCCGGGCGGATTCTCGACGGATTGGGCGGGACCGTCGTCCAAGCACTCCGCGCAGCTGCCTGCCTACGAGGAGGCGCACAGGAAGTCCGAGCAGTGGCGCGCCAGCCGAACCTCCAAGCCGGGCGACCCGACGGCGTCAGCGGCCGCGATCTTGAAAGTCGTTGATGCGCAAGAGCCGCCGCTGCGGGTTTTCTTCGGCGAGTTGCCGTTGTCACTGGCCAAGGCCGACTACGAGAGCCGCCTGGCGACGTGGCAGGAGTGGCAGCCCGTCTCCGTGCTCGCGCAGGGCTGATCACGTCAGCGGTTATGACCAATCCGTAATGATTTGCCGATTCGGTAACGGGAACAAATAGCCGTACGACCAAACAAGGGGTGCGAAGAAGCTGCGCCCAGTCCAGGCACCCGAGCCGTGCGCGTCGGCAATGCCGCTCAAAAGACACCAATCGGCGGGCAACCCCGTCCGCTGACGAAGGATGTGCAACAAAGATGAATCACCTCAACTGGTTCCGTCGACTGACGACAGCGGCACTGGCCGCGCTCGTGTTTGCCGGTCTGATCGCCGTCGCCGGAGGCTCTGCGACCGCGTCGGCGATATCGCGACCCGGCCTGCCGGTCGAGACGCTGATGGTTCCGTCGGCGGCGATGGGCCGCGACATTCCGGTGAGGTTCCAGGGCGGCGGTAGCCACGCCGTCTATCTGCTCGACGGGCTGCGCGCTCGCGACGACAACAGCGGCTGGGACATCGAGACCGCAGCATTCGAAAACTACTATCAGTCAGGCGTTTCCGTCGTGATGCCGGTCGGCGGGATGTCGAGCTTCTACTCGGACTGGCAGCAGCCTGCCGTCGGCAACGGCACCACGCAGACCTACAAGTGGGAGACGTTTTTGACGTCCGAGCTGCCCGCCTACCTGTCGGCGAACAAGGGCATCTCACCCAGCGGCAACGCCGTCGTCGGCCTGTCGATGTCGGGTAGCGCAGCGCTGATCCTCGCCGCCTACCACCCGAACAACTTCAGCTTCGCGGGCTCGCTGTCGGGCTTCCTCAACCTGTCTGAGGGCATTTGGCCGACGCTGGTCGGCTTCTCGATGCGCGACGCGGGCGGTTTCGATGCGACAGCGATGTGGGGTCCCGGCGGCGGGCCGATCTGGCAGCGCAACGACCCCACCCTGCAGGCGGGCAAGTTGGCCGCCAACGGCACTCGCGTGTGGGTCTACACCGGCAACGGCACCCCCAATGAGCTCGGTGGGGGCGATCTGCCCGCAACCTTCCTCGAAGGCCTGACCAAGGACAGCAACATCGCCTTCCAGAAGGCCTATACGGCGGACGGCGGCAGCAACGCCACCTTCAACTTCCCGCCGAACGGCACGCACAGCTGGGGTTACTGGGGTGCTCAGCTCAACGCGATGAAGCCCGACATCCAGCGCACACTGGGCGCCTGAGTCCCATCCGGAGCCGGGCATCCTACGGGGGGCGCCCGGCTCCGGTTGCTGGTGACGCAGCTCAGGCGGCTTTGACGCCGCGGGTGCCGAGCACAGCCTCGTAGTGGCCGATCAGCTCGTCGCAGATTGCCGGCCAGGTTCGGCCGAGCACGCTGCGGCGAGCTGCCACCGAGTAGCGGTGACGTTCTGCGAGCAGGTGGTCCACCGACGTCGACAACCGGCCGGTGAACTCCGCGACCGGCAGCAGCAGCCCGGTGTGCATGGGCGCCACCAGGTCTCGCGGGCCGCCCGCGTCCGGTGCGATGACCGGAAGGCCTGAAGCCATCGCCTCCTGCACGGCCTGACAGAAGGTCTCGTGTTCGCCGGGATGGACGAAGACGTCCATGCTGGCGAAGGCGGTGGCGAGCTGTTCGCCGTACAGCGCGCCCGTGAAAACCGCTCTTGGTAGCACTGATTGAAGTTTCGCCCGGTCGACGCCGTCGCCGACCACGACGAGTTGCAGATCGTCACGGCATGCGAGCACCGCGAGGCGTTCGACGTGTTTCTCGGGGGCGAGCCTGCCGACGAAGCCGACGATCGGCTTGCCGTCGGGCGACCAGTGTCGACGCAGCTTCTCATCACGTGCGGACGGTGCGTAGCCGGCGATGTCAACCCCGCGCGCCCACTTGTGCACACGGGGGATTCGATGGGCGACAAGGTTTTCCATGGCGGCCGTCGACGGAGCCAGCGTGCGGTCCACCCGGCTGTGCACCATCCGCGTCCACGCCCAGGCGGCCCGTGCGGTGAACCCGATGCCGTAACTCTCGGCGAAACCGGCTACGTCGGTTTGGAAGATCGCCACCGTCGGTACGCCGAGGTAGCGAGCGGCGTGCATTCCGCCCCAGCCGAGCAGCGCAGGCGAGGCGAGATGCACGATGTCGGGGTCGAAACCTTTGAGCACGCTGACCATTCGCGGCCGCGGGATCCCCAGCGGCAGCGAGGTGACCTTCGGAAACATCCGAGACGACACCCGGTGAATCCGGACGCCTTCGTGGACCCGGTCTGCAGGCGGTTCGCCGCGCGGTGTGTCCGGGGCGATGACAAGAACCTCGTGACCGTGAAGACGAAGATGCTCCATCACCCGAAGCACCGAGTTGGTGACGCCGTTGACATTCGGGAGGAAGGACTCTGCGACGATCGCAACGCGCACACCAAGATGGTGGCATCGGCGGCTGTCGGCAAGGTTGCATCCGGGGATACGACACGCAAAGTTCTCGTGCCGATAGGCCAGAACATGCAGGCGCGCATGCGGGTATCCTGCGCACAAGGAAGGCGGTTGACATGCGAATTCCCCGCGCTGCCGTGGCGGTGACCGCGGCTTTGCTTTTCGGCGCCGTCGGCTGCACCAGCCAGGTCACCGGCACCGCGACGATGGATCCGACGAAGCCGCCGCTCGGGCTGAGCGAAGACGGATACGGCATCGTGGCGGGCTACCCCGATGCGCCCGCGCAGATCGAGTTGTACACCGAGCCGCAGTGCACCCACTGCGCCGAACTACAGTCCGCATTCGGCGAGGACATTCAGCGTCACATCAACCTGGGCGACCTCGCGGTGACATACCGTCCGCTGACATTTCTGGATGATCCCAGCACGGACGGCCATTCGGCCCGGGTCGCGAACGCGTTGTTCCTCGCTGTCGGGGCACCCGAGGCGACCGACGAGAACAACATGGCGTCGGGACCGGAGTTCCAGAGCTTCGTCGAGGACCTGTGGGCGCATCAGGAGCCCGGCGGTCCCGGCCCAAGCGACAACCAGATGGCGAAGATGGCGCAGGAGTCGGGTCTACCCGACGATGTCGCGAACCGCATCGGCGACGGAGATACCGCGGACCAGATCGACATCGAGGAGATGGCCGCCTACAACTACGGCTCGCTCGTCGGCATCGACCCGATAAGCACAGGAACACCAACGGTTTACGATCTCAGCACCAAAGAGAAGGTCGACATTCACGACGACGACTGGCTCGACAACCTGCTGTCAACCGTCTGACGTTTCAGCCTGCGCTCGTAGTAGCCCAGCCCCATCAGCGCCGCTCCCGCGACCAGCCAGCCGACCACGGCGATCGAGCCCGCGGGAACTATGGCCAGTGCCGCGTTGCGGTCCCGCACTCGAACGAGATCGGGATTGTCTTTGTCGTATTCGACGTAAATCCGCATGCCAGTGTCCAATTCGGACGGGTAGAGCACTCCTAGCTCAGGCCGATAGGTGACGCGATCGGGCGTGACGAACTCAATCGTCGAGCGCCGCGGTCCCGCACTGAGCACCTCGGCGGCGGCCACCCCCATATTGCCTTGGATCTGCCGATCGTTGCGCCACGCGCCGAGCACCAGCAGCAGTGACTGCAAGGTGACCAGGCACGCCACGATGACGATGGCGATCCGCATACGGCGGAAGTTCCGTGCGGTGCGGGTCTCACCGGGTTCGCCGTACAGGTGCGGATTCACGATCCGCACGACGTGCTTGATCAGGTTCTTGACCAGCTCGATCACAAGGCCGCCTTGATCGACGCGTGCAATGCGCGCAGCGACGACCGGTCGGCCTTCACCTCCAGCACCCGCATGCCCTCGAACGGTTCGTCGAGGGCGGCGACCAGATCGTCGACCTCGATCTGGCGACTCTCCACGTGGTATGCCCGGCACAGCGCGCCGACGTCGACATCGTGAGGTGTGCCGAAGATGCGCGACGACACATCGGAGAACCGCGGGTCGCCCTGCTCGAGCAATTCGAAGATGCCGCCGCCATTGTCGTTGGACACCACGATGGTCAGATGCCGCGGCGTCGGCTCCGTCGGGCCGATCAACAGCCCGGAGCTGTCGTGCACGAAAGTCAGGTCGCCGATCAGTGCGACGGTTCGGCCTCCGGTGCGGTCGTGCGCGAGTGCGGCGCCGATCGCGGTGGACACCGTGCCGTCGATGCCCGCCACGCCGCGATTCGACCGCACCCTGATGCTCTTCGGGTTCAGGCCGACCAGCGCGGCGTCCCGGACCGGGTTCGAGGCGCCCAACACCAACTGGTCGCCTTCGCGCAGCGCGTCGGCCACCGCGGCGGCGACGTGCAGCCCCGTCGTCAGCGGATGCGCCTTGAGCTGTCCGCGCACCGCGTCGATCGTGCGGGTGTTGACCTCGGCGCAGCGGCGCAGCCAGGCCGGATTCGGCTCACCCGAGGTGACCGCGCGGGTGCCGGTGGCCTGCGAGTTGCCGGACACATCGGGCCAGCGGGGGCCTGTGGTCAGCGCGAACACCGGCACCGACGAGTCGGCCAGCAGCGCTGAAACGGGCCGGTGCAGGGTCGGGCGGCCGAGCATGATGACCTGCTGCGGACGCAGCAGCGGCAGCGCCAACGGATGCAGCGGGGTCTCGGCGGGCGGGGCGGTCGGTTCGGCGACGGTCGGAAGCGCCGCGAGGTTCGGGTGGACACCCGCACCGTGCCCGGCGATGACCACGGTGTCGGGCGTCACGTCGATGTCGAGGGGCTGGTCGAACGTCACCGGAGGGGTGTAGGTCCACGGTTTGTCACCCGGTCGGCCCTGCGGGGCGTATGGCGTCGACACGTCATCATCGCGGTCGGGCACCAACGGCTCGCGCAGCGGGATGTCGAACTGCACCGGTCCGGCGTTCGCGGTGCGAGAGCCGGTGGCGGCAGCCAACACTCGGCACGTCACCGATCGCCACTGCGCGTTGAAGTTGTTGATGTCACCGGGCGCAGCTCCCCGTAATTCCTGGGCGAGCCCGAGGCTGATGTTGGCCCGAACCTGTGTGCCGAAGTAGCCCAGCTGTTCCATCGTCTGGTTCGCCCCGGTGCCGAGCAGCTCGTAGGGCCGGTTGGCCGAAAGCACGATCAGCGGCACGCGTGCGTAGTTCGCCTCGACCACCGCTGGGCCGAGGTTGGCGACCGCTGTGCCCGACGTCATCGCCACGCACACCGGAGCGCCTCCTGACACCGCCAGTCCGATCGCAAGGTAGCCGGCGGTGCGCTCGTCGATGCGAACGTGCAGGCGGATCCGGCCTGCGCGGTCGGCGTCGTGCAGCGCGAACGCCAGTGGCGCATTGCGCGATCCCGGGCACAGCACGATGTCGCGGACGCCGCCGCGAATGAGTTCGTCGACGACGACACGTGCCTGGGCCGTCGATGGGTTCACCACTACAGCCTATTCGGCGAAGAAATCGAGCGCCGCGACGTTCACCACCTGCGGTTTTTCGATGAAGCCCAAGTGGCCGGCGTCGCGAATCTCCAGGTAGCGGCCGTTCGGCAGCGCATCGGCGACTTCTCGGGAGAGGTGCGGGGGCAACACGATGTCGTCGCTGAACCCGATGACGAGCACGGGCGCCGTAATACTTCGGTAAGCCGGCAGCCGATTGTCGTGCGGGCTGACCTCGAGGTGGGCCCGCGTGCCTGGTGTCGCCTTGTTCGGCCACATGGTGAACATGTCGATCCAGTCACGCACCGCGGCGTCGTCGTTCAGCGTCGTCGGACTGAAGCTCTCCAGCAGCCGCAGCTTGGCGTCGTAGGTGGCAGGCAGCTCGATGCCGGAGTCGGCCAGCTCACGCTCGGCGACGCGGAAGAAATCACGGGTGCGGTCGTGACGACCCCGGGTGGCCATCAGCACCGCGGAGCGAACGAGTTCCGGGCGGGCCACCATGAGCTCTTGTGCGATGAATGAGCCCATCGACACCGCGACGATGCGAACGGGGTCGAGGTCCAGCTTCTCGATCAGCGCGGCGGTGTCGGCGACCATCTGTTCGGTGCCGAACCCGCTTGCCTGCTCGGTCGCGCCGATCCCCCGGTTGTCGAAAGTGATCGCCCGGTAGCCGGCCCGTACGAACTGCGGGACCTGGTGCAGATGCCAGGTGCGGCCCGCCCCGCCTCTGCCGGCGATGAACAGCACCGGCTCGCCGGTGCCTCTTTCGTCGTAGGCCAGATTCACCAAGCAGAGGCTACTGGAGCGGTCAGTCGTCAGGCGGCCGCCTGTTCAACCACCCGTTCATAGCGTTGTTTCATGTCGTCGGTGACGGTCGGCGCGAACTCCAACACGAGATCCTCGATCTGGTAGGTGTCGGATCGCGACCCGACGTAGCGCTGCGCGATGCCGGTGGCAGGAAATTTGAACACGGTCACGGTGTCGGTGGTGATCGCTTGCAGGCAGCGCAGCTTCAGGCACTTGACGGACGTGATCTCCTGCGGATTCAGCACCGGAAGCGCAGCTTTCCTGAAATCCTCGATCACCTGTGGGGCGCTGAGACCGTTGAGCGGCGCAGGCATCTCCGCCGAGGTACTACTGCTGCCGACCGGTGCGGCGTGACACCCGGCCAGCGTGAAGATGACACATGCCGCGATCCCGATATGCCGATCGGTCAACCTGGCTTCCGCCTGACGCCTATTTCGCATAACGTGCATTCTGCACGAACTTTAGCGTAAGGTCGAAGCAACGTTCGTCTATCGAGTCGCACTACGGAGCCGCCACATGAGGATCGCGATCAGCGGCGCAGGCATCGCCGGGCCCTCCTTCGCCTACTGGATGCACAGGGCCGGCCACGAGGTGACTCTCATCGAGTCGGCACCGCGCTTCCGCACAGGCGGTTACGTCATCGACTTCTGGGGCCTTGGCTACGACATAGCCGAGGCGATGGGCATCGAGGCCGACATCCGCAAGGTCGGCTTCCAGGTGCGCGAGGTGCGCGCGGTCGGAGCGGACGGTCGCGCCCGAGCGAGGCTCGGCGTCGACTCGCTCCGACGGGCAACTCGGGGTCGCTACACCACCGTGGCACGCGGCGACCTCGCCGAAACGATCTATCGGACAGTCGAAAACGATGTGGAGACACTGTTTTCGGACACCATCACCTCATTGGACAATCAGCCTGACCGCGTCTCGCTGACCTTCCGCAACGCACCGCCGCGGGACTTCGACATGGTCATCGGCGCCGACGGCCTGCACTCGACGGTGCGTTCTCTGGCATTCGGGCCCGAGCCCTGGTACGCGAGGTACCTCGGCTGTCAGGTAGCGGCCTTCGTGATCGACGGCTATCGGCCCCGCGACGAGGACGTGTATGTCACATACAACCTCCCCGGTAGACAGGTGGGCCGATTCGCCCTGGACGGAGACCGCACGCTGGTGCTGTTCATCTTCCGGTCCACGAACCCTTATGTCCCGCAGACTCTCGACTCGTGCAAGGCGTTGCTGCGCAGACAATTCGCCGATGCCGAGTGGGAGACCCCGGCCATCCTCGCCGCTCTGGACGACGTGGACGACGTGTATCTCGATGTGGCGAGCCAGATCAGGATGCCGAAGTGGTCCGTTGGGCGAGTCGCGCTGATCGGCGACGCGGGAGCGTGCGTGTCACTGCTCGCAGGCGAGGGAACAGGTCTCGCCATGGTCGAGTCGTACGTTCTTGCCGGCGAACTCGCGAGGAGCGGGAACGACATCCCGCGCGCTTTCGACGCCTACGAGGCCCGACTGCGTGATTTCGTCGAAGAAAAGCAGGACGGCGCGACGAAGTTCATCTCCTTCTTCACCGCGCGCACGAGGACGGGCATCCGCGTGCGCGACCTGGCCATCAAAGCGATGAACCTCCCGGTCATCGGAAGCCTTGTGATGACCCGCACGCTGCGCGACGACATCGATCTTCCCGACTACCAGCTGTGAATCAGGCGTCGACTCCCAAAGCGGGGCCCCCTGCTCGCATTGCCGTGTCCCGCGGTGCGATCTGGGCGAATTGGCTTCGCAGGCATCCGGTGACGCTGGTCCCGCTGGCGATCACGGTCGGGGCGTTGACCGGGCTCGGGGCCGTCGGGTTTCGTTGGCTGATAACGGCTTTCACCCGAGCATTCACCGGGTACGACGACTTTTCGGCACTCGGTCGCATCCCCAGTGCACATTGGCCGGGTGCGGGTTTCTGGTTCTTGTTGATCACGCCGGTCATCGCGGGAGCGATATACGGTCCCCTCGTCTACCGCTTCGCGCCCGAAGCCCGCGGCCACGGCGTCCCCGAAGTGATGTACGCGGTCGCCCATCGCGGCGGGCGCATCGCCCCTCAGGTGACGTTCGTCAAGGCCCTCGCGTCAGCCTTGTGCATCGGTGGGGGCGGATCGGTGGGCCGGGAAGGGCCGATCGTCCAGATCGGATCGGCGGCGGGTTCAACGGTGGCCCAGCTGTTCCGGTTGGACACAGACCGAGTGCGACTGCTCGTCGCATGCGGTGCGGCAGGCGGTATCTCGGCGACGTTCAACGCTCCGCTGGCCGGTGCCTTCTTCGCCATCGAACTGATTCTGCGCACCGTCGCGGCGGAGGCGTTCGGCGCGGTCGTGCTCTCCAGCGTCACCGCTTCGGTATTGGGTCGGGCGATGATGGGGGATCACCCCTTCCTGACACTGCCCCAGTTCGGTGTGCGGCACGCATCCGAGTACGTGCTCTACATCGCGCTCGGGGTCGTCGTCGGCGTCGTCGGCGTCGGGTTCTCCAAGCTGCTCTACCTGGTCGAGGACGCGTGCGACTGGATCTGGCGGGGACCCGAATGGGCGCGACCGGCCGTCGGTGGTCTCGCCCTCGGCGCGCTGCTCATCGCCCTGCCCGAGATGTACGGCGTCGGATACCCGGTGCTGGAGAACGCCGTCTCCGGCAAGTACCTCATCGGCATGTTGCTGCTGCTGATGGTGGGCAAGATGTTTGCGACCAGCCTGACCATCGGCATCGGCGGTTCTGGAGGCGTGTTCGCGCCCACCTTGTTCATCGGGGCGATGGCAGGCGTGGCATTCGGCACCATCGCCAACGATCTGTGGCCGACCGTCACCGAATCTGCGGGCGCCTACGGACTCATCGGCATGGGTGCGGCATTGGGAGGAGCGACTCGCGCGCCGATCACCGCGGTGGTCATTCTGTTCGAGCTCACCGGCGAATACTCGATCATTCTCCCGTTGATGGCGGCGGTAGCCGTCGCGGCGGGTACGGGTCGCCTTCTGTCGAAGACGACCATCTACACCGCAAAGCTGTGGCGACGTGGTGTCGATCTCGATCGTTCGGAGCCGGCACTGTCGACGCTGTCTGCGCGCGACGTCGCCGTTGCGGGTCCCGACCCCGTCCGTACCGACGACCGGTTGGCAGACGCCTCTGCCGCCCTTGCGGCGTCGGCGTATCCGATGGTGCCCGTTGTCGATGCCGACGGCCGGTACGCGGGGTGCCTTTCGGCCCGAGACCTGGCCGAAGCTCTCAACGAAGCCGACCCGCCGTCGACGGTGGCTCCTCTCGTCGAGCAGCCGGTGCTCGTCACCGAGGACACCACAACGCCCGACATCTTGGCCGCATTGTCGGGCTACGGCGGTACCGGTCTGCCCGTCGTGGACACCGATCGTGGCGTGATGGTGGGTTGGATCACCTACGAAGCCGTGCTGAACAGAGCGCATCCGGCGATCGCAGATACCGTGGAGGCGACCAACTCGCCCGGTAATCTCCGCCGAAGGGAAAGCCAGTAGATGGCCACGACGAAGAAGGTCGATACCGCCTCACCGAAATATGTGGACGTGGACTACCTCGAGCGCCTCGAGCAAGCCACTCGAGGGCTTTTGGCGTTGAACGTCTCGGTTCTGGAGCGGATGGAGAAGCGAATCGGGTTGGCGCCCTTGCGCGCTCTGCAGTCACTGGAGCGATTGGGCCCGAGCCTTGTGACCGAGCTGGGCGCTGATCTCGACATGCTGTCCTCCACGGCGAGCCGCCTCAGCGACCGGCTCGCCGACGCGGGCTACATCACGCGGCGCGTATCGCCGTCCAACCGGCGTGCCACGCTGCTCGAGATGACCGATGCCGGGCGGGCCGTCCTTGACGAATTGATCCAGTTACGGGTCGAAGCCTTCGGTGAAGTCGTGCGTCTCCTGACCGACGCGGAGCGTTCCGCGCTGGTAAGGGGGACCGAGGCCTTCACCGCCGCCCACCGTGAACTATCCGACGGCGCTGTTTGAACGAGCGCGACCTTTGCGGCGCCTGCCCCTCGCGCGCTCGATCGCGTTGTCCCACAGCAGACCCGTAACCGCCTTGAGCTGCGTGGGCTTGACGAGATCCTTCGACATCAGCGCGGTGGCGGCGGCCTTGGTGGTGGCCGACGCCTTCGACATATGACCGGAGTCGAACGGCGGCTGCGGGTCGTACTCCATCGAGAGCTGGATGACCTTCGCACGGCCCTCACCACCGATCTGGCCGGCGAGCCAGAGCCCGAGGTCGATACCGGCCGATACGCCCGCGCACGTCACGATGTCGCCCTCGTGCACGATGCGCTCGTCACCGACGGCTTTGACGCCCAACGCTTTCAGGGCCGACAACGCAGCCCAGTGCGAGGTTGCGCGCTTGCCATCGAGCAGGCCTGCGGCGGCGAGCAGTATCGAACCCGAGCACACCGACGCCGTCCACGTCGCGGTCTCGTGCGCGCTGCGCAGCCAGTCGAGCACCTTCTCGTCGCGGGCGTGTTCCATCGTCGTGAATCCACCGGGCACCAGAATGACGTCCGGCGTGGGTGTTTCGCCGAACGAATGCGTAGCTCCCACGACGAGCACGCCGGAGTCCGCCGCGATCGGCCCCGGCTCGTGCCAGACGAAGCGCACCTCTGCGTGGGGCAGCATACGCAGGCTCTCGTAGGGCCCGATGAAGTCCAGAGCGGTGAAGCCCGGGTACAGCACGATGGCGATCTGCATGATTCCTCCTCTAGGCGAATGCCTTGCGGTACTGGTCGGGCGATATGCCCATTCGTCGAACAAAGTTGCGGCGCAGGGTCTCTGCGGTGCCGAATCCGCATCGGGCGGCGATCACGGTGACGGTGTCGTCGGTCTCCTCGAGTTGGCGGCGGGCCGCTTCTGTGCGGATCCGCTCGACGTAGGCGCCAGGCGCCTCGCCGACCTCGTCGGTGAAGAGCCGGGTGAAGTGCCGAGGGCTCATGGCAGCGCGACGGGCAAGATCGGAAATACTGTGCGCCGCGCCTGGTTCGGCTTCGATGGCTTCCTGCACGTCGCGGATCGGCGCCCGCTTGGCACGGGGCATCCACATCGGCGCCGCGAACTGACTCTGACCGCCGGGCCGTCGCAGATAGAGCACCAGATACCGAGCCACCGTCTGCGCCACGTCGGTGCCGTGGTCCTGCTCGACGAGCGACAGCGCGAGGTCGATGCCAGCGGTGACACCGGCGGCGGTCCACACTGTCGGCGAGCTCTGTACGAATATCGGATCGGGATCCACAGTGATGGAGGGGAATTCGCGGGCCAGCTCGTCGGCGAAGGCCCAGTGCGTTGTCACCCTGCAGCCGTCCAGCAATCCGGCCTGGGCCGCCAGAAACGCGCCGGTGCAGACACTGACGACGCGGCGGGCGGTGCCGGACACCGCCTTGACCCAGTTGACGACGTCGGGATTCTCGCGCGCCGCGTCGAGTCCCCAGCCACCGGGAAGCACGACGGTGTCGATGGACTGGTGCGGATCGGGCAGCGGTTGAGCGACGAGCGTGAGGCCGGTGCCGGTGGCCACCTGCTCGCCGTCCGCCGATGCGATGATGACGTCGTAGCCGTCGTCGGCGCGGTTACGGGCCGCCAGGTTCATGGTCGCGCCGGTGAACACGTCGAACGGCCCGACGATGTCCAATGCCTGCACGCCGGGTAGCCGAGAATCACCACCGATCGCGTCACGGTCTCAGTGTTGGCCACTTAGGCCTATGGCGTCTACGCCCTGTACCCCACAAATTAGGACACAGCATCGGGGTATGACCGAAATGCCAGCACAGAGCGGAATGATCATTAACATAGGGCCGTGCTTGCCACGCTGCGGAAGTTCTTCGCCTTCGAGATGACGATCGCCGAATGGATCGGGACCGCCGTCCTCGCCACAATCCCCTACCTGGTGATCGGCGTTATCTGGTCGCTGACGCACACCGACCATCTCGGCGGACTGGCCGGCATGGACCGCACGGTGTCCTTCCTCGGATCGATCGTGAGTTGGCCCGTGTTTCTGTTCTCGGACGTGTGCATGGCATGAGCGAGCACACTCGGATCTCCTTCAAGAGACAGACCGCACGCTGGGATCCCGACGCCGAGGTTTCGGTGAAAGAGGCGATGGACTTCTGGTCCTTCGCCGCCGCCGCGGCCAATGTGGTGATGCAGTTGGCATCGCCGGGCGTCGGCTACGGCGTCGTGGAGAGCAAGGTCGACTCAGGCAGCATCCTCAAACACCCGTGGAAGCGGCTTCGGACGACATCTCAGTACCTGGCTGTCGCGGTGTTCGGATCCGAAGACGACCGCGCGGCATTCCGCGAAGCTGTCGACGGGGTGCACCGCCAGGTGATTTCCACTGCCGAGAGCCCGGTGAAGTACAACGCGTTCGACCGCGGGCTCCAGATGTGGGTGGCGGCATGCCTTTTCGTCGGGCTCGAGGACACCTACAGGCTGCTGCGCGGCGAGATGACCGCAGAGCAGGCCGAACAGTTCTACCGGTCGTCGTGGACTCTGGGCACCACCCTGCAGGTCACCGAGGACCAGTGGCCCGCCACCCGTGTCGAATTCGAGGAGTACTGGGACGACGCATGCAAGCAGGTGGTCATCGACCCGCCGGTGCGCGACTACCTGAACGACCTGATCAATCTTCGGATGATCAATCCCCTTCTGGGACTTCCGTTCCGGCCTCTGCTGAAGTTCCTCACCATCGGCTTCCTCGCGCCGGTGTTCAGGGATGCGCTCGGCGTGAAATGGAGCAGAGGCAGGCAGCGCCGCTTCGAAGCGCTGTTCCTCTTTGTGGCGTTCGTGAATCGATTCCTGCCGGTGTTCATCCGCCAGGGTGGCAGCTTCATCGTGCTGGCCGATGTACGCAGACGCGCCCGCGCCCACAGTGCGCTGGTGTGACGGTGACCGGCCTGCGCCGGATGCTGAGCCGCAAGGTGAGCATCGAAGCGATGCTCGAGATCGCGATGTGGGTCGCGATCCCCTACGTCGTCGTCGGCATCGTGTGGACGTTCTTCAACGCCGACGACGTTGCGCGGATCGAAAGCCGGTTGGAGACACGCATACCCGCGGGATCCGAGCTTGCCGCGTTCGGGGCGACGACCGCCATGTGGCCCTTCCTGCTATTCGGCCACGAGGTCTGCGCGCCCTGATGCGAGGCAGGCCTTGATCCTTCTGATCCACCACTCGCGGCGCTCGGCCGTCGCGGCCAACGCATCGAGCCTTGCCGGATCGGGAGTGGCGGCTGCGACCGGTAGGTAGCCGTCGACAGGCACCACCGGTTCGGCGACGTCGTCGACGAACAGGCCGCCGGTGCCAAGTCCGCATGCGTGCTGCAGGTCAGGAAGGGCGGCGGCGGCGAGCAGACCCCTTCCGATGCCGACCGCCGAGTCCAGCGCACTGGAGACCACGATCGGGATGTCGATCTGTTGGGCGATCGCGAGGAGCGGCGTGACTCCGCCCAATGGCGCGACCTTCAGCACCGCCACATCGGCTGCGCCCGACCGCACCACGTGCAGCGGGTCATCGGCCTTGCGGATGCTCTCGTCGGCGGCGATCGGCACGTCGACTATTCGGCGTAGCTCGGCCAGTTCGGCCACCGTCGCACAAGGCTGTTCCAGGTACTCGAGCGGCCCGTCGGCGGTGAGCGCCCCGGCCGCCTCGACGGCCTCGGTGACACTCCAGCCGCCGTTGGCGTCGACGCGGACCGTCGGCACCTGTTGGCGTACGGCGTTCACGCGGGCGACGTCGTCGGCGAGTGTCTGGCCCGACTCGGCGACCTTCACCTTCGCGGTGCGGGCGCCGGGAAAGCGCGCCAGCACGTCGGGCACCTGCTCGGCGCTGACCGCCGGCACGGTCGCATTGATCGGGATGCGGTCGCGGTGCGTTAGCGGCGGCACGGTGTAGGCGGCCTCGATCGCCGCGGAAAGCCAGGCCGCCGCTTCCGGTGGTCCGTATTCGAGGAAGGCGCCGAATTCGCCCCAGCCCGCGGGCCCGTTTATGAGCGCCAATTCACGCACGGTGATGCCACGGAACTTCACCCGCATCGGCAGAGCGACGACATGCAGACGGTCGACGATGTCCGTTAATGACGGCACGGCGTCAATGATCCACCACGTCATACTTCGGTCATCCTTCGGTAAGGATTCAAAGGTTTCGACGTCGGCGCCAGTGGGATAAATCTCAGTTACTTATCAGCCGCCGAATCGTGAGGAATCCCATGCAAATTGCCCTTCGTTCCACCTTGGCCGCTGGCGTCGCGGCCGTAGGCGCCGGTGTCATCGCCATGACCCCGACAGCAGCACCCCCGGCGCCGGTTGCTGCGCCGCAGCCCGCGTCGCCCGAGGTCGCCTTGGGCGCGCTCGCCGATCTTCTGCCGCCGCCGAGTGCGGGCGCGACGGAGTTCGCCGCCGTCGGCAATACCGTTGTGGTCGGAGCGGGCTCAGCGCTACAGGCACTGCCTTCGCTACCGCTGCCGCCGTTGCCCGTCCCGAACGGTGTGCAGTTGAGCTTGCTCACCGGTTCGCCGAATCTGGGCTCAGGTAATGCCGGCATCTTCAATACCGGCGTCGACAACACCGGCGGGTTCAACACAGGCACGAACAACACCGGCAATTTCAACATCGGTAGCGACAACGAGGGCAGCTTCAACATCGGCTTCAACAACGTCGACAGCGGTAACCCCGTGCCCGGCGCCAGTGATCTCGACAATGTCGCTGTCGCCAATGTCGGTATCGGCAACAATGGCGACTTCAACGTCGGAGCCAACAACACCGGATCGCGCAACTTCGGCACCAACAACATCGGCGCGCTCAACTTCGGCTCCGGCAATCAGGGTGCCTTCAACGGCGGCATCAACAACAGAGGCAACGGGAACGTCGGCATCGGTAACACCGGCTTCGCCAACGCCGGCTTCTTCAATACCGGCAGCGGAAACATCGGCGCCTTCAACACGGGCGATAACAACATCGGTGTCGCCAACATCGGCATCCCGAACCCGCTGGGGTCAGCGGCGGCCTCGGCGGTCGGCAAGCCCTCCTCCGCGGCGGCCAAGCAGACCAACGCATCGGTGGCCGAAGACCGGCACCGACTAGACCCGGCCGGGCGGCTCGCCGCCCGTGATGGGCGTCGCCTGACACATCCGCAACCATGTTTGCGTCAGGCGGCGCCCAATCGCGATTAGACTCGGATGGGAGAACATGCAGATCACAAAGATCCCTAAACAGATCGCGGAATCGGCCTTATCAATCGGCGGCATTCGGGTTGGCACCGAAGAGCCGCACTACATCGGCACGCGCCTGACCGACGACGTCGAGTTGCGCCAATACGGTCCCCGCATCGCGGCGGAGACCACCGTCGCGGCGAACGAGGAACGTGCTCGCAACATCGGCTTTCGGCGGCTGGCTCGCTACATCTTCGGCGGTAATCACCGCGACGAGTCGATCGCGATGACCGCGCCCGTCGCGCAGCAGTCCGGGCGCGGAGGTGATGCGATCGCGATGACGGCGCCCGTCGCGCAAGCTCGCTCGTCCGAGGACAACTGGACCATCCGCTTCTTCATGCCGTCCAAGTGGACTATGGAAACACTTCCGCAGCCCGACGACGACGAGGTCACCCTTGTCACCGTTCCTGGAGAGACGGTCGCGGTCCTGCGGTTCACCGGCGACCGAGGACCGACGGCCGTCGAAGCGAAGACGGACAAACTCATCGAGACGTTGCGCGACAAGCAGATCGAGGTCGTCGGTGAGCCGGTCGCCTGGTTCTACGACCCGCCGTGGACGCTGCCGTTCCGGCGCCGCAACGAAATCGCGGTACCCGTCAACGGCTGAGTGGCGTCAGACCCTCTCGATACAGGACTGCAGCTTCAGCGCCCTCCACGGGCGCCGACCGCCGACGATGCGCAGCCCGCGACGTATCGCGGTGGCCGGGCCAATGCGGTTGAGCAACATCAAGGTCAGCGTTGACGCGGGCACCTTCAGCACCGCGTCAGGCCTATCGTCAGGCCGACGGGATCGCATGTCGAGCATGCCGTCGTGCACATGGATGATGTACGGCCGCGCGTCCGGGACCTTTAGCGCGACGCAGATCTCCGTAGCCGGATTCATGTCCTTGCGCGCAAATGACGGGGCCATGTCGACGGCCTCGCGAAGGTAGAGCAACATATCCCGTTCGCTGATCTCCCAACGCGCTCCAATGGCCCTCGCTATGTCGTCGCCGTGGAAAACCAGCTCGCCAAGCCAGTTGACTTGTGCAATAACCGCGCAAACCGTTACGCCATAATGGAACTCGCCAGCGAAATCGGCGGGCAGGTTGTCGAACCAAGTGTCCATCAGATGTTCCAGCGCCTGAAGTTGGTCGACCAACTCGGGAATCGGCACGACGAGCTCTTCCATCTCCTCCTGATTGAGTTGATCGAGCTCGCGCGGGTTGGCGGCCCGGCGGAAGTCGCCGGTTTCGGCGAGCGATCGGTATCGGTGCGCGACGGCGAGCACGTGCGCGACGATCTGTTGCGCCGTCCACTTCATGCCCGGCGGGGTCGCATAGGGATCGGCGGACAGTGCGAGCCGGTAGAACCGCTGGCGCATCACCTCGATGCGGTCGCGCAACTCGTCCCGACCGGTGTCGACAATCACGTTGAGATCGCTGTCGTTCATCCCGCGCCTCCATACTCCAGTGTGGAGCATTAAGTTACTCCATTTTGGAGTAATGTCAAACACATGCCGTCTAAGCCGACCACCACATCCTTCGCACTGCTCGGCCTCCTGGGCATCAGACCGTGGACCGCATATGAAATGGTCGCCCAGATCAAGCGCGGCATGTATCTGTTCTGGCCGCGATCGGAGGCTCATCTGTACGCGGAGCTGAAACGACTCGTCGAGCGCGACCACGCCACCTCGGTGGTCATCGAGGGCACCAGGCGAAAGCGCACGCTGTACACGATCACGCCGAAAGGCCGCGCCGCACTCGACGAATGGTTCGGCACCGAGCCGAGCGCACCCGTCGTCGAGGTCGAGGGTTTCCTGCGGATGTTCCTCGGCGACCAGACGTCGAAGGACAACCTGCGCGAGTCGCTGCAGACCACCGCTCGGCAAGCACGGGAGTTCTACCGCACCGGATACGCCGTCACCCGCGAGATCCTCGAGACGGGTGGGCCGTTTCCGCAGCGGCTACATCTCGTAGAACCGATGGCGATTTTCCTGGATGACTTCTACCGCATGCTCATTCGATGGTGCGAACAGACGATCGCCCAGATGGACGAGTGGCCGGACACCCGGGACGTCGGCTTGACACCGGAAACACGCAAGCGCCTCGAGGCGATGCTCGCTCAGCCCGACCCGTAGACCCTCCGACCCGCAAGGTATGTCGCGCGCACGTCCAGATCGGCGATCAGCTCCGGCGATACCGTGCGCGGATCCGCCGACAGCACAACGAAATCCGCGTACTTACCTACTTCAATTGATCCGGCCACATCGTCGCTGAAGAGTTGCCACGCCGCGTCGATCGTCTGCGCCCGGATGGCCTGCTCGACGGTCAGGCACTCCTCGGGCCCAAGCACCCGCCCGCTCGGCGCGGTCCTGGTGACGGCGACGCTGATGTTGCGCAGCGGCTCCTCCGGCGTCACCGGCGGATCGTTGTGCAGTGAGATTCGCATTCCCGTCGCGACGGCAGAACCGCACGGCATCCACCGCGATCCGTGCTCGGGCCCGAACAGCCCGTCGACGATGATGTCGCCCCAGTAGTGGATCTGGTCGACGAAGATGCTGCAGGTGACGCCGAGATCGGCTGCGCGCCGGAGTTGTTCATCGGTGATCGCCCCGACGTGCTCGAGCCGGAGTCGATGGTCGTCGCGCGGATGCTTCTTCAGCGCCTCCTCGTAGACGTCGAGGATGGTGTCGACGCCCTTGTCGCCCTGCACATGGCACGCCATCTGCCAGCCGAGCGGGAAATAGGCCTCGACGATCTCGGCGAGTTGCTCGCGGGTGTAGTTCGCGCAGCCGCAGGAGCCGGGCACGACACCGATGGCGCGCGTTGCCGCAGTGTCCAGATACGGGAAGGACAGATCGATATTGCCGATCCATGGTGAGCCGTCGACCCAGATCTTGATGCCGACCTGACGCACGGTGTCATCACCGTTCGTCACGGACGCGTCGGTCGCCATCTTTGCCGTCGACATCTCGTACGTGCGCAGCCGAACGGTGAGCTGATCCCGCAACTGGTCGAGCATCGGGCGAAACATCGGATCGAATGCCATATCCGAGCACATCGTCAGGCCGGCACGGTTGAGACGCGCGCATTCGGCGAGCAGCATCGCCGGATAATCGGCCGGCTGGATCGCGCCCGCGAGCAGCGGGAACACCGCCGCGGTCTCCTCGGCCGTACCGTCCAGTTCGCCCGATGCGTCGTGGCCGAACTTCGCGCCCTTGGGATCAGGGGTGTCACGGGTCAGCCCCGTCTTCGCGGCCGCAACGGAGTTGAAGAACGCCTTGTGGCCGGAGTTGTGGATGATGACCAACGGAGTGTCCGGCGCAATGCCGTTGAGCCAGTCCAACGTCGGCTCCGGTAGACCGTTCTGCAACAGCGGGTCCCAACCGTTGAGGTAGGCGCCATCGGCGCCGCGCTTGGCCACCTCGGCACGGACGGCGGCGACGACGTCGTCGGCCTCGGGAATCGTGACGGGCCGGATGTCGACGAGCCGGTCGGACAGCGCGATCGCCTCCATCAGCGGGTGGCCGTGCGCCTCGACCAGACCGGGCAGCACACAACCGTCGCCGATATCGACCACCTCGGTGTCGGGTCCGATGAGCTGCCCGACATCGGCTCTGCTACCGACGGCTGCGACTCGACCGCCTGAGACAGCCAGCGCCTCCGCGGTTGGTCGTGACTCGTCGACGGTCAGCACTGTTCCGTGGATGACTAGCTCTGCGTTGGGCACACGGCCATTTTGCTGGACGCGGGGTAATTGATTGTGGAATTGCCCCAGCCCAGGCCGTGAAGGCCTGGGCTGGGGTTGGGAGAGATCTAGGTGGTTATCCGCCGAGGGCAGCCGCCGCGGCATCCGCCTGTGCGGCGTTGCTTTCGAGCTGCTGGGCCTGGGCCAGAAGCGACGCGCCTGCCGGACCCTGCGCCGCGGCGGCCTGCCGAAGCTGCGCTGCCTGGGCCCGGAAAGCCTGGGCCTGCGACCGCAGCCCTGCGGCCTGGTCTTTCTTCGCCTGGGCGTCCTTGGCATCCGCGTCGGCCTTCTCCTGCGCCGCCTTGGTCTCAGCGTCGGCCTTCTCCTGCGCCGCCTTCGCCGCTGCCTCCGCCTCGGCCTGCTTCTGCGCATCGATCTTGGCCTGGCCGCCGTCGTTGCCCGACTCGACGACCGGCGCCTGCTGGACCGGCGCCTGCTGGACCGGTGCCTGCTGGACGGGGGCCTGACCGGGGACCGTGATGACGCGGGGTGCCGGGTTGTTCACGACGACCGGTGAGGTCGAAGGCGAATCGCCGTCAACCAACGACGGGATGTTGATCTCCGAGGGGATGTTGAACACCGTCGACGGCGTGCTCTGCGCGGCGGTGGTGGTCTCCGTGTTCTTCATTCCGAGCACCATCGCGAAGGCGCCGATGCCGATGGCCAGAAGCGCCAGCGCGCCTGCGACCATCTTCATGCCCGAACCGGAGTTCTGCGGGGCGACGGGCATCGGGGCGTACATCGGCTGCTGGGGGGCGGGTGCGTAGTAGGTGTTGGGCTGTCCGTAGTGGCTGTTCTGGGGGCCGTAGTAGCTGTTCATGATCTCTCCCGTGATCCTTGGGCTTCCCGGTTTGGGCTGCTCTCACGGGTAGGAGCGCCGGGCCTACGGCAGTCGCACACTTTTTTCGAAAACTTTTTGAAAGTTTTTTCCGAGACCCTGTCGATTCGGGTGTGCTGCCGTTCGACGTGTCAACGAGGGCACGATGGAACGCGCCCCTTCAACAGAGATAGAAGGAGACAGAAATGTCGCGCTACATGCTGATCATGCGGTCCACCCCCGAGGCCGAGGCCGCGGTGGAGGAGCAGAACATCGACTTCAACGAGATCATCGAGTCGATGGGCCGCTTCAACGAGGAGCTCGTCAAGGCCGGCGTGCTGTTCGCCGGTGAGGGTCTGACCGGACCCGAGGAAGGCTTCGTCGTCGACTTCAACTCCGACCCGCCGGTGGTGACCGACGGCCCGTACACCGAGGCCAAGGAGCTGTTCAACGGATTCTGGATCCTCGACGTGTCGTCCAAGGAAGAGGCCAAGCAGTGGGCGAGGAAGGTGCCGCTCGGTAAGGGCGTCAAGCTCGAGGTGCGGCGGGTGTCACGACACCGAGGAGTTTCCTGCAGACAACCCGTGGGTCCAAAAGGAGATCCAGTGGAAGGCCGAGCTTGCCGAGAAGATCGCGGCGCAGGCACGGGCCGACGCCGACAAGTTGGCCCGCTGATCTGGGGATTTCGGCGTGATTTCCTTCGCTCAGCGCTGGTTATCACGCCGAAATCGCTACTTGGCGCGGATCCTGACGGGTCCGCGCCAGGTCGCGTCCGGGTCGACGACGTCGTCGCCCTGGGTGATGACGACCTCGCCGGCGCGGGCCAGCTCGCGAGCGGCGTCGCGCGCGTCGTCCATCAGATCGCGCCAGTTCTCACCGCCGACGGCGCGGGCCGCGTCCGACGGGCAGATGCTGCTCGACGGACCGCGCTTGCGGGCCAGTTCGAGAATCGTGTCCCGAAGTCGCTGCTCGCTCACCCTGTCCGAGTCAAGCCGAATCGACCGGCCCTTGCCACCATTTCTGGAACACGTTCTAATCTGAAGGCATGAGTGACGACCTGTTGCGCCATCCCCTGCACTCCGGCCACCTCACGGTTGGTGCTCTGAAGCGACACAAGGACAAGCCTGTGCTGTTTCTCGGCGACACCACCCTGACCGGCGGTGAGCTCGCCGACCGTATCAGCCAGTACATTCAGGCTTTCGAGGCACTCGGCGCGGGCACCGGGACCGCTACCGGTCTGCTCTCGCTGAACCGGCCAGAGGTGTTGATGATCCTCGGCGCAGGCCAGACGCAGGGATACCGCCGCACGGCACTACACCCTCTCGGTTCACTGGACGACCACGCCTACGTCCTGAACGACGCGGGTGTCACGGCGCTGATCATCGATCCGAACCCGATGTTCGTCGAGCGCGCGCAGGGGCTGCTGGAGAAGGTGCCCGGCCTGAAGCAGATCCTGACGATCGGTCCGGTTCCCGACGCGCTGTCCGATGTGGCCGTCGACCTGTCCGCGGAGGCGGCGAAATATTCGCCGAAGCCGTTGGTCGCCGCCGACCTGCCGCCGGATCACATCGGCGGCATGGCCTACACCGGTGGCACCACCGGTAAGCCGAAGGGCGTGATCGGCACCGTGCAGTCGATCTCCACGATGACGAATATTCAGCTCTGCGAGTGGGAGTGGCCGGAGCGGCCCAAGTTCCTGATGTGTACGCCGCTGTCGCACGCGGGCGCGGCGTTCTTCGTGCCGACGATCATCAAGGGCGGCGAGCTCGTGGTGCTTACCAAGTTCGACCCGGCAGAGGTGCTCAAGACCATCGAGGAGCAGAAGATCACCGCGACGATGCTGGTGCCGTCGATGATCTACGCGCTGATGGATCATCCGGATTCGCATACGCGCGATCTGTCGTCGCTGGAAACCGTGTACTACGGCGCATCGGCGATGAACCCGGTGCGCCTGGCGGAGGCGATCGACCGGTTCGGCCCGATCTTCGCGCAGTACTACGGCCAGTCCGAGGCGCCGATGGTGATCACCTACCTGCCCAAGGGCGATCACGACGAGAAGCGGCTGACGTCGTGTGGGCGGCCGACGGTGTTCTGCCGGACCGCGCTGCTCGACGCGGACGGCAACCAGGTGCCCCAGGGTGAGGTCGGTGAGATCTGCGTCAGCGGGCCGCTGGTGTCCGGTGGCTACTGGAATAAACCCGAGGCGACGGCCGAGACCTTCCGGGACGGCTGGATGCACACCGGCGATCTGGCCCGCGAGGACTCCGACGGCTTCTGGTACATCGTCGACCGCACGAAGGACATGATTGTCACCGGCGGCTTCAACGTCTTCCCGCGTGAGGTGGAAGACGTTGTCGCCGAACATCCTTCGGTGGCACAGGTCTGCGTCATCGGCACGCCGGACGAGAAGTGGGGCGAGGCGGTGACCGCCGTTATCGTGCTGCGACCCGATGCGCAAAGCGATGACGAGTCGATCGCGAAGGTGACCGAGGAGATCCAGGCGGCAGTCAAGGAGCGCAAGGGTTCGGTGCAGTCGCCCAAGCAAGTGATCGTCGTGGACTCCGTGCCGGTGACCGCGCTCGGCAAGCCGGACAAGAAGGCGGTTCGCGCGCAGTTCTGGGAGGGCGCCGGCCGCGCCATCGGCTGACTTCGGCACCGCGAGCGTGCGCAGAATGCCAACATCTCGCGGCGTGTCGTGTGCAAACACGCACGCTCGCGATAGAAGGGTGACCACCTCGGCACAATGGGCGTGTGCCGACCAGCGACATTCGCCAAACCGTCGACGCGGTGTGGCGGATGGAGGCCGCCAAAATCGTCGCGACGCTGACCCGGACGGTCGGCGACATCGGATTGGCCGAGGATCTGGCGGCCGACGCGCTCGTCGACGCGCTGACGCAGTGGCCGGACACCGGCGTCCCACGCAACGCGGGAGCGTGGCTGACGACCGTCGCCAAGCGCAAGGCGATCGACCTGTGGCGCCGCCAGGACAACCTAGACGCCAAATACGCGACGCTGGCCCGCGAGCTCGAGACGCA
>CAVWPQ010000005.1:0-227604 GCA_963756865.1 uncultured Actinomycetota bacterium | reverse complement strand
GAAGTATTGGAACAAGCTGCCCTTGGCAACGCCGCCCCGGCGGGCGATCACGTTCAGGCTGCCCTGGGAAAACCCGTGCTCACTGAACTCGGCCTCGGCGGCTGCCACCACGGCAGCGCGACGATCCGGATCGAGGCGAGCCCAAGTAACCGTAGGCATCGACCCTCCCGCATGAATGTGACCAGTGGTCACTTTTTATGACCGGTGGTCATAATACCGGTCGCCGACCCTCAGGCAAGGGGCCGGCCGCGACCCAGCACGGCCGGATATGCGTGGATCATTGCCGTGGCGAGTTTCGGTACGGCGTGGATGAGGTCGTGCTCGGCGTCGTGTGCGATGCGGTGCGCCTCCACCAAGCTCAGCGCGGGGTCGATGTCGAGTTCGGCGTCGGCGTGCAGGCGGTGGCCGATCCAGCGCATCCGCACGGTGTGCACCGAACTGACGTCGGCACGCGCTTTCAGCGTTGCCTCGGCGATATCGACGAGGGCCGGGTCGACACCGTCCATCAAGCGGCGGAAGACGTCGCGAACGGCGGCGCGGAGAACGGCGAGGATCGCGACGGTGATGACGAGGCCGATGATCGGGTCGGCGAGCGGGAATCCGAGTGCCACGCCGCCTGCGCCCAGTACCACCGCAAGTGAGGTGAAGCCGTCGGTACGGGCGTGCAACCCGTCCGCGACGAGGGCAGCCGAGCCGATCCGACGGCCAATCCTTAGGCGGTACAGCGCAACCCATTCATTGCCGATGAATCCGGCAATGCCGGCCAGCGCGACCCAGCCGACGTGCTCGATGTGCTGCGGGTGAATCAACCGCAGCGCCGCTTCGTACCCGGCGATGACCGCCGAAAGCAGAATCATGGCGACCACGAACAGCCCGGCGATGTCCTCGGCGCGGCCGTACCCGTAGGTGTACCGGCGGGTGGCCGCCCTGGTGCCAAGCGCGAATGCGATCCAGAGCGGTACGGCGGTGAGCGCGTCGGAGAAGTTGTGAATCGTGTCGGCGGCCAGCGCTATCGAACCGGATACGACGACGATGGCGACTTGGGCGAGCGCCGTCGCCGCCAGAACCAGCAGGCTGATCTTGACGGCCCGGATACCCGCCGCACTGGACTCGAGCGCGCTGTCGAAACTGTCCGCCGCGTCGTGGGAGTGCGGGGCAATGTGACGGCTCATCGACGATTGACCTTTCGCGGCGGATGCTCGCCGGCGATGTCGCGCACGGCAGGATCGTCGCGGTGATGCGACGGCACACCGGGACCGGCGTGCTCTGCGTTGAAGACTGCGTCGACCACGAGTTGGCGCACGTGCTCGTTCTCGAGGCTGTAGTAGATGGTCGTGCCAGCACGACGGGTCCGCACAAGCCGTGCCATCCGCAACTTCGCCAGATGCTGGGACACCGACGGCGCCGGCTTGCCCACCTTCTCCGCGAGCTCGTTGACCGAAGACTCTCCGCCGGTCAACGCGAAGAGAACGCGGATCCGGGTGGCGTCGGCGAGCATCCGGAACACTTCGACGATCAGGTTCGCCTGTTCCTCTGGAAGTGCGTCCGTCGATGCCTTATCTGCGTTCATACGTAGATAGTAGAGGATTCAAGGATCTGCGCCCGGTGACTTGTTTGATGCGCTACGGATCGGGAATGAAAATTGCGTGACGCTGGCATCACCAACGCTTGAACCCGCAATGCCAACGGCGGCGGGGCCGCTCTCGTCGACCGGTCTCGAACTCTTGGCGTGCCGACCGCAGCAGCGATCGTCCCCCCCTCTCTCCCCTCACGCCTCTCCTCGCCAGCACGACCGCTGGGCCGCCACCACCAGGCCACGCCGTCAACACCCGAACCAGCACGCCGCCAGGTCCTGCGGCCGGCCAAAGCGACGTAAGCTCCTCAGCTGGAACGGCTAGCCACCCTGCGGGACAGCGGTGTGCTCACCGACGCCGAGTTCGAGGCTCAGAAAGCTCGAATCCCGGGCTGACAGCCCGAGGCGCCCGGCTCAGCGCCTACTTTTCAGGATGAGGTCGACCGCCGCCTCGATCTGGTCGTCGTCGGGGACGGTGCCGAACATAAGCGACGGGCACGCGACCACGCCGGCGAGCATGGAGATTGCCGCTTCGAGTTCTGCGCCCTTGAAGGCGTCTTCGAGCATGGCGCGGATCGGCTTCTGCGCGTTGGTATTGAACGTGGCCCTGATCCGACCCATCGCCTCGACAGACGCCCATTGCGCCATCGCGGACAGTATTCGGTCAAGTCCCAGGTCGCGAACCGCCTGGCGGAACATCTTCAGCTCCCCCACCAGATCGGCGCGCAGATCGCCGGTGCGGTCCTGATGCGGCATCTCACCGATGGCGTCCAGTGCCGTCGCGAGGAGGTCGACCTTCGAGGGCCAGTGCACGTACAGGGTGCTCTTGGAATAGCCGGCGATCTCGGCGACGCGAGCGTGCGTGAGCGCGTCCGAGCCCTCCCGGGTCAGCACGTCCAAGGCGGTCCGCGCGACGTCTGCGCGGGTTCGGGTCACCCGGGAGTCCTCGCCGGCCGCCACCGGCGTGTTGACGGTGTCGGGTGTCATTAGGCCTCGTCACCCCCTTAGGTCGAGCTCGCCTCTGCGCGCTGCTCTCACCAAATTAGCCGATGAACAGACTGTCCAGAACCGTAATAAGTTTCTTGTAGTGAACTAATAGTTCAGTACTGTACGGTCAGTTCTGTTCGCACTCGTCCACGCGCTCGAAGGTGAGACATGATTCCTGAAGTACTGACCCAATCCCAATTCAGCACCGTCTACAACGTCCTTTCCCTGACCCTCGCGGCGCAACTGTTCGGCGCGATCTTCCTTCTCGCCGTCCAGCCCCGGGTGCTGGCCCGCTACCGCCAGGCCCTGGTGATCTCCGCGATCGTGTGCGGCATCGCCGCCTACCACTACTTCCGCATCTTCGAGTCCTTCAAGGCGGCGTTCGTCACGGATGCGCAGGGTGGGCGTGGGACATACATCCAGGCAGCGGGAGAGTCATTCAACGAGGGGTACCGCTACGTCGACTGGTTGCTTACCGTGCCGCTCCTGCTGACCGAGCTCATCGTGGTCCTGGCGCTTGCCCGCAAACTGCAGACCTCGCTGCTTTACCGGTTGATTCCAGCCTCGGCCCTGATGATCGCCCTCGGCTACCCGGGCGAAATCAGCGGCGACAACGGGATCCGGAATATCTTCGGGTTGCTGTCCACGATTCCGTTCCTCTACATCCTCTATGTCTTGTTCGTCGAGTTGACCCGTTCGCTCGACCGTCAGCCCGCGGGCGTGCGCAGGACCGTCAGCCGGATGAGGATCCTGCTGCTGGCTACCTGGGGCGTCTACCCGATCGCCTACATCCTTCCGATCTATTTCTCCGATTCGGGAGCGGGCGCGTGGGTGGCCAAGCAGGGCGGCTACTCGATCGCCGACATCCTGGCCAAGGTGCTCTACGGTCTCTTGATCTACAAGATCGCCCGTCTCAAGTCGTTCGCCGATGATGCCGAGTTCGCGGCCCGGGAAAACGAGTACAACGACGATCACGTCCTGGTCCCCACAAACGGCGACAAGTCGGCAAAAGTCACCGCCCGGCTCGGCCAGAACGACACACCGGCGACGGCATAGGCCGGCAGTGGTCACCGGTCCGCTGCCGATCGCCGCGGCCTGGTCGCGGTGGCTGATGGTCGGCACCGTGCTGGTCGCGGGTGGGCACCTCGTCGGGGTGCCCACCCCCTCGGCGTCGGTCGCGCTGGTTGTCGCAGGGCTCGGGTTCATCGCCGGGATACCTCATGGCGCGGTCGACCATCTGTTGGCGGCACGATTGACCCGCGGCAGACCCGTCATGCTGATGGCCGCCGCTTACGGGGGCATGGCCGCCCTGGCGTGGGCGCTGATGAACTGGGTTGGCCCGATCGCTCTTGTGGTCGTGGTGGCACTCAGCGCCCTACATTTCGGCCTCGGAGAACTCGAGGTATCCCGCCAGCTGACCGGGTGGCGACCCGGCCGGATCCCGGCGGTGGCGATTGTCATCGCAGGTTCCGGCGCGCTGGCGCTGCCGTTGGCTCGTTCCGGTGACCAGCTCGCAGGGGTGGCGATGGCCGTGTCGCCCGGTCTGGGGTCGTTGATCGGCGCGGCACCGGTGCAGACCGGTCTGACAGTGGCATGGCTCATTGCGGCAGTCGTCGCGGTTACCGCTTCGCTGGGCTCGGGTCATCCCTCGGTCGCGCTCGACCTAACGCTCATCGGCGTCGTGGGCCTGGTGGCGCCGCCCTTGGTCGCGTTCGCCGTGTGGTTCGGCGGCTGGCATGCGCTGCGGCACTCCGCCCGGATGCTGACCGTGGAGCCCGGCTGCGCCCTCCTGCTGGCCATCGGCCAACCACGGGCGGCGGCCCTGCGGTTGGTACGCCTCGCCGCGTTGCCGTCGATTGCGGCATTGACGACGGTGGCCGCCCTCGGCTGGTTCACGGTCGCGGCACCAGACCCGACGGCGGTCTTGGCCGAGGTGCTGCGGTTGCTGCTCGCCCTCACTGTGCCGCACATGGTGGTCGTCGCGTGGCTGGACCGGATCAGCGATCGCACCGCAACGCCCATCACAGCGACACGCTTCGCAACGTCTCCGGCAGCAACTCGGCCGCCGCGGCTTTGAGGACAGCCCTCGACGTCCACGACCTGCTGGTGCGCCCGTTGGATTATGGACAAACAGCCACCCGGTTTCTGGTTTGACCCCCACCGACGCCGGGAATCAAATGCCGCGTGACCGTTGCATCACCCACGCTCGAACCCGCACTGCCCACGGCGGTCGGGCCGCTCTCGTCGACCGTTCTCGAACTCTTGGCGGGCCGACCTCTGCAGCGGTCGTTCGACCCCGTTTCCGTCCCGATCAGCGATGCTGATCCGTACGGCCTCGATCTCCACCTTGCGCTGTACGTCTGCTACGAAATGCACTACCGCGGGTTCGCCGGGGTCGACCCGCGCTGGGAGTGGAGCCCGACGCTCATCGCGGTACGCAACCAACTGGAGGACGTGTTCCTCGATGCAGTGCGGCGCGACGTCGGCGACATCAACACCGACGAGCACGCCTCGGCCGAGATGGACGCCCTGTGCGTCGAACCGGCCGACGGTGCGGGTCCGTCGTACTTCCTGCGCGACGAGGGAACCTGGGATCAGATGCAGGAGTACTTCGTGCATCGTTCGCTGTATCACCTGAAGGAGGGTGACCCGCACGCCTGGGCAATTCCTCGGCTGACGGGACAGGCCAAGGCCTCGTTCGTCGCCATCGAGTACGACGAATACGGCGGCGGGCGAGGCGATCTCGTACATCAGCAGTTGTACGCCGACCTGATGGCTGCCGCAGGCCTCGATGCGTCGTACCTCGGCTACCTCGACGCGGTACCTGCCGAATCGCTTGCGGCGGTGAACCTGATGTCGCTGTTCGGGCTGCATCGCGAGCTACGCGGCGCAACCATCGGCCATTTCGCGTCGACGGAGATCACCTCACCGCCAGGTTCACGCCGACTGGTCGACGCGCTGCAACGGATGGGTGCACCGCAGCCGTGTGTCCGCTTCTACGCCGAGCACGTCGAGGCCGACGCCGTACACGAGCAGGTGGTGCGCGTCGATGTGGTCGGCGATCTGGTGGCCACCGAGCCGATGCTGGATTCCGACGTGGTATTCGGGATCAGGGCAAGGGATTTGGTCGAGGAGCGCCTCGCCGCGCACATGATGGAGTGCTGGCCGGCGGGTCGTTCGTCGCTACGCAGGCCGCTGAACTGACGGGGACTCGCTTCGCTGACGTTTGCGGTGGCTGGTATCGCACAGCGGATAGTTCTTCGATCGTCGGCACGCGCAGATCGCCACCATGAACCGGTCGGATTCGACGACGCTGCCGTCAGGCATCTCGATGCGCACCGGCCCCTGCACCATTACCGGGCCGGACGGAACCACCCGCACCACGCGCGCATCCTGGTCACTCATGCTCGGTCCGCTCTGATCACGACCAGTTCCTCTTCTCGTCTTCCTGGTTCGAGCCTGCCGGTGTCTTCGAGCCACTGCGCTCGCGCGGAAAGCACCTGTCCGAACGGAATCCATTCCCAGGCAAGGATTTCAGCGTCGAGACCAGAACTCGCCAGCGCGGCCAGTGTCTTGCGGGGCTCGGCGAACTCTGACTGGACAAGCAACATCGTGCCGCCATCGGCCAGAAGGCCGCGCATCGACGCGCACAGCGGATCGAGCACAAGCCGTCCGTCGTGGCCGGCATCCCATGCCCTGGCAGGTCCGACATTCGACGGCAGGTCGAGACCGTCGATGCGCGAATCGTGCGGAACGTAAGGAGGGTTGCAGACCACGAGGTCGAAAGGCCCGAACTCGGCGGCACGCGCCCACGAACCGAGGTGAACATCCACGTCGACTCCGGCAACCGAAACCTGTTGGCGCGCGAAGTGCACTGCGCGCGGGCAGATGTCAAAAGCGGCGACCTCGGATGCGCCATGCTCGGCGGCTGCGATCGCCACTACCCCGCTGCCGGTGCACAGATCGACGACTCGGCGTTTTCGCGCCAATCCTGTCTTTTCCATGACATCGATCAGCAGTCGGGAGTCTTCCTGCGGTGGATATACACCGTCGGCGACGACTGGCAGATCCCAGTCGTTGTAGGCAGTGGTCAACGTCGGCCTTTCGAACGCAATCGAAACTGTCGGGCTCTCGATAAATGCCCCGAATGCGCACCGCTAAACACAGCCGCCACGTGTTTGCTCGTGGGTCAGGCGGTCGGCTCTTCGTCCGTCTCGGCGACGTCGGGTGCGTTCTCCCGGGTCGCCATTCCGCCCTCGCCTCCTTCGTCCTTCGGGCCTGGCCGGTCGCCTTTCGGCTCATCGGCGTTCTCGTCGTCGTAAATTCCTCGCCCTTTGGGCATTGCCAACCCCTTTATCGCGATGCGGTACGCAGCTTGTCCAACAGCGCACCTGCGGCTTCCTTGAAGAACAGATCCTGGCTGTCGTCACCAACCTGGACGAGCGCGATGTCGGTGAACCCGGCGTCCCAGTACTTGCTGACCGCTTCGACGATCGCGTCGAGATCCGGTCCGCACGGGATGGAGTCCGCGACGTCGTCGGGCCTGACGAACTGCGTCGCCCCGTCGAAGCCGGCCGTTGTCGGCAGATCGGCGTTCACGGCCCATCCGCCTGCGAACCAACGGAATTGGTCGTGCGCGCGGGCGATCGCCGCGTCGCGGTCGGGATCCCAGCAGATCGGTATCTGACCGATCACCCTGACATCGGTCGACAGGCCGGTTCCGCGGCGCGCCTCGTGCCACGAATCGACGAGGTCCTTATTCGGTTCGACGGCGATCAGGTGATCGGCCAGCGGCGCGAAAACGTCGACCGAGCGGTCTCCCGACACCGCAGCCGCGATCGGCACCGGCGTCTCAGGAACATCCCAGATGCGGGCGGAGTCGACCTCGAAGTACTCGCCTTTCCAGTCGACCAGTTCACCCGTCCACAGCTCGCGGATGATCTGGATCGCCTCCTTGAGCATCTCGTGTCTGCGGGCGATCGCCGGCCACCGTTGTCCGACGACGTGCTCGTTGAGGTTCTCGCCGCTGCCGACTCCGAGGGTGAATCTGCCATCGGCCAGTATCTGCAGCGTGGCGGCCTTTTGGGCGACGACGGCGGGGTGGTACCGAATCGTCGGGCAGGTGACATAGGTCATCAGTTCGACCTGTTCGGTGGCATGCGCTACGGCGCCGAGCACCGTCCACGCATACGGCGCATGACCCTGCGCAGACAGCCACGGAAAGTAGTGGTCGCTGCACACTTCGAAGTCGAAACCGGCATGCTCTGCCGAAACGGCGTAGCGGACAAGGTCTTTGGGCCCGCTCTGTTCAGTCATCAGGGTGTAGCCAAAACGCGTCATCACACCTGGTTACCCGGGCAACCGACGCCGAAACGGCTACAGCCGGGCTTTGACCGCCGCAGAGAGTCGCGCGCCGTCGGCCTTGCCTGCGGCGATCGCCGTCGCGGCCTTCATCACCTGGCCCATCTGCCGTGTGCCTGGTGCTTCGCCGTTCTCCTCCGCGACTGCGGCGATGGCCGTGTCGACCACGTCGGCGAGCTCCGCGTCGTTCAGCGGAGTCGGCAGATACTCGTCGATGATGCGCGCCTCGGCGTGCTCGTTGGCCGCCAACTCGCCGCGGCCGTTCTGCGTGTAGATCTCCGCCGACTCACCGCGCTTCTTGGCCTCCCTGGCCAATACCTTGAGTACGTCGGCATCGGACAGCTCGCGCGACTCCTTGCCCGACACCTCCTCGGCCTGGATCGCCGACAGCAGCATCCGCAGTGTCGCGGTGCGCAGCTTGTCCTGCGCCTTCATGGATGCCGTCAGGTCTGTCCGCAGCCGGGCCTTGAGTTCCGCCATGGGTGCAAACCTACGCCGTCTGTTGGCCGTCCTCGCCGACGAACCGCGCGTCGACCGCGGCAGACACCTCGATGTCCTCCGGGACCAGTTCGACGTCGGGAGCGCCGCCAGGTGCCGAACCCACACGCATGGCCGCGGGGCTCATTCCGCCCTGCGGATGGAGGTTCGCGCTCAGCATCCCGGCGTCGGCGATGGCGATCGGCCGAATCCCGCCGAGTCCGAGTGCCTCTGCGTACTCCTGCGCCTTGACCACGGCGTCCTCGACGGCCCGCGTGCGGACCTGCCGTTGCAGCTCCTTTTGTCGTTTCGATGTCAGGGCCCACTCGATGTGCGCGATCCGGAATCCGGCGGTGTTCGCAACGTGGTTGCCGACCCATCGCGACAGTGAGGAGAAGTCGCGGAATTTCACCTCGATTCCGACGCTCGCATGGTGAACCGGCGGCAGCTGAATCCCGTCCTTGTTCCATGGCCGGTTCGACCACGTCCGCAGCTGTTCGGCCGACCACCACGTCACGGGGCCGTGGTCACCGGTCTTCAACGGGGTGACAGACGCCTTGACGGCCTCCAGGTCCCGCGCGACGCGGTCGTAGACGGGTTCCATCGCCGGTCCCTCGAAGGCGATGGTGGCGTGCACCGTCCCGCGTTCGGGCGCCTGGAAGGTGCTGAACGTTCCTCGCACGGTGATCTCGGTCGGCATGCGGCTACCGTAACGTCGGCGGCAGACGCCCATAGGATGGTTTGCATGAGCAACCCCGGGTACCCGCCACCCGGCTACCCGCCGCCGGGTTACCAGCACTACCCACCGCCGGGTTACCAGCCGTACCCGCCCCCCGGCTACCAGGGCTACCCGCCGCCGGGCTACCCCGGGTACCCGCCTCCCGGTTATCCCCCACCCGGCTACGGTGCGCTTCCGCCGATGCCGCCCGCAATCAAACCCGGCGTGATTCCGCTTCGGCCGCTGACCCTGACCGACATCCTCAACGGGGCGTTCTCCTATATCCGCACCAACCCGAAGGCGACACTCGGGCTGACGACGATCGTCGTGGTGATCGCCCAGCTGATCGGCCTGGCTCTGCAGATCGGCCCGCTGGCCGCGATAGGCGAGCTCGGTGTGCTGGCCGGTGACGAGGCGTCGACCGCCGCTATGCTGGGTTCGTCCGCTTCCGGACTCGCCAGCGCAATCACCACTCTGCTTGCCGGAATCGTCCTCAGCGGCATGCTCACCGTCATCGTCGGCCGGGCGGTGTTCGGTGCGAGCATCACGATCGGCGAGGCGTGGCAACGGGTACGCGGCAGGTTCCTGCCGTTGATCGGCTACACCCTGTTGTGGCTCCTCATCGTGGCCGTCCCCGTGTTCGTCGTCGTGTTCGTCATCGCAATCGTCGCCCAGCTCAGCGGGGCCGCGGCAGTCATCGTCGGCATCCCACTGGTGCTCGGGTTGATCGCGCTGCTGATCTACCTGTGGACGGTGCTGAGCTTCGCCGCCCCGCTGATCGTGCTGGAGCGCCTTGGCGTGTTCCCGTCGATCAAGCGGTCGATCAGGCTGGTGAAGGGCGACTTCTGGCGAGTACTCGGAATCCGGCTGCTGGCAACGCTCGTCGCAGGCGTCGTCGCGGCGGCGGTGTCGATCCCGTTCAGCTTGACCGGCCAAATCCTCTTGCTCGGTTCGGATGCCTCCACGACGACGATCCTGATCGCGCTCGCGCTTGTCGCCATCGGAGGTGCGGTCGGGCAGATCATCACGGCGCCGTTCAGCGCCGGTGCGGTCGTGTTGCTCTACGCCGACCGGCGGATCCGGGCCGAGGCGTTCGATCTCGTGCTGCAGACCGGAGCGGCCATCGCCGCACCGGGGGCGGCACCCGACTCGACCGACCATCTGTGGCTCACCCGGCAGTACTGACGTGCCCGCACTCGACATCGACCGAGACGCCGCCCACGAGGCGGCGCAGCGCGAGCTCGCAAAACCTATCTACCCCAAAGCATCACTGACCGAACGCTTCTCGGAGTGGCTGCAAGACCTGCTCTATCGAATCGCCCAAGAAGGATCGCAGCTTCCCGGCGGCTGGTTCACCATCTCGGTGCTGCTCATCATCCTCGCGGTGGCGATCGTGGTGGCCGTGCGCATCGCGCGGCGAACAATGCGCACGAACCGCGGCGGCGAACACGCGTTGTTCGATTCCCACGAGCTGACGGCAGCCCAGCACCGCGCTACGGCTGAGCAGTACGCGGCACAGGGTGATTGGTCGACGGCAATCCGCCACCGCGTGCGGGCGATCGCGCGCCAGCTCGAAGAGGACGGTGTCCTCGACGCGGTGCCCGGCCGGACGGCGACCGAGCTCGCGAAGGACGCCGGAGCCGCGGTGCCCGAGCTGGCAGGCGAATTATCGCAGGCCGCAGATGCTTTCAACGACGTCACCTACGGCGAACGGCCCGGCACCGAGGCGGAATACCGCATGATCGCCGACCTCGACGGCCATCTCCGGTCCCGCGGTCCGGCCAGGGCTGCCGCACCAGGGGCTCCCGCGCCTGCGGACAATTGGACGGCGGTGCGATGACGGACACCGGAACGGCGGTCGCTCCGACTGTCAGGCAGCGCTGGCGGACCGGTCGCTGGCTCGTGCTCGCAATCATCGTCGTCGGGGTCGTTTTCACGGTCAGCACCCTGCTGACCGCACCCCGGCCCGGCGGTCGAATGGATCCCGCCGCAACATCTTCCGAGGGTGCTCACGCCCTCGTCGCTTTGCTGCGCGACCACGGCGTCGATGTGATCGTCGCCGGCGACATCGCCGGGGTCGAACGAGCAGCCACGCCCGATTCCCTGGTGCTGACTGTGCAGACGCGTCACCTCGTCGACGATGACGTGCTGAAGCGGTTGGCGGCGGTGCCCGGCGACCGCCTCGTCGTCGAGCCGATTTCCCGAACCAGAGAGATCCTCGCGCCGGAGGTCCGTAGATCCGCGGGGGGCACCGCGGGCGGATCTCCTGACTGCGATCTGCGGGAGGCCACGCGCGCGGGCGACGTGCAGTTCGGTGCAAGCGACACCTTCGAGGCATCCGGGGATGTGCCGGTGACCGAGTGCTACGAGGGCGCGGTGGTCCGCTACACCGACGCGGGCCGCACCGTGACGGTCGTCGGCAGTGCCGGCTTCATGGCCAACGCGGGCCTGCTGAAGCAGGGTAACGCCGCATTGGCGATGAATCTGGCGGGTACCCAGCCGCGGGTGATCTGGTACGCACCGCAACGCACCGAAGGCGAATCGACTGGCGCGGCAACGCTTTCCGATCTCATCCCGGCCAACGTCAAATGGCTGGTTCTGCAGCTGTGCCTCGTGGTGCTGTTGCTCGCCATCTGGAAGGGTAGGCGCCTGGGCCCGCTTGTCGCCGAGCATCTGCCCGTGGTGGTTCGCGCGTCGGAAACCGTCGAGGGCCGTGGACGGCTGTACCGGTCGCAGCGGGCCGGTGACCGCGCCGCCGATGCGCTGCGCACGGCTACCCTTGCGCGCCTGATGCCGCGCCTCGGACTAGGGCCCACCGCCGACCGCGCCGCCATCGTGGCAACCATCGCGCAGCGATGCGGACGAGATGCAGGCGCCGTGGGGCACATACTGTTCGGTCCCCCACCTGCGACCGACGACGACCTGGTACACCTTGCCAACGCACTCGACGACATCGAAAGGCAGGTCGCACAGTCGTGACTCAGCCCGTAACCGAGCCTCAGCCCATCGGCCAGACCACCGGAGCCGCCACGGCGGCGACATCAGAGTCAGCGCGCAACGCACTGCTGGCCCTGCGCAACGAGATCGCCAAGGTTGTGGTCGGTCAGGACGCCGTGGTCAGCGGCCTGGTCATCGCACTGCTGTGTCGCGGCCACGTTCTGCTCGAGGGGGTGCCGGGTGTGGCCAAGACACTGCTGGTCCGAACGCTCTCCGCCGCATTGCAATTGGAGTTCAAGCGGGTGCAGTTCACGCCGGACCTGATGCCCGGCGATGTCACGGGCTCGCTGGTGTACGACGCCCGAACCGCCGAGTTCGAGTTTCATCCCGGTCCGGTGTTCACCAACCTGCTACTGGCCGACGAGATCAACAGGACGCCGCCGAAGACGCAGGCCGCGCTTCTGGAGGCGATGGAGGAACGTCAGGTCAGCGTCGAGGGCGAACCACGCCCGCTGCCCGATCCCTTCATCGTCGCCGCCACCCAGAACCCGATCGAGTACGAGGGCACCTATCAGCTGCCCGAGGCTCAGCTGGACCGGTTCCTGTTGAAGCTCAATGTGCCCCTGCCGCCGCGGGATCAGGAGATCGCGATCCTCGACCGGCATGCGCGCGGTTTCGACCCGCGTGATCTCTCCTCGGTGCGGCCCGTCGCGGGTGCAGCCGAGCTGGCTGCGGGGCGGGCCGCCGTCCGCGGGGTCCTTGTCGCCGACGAGATACTGGGCTACATCGTCGATATCGTTGGCGCCACAAGGCATTCGCCGTCTCTGCAGCTGGGCGTGTCACCCCGCGGTGCGACTGCTCTTTTGGCAACCGCAAGGTCGTGGGCCTGGCTGTCCGGCCGCAACTACGTGACGCCAGACGACGTCAAAGCGATGGCACGGCCGACGCTGCGGCACCGGGTTGCGCTTCGGCCGGAAGCCGAGCTGGAGGGCGCCAACTCCGACGGTGTTCTCGACGGCATTCTGGCTGCCGTGCCGGTGCCGCGATAGTGGTCCTCACCGGCCGTGCCGGCCTGGTAGCGCTGATATGCGTCCTGCCGATCGTGCTATCGCCCTGGCCCGCAACGGCGTTCGTCGTCCTGCTCGTTCTTCTAGCGGTCGCGGTGATGGTTGATGCCGCACTGGCGGCCAACACCCGTCGCCTGACATTCGTCCGGTACGGGGAGACCGCTGCGCGGTTGGGTCAGCCGGTGGCCGCAGGCTTGGCGATCGAGAACGTCGGCGGGCGACGGTTCCGCGGCCAGGTCCGCGACGCCTGGCCGCCGAGTGGCCGGGCGGACCCTCGCACCCATCCGGTGAATCTGGCTTCGGGGCAGCGGATTCGGGTCGAGACATGGTTGCGCCCGGTGCGAAGGGGCGATCAGCTTTCGGCGTTCGTCACCGCGCGTTCGATTGGACCTCTCAGACTGGCAGGCAGGCAGAATTCACACCGGGTGCCATGGCAGATCCGCATCCTGCCACCGTTTCTCTCGCGTAAGCACCTGCCTTCGCGGCTGGCGAAGCTGCGGGAGTTGGACGGTGCGGTTCCCGTGCTGATCCGTGGCCAGGGCACCGAATTCGACTCGCTGCGCGAATACGTCATCGGTGACGATGTGCGCTCCATCGACTGGCGTGCCACCGCGCGCCGCGCCGATGTCGTGGTGCGCACGTGGCGGCCCGAACGCGACCGCCGGGTGGTGATCGTGCTTGACACCGGCCGCACCTCGGCCGGCCGCGTCGGAGTCGACCCGACGCAGGCCGATCCTGGTGGCTGGCCGCGGCTGGACTGGTCCATGGACGCCGCACTTCTATTGGCCGCGTTGGCATCCCGCGCGGGCGACCACGTCGACTTCCTCGCCCATGACCGGGTCAGTCGGGCCGGTGTGTTCAACGCAAACCGCACCGAACTGCTCGCCCAGTTGGTGAACGCGATGGCACCGCTCCAGCCGGCACTGGTCGAATCGGATGCCGCCGCTATCGTGGCCGCGGTGCAGCGCCGTGTTCGGCGGCGCGCGCTGGTGGTCCTGATGACGGACCTGAACGCGTCGGCCCTCGACGAGGGGTTGATGGCGGTGCTGCCGCAGCTGTCGGCCAAACATCAGGTGCTTCTGGCCGCCGTCGCCGATCCCCGGGTCGATCGACTGGCCGCGGGCCGGGCCGATGCGGCCCAGGTGTACGACGCCGCCGCCGCCGAGCGGGCCCGCAACGATCGCCGGACGATCGCGTCACGGCTGCGCCGCCACGGGGTCGATGTCGTCGACGCGGCCCCGGACGAGTTGGCACCCGCACTGGCCGACCACTACCTGGCGATGAAGGCCACCGGCAGACTCTAGCCCGTCGGCACCACGTCCGGCGCGTCCTCCACGTCGCCGGTCTCGCCCGCGGCGACAGCCTTGCGGCCGAAGTGAATCACGTAGTACAGGAAGCCGATTTCGGCGATGACGCCGATCGCGATGCGCATGAACGTCGGCAGCGGCGACGGCGTGACGAGGGCCTCGATCAGGCCGGAGACGAGCAGCACGACGACCAGTCCGACCGCGACGGACACCACCGCTCTTCCCTTTTCGGCGAGCGCCTGCCCACGCGGCCGATTCCCTGGTGAGATCGCCGTCCAGCCCAGCTGCATGCCCACCGCACCTGCCAGGAAGACCGCGGTCAGTTCCAGCAGCCCGTGCGGCGTGAGGAGGCCGAGCATGATGTCGCCCTTGCCTGCGTTGAACATCAGTCCGGCGATCAGGCCGAGGTTGGCCGCGTTCTGAAAGAGGATGTACGGGATGGGAATTCCGAGCAGCAGCGCGAACGCGATGCACTGGGCGGCCACCAACGAGTTGTTGGTCCACACCTGCAGCGCGAACGAGGCCGCGGGGTTCTCGCTGTAGTAGTCGGCGACCTCGTGATTGACCAGATGCTCGATCTCGGCGGGTGTGCCGATGGTGGCCTGCACCTCGGGGTTGCCTGCCACCCACATGCCGATGACGACCGTGACGACGAAGAACGCCGCCGCGGTGGCCGCCCACCACCGCCACGACCGGTACGCGGCGACTGGAAACGACACCGTCCAAAACCGGACGAACTCGCTCCACAGCGGCGCGTGCGCACTGGTGACCGCCGACCGGGCCCGCGCCACAAGCGACGACAACTTGCCAACAAGAACCGAATCGCTGGATGCCGATCGCACCATCGACAGGTGGGTGGACACCCGCTGGTAGAGGTCGACGAGCTCGTCGACCTCGGCCCCGGTCAGCCGCCGACGCCGCTTGACCAGCTCCTCGAGCCGGTTCCACGTCGGGCGATGGGCGAGGACGAACGCGTCGACATCCACGCAGCAAATCCTAGTAGCGTTGAGATCATGGTCGGTCAGGCGGAACAGGTGGTCACGGGTGACGCCGTCGTCCTCGACGTGCAGATCGCGCAGCTTCCGGTGCGGGCACTGTCGGCCCTGATCGATGTCACGGTGATCTTCGTCGCTTACCTCGCGGGCGTGATGCTGTGGGCGATCACCCTGAGCGAGTTCGATCCCGCGCTGTCAGGCTCGGTGCTGGTCATCTTCACGGTGTTGACGATCATCGGCTACCCGGTGATCTTCGAGAGCGCCACCCGCGGCAAGACGCTGGGCAAGATGGCACTCGGACTGCGGGTGGTTTCCGACGACGGCGGCCCGGAACGGTTCCGGCAGGCACTGTTTCGCGGCCTGGCGTCCTTCATCGAGATCTGGATGTTCTTCGGCGGCCCCGCGGTGATCTGCAGCCTGCTTTCGCCGAGGGGCAAGCGGCTCGGAGACGTGTTCGCGGGCACCGTGGTGATCAGCGAGCGAGGCCCCAAGCTCCCGCCGCCCCCGGTGATGCCGCCGTCGCTGGCGTGGTGGGCATCATCGCTGCAGCTGTCGGGACTCGGTCCCGAACAAGCCGAGTTGGCGCGCCAGTTCCTCGCTCGGGCACCGCAATTGGATCCCCAGGCGCGCGATCAGATGGCCTATCGGATCGCGGGTGACGTGGTCGCGCGGATCTCGCCGCCGCCACCGCCCGGTGTCCCGCCGCAGTTCGTGTTGGCTGCGGTGTTGGCGGAGCGGCATCGACGCGAGCTGGAGCGACTACGGCCCGCGCCCCAGGCGGCCATGCCGCCGCAGACGCCACCACCTTCGTGGGGCGGACCCGCGCAGTGGGCGCCACCTCCGCAGGGCCCGCCTGCCTCACCAAGCGGCGGCGGTTTCGCGCCACCGGGCTAGCGGTACCGCACACCGACCAACATCAGCGCGGGCGCGATGATCGCTGTGACGGTGCGGACATGGTTCCACGCGGTCCACGAGGACAAGTAGGCCTGCCATTCGCGCGCGGCGTCGGCGACGGGCAGCGCCGCGGAGTCCACGGTGTCGAGATGGTTGTTGAGCGGCACGTTGAACGCGATGGTGATGATTGCGCCGAGCACGCCGAAGATCGCCCCCGCCAGCAGCCAGCCGCTGCCAGGCCGCCCGATCTGAACGACGGCCACCACGCCGACCGCGGCCGCGAGCACCGACGCACCCAGATAGGCGAGCAGGAATGCCCCATTGGAGTTCGCGGCGACGTTGATGCCGCGCATCGCGGTGATCGCGTTGACCGGACCGGTGCGGTCGAGCCCGCTCATCACAAACGTGGAGAAGACGTACATCATCCCCGCGGCGGCGGCGCTGGCGATCGCGGCGATGGTGGTCAGGATGACAACTGGGCTCGTGTTCATGGTCATGAGTCAACCGGCCGCAAGCGAGACGATCCATAGTTGATAGTCCCGATTGCATACGTGTGCGTCTACGGGGCGCCGACTGTTCCGTAGAGCTTGAGCGACACCGCGGTCAGCCACCCCCATACCAGCACGACCGCCGCGGTGAACGACAGAATCGCCGTCGCGCCGCCCGCCCCGGAAGCCATGAACGCGAAGGTAGCCGCGAAGAAGGCCCCGGCGAACCGAGAGAACCAGCCCCATTCCCGCTCACCGTTCCGCGCGAAGTACGCGCCGATCACGAAGCAGCCCGCGACGAGACAGATGAAGCCGATGCCCGCGACGAGGAAATGCGCCATCCCGTGCCAACTCGGCTCCGCCACCCCGGCCGGTGTGCCGGGCGGAAAACCGTCCGACGGGTCCGCGCGAAAGAGGCCGGCGACCACCAGTCCCGCGCCGTAGCCGCCGATCAGGCCCGCAGCCCATGCCGACGATCGCCCCGCACCGAGCGCGCGGCGAATGCCGACCGCGGCGGCGCTCGTCATCGCGCCGGTGATCAGGAAGGTGGCGATCTGGACCCACCCCAAGTCACCGTTGGCCAGTTGGCTGGCCGCGTGGCGGGTCGGATCGAACCCGTCCCTGGTCGCGGCTTGCGCGGCCACTGCAATGACGTAGATCGGTCCGGCGATCACGCCGTAGCCGAGCAGTGACTTGGTGATCCGGTCGGCCAGTGGGGGACACGTCGTATCGGCGGACATAAGCGCACCCTTCCCTAGAACTAGACCGTACAGTACTGCGTACTGAACTAGACTGTCCAGTACTTGAGCGACAGGCGGATGCGACATGGTCGAGACAGCGCTGCCCGAGCGATCCGCTGTCAAACGGCGGGCCATCCTCTCGGCGGGGCAGCAACTATTTCTGACGCACGGCTACCAGGGCACGAGCATGGATCAGGTCGCTGCGACGGCAGCGGTGTCGAAGCAGACCGTGTACAAGCACTTCGGCGAGAAGCGTGAATTGTTGTTCGCGATCGTCACAGATGCGCTCGACGGCGCGGCCGGCGCCATAGGCGGCCAGATCGCCGCCCTGATCGACAGCGACGATCTCGAGGCGGATTTGACCGCCCTCGCGGGCGACTATCTGCGCGCGGTCATCCAGGAACCCGTCGTGCAACTGCGACGCCTGGTGATCGGCGAGGCCAACCGTCTCCCCGAGCTTGCGCGGCTGTACTACGAGCATGCGCCATTGCGCACACTGGGTTCGCTGGCCGGGGCGTTCGCCGCATTGGACGAGCGTGGTGGACTGAACGTGCCTGAACCCGCGCTCGCCGCAGAGCATTTCGCCTTTCTGATCGTCGGCCGGCCGATCGATCAGGCGCTCTTCGACGGGGCGCCCGCGGTTCTTGCCGACGTCGATGTCGACTCGTATGCGCGGGCGGGCGTCCGAGTATTCCTGGCGGCATACCGGTCGCGTTAGGCTCGCGCGGTGGACGCCGTTGTCGGACTGCTCGACGGGGTGCGGGCGCGCGGTGCGTTCGTGTTGCGGATGGTGCTTGACCCGCCGTGGTCGATGCGGATCCAGGACGACGCCCCGCTGACCCTGATCTGCCAGACGCACGGCAGGGCGGCGATCGTCGGTGACAGGACGGGGACCGTCTGGCTCGACGCAGGCGATGTCGCCGTCACGCGCGGCAGCGAGCACTACCTGTTCGCCGACGATCCTGGCACCCGGCCGATGGTCGTCATCCATCCAGGACAGCGCTGCACAACACTCGCGGGCGACGACCTTCGCTTCGAGATGTCGCTCGGGGTGCGCACCTGGGGCAACAGTCCCACCGGTTCAGACCGGTCGATCGTCTGCGCGTACGAAGGCCACAGCGAGATCAGTGCCCGCCTTCTCGAAGCACTTCCGCCCGTCCTCGTTCTGCGCGGAAACGACTGGGACACAACGCTGATCGATCTCCTGGCGGCAGAAGCAGGTCGTGACGGGCCGGGGCAGGAGGCTTACCTGGACCGATTACTCGACCTGCTGTTGATCGCGGTGCTGCGCACATGGTTCGACCGCGAGGAGAACGCGCCGCCGTGGTGGCACGCCGAACAAGACCCGGTGGTGGGTCAGGCCCTTCGCCTGATCTACAACAAGCCCGCCCACCCGTGGACAGTGGCGAATCTGGCTGCGGCCGTTGGCTCCTCACGGGCGGTGTTCGCGCGCCGGTTCACCGAGCTCGTCGGCGAGCCACCGATCGCGTTCCTCACGGGGTGGCGCCTCGCACTCGCCGCCGATCTGCTGCGGTCCAGTAAGGCGACCATCGCCTCGGTGGCCAAGCAGGTCGGCTACGGCACCCCGTTCGCGTTGAGCAGCGCCTTCAAACGCGCCTACGGCGTCAGCCCGAACGCGCACCGCGCAGCGACCGCCTGATTAGCCGCTGATCCAGTTGCCGTGGAAGCCGTGCGGAACACGCTGCGGCAGCTTGATTCTCGCGACTGGATCGCCGGAGAAGTCCGACGGCGTCGATGATCACCAGGTCACTGCCGTCGCGCGCCGGGTCGTACACGTATCCCAGATACCAGCCGCTGCTCTCGTCGGCCGATCCGGCCGTCGACGGCACGAACACCGCCTCCCCTGGCTGGCCGGGTGACTGCGCCGTGCCCAAATTGTGTTCCACGGCGGCGCCGGTTTCGAGGTCATACCGGACCCACCTGCCATCGCCGACGGACACCGCATAACGGGCGCGCATCCCGGCGAGCCGGTCGTCGATTCGCGGGAATTCCACTGCGCGGTCGTCGAGCTGACGCTCGTCGACCCGTCCGGTCGTCAAGTCGATGGTCCAGCGCCACAGCACGCCATCGACCTCGAAACCGCTCGTCCCGCGCCACAGTTCCGGATACCGAACCGCCTGCAGCACGATGGAATCGCCGTCGTCGAAGGCGTTGGCGACGTGGAACACATAACACGGATCGATGTCGAACCAGCGCACTTCGCCGAACGGGTCGTCACGACGCAGCACACCGAACCTGGCGCCGTAGTTGTCGTCCCAGCGGAAGGGCATATCGCGGCCCGCAGTCCTCGCGATCTCCGGATCGAAGACGATCGGCAGATCCATGAAGACCACATGTTCGGCGGTCATGGCGAAGTCGTGCATCATCGTCAGCGCGGGGACGTCGAGCGGCCGGTTGATCGTCAGCTCGCCGTTGGCGTCGGCACGGTGGTAGGTCACGTGCGGTTCGAAGAGGTTGCCGTAACCGAAGAAGTGCAGTTCTCCCGTCGTCGGGCAGATCTTCGGGTGCGCGGTCATCGAGTCGGTCAACTTGCCACCGAAGTCGTAGGCGCCCAACGTCTTCAGGTCGTTGGTGATCTCGTAGGGCAGCGACGACTCGACCAACGCCAAGGTCTTGCCCGCGTGGTTGACCACGTGGGTATTGGCGACGCTGGAGTGCAGGTTACGGGTGCCGTCGGCGTTGTAGATTCCGAAGGCCTCCTCGAAGCTTTCGGTGCGCACCCACCGGTTGCGATACCAGGCGGCGCGGCCCGCTTCGATTCGGACGCCGTGAATCATCCCGTCGCCGCTGAACCAGTGGCCGGTGGCGACTCGCGGATTCGGGCCGTTGCGCAGATACCAGCCGTCGAGCTCGGCGGGGATCGTGCCCTCGACGGGCAGATCGAACTCGGTGAGTTCGTCGGCGACGGGCGCGTAATTGTCGCGCTTGAAGAAGTCATCGGTGCCGAACAGGGCTGAGGTGTTCGTCGCGGTCTCGGTCATGGGTCTAATCTGACATGTCACTAGTGACATGTCAAGAGTGGGATGTACGATTTTCCGGTGAGCCTTCGGATGGCGGCGCTCGGCCTGCTCGCCCAGCAGCCCGGCAGCGGTTACGACCTGCTGCGAACATTCGAGAAGTCGATGGCCAATGTATGGCCCGCGACCCAAAGCCAGCTCTACGGCGAACTCAACAAGCTCGCCGACGCCGGCCTCATCGAGGTCACCGATATCGGCCCCCGCGGCCGCAAGGAGTACCGCATCACGCCCGCGGGACGCGCCGAACTTCAGCGGTGGATGACGAACCCCGAGGGCGACCCGCCATTACGTGATGCCTCGCTGCTACGCGTCTTCATGCTCGGCGAGCTCGAACCAGATCAGGCCCGTAGGCACATGGTGGCGGTCGCCGAGCATGCCGATTCCGAGGTCAAACGGCTCGAAGCGCTCAAGGACTCCATCGATTGGACCGACGGCGACGATCTGTTCTTCGGCCGGGCCGCCCTCGAGTACGGGCTGCGGCTCGGCGCGATGGAGGCCGAGTGGGCCCGATGGGTCATCGACGAAATCGACCAGCGCCGGAAAAAACTGTAATCAACACCGCGCGCCACTGCTCCTACCTGTAGAGCGGCCCAACCGGGGTCGCGAAAACACAGCAGGAGCAGACCATGAACATCAAGACCGCGATCGCCGCAGCCGCCATAGCCGCACCCGCCGTTCTTTTCGCAGGCACGGGAACCGCACAGGCGGCGTCCACCGTCGACGCGACCAGCGACGCATTCGGCGTCACGGTCACGGTCACCTCGACCGGGAGCGAAGGCCTGTGCTTCTACACCGCCGAACCGTGGTTCGGATGGCAGACGGTGAAGCCGCTGCCTGTGTACAAGGTGCCGTTCTTCCTGCAGTCGGGCCAAAGCCACAACCTCTGGTTCCCGGGCATCCAGACAGGCACCACGTGGAAGGCGAAAGTGGAATGCCCCGTCGGCGGCGTCGACTATTTCAACCCCGTGTACTGATCACCGATCCCGGGCGCGGTGGTCCTGACGCAGGTCAGGGCCACCGCACTATTCTGGGCGTTGCATCACGATAGTTTCCGATATATCGTTGACGTATCGGAAGCGCACAGTGCGCTTCCTGACGAAAGTTAGGACTTCCACCAATGAACGACCCATTCACACCAACACCAGGCGGGTTCGGCTTCGGCTTCGGTCCGGAGCAGCGCCGCGCCCTTCATGAACACCGTCGGCAGGCTCGTCGTGAGTTCCGCGACCATGTGCGTGAGCACGGGACCGACCGGCACGCACCGTTGGCCCCCGGCTTCCAGGCCGGCTTCGGCGGATTCGGTCCTGGCCGCGGCGGCTTCGGCTTCGATCCGCGCGGCGGATTCGGCTTCGGCGGCCCACGCGGCCGTCGCGGCGGAGGCCGACGCGGTAAGCGCGGCGACGTCCGCGCCGCCATCCTGGTTCTGCTCGCCGACCGCGCAATGCACGGCTACGAGATGATCCAGGAGATCTCCGACCGCAGCGGCGGCCTGTGGCGACCCAGCCCGGGCTCCGTCTACCCGACGTTGCAACTGCTCGTCGACGAGGGCCTCATCGTGGGCACCGAAAGCGAAGGCAGCAAGCGGCTTTTCGAGCTGACCGACGAAGGCCGCGCCGCGGCCGAGAAGGTCGAGACACCGCCCTGGGAGGAGATCGCCGAAGGCTGGAAGGATCAGGCCCCCGGGCAGGTCAATCTGCACACCGCGGTCACCCAGCTGATGGGTGCGGTTGCGCAGTCCGCGTACGCCGCCAGCGAAGAGCAGCAGCAGCGCATCGTCGACATCGTCAACAACGCGCGCCGCGAGGTCTACAACATCCTCGGCGAGACGGACGAAGCCGAGTAGTCACGATCCAACCGGAATAAGTCCGGCGGGAATTGTGTACGCACTAACTATGCAAACCTTCCCGCTGGGCTCTTTCCATGTCGGTCGTGTCGGATACGGCGCCATGCAGCTACCCGGCCCCGGTGTCCTCGGCCCTCCGCGCGACCACGATGAAGCGCTCGCCGTCCTGCGGCGGGCCATCGACCTTGGCATCAACCACATCGACACCGCGCAGTTCTACGGTCCGAACGTGGCCAACGAACTCATCCGCGAGGCACTTCACCCGTATCCGGCTGACCTGGCTCTGGTGAGCAAGGTCGGCGCGCGCCGTGATGAGAAGGGCAACTGGAACGCCGCACAAGAACCCGACGAACTGCGCGCCGACATCGAGGAGAACCTGCAGACACTTGGAACCGACCGGCTGGCCGCCGTCAACCTGCGGATCCACGCGGGCGATCCCAGCGCAGTCGGCGACGTCGACCGCGAGCTGTTCGACCGTCAGCTGGACGCGATGATCAAGGCCCGCGACGAAGGGTTGATCGGCGGCATCGGCCTGTCCAGCATCGGCCTCGACCACCTGCGAATCGCGTTGGATCGCACCGAGATCGTCACGGTCCAGAACGCCTACAACCTCGTCGACCGGACATCGCAGCCGGTGCTCGACGCATGCGTCGAGCACGACATCGCGTTCGTGCCCTTCTTCCCGCTCGGCTCGGCGTTCACCGCCGACAATCCCGTGCTCGGCCATCCGGCCGTCAAGCGGGAGGCAGAAAAGCTCGGCCGCACCCCGGCGCAGATCGCGTTGGCGTGGACGCTGTCGATTGCGCCGAACGTGCTGCTGATCCCCGGCACGTCGTCGGTGTCACATCTCGAGGAGAACACCGCCGTCGCCGACATCTCGCTCGACGACGATACGAAGCGCGAGCTCGACGACGCCGCCTGACATCTAGTCCACGTCGACCCAGTCCAGCGTGCGCTCGACGGCCTTCTTCCAACCGGCGTAGCCGGCGGAGCGCTGGTCCTCGGTCCAGTTCGGACTCCAGCGCTTGTCCTCCTGCCAGTTGGACCGCAGATCGTCGGGGTTCTCCCAGAACCCGACCGCAAGGCCCGCCGCATACGCCGCGCCGAGCGCGGTGGTCTCGGCGACCACCGGCTTGACGACGTCGACGCCGAGGACATCCGCCTGGATCTGCATGCACAGATTGTTGGCGGTGATGCCGCCGTCGACCTTCAGCACCTCCAGGTGCACGCCTGAGTCCGCCTCCATCGCGTCGACGACGTCGCGGCTCTGGTAGCAGATCGCCTCGAGCGTCGCCCGCGCCACGTGCGCGTTGGTGTTGAACCGCGACAGCCCGACGATCGCGCCGCGGGCGTCGGAGCGCCAGTACGGTGCGAACAATCCCGAGAAGGCGGGCACGAAGTACACCCCGCCGTTGTCCTCCACCTGTCGGGCCAGTGACTCGCTCTGTGACGCGCCGCTGATGATGCCCAACTGGTCGCGCAGCCACTGCACGGCCGAGCCGGTGACAGCGATCGAACCCTCAAGCGCGTAAACGGGTTTCGCGTCCCCGAACTGGTAGCAGACCGTCGTCAGCAACCCGTTCTCCGAGCGGACGATCTTCTCCCCGGTGTTGAGCAGCAGGAAGTTGCCGGTGCCATAGGTGTTCTTGGCCTCGCCTGCGTTCAGGCACACCTGGCCGACCATGGCTGCCTGCTGATCGCCGACGATCCCGGTCATCGGGACCTGCCCGCCGAGCGGTCCGTCGTCCAGGGTGGTGCCGTAGGACTCCGGATACGACGACGGCTTGATCTCGGGCAGCATCTCGCGGGGGATGCCGAAGAACGACAGCAACTCGTCGTCCCAGTCGAGCGTCTCGAGATTCATCAACATGGTCCGGCTGGCGTTGGTGACGTCAGTGGCGTGCACGCCGCCGCGGGGTCCCCCCGTCAGGTTCCAGAGCACCCAGGAGTCCGCGGTGCCGAAGATCGCATCGCCCTTCTCGGCGTCGGCCCGTACACCGTCGACATTGTCGAGGATCCACTGCACCTTCCCGCCCGCGAAGTACGTCGCGGGAGGCAGGCCCGCCTTGCGCCTGATCACCTCTCCGCGACCGTCGCGGTCGAGCGCTGAGGCGATCCGGTCGGTGCGGGTGTCCTGCCAGACGATCGCGTTGTAATACGGGCGACCGGTCTTGCGGTTCCACACCAGCGACGTCTCGCGCTGGTTGGTGATGCCAAGTGCCGCAAGGTCGCCTGCCGAGAGCTTCGTGTTGTTCAGCGCCGATGTCAGCACCGACGCGGTGCGCTCGATGATCTCGACCGGATTGTGCTCGACCCAGCCTGCCTGCGGCAGGATCTGTTCGTGTTCGAGCTGATGGCGGCCGACCTCGGCGCCGTCGTGGTCGAAGATCATGCAACGGGTGCTTGTGGTGCCCTGATCAATCGCCGCTACGAACTCTGCCAACGCCTGCTCCCCTCCTGACGGCTGCCGGGGTCCATCATGGACTACATGCCAGGAGAGATCGTCGACATTGACCGCATGCCCCGGGGCGGGCCCGACGCGTCATGCCTCGATCGGCTCCTGCAGACCGATCGGCTGGAGTATCTCGATCGCGACGACGTCGACGAGGAGAAGAAGCGCAGCGTGATCCGGGCACTGGAATGGACCGGCGAGGTATTCGGCCAGACCGAGAAGTTCGCGCGGATCGTGCTCGACGAGGTGGCCGACGTGCCCGACCCCAAGATTCTCGAGCTCGGCGCGGGCCACGGCGCCCTGTCGAGCAAGCTGCTGGATTGGCATCCCACCGCGGAGCTCACCGTCACCGATGTGGATGCGACGTCAGTGAAGGCCATCGCGGCCGGCCACCTCGGCGAGGATCCGCGCGCGACGGTGCGCACGATGGACGCGACGGCCATCGATGCGCCCGACGGACATTTCGACCTCGCGGCATTCGTGCTTTCGTTCCATCACCTGCCGCCGTCCATGGCGTCGCGGGTGATCGCCGAAGGCACCAGGGCGGCGACCAAACTGTTGATCATCGACCTGCCGCGGCCGCCGTCGCCGTTGCACATCGTGCGTCTCGCGACGATGCTGCCGTTCGCCCCATGGCTCCCGTTCGCGCACGACGGCGTGATCAGCTCACTTCGCACCTACAGCCCATCGGCGTTGCGTGCGCTCGCCGAACACGCCGACCCGTCTATCGACATCGAACTGCGCGGTGGCCTGACCGGCCCCCAGGTCGCGATCGCCAGCCGCGGGCCTCAGTCCATATAGCGGCGGTGGTGTCCCCAGTCGCCGCCCTGAGAGATCAGCACCATCAAAAAGATCGCGTAGAAGACGATGAACAGCAGAAGCAGGCCGCCGGCAATCCAGAGTGACAGCTGACCAAGTCGACGCACCCGGTCAGACGCGTACTGCGCACCGGCGAAGTTGCCTGCCGCCCACAGCGGATAGACGTTGAACGCATGGGTGAACGCTGAGAACGACAGTGGCCAGAAGAACAGCACTGCGGCCACCGCCCACCCGACATTGTGCGGCGGCGGCCCAACTGGCATCGGAGCGGCAGGCGGCTGCGGTGCGGTGGTGGGTTCGGATTCGGTCATATCAGACTCCCCGGTCGAATATCGGCGACAACATCCGAACCTACCCGCGGCGGGGATATCCCCGATTTCCTTGCGCGGGCGTCACAGAGCCTGTTGCATCGGCGTTGTGGGCGAAGAGGTGAAGCAGACCGAATTCAGTCGCGAGCACCGTCGCGAATACCGGCGCAAGGTTCAGCTGTGTCTCGACGTGTTCGAGACGATGCTGGCCCGGTCGAGCTTCGAATTCGAGCGGCCGCTGACCGGCATGGAAATCGAATGCAATCTCGTCGACGCCGGATATCAGCCCGCGATGAGCAATTCCGAGGTGCTGGCGTCGATCGCGGATCCGGCGTACCAGACCGAATTGGGTGCCTACAACATCGAATTCAACGTTCCGCCTCGCCCACTACCCGGCAGGGCCGCGCTCGAGCTGGAATCCGATGTCCGTGCCAGCCTCAACGCCGCCGAATCGAAGGCGAACTCGAGCGGCTCCCACATCGTGATGATCGGCATCCTGCCGACGCTGATGCCGGAGCACCTTTCCGGCGACTGGATGAGCGAGTCGACGCGCTATCAGGCCCTCAACGATTCCATTTTCTACGCACGCGGCGAGGACATCCAGATCGACATCGCAGGCCCGGAACGGCTCAGCCTGCAGGCCGCCACCATCGCACCCGAATCCGCCTGCACGAGTATGCAACTGCACCTGCAGGTGTCCCCGGAGGATTTCGCGAAGAACTGGAACGCCGCGCAAGTGATCGCGGGCCCGCAGCTGGCGCTCGGCGCCAACTCGCCGTACTTCTTCGGACACCAACTGTGGTCGGAGACGCGGATCGAGTTGTTCGCCCAAGCCACCGACACAAGGCCCGACGAACTGAAGGCGCAGGGCGTCCGTCCCCGCGTCTGGTTCGGCGAGCGGTGGATCACGTCGATCTTCGATCTGTTCGAGGAGAACGTCCGCTATTTCCCGTCGCTGCTGCCTGAGCTCTCCGACGAGGATCCGGTCGCCGAACTGGCCGATGGGCGCACCCCCACGCTGCCGGAGCTGCGACTGCACAACGGCACGATCTACCGGTGGAACAGGCCGGTCTACGACGTCGTCGGTGGCCGACCACATCTGCGGGTGGAGAACCGCGTGCTGCCCGCCGGTCCGACCGTCGTCGACATGATGGCCAACTCGGCGTTCTACTACGGTTTGCTGCGCAGCCTGTCCGAAGAGGACCGGCCGCTGTGGACGAAGATGAGTTTCGCTGCGGCGCACCAGAACTTCCTCGAGTCCGCACAGCACGGCATGGACGCGCGGCTCTACTGGCCCGGCCTCGGCGAGGTGACCCCGGACGAACTGGTGCTACGCCAACTGCTGCCGATGGCGCGCGACGGCCTCCGGAGCTGGGGCGTGTCCGATGAGGTGACCGACCGCTATCTCGGTGTCATAGAGGGCCGCGCCAAGACGGGTCGCAACGGTTCGGTATGGCAGGTGGAGACGGTTCGGGCACTGCAGGAACGCGGTATGGCACGCCCCGAGGCGCTGGCCGAGATGCTTCACCTGTACTGCGAGCAGATGCACAGCAACGAACCGGTGCACACGTGGGAGAGCGTCCGGTGACGGTGGTGTTCCGGCGGGCGCTTTCGGCGGCAGCGCTGGCCCTCGCTCTGGTTGGTTGCGAGATGAGCCCCCAAGCCGATGCCGATCCGGTCGAGCCCTCACTCGGCCAGGAGTTCGTCCTCGGTGGTGGTCAGGAAGCGGTGTTGCGCCGCAACGATCTGAGTGTGCGGTTCAGCGAACTGCTCGAGGACTCCCGCTGTCCGACCGAGGTCGAGTGTTTCTGGACGGGACAGGCGCGCATCGCCGTCATTGTGCAGCCGACCGGAAGCCCGCCCACGACAGCCTATTTCAACACCAATCCCGCTCCCGGCGAGAACCTGCAGTCTGTCCGCGCAGGCGACTACTCCGTCGAGTTGAAGAAGCTCGAGCCCTATCCGCGCACACCGGATGACCCGATCTCCTTCTCCGACTACCGGGCGACACTGCTCGTCGAGCGTTAGGGGCCCGCTGCGGCTTTCGCGGGCTCCGGATCGTCGGATGACGGTTCGTCGTCGTCGATCATCTTTGATTCGTCGAACGGGATGTCGCCGTCGAGCACGTTGTTCACCCGGTCGCTGTTCATCGAACTCGTCCAGGTTCCGATCAGCAGGGTGGCCACCGCATTGCCGGAGAAGTTGGTCAGCGCACGGGCCTCGGACATGAACCTGTCGATCCCGACGATGATGCCGACACCATCGAGCAGGTCGGGCCGGTGCGCCTGCAGGCCGGCGGCGAGTGTCGCCAGTCCGGCACCGCTCACCCCTGCCGCACCCTTGGACGCGATGATCATGAAGGCGAGCAGGCCCAGCTGTTCCGGGATCGACATCGGAGTGCCCATCGCGTCGGCGATGAACAGCGATGCCATCGTCAGGTAGATCGCGGTGCCGTCGAGGTTGAACGAATAGCCGGTCGGCACAACGATTCCCACCGTGGCGGGCTCGACGCCCGCGTGCTCCATCTTGGCGATCAGTCTCGGCAACGCCGATTCCGACGACGACGTCGCGACGATCAACAGGTACTCGCGCGCGAGATAGCGGACCAGCTTGAAGATCGACACCCTGGTGACTATCCACAGCAGCGCACCAAGCACGCCGAAGATGAAGATGAGGCAGGTGAGGTAGAACGCAAGCATCAGCACCGCCAGCTGGATCACCGCGTCGAACCCGGTGGCGCCGACCACCTCGGCGATGGCGCCGAATGCGCCGATCGGTGCAACCCACAGCACGCCGATCAGGATGCGGAACACCAGCTTCTGCAACAACTCGATGCCGCGCAGCAGCGGCTCGCCCGTGCGGCCCATCGCTTGAATCGCGAAGCCGACCAGGATGGCGACGAAGAGCGCCTGCAGCACGTTGCCTTCGGTGAGCGAGGAGAACAGCGTCGTCGGGATGATGTCGGAGATGAACTCCATCGGCCCGCCCTCGGAGGCGGCCTCGCCTGCGAGTTCGGCGCCCTTGGCCGGATCGGAGGGGATGTTGAGACCTGTACCCGGCTTGATGATGTTGCCGACGACCAGACCGATGGCCAACGCGATGGTCGACATCACCAGGAAGTAGACGACGGCGAGCCCGCCGACCTTGCCGACCGCGGCCGCCTTGATCTTGCCGATGCCGAGCACCACCGTGCAGAAGATGACCGGGATGATCATCATCTTGATCAGCTTGACGAACAATTCGCCCAGCACGCCGAGCGACTTACCCACGTCCGGCGCGACGAGGCCGACGATGATGCCCGCGACGACGCCGATGATCACCAGGATGTAGAGCCAGTGGGTGCGGTCCCGCTTCTGCTTCGGCGGTTTCTCATCGCGCTCAGCGTCGACGTGCTCGGTCATGGTCGGCCCCTTCGGTGTGGTGCCTGTGGGGTAACCAGAAGTGGGCTGAGTCACACCTGGGCAGTCGCAGCTACCAGTGACTCGGCGAATATGCCCAGCTCTTCGGCGGTGGTGTCGACGTGCGGCGACACCCGCAACACCGGCGCGGCCATCTCGAAGGGCGCTCGCTGCACCTCGGCGTAGGTGGTGACGATTCCGCGCTCGGCGATCAGCCAGGCCCGCACCCGTTCTGGATTCGCCCCCTTGGTCGCCGACAGGGTGGTGATAGCCGTCGGTTCGTCGATGGGCTCGACGACCCGCCACCCGTCGACATCGGCGAGAGTGGTGCGGGTCAATCGCCCCACCTCGGCGAGCGCGGCACCGAATGTTCTCCGGACCCGCCGCGAGGTTCTCGCCGAGTGCGACCGAAAGAGCCACGCGCGCAGCAAGATTCGTCTCACCCTGCTCCAGGCGCTGCAGCACGGTGAACGGCAGATTCCATTCCGGCGGTGGCAACCTCGGCCGCAGGCGCTCGGCCAACCCGGGCCGGATCGCAAGCATCCCCACACCGCGCGGGCCCGCGAGCCACTTGCGTGACGACGAGTAGACGGCGTCGGCGCCGACCGCACAGTCGATGTGCCCGAGGGCCTGGGCCGCGTCGACAACCAGCGGCAAGCCGAGGCCGCGGCACACCTCGGCAAGCTCGCGAGCAGGCTGGACGATGCCACGGTGGCTGGCCAGCTGCGTCAGGTGCACCAGCTCGGGCGGGTTGACGGCCAGGACCGCCGCGGCCTCGTCGACCGCGAGGCGCCCGTCACCGTCGACCGGAAGCGCCCGCACGCCAAAGCCGTTGGCGGCCATGATCGCGAGGTTCGGGCCGTACTCGCCGGGTAGGCACGCCACGGTGCGCGGCCCGGTCCAGCTGCTCAGCAGCAGATCGAGCGAGTTGTTGGAGCCCGTGGTGTAGACGACGTCGGCGGCGCTCATCCCGGTCAGCGCCGCGACTGCGGCACGGCCGGCATCAAGGGTGGGCGTCGCCGCCGCCGCTGCGACGTAGCCGCCCACTTCGGCCTCGTGCCTGGCGTGCTGAGCGGCCGCGTCGATGACAGCGACGCTCTGACGTGAACAGGCGCCACTGTCGAGGTGCAGACCGGCGACTGGCGGTCTGGCGGCCCGCCAGCGGTCTCCGAGTCCCCCGCAAGCGGGAGGTGCCCCCACCGTCATTTCGTCGACAGCGACATCCCGAAGTCGCCCGCCTTATCCGTCCACCACTGGGTCCGTCGAAGACCGGCGGCCGACAACTCGTCTGCCACGCCGTCGGGACGGAACTTGCACGACACCTCGGTGAGCATCTCCTCGCCAGCCGCGAAGTCGACGGTCAGGTCCAGCGCCGCGACCCGCACCCGCTGAGCCGAACTCGCGCGCAGCCACATCTCGATCCGTTCCTCGTCGGCGTTCCACCGCGCCACGTGCTCGAACGCATCGAGGTCGAAGTCGGCGTCCAGCTCGCGGTTGACCACGGCCAGCACATTGCGGTTGAACCGCGCCGTCACGCCTGCGCTGTCGTCGTAGGCGCGGACCAACCGGTCGGTGTCCTTGACCAGATCGGTGCCGAGCAGCAGGGTGTCGCCCGGTTGCAGCGTGTCGGACAGCGTCGCAAGGAAGTCGGCGCGCGGTCGCGATGTCAGGTTGCCGATGGTGGATCCGAGGAACACCACCAGACGGCGTCCGACCCGCGGAATCTTGCCGAGGTGCTCCTCGAAATCGCCACAGACTGCATCGATCTCGATACCGGGGTACTCGTCGAGGATGGCCGAGCTGGCGGCCTGCAGCATTGAAGCGTCGACGTCGAAGGGGATGAAACGGCGCAGCGACCCTTCGTCGCGCAGTGCGCTGAGCAACAGCCGGGTCTTCTCGGACGTTCCGCTGCCGAGCTCGACCAGCGTGTCCGCCCCCGATGCCGCGGCGATCTCGGCGGCACGGGCGCGCAGGATCTCGGCCTCGGTCCGTGTCGGGTAGTACTCGGGCAGCCGGGTGATCTGGTCGAACAGATCACTACCCGTCGAGTCGTAGAACCACTTGGGCGGCAACGACTTCGGTGTCTGAGTCAAGCCTTCGTAGACGTCGCGGCGCAGCGCCTGCGCGGCTGAGTCCGCGGCGAGATGGTTGGACAGCGACAAACTCGATGGGCGATCCACATTCGCTTCTCGCTCGACTGTCATGCCGATCCTTTCAGTGCGATCATCTCGACCCGGGCGCCTCTCACGGTGACGAGGTGGCGGTCGGGGATCTCCTGCCAATCCTCGTCGTCGTCGAACGGTTCGCTCGCCAGCACGACGCCTTCGTCTCGCCACAGCACGAACAGCGTGTCGCCCCATGTGGTGGCACGCAGTTCAGACCCATTGCCCGCCAATATGTTCAGCCTTGCGTTCGGGTCGGCGGCCGCGATCTCGACCACAGTGTCCCCCAGCGCATCAAGCCCACGTTCGAAGATCAAAGCGGCGAGAAGCGCGCTGTCGTTGGTGGATTCAGCCGCAGACGAGGCGGGTAGCACCGCGCGATCGACCAGACCGTTGTGCGAGAGCAACCATTGCCCGTCGGTGAACGGTGCCGACGCCGACGCCTCGATGGGCATCCCGACGCTGGCCGATCGCACCGCGGCCACCACGCAACGGCTGCGCAGCACCGGCGCTATCGACGCGAACGATGCGTCACCCCACAGTGGGGCGGCGCTGCGCCACCGCCTGGTGACCCCGCCGTCATCGAAGAACCCGACGCCCCAGCCGTCGGCGTTCATCAGGCCGTGCTTCTGCCAGCGGGGTGAATACGACTGCACGAGTAGGCCGTAGGGAGGGTCGAGTATGAGCGACGCCACCGACCGCGGCCGACCCAGCCAGCCAAGATGTCGACACATCAGACATCCCAGGCGAGTCGTAGGCCGCTGAAGATCTGTCTGCGGATCGGGTGGTCCCAGTTGCGGAAGCTCGGCCTGAGGATGTCTGCCGCGACGGCCCATGACCCACCGCGCAGCACATGAAAGTCGCCGTCGAAGAACGGCTGGCTGTAGAGGTCGTAGATCATCGGCGCGAAGCCGGGCCACGGCCGCAGCGGTGAGGTTGTCCACTCCCACACATCGCCGAGCATCTGTTCGGCACCGTAGGCCGACGCACTCGCCGGGTAGGCACCGACCGGGGCGGGCCGCAATGCGTCACCGCCGAGATTGGCCAGCGCTGCGGTGGGTTCGGATGTGCCCCAAGGGAATCGACGTCGAGCGCCGACCTGCGGATCCCACGCGGCGGCCTTCTCCCATTCGATTTCGGTGGGCAGCCGCGCACCCGCCCACGCGGCGTAGGCCTCCGCCTCGAAGTAGGTGATGTGCTGCACGGGTTCGCCGGGGGGAATGTCCTCCGTGTGACCGAATCTCGTCCTGGTGCCGTCACCGTTCCAGAACTGCGGCGACGTCAGCGCGGCCTTTTCGCAGTACGACCAGCCTCGCTCCGACCACCACCGCGACTCTCGATAGCCCCCGTCTTCCACGAACTGACGCCATTCACCGTTGGTGACGGGCACCCGACCGATGCGGAACGCGGGTACGTCTACCTCGTGTGCCGACCGCTCGTTGTCGAGCGAGTGCGGTTCAGTCACCGCATCGACGCCGAGGATGAATGTGCCGCCGGGTACCAGCACCGAAGTGCCTGCCACGTCTGGCCTGCCGGGCGGAAGGGGGCTCCCACGATCGAGCAACGGCGGCCCCGACCGAAGGTTGAGCGCCTGCAGCATCGTCTCGTCGTGCTGGTTCTCATGGCTGATCACCAACCCGAAGTTGAACGCGGTATCGCTGTCGTCGTCGGTCAGGGCGTCGAGCGTTTCGAGCGCTTTGTCGCGCACGGTCGCGCAATAGGCGCGTGCATCGGTCGGCGGTAGAAGCGGCAGCTCGACCCGGCTCGCGCGCGGGTTGCGGAACGCGTCGTAGAGCCGCTCGACATCGGGAGCCAGCAGGCCGGGCCGTTGCGGGTTGTTGTCCCGCAGTAGCCACAGCTCCTCCTGCCATCCGATGTGCGCGAGGTCCCATACCAGCGGGCTCATCAGCGGGTCGTACTGCCTGTGCAGCTCGGCGTCGTCGAACTCGACGAGCCGAAGCGTCCGTTCGCGCGCCTCGGTGAGCCGCTGTGCCAGCGATTCGCGTGCAGTCACTACTCCCCTAGCGCCAGTTCGGTGACCGCGGCGGCGATCCCGTTTCGCACCACCCGGTCGGAGAAGTCGTCGGCGGGTGACCGTCCCTCTTCGACCGAACGCATCAGCCGTTGCATCGATTCCTCGAGTTCGGCGGGTGCCCGCTCTGCCGCGGTCTGTACGCAGCGGATTGCCGCTTCCTGCAGCCGTCGGTCCCCGAGGCCGATCTGAGCGGCCCGATCCCACGCCATCGCAACGGGCTCAGTGGCCTCGGCGGCGATATCGGCGGCGACCGGATCATCGAGAAGCGTGGTGAGAGTGAACACGAGCGCGGGCCAATCCGCATCGGGCACGCTGTCGAGGTAGCGGATCTCCAGGAACCGTCGCGGGCGCACCGGCGGGAAAAGCGTCGTCAGGTGATAGTCGAGGTCGGCCACGGTCGGACGGCGGTCACCGAGCAGCACCCGGCCGTCCGCCCACTCAGCGAACGGCACCCAGTCCGTCATCGGCACCGCGTCCATCTCCGGTGTCGGATGCACCAGCATCACGGGTGCCTTCATCGCGTAGCGCGCCCACTCGCTTGCCGGCTCCTCGCCGTCGACGCCGAGGACGGGACCGCAGCGGGCCGAGTCAAGCTGACTCCAGACCCACTGCCGTGAGCTGCGCCAACCGGTGAACTTGCCGTGCAGCAACGGCGAATTGGCCGCGATCGCGACCATCGTCGGGCCGAGCGCGTGCGCCAACCGGACCCTGGCCGCCCAGTCCGCCTGCGGCCCGGCTTCCAGATTCACCTGCACCGACGCCGTCGACGTCATCATCGCCGCCCCCGCGGCGCCGGTCTGGCTCGCCTCGAAGAACTGCTCCATGGCGCGGTAGCGGTCGCCGGGGTTGACGCGCTTCGCGGGCCGCAGCGGATCGGCGCCGAGCAAGACGAGGCCGAGGCCTGCCTCGGCGAACGCGGAACGCAACACGGCCCGGTCGGCGGCCATCGCGGTGATCGCCGGAACCACGTCGTCGAAAGGTGGACCGGACAGTTCGACGGCGCCGCCGGGTTCGACGGTGATGAGGCTTGCGCCGGGGAGATCGCCGATACCCGAAATGATCGCGGTGAGCTCATCCCAGTCCGGGCGGCGTGTCGGCGTTGCGAGATCGAAGCAGTGCGCCTCGATCTCCAGGCCGACTCGGCCGACCGGACCGTCGATCAGGCATGTCTCGCCGATCAGCTCCGCAGCGTCGTTGGCGCTGGTCAGCCGGGTTTCTGCGGCGTCGAGCGGGTGCTCTTCTTCCACCTCGGTCGTGATGGTGTTGGTCATCCCAACCCGCCCTTCCGGCTCCGGAACGATCGCGGCCACATTCCATCTTCCAGAGAAGACCGACAAAGTCCCGTGATTTTTTCCTGACAGATCGGTGTCGGGTACCCAAACGGACCGCGGTTACTGCCCCAGTGTGTTCTGCATCGCGCCTGCCAGCACGTTCACCGCAGGTCCGCCGTTGCCTGCTTGGCAGACTTTCGCCTGTAGCAGAACGTTCTCCCGAAGCCGGGTGGTGTTGAAGCAGCGCCGGTCGGTGCCCGCCTCCTGCTTCACCCAGTCGGCGTCGGTCGCCGTCGCGGGGCCACCGGTGAACGACCACACCTCGGTCGCCATGTTGTCCAGGTGCATGGCCGTTGTCTGCCCCGAGCAGCCGACGGTCCTGTCGACGACCCGATGGAAGGCCCGGTCAGCGGCCTCGTTGGTGGCGAACACGCCGATGGCCTGCTTGACCCGGTGCGTGTCGTCGGTCGCCGACTCCTGCGTCGTCGTGCCGTTGAAGGAAGCCAGGTCGGGATCGGCGTACACCTCGGGCAGCCCGATGTCGGCCCAGTTGTTGCACACCGGGTTGTCGACCCAATACGACTGGAACGGGTCGGTGAACGGCGCGTCGAACCGCAGAGTCGCGCCGACGATGTTGCCGACCGAACCCTTGCCGAGGACGGCGTAGTTCACCACGCCGGGGTCTGATGGCCGCGCGACCGCGGGGGCGGCCAGGGCGAGGCTGACCGCCAGACCGACGCCGGCGAGGGCGGCGGTGCGCATGGTGGCTAGACCTTCGCCGACAGCTTGACGTCGATGTTGCCGCGGGTCGCCTTGGAGTACGGGCAGACCTGATGCGCCTTCTCCATCAGCTCCTCGGCCGCGCTCTGCTCGAGCCCGGGCAGATAGCCGATCAGGTGCGCGTTGATGCCGAAGCCGCCCTCGGGGTCCTTACCGAAGCCGACCTGGGCGGTGATGCCGGAGGCGTCGTCCAGGTCGATCTTCTCGTTGCGGGCGACCAGGCGAAGCGCGCCGAGGAAACATGCGCTGTAGCCCGCCGAGAACAGCTGCTCGGGGTTGGTGCCCTCGCCGTTGCCACCCATCTCCTTGGGGTGGCGGGTGTCGAGGTCGATCCGGCCGTCCGACGACTTCACGTGGCCCTCGCGGCCGCCGCCGGTGGCAGTTGACTCTTCTGTGAAAACGACTTCGATGCTCATGGGGTCGATCATGCCAGCCTGATACCAGACGGCAAGACGCCCTCGGTGATCAGGCGCCGTTGCCCCGCACGCCCTCCTCGACCTTCTTGCCGAGGTCGGGGTCGACGTTGGTCCAGTACTCGAACACCCGCGAAAGCACGGGCTCGCGCACGCCGTCGGAAACGTGCCCGATGATGTTGTGCGCCAACCTGTCCCGCGCATCGTCGTCGAGTACTTCTCGAACCATGGTGCCCGCCTGACCCCAGTCGTCATCGTCCTGACGCAGCGCGTAGGCGGTGCGGACCATGTCGCCGTCGGAGGCCCAGTGCACCTCGGCGGCGCGCTTGGCGTCCACCTCGGGCCCGCCCATCGAATTCGGCGTGTACACCGGGTCGGTGGCGTGACGGATCCGCATCGCACCATCCTTGGAGTACGCGTTCACCTCGACGTGCGGCTCGTTGACCGGGATCTGCTTGTAGTTCACCCCTAGCCGGGCGCGGTGCGCGTCGGAGTACGAGAACCCGCGGGCCAGCAGCATCTTGTCCGGGCTCAGCCCGGTGCCGGGCACCACGTTGTTCGGCTCGAACGCGGCCTGCTCGATCTGGGCGTGGTAGTCCTCGACGTTGCGATTCAGCGTCATCCTGCCGACCTCGTGCAGCGGGTAGTCGCCGTGCGGCCACACCTTGGTCAGGTCGAAGGGGTTGAACCGGTAGGTCTTTGCATCCTCGAACGGCATGATCTGCACGTGCAGCGTCCAGCTGGGGAAGTTGCCGTCCTCGATCGAGGTGAACAGATCGCGCTGGTGATAGTCGCCGTCCTCGCCTGCCAGCCGATCGGCGTCCTCCTGGGTCAGGAAATCGACACCCTGGTCGGTCTTGAAATGGTATTTCACCCAGAACAATTCACCGTCGGCGTTCACCCAGCTGTACGTGTGGCTGGAGTAGCCGTTCATCTGCCGCCAGGACTTGGGAATGCCGCGGTCGCCCATCAGCCAGGTCACCTGGTGCGCCGACTCGGGTGACAGCGTCCAGAAGTCCCACTGCATGTGATGGTCGCGAAGGTTGTTGGCGGCCATCCGCTTCTGGCTGCGGATGAAGTTCTGGAACTTCATCGGGTCACGGACGAAGAACACCGGGGTGTTGTTGCCGACCATGTCGAAGTTACCTTCGCTGGTGTAGAACTTCAGCGAGAACCCGCGCGGATCCCGCCATGTGTCTGGGCTGCCGCGCTCGCCCGCCACGGTCGAGAACCTTGCGACCATCTCGGTCTTGGCGCCGGGCTGCAGAAACGCTGCCTTGGTGAACTGGGTGACGTCGTGGGTCACCTCGAACTCCCCGAACGCGCCGCCACCCTTGGCGTGCGGCTGACGCTCCGGGATGCGTTCGCGGTTGAAGTTGGCCATCTGCTCGATGAGGTAGTGGTCCTGAAGCAGGATCGGGCCATCGGGCCCTACCGTCAACGAGTGCTCGACGCTTGGCGCTGGCGCACCGGCATCGGTCGTCGTGAATTTGTCAGCCATGAGTTGTCATCTCCTCGACAAAGTTGGTGAGGCGGGCTGAGCCTCGTCGAGTTGAATCCCCATGAATGGACCGATTCAAAACCTCGCCGAGTGTGCAGATTCTTACCCGAAATGCGGGGACGCGTGTTCAGAACTGCACACTCGGCGAATTAGGGCCTGTATCAGGGGCGGGCGGGCGCGGATGTCGACGGTTGCGGGGGCTCCGGCGCCTGGGCGCCAGGACCGCCGGGTCCACCAGGTCCGCCGGGTCCACCCGGGCCGAACGGAGGCCGCTCGAACCGCGGCGGCCCCATTGGCCCCATCGGCATCGGGAACACCGGCGGACCGCCGCGGTGGAACTCGGAGCCGCGATCCCCTTCGCCGTGGTGACCGCCGCGTGGGCCGCCCGAATGCGCACCGAGGATGAAGCCGCTGAAGAAGATGACCGCGACGATGAATACGACGCCGGCCACGATGCCGACCCCAGCGGCGATCGCAGGCAGTCGGGAACCTCGGGGCTCTCGCTCGACGTAGGCAGGCGCGGCCGGTGCGTGGGTTTCCACCGGCGTCGTCGCCGGTTCAGGTGTTGACGTTGGTTCGCTCATGTCTTCGAGCTTGCAGAGGCTGTCGATGTGCGCGTCTTGAAATACATATGAATCTGCTGTGAATGGCACCACCGTTTTAGAATTCGATCATGACGAGCGGCCCGGTTGAGAAATTGAGCCAGGACACGCCCAACGAGCGAGCCTTGGCGGGCGTTGCTCCGCAGCACTTCGGTTGGTACCGCTTCCACTTCGCCGACGAACGGTGGGAGTGGTCGCCGGAGGTGGCGCGTATCCACGGCTACGAGCCCGGGGTTGTCGTGCCGACGACTCAGCTGGTGCTCTCGCACAAGCACCCGGACGACTACGAAGAGGTCGCCGCGACGCTCGAGGACGTTCGCCGGACGCACAAGGCCTTCAGCACCCGTCACCGCATCATCACCAAGGAGGGAACAACGCGCGAAGTCGTCGTCATCGGTGAGCGTATGCACGACAACGCAGGACGCGTGGTCGGTACGCAGGGGTTCTACATCGACGTCACGCCTCCCGATGAGATACAGGCCGCAATCATCACCGAGGCCGTCGCCGAGATCACCGAACATCGCGCGGCGATAGAACAGGCCAAAGGCATTCTTATGCTGGTGTACCGGATTCGGCCCGACGCCGCGTTCGACCTGTTGAAGTGGCGCTCACAGGAGACGAATGTCAAGGTGCGGGTGCTGGCCGAGCAGCTGATCGCCGATGTGCGCGCCCTCGAATACGGCGAAACAATCCCACCGCGACCGACATTCGACCGGCTGCTGCTGACCGCGCACAAGCGCGTCAGGGCGAAGGCCGCGGAGCGGAAGACGGACTGGTACTTGCCGGGCGGATAGGAGAATCTTCCCCTCCGTCTGCGGAAGGTGCCTTCGCGGCTATTACCCGGCGACCGCACAATCACGACGATTACTCCATGAACGACTCAGGAACCGACGACTACGGCGAATGGTTGCGCCTGGCCGAAGAGGCCTTCGGCGCGATGTCGCACAGTCAGCCCGGCGGCGGCATCTCCCCGGGCTTCAACGGGTTCACCGCGAATTGGATGACACGGTACGGCGCTTGAGCGCGCGGCAGCGTATTCCATTGGCTGATGAACACCCGCACCTCGTCGAGCGTGGAGCCCGGCGAGATGTAGCCGCCGTAAGGCTGCGCCAACCGGTTGACTTCGGGTGGCGGCAGGTCCTCTGCGGGATCGGGCCATTCGCTCGCGAACACCACCGTCGTCACCGGTGCGGTGCCCAGCATGGTCGGATCGTCGGCGACCCGCACCTCCATGTTTCCGTTACTGGCGTTGAAGTACGACAACACCGTTTTGCCGTCGATCTGTCGAATGCTCATCTCGCCGACCCGATCAGGCCACAGCGGTGTGGCCGGCTTACCCCAGCCGCCGCCTGCCGACCAGCCCTGCCAGCTTGCCCTGTCGGCGAAGGTCTCCCGCTTCGCGCGGTAAAGAACGACCGGTCCGGTGCGGTCGAAGTTGTTGCCGACGATGTAGACCCAGCCGGTTTGTGAGTCCGCCGTCGGGATCGGGTCGTAGTAGCCGCTGATCTGGCTCTGCCTGCCGCCTTGGTATCCGGCGTCCCTGTCCGAGCCCGGCAGGGTGGGCCAATTCCCGCGCGCCGGATCGGCTTTCACCAACCGCGACGACTGTGGCCGCAGATCCTTCGCGGTGGTCACCATCATGTAGTTGTCGCGGTTGATCTGCACCACGCCCGCGGGCAGTTGCGACTCTCCCGGCCTGGTCCGATCGGCCAGCAGCGGTTTGTCGGTGCCGGTGACGCCGTCGTACCTCACCCCGGCGGGGTCGCCGATCGAATCGGTTTCCACATGCAGCGCGATCGGCGAGTACCAGCCACCGAAGCCGACGCCTTGACCGGCGAAGCTGTCGCCGCACACCTGCAGGATGCCGCTCGGGAACTCTACGAACTCGCAGAGGTCGGTGGCGCCGACGCCGTAATCGCTTGTCGGCGTGCCGGTTCCCGCGGTTGGCCCGATGCGCACCACCTGGCCTGGCGCCAACCGAGGTAGTACCGGTTCAGGAATCGGAGCCGCCGGGTCGGCCTGCGCAACCGGCATCGCGAGCGCCGAAATCGACGTAATGGCGAGAACTACTCGAACTTTTCCGCCCAAACGTGCGTTTCGGCGAAGGGGGGTCACAACTCGGCGGCCAGCAGCTCGGCGATCTGAATCGTGTTCAGCGCCGCACCTTTTCGAAGGTTGTCACCCGACACGAACAATGCCAGCCCACGACCGTCCGGTACACCGGGATCCTGGCGGATCCGGCCGACCAGAGAATCGTCGACACCCGCGGCGGCCAGCGGCGTCGGCACGTCGACGAGCGTCACACCCGCAGCCGTGGCGAGCAGTTCGCGCGCACGCGCGGGCGAGATCGGCTCGGCGAACTCGGCGTTGATCGAAAGCGAATGTCCGGTGTAGACCGGCACCCGCACACAGGTGCCGCTGACCAGGAGATCAGGAATGCCCAGGATCTTGCGGCTTTCGTTGCGCAGCTTCTGATCTTCGTCGGTTTCCCCTGAGCCGTCGTCGACGAGCGAACCTGCAAGCGGCACAACGTTGAACGCGATGGGTGCGACATACTTGCTGGGCGACGGGAACTCCAGCGCTCCGCCGTCGTGCACCAGCTTCTCGCTGTCGTCGACGACCGCGCGGGCCTGATCGAAGAGTTCCTGAACGCCAGCCAACCCGCTGCCCGACACCGCTTGGTACGTCGATGCGATCATGCGCACAAGCCCGGCCTCGTCGTGCAACGGCTTGAGCACCGGCATCGCGGCCATCGTGGTGCAGTTCGGGTTGGCGATGATGCCCTTCGGACGGCTACGCCCGTCACGTTCGAAGTTGACTTCGCTGACGATCAGCGGCACATCGGGGTCCTTGCGAAACGCCGACGAGTTGTCGATGACGATGGCGCCCGCCGCGGCGAACCGTGGTGCCTGCACCCGCGACATCGTCGCGCCCGCGGAGAACAGCGCGATGTCGATACCCGACGGGTCCGCGGTCTCGGCGTCCTCGACCTCGATCTGCTGGCCGCGGTACTCCAGCTTCTTGCCCTGCGAGCGAGCGGAGGCGAAGAACCGCACCGACCCAGAAGAAAAGGGCGGGAAATTCCTTTCCTCCAGCAGCGTGCGCATCACCTGGCCGACCTGTCCGGTCGCGCCGACTACACCGATACTGACCATTAGCGTCCTGTCCCTGCGTACACCACTGCCTCTTCGTCACCGCCGAGACCGAACGCCTCGTGCAGCGCCGAGACGGCCTTATCCAGTTCGGTGTCCTTGACCAGCACCGAGATCCTGATCTCAGAGGTCGAGATCAGGTCGATGTTCACGCCGACACCAGCCAGTGCCTCGCAGAACGTCGCCGTGACGCCGGGGTGGCTGCGCATGCCCGCACCGATCAGCGACACCTTGCCGATGTGGTCGTCGTAGAGCACCTTCGTGAAGCCGATCTCGTTCTGCAGGGAGGCGAGCTTCTCCACCGCACCAGGCCCGCTGTCGCGCGAGCAGGTGAAGGTGATGTCGGTCTTGCCGTCCTCCACCTTGGATATGTTCTGCAGCACCATGTCGATGTTCACATCGGCGTCGGCGACGGCGCGGAACACCTTCGCCGCGTAGCCGGGAACGTCCGGCAGCCCGACCACGGTGACCTTGGCCTCGCTGCGGTCGTGAGCGACTCCAGTGAGGATGGCGTCTTCCATCGGGATGTCCTCCATCGATCCTTTGACAATCGTGCCCGGCTTGTCGGTGTACGACGACCGGACGTGAATCGGAACGTCGTACCTGCGGGCGTATTCCACGCAGCGCAGCATCAGCACCTTCGCCCCCGCCGCCGCCATCTCGAGCATCTCCTCGAAAGACACGGTGTCGAGGTGCCGTGCGTTCGGCACGATGCGGGGATCGGCGGTGAAGATGCCGTCCACATCGGTATAGATCTCGCAGACGTCGGCCTTCAGCGCAGCGGCCAGCGCGACGGCGGTGGTGTCGGATCCACCCCGGCCCAGCGTGGTGACGTCCTTGCTGTCCTGGCTGACGCCCTGGAAACCGGCGACGAGCACGATCAGCCCCTCGTCGAGCGCCGACCGCAGCCGTCCCGGCGTGACGTCGATGATCTTGGCGTTGCCATGCGTGCCTGTGGTGATCACACCCGCCTGCGATCCGGTGAAGGACCTGGCCTGCGCGCCGAGCGACTCGATGGCCATCGCGACCAGCGCATTGGAGATTCGCTCACCGGCCGTGAGCAGCATGTCCATCTCGCGCGCGGGTGGGGCCGGGCTGACCTGTCTGGCAAGGTCGAGCAGCTCGTCGGTGGTGTCGCCCATGGCCGAGACCACCACCACGACGTCGTTGCCCTGCTTCTTGGTCTCCACGATGCGCTCGGCGACGCGGCGGATCCGCTCGGCGTCAGACACCGAGGATCCGCCGTATTTCTGCACGACGAGCGCCACTGTCAGAACCTCTCTGATGTTCAAAGGTGATCCGAGAAGATCCCACCAAGGATAAGGGGTTGGCGCACCTCATTTACCCGCGCCGGTAGCGTCGGGCCATGGGCCAGGACCCAGCCGACAGGCGCGCCGACACCCGGGTGCCGATCCATCCCGACATTGCCGCGCGGTGGAGCCCGCGGATGTTCGACCCGGACGCCACCCTCGACGCCCGGCAGGTGGTCGCCGTCCTCGAGGCGGCCAGGTGGGCCGCCACATGGGGCCACCGCCAGCCGGTCCGGTTCATCGTCGGCCTGCGGGGCGACGACACCTTCGGCGCGATCACCGGGCTGCTCAAGCGCGGGAACCGCTATGCGCACTCCGCGGGTGCCCTGATCATGGTCTGTGTCGACGAGGGCTCCGACGAGCGGACGGCCCGCTACGCCGCGGTCGACGCGGGCGCGGCGATCGCGCAGCTGACCATCGAGGCGGTTTCGCGCGCACTGATCGCCCATCCGATGGCCGGCTTCGACGTCGACGGTGCGCGCGAGACGTTCGGTATCCCGGCGGGTGTCCAACCGATCGCGGTGGTGGCGGTCGGGTCGCTTGGCGACTACGACAACGCGCCTGCAGAGATCGTCGAACGCGACGCCGAGGGCCGAATGCGGCTTCCGCTGGACGAGGTCGCGTTCTCAGGGCGCTGGGGTACGCCGCTGTCGTTGTGACTACGGAACGCTCATGAAGGCGAACGGCTCTGACGGCTGGAACAGGGCGCTCGTGTCGCCGGCGTACACCGTTTTCGCGCCCTCCCCGAGGCTCAGCCGCTTCGTCGGCGCACCCTCAGCGAAGTCGAGGTTGGCCAGATCCACCCAGAATGTGTTGGGCGACAACGCCGATTCGAAGAAATAGCGCAATGAGGTGTGGTCGATGGCCGTCCGCCACAGAGTCGAGGAGATGTTCGGCTCGTCCGGTGTGGTGATCCCGTACGGGACCGATGCGTTACGCACCACGCTGAGCGCGGCGGCGACCGCCAGGACCGGATCGTCGGTCTTTGCGACCGAGTCGATGTAGAAGGACGCCCGCACGAAGCGGTCGGCGGCACGGTTGGTTCCAGGCAGCATCACGGTGCCGCCGATCTGCTTCCAGTACTCCGTGATCGCCAGCTGTTTGTCGAAGACCGGCGAGTTCGTCATGACCACGTAGTCGCGGCTGTGGTGGATCACCTGTTGTCCACCGATGTACTCGACGATGGCGCTGTCTCCTGTCGCGTCGGAAATCGCAAGGTGCACGGTCGCCAGTCGGTCCTGGCCAGGCACGCCCGCGGTGAACACGCGTGGCGGTGTAGCGGTCAGAGTGGCGACTGCTTCCGCGACGGTGCCGAAGTTGTCCAACACGTATTGCGCCCAGACCGATATCGACAACGACGGCCCTTCACCGCCATCTGCCGGGTACTCCGATTCCGCCAGCCACAGCAGGTTGGCGCCCAGTCCGGCCTCGTTGACGCCGTCGGTGCTGCAGATGTCGTAGCCCGTCGCGACGACGCTGCCATACTTCGATGTCCACGCCGCAGAGTCCGGGCCCGCCTGACCGGTGCGTTTCATTCCGCGGGGAAACACGTACAGGTTGGTCCCGATGTCGACGTTCCAATCCATCGACCGCCCGGTGACGATCCGCTCACCGGTGCCGAGGTATACGACGCGTGTGCACATGCCTGCCACCTTAGGGATCAGCCGCAGGCGTCGGACAGCTTCTTGATCGAGTCGGAGATCTGGGAGTTCAACAACTCCATCTGGAACACCGCGGGAGGTGCGGGCGCGCCGGGCGCCCGTGAATTGGCTGCGGTGCGCACCTCGCCGAACTTTCCGACGAACTCGCCCGCAAGGCTGGCGAGCTGTGTGGCATCGCGCGCCAGGTCGGGCTCATGAACGTTCTGGGCACGCTCGGCGAGGCCGTCGGCCCATGCCTGGTAGGCGCCCTCCTCCGCCACCGTCGGGATTCCCTTGGAGTCAGCGGTCTTCGACGCGATCAGCTCAGCCTGCGACTTGTTGAACGCGAGCAGATCCTTGACAGGTCGGCATTCTTCCGATGAGGCGCCGAACAGACCCAGCCGGGACGCCGCCAGCGCGACCACCGCGATCACCACGGCGCAGATGGTGAATATCCACCGGCGAGCGAGGTTCATTGCCGCAACCTTAACGGGCGATTGATTCTTTGCTCCTCGCGTGCGCAGATGACTATTAACATCCGCGCAACAACCCGAACCCGTCCACGTAACAGAAACATCAGTTACTGCCAGTGATCGGCCAATGGAGGGCCGCCATCACTCAGGAGATGTATATGGACGTGGATACAGGAACCACAGCATTCATGCTGTGTTGCATCATCGGCCTCACGCTGATGATCCCCGGGCTCGCGCTGTTCTACGGCGGCATGGTGTCCGTCAAGAGCTCGACCAACATGATGATGATGACGTTCGGCTCTGTCGCGATCGTCGGCGTGCTGTGGGTGCTGTTCGGATTCTCGATGACCTTCGGCACTTCCTACGGCGGATTCGTCGGCGACATCTTCGAGTTCGCGGGGATGAAGGATCTGCTGGAGTCGAACACGACGATCAGCGGCTTGCCGATAACACTGTTCGCGTTGTTCCAGGCGCTGTTCGCTGCGATCACCGTCGCCCTGATCTCGGGTGCGGTCGCCGACCGGATGAAGTTCGGCGCATGGATGGTCTTCGCGGCCGTCTGGGCCGTCCTGGTGTATTTCCCTGTCGCGCACTGGGTTTTCGCGTTCGACGGCGTGGTCACCGAGGACTCGGTCGGCGGCTGGATCGCCAACAAGCTCGCCGCCATCGACTTCGCCGGTGGCACCGCGGTGCACATCAACGCAGGCGCGGCCGCGCTGGCCGTCGCGATCGTGCTCGGCAAGTCCGCGGGCTGGGGCAAACTGCGCAAGCCGCACAACGTGCCACTGACGCTGCTCGGCGCCGGCCTGCTGTGGGCCGGCTGGTACGCCTTCAACGGCGGCTCTGCACTGGCCGCGGGTAACTCCGCCGCTATCGTCATGGTCACCACGTTCGTTGCCACCTGTGCGGCAACCTTGGCCTGGATCGCGGTCGAGAAGATGAAGGACGGCCACGTCACCGGCGTCGGTGCGGCATCGGGCGCGATCACCGGCCTCGTCGCGATCACCCCCGCCTGCGGTGCGGTCACCCCGGTCGGCGCGATCATCCTCGGTGCGATCGCGGGCGCCATCTGCGTCTACGCGGTCGGACTCAAGGAGCGTTTCGGCTACGACGATTCGCTCGACGTGGTCGGCGTCCACCTGGTCGGCGGTGTCGTCGGCACGATCCTGATCGGGTTCCTCGCCAGCGAGAGCATGCCGAACGGCGTCAACGGACTCTTCTACGGCGGCGGGTTCGACCAGCTGTGGCGCCAGGCCGTCGCGGCGGGTGCGGTGATGATCTACTCGTTCATCGTCGCGGGCATCATCGCCTTCGCCATCAAGAAGACGATGGGCATTCGCATCTCGCCCGACGAGGAAGAGGCGGGCATCGACACGGCATTCCACCGCGAAGCGTCGTACGAGCTGCAAACAGCCTGACCCAAACCCCCGGCCGGCGCGGAGCCACTCGCCCGCGTCGGCCGGTTTGGTCGGCACTGTGTTTCCTATCGTGATACTTTGATTCCTTACAAGAGACAAGGCCTCGGACATGCCCACCGACCTCGCCGCGCTGGCCAAGCAATCAGGTACGAAGTTCATCCTCGCGTTGTTCGTCGACCTGCGCGGTAAGCCGTGCGCCAAGCTCGTCCCGGTCGAGGCGGTCGACCTGCTGGCAGGAGAGGGCGTCGGCTTCGCGGGCTACGCCGTCGGCGCCATGGGCCAGGAGCCCAAAGACCCTGACATCATGGCGATTCCGGATCCGGCGTCGTTCACCTCGATCCCGTTCGTCAAGGACGGCCTCGCCATCGTGCACTGTGACCCGCATGTCAACGGCGAGCCGTGGCCCTATGCGCCGCGGGTCATCCTCAAGTCGCTGATCCAGCGTGCCGCCGACGCCGGTTTCGAACCGTGGGTCGGTGCCGAGGTGGAGTACTTCCTGCTGCGCCGAACGGCGGACGGCGGCCTCGAGGTGGCCGACACCGCGGACACCGCATCCCAGCCGTGCTACGACGCCCGTGGGGTGACCCGGATGTATGACCACCTCACCGCGATCTCGACGGCGATGAACCAGTTGGGGTGGTCCAACTACGCCAACGACCACGAGGACGGCAACGGTCAATTCGAGCAGAACTTCGAATACTCCGATGCGCTGACGACCGCGGATCGCGTTGTGACACTGCGTTATCTGCTGTCGGTGATCGCCGCCGAGCGAGGGATGGTTGCCACCTTCATGCCCAAACCGTTCGCCGACAAGACCGGCAGCGGACTTCACCTGCACCTCTCGCTCACCAGCGGTGGCACCCCGGTGTTCCCCGCCGACGACGACGAGCGCGGGCTCGGGCTGTCCGACACCGCGTACGCGTTCGTCGGCGGCATCCTGGAACACGCCTGCGCGCTGCAGGCAGTGGTCGCGCCAACAGTCAACTCCTACAAGCGAACCGGGGCACTGACGACGTCGTCGGGGGCGTCCTGGGCGCCGAAGACGCCGACCTACGGCGGCAACGACCGGACGCACTACATCCGAGTTCCCGACGGTGCCCGCATCGAACTGCGCGGCGGCGACGGTTCGGCGAACCCCTACCTGGCGATCGCAGCGGCGCTCGGCGCAGGCATCGACGGGATCAAGCGCAGCGCGGACCCCGGCGACGTCGGACAGGGCGTTGGCGGACGCCCGCTGCCGCCGACCCTGTTGCATGCGGTCGACGAGTTCGAGGCTGACCCGGTCATCACCGGCGTGCTCGACACTGCGGGCGAGGGCGTCGCGTCCTACTTCGCGAAGGTCAAGCGCGACGAGTTCTTCGCCTACCACAGCGCTGTGGCGCCGTGGGAGATCGACAACTATCTGACGGCCTTCTGAATCACCGAAACACCAAAGGAGCCAAGTCATGTGCGGGATCGTCGGGTTGCATCTGCGCACCCCTGAGCTGTATCCCAGACTGGGAGAGCTGCTCACCGCGATGCTGTGCGAAATGGGCAACCGGGGCAGCGACTCGAGCGGTGTCGCGGTCTACGGCGATCCGACCTGGTCTCCGCCAGGGCGTGCTGGCGTCTCGGTGGTCGACGTGTCCGACGATGCCGATACCGTCACCTCCGCCGTAAGCGCACAACTCGGCAGCGGCGTGGACGTGGTGGCCGTCGGCGCGACCTATTTGTTGTCCGCCGACGCACCCTCGGCGGCGCTGCTCGATGCGGTCAAAGCGGTCTATCCGCAAGCCCTGATCGCCGGATTCGGCGAGGACATGGCCGTTCTCAAGGGCGTCGGGCACCCGCGGACGCTGACGGACGCGTGGGGTCTGGCCGAGGCGCAGGGCTGGCAAGGCGTCGGCCACACGAGGATGGCCACCGAGTCCGCCGTCACACCTGCGGGCTGCCACCCCTATACGGTCGGGCCCGAACAGTGCATGGTGCACAACGGATCGTTTGCGAACCACGCCACCATCCGGCGCCAATTACGTGCGTGCGGAATCCAGTTCGACAGTGAGAACGACACCGAGGTGGGGGCGAGGTTCATCGCCAAGCAACTCGCCGACGGCCGCGACGTCGAGTCCGCGCTCAAGGAGCTCTGCGCGACCTTCGACGGCTTCTACACGCTTCTGGTGTCGAACCGGGATTCGTTCGCCGTGGTTCGCGACGCCATCGCGTGCAAGCCCGCGGTGATCGCCGAGACCGCCGACTGGGTGGCGGTCGGAAGCGAATACCGCGCTCTCGCTGGACTTCCCGGCGTCGAGAGTGCGGCCATCTGGGAGCCGGAACCGGAGGTGATCTACGCATGGACTCGGTGACCGCGTTCGACCTGCGGAAGGATCCGCTGCGTGACGTCAATGCGGCGCTGCACGCACCGAACCTGTCCGGCGAGTTCGTCATCACCCATCCGGACGGCACCCATAGCGTGGCCGTCGGCGTCGACGCACCGGTGCGGATCACCGTTGACGGTCACGTGGGGTATTACGCCGCAGGGATGAACCAGCAGGCCGACGTCACGATCGACGGAAACGCGGGCACCGGCGTCGCGGAGAACATGATGAGCGGCACGGTGTGGGTGAAGGGCAACGCATCGCAGTCGGCGGGCGCCAGCGCGCACGGCGGGTTGTTGGTCGTCGAAGGCAATGCCGCTGCTCGGTGCGGCATTTCGATGAAGGGCATCGACATCGTGGTCGGCGGCAACGTCGGCCACATGAGCGCGTTCATGGCCCAGGCTGGCCGCCTGGTGATCCGCGGCGACACAGGTGAGGCGCTGGGTGACTCGATCTACGAGGCCCGCCTCTACGTCAGGGGCGAGGTGGCATCGCTCGGCGCGGACTGCGTCGCCATGGAGATGCGTGACGAGCACCGTCAGGAGCTCGAACACCTCCTCAAGGCAGCCGGTTTCGAAGGCGACGACCCCAACTCGTACACGCGGTACGGCTCGGCGCGCTCGCTGTACCACTTCCACGTCGACAACGCCGCGAGCTACTGATGGACTACACCGCCGACGAGCGGGCCCGCCTCGGCCTGCGCGAGTCCGCCACCTTCGACCGCCAAACGATCGCCGCCATCCATCGCGCGGCGGAAACCGGCATCTACGACATCCGCGGCTGGGGTGCCAAACGGCCGCTCCCACATTTCGATGACCTGCTCTTCCTCGGCGCGTCGATGTCTCGCTACCCGTTGGAGGGATACCGCGAACGCTGCGACACCGATGTCGTGCTGGGCGACCGGCACGCCAAACACCCACTGCACCTGGATATCCCGGTCACGATCGCGGGTATGTCATTCGGTGCGCTTTCCGGTCCGGCCAAGGAGGCGCTGGGACGCGGCGCCAGCGAGGTCGGCACCTCCACCACCACCGGCGACGGCGGGATGACCCCCGAGGAGCGCGGTCAGAGCAAATACCTGGTCTACCAATACCTTCCGTCGCGCTACGGAATGAATCCCGACGACCTGCGCAAGGCAGACGCGATCGAGGTGGTGCTCGGTCAGGGCGCCAAACCCGGCGGCGGCGGCATGCTGCTCGGACAGAAGATTTCTGCGCGCGTGGCAGGCATGCGCACGCTGCCGGAGGGTATCGACCAGCGTTCGGCGTGCAGGCACCCGGACTGGACGGGCCCCGACGACCTGACCATCAAGATCAACGAGTTGCGTGAGATCACCGACTGGGAGAAGCCGATCTACGTCAAGGTCGGCGCGACCCGGACGTATTACGACGTGAAACTCGCCGTGCATGCAGGCGCAGATGTCGTCGTCGTCGACGGAATGCAGGGCGGCACCGCCGCCACCCAGGAGGTGTTCATCGAGCACGTCGGCATCCCGACGTTGGCCGCTGTCCCCGAGGCGGTGCAGGCGCTTGCGGAACTCGGTGTGCACAGGCAGGGTGTTCAGCTGATCGTATCGGGCGGCATTCGCACGGGTGCCGACGTGGCCAAGGCGCTCGCGCTCGGCGCAGACGCCGTCGCGATCGGCACCGCGGCGCTGATTGCGTTGGGCGACAACCACCCTCGGCACAGTGCCGAATACGAGAAGCTCGGCAGTGCGGCGGGATTCTTCGACGACTTCCAGGACGGCACCGACCCCGCTGGGATCAGCACACAGAACCCGGAGTTGGCTGCGCGCTTCGACCCGGTCGAGGGCGGCCGCAGGCTTGCCAACTACCTGCGTGTGCTGACGATGGAGGCGCAGACCATCGCCCGTGCATGCGGTAAAGCCCACGTGCGGCATCTGGAGCCCGAGGACCTGGTCGCCGTGACGATTGAAGCGGCCGCGATGGCGCGGGTGCCGTTGGCGGGAACGAACTGGATACCGGGCCAGTGAGCAAGACCGCCGACGTCGTCATCGTCGGTGGCGGCATCGAGGGCGCCGCGGCCGCATGGGCACTGAGCCAGCGTGGCGTCACCGATGTCTTTGTCGCCGAACGCAATACCGTCGGCTCCGGCATGACGGGAAAGTCCAGCGGCATCGTGCGTTGCCACTACGGGGTGAGTTCGTTGGCCGCCATGGCCGTAGTCGGATTGGAGGTGTTCGAGAAGGCCGAGGAGATGTTCGGCACCGACATCGGGTTCCGCCAAACGGGCTACGTCGTCGGTGTCGGCGAGCAGAACGTCGAAGCGATGCGCAAGAGCATGGCCGCGCAGCGCGCGGTCGGCGTGCAGACCGAGGAGGTCGACCGCTCCGACGTCGCCGCCATGTGGCCGTTCGCCGACCTTTCGCCGTTCGCGGCGTTCGGCTGGGAGTCTCGCGGCGGCTACGGCGACGCGTACATGACGGCACAGGGGTTCGCTTCGGCGGCGCGCGCGGCCGGGGTCCGTATCCGCCAGGGTGCGACCGTCACCGGGCTGCTGGTGGACGGAGACGCCGTCACGGGCATCCAGTTGGCTGACGGCACCGAGGTGTCGGCAGGCGCGGTCGTCGTCGCCACCGGTGTCTGGACCACGCCGTTTCTCGACCCGTATGGCGTGGACGTGCCCATCCGGGTCGTCCGCGAGCAGATCGTCACCATCGATCCCGGCGTCGACATCGGCAGCGTCCCGGTGTTCTCCGACCTGGTATCGCTGCAGTACGTCCGCCCCGAGGTCGGCGGCGACATCCTGTTCGGCAACAGCGACCTGTCCGATGTCGAGGAGGCCGACCCCGACTACTACCTCAACCGCGCGACCGAGGCGTTCGTCGACCTCACGGTCGACAAGGTGGGCACCAGATTCCCCGGATTCGACAGCGCGGCGATCCGCGCCAGCTATGCCGGCTGCTACGACGTCACGCCCGACTGGAATCCGGTGATCAGCGCGACGCCGCTTGACCGGCTTTTCGTCGCAGCGGGTTTCAGCGGCCACGGCTTCAAGATCTCGCCCGCGGTTGGCCGACTGGTCGCCGATCTCGTCATCGACGGCCGCAGCTCCGACCCGCGAATACCTGAGACCGACTTCAGGCTGTCCCGCTTCGCTGAGAACGATCTGCTGAAGACGCCGTATCCGTACGTCGGCGCCGGGCAGATGCGCTAGACAGACGAGCATGAGTGACACGCCGCTGCTGCGCAACGAATCGGGCACTGCCCGTGACCGGGACCCCAACGCGCCGGTGGAAGACCTCGAGTTCGAGGCGGCGATCGGCCGCAATGTCCGGCAGCTACGGCTACAGCAGGGCCTGACAGTCGCGGAAACGGCTGCGCGGGTGGGCATTTCGAAGGCAATGATGAGCAAGATCGAGAATGCCCAGACGTCGTGCAGCCTGTCGACGCTTGCGCTGCTCGCCAAGGGCTTCGACGTGCCGGTCACCAGCCTGTTCCGCGGTGCGGAGGTGGAGCGGCCCGCGGCGTTCGTCAAGGCGGGCACCGGCGCCCGCATCGCGCGTAACGGTACGAAGGAGGGCCACGAGTATCAACTGCTCGGGTCGTTGCGCGGTGAGCACAAGCGGCTCGAGTGCCTACACGTCACGCTGTCGGCGAAGAGCAAGACCTATCCGCTGTTCCAGCATCCGGGCACCGAGTTCATCTTCATGCTCGAGGGCGTCATGGACTACAGCCACAGCAGGACGGTGTACCGACTGGAGCCGGGCGACTCGCTGCAGATCGACGGCGAGGGTGCGCATGGTCCGATCGACCTGATCGAGGTGCCGATCCGCTTCCTGTCCGTCATCGCCTTCCCTGATTCGCAGGTTTAGAACCCGGGGTTTTGGCAGGACAGCCGGGTGGGCTACAGTGGTTGACGTGCAGCGGGTGCTCCTTCTCGGCAGCCGCGACGGGGTCTAACCAGACTGGCTTCCCGTCGCGGGTAGTCGCGATGCGCCGGTCGAGTCCCTTTTACTCCCGGAGCAGCCACCGTGACTACCTTCTCGAAATCCACACCTGATTCCCCTGACGCCTTCGCGTCGGTACGACAGATCACCAAACCGGCCGGCGAACCCAACGCGGGCCAACCGGCATGGAACACCCAGCGCGGATCGGCGATGCCGGTCGGCAGGTACCGCAGTTTCGCCGACGAGGTCCAGTCGGTCGCCCTGACGGACCGAACCTGGCCCGACAAGACCATCGACCGCTCCCCCATGTGGTGCGCGGTCGACCTGCGCGACGGCAACCAGGCGCTGATCGACCCGATGAGCCCGCAACGCAAGCGGCGAATGTTCGACCTGTTGGTCCGCATGGGCTACAAGGAGATCGAGGTCGGCTTCCCTTCGGCCAGCCAGACCGACTTCGACTTCGTCCGCGAGATCATCACCGAGGGCGCCATTCCCGACGACGTCACCATCCAGGTGCTGACCCAGTGTCGGCCCGAGTTGATCGAGCGCACGTTCCTGGCGTGCGAAGGTGCGCCGCGCGCGATCGTGCACTTCTACAACTCGACGTCGATCCTGCAGCGCCGCGTGGTGTTCCGCGCCGACCGGGAAGCGGTGAAAGCCATCGCCACCGACGGCGCGCGCAAGTGCGTCGAGGAGGCCAAGAAGTACCCCGGCACGCTGTGGCGCTACGAGTACAGCCCGGAGTCCTACACAGGCACCGAGCTGGAGTACGCCGTCGACGTCTGCAACTCCGTCGCCGACATCATCAAGCCCACCCCCGATGTGCCGCTGATCGTGAACCTGCCCGCCACCGTCGAGATGGCGACGCCGAACGTCTACGCCGACTCGATCGAGTGGATGCACCGGCATCTGGATCCGCGGGATTCGATCATCCTGAGCCTGCACCCGCACAACGACCGCGGAACCGCGGTTGCCGCAGCCGAATTGGGCTATCAGGCCGGTGCCGACCGGATCGAGGGCTGCCTGTTCGGCAACGGCGAGCGGACCGGCAACGTCTGCCTCGTCACGCTCGGGCTGAACCTGTTCTCCCGCGGCGTCGACCCGCAGATCGACTTCTCCAACATCGACGAGATCCGTCGCACCGTCGAGTACTGCAACCAACTGCCGGTGCCCGAACGCCATCCCTACGGCGGCGACCTGGTCTACACCGCGTTCTCGGGCAGCCACCAGGACGCGATCAACAAGGGTCTGGACGCGATGAAGGTGTCGGCCGACGCGCAGGACGCCGATGTCGACGACATCCTGTGGCAGGTGCCGTATCTGCCGATCGACCCCCGCGACGTCGGACGGACCTACGAGGCCGTCATCCGGGTGAACTCACAGTCCGGCAAGGGCGGTGTGGCCTACATCATGAAGGCCGACCACGGACTGGCATTGCCGCGGCGCCTGCAGATTGAGTTCAGCCAGGCGATCCAGAAGATCACCGATGGCGAGGGCGGCGAGGTCTCGCCGAAGGAGATGTGGGACGTCTTCGCCGACGAGTACCTGGCGCCGGTGCGACCGTTGGAGCGGATCCGGCAGAAGGTGACAGCCTCGGAGGTCGACGGAGGCACCGACACCATCGAGGCCACCGTCCTGGTCGACGGTGTCGAGCAGGAGATCGTCGGGGCAGGCAACGGCCCGCTCGCGGCGTTCGTCGATGCGCTGGGTGCAATCGGGTTCGACGTCTCGGTGCTCGACTACTCCGAGCACGCGATGTCGGCGGGCGAGGAGGCGAAAGCCGCCGCGTACGTCGAGGCATCTGTCGGCGGCAAGACCGTATGGGGCGTCGGGATCGCCACGTCGATCACCACCGCGTCGCTTCGCGCCGTGGTATCGGCGGTCAACCGCGCCGCGGCCCGTGATTAACTGACGCGCGCGCAAATTCTGTGCGTACAACATTCAGTCAACTAAGGAGCTGAACGTGAACTGGGGCTCAACCTGGGATTTTCTCTGGCACTTCCTGATCATCTTCGCGTGGATCGCCTACCTGCTGGTGCTCTTCCAGATCCTCACCGACCTTCTCTGGCGCGACCACAAGACGTCGGGTCTGGCGAAGGCGGTCTGGGTGATCTTCCTGCTCGTGCTGCCCTGGTTCACCGCGTTGGTGTACCTCGTCGTCCGCGGTAGGGACATGACCGAGCGGGCACGTGAGGCGGCGTTCGCCGCCAAGCAGCAGACCGATGACTACATCCGCGATGCGGCGGGGCGTTCGCCCGCGCAGGAGATCGCCGACGCCAAGGCACTCCTGGAGGCAGGCACGATCTCGCAGGCAGAGTTCGACGGCCTCAAGGCCAAAGCACTGGCTTAGTCAAGGAAGGCGCGCAGCAGTCGGTCCACAAGACCGGCGGCATCCTGCGTGCCCGGTTCGGGCGCGAGGGTGAGGTTGCTGAACGCAAAGCCGTTGAGCACCCTGCTGAGTTCGTCCATCCGCTCCGGCGCCGGGGTGAAGCCGGCGGCCTCGAATATGAGTGTCGCCGACTTCACCGCGGCCGCCTGGAGTTCTTTCATCAGCGGCTGCAACTCCGCGCGTCTCGTGCTCTCCATGAACAGCTCGAAGCGCGCCAGCGTCCAGCGGCGGAACTGCTCGTCCGGATCGAGCATTCGAATCATCAACGCCTTCAATGCATCCCGTGACATCGGCCCGACCGCCGACTGAAGCGCCTCGACGCGCTGCCAGTGCAGGTCCACTGTGCGGGCCGCGGTGGCCTCGAGAAGCGCCTGCCTGGTCCGGAAGTAGTTCGACGTGGTGCCCGCGGGCACATCGGCGCGGGTGTCCACCTGCCGATGCGTGAGACCCCCGACGCCGTCGTCACACAGGATGTCGATGGCGGCGTCGAGGATCTGGGTCCGTCGCTCTGGATTGGAAGGCATCAGTTCTTATATTGCAGCTTCCAGAACAGCGTCAGGAACGCCGGGTAGACGACGATCAGCAGGAAGTAACTGAACCAGTAGCCGGCCATGTGCACGTAGAAGCTCACGTCGCCCGTGATCAACGTGACGTAGATGTGCAGCGGCACACTCGCCGTGATGTAGCCGATCGCGGCGGTGAGCGCGATCCTGTGCGCCCGGTTCGTGAAGACCATCCGGCGATAGCCGAGGATTCCGGTGATCGCCGCGTACGTCATCGGAATCATCAGCAGGATGTCGGTGGTCCGAGTGAGGACGAACTGCAGCGTGGCGTCGTCGCCGAAGATCACGCGATAAAGGTGCAGACAGAAGCCCATCGAGATAGTCAGCATCGCGGCCTGCCGGAAGTAGAAGCCGTGCCGACGATAGGCGTCCCACCCGGGGCGATTGCGTTGTACTACGTCTGTAGTGGTTGTCATGGCGAGACGGTACCACTACACATGTAGTGAATGTCAAGGGCTCGTCAGGGGCGCGGCGGCAGGTTGTCCGGCCAGGTATCGGGGAGCAGCTCGATCAACTGCCCGTCCGGGTCGCGGACCATCGCGAAATGCGGGCTCGAGGCCGCTTCGATAACCGCTCCGCCAAGGGCCTCTACCTGTGCCAGCACTCCGGGCAGGTCGGATACCGACAGCGACATGTGGGTGAGTCCGACCTCGTCCATCACCCGTCTGTCGCGGACCTGGGCGTCGCGCTTGGAGTAGTCGATGAGCTCCAGCACGAAGCCGTCCCGCACGAGGTACGTCGCGCGCACCCCGATCGGCCCGTCGAGCTGCAGAAGCGCAGCGGTGCCTTCGTCGGGCAGGTCGAGTTCCCACCAGAACTGGAAGCCGAGGAGTTCGGTGTAGAACCGGAGCGACCGAGCGCGGTCGGTGACGCAGAGGCCGACATGGTTGAAAACCGTTCGGTGATCGGGCAACGACTCCACCTCTTTCAAAGATGCAAAGATAGCGTAATGGGCCGACCGGACGTCAGCGACGACACAATCGTCGACTTCGACCATCACTCCGACGACTATCACCGCAACGAGCTCGGGATCAACGCCGACCTGCGTCGCCGGTGTCCGGTCGCCTGGAACGAGAACTACGGCGGGTTCTGGTTCGTCACGGGCTATGACGCCGTCGCAGAGGTGGCGCGCGACGGTGTCACCTACGCGCACAAATACGAGCCCGACGCCGCCGACGGGGTGAGCTACCAAGGGGAGATGGGTGTCCCGCGCCCGGAAGGCCAACCGCCGCTTGGCATCGGCGAGGTCGACGGCCCCTATCACCTGGCCCTGCGCCGCGCGCTCACGCCGTTCTTCTCCACCGGCGCGGTCGAGCGGATGCGTCCCTTCATGGAGCAGTCGGTGCACTGGTTCATCGACCAGCGGATCGCCGATGGGCGGATGGATCTCGTGCTCGACTACGCCAGCCCGGTACCCGCGATCCTCACGATGCGGCTGATGGGCCTGCCATACGACAACTGGGAGCGCTACGCGAACCTCTTCCACTCGGTGATGGCCTCAACCGGCGGCGACGACTACAAGAGGGCGATCGCCGAGGTACCCGCGATGCTCGACGGACTGCTCAAGTTCGTGGCGGCCAGGCGTGCCGAACCCGGCGACGACCTCACGAGCTTTCTGGTCCGGTTCGACATCGACGGGCAGCGGCTGACCGATACCCAGCTGCTCGACATCCTCTGGAACCTGATCGGCGGCGGCGTCGATACGACGACGTCGTTGGCCGCGCTGAGCCTGCTGCATCTCGGCACTCATCCGGAGTTGCGGTTTGCGCTCATCGACCACCCAGAGTTGTATCGCTCTGCGGCAGAGGAGTTTCTGCGGTACTTCTCGGTGAACAAGCAGCTCAGCCGGACCGTCAGCCGCGACACAGTGCTCGGCGGCCAACCGCTTCGGCGAAACGACCGGCTGCTCGTCAGCTGGATCGGCGCCAACCACGACGACACCGAGTTCGAGCACCCCGGCGAAGTCGTGCTGGACCGCTCACCCAACCGGCATGTCGCGTTCGGGCTTGGCCCGCACCGCTGTATCGGCGCGCCGCTGGCTCGCGTCATGTTCGAGGTGATGGTCAAGGCGGTGCTGGACCGCCTGCCCGACTTCGTGATCGACCTCGACGGTGTCGAGCGGTACGCGGGAAATCCCACGATGGACGGGGTGGGCAGGCTGCCGGTGACGTTCACGCCCGGGCAGTCGTTGAACACACCGCGACCCGAATGACCGGTCAGAACAGAGCGAACTGCCCGCCGTCGAGGGTGTGGTCGGTGAACTCCTCGATGTCGGTACCGCCGATCACGGCGTCGAGGCAGGCCATGAAGTCTTCGTCGGACACCAGCGGGACACCAAGTTCGTTCGCCTGATACCCCTTGCCCTGCAAGGGTTCTGGCTCGTTGCAGATCACCAGGGACGTTTCCGGGTCGATCGCGTCGGTATAGGACAGCCCGGCGTGCAGGATGCGCTCGACGAGTTCCTCATGGGTGCGCGCCACCTCGGCCGACAGACCTACCCGCATGCCTTGCACCAGAGGGCGGCCATGGATGAAGCGGCCAGGGTTGAGGTACGCGCACGGCATCCGCGACGCGATCATCTTGAGTGGCCGCAACTCTTCGTGAGTGACCAGACCGCTGGGCCACTCGCGTCGCTCCACCGGTCGCAGTGGCAGCCAGACCTTTCGCTCGCGGGCGCGTACCAGCGCGGGTTTGAGGATCTGGGCGAGCACCAACGCGTCATCGAGAGCATCGTGCGGCTTCATCTGGCTGACGCCCCAGTGCGACGCGAGCGTCTCCAACCGCATGTTGTCGCAGTCGAGGTCGAGCCTGCGGGCCAGTTCGACCGTGCACATGACACTGTCGATCGGCAGCTCCACTGCGACCAACTCGGCTTCGGCGGCCAAAAACGAGTAGTCGAAGCCGACGTTATGGGCGACCAGTGTGCGGCCGCGCAACACCTCGACGAGCTCCGGGACCACGTCGGCGAATGTCGGCTGACCGGCGAGCATCTCCGCGGTCAGGCCGTGTACGTGGGTCGGGCCGGGATCGACACCGGGATTGAGCAGGCTCGACACGCTGCGCTCGACGTTTCCGTCGTCGCCGACTGCCAGCGCGGCGACGCTGACGACACGGGCCTGCCCCGGCCGGAAGCCGGACGTCTCGACGTCGACGACCGCCCAGCCTGCGCCGGGTTCGGCAGACGGCCGGCCCCAGATGTGGCTCACAAGGCCAGGATGGCACGGCGATCCGACAAGCCTCGCCCGGTGATCCCGCGTGTCGGGCACCTAAAATGCCGGGAATGGTGACCGCTCGTGGACATATCGCGCTTGCGGCCGGATCCGCCGCACGCTGGTCGTCGCGGGTGACCGGCCGCGGTGCGGGCGCGATGATCGGTGGCCTGGTGTCGATGACGCTGGACAAATCGATCCTCCGCCAACTCGGTGAAGGCCGCTCCACGGTCATCGTGACCGGCACCAACGGCAAGTCCACCACTACCCGCATGACGGCCGCCGCGCTCGGCACGCTCGGGCCCTCGGAGCCGCGCCGGCGGCGACATCAGACCGTCGCGACCAACGCCGAGGGCGCCAACATGGATGCCGGCCTTGTCGCCGCGCTCGCGGGGGCGCGCCGCGCCGGCCTGGCGGCTCTCGAGGTCGACGAGATGCACGTGCCGCACGTCGCCGACGCGGTGGATCCGAAAGTGGTCGTGCTGCTGAATCTGTCCCGCGATCAGCTCGACCGGGTCGGTGAGATCAACCACATCGAGCGCACGCTGCGGGCCGGGCTCGCACGCCACCCCGAAACCGTCGTCGTCGCCAACTGTGACGACGTGCTGATGACATCGGCGGCCTACGACAGCCCGAACGTCGTCTGGGTCGCCGCGGGCGGCGGCTGGGCGAACGACTCGGTGAGCTGTCCGCGCAGCGGCGAGATCATCGTCCGCGACGGCGCCCACTGGTATTCGACGGGAACCGATTTCAAGCGACCGACCCCGCAGTGGTGGTACGACGACACAAACATCTACGGGCCCGACGGATTCTCGGTTCCGATGCGGCTCGCACTGCCGGGAACGGTCAACCGCGGCAACGCCACTCAGGCGGTCGCCGCGGCCGTTGCGCTTGGCGCCGATCCGGCGGCCGCGGCTCAAGCGGCATCGAGGGTCGACGAGGTAGCGGGGCGGTACAGCACCGTGCAACTCGGCGCACATACCGTGCGGATGCTGCTCGCCAAGAACCCGGCAGGATGGCAGGAAGCGCTGTCGATGGTGGACACCGATGCGGGCTCGGTGGTGATCTCGGTCAATGGGCAGGTGCCCGACGGCGAGGATCTGTCGTGGCTGTGGGACGTCAACTTCGAGCACTTCGTGAGCCATCCGGTGGTTGCCGCGGGCGAGCGCGGAACCGATCTGGCCGTGCGCTTGGGGTATGCGGGCGTCGAGCACACGTTGGTGCACAACACCGTCGAGGCCATCACGTCGTGTCCGCCAGGCCACGTCGAGGTGGTCGCGAACTACACGGCGTTCCTGGCTTTGAATCGCACGTTCGGCAGGGGTGGCCGTGGCTGACTCGACGGTGCGGATCGGGCTGGTGCTGCCCGACGTGATGGGCACCTACGGTGACGGTGGCAACTCCGTGGTGATGCGGCAGCGGTTGCGGCGCAGAGGTTTCGACGCGGAGATCGTCAACATCACACTGGACGATCCGGTTCCCTCGACCCTTGACCTGTACACACTCGGCGGCGCGGAGGACTACGCACAACGGCTCGCGACTCGGCACCTGATCCGCTATCCGGGCCTTCAGGAGGCTGCGGCGAAGGGTGCGCCGGTGCTGGCGATCTGCGCGGCGATCCAGGTGCTCGGCCATTGGTATGAGACATCGGCGGGCGAGCGGGTCGACGGTGTGGGGCTGCTCGACCTGACGACGTCGCCGCAGCCGAAGCGGACCATCGGAGAGGTGGTGAGCCAGCCGCTGCTGCCCGGTCTGACCGATCGGCTGACAGGGTTCGAGAACCACCGCGGCGGAACGGTTCTTGGGCCGGATGCACAGCCGCTGGCCAAGGTGATCTCGGGAGCGGGCAACCGCGACGGTGACGGCGTCGACGGCGCCGTGCAGGGCAGCGTCGTCGCGACGTATCTGCACGGCCCTTGTCTGGCCCGCAATCCGCAGCTCGCCGACCATCTGCTGGCGCAGGTCGTCGGGGACCTGCCGCCGCTGGACCTGCCCGAGGTGGACCTGCTACGCCGCGAACGCCTCGCCGCACCCCGCCGCGTGTAGGGCATCGCCTACTCTGGTCAGCCAGTCGTGCGGGCTGTCTTCGGCGATCACCCGAATGATTTTCCACCCCAACGCTTCCAACATCCGCAGCCGTGCGATGTCCTTGACGTACTGCTTACGGTCCTTGCGATGATGGTCGCCGTCGTACTCGACCGCGACCATGAAGTCGCGCCAACCCATGTCGAGCCACGCGACAGGTCGCGTGGACTGTGCCAACACGGGGATCTGCGTTTCAGGACGCGGAAAGCCCGCGTCGTGCAGCCACAGCCGAGTCGTGCTCTCGCGCGGCGACTCGGCACCGCCGTCGACCAGTGGTAGCAGCTCCCGAAGCTGCCGATTCCCGCGTGCGCGCGGATACCGATCAGCAAGTGCGAGCACGGCTTCGATCGAGAACTTCTGGTTCCACATCAATGCGTCCAGCCGCGCCAATGCTTGCGGTCGATCGAGGTGGCGACCGACGTCGAATGCCGTACGCACCCTTGTCGTCACGGGCAGTCCGGACAGCCGCATGATCTCGTCGTCGGCGACCCGCTCAGTTCGCGGCACGAGCCCGTCCTGCGCACGGATCTTCACGCCGACCAGCTCAATCGGCACATCGGGGTCGACCCACGGGGCGCCGTGAAGCGCTGACGCCGCCACGCCCGCGACGACACCCTTTCTCTTCGATGCCAGCCACGCGGCGATCGCTCGATCACGCAGCGACAGGTCCGCATCCTTGGGCGCGCAAACACCCCGAAAGACGGGCGCATACCAGCGTCCGAGCTCGTGCCGTGTTACCACACCTGCTGCAACGGCTTCACCGCTGAGAATGACCTGTGCCATGTACGTATCGTGCGCGTAGGCACCGACATCGCACTGAGATCAACGTTCTGCAGAGAACCTGCGAGTAGACGTCTGCAAAACGTTGATTTCACGCTCAAGTCAGCGCGCGGCGGCCTGCGAGCGCGCGGCCGAGCGTCACCTCGTCGGCGAACTCCAGGTCACCGCCCATCGGCAGGCCCGACGCGATTCGCGTGACGGCCAGACCCGGGATATCGCGCAGCATCCGGACGAGGTAGGTCGCCGTCGCCTCGCCTTCGGTGTTGGGGTCGGTCGCGATGATCACCTCGGCGACATCCACCCCGTCGACGCGCTCGCCAATCCTGTTGAGCAGCTCGCGAATTCGCAGTTGATCGGGACCGACACCGGACAACGGATCCAGCGCGCCGCCCAACACGTGATAGCGGCCGCGGAACTCGCGCGTCCGCTCGACCGCGGCCACGTCCTTGGGCTCCTCCACGACGCACACCAGCGACGCATCCCGGCGCGAGTCCGAGCAGATTCGGCAGCGGTCTTCGTCGGAGACGTTTCCGCACACCTCACAGAACTTGACCCCGTCGCGCACCTTGCCCAGCACCGCGGTCAGTCTGTCGATATCAGGCGGCTCGACCGACAACAGATGAAACGCGATTCGCTGTGCGCTCTTCGGGCCGATGCCAGGCAGCTTGCCCAGCTCGTCGATGAGGTCCTGGACCGGTCCCTCAAACATGGCGTTTCACATCTAGAGCCCGGGTAGGCCCAGATCGCCCATGCCGCCTGCCAGCGGCCCGAGCCGCTCCTGGGCCAGCAGGGTGACCTGCCTGGCCGCGTCGGCGTGCGCGCCGACGAGCAGATCCTGCAGCGTTTCGATGTCCTCGGGGTCGACGACCTTCGGATCGATCGAGACACCAACGACCTCGCCGCTGCCCTTCATGGTGACCTGGACCAGCCCACCGCCTGCCTGCCCGTGCACCTCGGTGTTGGCGAGTTGCTCCTGGGCCTCCATCAGCTTCTGCTGCACCTGTTGCGCCTGAGCGAGGAGCGCCGACATGTCGGGCTGGCCTCCGGGTTGCATGACTGTCCCCTTGCGTGTTGGTAACTACGTGGTCTCGACTTGGTTTCGCTCGCTGGCACGCGGCGTTTTGGCCTTTCAAGCGTAGACGCCGAGGGGCTACCTTGGCGCCGTGCACGTGTCAGCAATCCTGCGTGTCGGCGCGACCGCAGCCGCCTGCCTGGTCGTCGCCGCGTCGACGCTTGCCAGCCCCGCGTCCGCCGCGCCAGCCAACATCGCGGGCATGATCGTGTTCCTCGACCCCGGCCACAACGGCTCCAACGACAGCTCGATCAGCCGCCAGGTCCCCACAGGCCGCGGCGGCACCAAGAACTGCCAGGAAAGCGGCACGTCGACGGGCGACGGCTATCCGGAGCACACCTTCACCTGGGAAACCACGCTGCGGATCCGCCAGGAGCTGACGGCGCTCGGCGTGCGCACGGCGATGTCGCGGGGCAACGACACCGGCCTCGGACCGTGTGTCGACGAGCGCGCGGCGATGGCCAACTCGCTGAAACCCAACGCCATCGTCAGCATCCACGCCGACGGCGGTCCGCCGACCGGCCGGGGTTTCCACGTGCTGTACTCGTCGCCGCCGCTCAACCAGGCGCAGGCGGGCCCGTCGGTGCAGTTCGCCCAGACCATGCGCGACCAACTGCAGGCGTCGGGCCTGGTGCCATCGACCTACATCGGCACCGGCGGGCTCAATCCCCGCTCCGACATCGCGGGCCTGAATCTGGCTCAGTACCCGTCGATCCTCATCGAGCTCGGCAACATGAAGAACCCCGCCGACGCGGGTCTGATCACCACGCCCGAGGGCAGGCAGAAATACGCCGACGCCGTCGTCCGCGGCATCGCGGGCTTCCTCGGCGCGCAGCCGCGCACCTAGCTGCTCTAGCTGCTCTCGACCGCCGTCTTCAGATTCTCCAGCACCTCTGCCTGAATCTTCTTGAGCCCCAGGGGTGCAAACGTCTTCTCGAAGAAGCCGCCGATGCCTCCTGCGCCCTGCCAAGACGTCTTGACGGTGACCGAAGAGCCGGGCCCTGACGGTGCGACGGTCCAGTTGGTGACCATCGAGCTGTTGGCGTCCTTCTCGATGACGGTGTGCCCCGCGACGTCGACCTCAGCCTTGACGTCGCGGACCCGCGACTTGGTCGCCTGCAACTTCCAGGTCGCGACGGTGCCCGCGCCCTGACCACCTTCGAGAACGGCGTAGTCGCGGTAGTGCGCCGACAGGATCTTCGGGCGAACCGTTGTGTAATCCGACACAGCCGCCAACACCTTCTCCGGCGCGGCGTCGATCAAGACGCTGCTCGACGCGCTGACCTGTCCCATCTCCTATGACTCCCCTCATCGCGGTGCGGTCGCATACGCCGCAACCGCGGACTAGCGTATATCTGTGTCAGTTCCGGCAACCGACGCACGTGCTGCCCATGCCGCAGGCGTGCAGCGACTCCTCGCCAGCTATCGCGCGATCCCTCCTTCGGCGACCGTCCGGCTGGCCAAACCGACCTCCAACCTGTTTCGCGCCCGCGCGAAGAGCGACGCCAAGGGTCTGGACACGTCCGGCCTGACGGGTGTGATCTCGGTGGACCCCGACGCGCAGACGGCCGACGTCGCGGGCATGTGCACGTATGAGGACCTCGTCGCAGCGACGCTCCCACACGGGTTGTCGCCGCTCGTCGTGCCGCAGCTGAAGACCATCACCCTCGGCGGTGCGGTCACCGGGCTGGGCATCGAGTCTGCGTCGTTCCGCAATGGCCTGCCGCACGAGTCGGTTCTCGAGATGGACATCCTCACCGGCACCGGCGACGTGGTCACCGCAAGACGCGACCTGTGCTCCGATCTCTTCCACGCCTTCCCGAATTCCTATGGCACATTGGGCTATTCGGTCCGGCTGAAGATCGAGCTGGAACCCGTCAAACCGTTCGTCGCGTTGAGGCATCTGCGATTCCACTCGCTGAAGGCCCTGATCGAGGCGATGGATAGGATCATCGAAACCGGCGGCATCGACGGCACCCCGGTCGACTATCTCGATGGGGTGGTGTTCAGCGCCGACGAGAGCTATCTGACTGTCGGCGTGCAGAACTCGACACCTGGGCCCGTCAGCGACTACACCGGCAGAGACATCTACTACAGGTCGATCCAGCATTCCGGTGGCGCCGAAGGAGCGGAGAAACACGACCGGCTCACCATTCACGACTACCTGTGGCGATGGGATACCGACTGGTTCTGGTGTTCCCGCGCATTCGGCGCGCAGAACCCGACGATCCGGCGTTTCTGGCCACGCCGCTACCGGCGCAGCAGCTTCTACTGGAAGTTGATCGGCTATGACCAGCGCTTCAACATCGCCGACCGAATCGAGAAGCGCAACGGCAGGCCGCCGCTTGAACGCGTCGTGCAGGACGTCGAGGTGCCGATCGAACGGTGTGTCGAGTTCTTGGACTGGTTCCTCGAGAACGTGCCGATCGAACCGATCTGGCTGTGCCCGCTGCGGTTGCGTGACGAGGGAGGTTGGCCGCTCTACCCGATCCGGCCCCACCAGACCTACGTCAACGTGGGCTTTTGGTCGTCGGTACCGGTCGGGCCTGAGGACGGCCACACGAACAAGCTGATAGAACGCAAGATCAGCACGCTGCACGGACACAAGTCGCTGTACTCGGACGCCTTTTATTCACAGGAAGAGTTCGACGAACTCTATGGCGGAGAAGCCTACAAAACCGTAAAGAAGGCATACGATCCCGATTCACGTCTCCTCGATCTATACGCAAAGGCGGTGCAACGGAAATGACGACGTACAAGAGCAATGCGACAAGCACGCCGCCGAAGAAGCTGACACTCGCCGAGATCCTGGAGATCTTCGCGTCAGGCGGCCGACTGCCGCTGAAGTTCAGCGCATACGACGGAAGCACCGCAGGGCCCGAGGACGCCACCGTTGGCCTGAACCTGCTGACACCACGCGGCACAACCTATCTCGCGACGGCGCCGGGCGAGCTGGGGATGGCCAGGGCGTACGTCGCCGGTGACGTGGAACTTCTGGGTGTGCATCCCGGCGACCCCTACGAGGCGCTGCGCGCGCTCGCCGACAAGATGGAATTCAAGCGGCCGCCTGCGCGGGTGCTGGCCAATATCATCCGGTCCATCGGCTTCGAGCACCTCAAGCCGATCGCACCGCCACCGCAGGAGGCGCTGCCCCGATGGCGGCGCATCGCAGAGGGGTTGCGGCACAGCAAGACCCGCGATGCTGAGGCGATCCACCACCACTATGACGTGTCGAACGCGTTCTACGAGTGGGTTCTCGGCCCGTCGATGACCTACACCTGTGCGTGCTATCCGGACGCCGACGCCACGCTGGAAGAGGCGCAGGAGAACAAGTATCGGCTGGTGTTCGAGAAGCTGCGGCTCAACCCGGGCGACCGACTGCTGGATGTCGGCTGCGGCTGGGGCGGCATGGTCCGCTACGCGGCGAAGCAGGGTGTGAAGGCAATCGGTGTCACGCTGTCCGGGGAGCAGGCAGCCTGGGCACAGAAAGCCATCGCCGAGGAGGGGTTGACCGACCTCGCCGAGGTCCGCCACGACGACTACCGCAATATCGCCGAGACCGGCTTCGACGCGGTGTCCTCGATCGGGCTGACCGAGCACATCGGTGTGCAGAACTATCCGGCGTACTTCAATTTCCTTCAGTCGAAGATGCGCTCCGGCGCGCTCCTGCTCAACCACTGCATCACCCGGCCCGACAACCGGGCCACCGCGGCCGCGGACGCGTTCATCGACCGCTACGTGTTTCCCGACGGGGAGCTGACCGGGTCAGGCCGCATCATCAGCGAGGCGCAGGACGTGGGTCTCGAGGTCGTGCACGAGGAGAACCTGCGCCACCACTACGCGTTGACGCTGCGCGACTGGTGCCGCAACCTCGTCGAACATTGGGATGAGGCCGTCGAGGAAGTCGGCCTGCCTACCGCCAAGGTATGGGGCATGTACATGGCAGGCTCGCGTCTCGGCTTCGAGACCAATGTCGTTCAGCTGCACCAGGTTCTGGCGGTCAAGCTCGACGAGGACGGGACTGACGGCGGGCTTCCGCTGCGGCAGTGGTGGACGTCCTGACGACCTAGCCGCCGTCGATCCGGCGGGCGCCGAGTTCGCTCTGTAGGAGTTCGAGGGCGGCCTCTTCGGGATCGCGGCGCTCGGACTCGGAGTTGTCGCTGCCCGCCTCGGCCAGCATGCTGTCCTCCTCATCGCGCGCCACCTCGCCTGCCGCGGCGGGAACGTTCACCGCGCCCGCGTCAGAAGGCGATCCGACCTCGAAGCGCACCTTCAGACCGATGCCGAGCGCATCCTTCAACGCTTCCTCGACGACGTCGGCATTGCGTTGTTCGTTGAGTCGCTTCGCCAGCGGCGCCGACTCGTGGTTGAGCAGCAGCGTGCCGCCGTCGACCGTGCGGACCACCGCCCCGGCCAGCATGACCGCAAGCGACCGGCTGCGTTCGCGCACCTTCTCCAGCACCGTGGACCACTGCCTGCGTATCGCGGCGGCGTCGGGTTCGCCTGCGCCAGGGGCGGCGGCAGGTGCGGCGGGCGCCTCCACCACCGGGTCAGCTGGCGGCTGCACGGGTGGCGGTGACGGTGCAGGGGGCTCGGGAGGCGGGGCCGGTTCGGGCGCCGTCTCGGGAGCCGATTCCGGTGCGGGTGCCGCCTCCTCCGGCTTCTCCGGCGTCGGCTCGGGCGCCTTGCTCTTGCGGGTGAACTGCTTGGCAGGCGCACCGGCGGGTCCCGCGGCTGAACTGTCGGAGGGGATCGACATGTCGAGCCGCGTCTCGATGCGCTCGATCCGTTGCAGCAGAGCCGATTCCGTGTCGCTGGCCGACGGAAGCAGCAGCCGCGCACACACCACTTCCAGTAGCAGTCGCGGCGCGGTGGCTCCCCGCATCTCGCCGAGACCGGCGTGCACGACCTCTGCATAACGGGCCAGCGTGCCCGGACCGATGCGCGCGGCTTGATCGCGCATCCGATCCAGCACGTCGCCCGGCGCGTCGACCACACCTCGGGCGGCGGCATCGGGCACCGCTTGCAGCACGATCAGGTCGCGGAAGCGTTCCAGCAGATCGGTGGCGAACCTGCGCGGATCGTGACCCGCGTCGATGACGCCTTCGACCGCGCCGAACAGCGCCGCGGCGTCTCCTGCCGCCAGCGCATCGATGGCGTCGTCGATCAGCGCCACGTCGGTGGCGCCCAGCAGCGCCAGCGCCCGCGGGTAGAGGACCCGGTTGCCGTCAGCGCCTGCAAGCAGTTGGTCGAGCACCGAGAGGGTGTCACGGGGCGACCCGCCGCCCGCGCGGATCACCAGCGGGTAGACGGTCTCGTCGACCTCCACGCCCTCCTGCTCGCAGATCCGCTCCAGCAGCGACCGCATGGTGCGCGGCGCCAGCAGTCGGAACGGGTAGTGGTGGGTGCGCGAGCGGATTGTCGGCAGCACCTTCTCCGGTTCGGTGGTCGCGAACACGAAGATCAGATGGTCGGGCGGCTCCTCGACGATCTTGAGCAGCGCGTTGAAGCCTGCCGTGGTCACCATGTGCGCTTCGTCGACGATGAAGATGCGGTAGCGGGACTGTGCGGGCGCGTAGAACGCGCGGTCGCGAAGCTCGCGGGTGTCGTCGACGCCGCCGTGGCTCGCCGCGTCGAGTTCCACGACATCGACGCTGCCCGGCCCGTTGGGCGCAAGCGCAACGCACGAGTCGCAGACGCCGCACGGTGTCGCGGTCGGGCCCTGCTCGCAGTTCAGCGAGCGGGCCAGGATCCGCGCCGACGAGGTCTTACCGCAGCCCCGCGGGCCCGAGAACAGATACGCGTGGTTGATGCGGCCCGCCGTCAGCGCGGTGGACAGGGGTTCGGTGACGTGCTCCTGGCCGACGACGTCGGCGAAGGTCGACGGCCGGTACTTGCGGTAGAGCGCCACGCTCAGCAGGCTACCGAGGCGAGGTGACGCTCCGCGCGCTCGGCCTGTGGACAACTCCATCGCACGACGCCCGATTCGTCGGACACCGCGCGGACCGTGGGGCCCATGATCAAGTCGCCGTTCATCGGAACCGAGGCGTTGTCGGCAGGCCTCGTCTCCGAACGCGCCCTGCGCCGCCTATACGATCAGGCGTATCCCAACGTCTGCGCACCGCGCGGCGCCACCCTGACGGCTCAAGAGCGGGCATGCGCGGCGTGGCTCTGGTCCAAGCGCCGCGGCATCGTCGCCGGTGTATCGGCGGCAGCAGTGCTCGGCGCCAAGTGGATCGACCCGGCAGAGGCTGCGGAGCTGATTCACGACAACCGCAGGCCGCCGCCCGGCATTGTGGTGCGAACCGAAAAGGTACTGCCGAACGAAATCATCGAGCACGCGGGCATGCGCGTAACGACGCCCGCCCGCACCGCATTCGACCTCGGCCGCCACATCGAAGCCCGGCTTCCAGCCGTCAAACGCCTCGATGCCCTCGCCAACGTCACCGGTCTCAAGAGAATCGATGTCGAGGCGATCATCGCCGTCCACCCCGGCGCCCGAGGCATCCCGCGACTGCAGCGCACGTTGGCGCTGATGGACGGCGGCGCGGAGTCCCCTCAGGAGACGGTGGCTCGCCTGGTACTGATCGACGCCGGACTGCCGTCACCTCGAACCCAGTTCCACGTCTACGACGAGTACGGACAGTTCGTCGCACGCCTCGATATGGCGTACGACGAAGTGAAGGTCGGCATCGAATACGACGGTCGCGCAGCACTGGACCGATCCCTCTGTGCGACAGCGCGATATCGACAGACAGTTCGCGCTGACAGAGCTTGGCTGGCTAATCATCCGGGTCAGCAGGGACCTACTGCGCTACCGCCGCGCCACCTATGTCGCCAGAGTCGAGAAGGCACTGCGCTCGCGGGACTTCCGTTTGTGAATCTGACGACGTTTTCTGGCGATTTGCGTCGTCAGATTCACAAATGAACTCAGTCCTTGAGCAGGGCTTCGGTCGCGGCAAGCAGCGCGCAGGTGGCGAGGCCGTGGATGGCCTCCCGCAGGTCCGGCAGCGACGGGAACGTCGGTGCGACCCGAATGTTCTTGTCCTCCGGGTCTTTTCGGTACGGGAACGATGAACCCGCCTCGGTGACCGCGATGCCCGCGTCTTTGGCAAGCGACACGGTGCGCTTGGCGGTGCCGGGCCACACGTCGAGGTTGACGAAGTAGCCGCCCTTCGGGTCCGTCCACGACGCGATCTTGGACTCGCCGAGGCGGTCTTCGAGGATCTCCTGGACAAGCGCGAACTTCGGGGCCAGCTGCTGCTGGTGGCGCTGCATTTGCAGGCGCACCCCGTCGGCGTCCTTGAAGAACCTCAGATGGCGCAGGTGGTTGATCTTGTCCGGCCCGATCGACTTCTTGCCCGAGTGCTGCAGGTACCAGGCGATGTTGGCCAGCGATCCGCCGAAGAAGCTCACGCCGGCGCCCGCGAAGGTGATCTTGGAGGTGGATGCGAACACCAGCGGCCGGTTCTGGTTGCCCGCGGCGGCGGCCAGGCCGAGCACGTCGATCTGCTGCACGGTGTCGTGGGTGAGCGTGTGCACCGCATAGGCGTTATCCCAGAACAACCGGAAATCCGGTGCGGCCGTGCGCATCTGCACCAACCGTCGCACCTTCTCCCAGGAGAACGTGACGCCCGTCGGGTTGGAGAACACCGGCACGCACCACATCCCCTTGATAGCGGGGTCGGCGGCGACGAGCTCCTCGATCAGGTCGAGGTCCGGCCCGTCCTCGAGCATCGGGATGTTGATCATCTCGACGCCGAGGCTCTCGGTGATCGCGAAGTGCCGGTCGTAGCCGGGCACCGGGCACAGGAACTTGATTGTCGGCTCATCTTTCCACGGCCGCGGCGAATCCACCCCGCCGTGCAGCAGCGAAAACACCACGACGTCGTGCATCAACTCGAGGCTGGCGTTGTTGCCGGCGATCAGGTTCTGCACCGGGATGCCGAGCAGCTCACCAAAGATGGCCCGAAGCTCGGGCAGCCCGTGCAGGCCGCCGTAATTGCGGGTGTCGGTGCCGTCCCCGTCGCGGTAGTCGTCTCCCGGCAGCTTCAGCAGCGCATTGGACAAGTCGAGCTGAGCCGGCGACGGTTTGCCGCGGGTCAGGTCCAGTTTGAGGTGTTTGGCCTGCAGGTCGGCATAGCCCGCCTTCTGCTTTTCGTGCTGCGCCTGCAATTCCTCACGGCCGAGCGAGTGAAACGACACGATGCTTCCTCAGATGTCGGAAAAAGGGGGACCCCGCGCACCCGACAGAGCCCATTGACCCTTGCTGCCTTCCGGCCCTGGGGGAGTTCACAGGATAGACGCCGCGCGGGGTCCACGGCGAGTGTAATACCTCGTCGACAAAGGGCTGGACGGACCTACTAGGCAGGTCGGTTACCATGGCCCGCGGAGGATTCGCCTAGTGGCCTATGGCGCTCGCCTGGAACGCGGGTTGGGTTAATAGCCCTCAGGGGTTCAAATCCCCTATCCTCCGCACTCGGTCCGAGGGGCGACCAGTGGGCAGTGATGAGCTGGTCGCTCCCCGGCCCAAAAATCTGAGGAGGAGTATGGGCCGCAAAGTTGCGGTGGCTTGGCACGCGTCGTTCTCGATCGCGGCAGGCGTCTTGTACTTCTTCTTCGTGCTGCCGCGGTGGCCGGAGCTGATGGGCAGCACCTCCCACACGCTCGGCACGGTGCTGCGCATCGTCACCGGTGCACTGATCGGCCTTGCGGCACTGCCGGTGGTGTTCACACTGCAGCGGACCCGCAAGCCCGAACTCGGCACCCCGCAGCTCGCGCTCACCCTTCGGACCGCGTCGATCGGCCTGCACGTGCTGGCGGGCGCGCTGATCATCGGCACCGCGATCAGCGAAATCTGGCTCACCCTTGACAGCGCCGGGCGCTGGCTGTTCGGCATATACGGTGCCGCGGCGGCCGTCGCGTTGCTCGGCGTCTTCGCGTTCTATCTGTCGTTCGTCGCCGAGCTGCCGCCTCCGCCGCCCAAACCCCTCAAGGCGAAGAAGGCGAAGGAGAAGCAGGGTCGACGGGGTCGACGTAAGGCCGCCGAGGAGTCGGACGCCGACGAACCTGTCGCCGCCGAGGAGTCGGACGCCGCCGACGAGCCAGCGACCGTCGAAGAGACCGCTGAGGCCGACGTTCCCACCGAAACCGTCGAGGAGCCTGCCGAGGTCACCGCCGAGGACTCCGATGACGCCGCGGAGCCCACGGATACCGCCGCCGAACCGGAAGTAGCCGAACCAGACGAGGACGTCAACGGTTCCGAATCGACCAGTGGCGGCCTGCGAAACCGGCGCCAATCAGGCAAGATCTCACTACGTAAGCGTAAGAGGTCGCGCGGCGGCGTAGCCGTTGACGATTAGCCTCACATCGACAGGGGAACCACTCGTTGCCACGATGTAATGAGAACCCGCCCCAAGCCGAAAGTCCCCATATGGCCCGCTTGACCTCATTTCGCCTGCTGATCGCGCTCGCTGCCGTGTTGGCGCTGGTAGCGCCGATCCGCCCCGCGATCGCGTCAGCGGCGCCGCTGGACACCGCCATCGCGGCCGTCGAGCCTGCTGTTGTGCAGATCGACACCACGATCGACTACCAGCACGCCATCGGCGCGGGTACCGGCTTCCTGCTGAACCCCAACGGCGAAGTCCTCACCAATTTCCACGTGGTCCAGGGTGCCGACGTCGTCACCGCTTTCAACGTCGGCACGGGCCAGTCGTTCGGCGCCGACCTGGTCGGCTATGACCGGACCCACGACATCGCCCTGCTGCAGCTACGTGGCGCCTCAGGGCTGCCTGTCGCACCGCTGGGCAACTCGGGCGCCGTCGTCGTCGGCGAACCCGCCGTGGCGATCGGCAATGCCAACCCGGGCAGCCCGCCGACCCGTGAGGCAGGCACCATCACCAGCCTCGACCGGACGATCGACGCCAAGGATGCGCTGACCGGCGCCTCCGACGAGTTGACCGGCCTGATCGAGGTGGCGGCCAATGTCCGCGCGGGTGACTCCGGTGGCCCGCTCGTCAACGGCGCCGGGCAGGTGATCGGGGTGACGACGGCCGCAACCGTGAATTACCGATTCGCGCCGGGCGGTAAGGGCTTCGCAATCCCGATCAACCAGGCGCTCGCCATCGCCGACCAGATCCGGTCGCGCGCGCCGTCCGACACCGTCCACATCGGGCCACCCACCCTGCTCGGGGTTGGTGTCGCCGCGAGCGACCAGAGCCAAGGGGTGCCCGGCGTCATCATCCGCGAGGCCTTGCGCGGGGGTCCGGCCGAAGCTGCGGGCCTTGCCACCGGCGATGTTCTCACCAGTATCGACGGTGCGCCGCTGGATTCGGCGACCGCGTTGACACAAACACTGGACCGGCACTACCCCGGCGACGTCGTCGACCTCACCTGGATCGACAGGAGCGGTCAGCAGCGAACCGGCAAGGCCACCCTGGCCTCCTGACCGAAGCCGTCAATTTTGTGGCCGAAAGGCACCGTTCCGGTGGGCCCGCTTTCCTTATGCTGAGCGAGTGCCAAACACCACCCCTTATCGGGTCGTCCAGTGGACGACGGGAAATGTCGGAAAGAGCTCGGCAGAGGCGATCGCCAGGAACCCGAACTATGAACTCGTCGGGTGCTACGCCTGGTCGGACGAGAAGAGCGGCGTCGACGTGGGCGAGCTGGTCGGAATCGAACCACTCGGCGTCAAGGCCACCAACGACGTGGACGCGCTGCTGGCGCTCAAGCCCGATTGCGTCGTCTACAACCCGATGTGGAAAGACGTCGACGAGTTGGTTCGCATCCTGTCCGCGGGGGTGAACGTCGTATCGTCCGCCTCGTTCATCACCGGGCACAACCTCGGCGCCGACCGCGACCGCATCGAGGCGGCGTGCATCCAGGGGGGCTCGACGATGTTCGGTTCTGGCGTCAGTCCCGGGTTCGCAGACCTACTTGCCATCGTCGCGGCGACCGCGTGCGACCGGGTCGACAAGGTCATCATTGCCGAGTCAGCCGACACCACCCTCTACGACTCTCCCGACACCGAGCGACCCGCCGGTTTCGGGATGCACATCGACGATCCGGAGCTGCAGCCGAAAATGTCTGAAGGCACCGCGGTGTTCGCCGAAGCGGTGCAGCTTGTCGCCGATTCGCTCGGAGTCGAACTCGACGAGATCGTGTGCGAAGCCGAATACGCGCAGACGACCGAGGATCTCGTGATGGCGTCGTGGACCATCCCGGCAGGCCACGTGGCGGGATGCTTCGCCAGCTGGCAGGGCCGCGTCAACGGCAGGACCGTCATCGAGCTCAGTGTTCGATGGCGCAAGGGTCAGACGCTGGAACCCGACTGGAAGCTCGACGCCGACGGTTGGAAAATCACCATCGAGGGGCGCCCGACGGTCAACATGCAGGTCGGCTTCCTGCCGCCACCGGACATGATCGAGAACGCGAAGACGATCGAGGACTTCTTCGTGCTCGGCCACATCATGACCGCGATGCCGCCCGTCCATGCGATCCCCGGCGTCGTCGCCGCCGCCCCTGGGATAGCGACCTATAACGACCTCCCGCTACCCCAGGCACGCGGCGTCGTGCCGACGGGCGGCTAGATGCAGGCACCGCCCTGGACGTAACCGAGCGGTCCCTCGAAACCGACGCAGGCGTCCACCGGATCCCAGCGCTTCGGGCCGGGCCCGCGGTCGTCCCACCACCAGTCGTCGTCATGCCCATGACCGTGCCCGCGGCCTGGACCGTTCTCTGAGATGTACTGCGGTCCGGCCAGCGCCGGGGCCGCGGGCGCAGCGTTGGCAACGCCCGTGCTGAACCCGGCCGCGCCCAACGCCAAACCGGCGCTCAGGACTAGACCTGCTGCAAGTGCTTTCACATCAATCACGCTAAAAATCCCCTCGGCAATCTTTCGTACGGTGCAGGGTGCCGGATACCGTTTGGCGCGCCCCGTCGGCCAAAGAGGTTGGAAATACCCATCTTCCAGCGTCCGACGATCACTATAACGCTGGTGCCGACAACGCGCGAAGGCAGCCCGACCGCTTATGTAGGCGTTGGTTTGCTCTGATCTAGCGCCTGCCTGCTACTCGCCTTTTCGGTGCGTCGCTGTGTTCGTCGCTCTCCCGGAAAGTCGCGCCGTACCGCGGCACCGTCATCGCGCCGCTGTGACGGGCGGCGGCGATCGCACTGCGCATCGGCCGCGCAATTCCCGCGAACGATCCCATGTCGAACACCATCGCGGTGAGCAACCTGTTGTGCACGAATCCGAATGCGCTGCCGGTTGCGGGGTCGGCCCAGCCGAGCGTTCCACCGAGGCCGATGTGACCGAATCCCTTCAGCAAACCGGGAATCGGCGATTCGTGGTAGCCGAGGTGAAACGGCATCGGCACCAACATGTTGAGGTCGGGCCGCACTCTGGGCTTACCGATCAGGCCGTCGGCCATCTCCGGTGACAGGAACTGCTTTCCGTCGATCACACCTCGGTTGGCGATTGCGGCGTACATCTTGGCCAGGCCGCGGCCGGTGACGAGGCCGTTCGCGGCGGGCACCTCACCGTCGAGGAACGGAATATCACCCTGGACAAAGGATCTGATGCCGGGGAAGTACATCGCGCCGAATGCTCCGGAGAACGGCAGGCCCGCCACTTTCGGCGCGACGAAGTCGAACACCGGGTTGGGCCGCGCCTTCTGCGGTAGCAGGATCTGCGCCACTTTGGTCGGCGAACCGGCGGGCGGACGCCCCAGATGCAGACCGTCGGTGTTGAGTGGACGGGCCACCTCGTCGCGGATCAGTTCACGCATACCGATACCGGTGACGGCTCGGCACACCCCCGACACCAGCCATCCGTACGTGAGGGCGTGATACGCGGGCATTCCTCGCAGATGATCGACCGGCGCCGCGGCCAGTCGCTCCTCCATCAGGTGGTGGTCGAGCAGATCGTCCTTGGTGACACCCTTGAGGTGCGAAAGACCCGCCCGATGGCGTAGCACGTCGCGGACGGTGATGTCCTTCTTGCCGTTGGCGCCGAACTCGGGCCAGTACTCGGCGACAGGGGTGTCGTAGTCGAGCAGACCGCGGTCGACGAGGCGATGCACCACCGTGGCGGCGATTCCCTTCGTCGCCGAGAACACCATCGCACCGGTATTGGCCGACCATGGCACCGTGCCGTCCCGGTCGGACCATCCTGTCCAGACGTCGACGACGGGCTTGCCGTCGATGTAGACGACGAGGGAGCCGCCGCCGAACCGGCGACCGGGAAACAGCCCGGCGAAGATGCGGATGACGTTGGCGAACCTGGGATCCGCAGCCCCCTGCACGCCGCGCGGCAGACCCTCTTCGGCGCGTAGAAGGGATGATCTGGTCGCCATCTCAATTCCCATCGTCGACGGCGTCGAAGACCCCGATCGAGTGCTCGAACGGCGCGGGGGTGATCCCGACCTGGCTCCCGAACGGGTGATCGAGGCAGTAGATGACGAACAACAACAGCCCGAGCAGCACAGAGACCGCCCCGGACAGAACGATGTGGCCACGCGTGCTGTCAAGCCTCAAGAATCCTGTCAGCCCGACGAGAAGCACACCGCCGAATACCAGCCCGAACCACAGTAACGACGGGATCCGCGGCTCGGCGTCGAGAATGCGGGTGTTGCGCTCGGATGCGAGAACCGTCAGCTGGCCGAGGAACTCGCTGTTGATCGCCGACGACGCGGCATTTGGATCCTGACCGCCCAACACCCGGTACATGTCGGTGATGGCACCGCGTGCGACGTCGCTGGTGCCTCCGCCCTCGTTCTGCTCCTGCTGTCGCCATTCGGGACCCTGCACCGCAGTCGTGTACTTGCGCAGCAGAACGCGGATCTGTCCCTGCTCCTGGACGGGCATCGCCACTGTCTGGCGATACATCGTCGCCAGGGTGGACGCTTCGCCTGCGACGTTGGCCTCGGCCGAGGAGAACTGCTCCCAGGCGACCACGACGGTGAAGCCGAGCAGCGCGCCGTACACCAGGGCGACCGTGGTCAGGAACGGCGACAACGTCGAGTTGTGCGAGTTCCCGACGCCGGCCGGTATCAAGCGATTGGCAACCAGAATCGTTCCGATCGCGACGGCGACGGACGCGAGGATGACCAGTACGAAGAGCAGCCACACGTTCACGGCGCTATCCCTCGATCTTCGTGACGGACGCCTTCAATTGCGCGCCCGGGGGACCTTCCAACGGGACATCCTGCAACACCCGCGCCTGGCCACCCTGAACCGTGAAGTCACCCGTCTGTGGTTCATGGCCACCGGTCACCTGGTAGATCACCTTGATCGGCTTATCCGGCAACGGATGCAGGCCAAGGTATTTCGGCTCGACCCGATACTTGTAGACACATCCGGTCGGTGCGCTGCAGTCCTGCTCGGTGACGACGATGCCGATCTGGAATTCAGCGGGAGTAGGCACTTTCGGCGTCGGAGCAGGCAGTGGCTGCCGCGTCGTGGCGGTGGGCGGCCGCGCCTTGTCGGCGGTGATCATCGCGATGGACACCCCGATTCCCGTCGCGGCCACCGCGAACACGGCCAGCGCGGCGATCAGGCGACGGATGCTCATCCAACCTCCATTTGCCCAGACTGCACCACGATGACCCTGCGTGTTTGCCGATTGAAGTAGTCGAATACGTACCCCGACTGCCCGCACTGCAGTAATTGTTATCGACATGCACGAACAGCTGGCCGGGTACATATCGGGCCCAGTCAATGCTGAGGACCTGGCGGTGGCGCCCGGCGGCGAATGGGTGCTGACGTCGGGGATGACGGGGCCGACCGCCCCCCTCGGCAGGCTCTATGCGGTGAGCGTTGCCAGCGGGGCGTGCAACGAGATCTTCCCGTACCGCGCCACTTCCGCCCTTGAGTCCGAAAGATTCGTCCAGCAGCCAGATCTCAACCCGCTGAAGTTTCGGCCCCACGGCATCGACGTGGGCCTGCGACCAGACGGTCGTGCCGAGCTGTACGTCGTGAATCACGGCGGCAACGAATCGGTCGAGGTTTTCGAAGTCGATCTGGACGAGTCGCGTCCAGCGTTGAAGTGGATTGGCGGGGTGCGACTCCCAGGCACCGCTGTCGGCAACGACGTCGCCGCGGTCGACGACGGCTTCGTCGTCAGCACCACCGGTGATCCAGACGGGCTCACCGAGGTCAGCGTCGAGGAGGCCATGGCGGGAGCCGATACCGGCGGCGTGTTGGAGTGGTCACCGGGCCGAGGCTGGACGACGTTGCCCGGCACGCAGATCAACACGGCCAACGGCGTTGCGGTCTCGAACGACGGCCAATGGGTTTACATCGGCGGCTGGAATTCGCGCTGTCTGAGAAAGGTTCGACGCGGCGGCTGCGATGCCGACACCACCACCGTGTCGGTTGACATCATGGTCGACAACCTGACGTGGTCGGCCTCGGGCCGGCTGCTGGCAGCGGGCACCTACGGCACAAACATGCGGGATTTCCTTGCAGGCCACTTCAGCAGCAATCCCCGACTGGGTATCCCGTCGCGGGTGATCAGCATCGACCCGGAAACCCTCGAGACGGTACAACTCGTCGACTACGGCCCGGACACCTTCGGCGCAGCGACGACCGCGCTCCAAGTCGGCCGCGAAATCTGGGTCGGCACGGCGCGTGACCAGGGGCTCGCCCGCTTCCGGTTCCCGGCGGCGAAACGGCGCTGACGCCCGCCTAGTCACCCTTGACGGGGTTGCCGTCCTCGTCCCAGTTCGCTGCCACCTTCTTGCTTGGCTGGACCCGCGGCGGTTCGCCGGGCATCTTCGGGTAGCTCGGCGGATAGGGCAGATCGCCGAGGCCCTGCTCCTCGTCGGCCTCGACCATCTCCAGCAGCGGCTTGATCGACTGGGCTACGGCATCGATGTCGGCCATCGCGTCACCGTGCTTCCTCACCAGATCGGGAACGGTGGCGATGGTGTAGTCGTCGGGGTCCGCGTCGCGCAGCTGATCCCAGGCCAGCGGCATCGACACCGTCGCGATCGGGGTCTTGCGTGCCGAGTAGGCCGACGCGAAAGTGCGGTCGCGCGCGTTCTGGTTGTAATCGATGAACAGCCGCTGACCTCGCTCCTCCTTCCACCACGACGTGGTGACGGCATCCGGTGCGCGGCGCTCCACCTCGCGAGCCAGCGCGATGCCTGCACGGCGAACCGCGATGAAGTCCCAGTCCGGCTTGATGCGAAGGAACACGTGCACGCCGCGACCGCCGGACGTCTTCGGGAAGCCGATCAGGCCGAGCTCGTCCAGTAGCGGTTTGAGCACGTCGACGGCGATCGTCGCGGCCTCCGTGAACCCGGTGCCCGGCTGCGGGTCCAGGTCGATGCGCAACTCGTCTGGGTGCTCGGTGTCCGGACACCGCACCTGCCACGGGTGCAATGTGACCGTACCCATCTGCGCCGCCCACGCGATCGCCGACGGATGTGTCACCTTCAGGGCGTCAGCGGTGCGCCCCGACGGAAAGGTGATGAGGCAGGTCTCCAGGTAGTCGGGATGCTTCTGCGGCACCCTCTTCTGGTAGATCTCCTCGCCGTCGATTCCGTCCGGAAACCGTTGCAGGTGAACCGGTCTGTCGCGCAACAGGTTCACCATGTGGTCGGCGACCGACAGGTAATAGTCGAACAGCGCGCCCTTGGTGCCCTTGGCGCCGAGCTTCGGGAAGTACGGCTTGTCGCGGTTGGTGAGCCGGACGGTCACCCCGTCGACGTCGATCTCCTCTGCCTTGCTCGCCATATCAGGACTCCAGCACGTCGTAGAGGTCGTAGTTCACCGGCACATCGAGCTGATCGAACGTGCAGCTCTCGGGTTCGCGATCGGGGCGCCAGCGGACGAACTTCACGGCGTGACGAAAACGCTTGCCGTGCACGGTATTGCCCTCCATCTGGTCATACGCCACCTCCGCGACCTTCTCCGGCCGGATCGGGATCCAGCGTTTGTCGGCCGCGGAGTTCCACCGGCTGGGCTCCCCGTCGTTCACCTGGTCACCTTCGCGCAGCGGTTCGAGCTCGGCGAGCAGCTTCGTACGGTCCTTGACGCTGAACGACGCTGCGCCGCCGACCATCTGGAGCTCACCGTCGTCGCGGTAGAGACCCATCAGAATCGAACCGACACCCTCGCCGCTCTTGTGGATGCGGTAACCGATGGCCACACAGTCGGCGTCGCGGGCGTGTTTGACCTTGACCATCTCGCGCTTGCCGGGCAGGTAATGGCCGTCGAGCCGCTTAGCGATCACCCCGTCGAGCCCCGCACCCTCGAACTCCTCGAGCCACTGCACGCCGCGCGCCGGGTCCTCGGTGGTGCGAGTGACGTGACACCAGTCCTTTTCCTGGACGGACTCGAGAAGCGCCCGGCGTCGGACGCGGAACGGCTCCTTCAGCAGCGAGCGGTCGCCGGTGGACAGCGCGTCGAATCCGATGAAGTGTGACGGCGTCTCCTCCGAGAGCTTCTTCACCCGACTCGCAGCAGGGTGTACACGCTGACTCAGCGATTCCCAGTCCAGCCGGATCCGGCCGTCGATGTCGCGGGGAACAACGACCTCGCCATCAAGGACACAGCGCACGTTCGTTTCGTCACGCAGTGCGTCCAGTAGCTCCGGGAAGTACCTGCCGAGGTCCTTGCCGCTGCGCGACAGCAGGACCACGTCGTCACCGTCGCGGAACACCAGCGCGCGGAAGCCGTCCCACTTGGGTTCGTAGGACCAGACCCCGGCGTCGTCGGGCACCTTGGCCTGCGCTTTGGCCAGCATCGGTTCGACGGGTGGCATGACGGGTAGGTCCACGGTGTCCATCCTGGTTCATCGGTCAATGCCGGCCAGCTTCAATGCCGACGCTGAAATGGACTACCCATCGCGACGAAACTCATCGCCGAGAGTCGCATCAGGCGGTCGATTCACACCGCGGTGCGACCGCCGTCAACGGACAGCGCCGCGCCGTGCACGAAGCTCGCATCGTCGCTGACCAGGAATGCGATGGCCGAGGCAATCTCGCTGGGGTCGGCGACGCGACCTGCAGGGGCTTGTGCGGCCAACACGTCGAGCGCCTCACCCAGTTCGGCCGAACCCGGGGTGCGCGTGGGCCCTACGGTAACTGCGTTGACCCGGACGCCTCGCGGTCCGAATTCGGCAGCCCAACTCTTGGTCAGAAACAGCAGCGCGGCCTTGGTGGCGCCGTACACGGACATACCGGGCAATGCGATCTGGCCCGCCATGCTGGCCACGTTGACGATTGCCCCGCTGCCCGCTTCGGCCATTGCAGGCGCCATCGCACCGACCAGGTAGTAGGGCGCGGTGAGGTTGGTCGCGATCGCCGCGTCGAATCCGTCCTCGGGCATATCCGCTGTCGGACCGAGGACTCCGATGGCCGCATTGTTGATCAAGATGTCAACGCGTCGATCGGCGATCTGCTGAGCCCGGGCTGCCAGATCCCTGGCAGCCGCGGCGCCTCCACCAAGGTCGGCGTTGACGAAATCGGCACGCCCGCCTTCGCCGCGGAGGTCGCTTACGACTCGCTCACCCCGCGCTGTGTCGCGCCCACAGACCAGCACGTGGGTTCCACGCTGAGCCAGTGCCGTTGCTATCGCGGTGCCGATACCGCTCGTTGAACCCGTCACCAACGCGGTCGATCCTGCCATGTCTGAAGTCATACTCCGAAAGGTAGACACAAGTTTTGGAACTGCCAATCCAATTCAGCTTCGTACCAACGTCTTTGATGACTCTGGCTGCTGCAAGTGCAGGCAGCCGAACAACGCATCCATGGCGACCTGCAGAGGCTGGATGTCGCGGTTGAGCCGAGTGAGTACGAGACCACCGATGGCAGTAGCCAGCGTCATTGTCGCGAGGGCGTCTGGATCAGCGTCGGGCACAAGATCATCGTTGGCGTGCATGGTGCGGTAGCCGGCCCGGATGCCGTCCTCGCATCGACGAAATATCCGCGCGATTTGCGCGAGCGTATCGCCGTCGAGATCCATCAAGCCTGCGCCCAGCGTGGCGATGGGACAACCGCCTGCGTAATGCGAATCGCGTTGCCCCTCGGTGAGGCGTCGCCCCCAGGACCGCACGGCGTCCGCCGACTCGAAAGTGCCCAGCATCGACTCGCCGCTGAGCGACAGGGAGTCCTGGTAGTCGACGACGGCGGAGATCAAGGCTTGCTTATTGGCAAAGTAGTGGTAGATCTGGGAGCTGCTCACTTTCGCCTCGGCACGAACATCGTCCAGGGTCACGCGGGTCACACCGCGCGAGGCGATCAGACGATCTGCGGCCTCCAGGATTCGCTGCCGGGTGTGCTCGCCCTTCGCAGTGAGCCTCAACGACTTTCTAGGCACGGCGTCCTCCTGTGACCTGATTGCGTACACTGTACGTGACTACAGGTACAGTGTACGCATGTAGTTCCTTGGGTGGCGACACTTCCCCTGTCGTCAGCAGGTCAGTAGCGATGGCACAGGCCATCGGAAGATAGATCAGGAGAATGAAGGAATCCACAGCTGGCATTACCTGATGATGGCAAATGGGCTACGCATCAACGTGATTCGTCGATGTGGACGATTAGCGAGCAAGAGTGCTGGTGTCGTCCAAGGTCGTCAGGTCTATCGAAAGTTGGTTCTTTACATGACCGATCACAAGACGGTGCACGCCGTCACTTACGATCTGCTCCGTACGCTCGGTCTCACAACGGTATTCGGGAACCCTGGCTCGACCGAGCAGACATTCCTGCAGGACTTCCCGGAGGACTTCACTTACGTGTTGGCGTTGCAGGAGGCGTCCGCACTGGCGATGGCCGACGGTTTCGCTCAGTGCGTCGGCAAGCCGGCTCTGGTCAACCTGCATACCGCGGCGGGCGTAGGCAATGCGATGGGAAGCATGGTGGCTGCCTACCGCGCGAACACCCCGCTGATCGTCACGGCGGGTCAACAAACCCGCGAGATGTCGCTGTGCGACCCCTACCTGAACAACAGGGAGGCAACGGTGTTGCCCGCACCCTGGGTCAAGTGGGCATACGAGCCCGTCCGCGCCGAGGATGTTCCGGCGGCGTTCATGCAGGCGTACACCGTCGCTGTGCAACCGCCCGCTGGGCCGGTGTTTCTGTCCATTCCTCTGGACGATTGGCAGAAGTCAGCCGTCGGCCCGGTGACGGTGAGAACCGTCAGCCAGCGGACTGCTCCAGATACCCTGCGGCTCAGAGAGTTCGCCGAGCGGATCAAACGGGCGGAGAACCCCCTGCTGGTTCTGGGACCGGAGGTGGACCGGGCTGGTGGTTGGAACGCCGGCATCGCCTTCGCCGAGAAGCTCGGGGCGCCCGTCCGCGCCAGTGCTCTGACCGACCGGGTGTCATTCCCGGAGAACCACCGGCTGTACGCAGGCCCGATGCCGATGACCATCGCCGAGGTCAACCAGGTGGTCCACGGGCATGACCTCGTCATCGTGATCGGTGCGCAGGCCTTCCGTTACTACCCATACGTCGCGGGCGAGTACCTGCCAGAGGGGTCCGAACTCATTCAGCTGACCGTCGATCCTCACCTCGCCTCGGTCGCCCCGGTCGGTGACAGCCTCATCGGCGACGTTCGGGTCACCCTGGAACAGCTGGTCGACCTGATCGACGAAGCAACTGGCCGGCCGGTGCACCCTCCTTTGAACAGGGACCGGGCCGTGCGGTCCTCGGCACCATCGGAGCCGCTTACCGCCGACGAGGTCTACGCCACGCTGAGCACGGTCAAACCTCACGATGCCGCGGTGGTGATGGAGTCCACGTCGACGATGACCGAGCTGCTGCAGTGGCTGCCCACCACGCGGCCCGGTAGTTTCTTCGCGACCGGAAGCGGAGGTATCGGCTGGGGCGTTCCCGGAGCCGTCGGCGTAGCGCTCGGGGACCGAGAGCGCGGCGTCAAGCGACATATCGTCGCCACCATTGGTGATGGTTCGTTCCAGTACTCCGTTCAGGCGATCTGGACTGCCGCCCAGCACAAGTTGCCGGTCGTGTTCGTGGTGCTGCGCAACGGGGCCTACGCCATCCTGAAATCGTTTGCGTTGCTGGAGAACACGCCGGGCGTACCCGCTCTCGATCTCCCCGGGCTCGACATCGCCGCCCTGGCTCATGGTTTCGGATGCCGCACGGCCAACGTGGACACCACCGAGGAGCTGGCGCAGGAGTTCACGGCAGCGCTTCAGGCGGATGGCCCGACCGTGATCGTGGTCCCAACGCAACCGGAATTACCGCATCTCGGTTGACGTCCGCGATCGCACGCAACCCATGAGGAGAATGTCATGCACGCCATCGAAATCACCAAGACCGGTGGCCCAGAAGTCATGGCCGCCGTCGAGCGTCCGATCCCAACGCCCGGCCGAGGTCAGGTCTTGATCGAAGCGGAGGCGATTGGAGTCAACTTCGTCGACACCTACTTCCGCTCCGGGCTCTACCCCTGCAAGCTGCCATTCGTCATCGGCAGCGAAGTGTGCGGCACCGTGTCCGTGGTCGGTGAGGATGTCACATCAGTCCGGGTAGGTGATCGGGTCGCCAGTGCGGATGCGCAGGGGGCGTATGCCGAGTACTGCCTCGCCGCAGCCGATCTGACGGCACGCGTGCCCGACGCCATCCCGTCGGAGACAGCGGCATCGGCATTGCTGAAAGGTCTGACCGCGCATTTCCTGTTCAAGTCGGTCTACCCGGCGGCACCGGGAGACGACGTACTGGTGCACGCCGGCGCCGGTGGCGTCGGACTGATACTGACGCAGTGGGCGACCGCGCAGGGTGCTCGGGTTCTGACGACGGTGTCCACCCCGGCCAAGAACGCATTGTCGCGCGCGGCCGGCGCAGCCGAGGTATTGGACTACCCCGTCGACCCAGAGCAGTTCGGTGCTGCAGTGCGCGCGCTGACCGGCGGCGACGGGGTCGCGGCCGTCTTCGACGGTGTCGGCAGGTCGACGTTCGATGCGAGCCTGGCCAGCCTGGCGGTACGAGGCACCTTGGCGCTCTTCGGAGCTGCGAGTGGGCCCGTGCCGCCTGTTGATCCGCAGCGATTGAATGCTGCTGGCTCGGTGTACCTCACCCGACCCATGCGGACCCATTTCAATCGCTCTTACGATGAGTTCTCCTGGCGTGCAGGGGAACTGTTCGATGCGATATCGGCAGGTATCGTCAAGGTAACCACCGGTGAGCGATACCCACTCGAAGATGCCGCTGCGGCTCACCGCGATCTCGAGGGCCGCCGAACGCACGGCTCGACCGTGCTGATTCCGAGAAGCGACTCGACCCGATCACCCTCCTGAGGTGTCCGCTCGCATACCCCCGACACGCGGCAATGTCATCGGCCGCGCAACACCGCATCGCCGTAGTTGTCGTGAAGCCGCCACCGTTCGTATGGGGCGCCCTGCGGCCGCCCTTCCGGCACGGCCTTCCAGTCTTCCTGTCGTCCCAATGGCGTGATGCGATCGCCGTCGCGAATGAAGACGTTGATCCCGAACATCTCTTGACGCCGAAGTCTCGAGAAAAGTCATCGCCGACAAGTGTGAAAAAGGCGAGATCACCCCACCCCATCCGCGCCCCGAGCGCCGCGATGCGCTCCTGCGGGGCCGCCGACACGAACACGAGCGTCGTGTCGCGAGCAGCCAGGTGGGCCGGATAGGTCACGGTGTTAGCAAAAAACGCGCAGCCCGAGCAGGAGCCATCCGGCCAGTTCTCCACATCGGGTGCATAAAAGAAGCGGTACACGATCAGCTGACGCCGACCCGCGAACAGGCCAAGAAGGTCGACTTCGCCCTCAGGGCCGACGAAGCGGTAGTCGTTGCGCACACCAGTCATCGGCAGCCTGATCGCCTCCTGCCCCATCGACGGTGACGGAATTCCGGGTCCCTCCTGTTTCGCCATACCCATGTAAACCCTCGAAGGCAGGCAATGTCATCGCTGGCGATTAGACAATGAGTTGATGAAGCTGCCCGTCATGCCGCCGGTTTCGCCGATGCTGTCCAAATCGGTGCCTGCCATCCCGCCTGGCGCCTGCTACGAGCCCAAATGGGACGGCTTCAGGTCGATCTGCTTCCGCGACGGCGACGAGGTCGAGCTGGGCAGCCGCAACGAGCGCCCGATGACGCGTTACTTCCCCGAACTGGTGAGCGCTGCCATCGCCGAGCTGCCACAGCGCTGCGTCATCGACGGCGAGATCGTCATCGCCGCCGACGGTGCGCTGGACTTCGAGGCGCTGCAGCTGCGACTGCACCCGGCCGCGTCTCGGGTGAAGATGCTCTCAGAGCAGACACCGGCGTCGTTCATCGCGTTCGACCTGCTCGCGCTCGGCGACGACGACTTGACGGGACGCCCGTTCAGTGAGCGCCGCGCCGCACTGGTCGATGCGCTGGCCGACGCGGGGCCGACATTTCACGTCACCCCCGCCACCACCGATCCGGCCACCGCGCAGCGATGGTTCTCCGAGTTCGAGGGGGCGGGCCTGGACGGGATCGTCGCCAAACCGCTGACCATCCCCTACCAGCCGGACAAGCGAATCATGTTCAAGATCAAGCACACTCGAACGGCGGACTGCGTCGTGGCCGGCTACCGGTTGCACAAGTCCGGTGCCGACGCGATCGGCTCATTACTGCTCGGGCTCTTCAAGGACGACGGCAGACTCGCGTCGGTCGGTGTCATCGGCGCCTTCCCGATGGCGACCCGTCGGCAACTCCTCACCGAACTGCAGCCGCTCGTCACCACGTTCGACGAGCATCCGTGGAACTGGGCGGCTCACGTGGCTTTACAACCGACTCTGAAGCAGAGTTCGGCAGGGTCGCGCTGGAACGCGGGTAAGGACCTGTCCTTCGTCCCGCTGCGGCCGGAGCGGGTCGTCGAGGTCCGATACGACCACATGGAAGGCGAGAGGTTCCGCCACACAGCGCAATTCAACCGCTGGCGGCCCGACCGAGATCCGCGGTCGTGCACCTATGCCCAGCTGGACCAGCCCGTCACGTTTGCGCTTGGTGACGTCATCCCCGGCTTGTGACGCGGCCACGGGGCAGGCAAAGCAGGCGGTCGCTGTTCGCAAGATCATCACTCAGGCGTGCTGGGACGGTCCCTGCCCCGGCTCGGTGTTGGCCAACTCGGCGATGAACAGTGCGAACGTGAATCCGAGTGCCCCAACAGGCCCAGCCCGAACAGATGCCGTGTGCGTGCCGACTCCCTCGGGAAGCGAGTCTGGACGTCACAACCGGGTCGCGAGGTAGATGGTAGCGGCCGACCGGCCTCGGGTGAGGGGGTTGTCGAACCAGATCTGCCGGGCCTCGACGTCGGTGAATACCGTTTCGAGGACCGAGCTGAACTCGTCGTCCGGTGCATCGTCGGACCACATGGCGAATGCGCCACCCGGGGCGAGATGAGCGGCTGCGGCATGTAAGCCGTCGTGGGTGTAAAAGGCTGCGTGTGGATCGTGTAGCACGTGGCGGGGCGAGTGGTCGATGTCGAGCAGGATTGCGTCATAGGTTCGGCCGGGGTGTTCCGGATCGAATCCGACCGCGTCCGTCGCGGCGGCGAAGAAGTCTGCGCACACGAGCGCGACTCGGCTGTCGGCGGCCAGGCCTGCCGTGTCCGGTAGCAGGTCGCGTTCGTGCCAGTCGATGACTGCATCGGAGTATTCGACAACGGTAAGTGTCCGAATCCGGCGACATTGCAAAGCTTCTCGCGCGGTGTAGCCCAGGCCGAGTCCCCCGATGATCACGTCCAGGTCCTCGCCCGGCGTCCGCGCCAGCCCCAGCCGCGCCAGCTCTTTTTCGGCGACGGTGAACAGGCTGGACATCACGTACTCGTCATCGAGTTTGACCTCATAAACGTCGAAACGCGCCGTCAGGTCGAATCGGCGCCGCAGGCTGATCACACCCATCGGCGTCTGCTGCCAGCCCAGCTCCTCGAAGCGTGCGCTCATCGCAGTGAGGATAGACCAGGCTGATAGGGATCACGGCACACGAAACTTCGCACGCCGCCGTCTTATTGCCGTCATGAGCCGGTGGTGAGGTGCGCCACGAAATTTCTACTCTCCCCTCCGGTAAGGGTAGTGTTCTGAGCGGCAGCATGCGCGACGCCGAGACTTGTTCTTGATCGAGCGACTGCTTCGCATGGTGTGCACCGTTGCATCTGCCTATCAAATCTCTCGTCGTCCCTCTGCCGTTGTCCAGTGGGAACGGTTGTGCTGCAACGTGAATGGAGTGCTGTGAAGACTGGATTGGGTTCGGCCGCCCTCGCGGTCCGCGAGGCGGGTGATCCGAGCACATCGGTGTGGACTGCACTGCGTTCGCCGCGACGGCTGAGGACCGAGGTGCTGTCTGGCCTAGTAGTGGCGTTGGCGCTGATTCCGGAGGCGATCTCGTTCTCGATTATCGCCGGAGTGGATCCGCGGGTGGGGTTGTTCGCGTCGTTCACGATGGCGGTGACGATCGCGGTCGTGGGCGGGCGCCCGGCCATGATCTCCGCGGCCACCGGGGCGATCGCGCTGGTCATTGCCCCTCTCGCGCGGGAGCACGGGCTGGATTACTTCATTGCCGCAGTCATCCTCGCCGGCGTGCTGCAGATCGCGCTCAGTGTGCTGGGTGTGGCGAGGTTGATGCGCTTCGTTCCACGCAGCGTGATGGTGGGGTTTGTCAACGCTCTGGCGATCTTGATCTTCATATCCCAGCTGCCTCATCTGCTGGGGGTGCCCACACTGGTGTATCCCTTCGTGGTCGCCGGTGTGCTGATGATGGTGTTCCTACCGAAGGTGAGCACCGCAGTGCCTGCTCCCCTTGTGACGATCGTGGTCCTCACCGCGGCTGTTGTGGTGTTCTCTATCGACCTGCCCAGCGTCGGCGATCAAGGAGAGTTGCCGTCGAGTCTGCCGAGCCTGTTGGTGCCGCACGTGCCGCTGACCATGGAGACGCTGTCGATCATCGGCCCCTACGCGTTGGCGATGGCGATGGTGGGGCTGCTGGAGTCGCTGATGACCGCCAAGCTCGTCGATGACATCACCGACACCCATTCAGACAAAACCCGCGAGGGCTGGGGCCAGGGTGTGGCCAACGTGGTGACCGGCTTCTTCGGCGGCATGGGCGGCTGCGCGATGATCGGCCAGACCATGATCAACGTGAAGGTCTCCGGCGCGCGTACCCGGATCTCGACATTCGTGGCCGGCGTTTGTCTGCTTGGCCTGGTTGTGGGGCTTGGCGACGTTGTCGCACTGATCCCGATGGCCGCGCTCGTGGCGGTGATGATCATGGTGTCAGTGGCCACAATGGACTGGCACAGCATCGCGCCGGCCACGCTACGCCGGATGCCGCGCAGCGAAACACTGGTCATGGTGGCGACGGTGGCGGTGACGGTGATCAGCCACAACCTGGCATACGGCGTCATCGTTGGCGCGCTGACGGCGATGGTGCTCTTCGCTCGTCGGGTCGCGCACCTGGTAACGGTGCGCAAGGTCGAAGAGTCCGACCGCGACCGCGACGGCGCCATCGACAGCGTCGTCTACCGGGTCAGCGGCGAGCTGTTCTTCGCTTCCAGCAACGACCTGGTGTACCAGTTCGACTATGCGGGCGATCCGGCCAACGTGGTCATCGACATGAGCGATTCCCACATCTGGGATGCGTCCACGGTCGCCGCGCTCGACGCCATCACCACGAAGTACCGCAACAAGGGCAAGCACGTGGAAATCGTTGGGCTGAATGAGGATTCGGCCGACCGCCACGACCGCCTCTCCGGGCAGCTGGGCGCGGCTCCCTGACTTAACGCTACTCATACGTAACGGTAGGCTCTCGGGCCTCATGCGATTGGATCGCTGGGCTTGGTGGCTAGAGTTGACGGTCAACCGTCAAGGCTGAGCGGATCGGACCAGTGGAACGGAGGTGGGTCACGGTGAGTGACACGCAGGGTGTCCACATGCAGATCGGCCAGGTGGCAAAGCGAACTCAATTGTCGATCCGCACCGTCCGCCATTACGACGACGTCGGATTGGTGACACCGTCGGCGCGCAGCGCGGGCGGCTTTCGCCTCTACACCGATGCCGATGTTGACCGACTGCTGGTGATCCGGCGGATGAAGCCGCTGGGTTTCACCCTGGCGGAGATGAAGGATCTTCTTGCCGCACTGGACGTACTTGGCGACAGGAAATCATCGGCAGCACAACGCAACGCCGCGGCGCAACGCCTGCGCGAGTACCGCACCAAAACCGACGACAGCGCCGACCTGTTGCGTCGGCAACTCACCTATGCCGACGAACTCTCGGACCTGCTGGCTGACCGCGCCGAAGCCAAAGCCGGCGCGGGCCGCCGCTGAGCGGCGCCCGCGCACCGTACCGACCCGCCGATGCCGATGGTGGGTCCGCCCCACCGGCCGACGTCGATTACGGCCGACCGTGCGGCTCGGCATCCTCCAGCTCACCGCTACGGCGTAGCTCGGCGAGACCGTCGTCCCATTTGCCCGGACTCACCAAAAGAATCATCTCGTGCAGGGCGTCGCGAACGCGGACCCGCTCGGTGAGTTTGTCTGCGTGCCGCTCGGTCGTGATGGCGAAAGTGACCTCGGCGGGCAACTGAGAGAGAACGCCGAGTAGGGATCGGGCCGGCACCATGATGTCGAGGTCGACCCTCGTGGGCTCTTGTGTTCGGAGGGCGAGCTTGAGCATTGCGCCCGAGCGGCTCATCGACCAGCGGTAGTGACCGTGCGCCATCGGGATCCGGCTCGCGTGTGGCCGGTTGAGTAGGTCGAACAGGGGCGCGGCGCACGGGTCAGCGGCGGCGTTGTCCGCCAGGACGATCACGAAAATCGGCCATGAACCACGATCGACGATCGTGCCGGCCGGTTCGCCTCGGCTTTGGGGCTGTAAAAGCACCGCTCCCACGGCAACCAACGGAACCGGCTGCATATCTTCCGGCGCCGCCGACTGGTGGCGTTCACGTTGTGGTGTCATACCTGCGGTCTGCATTGTGCTCCGTCGGTCGTCGAATGAGTATCGGTGCGCGGTGGCAGGACGGTCACTGATGTTGCCGGTTACCACTCCTTCACGGTCCCTGAGGTGGGCGAACCCCGGCAAGAGCTTCACCCGGCTAACCTCGATGACACCGGCTTGCCGGAAACCGGCAACCAGACCATGCCGGAAGGAGGTCCTGTGACCGCGCTCGAGCGGTTGGGCTTCGACCCTGCGACCATCGCCGCGCGTGCGGCAGCGGATGCGGGGGCACAGACCCCGGCCTTCCTCGCGGGCTACATCGATATGTTGGTCGCGGTGAGCTCAACGGGTCGCCGACTCACTCACGACGAACTCGCCAGCCGGCGGGTTCTCGGGACGGCCGCTGCCGAAGAGAATCTCCCGCTGCGCGCCCTGATCGACCTCTACCTCAGCGCGACGTGGCTGACCTGGCGAGAACTTCCCAACATCAGCGACGCGAGCGGGGCCACAGTCCATGGCATCGCCGAGACCGTGCTGCGCGCGGCCGACGACGCCATAGTCGCGCTGGCCGAAGGCTATGACGGAGCACTGCGCGTGGTGATGCGCCAAGAAGAGGCCCGGCGCCGCGAGTTCATCGATGACCTCCTCAGTGGCCGCAGCGACCCTGGGCGCCTTGCCGAATCGGCAGAGCGATTCGGGCTGCGGTCGGCAGATCAGCTCACCGTCGCCGCGGCCGCGGCCGACCGGAGTTTTCTTGACGGCGACACCGTGACCCGCCGGGTGGAATCCAGACTGCTGGGACGCTTCGGCATCCGCGATGTACTGGTCACCACCAAGGAAGGACTCCTCATCTGTGTCGCATCGGCCAGCGCCGCCGAGGTTCTCGACGACTTCGCCCGGCTGGTGGAAGACGCGATGGAGGCCAGCAGTTGCAAGTGGTGCATCGGGATCGGGCGGCCGCACGCCGGGCCCGGTGGCGTCGTGCGCTCCTACGAGGAGGCTCGTGGAACCGTCGAACTGGCAACATTGCTCGGCCTGACCGCTCGCGTTCTCAACACCAACGACATGCTCGTGTTCAAGGTGCTGCTGCGCGACCGGGTCGCCATCATCGATCTGGTCTCAACGGTGCTGGGGCCGCTGGAGCGAGCGCGGGGTGGTCCGAAACCCCTGTTGGACACGCTGGCAGCGTATTTCGCGGCCGGCGGTGTTAACGCCGCGGCTGCCCGTGAGCTCTATCTCAGCGTGCGCGCCGTCACCTACCGCCTCAACAGAATCAAGAAACTCACCGGCAATGACGTCGCCGAACCAACCCAGCGATTCACACTCGAGGCGGCGGTGCTGGGAGCACGCCTACTGGATTGGCCGAACCGGCCTCTGCCTCCGATCGACTGAGCTGGCAACCCAGTAGCACGGTTATTGCCGGAATCCGGCAAGCAAGGCCATGCCACGTTGGCCTGTCACGCGACTTGTCCCGCTGGGAGGCCCCCCGCACGATGGAGTAGCAACACCTGCGCATCTGCGCGTCGTCGACGAGGAGGTCGCCGGACCGGCAGTCTCGAACCTCGGGAGCATTCAAATGACGACACTCACGCCGGAGAAGCCCCCGGACAGACCACCGTCGTTCTCCAGGCATGCTCGTCTGCTGCTGATCGGGGCGGGAATCTTTATTGCACTACTGCTCATCGGTCCGCCTGTCGCGGAGATGTACGTCAATTGGTTGTGGTTCGGGGAGGTTGGGTTCCGCGGCGTTTGGGTGACGGTGCTTGCGACCCGGGCCGCGATCTTCGTGGCAGCGGCTCTGGTCGTGGGCGGCGCCATCTTCGTCGCGGCGATGCTCGCCTATCGCTCACGTCCGCAATTCGTTCCCGAGTCGTCGCCGGACGACCCGATCGCGCCGTTGCGGATGCAGGTGATGCGCCGCCCGCGGCTGTTCGGGTGGGGCGTCGCGATCGCCGTCGGCGCGCTGTGCGGACTGATTGCTCAGCGGAACTGGATGGCGGTGCAACTGTTTCTGCACGGCAGTTCCTTCGGCAGCGTGGATCCTGAATTCGGCCACGACATCGGGTTCTTCGTCTTCGATCTGCCCTTCTATCGGTTCGTGTTGAACTGGCTGTTCGCCGCCTTGTGTCTGGCGTTGGTGGCGAGCCTCGTGACGCACTACCTGTTCGGCGGCCTGCGCATAGCAAATGCCAAAAGCAAAGGTCTGCTTACACTTTCCGCCCGCATTCAACTTGCAGTGATTACCGGCACCTTCATCGCGGTGAAGGCGATCGCGTACTGGTTCGATCGGTACTGGCTGCTGACAAGCGGCCGCAAGGAACCGACATTCACCGGTGCCGGCTACACCGACATCCACGCCGGGCTGCCGGCCAAGCTCGTACTGCTGGCGATCGCGGTGCTGTGTGCCGTGTCTTTCTTCGCAGTGATCGTCCTGCGCGACTTGCGGATTCCGGCAATGGCGACGGCGCTGCTAGTACTGTCGTCGATCGTGGTAGGCGGGGCGTGGCCGCTGGCGATGGAGCAGTTCTCGGTCCGTCCGAACGCCGCCGACGTCGAACGCCCCTACATCGAACGCAACATCGCCGCGACCCGTCAGGCCTATGGAATCGACGGGGACACGGTCGAATACCGGGATTATCCAGGTGTCGGCACGAAATCTCCGCGCGACGTCCCTGCCGATGTGACCACGATCGCCAACGCGCGGCTTCTTGACCCGAATGTGCTGTCGCGCACCTTCACCCAGCAGCAGCAGCTCAAGAATTTCTACAGCTTCCCTGCTGTATTGGACATCGATCGATATCGCATCGACGGCGAGCTGCGCGACTACATCGTCGGCGTCCGTGAACTGTCTCCGGACAGTTTGACCGGCAATCAGACCGACTGGATCAACCGACACACCGTCTACACCCACGGCAACGGCTTCGTCGCCGCCCCGGCCAACCGGGTGAACGCCGCCGTACGAGATGCCACCGGTACCTCCGACAGCAACAGCGGCTACCCCATCTACACCGTCAGCGATATCGCCTCTCATGGATCCGACAGACAGATCATTCCCGTCGACCAGCCACGGATCTACTACGGCGAAGTGATCGCGCAGGCCGACCCCGACTATGCGATCGTCGGCGGACCCCCTGGCTCCGCACAGCGCGAGTACGACACCGACACCTCCAAATACACATATACCGGTCGTGGTGGCGTGTCGATCGGAAACTGGTTCAGCCGCAGTCTTTTCGCCGCCAGATTCGTCGAACGCAACATATTGTTCTCCCGAGCGATCGGGTCGGAGTCGAAAGTGCTTCTCTACCGCGACCCGAAGGAGCGCGTGCAGAAGGTCGCTCCGTGGCTGACCACCGACGCCAACGCCTATCCGGCAGTGGTCGACGGCAGGATTCTCTGGATCATCGACGCCTACACCACCCTGGACACCTATCCCTATGCCCAGCGAGGGCCCCTCGGGAGCCCGACCACCACCGCCACCGGTGTTACGCGATCCCCCCAACAGGTGAGCTACGTGCGGAACTCCGTCAAGGCCACTGTGGATGCTTATGACGGCACGGTGACGCTGTATCAGGTCGATCGGCAGGACCCGGTCCTACAGACCTGGATGCGCACGTTTCCCGGAAGCGTGAAATCGTCAGACGACATTCCCGACGAACTGCGCGCCCACTTCCGCTATCCCGAGGATCTGTTCAAGGTTCAACGTGAGTTACTCGCCAGATACCATGTCGATGAGCCTCGAGAGTTCTTCACTACCAATGCCTTCTGGTCAGTGCCCAGCGATCCGACAGATGACACCATCCCCGAACAGCCGCCGTTCTACGTCCTCGTTGGGGACCAGCAGACGGCTCAACCGTCGTTCCGACTGGCCAGCGCGATGGTCGGCTTCAACCGCGAATTCCTCTCCTCCTACGTCTCGGCCCACTCGGATCCGGAAGACTACGGCAAAATCACGGTGCTACGACTGCCCACCGACACCTTGACCCAGGGTCCGCAGCAGATCCAGAACTCGATGATCTCCGACACCCGCGTCGCATCCGAGCGGACTCTCCTGGAGCGATCCAACCGAATTCACTACGGAAACTTGCTGACTCTGCCGATCGCCGACGGAGGAGTTCTCTATGTGGAACCGCTCTACACCGAGCGGATCTCCACGACTCCGGACAGCTCCACCTTTCCTCAACTGTCCCGGGTGCTTGCCAGCTTCCGAGAACCCGGCGGCGGCGGAGTGAAGGTCGGCTACGCACCCACCCTGGCCGAGGCCCTCGATCAACTCTTCGGACCAGGCGCCGGTCGCGCCGCGACGGCTCCTGGCGGCGACGCCGCCGTCGCCCCACCGCCGGGTTCCACAAGACCTATACCGTCGGAAGCTGTCGTGCCCGCCGCCCCGACAGGGCCTGGCGAATCACCCGCGACAGTCGCCGAACTCACCGAAGCACTAGCCGAGATGCGCGCCGCCCTCGACCGCATGCAGCGAGCGGTCGATTCCTACGACACCACGGGCCCGTAGGGAGGCAGTGGCGCCCGTCAGCCGGTGAGATCGTCGGACCGGCCCGCCGCCAGCCGAGGCCACTGCGCGGTCGGCCGCCCGTCGGTGCGGAACTGATCGCCGCGGCTCGGGTCGATCGTCTGCGGCCAGCCGTCCGGCGACTGTTCCCAGGTCTCCTGCCGCCCGTAGATGGTCAGGTCGAGCAGGTGGTAACTGGTGCCGCCCGCCTCCGTACCGCGACCTGTGCTCCAGTACGTCTGAAAGACGCGATCCCCGTCGCGCAGATAGCTTGCGTAGCCGCCGAATCCGTCGCCCTGTAGCAACTGCTCGCGCGCATCGCGGGCCGAGTACCACGGCATCGTCCAGCCCATGAAGTCCCTGTACCGCGCACTCTCGCCGTACGGGCCTTCGCAAAAGGTGGCATACGTGACGTCGCGGCTGTGTAGATAGGACAGTTCGGTGGCGTGGCCGGTGAAGAACGTGCAGCCCTCGCATTGGTCCTCGGCGGACCTACCGTCGTGCCACATGTGGAAGTACACGAGCAGTTGACGTCGCCCCTCGAATGCGTCGACGACACGTACCTTGCCCTGCGCTCCGACGAGGGGCGCCGTGGCATCCACCTCGACCATCGGCATTGCGCGTCGCGCCGCCGCTAGCCGGTCGCCTTCCCTGGTGTGCGCCTTCTCCCGCTCCAGCAACCGGTCGAGTTCTTCTTGCCAAGCCGTCCGGTCGACGATCTTCGGTAATGGATAGGAATTATTCATGCTGTGTAGACCTGCCACAGCGCAGTTTGTCATCGCCGCTTGACCTGAACATTTGTTTAGGTTGCACGGTGGTCACATGAAACAAGTTCTGAGCGACCTCTGGCAGACCCGCACCGACTCGCCCTTTCCCGGGCTGACGACCCACGCATTCCTGTGGACCGGCCGCAGCGCGCTGTTCTACTCCACCGCAACCGATGCCGACTTCTCCGAACTCGACGCCCTCGGAGGGATCTCCGACCAGTACCTGTCCCATCGCGACGAAGCAGGCCCGATGTTGACGAAGATCGCCGACCACTTCGACTCGTCGCTGCACGCACCCGTCGCCGAACTTCTCGAGATCGGCCAGCACGCGCACGTCGATATACCGGTCGGCAGCCGGCACGTCGACGTCAACGGAGTCGAGGTCATTCCGACACCGGGGCATTCTCCCGGCAGCACCTGTTATCTGGTCAACGGGGGCGAGGGGTTGTACCTGTTCACCGGAGACACGTTGGTGTTCGGCGATGCCGGGAACTGGTGGGCCGGTTACATTCCCGGCATCGGTGATGCCGAAGCGTTGGCCGCGAGCCTGCGGTTGTTGCGCACCCTGACCCCGGATGTGGTGATTTCCAGCGCATTCCAAGGTGACTCGGCCGTGCACCGTATCCAGCCGGGACGCTGGACCGGCCACATCGACGAGGCGCTCGACGGCCTGACGAAGGGTTTGACGACGTACTGACCGGGCATCCCCAATGCATGTCTGCAACAGCATTTCAGGATCTGCCGCTCGCCGATCGTGACCGCGAATGGGACGGCGATGCGGCGGAGAAGAGGGTTCGCAAATGGGCAGATGCCGAAGACGGGCCGAATCGGAAGTATCGCGATGCCCACCTCTGGTATGACAGCGAGAAGAAGGACAACTTCACGGCATACAAGATGCTCATCGCGGACGTCGTCAACGGCAAACTCGAAGCAGTTCCGCGGGGTGTGATGGCCGCGGCCGCCATCGTCGACGGCGCACGGGGCGGCATAGACATCCCGTCCGACGACGCCGACCGGGTGAAGAGTCACCTCGCCAAGTACTACAAGAAGATGGGCGACAGCGCCCCGTGGGAGCGCTAGCTCGCGGCATACAGATGGACCAGCCCGGACGCCACCGCGAAACGCGGGCCGTGCACGCCGTCGACATTCGCCCGCCCGACTACCACACCGGTACCGCGCAGGGCCTCGCTGACGGTGCGCAGTAGCTCGTCGTCCAGCGCTCCGCCGCCCGCAAGCACGAGGGCAGTCGAGCTCTTGTCGAAAACCTGCATGCATCGCGCGATGTTGGCCGCGACCGTTTCCTGTTTGACGGCAAGCCGCAGGCTGCGCCACTCTTCTGCGGCCAGCCTGCCGGAAAACGGTACGAGGCCTGCATTTCCGCGAGTGCAGAGCCGACCAATCGCGTCGGCGGGGGCAGGCGCGTCAAGGAATACCCGGCGCCCGTCCTCCTCGTGTGCGATGTGCGGGCTCTCCACCCGCACCCCCGGTGTGCGCTTGACATGCTCAGCGAGCGCGCGCGGGATGCCGAGCACGCGCGCCACCCCGACAGTGATCGTCTCTCCCGCGCCCGCCGCGACCACCGTGACGTCACTGCCGACCAGATCTATTGTGCCGCCGCCGATGTCGCACACGATCGCGTCTGGCGGCAGGCCCGGGGTCGTGCGCGCGCCACACGCGGCGGCTTCCGGTTCGGTTGCGAGTGTGTGCGCGGGTTTCCCGCTCAACTCGCTCAGCGTCGCAGCGGCGTCGGATACCTCGTCGGCGGCCAGAAGCGCGACCACGGTGCCGTGGGTCTCCGCGACGCCGCGACGCAGCCACACCCCGTTGTCGATCGATGCGAGATCGGTGAAGAACACATCGTCGACGGCGATCTCATCCTCCGCCGACGGAATCGCGCGGAGGCGGACGCGGACCGCGGTGCCCGGCGGTTGCGAGCGCAGGAAGCTCTGCGCCTGCGCGGGGGTGTAGCGAATCTCGTTGCCGTCGACCACACAGTCGACGTAGTCGTCCTCTGGGGCCGGCGGTTTCGGCGGCTCGGTGCGGACGGTGACTGCGATCGCCGGTGAGTCGGCCAGCTCCCGCGTGAACACGGCGACGTCCTGGATCTGGTCGTGCCCGAGCTGCAATGCCGCCGACAGCGCGATCGGGTCGGCCATCGCCCGGTACGCGCGCCCCTCGGCGACAACCTCGACGGCGACCAACGCACCCGGTTCGAGCCCGACGAGGTCGACCTCGTCGACGACGGGCACATCGGCCGGAATGCGATTGCGGATGAGCACGGCGTCGTCCTGTGCGGCGATCACCCCCACGATCTGCCAGCCGCGCTCCAGAGCACCGGTGATCTCTCGCGCGGCTACCTCGAAATCAGTGGATGAGTCGACGGAAACAATTGCGGGCCCGGCGATCACGCCTCCACCGAGATCGCCGAGCGGGACATGCCGTCCGACCGCAGAGCCGGTTCCTGCCGGTGTTCGCGCATCGGGCATGCGCAGGCTGCGCACCGGTGAGCGCGGCGACGACGCGCGCGGAAGCGGAGCCGTCGACGTATCCACCGGCCGCAGCGTCGCCAGCACCAACTGCTCGGCCGCGACCTCCGCCTCGACCTCCAACCGGTGCAGCAGCGCCGCCGCCCCCTCAAGCGATTCGCGGGAACCCTTCCGGCCGCGGGTGGGGGCCTGGCCGTGCACGATGGGGTCGACCGTGCCGTCGCCGACGCGGGCCAGGAGGATCTCGGTGGTGTGGTTTCCCACATCGATCCCGGCGACGACGCCCACCGCGGTCAACGCAGAAGGCCCCGACGGGCATACGCGTCAGCAGCCTGCCGCACGAGTTCGGCACATCGATGCGCGCCGCGCTCGTCGAGCGACACCCGCCACGCCTCCAGCTCCTCGGCGGTCGACCGGTGCGGGCGCAGGGCATCGTAAAGGTTCATCACTTCTTCGCCGTCGAGTACCGCCAATTCCGCTGCGCGCAGGAAGTTGTCGGCCAATTGCGGGTTGCCGTGCTCTTTGGCGACCGACGCCTGATGCGCCAACGTGGCCGGATCCATGCGCAGGTCGGAAAGCGTGAGCTTGCCGTCGACCGCGGCCTGCACGGTGAACTTGTCGTGGCTGCTCACTTCCTGACCACCTTCACCGTCATCGGCGGCATGCCAGGCTCACACAGCTCACGCTCCAGCGCGACGAGCGCCACCGTGCGCGCCTGATAGCGCGCGGAGATCGATTCATCGGTACCTAGGGCCGGAATCGGCACCGGCGTCATCCCCTTCGCGTGTCTTCCCGCATTCTTACCCAACTCGCGGTACATCGCCGCCGTCAGTTGTGGCGCAACACTGAAGAGTTCCAGGTTGGCCAGCGGCGCAAGATCACGCCGGTGAATCAGCGCAGTCCCCTTGCCCTGCAAGCCGATTCCGATCCCGGACCCTGACAGCCGCGCGGCGGTGAGCCCGATCAGCCCGACGTCGATCGTCGATCTGACCCGGACGAGGCGCGATACGCAGCCCTCCTCCTCCAGCCCGGCTTGGATCTGACGCAGCGCCTCACCGACCGTCAAACCGCAGAGCGTGAGCCAGACGGACCTGGCGAAGGCGGGCGACAGTCCGATACACACCTCACGTGGATCGCTACCCTGCTGCGCCTCTTCGACATCGGTGACGGTGAGGTGTCCCCGGTGTTCATCCTGATCGGCAGTCAGTTCCGGGACGGTCCGCGCCTGGCGGATGTTCTCGATCTCGGCGCGCCGTTCATCGGACGGGGCGTATCCCGTGCCAGGGCCTGTGTAGTCGTTCGGGTCGGTGATCTTCGATAGCACCTGAAAGTCGGCGTCGAAGATCGCCGATGTCTGCAGTTGGTCGCCCTTCAGCCGCTCGCGGGTCAACCGCATGATCGCCTCGGCCTCGTCGTCGTAACCGGTCCGCTTCAGCGATGCGATGACGTCGAAGACCGTGAGTTGTTTGGCTTCGATCGCCGCCGCCGCCTCGGCGACCATTCGCGGGTGCCCTGGCGGCAGATCGCGAGAGCCGTTGGCCACCACGACCTCGTCGATGTGTTCGTCTTCGTAGTCGGCCAGACCGAGGTCGCGGTAGACCGCCTGCACCGCGGTCGCCGCGCGCCTGCGCACCTTCGCAAGATGCTCGGCCGAGACGGTGCGCAGCCCACCGTCGGCGGCCCAGTCCCGCTGCAGAACAAGAAAGTCGTCCATGTCGTCGGAGTTGAAGTTGGACAGCGCGAATGCGTTGTCGTAGCGGGGAATCGAGCCGAACCCGGAGAAGATGAAGTCCGCGCCCGCCAGCAGGACCGGCAGGGTGTGCGCGCTGCGGCGGATGTCGGATTCCGAGATGAGGTTGTCGTTGCCCGCACACGATTCGAGGCCGCGGAGCATCACCATCAGGTTCTCGGCGAGCAGTTCCTTCATGCCCTCGGGCACCGAGGACACCACCCCGACGCCGTCGATGCCGCCGTTCTGCACGCCTTGCGAACCCAATGCCCTAGCCAGTGAGACGCACCGCGACTCCAGATACAGGATCGAGCATTTCTCGGCCGCGCCCATCAGGACTTCGGCGCCGCCACCGCTGGTCACCCGCATCTTGAGGCCGCGCGAAGCGTAGGCGGAGGTGAGGATGGCCTTGGAGAACGGAGTGTCGTCGCCGTCGACGAAGACCTGCTCTGTGCCGTAGAGCGAGATGGTCTCGGCGTAACTGGTCAGCCCACGCAGTCCGAGCCGCAGTTCCAGAGCTTCCTCGATGGAGCACTGGGCCATCGCGCCTGGCACCCCGACCTGGCTGCCGATCAGCAGCGCGACGGCGTTGGACGGCGCATCTGAAAGCACCGGCACCGTGGTCTCGACCTCGCGGAAACCGTAGGCCACGGCACTGGCGGCGTCGGCGGCGATGAGCAGTGGATCGTCGAGCTGGTTGGTGACGTGAGCCTGGTTGCTCGGGGTCCTCCTGGCCCGCATCTTGGCCATCGCCATCTGCATTTCGACGGGTGTGAGCACGGCGATGACGCGGGCCAGTTTGGCCGGGGTGGTGCCACCGACGAGTCGCACCACCTCGGCCCTGCTGACGTTGACGTCGACCATCATCCGGGCCAACACCGCGTCCTCGAGGGCCATCGCCTCGGGCGCCGTCTCGAGGTCGAGCCCGTAGCGGGCGATGAACTCGTCTATGACGTCGAAGTTCTCGGTCACCTTGCCGTCGAGCTCTACGATGACCCCGTCGCGCACCACGAGCGACGGCTCCGGGTCGTACGGGCTGACCATCGCGACCAGCCCGAGTTCGGGGTTGGTGACCGAAAACCCGTCGAGGTTAACGGGTTTCGCGTCGAGGACGCGCATCCGCCCGAGGTCGGGATCTTTATCGCTCACGGCGGCTGCTTCTCCTGACTAACCCTAGGATTTTGGCACTACCAAATGACTACCGCAAGAGGAATCCACAACCATTGACATAAATGGTCCATCCTTTTTATGGTGGGGTGCCCTCAACACCGTAGAGGAGCCGCATGTACGACTACGGCACGTTCTCGTTCGACTCTAAAGCCGAGGTGCTGGAGCAATCGAAGAGGTTTTGGAACCCGGGCAAGACGCAGTTCTGGATCGACGAAGGCATCGATCTGGTGATCGACCGTCGCGAGGGCTATCACCTGTGGGACATGAACGGTCGCCGGCTCATCGATATGCACCTCAACGGTGGCACGTACAACCTGGGCCACCGCAACCCGGAGGTGGTGCAGGCATTCAAGGAAGCAATCGACGTTTTCGACGTCGGGAACCACCATTTCCCCTCTGTGGCCCGCACCGCGCTGGCGAGACGGCTCGTCGAATCGGCACCCGCCTCGATAACCAAAGTGGCCTACGGGTCTGGCGGAGGTGAGGCCATCGACATCGCGATCAAGAGTGCACGCCACGCCACCAAGCGCCGCAAGATCGTGTCCGTCGTGAAGGCGTATCACGGCCACACCGGACTTGCGGTGGCATCCGGCGACGACCGGTTCGCCAAGATCTTCCTGTCCGACCGACCTGACGAGTTCGTCCAGGTGCCATTCGGCGACACAGACGCGATGGAGCAGGCGCTGGCCGGAAGTGATGTGGCCGCGGTATTGATGGAGACGATCCCGGCGACGTACGGCTTCCCCATGCCACCACCGGGGTACCTGGAGGCGGTCAAAGACCTCACCGAAAAGTACGGGTCGCTCTACATCGCCGACGAGGTGCAGACCGGGCTGATGCGTACCGGCGAGATGTGGGCGATCACCAAGCACGGCATCGAGCCGGACATCATCGTCACGGGCAAGGGGTTGTCGGGTGGCATGTACCCGATCACCGCCGCGATGCTCGGCGACCGCGCCGCGCAATGGCTCGACGAGGACGGCTTCGCGCACATCTCGACATTCGGTGGCGCCGAGCTCGGCTGCGCTGTCGCGATCAAGACACTCGAGATCACCAGCCGTCCCGAGGTCCGGTCGAATGTGTATGAAATCGCCGAGCTATTCGCCAACGGACTGCAACGCATTCAGAGCGACAACCCGGACTGGTTCATCGGGATCCGGCAGAACGGCGTCGTGATGGGGCTCGAGTTCGACCACCCAGAGGGTGCCAAGTTCGTGATGCGCGAACTATACGAGAACGGGGTGTGGGCGATCTTCTCGACGCTAAATCCCCGTGTGCTGCAGTTCAAGCCGGGGATCCTGGCGGGCCGGGACCTCTGCGAGGACGTGCTGGACCGGCTCGACGTCTCCGTTCGACACGCGCACACGGCCGCAACCGCGACGACAACGTCATGACGACGGTCGCGGCCCCCGGACTTACGATCCACTGATGGCGGAATCCGACGGCGTCATCTCTGACGACATCGATGTGGCCGAGCGCGCGCTCGCCGAATACGGACTCCGCGAAGGTTCGTCGCTGCGGCTGCTGAACCTGTCGGAGAACGCGACCTACGCGGTCGAGGATTCCGGCACTGGCTCGCGCACGATCCTGCGGGTACACCGGCAGAACTACCACCTGGCGCACCAGATCGAATCCGAACTCGACTGGCTGGATGCCCTGCGTCGCGACAGTGATATCACGGTCCCCGAGGTATTGCCCGCCCCGGACGGCAGACGCGTGGTGACCGTGGACGCCGATGGAACAGCGAGGCACATAGTCCATTTCGCGATGGTCGCGGGTGCCGAACCGGACGAGGAGACCGTTACCGTCGATGACTTCCACACCCTCGGCCAGATAACCGCCGCCCTTCACCAGCACTCACACACCTGGACCAGGCCGGCGTCGTTCAGCCGGTTCGCCTGGGATTGGCCGCACAGCCTTGGCGCGGAGGCCCGCTGGGGACAGTGGAGCGACGCCGCGGGCGTCGGGGATGCCGAGCACAGGCTCCTCGACAGCGCGCAGCAGTTGCTGCGCAGCAGGCTGGCGGAATACGGCTCGGGGCCCGACAGGTTCGGGCTAGTCCACGCCGACCTCCGGTTGGCCAACCTGCTTGTCGACGGGCCGACGATCACCGTCATCGACTTCGACGACTGCGGATTCGGTTGGTTCTTCTATGATTTCGGCACAGCGGTGTCGTTCATCGAGGACGACCCCGCATTGCCGGAGTGGCAGGACTCCTGGGTCACCGGTTACCGCGCGGGCAGTGAGATCACCGGCGACGACGTCGACATGTTGCCGTCGTTCGTCCTGCTGCGGCGGCTGATGTTGCTGGCGTGGATGGGCACCCACAGCCACTCCAAGGAATCTCGCACCAAGGCGATCACATACGCCGAGGGCAGTTGCACACTCGCAGAGCGCTATCTCAGTTCCAACGGCCATCGCCTGGCCTGACCGAAGGGCATCCGCATGTTCACCTCACTTCACGGTCGTTCCGCCATCGTCACCGGCGGCAGCAAGGGCATCGGTCGCGGCATTGCCGAAACCTTCGCCGCCGCAGGGGTAGACGTCTTGATAACCGCGCGAAGCCAGTCCGATCTGGACGCCACGGTGGCGGCGTTGGCCGACCAACCGGGAAAGGTCAGCGGCTTGTCCGCCGATGTGACGAACCCCGATGACTGCCGCCGCGCGGTCGAGACCGCGATCGAGCGCCACGGAGCATTGGACATCGTCTGCGCGAACGCGGGCATCTTCCCGTCGGGAAAGCTGGAAGACCTGACGCCTGAGGACATCGAGCAGGTTCTTGCGGTGAACTTCAAGGGCACCGTCTTCGTCATCCAGGCCGCGCTGCCCGCGCTGACGGCCAGCGGCCACGGCCGCGTGATCGTCACGTCGTCGATCACCGGACCCGTCACCGGCTTCCCGGGCTGGTCGCACTACGGTGCAAGCAAGGCCGCGCAGCTCGGCTTCATCCGCACCGCGGCGATCGAGCTCGCACGCAAGCAGATCACCATCAATGCGGTGCTGCCCGGCAACATCATCACCGAGGGCCTGGTCGAAATGGGTCAGGAATACATGGACCAAATGGCGGCGGCGATTCCCGCGGGCCGGCTGGGCAAGGTCGCCGACATCGGAAATGCCGCACTCTTTTTCGCCACGGACGAAGCCGGTTACATCACTGGTCAGACGCTCGTGGTAGACGGCGGCCAGATTCTCCCCGAGTCCAACGAGGCGATGGCGGAGGCGTAGCCCGAGTAGAATTGGCCGTACCAAATCGACGGGAGGTTCCGGTGGCGACGCCAACCGAGGAACTGCGGCGTCGAATTGTTGCGGACATCAACGCGGGCGACCCCGGTTCGAAACTCGGCAGTGAACGCGACCTCGCCGAGAGGTACAGCACCAGCCGTTCGAGCCTCCGGCAGGTGCTCGCGGCGCTGGAAGAGGCGGGCCTCGTTCACCGGGTGATCGGTCGTTCCGGCGGCATCTTCATCAGCCACGGCCAGGTGCAACGCAGCCTGTCGGACGTCGTCGGCGTGCCCGCGTTTCTGGCGAACCAGGGATATGTCGCGGGGACCCGGGTGATATCGACGAAGATCACCGCGCCGGACCGCGTCACACAGAAGGCCCTCCGTATCGGTGCAGGCGACTTCGTGGTGGAGATCCAGCGTGTCCGGCTCGCCGATGGCTCACCGATCTCGCTCGAGCTCGCGCAATTTCCGGCCGAGGCCTTCCCCGGTTTGCTCGAGCAGCAGCTCGGCGGCTCCATCTACGAAATGCTGGAAGCTCATTACGGTCTGGTTCCGACCCGTGCCGAGGAGCGGATCGAAGCGGTGAACGCCACCACCACCGAGGCATCGCTGCTCGGCATCAAGCCCAAGGCCGCTCTGCTCCTGATCACCAGGATCACTCACGATCAGCACGGTTCGCCGTGCGAGTTCTCCCGCGACCTGTTCCGCGGCGACCGCACCCGTCTCGCTGTCAGCGTCGAGGGCCGCGGAGTGGGGATCCAGTCGGCCGTCGACACTGCTTCGGTCTCGCTGCAGGAGCAGGAAGTTCAGACCAAGGCAAGCTGACACCGATGGCACACGGAGCCGCTCCGGCGGCGACATTGGGGTCCGGAGCCGCTCCGGCGGCGACATTGGGGTCCGGAGCCGCTCCGGCGGCGACATTGGGGTCCGGAGCAGGCCGGTTCGCCCCGAGCCCGTCAGCCGACCTGCACATCGGCAACCTACGAACCGCGGTTCTCGCGTGGCTGTTCGCCCGGTCCACGGGCAGGCGCTTCCTGATGCGTGTCGACGACCTCGACGACCGCACGCACTCCGAGATCGCCATCCGCCAGCTGGATGACCTTGCCATGATCGGCCTGACATGGGATGAGCCCGCCGAGTGGCAGACGCACCACAGGAAACGCTACGACGACGTCGTCGACGGGCTTGCCGAGCGCGGCCTGCTGTACGAATGCTATTGCAGCAGAAAGGATATCCAGCAGGCGCCACGAGCGCCGCACGCTCCTGAAGGGGCATATCCCGGCACTTGCCGCGATCTGACCGAAACACAGCGCGAGACCAGGCGCCAGACGACCGGCCGCCCGCCTGCGTTGCGGTTGCTCACAGACGTCACCGCTTTCACGGTGCACGACGTGCTGCACGGCGAATACACCGGAATCGTCGACGATTTCGTGGTACGGCGCGGCGACGGGGTGGCCGCCTACAACCTCGCGGTGGTCGTCGACGACGCCGCTGTCGGTGTCGACCAGATCGTGCGGGGCGACGATCTGCTGGCCTCCTCACCGCGCCAGGCCTATCTCGCGCGTCTGCTTGGCCATCCGGAGCCGACCTATGCGCACGTCGCGTTGGTGCTCAACGGAGACGGGGCGCGACTGGCCAAACGCGACGGGGCGATCACGCTGGCCGAAATCGGCGCCAAGCGCGCGCTCGAGGAGATCGCCGCGTCGCTCGGCTTCGGCACGGCCACGCTGGACGGGATGCTCGCGCAGTTCGACCCGGCCGCGCTGCCGCGTGAGCCATGGGTGTACCGCCCGACAGCCTGACCTTCCTCTATCCACTTGCGCAGCTGACACAGCACGTGATACACCTGTCTCATCAGTGGTATCAACTAATGTACAGCCCATGACTCCTGCCCCGAAGGACACCCCCGTGAGCGCATCGACCGTGACGATTCGTCGCACGCTCGACGCCCGCCAGACCGACGTTCGGGCGCGGATCCTGCACGCCGCGCGTCAGCTGATCAACGAGCAGGGCCACGAGGCCGTCGGCATGGAGGCCATCGCCGCGACCGCGGGCGTGTCGAGGGCGTCCATGTACCGCTACTTCGCCTCCAAGGAGCACGTCGTCTGCGACGCCGCACTGGCATGGGGCCACGAACTCGCGGCGCGCATCCCCCAGGCGATCGCCGAGGCGTCCGACGCGAGCTCCGCGATCGACGTCGCCATCGAACAGGTGGTCCGCGAAGCCGCCTCGGACCTTCCGATGGTGCGCGCGACCATGACGTCGGTGCTCGCACTCGGCCCGGTGGCGGACGAGTTCCGCCTCGGCGTCCGCCAGATGTTCGGCGCGCTGACCGCCCCTACCGACGCACCACCTGCCATGGATGCGGCGATGACGCTGCTCGGCCGGGTCTTCTTCGCCGACCTGGCGTTGCTCAGCGTCGGCGACATCACGATCGAGGCCTGCATCGATGAGCTCCGCACTGCGGCACAACGGATCCTGCTCAACACCGACACATAGGAGTATCTCGATGAACCAGTCTGCGCTGCAACCGATCTGGGATTGGCTGTTACAGGTATTCGGCGTGGACTTCTTCGCATTCCCGCTGTACTTCCTGCCCGTGGTGGTTGCGGTGGTACTGGTTACCGGCGTCGGCTATTCGATCCTCGACGTCGCGGTGCACAGGAGAATCTCGGCGCGCGCCGCAACGTTGCACGGCCTGCGGGTGATGGCCACCTATATCGGTTCAGCGGCGGCGCTGCTGTACCTCAATGACAAGTTCCACCCGATCTCCCTGGACGTGCCAAGTGCCGCACCCACATTGACGTCCTTCGTCCTACAAGTCGTGCTCTACATGGTGGCCGGGGAGCTCCTTACCTACTGGTGGCACCGCCTCGAGCACGGAAGCAAATTCGTCTTCAAACATGTTCACTACCTGCACCACAGGGTGGAATCCCCGTTGACCATCTGGACCAACTTCGTCGTCCATCCGGTCGAAGGCCTGATGGTGATGCTTTGCCTCTACATCGCGCCGTTGGCGTTCGGTGCCCACCCGCTGGTGATGATGGCCTACGCGGTGCTCAACACCACGGCAATGGTGGTGACCCACAGCGGTTATGACATGCGGTTCTACCCCAGCTGGCTGCTGCCGCCCGCCTCCAACCATGAACTGCACCATTCCGAGAAGCGCCCCACCAATCTGTCGGTCGTCATGAGTTACGGCGACAAGATGTTCGGAACCTTCAAGAAGACACCCGGTTTCGTCGAGCGCTCGAGCGCGGGCCAGGAGCTCGCGGTCAGGTGACGGCGGCCAGCAGCTCGTCGCGGAACTGTGGATGTGCGACCGCGGCGAGCGCTTCGCCGCGCTCCCTGATAGTTCGTCCCTCCAGTTCGGCGATGCCGTACTCGGTGACGATGATGTCGACGTGATGGCGCGGCGTGGTGATCACCGCGCCCGCATCGAACGACGGCACGATGCGCGACCGCAGTTCGCCGTCCTTGGTGAACGTCGACGGCAGACATATCAGTGAGCGGTCCGCCAGTTCGAGGCCCGCGCCTGCCACGAAGTCCTCGGCACCGCCGATCCCGCTGAACTGCTCGCCGTTGATCGTGTCGGCGACGACCTGGCCCGCCACGTCGATGGCGAGCGCACCGTTGATCGAGACCATGTCGTGGTTGGCGCCGATCACCTCGGGCGAGTTGACGATGTCGACAGGCAGGAACGCGACGTCGGAGTTTTCGTCCAGCCACGCGTAGAGATCCTTGGAGCCGAACGCGAACGTCGTCACGCTGACACCGTCGTACTGCCCCTTGCGGGCATTGCTGATCTTGCCTGCACGGTGCAGCTTCATACAGCCGTCGGTGAACATCTCGCTGTGCAGTCCGTAGTCTTCGCCGTCTCCCTCGGCGAGCAACGACGCGATCCGGTTGGGAATCGAGCCGATCCCCACCTGCAGCGTGGCGCCCGAGGGGATGAACTCGACGGCGTGCCGCGCGATCGCATCGTCGGCGTCGCTGGGCGGCGCGTCGCCGCCTGGCAACTCCAGCGGCGCGTCGGTCGACTGCACAAGAACGTCGATCTCGTCGACGTGCAGCGCGTGGCGGTGCTTCTCGCCGAGCCCGAACGTCCGCGGGTAGGCGTCGGATACTTCCACGATGAGTAACCGCTCGGGATCGGCTCCAGTGCGGTGTAATTCGTCGATCGTTCCGCCTGCATGCAACGACAGGGAACACCAGCCGTCGGCGTCGGGCGGTGTTGCAACGGTCGTCATCACGCGCGGCGCTTGCCGTTCGAGCAGCGGCCCGAAGCGACGGAAGTCGGCGGGCGTGAACTGGATATCCGCGCCCGCGCCCAGCAGCGCCCGCTCGAGCGGGCCGTAGAAGCCGGACAGGTAATGCACGCCTGCGCGCGAGAACAGCTCGGTTCCCACCGCGAGCAGTGCTCCGTAGACGCGCAGATCTGTCCAGTCCTCGCGCTCACCAAGCGTGCGCAGAAAAGCGGGCGGCTGGCCAGGACCGAGCGGTATGCCGAGCGTGTCTACGGTGTCGAGCAGGGCAGCGGCGTTCTCGGCGGTCAGTTCGTCAGGCATTGGGCGCAGATCCTAATTGGGTATAGCAGCCAGCGTGAGCAGAACCCTTCGGACCGCCGGGCGGGATTGCTACGGTCCTGCGGTGAAAACCTACCTGCGGCGAGCATCCCTCGCGCTCGTGGTGCTGATGAGTCTGATGCTTGCCGCCTGCGGTTCGTCCGACGACGGCGGCAACTCGGTGAAATCGTCCGGCGTGCTGCGCGTCGGCACCGAAGGGGTATACGCCCCGTTCAGCTACCACGAGGCCGGCACGGACAAACTCGTCGGCTATGACGTCGATGTCGCCAAGGCGGTCGCCGACAAGCTCGGCGTGCGGATCGAATTCGTCGAGACGCCATGGGACTCGATATTCGCGGCGCTGGAGGCAAACCGGTTCGACGTGGTCGCCAACGAGGTGACCATCAACGATGAGCGCAAGGCCAAATACGATCTCTCCGAGCCGTATTCGGTCGGCGAGGGCGTGATCGTCACTCGTGCCGACGACAACTCGATCACATCGCTCGCCGACCTCAAAGGCAAGGTCGCCGCCGAGAACGCCACGAGCAACTGGTCGGAGGTGGCCCGCAAGGCCGGCGCGAGGGTCGAGGCCGTCGAAGGTTTCACTCAGGCCATCAAATTGCTCAACCAGGGCAGGGTGGACGTCGTCATCAACGACAGCATCGCGGTGTACGCCTACCTCGCCGAGACCAACGACAAGACGGTCAAGATCGCGGGAAACGTCGGTGAGAAGAGCGAGCAGGGGTTCGCCGCGCGCAAGGACAGCGGCCTGCTCCCCGACCTCAACAAGGCGCTCGACGAGCTCCGCGCCGACGGCACGCTCGCCGAGATCTCGCAGAGGTATTTGAAGGCCGACGCGTCAGGCGCCCCCGCCGCCGCAGGAAACCAGCAGGCGTCGCGGTCGACGTGGCAGTTGATCCGAGACAGCCTTGGACCGTTGGCCAAGGCGGCGATCACCATGACGATCCCGTTGACGATCATCAGCTTCGCCATCGGGCTGGTGATCGCGCTCGTCGTCGCGCTCGCACGGCTGTCGTCGAACACGGTGATCAGCAACGTCGCCCGGTTCTACATCTCGGTGATCCGCGGCACGCCACTCTTGGTGCAGTTGTTCATCGTGTTCTTCGCGTTGCCCGAGCTCGGCGTCAAGATCGACCCGTTCCCCGCGGCGGTCATCGCGTTCTCGCTCAATGTCGGCGGCTATGCGGCGGAGATCATCCGGTCAGCGATTCAAAGCATCCCGAAGGGGCAGTGGGAGGCGGCCGAGACGATCGGCATGAACTACTCGACGACGCTACAGCGCGTCGTGCTGCCGCAGGCGGCACGCGTTGCGGTGCCGCCCCTGTCGAACACGTTGATCTCCCTGGTGAAGGACACGTCGCTGGCGTCGACCATCCTCGTCACCGAGCTGTTGCGGCAGGCGCAGATCATCGCTGCGCCGACGTTCGAGTTCTTTGCGCTGTATGGCACGGCGGCGGTCTACTACTGGGTGATCTGCCTGGTGCTCTCGTTCGGTCAGAGTCGACTTGAACATCGGCTGGAAAGGTATGTGGCGCGATGACAGAGCCTCGTGAGAACAGGATCGTCGCCGAGAATGTGCACAAAGCCTTCGGCGAAAACGAAGTCCTGAAAGGGGTTTCGTTGACCGTTCCGCGTGGATCGGCGACGACGATCATCGGCCCGTCGGGATCGGGCAAGACGACACTGTTGCGCGCGCTCAACGCGCTCGACGTGCCGGATTCCGGAGTGATCAGCGTCGGCGGCGCAGACGGCGTCGAGATCGACTTCTCCAAGCCCGTCGCCAAGGAGAAGCTGCGTAAGTACCGAGCGCAGAGCGGCTTTGTGTTCCAGTCCCACAACCTGTTTCCGCACAAGACTGTGCTGGAGAACGTCATCGAGGGACCGGTGGTCGTGCAGAAGCGGCCGAAGGACGAGGCGGTGTCCGAGGCGGTTGAACTGCTGGGTCAGGTGGGCCTGGCCGAGAAGCGGGACCAGTACCCGTTCCAGCTGTCGGGCGGCCAGCAGCAGCGGGTCGGCATCGCACGGGCGCTGGCGCTCAAGCCGAAGGTGGTGCTGTTCGACGAGCCCACCTCCGCGCTGGATCCAGAGCTGGTCGGCGAAGTGCTCTCGGTGATCCGCGACCTGGCCGTCGAGGGCTGGACCTTGGTCATCGTCACCCATGAGATCCAGTTCGCCAAGCAGGTTTCCGACCAGGTGCTGTTCACCGATCGCGGGGTGATCCTCGAGAAGGGTCCGCCTGCGGAGGTGATCGGCGATCCGAAGGAGGAGCGGACGAGGCAGTTCCTCGACCGAATCCTCAACCCGTTGTAGCGGCACGTGGGAGGGTGTGCACCATGTCACACCCAGCAAGCCATGAAGCCGACGTCGTCATCGTCGGGTCGGGCATCTCGGGGATGATCGCCGCAAGAAAGGTGCTCGAGGCCGGGCTGACGCCACTGGTGCTCGAGGCCGACGAGCGGGTGGGCGGACGGATCCTGACCGAGGAAGTCATCCCCGGTGTTCCGATCGAACTCGGGGCGCAATGGATCGGCGACACCCATCAACGGATGTTCCGGTTGGCCGACGAGCTCGGCGTGCAGACCTATCCCCAGTACGACGTCGGCGAAACGTCCTACGAGCTGGCCGACTCTGGTGTGCTGCGCGAGAACGAGTTTCACACCCGGTTCGCATCGGAGTTGAAGGAACTCGAGCTGGTATTGCGCCGCCTCGACGTGCTGGCCGCCGAAGTCCCCGTCGACGCACCGTGGCAGGCGCCGCGCGCCACGGAGTGGGACGGGATCACGGCGGGCGCATGGTATGACGCACAGGGGCTTTCGGTCGTCGCCCGCACACTGCTGGAGATCTGCACCGTCGGGATTCTCGCGGTGCCGACCGCCGAGGTGTCCTTCCTGCATCTGCTCTTCACCATTCAGACCTGCGGGGTGACTTCGGAGCTGTTCGCGGAGTCCGAGGGCGGTGCGCAGACCACCCGGTTCGTCGGGGGTACGAGCGAGATACCGAAACGCCTGGCGGCGCTCATCGCAGACCACATCGTGCTCGAGGCACCCGTGCTGTTGATCGAACACGCCGCCGACAGCGTCACCGCGCACTGCCGCGGAGGCCGGGTGGCGCGGGCACGGCGTGCGATCGTGGCTATCTCACCGACGTTGGCGGGCCGAATCATGTACGACCCACCGCTGTCCGGTATCCGCGATCAGCTCACCCAACGCCTTCCGAACGGATCCGCGATGAAGGCATTCTTCATCTACGACGAACCGTTCTGGCGCGCAGACGGATTCAATGGGCAGCTGATTTCCGACATCGGTCCGGCCAGGATGTCCAACGACACCTGCATCCCCGGCGACGACCACGGGGTCATCCTGCTGTTCCTCGAGGGCGACGAGGCTCGCACCGTTGGCAGGCTTCCCCAGGCGCAGCGGCGGGAGGCGATGACTGCCGAGCTCGTCCGCCACTACGGGCCCAGGGCCGCCAAACCGGAGTACTACGTCGACGGGGAATGGTCGGAAAGGCAGTGGACGCGCGGCTGCTACAACGCCAACCACGGCCCGCACGTGTGGACCAAGTACGGGCCTGCGCTGACGGTGCCGATCGGCCCCATCCACTGGGCCTCCACCGACACCGCGACGTTCTGGAGTGCCTATATGGAGGGCGCCGTCGACGCAGGCGAGCGCGCCGCCCAGGAAGTCATCGATGAGCTGGTGAACTGATCACACCCGGCAGGAGATCTCCATGCTGTCGGAATCCCGCACCGGGAAGTGCACGCTGACATAGCCGTTGCCCGGGTCGCGCACGTAGTCCAGATAGGACTGTAGCCCCGCCATGCTGGTGTTGTCGGCGACGACGACAGCTCCGGGCGCCAGCCGCGGCTCGAGCAGCTCGAGCACCTGAAGGTAGAGGTCCTTCCAGCCGTCGAGCAGAACGAACTGCACGGGCCCATCGACCGAAGCGAGGGTTTCCAACGCGTCGCCGTGCAGCACCGTGATCAGGTCGTCCAGCCCGGCGTCGGCGAAGTTGGCGGTCGCCACCGCAACCTTGTTCGCGTTGAGCTCCGTGGTCACCACTCTGCCCTCGCCGTTGTCACGCACGGCCGACGCGAGGTGGATCGCTGAGATGCCAAGCGACATCCCGAACTCGACGACGTCCGTCGGGCGAGACGCCCGGACCAGCGTGTAGAGCAACCGGCCCGCTTCCGGGGTGACCGGCAGATAGAACTCGCTCAACGCGTCGGCGCGTTCCTGGGCGTTCGCCTCGGCGGGTACGGCGTTGCGCCCCATCATCTCGCCGAGAATCGGCATTTGCGCGTCCGCCTCGGTGAACATCCGGTTGAGGGTCGCCGCGACGCGCGAGTCAAGCAAGGTGGAAGTCATAACCTCAAACGGTAGTCCACACTGTTCACATGCCCGTGTTGCATATCGAGCACGAGATCAGTGAACTGGCGGTCTGGCTCGACGCGTTCAAGAAGTTCGCACCCGCCCGCGAGGCCGCCGGGGTGACGCGCACCGAGGTCTATCAGCCGGCCGACGATCCGAACTCCGTCGTTATCAAACTGAGCTTCGAGAACCTGGATGAGGCAACGAGATTCCGTGAGTTCCTGATCAATCAGATCTGGTCGTCGCCCGATTCGGCGCCGGCACTGGTGGGCCCGCCCATCGCTCGCGTCCTGGAGGAAGTGGAGCTCTAAACCGACACCGACAGGGTCGACATCCCCCGCAGCGTCACGTTCTGTTTGTATCGCGGTTCATCGGCGAGCCTGGCCGCCGGGAACCGCGCGGTCACCGCCGACAGCGCGATGGCCGCCTCCAGCCGCGCCAGCGGTGCGCCGAGGCAGAAATGCGGCCCCTTACCGAACCCCAAGTGCCGGATCGGGTCTCGGTCCGGATCGAATTCGTCGGGTCGTTGGTAAACCGCCGGATCGCGCTGAGCCGCCGCCAGGAGCAGCATCATGGTGTCTCCCTTGGCGAGGGCAGTGTCGCCAATCGTCATGTCGTCGCCCGCAATCCGGCCGTTCAGCTGAACCGGCGGATCGTATCGAAGCGTTTCCTCCGCGACCGCGGATACCCGTGACGCGTCGCGCCCCAACTCGGCCCACTGGTGCGGGTTACGCAGCATCGCGAGGATGGCGTTGGCGATGAGGTTGACCGTTGTCTCGTGGCCCGCGACGAGGAGCAGGCTGCACGTCGCGATGATCTCTTGTTCGGTCAGCTGGTCGCCGGACTCCACGACGTGGATCAGGGCCGACATCAGGTCGTCGCCCGGATCCGCGCGGCGCTTGGCGACCAGGTCGCGAAGGTAGTTGTAGAGCCACAACTCGGCCTGCACCTGGCTGTCGAGGTTGTCGGGAGCCTGGCCGGTGAAGGTGATGAACGGATCCAGCGATTGCGCTGACAGCGTCGATGCCCTGCTGAATTCGTGCTCGTCTTCCACCGGCACGCCGAGCAGACGGCAGATCACCGCCACCGGCAGCGGATGTGCCAGATCGGCGACGACGTCGAAGTCGCCCTTCTCCTCGACCGTGTCGAGCAGGCCGGATACCAGCGCGGTGATATCGGGTTCGAGCGCCCTGACCACCTTCGGTGCGAAAGCCTTGCTGACGAGCTTTCGCAGTCGGGTGTGGTCGGGTGGATCCAGGAACAGAAAGCTCGGATCGCCATCGTCTTGGTCGTGGTAGTCGTCGTCGGCCGTCGGTCGCCCCTCCATCGGGGTGGCCTTTCGGAAGTCGCTCGCCGAGCAAGGATGCCGAAGCACGTCGTCGCACTCCTGGAACGACGAGAAGACGGTCAGGTTGAACTCGGGGATGCGAAGCGGTCCCAATTCGCGAATCTGCGCGTAGGCCGGATACGGGTCGGCCCGGTTGGCCGGGTCGAGAAGCCGCACCAGCAGTTCCTGCGCGGCGGCGGTCGTCATGGCGTTATTTTACACATGTCCAAGAGTGCCGCGCGTCACGAGGTTTAGTAATAGCGGCCGAGTACGTGCGCCTGTAGCTCGTCGAACTCGCCTGCCCTAATGGCCATGCGGATCTGGTCGACGAGCCTGATGATGAACCGCTCGTTGTGAATGGTGCAGAGCGTTGACGCGAGGATCTCCTTGGCCTTGAACAGGTGGTGGAGGTATGCGCGGGTGTAATGCGCGCAGGTGTAGCAGTCGCATTCCGCGTCGAGCGGCGTGAAGTCGCGGCGGTACCTGGCCCCGGTGATGTTGTAGCGACCGGTCTCCGAGTACACGGCGGCGTTGCGCGCGACGCGCGACGGTGACACACAGTCGAAGGTGTCGGCGCCCGCGGCGACAGCGGCGAAAAGGTCGTCGGGCTCACTGATTCCGAGCAGGTGACGCGGCTTGTCGGCGGGCAACTCGCTGCTGACCCACCCCACGATGGTGGCCAGGTTCTGCTTCTCCAGCGCACCCCCGATGCCGTAGCCGTCGAAGCTCAGTCCCTCGGCCGGCCCTGGCCCTCTGCCGATCGATACCAGCCCGCGGGCGGCTTCCCGACGCAGATCCTCGTATTGCGCCCCCTGCACAACACCGAACAGGGCCTGCGCGGCGCGATCCGGGCTCGCCTCGGTCAGCCTTCGATGTTCGGCCAGGCAGCGCACCGCCCACCGATGCGTGCGCTGCACGGATTCCTCCTGGTAGCCGCGGGTGTTCACCAGAGTCGTCAGCTCGTCGAACGCGAAGATGATGTCGGCACCGAGCTGGTGCTGGATCCCGATCGACACCTCCGGTGTGAACCGGTGGGTCGATCCGTCCAGGTGCGACGTGAAGGTGACGCCGTCGTCGTCGACGCGCGCCAATCGCTCCTTGCCCTCGGCGATGACGTCATCAGCCTGCACACGTTCGGTGTCCATCGAGAGCACCTTGCGAAACCCTGCGCCGAGCGACAGAACCTGGAAACCCCCGCTGTCGGTGAAGGTCGGCCCCGGCCAGTTCATGAAGGCGCCGAGTCCGCCTGCGTCGGCGACGATGTCGGCGCCCGGCTGCAGATACAGGTGGTAGGCGTTGGCCAGAAGAGCCTGGGCGCCAATCTCTTTCATCGTCTCCGGCAGTACCGCCTTCACCGTGGCCTGGGTACCCACGGCGATGAACGCGGGAGTGTGGATGTTGCCGTGCGGTGTTCGGATGACACCGGCGCGGCCGAGCCTGCCGGGAAGCTCCGCCTCTACGCTGAAATACGGCTCCGCCACGGGGTGTATTCAATCAGCAGGCGATAGCCAGGCAAATTTGCGGCAATCCCGAGACCCAAGATGGGCAGCGCTCCATACTCCTTGAGACGGTCCGCTGATCTTGACGGTCCGCGACAACAAAAGGAGAACACTGGTGAAGCGTGGGTTCGTGGTCGCCGTGGGCGGCGCGGCGATAGTCATCGCCGGTCTAGCAGGCTGTTCGTCGGAGAAGAAGTCCGAGACCAGCGGAGAGACGTCTTCGGCTGCTTCAGCGGAGGGTAAGAGCACGGTCACGATCGACGGTAAGGACCAGGCGGTGCAGGGCACAGTCGTCTGCAGCACCATGGGTGAGAACGTCAACATCGCGATCGGCGACGCCACCACCGGCATCGGCGCGGTCGTCGGCACGGGCGACAGCCCTGTTGTTCACTCGGTCGGTCTCGGCAACGTCAACGGCGTCACCCTGGGTTTCCAAGAGAACGCGGGACAGGGCGAGGCCAAGGCCGAGAAGGACGGCAGCACCTACAAGATCTCCGGCAATGCCGTCGGCGTCGATATGGCGAACCCGATGCAGCCGGTGAACAAGCCGTTCGAGATCGAGGTCAGCTGCCCATAGCTGATATCCACACGACACGACGGCGTCCTTCGGGGCGCCGTCGTTGTCTATGCGGGCAGGGTGTAGCCGCCTGCCGACTGCCGCAGCTGCCAGATCTGGGCGGGACACAGTTCGTTGACGGCCTGATTGATCAGATAGGCGCCCTGGTAGTAGTCGCTGGTGCCGAAGTCGCGTTGCACGTCGGCCACCAGTTGCGCGTAACCCACCTTCGCCCCGACCTGGTCGCAGACGCTGTATCCGTAGCCGAGTGCGGCGTCGGCGTTGGGGAAGTTGTATCCGGGCTTCACGGTCACGTTGACCAGGTAGGCCACCTGGTCGGCGTGCGCGGTCGGCGCGCAGGCGAACCCGAGGACCGACAACGCCGCCGCAGCCAGAATTCGCTTCATCACCGGTCAGCCTAGTTCGGTCCGGCCTGTTCGGCGACCTGTGCCAGAGTGGAAAGCGTGAGCGCACGCTGGATGACTCGTCTGCTTGGTGCCGCGGCGGTGACGATGGGCGCGCTGCTCGCCTCGCCCATTCCTTCCGCGACGGCCGAGCCGTGTCCCGACGTCGAGGTCGTCTTCGCTCGCGGCACGTTCGAACCACCCGGTCTCGGCGGGATCGGTCAGTCGTTCGTCGACGCGTTTCGTCAGCAGGCCGCGGGTAAGAGGGTCTCGGTGTATCCGGTGAGCTATCCGGCAAGCACCGACTTCCCCACCGCCGTACAAGGCGTCAGGGATGCGGCGAACCGGATCGAGGCCACCGCGGCCCGCTGTCCCGATACGAAGATCGTTCTCGGCGGGTTCTCGCAGGGGGCGGCCGTGGCGGGGTTCGTCACGTCGGGGGCGGTACCCAACGGCGTTGACCCTGCGGAGGTTCCCGACCCGATGCCGCCCGAGGTCGCAGGCCACGTTGCTGCGGTGGTGCTCCTCGGCAAGCCGTCGCCCAAGTTCATGGAGATGATCGACACACCGCCCGTCCAGATCGGCGATCTCTATGCGGCCAAGACGATCGACCTGTGTATCGCCAACGACCCGATCTGCTCTGGCACCGGCGACGGCGCGAATCACAGCCTGTACAACAAGAACGGAATGACCGACCGGGCAGCGACTTTCGCGGTGGACAAGCTCTAACCGAATTACATCCGTGTAAGACTCGACGGATGCCTGCGGCGGCTCGTGGAGCCGCTGCGGGTTTCGACACGGTCACGGAACGGTACCTATCAATACATCACTGATCACATCAGCCTCACTAATCACTATCGTCACATCAGCACGTGCGGGCCGTCAACTTCGACGGCCTGCTCCCTGAAAGGTGTGACATGTCGCCGTTTGCTCGAATCGCTTCGATACCGGTGGCGTCGGCGGCCGTTGTCGGACTCGTCTTCGGAGTCGTCGTCGCACCGCCTGCCGGTGCGGAGCCGTGTACGGGCGCAGCCGCCGAAGCCCAGCCCCCCACCGCGCCGAACTCCGCGGCTACGCCCGACCTGCCCGGCGTCAGCGGCCCGCCGATCGGTCACCGGCCCCGCAAGGCCAACGACAGCGCACCGCTGCCGAACCTGGGCAAGCTGTCGCGGTCGATCCTCAATTCGTTCATGCCGCAGTCGGCGCGGGTACAGCAGCAGGCGGGAGTCGTCCCACCTGCGCCGCCTCCTCCGGTTCCCGACGCAGCGGCCATCGCGGCACCTGCACCGCCGGCTCCCGCGCCAGGGCCCGCACCGGCACCGGCACCCGGCCCACCGCCGGGCACAGCCCTCGTCGGCTGGGTCACCGGTCCACACAGCCCGAATGACACCATCGAACGCTTCGCGATCACCGGCACCGACCTCGGAATCATGTGGGACAACGGCGATCCCGTGAACAACCAGGTGCTGATGGCTTTCGGCGACACGATCGGTTACTGCAGCGTGCGCGGCAGGCAGTGGCGGTACAACACCATGTTCCGCACCTCTGACCGCTCGCTGGCCGAGACTGTCGCGATCCCGAACGGCGTTGTGAACAACCAGTATTCAGGCTCACCGCTGTGGGCGCCCGCGCTGTCCAAGCAGGTCGTCAACAGCATCAAGTTCGCACCGTCGGAGACGGGCATCATCCCGACGTCCGGCATCGCGATCGGGAAAACGCAGTACATGAGCTTCATGTCGATCAGGAGCTGGGACAGCCCAGGCCAGTGGACCACGAACTTCTCCGGCGATCGCCGTCTCACCCGACAACGGCGAGCACTGGGGCGTCTACCCGCAAAGCGTCCGGCCCGCGTCGGGGGACGCCACGCCGCGGGTCCCGTACGTGCCCGGCGGGGAGAAGTTCCAGGTGGGTGCGTTCCTCAAGTCGAACGACGGCTATCTCTATTCGTACGGAACCCCTTCCGGGCGCAGCGGTTCGGTGTTCCTGTCCCGCGTGCCGCAGAACCTAGTGCCGGAGCTGAGCAAGTACGAGTACTGGGACGGCGGGAACTGGGTGCCGCAGAACCCGGGTGCCGCGCAGCCGGTGATCCCCGGCCCTGTCGGCGAGATGTCGGTGCAGTACAACACGCACCTCAAGCAGTTCCTGGCGCTCTATTGCAATGGGAACAACGATGTGGTCGCGCGGACGGCGCCCGCTCCGCAAGGACCATGGGGCCCCGAGCAATTGCTGGTTGCGTCGAGCGATTTCCCCGGCGGCATCTACGCGCCGTACCTGCATCCGTGGTCGACGGGCAAGGAGATCTACTACAACCTCTCGCTGTGGTCCGACTACAACGTGATGCTGATGAAGACGGTGCTTCCGTAGGCGAAAACGAGTAGTGCAATACGCACCTTGGATGCGGTTGCGCGTTTTAGCCTCGAGCCAGGACCGCCGTTATCAGGCGGCGGAGGAGCCGCCTGATCTATGACCGGCTCACCAACGAGGTGACCCCGTCGCCAACGAAGTCCGCGACGAAGGTGCCTCCTGGCAGAAGACCGAGTCCGATCCCCAGTACGTGATTAACCAGATCACCGGCCTCATCGGCGATGTCAGCAGAATTGTTGTCCCGTAGAGCGATGAGGAAGTCGTTCAGGTCGGAGACCAAGCTGATGGCGCTCAACAAAGACCCCCAGACCGGAATCCAACCAGTGGTTTGGATCAGCGACTCCTGTTCCTTCTCCGAAGCGCTGTTCGGATCACCGATGGGGTGATCGCTCGGGGTTATTTGCAATTTGGTGATCGTGCCTGCACCGAGGTTCGCGACGTACATGTACCCGTCGGGTCCCTGCTTGAAGGCGACGGGTGCACCTTGAGTGCTGTACAGGTACTTCACATCGCTGCGATCGTCGATGTCGACGACGAACACTTCACCGTCGTTGACATCAGTGAAGAAGACGTCGTTCTGAAATTCCGATGGGTATTGCGATCCGGTGTAGACCCCGTCGATACCCACGATGGCCCCGAGCTGAAAACCGGGGGCGCTCTCGCTGTGCGCGAAAGCGCGATAGGCAGGCGTCAGCGTTATGGCGCCGTTCGCGACCGCGGCATAGAAGTCGGCGGCGCTGGACAGATTCTGATATCCGGGTGTGCGGAGGTTGACCCCGTTGTCGCCGCCTTCGAAATACGGCCAACCGAAATTCGCTCCGGCATGGCCGCTTTCGATTTCCTCCCAGCTGTTCCACCCGGTGTTCGTGATGAAGAGGCGCCCGTCTGGAGCGAAGCCGATGGAGAACGGATTCCGCAGGCCTAGCTGGTAGACCTTCGAATGGTTGGCGTTGAGGTCATCGCCAGGCTCGACAAACGGGTTGTCCGGTAGCCCCATGCCAGTGATCGGATCGATGCGCAGGATCTTGCCGGACAGGCTGTTGATGTTCTGAACGCTGGCAGTGCGCGGATCCGCTGCGTTGAATGACGTGCCGTCGCCGATGGACACGTAGAGAGCGCCGTCCGGACCGAACGCCAGCGATCCGCCGGCATGACTGCGCGAATCGACCTTGACGTAATCGTCGACGTACTTCCCCGTCTGGGCGTTGAATCCGGACTCGGCTTGGCCGAAATCGCTTGTGCTGTCGACGGCCCCTGCGCCGCTGATGTCTTGCAGTGTCTGCCCGGCACCGCCCAGCAGAATGACTTCGCTGTCGGGTAGCACGGTGGTGTAGTCGGTCGCCGGATCGGCCGTGTAGCGCACGAGATAGGCGAAGCGGTTTCCGCCGCCGTCCGGTCCAGCGTTGGATCCAGCCGGGTTAGCCTGTGTACCTGTGGGATCAACGACGTAGAACGCGTAGACATAGTTGTGCTCCGGTTGCCCTGGCTCCACTGGCGTACCGAATTCGGGATGCAACGCGATATCCATCAGGCCGCGATCCTGAATATTGTTCACCTTTTGGCTGATATCGATGAAGGTCGATGTCTGGCCAGTCTCGCTATCGAATACCCTTACCACGCCGCTCTTTTCGGCGATATAGAGCTTTGACGGATCGTTCGGCGCGAATTCGAACGCGATCGGTTGATTCAGGCCCGAAACCACGACCTGCTCGGTGACGACGTAGTTTGACGTCAGCGGCGGTGATGCGGGATCGCTGACGGGGCTTTCGTCATCCAGAATCTCGATTCGCGCCGTCCGCGGATAAAGAATCGTCGATGCGCCGTCCACGTTGATGATCGAGACCGCGAAAGTCTCGGTCGGCTCTGACAGGTCGTCGTTGAGAATCTGAACGGGGATGTAGGCGCGGTCTTGACCCACCGCCATCGTGATCGTTCCGTTTCCGCCGATGTAGTCCTCTCCGGCCGTCGCGGTATCGGAGGTGATTCCGTACTCGATCGTCGACTCTCGCGTGAGATCGCCGGTGCGGACGACGGGCACCATCACTGTCCCGCTCGTCTCGCTGACCCGCGGGGTGGTTCCGAAAAAGATCGACGTCGTTGTCGGCGTTTCCGTCAACGCTGCCTGCGCGCGGCCGAGCGGCTCCCCTTGCGTTGTCTGCGCCGCGTTGGCGACGTTGACGAACATTCGATTGGGAGTGCGCCAGGCCCAGGTCAGCACCTCGACCACTGACAGCGGGGCGACAGGAGCGACCGGGCCACGCGCAGGCAAATCGACGGCAGTCGCGCCGACCAAGCTGGTGACGATGCGCTTTGCGATGCCTGTCCCAGAAGGCCCCGTCGGGGCGGGCGGCGTCGGCGCGGTAGCCGTGCTGACTGTCGGAGGCGTGAAAAACCGTGCGGGATCGACGGCGATCTGTGGCCGGGCGGATGGGAGCGTCAGCCTTCGTGGTTTCGGCGCTTCGGCGGAGATGTCCTTAGGCTCGTCGGCTTTCGCGATTGCTTGTCCTTCGCGTTCACCGTCGCGCTTCGTCCGCCTACCCGGAGTGTCTGTGAAGCGCCGCGACTTCGATGCCGTGTCGGGGTCGGTCGGACCCGACCCGATGATGTTGTTGTCACCCTTGCTTGGGCTGATGCCTAGCACGGCCAGTATCCGGCGCGGCCGAAATGGCGATTGGAAGTTCTTCGTATCCGACGAAGTCGCACCCGGCTGTGGGTCGATCTGGCTGCCGGGCTGAGCGTCGGGCTGATTCGGATCAGACGGCGGAGCGTCATTGGAGGTGGGGTCCGACGTTTCGCCGGTGGTTTCGGCATGAGCCGTCGCCTGGCCACCAGCCACCGCGATCCCGATACCGAGGGCGACGGCTAGAGCGCCCACTCGCCCGACATACGCCGCCGACTTCAGGGTTGCCGTTCGGTTGCCGGGAGTATGGCAACGATGTCGGTCCTGGTAGTTGCTATCAGATGGCATTTGCTTAACCTCTACGAATCTGCGTCGGATAAGTTGCAAACGTAGTAGGCCGAATGCCGGATAACGAGTTCAACCGCACTTTTACAGCGATAATATTTGTACTTGCAAATATCTCACGCCGCCATCGTTATTAGCTATGGATTCTGTTCTTGGCGAGTTGGTGTAGTTTCAGCACATAATCGGTGGCCGTTCTTTGACCACGTCAGCGTGTTGGTTCCTCGGTTAGGCATTGCCAAACAGTGATGTTGCCAGGAAATGTTGGTGGTTATCCGGCCCGGGGAGGCGCCACGCGATGTTTGCTGTTGCTTGCATGAAGCTCAAGCGAACGCGTCAATTTAGCCTGGCGGCAGCAGTTGGGATCTTTGCGACCAGAGCGTGCGACTTCGACAAGCTTCCAAACCTCAAGATCGCTTCGAGCGCGTGAATAGGGCCCTGAACAGGACACTATGCCCGGCAACGCCGCTGCGTCCGATGGACTCATTGCGCTGGCAACTCGTTCCCCGCAGCGTTGCTGCCGGGCATCCCCAACAACTGAGACTTCACACCCGAGGGGTGACGCTCTTACCCGCCGGATAGGAAACACTCCTCGTCCCGTTGCGAAGTCTTACCTCCCCGTGATTACGCAATGACCACGCGGCCAAGATCATTGCTTCATGACCAGATTCGCGAGCAACGCGCTCGCCGCAGTCGTAATCGGCTTCGGCGCCCTGATGACCCTCGGCGCGCCCGACGCGCATGCAAGCCAGAAGTCCGACTGCGAAAGCAAGGGCGGCACGTACTCCGAGACGAAGATCGTCGACAACGGAACCGGTAAAACCGGAACGAGCTTCAGCTGCTGCGTCAAGGACGCCGCGACGAAAACCACCAGCTGCACGAGTACGACCGTGACCAATGCCGAGAACATCCAGCCGACGCGACCGATTCACCGCATCCCGGTCGGCGTGCTGAACAACGCCGCGCAGATCGAGCAGGCGCCATAGAGGCTCATCCGTGCTTGACCGCTTCCTGCGCGGGTAGGGCCAGCGATGTTGGGATCGGTAGCAGCGCCAGCAGTGTCGACTGCACTCACAAGAAGGAGGGCAACTCCCCGACGTCCGCCCGATGAGCAAAGGAGACAACATGAATACCACCCGTACTCCAAGACGAGGAATCGTCGGGTTGACAATGGCCGCGTTGGCGTCTGCCGGCTTGGTGCTCGCAGGTACCGCCCAGGCCGGACCCCTACCGCCGCATACGTGGTGCCCGGGTAATTCCATGGTGTACTCCCGCTACGACATGTCGTCGGGACCAGGCGTTGCGTATCAGTGGGACATGAATGTCTGCCACACCTGGTACTTCGTCCAGCACGAGGCGGGCAACGTTCCGTACAAGGGCGAGCTACCGACCGATGTGTGGGACGGAGAGAATCCGCCTCCGGTGAAACAGGACTCATGCGACTTCTGCTGGTAAGCAGACGCCGTCCGTCAGGACAACAGCAGGCCGATCAACACACCGCCCGCACCCAACACCAACACCGCAGCGACGAGTTGATTGATGCGTACAAGGCCGCAGACGATGTCAGGCTCTTCGCGCAGCGGCTCGAGGACGAAGCGTCCGGCGCTGTACCAGGCCAGGACGGCCAGCGCGAGGCTCCCCTCAGGTGATTCCATTGGCCAGAGCCCGAGGAAGGCCGCGAATCCGAGGAGCCACCAAGCCATCTCTAGAAACTGGACCGGGATACGCCGCTTTCTGACGCCCCTGGTGTCATGCAGGAGGACACCGAACGAGGCGTCAGTCTCGCGGCCTACGCAGCAGCCGTTGAATACGCAGCCCAGTCGAATGAAGAAACCGCCGACGAGCACGCCGACAGCCATGTAGTCGAACAGCGCGCCAGCCCGAATACCCAACAGCGCCGCTGCCGCCAACGACGCCGGGATGAAGGTGAGCAACGCACCAAAGACGCTCATTCCTCCGGTGGCCCTGTTCCACATTGCTTGCGGCGAGCCGGATTTGAAGTAGGTCGGAGCATGCACCAGGACGTGATACACCCGCGCTCCGATCAGCCCGGCGAGCGCGCACACCATCGCCGCCGAACCGGCGCGCAGGGGCGAAAGCCCGGACAGATCCGCCATCACAGCAGTCGCGACGGTGCCGACACAGATACCAACCGCCAGAAATACTTTGTATGAGTTGACGGGATGTCCGGCGAGCGTGAAGAAGCGGGGAAAGCCGATCTGCGGCGGACGGGTGAGCGCCGGTGCGCGCGGTTCACCCCGCGATTCCACCGGCTGTCCTCAGCAGCTCGATCGCGATCCCGACCGCGCCGACCGTGATCGCGATGTCGGCGATGTTGAACGCCGGCCAGAAGCGCAGGGAGATGTAGTCGGTCACCGAACCCCGCAGCGAGCCCTCAACGGCGTTACTCAGCGAGCCACCGAGCATGAGACCGACGAACACACTCAGCGAAGGCATCCACACGGCGACGATAATCAGCGCGGCGGCGGGTATCAACCACAGCCACAACATATCTAGGTGACTGACGGCGACTCGACGCATCCACAGCTGGCCCTCGATCACTCGCAGGCCGCCGATGCGGTGAACCAGGAGTTTGACAGCCTGATCGACCGCCAGCACCACAGTTGCAGTCGGCGCCAGTATGGCCCAGCTGTTCACTCCGCCGCTGCCGTTTTCTCGCCGACGCGAGGGGGCCCGTGTTCGTGCGCCGTACCCAACTGGATGTGCTCCACACGTCCGTCGGCGTCGATCTTGACCGTGGTGGGCCAGCACCGCACGCCATATCGCAGACCGATCTGCTGCTGGAAATCCTGCACAAGCGGATACGACAGGCCGAGGCGCTTGCGAACGCCATCCAATGCCTTGGCGTCGGTGCCGCCGTGAAACGCCACGATGAAGGGCGCCTGGCCTTCATTGTGTAACCGCTGCAACCGCTCCAACTCCGCGAGGCACGGCGCCGACCATGACTGCCAGAAGTTCAGCAGTACGTCCTTGCCCTTCAGCCGGTGCAATGCGTATCCGCGTCCGCCGTCTGCGAAAGCAGCATCAGGCGCCGCGTCGCCCGGTGAGACAGCCATCCGTATCGGTGAGAAGCCCAGTGGGCCAGTCGGAACCACGAACTCGTCCAAGGCGGCCGCTATCGTTTCGGGATCCGGTGAGCCCTCGTGCTTCCACACGAACTCGCGCCTTGCATTGAGCAGATACATCGACGGCTTCTTGGAAACCCCGAAGGCACGTGTCCAACCGCCTTCGTCGTCCTCGGTGAAGTGCAGCGGGCAGGAGGCTTTGCCAGACAATCCGAGCCTTGCTTCGACCTCGCGGCGAGACGCGTCGAAGGCACCGGTAGGTAAGACGACGACGGTCACAACCGACGACGCGTTCTTTGTTCGACTCAACGCCTCGATCGCCGGGCTGAGCGATTTCTCATGACCATCCACGAAGCACACCAGCGTATTTCGCTGAGGCTGGCTTCCGCCGGGAGAGCCCTGCACGCCGACGTGTCCGGCGATGGCCTTCCTCAACGTGCCGGTTTCAACGAGACCAGGGGTGAAGAACGGGATGGTCAGCGGACCCCACCACGACGGTATGTTCATCGCGACTTCTGGCTCTTGCACCCGGCAGGTCGTACCCCCTCCAACACGCACCTCTTGCCCTGCCGACGCGATCATTGTGCCCTCGAGTCGGAGGCAAACTCGACCGACACTCGTGACTCCCGTGGGCTTGGGGAGGATGAAATCGTGCTCCTGCACCGAGGTCTTTTCGACGCCTTGCAGAATGCTGCCGGTGTCGGGGTACTCCACCCAGGTCCAGACGAACCGGTCGATGCGCCCGGCTGGAATCCAGCTCTTGAAGGCGGTGAAAGCCGCGCCCCCATGCGTTTCCGCGATCTCGATCACCGGTGCGCGACGCGGAGACAGGCTGCCTATCTCACCACGCACGATGACGCCGTTGACAGTGATCTGGATGCGCGTGAATGACACGATCGCGCCAGGATCGAACTCCCGCAATCCATTTCGAAGGTCGCTTCGTGCGTCGTAAAATATCCGTCTGATCGCCGTGCCGTTTCTGGCCAGCGCTTCGTCCACCTCGCGCCTGACGATGTTGACCGCCCGATCGTGCGGGATGAACCACGACTCGTCCACGTCGGGATCGCCTGCACGCCTTACGCTGATCGCCTGGGTCTGCGGATCCACGTCGAGCGTGATCAGCTGCGTGAATTGGACCCACCCGTTCGGCGCCCACGAAGTTGGGGTTTTCGCGTCGACGCGGCCGGAGATCTCTATCCCGCCGTTGGTCAACGTCAGGAATGGGCCCCCGTTAGCGAAGCTCAGGTTGTATCTCACGGTGGCGGAACCCAGCCCGTAATCGATGGTGAAGCTGGGATGCGCGGCGGCGACCGACTGCCGGATCGCGTTGAGGTCGATGAGACTGGTGACGTGCGCCTTGCTGATTGCAACGCCGAATCCGCTTGACCCGATGAAGGATTGCGTGACGCCCCCAAGGCCGTTGGCAGGTGGCGCTCCGCCTGACAGTTGGAACGGTAGCGCGATGACCTGATTCGAACCGGTACCCAGGCCCTTGAAGGAGGAGAACGCGAAGTCGTCGGGTAGGTCGACGGGAAGCATGGTGATATCGCGGACGAACTTTCGCACCTCTACGGCGATCCTGCTCTCGTCTAGCGCCGTCAGACCGCTTCCTGGTGCGGCCATGAACTGAATCTTGGCATCCTGGGCCGAGGGCTCGATGAACAGCCGGCTTCCTTGTGGACTCGCAACATTGGTGACGTCGAAGGTGGTGTGCACTTGGCCGTGAACCGTTTCGGGGAATGCCGTCGTACCCGGATCCGGGTAGTACCGCGCCCTGATGCTCGCGTGGATGGTGACCTCTGACGATGAGCCGTTGGGCACCGAGATCGTCACGTTCGATACCTGCAGCCTGACGAGACCGCGCACCACGTCGGGGCCGTCGGGCAGGTCGACCTCCCAGTTGTCGAATGTGTCGAATGCTTCGGAGAGCAGCTTCGCGGTGCCCGGGGGTGCAGCGGCTGTCAGTTGATTGCGAAGCTCGTCGAGGCCAAGGCCGGAGCCTGCGCGTTGTTGGGCGATCACCCATTCACCGAACGGGCCTACCTCAGGCTCTCGGCGCGGAGGGTCGCCGATGCGCGCACTCGTGCTGTGCAGGAGCTTCAGCGCGGCGTCCTGATCGGCATTCTGGTGAAGAGCACCCAGGAGTCCGTTCAGCTGACGGGTGGCGATCTGCACAACCGCCTCGCAGTCGCCGGTGAGGGGATTGGCCATGACTCTCCGACTTCCTCTAGGGCTAAGTGACGGGTGTTAGTCGGACAGCCAGCCCGGCGTAGTCGACACCGCTGGCCCGGGTAGCGGTGAAGGAGATGGCCGCGGCCCCTGGCGCATCGCCGATCAAGAAGCCGTTGGCACTGGTGAATCGGAGCGTCTGGCTGTAGCCGGTGATGGCCCCCGAAGCTGTCGCGAACATCTGCACGACCATTTCATTGGGGGCCGAGTTGACCGGCTGCGTCATCGATGTGCCCGACTCCGTGCCGGACACTGCAGGCGCGGGGACGAAACCCGATACCTGGGCATAGGAAACGGAGCATGCCTCGACGCTCACGTTGGATGCAGTTCGATCCACGGTGACCGATACCGTCTGCGCGCCTGTCGGTGGATTGCGCAAGCCGAAGAGTTCTTCGTATACGCCGGTGAACGCGTTGATCGCTTCGTCGTTGAGGCCACGGACGCCGAGCGATTGCATCGCGCCCGCCCCGTATGTCACTGTGCGGGTGGGGGTTCCAACACCGGCGGTCTGCGACCACCGCACTCCCACGATGACAGCCGCTGCGTTGCCCGATGCCGTGTGAGGCCACGTTGTGCTGGCTTCGCCGATACCGGAGTCGGTATGGCCGCCGCTGACCGTATCGAAGGTCACGGAAGGCGCTACGACGACGACGGCGGGGGTTTCGACTCGAACGATCGGCGACCATTCGCCTCGTTGCCCGTCCGCGTAGATCTCGCGAACTTGATATTCGTAGACCGAGTCCGCGCTCAGCCCACCGTCGTCGGTGGTCTGCGGCGTCATGTCAACGACGAATAGATTTGGCGCCTCGGATGACTGGCCTGGTTTCGGCCTCTTGTCTCGTTGAAACTCGATCTGTGCCGAGTACCCACCAGTCCACGTCAACTTGACGGTATTGGGGCTCGTGGCGGTTGCGCTCGAAATGACGAGGGGTAGATATGGGGTGCCCTGCCCCTCGAAGCCGCAGCCGGCGAAACCCAGCAGCAACACGACCGGCAGGACGACTGCAGGCACAAGTAGTAGCAGAAGCAACCACTCGATCATGGTCAATCGAGCATACGCTGCAGAAACGTTCCCGCCGTGGTCGTTTGACATGCGGATTTATCGTCCGCTGCGTGGCTAGATCAGCGGCCGCCTGGATGAGTTCGGGTTGCGGGATTGACACCGGGGTACGCGCCGAGAAGGTCGGTGTGGGAGCCCGGGGTTTCATTCTGGCCCAGGCCCCGTCGGTGCCGCACCCAGAGCCGCGGGACCGCCCTTTAAATGTCGTACCCGACTTGTAGGCTCTGCTCTCCAGCTACACAATTGCCTCATCGATCTGTGGCGCCGACCTGGTTCCGCCCCACTGATCACCTCCTATTCAGGCAGCACCTACAGCGGGAAGTCGGACCATGGCTGACAGCACTCGACAGGATGAGCACTCACAGACCCAACGTGGCACTAACGGCAGTGACGGACCCGCCACAGACGGCCAGGCCGTCGGCACGCTCGACATGGCTCTCCTTGGGGGCGCTCCGCAGCGGGTCGGCAGGTTTGACTACCACTACGCCAGTGACACCTGGACGTGGTCGGACATGGTCGCCCGCATGCACGGATACCAGCCAGGCGAAGTTGCGCCCACGACCGATCTCGTTTTGAGCCATAAGCATGTCGACGACCTGACTCAGGTCCACCGATTGTTACGCCAATCTGAGGCTCCGTTCAGCAGCCGACACCGCGTCCGGACTGTGACCGGTGAGATTCGTCATGTGGTCGTAGTGGGGGACGCCGTCACCGATGAAGACGGGCAAGTCACTGCGACCCGAGGCTTCTATGTCGACATCACCGACGATGAGAATGCCGATCTGCAGCACAGTCTCACCGACGAACTGGATGCGATCATCCCCAACAGGGCTGTCATTGAACAAGCCAAGGGCATGCTCATGGCGCTCTACGCACTCAACGAAGACTCCGCCTTCTCAATCCTTCGGTGGCGGTCCCAACAACTCAACATCAAACTCTCGGAGATCGCGGCAAGCCTCGTCGCTGATCTGCCCGGTCTGCTGCAAGTAGACCCGTCTAACCGTGCGCCGGTCGACCACTACCTGATGAGCCGCCCAGCAGGCTGAAAGCTTCGCGGTTGAAGCGAAGTCTGTGGCGGTGGCGGAGGGATTTGAACCCTATTCAGCTAAGGTGGCCGAGGCTAAACACCGGCTCTGAGCTGCATTTTGATCTCAGCGGTCTCACGCCAGATAAGCGGTTCTGAGCGCAAAGTGTGTCCAAAGCGCGTCCACGGGGGTGGAGCGTTTGGACCTGGCGATCATGTGTGGAATGCCCGGTACAAAACCCTGAGACCCGTAGAGATCCCAAACCCCTCGTCAGCCGAGAGAACGCCAGACCCTTGTCGGAGGGTGCCCCTGCCCCGGCCAGGCCCCGCCTCCACTTCGACGGCCTACCAGTGGGACCAGGCACCTTCGATCCGGACAATGCGGCACTGGCGTCTGTGCGGAAGGGTGCGCGAATCTGGGCGTGCCCTTCCTCGACGAGCTTTACGATGCTGTCCTCGGCCCACGACGCCGAAGGAGGACCTGGCGATGGGATTGCCCGCACTGGTTCTCGTGCACGGAGGCGGGTTCGCCGCTGATTGTTGGGAGCCCACCGTCGATGTGATCCGCAGCGTGGAGCCGGAACTAAAGGTGCTCGCTGTTGATCTGCCCGGGCGGCGAGGGAAGCCCGGTGACCTGATCACCGCTTGTGTCGACGGCTGGGGTGATTCGGTGTTGTCGGACATCGAGAACGCTGCGCTCGACGACCTCGTGATCGTCGGCCATTCGCTGGCGGGGGTGACCGTCCCCGGTGTTGTCACCAAGCTTGGCTCGGCGCGCGTGCGGGAGATGATCTTGGCCACCGCGCAAGTACCAACCAACGGCAGCGCCCTGGTGGACACGTTTCCCGGGGCGCTGAGCTGGTACGCACGTCGCACCGCGAAACGTAATGTGCAGAAATCCCGTTCATTACGCCCGGGAGGTTTGCCTACTGCGTTGGCGAGGTTTGTATTCTGCAACGGAATGACTCCTGCACAGCGCAGGTTCACGCTGGCTGGGTCCTGTCAGGAATCACCCTCAATAATGATTGAAAAAGTTGACCGCAGTGGTATGCCCGACGATGTGCCACGCACGTGGATACTCACTCGGCGTGATCGTGCCGTCCAGACAAAGATTCAACACGAGTGCATTGCCGCGCTCGGCGGAGTGCAGACGCTCATCGAGATCGACACCTGCCACATGCTGATGGTCAGCGAACCCGAACGGCTGGCCAAGATTCTCGTCGAGCGCTGCCGACTGTATGGGTAGGTCCATCAGGGGAGAGACTAGGCGATGGCCTCGACGGGGTGCCCCGCCCCGGGTCATCCGATCCAGATCGTCCGCGGCAAACCGACCGGTTTGGTCGGCGGCGTCGAGCGTGCGACCGCAGCCTGCTCGTCGCTCCACGGTCGGTCGACGTTGTGCCCCGCGAGGAAGTGCGCCTGCCGCGACGTGATCCGTTTATCGCAGTTGGCACAAACACCTCTGCAGTTCGCGTCGTGATCGCCGACACCGGGCGGCAGTGCGGCCAGCGGCACGATGTGGTCACACACCGACGAGGTGCCGGTGCATCCCGGCAGCCGCAGCATGCACTGCGGGTAGAGCTTCAGGATGCGGGCGCGGCGGGCCTTGTGTCCGGACTGTGCGGTGCGGTCGGTTCCCCAACGCTCTTGCTTGTTCGTGTGTTCGCCGCAGTAGACACCGTCGCGGGTGGTGTTGATGCAGTGCAACTGCCCGCACATCTTCGGTGCCTTGGGCATGGTGATCCTCCAATGATGTTGGTGCGGCACGCCGGGGCGTCAGCGTCAAAGACCAACGCCCCGTTGCCGTCGGAGGAAAGGAGCCAAACCCCGAGGGCTGCGTGCCGCAGGTCTTGGTTACGAACCTGCCGGTGTGACCGTGAACTTGCCGATGCGGTCGGCCCTCGGCACGGTGGTGCCGACCCTCCAGGTGATCCTGTACATCACGGCGTCGTACTCAAACGCGGCGTCGATACTGGTTGCCACTTCGACTGGGCCGACGGCGGATACGATGGCTGCCTTGTCGATGACCAGACCGGCGTAATCATCGGAGCCGCCTCGGTTTTGCCGGGGCGGTTTCTTGTTGTCATGCTGACGCGGCCCCCTCGTGTCGACTGGCTTCGAGGTAGGTCACGATGTCGGTACGTAGGTATCGCACACGGCGGCCGACCTTGATGTAGGGCAGCCCATGTCCCACGTAGCGGTCCTGCGCGAGTGCGCCTTCGGTCGTGTGGAACGCCAGTGCGACCTGAGCGGATGTCGCGATCTCGGGCAATTCCAGTGTCAGCGGTTCCATAGCATGGCTTCCTCCACCTTCGAGTCGCCCGGTTTCGGGCGATTTGATCGAAGTGAAGCACTCATCCTCAGTCACTTCAAGTCGCCCTAAATCGTGTACTGTGAGAACATGAGCACCTCGATGAGCCCAGGTGAAGCGGCTGGCCGTGGCGCGCGGGCAATCCGTCAGGATGCCGGTGCCACACTCACCCAGGTCGCTAAGGCTGCAAGGTTCTACGGCCTGCCCTGGTCGACCGGCAAGGTCGGTGATTTCGAAGCAGGCCGCATACCCGCCACTCTCCCAACGCTTTTGGTAGTCGCACTTGCGTTGGGCGATGTCGTCGGTCATCCGGTCTCCATCGCCGAACTATTCGGCAAACAGGGCCGGGTAGCCGTGACCGACCGGCTGATACTCGATGCGACGAAGGTGCGGGCGGCCTTATCCGGCGGAGCCGTCGTGGCCACCGTCTCTGATGTGACCGGTGAACGCGAGCGATTGGCGACGGCGTTGCTCAACGCGGCGTCGACCGAGGGATGGCCGAGGCGTCTCGCGTCCGTCAGTGTCGGCCGACTACGCAAGGTGCTGGCCGACTTCTCGGAGGCCGACGAGCGGATGTGTAAAAACATCGGCGTCGATCATGGCCTCGGTATCGCCGCGATGGCGTACCTCTGGAGCCGGTCATTCAGCGCCGAACGTGACCGGCTGGCCGGGGCCGACGCGAACGCCCAGAAGCGCGGCCGGATCTCACGTGAACTCAAGGCCGAACTACAGGAGGTTCTCGATGTCAGCGATTAAGCGGATCAGACGGCAGGCGGGGATCTATGGGAGGTCCGATATCGCCAGGCGAACGGAATCACCAGTCACAAAAGGGGTTTCGCCACGAAGAAGGCCGCCGAGGATTGGGATGCAGATACCCGTTCGCGAATGAACAAGGGCGACTTCGTTTCTCCGGTGAAGGGCCGCATCAAGGTGGGTGACCTCTCACAGGGGTGGCTGGAGCGCAAGAAGGCCACGACGGAGCCTAGTCACAGCCGCATGCTTGACAGTGCATGGCGCGTCCACGTTGAACCGGTGTGGGGCGCGGTGCCGGTCAGCAAGGTGACCATCACCGGAGTGAAAAACTGGTCGGCTTCGATGACGGGAGCTGGCAGCTCGGCCACCACTGTCCTTCGCGCGCTCGGCGTCCTGGCGGGCATCTTGGACGACGCGATAGCCGACGGCCGGATCACCAAGAATCCCGCGCGCGGCCTGGACCCGAGGAAACGGGAGAAGCCGACCAAGCCGAAAGCCAAGCGCGTCTACTTGGATCACGACGACGTTGCGCGGCTCGCAGACGAGTCCGGTGAGCACCGCTGCCTCGTCTTGACCCTGGCCTACACGGGGATCCGGTGGGGTGAAGCGGTGGCCCTTCGGGTCGCACACGTCGATGAGGTCCGCCGCCGCCTGCTGGTGGTCGATAACGCGGTGCAACTGGGTGTCGATCATGCCGTCGGTGATCCGAAGACTGACGAGTGGCGCGAGGTGCCGGTGCCAAAGTTCGTGATGGCCGAACTGAAGAAGCAAATTCAGCACCGGGGTCCGACCGATCTAGTGTTCGGCGGCGACGGCGTCCACTATCAGCCCCGGTCAAAATCGGCCGACGGGTGGTTCGCCGGGGCGGTCAAGCGTCCGAAGGTCCAGAAGATCACACCGCACGATTTGAGGCACACCGCCGCATCGCTGGCGGTGTCGGCGGGCGCGAATGTGTTGGCGCTCGCGCGGATGCTGGGCCACAAGAATCCGGCCGAGACTCTCAAGACCTACGCGGACCTTTTCGACACCGACCTGGACACGGTGGGAGTCGCTTTGGACGCGGCCCGTCAGAAAAGTGTGTCCAAACGGGGTCCAAAACGGGTCCAAGCCCTTCGGAAAGTCACCGGTTAACGGCCCCGACCTGCGTGAACGGGCGGTGAAACTTGGCGGTGGCGGAGGGATTTGAACCCTCGGACGGGGGTTACCCGTCACACGCTTTCGAGGCGTGCTCCTTAGGCCGCTCGGACACGCCACCGTGTGGCAGCCTACCGAACACCGAAGCCTCTATCCCAATCGCTGGTTGGCGAAGAACGCCTCGAGCGGGGCAGCACACTCCCGGGCCAGCACCCCACCGGTGACGGCGGGCCGGTGCGTCAGCCTTCGGTCGCGCACCACATCCCACAGCGAGCCGACCGCACCGGTCTTGGGTTCCCACGCTCCGAAGACAAGTCGGGACACCCGAGCCATCACCAGCGCGCCCGCGCACATCGTGCAGGGTTCGACGGTCACCGCGAGCGTCGTGCCCTCGAGTCGCCACCCGTCGCCGAGGATTTTCGCCGCCGCGCGCATCGCAAGGATTTCGGCGTGCGCCGTCGGATCTCCCATCTCCTCACGGGCGTTGGCCGCCCGCGCCAACTCCGTGCCGTCGGCCGCGAAGACGACCGCACCTATCGGGACGTCGCGTGGCCCTGCGCCACCTGCGGCGGCAAGCGCAGCGCGGACGAGGTCGTCGTCGGTCACCGATCGAGGCGGTCGAGCACCGCCGACAACTCCTCGGCGAAGCCCATCTCCCGTGCGATGCGGCCGATCTGCTCGTCGGCGTAGAGATCGTATTCGCCGATGATCACGCCGAGCACGGCGTCGGGCAGCCCGACGTCCGACAGCAGGCCAAGGTCGCCTTCCTCGAAGGGATCGGCGTCGTCGAGGTCGTCAGGACCGATGTCGGCGTCGAGTTTCTCGAGAACCTCGGCGGCGATGTCGTAATCCAGGGCCGCGGTGGCGTCAGACAACAGCAGCCGGGTGCCTGCGGGCGCGGGCCGCACGATCACGAAGAACTCGTCGTCGACGTCGAGCAGCCCGAATACGGCACCGGCGCTGCGCAGCTCGCGCAGCTCGGTTTCCGCGGCCGCCAAGCTGGTCAACGCCGCGGACCGCATCGGCGTGCAGCGCCATTTGCCGTCCTCGCGGACGACAGCCACACCGAAGCCGTCAGGCGCATCGGCGTCCTGCGCACGTGCCCGCTGTGGTCCCATGAGCGCTTACGCTAGTCCCCGACCAGGGCATTTGACCAGCAATCGTCGGCAGCCGCGCGTCCGGCGAACAAGATCATGTGCCACCCTTGAGCCGTGACGAAACCGCCCGTTTGCGTGCTGGGTCTTGGCCTGATTGGCGGCTCGGTGATGCGCGCGGCGGCCGACGCCGGCCGTGAGGTCTTCGGCTACAACCGCTCCATCGACGGTGTGACGGCCGCTAAAGCCGACGGATTCGACGCCACCAAGGACATCGAGAAAGTACTGAAACGGGCCGCGAAGGCGGACGCGTTGATCGTCGTGGCCGTGCCGGTGCCGGCCCTGCCGATCGTCCTCGAGCACATCCGCGAGTTCGCGCCGGATGCCCCGCTGACCGACGTCACGAGCGTCAAGACCGCCGTACTCGACCAAGTGAAGTCGTACGGCCTGCTGGCCAACTTCGTCGGCGGCCATCCGATGGCGGGTACCGCTCACTCCGGCTGGGCGGCGGGCAGCGCAACATTGTTCGACGGGGCGCCGTGGGTGCTCAGCGTCGACGAAAACGTCGACCCGGATGTGTGGGCGACCATGATGGATTTGGCGCTGGACTGCAAGGCCATCGTGGTGCCCGCCAAATCCGACGAGCACGACGCCGCCGCGGCCGCGATCTCGCATCTGCCGCATCTGCTCGCCGAATCCCTCGCCGCAACCGCGGGCGACGTGCCCCTGGCCTTCGCGCTGGCCGCCGGATCATTTCGCGACGGCACCCGGGTGGCGGCCACCGCACCGGATCTGGTGCGCGCGATGTGCGAAGCGAATGCCGAACAGTTACTGCCCGCGCTCGACCGCTCCATCGACCTGCTGAAGAAAGCGCGCGAGTCACTGGCCGCCGACGGGTCGGTCGCCGACCTCGTCGAGGAAGGACATGCCGCGCGAGTTCGGTACGCCGGCTTCCGCCGGTCTCAGATCGTTGACGTCGTCGTCGGCCAGGACGGCTGGCGTGACGAACTGGCCGCCGCCGCCCGCGCAGGCGGGGTGATCAAATCCGCTCTGCAAGTCCGGGGTAGTCGAGGATGAAACCCTCTGAGTCGACGGTCACCGTGGTGTCGGCCACCGGCGAATGCAGCTTGATCCCGTCGGATGCGCTGCTGTAGCTGATCGTCACCGGGTTGACCGTGAGCTCGGGCAGCGACACGTAGACCACGGGAATCGACATCGAGTCATTGCGCTGATACAGCCCGGTGCGGCGGATCGGCAAAGTGTTGAAGAACGGGCTGAAGATCATGTCGACGTCGAGTGCCCCGTCGTAGGACGCGCGGTTGGTCTGGCCCGAGTGGTCCTGTACCAACCACATGTTCTCTTCGTCACGGGCGATGGAGAGCTGCCGTTCACGCTCGGCGAGCGTGACCGTCAGTGAGAGTCGCTTGGTCGCGCCGGATTCGTCGGTGACGAGATCGTATGAGGCCGAAAACGGCGGGGCCGTTGCCGTAGCCGCCGCGACGATGCGGCCGTATGCCTTGATCCGGTTGTTGTGCAATTGCACCCGAACGGATTCCATTCGCGGAACATCGTGTGCGCGCCAGGTCAGGATCGCGGGCCAGGCAGTGGGCTGTTCTGCACTCACCCATCTACCGTAGGCGAAGGACCGCTTCGTTCGTAGCCCGCTGAGAAACTGCTCTTCGTCCGATTCTCCGACGGCCCGCGGGACTCCAGCGCGACTTCGTCATCCAGCAACGGCTGAGGCATGTTCCGCAGCCGTCCGCTGCCTGGCACCGACGCCCACACGGCGAAAGCCATCAGGGCGTCGAGGATCAACGCCAACGCGGTCACCATCAGCGCACCGACCAGCGCGAGGTAGAACTCGCGGACCTTGATGCCGTCGATGAGATAGCGGCCGAGGCCGCCGAGGCTTGCGTATGCGGCAACGGTCGCGGTCGCGACGATCTGAAGCGTCGAGGTACGCAGGCCGCCGAGGATCAGCGGCATCGCATTCGGAACCTCGACGCGGAACAGCACCCTGCGTTCGGTCATACCCATCGACCTGGCGGCATCCACGACCGCCGGGTCGACGTTGGCGATACCCGAGTAGGTGCCCGCCAGCAGAGGCGGAATGCCGAGCAGCATGAGTGCGACCGTCGGCGGGATCAACCCAAGACCCCACAGCAGCACGCCGAGCAGCAGCACGCCGAGCGTCGGCAGCGCACGCAGCGCATTGACACCGCTGACGACGAGGAAGGTGCCCTTCCCGGTATGGCCGATGAGCATGCCGAGCGGGATCGCGATGAGCGCCGAGAAGAAGACAGCGACCACCGTGTACTGGAGATGCTCGAGGATCCGCGCGGTCAGGCCCGCGGGCCCGCCCCAGTTGGCGGCGGTGAAGATGAAGGACAGTGCCTGGTCGAGGAAGTTCATGCGGTTGCCTCGCAGGCTCGGCTCCCGCATAGCGGATCGTTGATTCGCTCGCAAGCTTCGCTCATGCCGCCGCCCCCACCTTCGGCTTGGCCACCTTGGGACCACGCGTCGCTCTTGTCCACGGGGTCAGCGCCTTACCGGCGAGCATGATCAAGGTGTCGATCACGAGCGCCAGCACGAAGATCGCGATGATGCCCGCGACGATCTGGTCACTCTTGTTGGCCTGATATCCCTCGGTGAACCAGGTGCCGAGGCCGCCGACGCCGATCACCGAGCCGACCGACACCATCGAGATGTTGGTGACGGCGACCACGCGCAGGCTCGCGATGAGCACCGGGACAGCAAGCGGCAGTTCGACTTTCAGCATCCGGGTCAGTGGTTTGTAGCCGACCGCGGTGGCCGCGTCGAGCACCGCGGGCGAGACCGCGTCGAGCGCCTCCGGGACCGCACGCACCAACAGCGCGACGGTGTAGAGCGTCAGCGCCACGATCACGTTGGCCTCGTCGAGGATTCGCGTCGGGATGATCAGCGGCAGGACGACGAACAGCGCAAGCGACGGGATCGTGAAGATGATGCTCGCCGTTATCGTCGTCAGCCGGCGCAGCAGTCGCGTGCGTTGCACAAGCGCACCCAACGGCACCGCGATCAACAGCCCGAGCACGATCGGGATCAACGACAGCCGCAAGTGGATCACCGTGAGCGTCCACAGGTCGTCTAGGTGGGTGAACAGATAGCGCACCGGCTACCCCACCTCCGGGATTCGCCGCTGCTTGTCGAGGAGCGCCAACACGTCGTCGGCGCGCACGCCGCCGATCAGCCTGCCGTCGTCGTCCACCGCCACGCCCAGACCCGTCGGTGAGGACAGCGCCGCGTCCAGCGCCAGCCGCAGCGTGCCGTCCGGCCGGAAGAACGATCCGCCGCCGACGGTGCTGTCGTACAGCGCGCTGCCCTTGCGGTGCACCTCGACACCCTCGGCGTTGATCCATGCGAACGGCTTGCCGTCCTTGGTGACCAACGCCCACTCCTCCGGCCCGAGTGCGAGCGCGTCGAGGTCCCCCTCGGCCACTGACTTGACGTCGTGAAGCGGCAGTCCGGACGCGTGGAAGAACTGCAGGCCCCGGTAGCCGCGGTCGGCGCCGACGAAACCCGACACCAGCTCGTTGGCCGGGTTCGACAGCAAGAACTGCGGCTCGGCAAACTGCTGCAGCACACCACCTTTGCCGAACACTGCGACCTTGTCGCCGAGCTTGACTGCCTCGTCGATGTCATGGGTGACGAAAACGATGGTCTTGCGGAGTTCGCTTTGCAGCCGCAGGATTTCGGTCTGCAGATCCTCTCGCACGACGGGGTCGACGGCCGAGAACGGTTCGTCCATCAGCAGGATCGGCGGATCCGCGGCCAGCGCCCTTGCCACCCCGACGCGCTGCTGCTGTCCGCCCGACAGCTGGGCCGGGTAGCGGTCGGCCAGCTTCGGGTCCAGCCCGACCCGCTCCATCACCGTCAGAGCGGCTTTGCGTGCGTTGCGCCGGGATTCGCCGCGAAGCACAGGGACGGTCGCGATGTTGTCGACCACCCGAAGGTGTGGCATCAGGCCTGCGCTCTGGATCACGTAGCCCATGCCCAGCCGCAGCTTGACCGGATCCACCTTGGTGACGTCCTCGCCGTTGACGGTCAGCGTGCCCGAGGTCGGGTCGATCATCCGGTTGATCATCCGCATCGAGGTGGTCTTGCCGCAGCCCGACGGCCCGACGAACACGGCCAACGTCCCTTCCGGCACCTCCAGGGTCAGATCATCGACCGCAACGGTGCCGTCCGGGTACTTCTTGGTGACGTTCTCGAAGGTGATCACAGCGCTCACTTCTGCATGGGCTTGTCGAAGCCGTTGTCCTTGATCCACTTGGCCGCCGCCTCGTCGGGGTCGACGCCCTGGTTGCCCTCCACCGCGGTGTTCAGTTCGATCAACGCCTCGGTGGTCAGCTTCGCACTGACGGCGTCGAGCACCGTCTTGAGCTCGTTGGACATCTTCTGCGATGCCACCAGCGGCACGACGTTCGCAGCGAGAAAGACATTCTTCGGGTCCTCCAGCGGCACCAGGTTGTTCTGCTCGATCGACGGCGACGTGCTGAAGATGTTCGCGGCGGTGACGGTGTTGTCCGTCAGCGCCTTGACGGTCGCAGGACCGCCACCGTCGCTGATCGCGATGAAGTTGACGGGCGCGATATCAAGACCGTATTTGTCCTTGAGCCCCACCAGACCTGTCACACGCGTCTGAAACTCCGACGGTGCACCGACTTTCACCTGCGCGGAGTCCTTGGCCAGATCGGCGATGGACTTCAGGTTCAGCCGCTGCGCGGTCTCCGCCGTGACGGCAAGAGTGTCCTTGTCCTCGGCGGGCGACGGGTAGAGGATCGACAGGTCGCCCGGGAGCGCCTTGAGCAGCCCGAGAACCACTGCGTCCGATGTGGTCGCCGTGGTCTCCTTGTCGAAGTACTGCAGAAGGTTGCCGGTGTACTCCGGGATCAGATCGATCGAATGGTCCTGCACCGCAGGGATGTACGTCTCCCGGCTGCCGATGCCGAACTGGCGGGTGACGGTGAAGCCGTTGGCCTCAAGCGCCTGCGCGTAGAGCTCGGCGATGATCTTCGACTCGGTGAAGTCGGCCGAACCCACCTTGATCGACTTCAGATCACCGGAGATCTCGCCGCCGCCGAGCGGGTTGGAACTACCGCAGGCCGCCGCGAACAGGGCGAGGATGACCGCCAGGATCGCCAGATTCCACCTACGCGTCTTCGACATACCCCTCGACATACCCAATGTCCTCTCGGCGAATAGCTTCTCCGGACCCTATCGGCACCGACGGCTACGCGGCACGCTTTGTATTCAGCGTGAAACTGACGGTTTGTTTGATTCGTGCCGCAAAAGGGCAAAGATGGACCAATGACCAGCGATCCGCACGCGTCTCCCGACCGGCCCGGCGGAGGGGCGCCTTTTCCCGGCGAGCCGCCTCCTCCCCCGATGCTGGACCAGCATGACGCGAAGCTGGACCCGGCGCCTGGGCCCCCTCCGCAGGACGCGGTCAAGTTCACCAGGGCGGCGGCGCTGTGGTCATTGTTGATCTTCGGGTTCCTGATCCTGATCCTGCTGCTGGTGTTCATCATGCAGAACACGGACCCCACCACGGTCCACTTTTTCGGCTGGCAGGCGAACCTCCCCGTCGGGGTCGCGGTACTCCTTTCGGCCGTGGGCGGTGGCCTGCTCACCGTGGCGGTCGGCACGGCGCGGATGATTCAGCTGCGCCGCGCGGCCAAGAAGAACCTGAAGGCCGGCCTCTAGCGTTCAGTCGGCCTGTTCGGCGGGAATGGGATCCCGTCGGCTTTTGTTGACGTGTCACGTAAAAGCATTATGCTCGGAGAAACGTGATTGATCACGTAAACATGGCGAAGGGCGGAACCGTGGGCGTCGTACAGGACAAGGTCGCATTGGTGACGGGCGGCACCTCAGGCATCGGGCTGGCGGCTGCGCGCAGGCTGGTCGAAGAGGGAGCACACGTGTTCATCACCGGGCGCAGTCAGACACGCCTGGACGAGACGGTCGCTCAGATCGGCACGGGCGCAACAGGTGTGGTGAGTGACGTCAGCAATTTCGCTGACATCGACGCTGTTGTCGATGCGATCCGGGAACATGGGCGCGGCCTTGACATCGTCTTCACCAACGCAGGCGGTGGCTCGTTCGCGCAGATCGCCGACGTCACCGTCGAGAACTATCTGGACACGTTCAACCGCAACGTCGGCGGCACGCTCTTCACTGTGCAGAAGGTGATTCCTCTGCTCAACCGCGGGGCGTCGGTCATTCTGGCCGGGTCGACGGCGGCATCGAAGGGAACGCCCGCGTTCGGCGTGTACGCCGCGTCGAAGGCGGCGGTGCGATCTCTGGGCCGCACGCTGGCCGCAGAACTGGCCGATCGCGGCATTCGAGTCAACACCCTCGTCCCCGGACCGGTCGAAACGCCCGGCCTTACGGGGTTGGCACCGGCAGGCGGAGAGGCGCAATTGTTGGCGGAGATGGCCGACGGTGTCCCGATGAAGCGGGTGGCCGATCCCGACGAGATCGCCTCGGCGGTCGCGTTCCTGGCCTCTGACGGCAGCAGTTTCATGACCGGCAGCGAGCTGTTCGCCGACGGCGGCGAAGTGGGGGTCTGACGGCTTTGCCCGGGTCAGTCGGGCCGGGGCAGTGTGCCCTTGCGGAGGATCGTCTCGTAGACCCCACCCAGCAGGTCGGCCAGTCGGTCCGCGGCGGCGTTATCGAGGTCGGAGAAGAACAGTGTGCGGACCCAGGCGACATGCTTGGGCGCCGCCGACTGCATCAGCCGCCAACCCTGCCGGGTCAATTTGGCGTCGGTGGCGCGGCCGTCGGACTCCGACGCGATCCGCTCGACCAGCCGCCGCGTTTCCATCCGGCGCAGCTGGTGCGAGAGTCGGCTTCGCTCCCAACCGATTCGCGTTGCGAGCCTGCTCGACTGCAGCCTGCGCCCCGGCTCACTCGACAGTGCGTTCATCACGGTGTAGTCGGCGAACGAGATGCCGAAGTCGGCCTGCAGCTCTCGGTTCATCTCGTACTCGAGCCGGTGATACACCCGCATGTAATTGAGCCACGTCCGCTGCTGCGTCGCGGTGAGCCAGTCGCCGTCCGCCATGTCGGTCATCATCACAGTTGGTTGATCTATCACGCAATGAGGAGATTTCGATGACGGAGACCATCCACCGCCTCATGCAGGGCAACTTGCTCGAGGTGTTCAACGAACGCGATCCGGAGCGTCGAAGCGCGGCCATCGCGCGGATCTATGCGGCCGACGTCCGCTGGACCGACGATGAGGGCGTCAGCGTGGGACATGAAGCGCTCGACGCCAAGGCTGACGCGCTGCAACGCGACCTCGGAACCCTGCAATTCGTTGCGGACGGGCCCGTTTATGCCCTGAACGGCTTCGGGTACCTGGCATGGCACCTCGTTGCCGACGAAGGCGGAGCACCGCAGGTGTCGGGTTTCGACGTGGCGATCATCCGCGATGACGTCATCGCCGAGCTGTACACCGTGCTGACCACCGGTCCCTAGCGTCGGCTCGCGGCCCTCATTTGCTCGGCGATCACGTCGGGGTGGGTGTACGGGATCATGTGGCTGCCGTCGACGGTGACCAGCCGCGTACCCGGCAACGTCTCTGCGAGCCTGCGGAGATGGTCGATCCCCACGAGGTGGTCATCCTCGCCCCCGATGATCACCGACGGCACCCGAATCTGCGGAACATTCTCGTCCACCCAGCGCGAGGTGCCGTCGAACTCGAGTTGGTCGGAGGCGAACGCCGCCAGGTTGCCCGGCGTCATCGAAACCGACAGCAGACGATTCTGGTAGCCGGGGTCAACCTGGCCAGGTGAGAACGCCTTCGCGGCGCCTGAGGTGGCGGCGACCCGCTTGATCACCTGGTTGACGGTGACATCCATGACGGGCTTCACCACCGGCAGCTGACTGAATCGGACATAGCGCGCATTGAACGTGCTCATGGCGTCCGGGCGGAGGCCCCCCGCTCCAGGCGCGACCAGCACCAGCTTCGCGATGTCCTGCGGATAGCGACGCGCGACGCCGAGTGCGAGTGTGCCGCCAAAGGAGTGTCCGACCACGATCGCGGGGCTGACCTTCAGCTGGACCAGCAGATCGTGGACCACATCGATCTGGTCCTGGTATGGCAACCAGCCGCCCTTCGACCAGCCGAACCCTGGGCGGTCGATCGAGATGACGTGCATGCCTTTCAGTTCGGGGATGACGGGGTCAAAGTCCTTATAGGTGCCGGGAAGCCCGTGGATCATCACCACCGGCATACCCAGTCCCGGTTGCTCGACGTAGTGAATCTCCTTGCCCCGGAGGCTGATGTACTGACCTTCGGCGGGCGGCATCGCCGGCAGCTTCGCGATCGTGTTGTTGACGACCACGACCGCGACGAACAAGACGACGAGCGTCCAGATGCAGACCCGCAGGAACTTACGCATCAGCTCAGCGCTTCGAGACCCTCGGCCATCAACGGACCGACGGCCTGGTCCACCTCGTCGGTGTCGGCCGCGACGCTGCCACCCTGCCTGGCCCGGAACGCGATGCCCGCGGCGATGATCGCCACCTTGAAATAGCCCAGCGCCATGTAGAAGTCCCAGTTGTCCAGGGTCTGTTCGGCCGCGAGCGAGTACCGGTTGGCGAGGTCGTCGGCCTCCGGCATGAGGGGCGACGCCCACGCCGAACTCGCGTGGATCACATTGAATAGCGGGTGGCGGTACACACACATCAGTGCGGCGTCGCTGACCGGGTCGCCGAGTGTGGACATCTCCCAGTCGAGGACAGCGAGCACCTTGGTGGAGTCCGCGTCATCGAGCATCGTGTTGTCGATGCGGTAGTCGCCGTGCACGATCGATGTTCTGCTCTGCGCCGGAATCGCCTCTGCGAGAGCCGAATGCAGCCGTCGGACATCGGCGTCGAACGGGTCGGCCTCGCGTTTGACGAGTTCCCACTGCGAACCCCATCGACGCACCTGACGCTCGAGGTAACCCGTCGGCTTGCCGAAGTCGCCGAGCCCGACCGCCGCCGGGTCGACCGCGTGTAGGTCGGCGAGCACCGTGATCAACGCGTCGACACAGTCGCTGATCGCCGCCTTGTCACCGAGGGCCTTTAGTTCGTCGGCATGGCGAACGACGCGGCCCGACACGTACTCGACCATCTGGAACGGCGCACCGCTCACCTCGTCGTCGTTGCGCATGGTGACCGCGCGGGCAACGGGCACAGGCGTGTCGTGCAGGGCCGCGACGACCCGGTACTCCCTGGCCATATCGTGCGCCGACGGCGTCAGGCCATGCAGTGGCGGCCTGCGCAGCACCCATTTCGATTCATCGTCGGCGACCAGGAACGTCAGGTTGGACCGGCCTCCCGAGATCAGCTCGGCGCGCAACTCGCCGCTGCGCGGTATGCCCGCCTCTCGGAGATGGCGGTCAAGAGCAGCGAGGTCGAGCCCTTCGAGCGAAGCCGGCGAATTCGGCGGAGGTTTCACGGACCTTTCCTACCACCGCTGATTTCGCGGCAGCAGATCCCATACGTGTTCGGTGCCGTTGACCGATGCGACATAGAGCTCGCCCTTGCGGGACGACAGCAGCCGAGTGACGCCTGCGTAGTCGACGCTGACGCACAGAATCTTGTCGGTGCGCAGGATGGTGTGCAGCAGGCCGTTGATCACTCCGCCGTGGCTGAATACCGCGACCGTGTCCTCGTGATCGCCCGCACCGGCGATATCGCGGATGCCCTCGTTGATGCGGGAAAGGAACGCGTCCTCGTCCACGGTGCTCGGCAGGTGGCCGCTCGCCAGCCGCGCCAGCTCCTCGGGATACTCGGCGGCGATCTGCTCGATCGGGATGTAGTGCTTGAGGTCGCGGTCGTACTCGGCAAGCCGGTCGTCGATGCCGATCGTCAACCCCAGCGCTTCGGCCACCGGTTGCGCCGTCTGCACCGCACGCCGCTGCGGGCTGCTGACAAGGCGGGTGATCGGGAAGCGCGCCAGCGCGTCGGGAAGCCGCCTGGCCTGCTCGACACCCTCCTCTGACAAGTCGGGATCGGACCCTTCGCCGGGCTCACTGCGAAGCGGCAACGCGTGCCGGATGAGAAGCAACTGCACCGTGACACCATATGGCTCGGTGGTTCACGCGATAGTGCGGGCGTGCGCTGCGGCATACCGCTCACCGGCGATGCGTTCCGGGGCGAATACGTTGGAAAGGTAGGCGACTTCGTCGGCACTGATCGCGACGGTGGTGGCGGCGCTGTTCTCCCGCACGAACTCGGCGCGCTTGGTGCCGGGTATCGGCGCGATGTCCAGCGGCTGAGCGAGGAGCCACGCCAACGCGAGTTGGCCTGGGCGACAACCCTTTGCACCAGCCATCGCTGCGAGTTCCTCGACGGGCTGGAGATTCGTTGCGAGGTTGGCCGTCGAGAATCGAGGGTTGGTTGCGCGAAAGTCACCTGGCCCGAACTGTCGGCCGGCTTTCAGTCGGCCGGTCAGCGCGGATCTGCCCAGCGGACTGTAGGGGACCAGCGTGATCCCGAGTTCGCGACAGGTCGATGTGACGCCGTTCTCGACGCCGCGTTCCCATAGTGAGTATTCGGATTGCAGCGCGCTGATCGGGTGCACGGCGTGCGCGCGGCGAATCTGGCCTGGACCTACCTCGCTGAGGCCGAGGGCGCGGACCTTACCCTCTACGACCAGTTGGCCCATCGCGCCGACGGTGTCTTCGACGGGCACCGACGGGTCGAGCCGATGGTAGTAGTACAGATCGATGACGTCCGTCTGCAGGCGCTTCAGGCTCGCCTCGCATGCCGCCCGCACGTATTCAGGTCGGCCGTCGATGGCGATACCGGTGCGATCCGGGTTGATCTTCGCCGCGAACTTGGTGGCCAGCACGACCTCGTCGCGCCGTCCCGCAAGTGCTCGGCCGACAAGTTCCTCGTTGTGACCGAAGCCGCGGATCGGCACACCCCAGGTGATGTCGGAGGCGCCGTATACGTCGGAGGTATCGAGGAAATCCACGCCGAGGTCCAGCGCGGTGCGGATGGCCGACGTAGAGGTGTCGTCGTCGGCGACCCCGTAAGACTGCGACATACCCATGCAGCCCAGTCCGATTGGGTGCACCGACAGATCAGAGTGGCCCAGTGCGACTCGTGCCAACATGTGAACCCCTGTTCCTAGCGGCGGCCGGATCCGAGGGGATCCAGTTGATCGTCGGTGGCGTCATCAGCGGCGGTGGAGACGCTGAGTGCCTCCCATCTTTGGTCGTTGGCGAGTAGGTCCCGTCCGGCCGCGGTGGCGTAGCGGTACGCGTCGGGCCCGACCAGGAGTCGGGTGGGCGGCTCGGCCATGTCGACGATCTCGAGCAGCAGCGCGGCGACCTTGGCGGGGTCGCTGGCGCCGAGCTTGTCCGAATTGCTCACCGCGGCGGCGGCTCCGACGGTGGCGACGTACTCGTCGCGGATCGGGTCGATGCGCATTGACGAACCCGCCCAATCAGTGCGCATGCCACCGGGTTCCAACACGGTGACCTTGACGCCAAGCGGCGCGACCTCCTGGGAGAGGACGGCGGAGAATCCGGTGACGGCCCATTTGGCCGACTGGTAGGCGGCCAGCCCGGGCCGTGCCAGTCGACCGCCCACCGACGACACCGCAATGATGTGGCCGCCACGCTGAACACGCATGATCGGTAGCACCGCCTGCGTCAGGCGCACCACACCGAAGAAGTCGGTGTCGATCTGGGCGCGGAAGTCATCGAAGTCGACGTCCTCGATCGCGCCCATGTTGGCGTAGCCGGCGTTGTTGACCAGCACGTCGAGTCGGCCGAATCTGTCGATGGCGGTGCCGACTGCGGCGCGGACGTGGTCGTCGTTGGTGACGTCGAGCTGGACAACGGCGAGGCGGTCGGGGTGGCCGTCGGCAAGGTCGCCCAGCACCGAGGTCGAGCGGACGCCTGCGACCACCTGGTGCCCGGCGTTCAGAGCGGCCTCGGTGATGGAACGCCCGAGTCCGCGCGAAGCGCCGGAAACGAGAAATACATGCGATTGATCGGTCATGGCAGTTCCTAACTGTGCGTGAGCTTCTTCTCTCCGGCCTGGTTTTTCTACACTCGTAGACTTATTGCAAATATACAGACGTAGACTTGAACCGATCTATTCCCTAAGGTGGGGCATGCCCTCTGGCCCGCCCCGATCGCGCAATGCCACCGCCACCCGTCAGGCGATCCTGGCGTCGGCCATCCGCAACTTCGCGCGCGCCGGCTACGACGGTGTCGGTGTCCGCGAGATCGCCGGCGACGCCGGGGTTACCGCGATGCTGGTGAACAGGTACTTCGGCTCCAAGGAGCTGTTGTTCGCCGAGGCGGTGGAGTCCTCGTTCGCGCCGCCGGTGTTCATCGCCGAAAACCCAGAGTCCCTCGCCCGCGACGCCGCAACGGCACTGGTCGCACGCTCTGCCGTGGACGCCGACGACCTTGCGCCGTTTCTGATCATGTTGCGGTCAGCGTCGAACCCGCGCGCCGCCGAGATCGTCCGCGGGGCAATCGAACGGCACGTCGGGAAGCGACTGGCCCGACAGCTGCCCGAGCCCGGGCGGCAGCTCCGCAGCGACGTCGCACTGTCGGTGATCAGCGGAGTGCTCCTGATGCGACGGGTGGTAGGAACGCGCGCACTCAACGGACGCAACACCGATCAGCTAGCGGAACTTTTGGAGGCGGTGTTCGACGCCATCATCGATACCCCGCTGAGTTGACGGCAGCTACGTGGCCGGCGATTCGCGAATACACACGCTCGGTAGCGTCAAGGTCCCCGCTCATGATGTTGTAGCCGTGATCGACTCCACGAACCTCGAGGTATTCGACCAATGACCCAGCAGCATCGAGCTTTTCGGCGTATTTCTGGGCCTCGCCGCGCAACCGGTCGTGTTCGGCAGTCACCACCACAGCAGGCGCGATGCCACGGATGCCGTCGCTGTTGGCGCCCCACGCCGGCGAGGCCAGCCGGTCGCGACGTTGCGCTCGGTCGGGAATGTATGCAGTGTCGAACACTTCACCCATCCAGGGCTTCATCACCGCCCGCGCGCCGATGCTCGACGGCTTGTCGCGCGTGGGAGTGACCAGATCGAGCGGCGCGTAGTGCAGCACCTGTAGGGCGATCACGGGCGTGCTCTGCTCCAGAGCCAGTCGTGCGGCCGCGGCGCTCAGGTTGCCACCCGCGCTCTGGCCGCCCACGCAGAGTCGCGTGCCGTCCCAGTCCCTGTTCGCGTCGGCGGCCCAGCAGATGACGTCGTAGATCTGTTGGGGCGCAGCAGGAAAGCGATGGCGCGGTGCCAGTACGTAATCGGGGTTAACCACTACAACGCCCGCATTGGCGGCCAGGAAACGGCACCACGGGTCGTCTTGTTCGGGGTGACCGACGACGAAGCCGCCACCGTGGACGTTGACATACACCGCTGGCGAAATCACCGCCTTCGGAGGGTGGTAGAGCGTTGCGGGCACCTGGCCGTGCCGAGTGGGGATGATCGTCTGCGAACTACGGCCCTGGATGTCTGCGAAGCGCACCGCCGCCTTCGGAGAGGGGTTGACGGTTGCGGCGAACACCCGGGCGAGTTTGTCGGCGACCAGGGGCAGCGACAGGATCGACATGGCACCTCCTTCATGAGACCTTCGACCACCTTAAGAAGGTCAAATGCAACGCTGCGATGCGGGACAATCTCACTGCATCTGCCCAACCGGACGTGCGCAACAGGAGATCTGACATGGGTTACGCCGACGAACTGTTCGACCTCACCGATCGGGTGGTGCTGGTCACCGGCGGTAGCCGCGGCCTCGGCAGGGAGATGGCGTTCGCGGCCGCACAGTGCGGCGCCGACGTCGTCATCGCCAGCCGCAAGATGGAGACGTGCGAGGCGACCGCAGAGGAGATCGCTGCTGCCACCGGCCGCGCCGCGATGCCCTATCAGGTTCACGTGGGCCGCTGGGATCAGCTCGACGGTCTGGTGGACGCCGCCTACGAGCGGTTCGGCAAGGTCGACGTGCTGATCAACAACGCAGGTATGTCGCCGCTCTACGAGTCCCTGGATGCGGTGTCGGAGAAGCTGTTCGACTCCGTTGTCAACCTCAACCTCAAGGGTCCGTTCCGGTTGTCGACGCTGGTGGGCCAGCGGATGGTCGCCGACGGCAGCGGATCGATCATCAATGTCAGCTCCAGCGGATCGCGTCGTCCGCAGCCCGCGCAGCTGCCCTACTCGGCTGCCAAAGCGGGCTTGAACGCGTTGACCGAGGGCCTCGCGCTCGCGTTCGGCCCGACGGTGCGGGTGAACACTCTGATGCCGGGACCGTTCCTCACCGACGTCAGCAAGGCGTGGGACATCCCTGCGACGACGAAGGGGGCGCAGAGCTTCGCACTGAAGCGGCTCGGCAATCCAGCCGAGATCGTCGGCGCCGCATTGTTTCTGGCGTCAGACGCGTCGAGTTATACCAGCGGCTCGATCATCCGGGTGGACGGCGGAATCCCTTAACGATAAATCTCGTCGGCAGTTACTGGGCTGACACCTAGTTCCGCAGCAATCGCGTCGATCCCCTGCTGCGCGATGGCGAGGTCCACCTGTCCGTCGGTGGTGAAGTACGGGCCGATGTAGCGCTCGTAGTACTGCTGCACTTCGTTGCGCGTGAGGCGGTCGAGGAACGAAGCGATGTAGTCGACGGCAAGGCCGGGCTGTTCGACGATCGTCTGCAGGGCCCGATTGTTTGCGCGCACAAGGGATTCCAGTGCGGGGCTGTCCACCGGGGTGTGGACGGGGTCCACTGCGATGCCGACGGTGGGAATCTGGATGTGGTCGCCGACCCAGGCCAGCACGTGGAACCCTTCTTCCTCAGCGACTTGGTCGGGAGAGAACGTGGTGCCCACACAGGCGGCGTCGATCGAACCGTCCCGGAGGCGTCGGAGATCCATCTGGTAGTTAACCGGAAGCCGCGCCATACATTCCACGTCGCGGTCGGGGTCCAGTCCGTACTTGCGCAGGACGATCCGGGTGAACCAACCGGGCGCGGTCTGGGCAGGATGAACCGCCACGCGGCGCCCGCGGAGGTCGGCCATGGATGTCACATCGGCGGTGCCGACAAACCAGAACAGCGGACGATGCGTGTTAACGCTGAGCACGTTCCAGCCGATGCCGCCGGTCAGCCGGTGCAGTAGTGCCCGACCCAGACCGATCGACGCGCCGCGGCGCAGACGCTCCGCGTCCCAGCCAATCCCGTTGCGGACTGCGACATGAACACCTTCGTCTTCGTAATAGCCCTCCTGGTCTGCCACATAGGCGACCAGCTCCTCGTGGACACCGCGTTCGACGTAGGCGAGATCGATGGTCTGCACGGCCGAACCCCTTTCCCAAACCTAGAAGAGGCCTCGACGGGCGCCGCCGTCCAAGGCGAGCGTTGCGCCGTGCAGCGCGTCGGCCTCGGGCGCTAGCAACTGAGTTACTGCCCAGCTGACCTGGTCGACCGTGGTCAGCTGACCCAACGGTGAGTGGGATCGGTATTCGTCGAGGACGGCCTCGATGCTGACGCCGCGAGCCTCGGCTGCGGCGGCGGCGAACCGACGGAGGCGATCGGTCTCCAAGACACCCGGGGCGATCAAGTGCACAGTCACCCCCCGCGGCCCGTAGGCGTCGGCGAGCTGTCGAACGAGATTGGCCAGAGCAGCATTGGTGACGCCGGCCGCGCAGGTTTGCGGCGTGGGTTCAGAACCGAAATGACCGCCAATGGCGACGATCCGGGAGTGCTGGACGAACCGGTCCTCTACGGCGCGGATGAGCCGCAGCAGTCCGCCGAGCTTCAGCGACACCGATCGGCCAAGGGTGTCTGGATCGATCGTGGCCAGCGGCGGGCTGGCGGGTTCGGCTGCGGACTGGACCACCATCCGGACGGACCCGGACGCTGCGGCGGCGATCGCCTCAACCGACGAGTCATCACCGATGTCCGCGGGACATACGGTGACCCCGTCGTCGATTGCGCTCATCTGCTCGAGGCGTTCCCGGTCGCGTGCCACGGCTAAAACGGGCACCGCTGCTTTGCGCAACCGCGCGACGATGGCGGCGCCGACCTCGCCGGTCGCGCCGACGACGACGGCCTGCGCGCTTTGGCTCACTGGCTCCTCCATCTCACGGCTCGATGATATTGAAGCCCGGGTCGGGTCGGTCCACCACCGCGATGATCGACGGCAACGCGTTGGCATCGCCGGTGATCTCCAATCCCGGCGAGTCGGCGTCACCGATCGCGAATGCCAGCAGTCGCATCTTGTTCGCCAGCTTGATGGTCGACTGCGCGCTCGACTCCTCTGGCGCCCTCTTGCGGTAGACCAGCACGCCGTTGCGCAAGGTCAGCCGGTAGTTGGTGGCGGTGTCGAGAAACGTGATATCGACCGCGACGTCGAGATCCCATGCGCGAGGGCCGTTGATGTTGATGGCGAACGTGTCGAACATCTGCTCCGGAGTGAGCTGCCCCATGATCGACGGCGACGCGGTCTGGGTCGGCGTGCCGAAGTTTCCTTCGCGCAATTCTGTTGCCCCCGAAAGGAAGAAGTTGCGCCAGGGGCCGTTCTCGGAACCGTAGGCCAGCTGTTCGAGCGTGTCGGCATACAACTCCCGCGCCCCAGCGTGGCTCTTGTCGGTGAAGATCGCGTGGTCCAGTAGCGTTGCCGCCCAGCGGAAGTCACCGTCGTCGAATGCCTTGCGCGCGATCTCGACGACGCTGTCCATACCGCCCATGGCCTCGACGTAGCGCGGCCCGATGGCCTCAGGGGGATGGGCCCACAGCCGGGCCGGGTTGCCGTCGAACCAGCCCATGTAGCGCTGGTACACGGCCTTGACGTTGTGGCTGACCGAGCCATAGTAGCCATGGGTGTGCCAGGCAGCCTCAAGCGCAGGCGGCATCTGGAAGGTCTCGGCGATCTCGATTCCCGTGAAGCCCTGGTTCAGTTGGCGAAGCGTCTGGTCATGCAGATACGAGTAGAGATCCCTTTGCAGGGAAAGGAATTCGACGATGTCGTCCTTTCCCCAGGTCGGCCAGTGGTGGGAGGCGAACACCACGTCGGCACGGTCGGCGAACGTGTCGATCGCCTCGGTGAGATAGCCCGCCCAGCCGTGTGGGTCGCGCACCAGCGCGCCACGAAGGGTCAGGAGGTTGTGCAGGTTGTGGGTGGCGTTCTCGGCCATGCACAGCGCCCGGAACTTCGGGAAGTAGAAGTGCATTTCGGCGGGCGCCTCGGTGCCCGGCGCCATCTGGAACTCGATCTCGACGCCGTCGACGGTGTGCTTCTCGCCGGTTTCGCGGATGTCGAGTGTCGGCGGAATCAGCGCCACCTCGCCGACCGACGGTGTCTGGCCGAGCCCGCAGCCCACCTGGCCCTGTGGCCCGCGCGCCAGCACGGCCCCGTACATGTAGCCCGCTCGTCGTCCCATCGCGGTGCCTGCGTACACGTTCTCCTGCACCGCGTGTTCGGTGAAGTGTTCCGGTGCGATGATCGCGACCTTGCCCGCATCGACGTCGGCCACTGTGGTCACACCGAGAACTCCGCCGAAATGGTCGACGTGGCTGTGGGTGTAGATAACCGCGACGACCGGCCGGTCGCCACGATGGGCGCGGTACAGCCCGAGCGCGGCGGCCGCAGTCTCGGTGGACACCAACGGGTCGATGACGATGATCCCGGTGTCGCCCTCGATGAAGCTGATGTTGGACAGGTCTAGGCCACGTACCTGATAGATGCCTTCGACCACTTCGTACAGGCCCTGCTTGGCGACCAGCCGGCTCTGCCGCCACAGGCTCGGGTGGACCGTAGCCGGCGCATCACCACTCAGGAAGGAGTAGACATCGTTGTCCCACACCACCCGGCCGTCGGCCGCCTTGATGACGCACGGCTCCAGCGCCGCGATGAATCCCCGATCGGCGTTCTCGAAATCACTGGTGTCGGTAAACGGCAGATTCTGCGCGCTCTCGCGATTTGCGGCTTCGATGACAGCAGTAGGCGGCTTCTGATCCATGCCGTCGACCTTGCCACCATTGACAATTACGCGGGTTCGGTTGGCGCGAAAACCTCAATCTGGCCATTGTTTTCGCGCACCTCGAACTTCGGCAGCGGCGGCGGCGCCGTCGGCAGCTGATGGGTCAACGTCTCGCCTTCCAGCGAGAACGATGTCGAGTGACATGGGCATCGCAGCCGCGCATCCGGTGCGTCCAGCCACAGCTTGCAGCCCTGGTGGGTGCAGACGCCCGAGACCGCCTCCAGTTGTGCATTGCCTCGGTGCACGAACCCGTTGACGGCGCCGAGGTCGAACGACAGCGCCCCACCCTTGGGCAGGTCGGCGCTCGCGCCGACCGCGTGCCATGTCCCTGCGTTGGGTTCGAGCATTCCCTGCGTCGGCGCGGCCTCCTGCGCGGGACCGCTGGACGGGGCGAGCAGGTTGCGGCCGACGACGATCCCCGCTGCCGCCGACGCCGCGGCGAGGCCCGTGCCGATGACGACCTGCCGACGCGTGCCCGACGGTCCCCACGACGCACCGCCATCGACCGTGCTGGTGTCGTCCATCTGCTCGGTGAGCCGCCGGTGCAGATCGGTGATGAACTCTTCGCGTGGCGAGTCGCTGCCGGTGCGCGCAGCGCGTAACTCGATCGCGGTCCTCATCTCGTCGGCCTCGATATCGTCCGGCCGCGCCCGCTCGGTGCGTTGGCCCCGCAGCAAGCCGTCGACGAAGCGGCGCACTGGTCGTCCGCTCACAGCGCCTCCTCACTCATCCGCGCGGCCACCTGCAGGGCTCGATGTTGCAGAACCTTTGCGTTGGCGACGCTAACACCCATTTGCCCCGCGGCCTCGCGAACCGAAAATGCCTGCAGGAAACGCAGTTCCAGGATGCGGCGGTAATTGTCGGGCAGCTTCGCCAGCACCTCGCGCACCCGGTCGGGCGCATCAGAGGGCAGGATCTCCTGCTCACCCTCATCGGGCAGATCGTCCTCGATCGTGGTGATCTCCCGGCCCATTCGGTCGCGCCAGTAGGACGCCAGCACGGTGCGCGCCGTCATCTTCAGATACTTGCGCACCTCAGGCACCGTCGCTGAGACCCGAAGCGGCTTCAAAGCGGTCATGAAGACCTCGGCGGCGAGGTCCTCGGCGTCGGGCTGGTTGCCCACTTTCGAATACATCAGGCGGTAGACCCACGTGACGTTGTCGCGGTACACCGCATCCCAATCCGGATACGTCGCACCCGTCACGGGTCGCAGTCCTCCCTCCGGGCGGGACCTCCGCGCCGGGCCGAGTCTCCGACGGCGCGCCTCATTTTGGCTCGCGATCACCGGCCACCGTCCTCGAATCGACCTTGGAGTTTGCTGTGTGCTGAGCTAGGAGGCGGCACTGGTGACACGTGCAGAGGCCCCTGCCCGGTTCATCCGGGCATCGAACGAATAGCCACCTGCTCCGGCGATGAGCAGGAAGATGCTGCCGCACAGCATCGCGATCTCCAGCCGGCCTTCGTGGAAGAAGTCCCAGAAGCCGTGTTCCTTCGGATACAACGCGGCGCTGCCGAACAGCAGCGGCACCTTGGTGAAGCCGAGGGCCCCGATCATGTCGATGATCATCGGCAGGGTGGCCAACCGAACGAGCAGGCCCGCGAGGATCGCGGCGCCGCAGCCGATTTCGAACACCCCGTCCAGGTACGCGGTGAACGTCGAAAACGGAATGTCGACCTTGGCGAAACGACCTGGGCCGAGAGTGTCTGGCCGGAGGAACTTCAAGAATCCCTCACCCACGAAGATCAGCCCCACATAGAGCCGGATCCAGACCACGGCACCCGACGCTTGGGTGGCGGTCAGCGAAGCGATTGAGATCTCGCGCTGTGACATGGGGTTAGTGCCTTTCTGTGTGGTTGTCCTTGAACAGATAGGCAGCGGGGTTACACGTCGCGGTGTTTGACTGACCAGATGGGTGTGCGCCGAGTGGTGACCGGACACGACGAGTCGGGCAAGTCCGTGTTCGCAAGCGATGAGACCGTTGAGCCGGACCGGCCTTCGCTGCTCCCCTCGTCGGAGTTCTACCAACTGTGGGGCGGCGACACGACGCCGCAGTTCCCCGATGACGGGTCAGCACAGGACTGGCACAACTACTTCCCACCCGTCGGCGGCTTCCGTTTCGGAATGTTGACGATTCCGCCTGCGACGGGCGCGGCCGAACAGGACTTCGGAAACGTCGAGGATGCCGTCGCCGACATCGAGGGCAAGCTTCCCGGGCTGCTGCGCTACATGGATCCCTCGGATCCCGGCATGCACGCCACGGACACCATCGACTTCGAGGTGGTGCTCGAGGGCACCGTCGTGCTCGAACTCGATGACGGCGCCGAGGTGACTCTGAACGCCGGTGACACCGTGGTGCAGAACGGCACAAGGCATCGGTGGAAGAACCCTGGCGACACGCCGGCGCGGATGGCGATCTTCATCTGCGGCGCGAACCACGCCACGGTGCCTGCCGCGGACTGACTAGCCACCGCGCTCGGCAAGCCACGCCTGACCCCGGCGGGTCGACGCCCTGGACAGCCACGCGTCCTGGATGAGCTCGGTCAGTTCCCGCTTCCCGATCTCGGCCAATGCGCTGGCGCGCACCAAAACCGACGGATGTCCGTCGAATCTGTCGGTGGTGAAGAACGGTGACTCCGCATCCTGCAGGAGTGCAAGCTTGTCGCTCTCGGACTCCACCCAGATCATGATCACGTCGGCGTAGCGCTCGCCGGTGTCAGGGTCCTCGGCGTCGGGCTGCGGCGTCCTGAAGAACACGAACGACTTCCCGCCCACCTGGTAGATGGAGTTGCCCTTCGGGCCCTCGACCAACTTGGCGTGCGGCATACCCGCCGCGATCTCGTGGACGTCGGCGACCTTGGCAGGCCGGTCACGCACCGGGTCGCTCGAGTCGGTGCAGGATGACATCGCAGAGCGCACCCTCGTCGACGGCCGCGGTCATGTACGTGCAGAAGGGTTGGCGTCGGCGGTCGGTCGGCGATCCCGGATTCAGCAGACGCAGACCGGTTTCCGCGGTGGTGTCCCACGGAATGTGGCTGTGCCCGAACACCAGCACGTCGGTGTCGGGGTACTGCGTGGCCATCCGCGCATCTCGGCCCGCGGACCCACCCGTCTCGTGGACGACCGTGAAGCGCACACCACCCAGCGTGGCGTCGGCGCGCTCAGGCAGACGCGACCGCAGTTCCTCGCCGTCGTTGTTGCCCCAGCACGCGATGAGCCGGTCGGCCCTCGCCTCGAGTGCATCGAGAAGCGCAGGCTCAACCCAGTCCCCTGCGTGGATGACGACGTCGGCGCGGTCGACCTCATCCCAGAGCCGTTTAGGCAGGTCACGGGCCCGCTTTGGGACGTGGGTGTCGGCGATGATCAGCAGCCGCACGGTCAGCCCTGCGTGAGCAGCTCGGCCATCTTCGGCATGATCGCCTGAAGTCCCTTGAACGGCCGCATCATCACCTTGAACGAGACGATCTTCTCGTCGTCGTTCCAGTGGATCATGTCGATGCCGTTGACGACCTTTCCGTCGATGGTCGCGGCGAACTCCAGGATCGCCGACCGCTCGCTATACCACTGCTCGACATAGTGAAAGTCAGTGTCGCTGAACATCTTCGACGCGGCGGTCAGATATGCGACGGTCTTGTCGCGGCCCTCCTGAGGGGTGAACACCGCCGGCGAGTAGAACACCGCATCCTCGGCAAGCATGCCTTCGATCTCGGCTGTCCGGTCGTTCTCGATGATGTCGAGCCAGCGCTTGATCACCGGTGGAGTCATGAGGTCGACCCTAACGCCAGGAAAAGATTGTAAGCACTCACTATCTTTGGTACGGTCACCCCATGACCTACGACGTGATCGTTCGCAACGGCCTGTGGTTCGACGGCACCGGCGCCCGCCCTGCGCGCCGGACACTGGGTATTCGCGACGGCGTTGTGGCCGCGGTATCGGCGGAACCGCTCGATGAAACGGGCTGCCCCGATGTCATCGACGCCGACGGCAAGTGGATCCTGCCCGGCTTCATCGACGTGCACACCCACTACGACGCCGAAGTCCTGCTCGACCCGGGCCTGCGGGAATCCGTGCGCCACGGCGTCACCACGCTTCTGCTTGGCAACTGCTCGCTGTCGACGGTCTACGCGGACTCCGAGGACGCCGCCGACCTGTTCAGCCGCGTCGAGGCGGTGCCGCGCAACTTCGTGCTCGGCGCACTGGACGCCAAGCGAACGTGGACGTCGGCAGCCGAATACGTGCAGACGCTCGATGACCTGCCGCTCGGCCCGAACGTCAGCTCCATGCTCGGACATTCCGACCTGCGCACCACGGTGCTCGGGCTCGAACGCGCCACCACAGAGGGCGTCGAACCGACCAGCGCCGAACTGGAGAAGATGGCCAAACTGCTCGACGAGGCACTCGAGGCCGGCCTTCTCGGAATGTCGGGCATGGACGCGCCGATCGACAAGCTCGACGGCGACCGCTTCCGGTCCCGCGCGCTGCCGTCGACCTTCGCGACGTGGCGTGAACGCCGCAAGCTGATCAAGGTGCTGCGCAAGCGCGGCCGCATCCTGCAGAGCGCGCCCAACACCAAGAACCCGCTCGAGGCGCTGAACTTCTTCCTCACCAGCAGCAAAATGTTCGGTCGCAGGCGCGGCGTGCGAATGAGCCTGCTTGTCTCCGCCGACGCCAAGTCCAACACCGGTGCCGTGCATGTATTCGGCCCCGGCACAAGGATTCTGAACAGGCTGCTCAACTCATCCGTGAGATTCCAGCATCTGCCCGTGCCGTTCGAGCTGTACTCCGACGGCATCGATCTGCCGGTGTTCGAGGAGTTCGGCGCAGGCACTGCCGCGCTGCACCTTCGCGACCAGCTCGAGCGCAACGAGCTGCTGGCCGATCCCGAGTACCGGCGTCGGTTCCGCGCCTCTTTCGACCGCAAGAAACTCGGCCCGACGCTGTGGCACCGCGATTTCCACGACGCCACCATCGTCGAATGCCCCGATACGACCCTGATCGGCAAGAGCTTCGGACAGATCGCCGACGAACGCGGGATTCACCCGCTGGACGCCTTCCTCGATGTGCTCGTCGAGAACGGCGAACGCAACGTGCGGTGGACGACGATCGTCGCCAACCACCGGCCCAAGCACCTCAACGCGCTCGCGATCGATCCGTCGGTCCACATGGGCTTCTCCGACGCCGGTGCGCACCTGCGCAACATGGCCTTCTACAACTTCCCCGTGAAGCTGCTCCGACGGGTCCGTGACGCCGAGCTGGCCGGGAAGCCGTTCATGACGGTCGAGCATGCGGTGCACCGGCTCACCGCCGAGGTGGCCGAGTGGTTCGGCCTCACGGCAGGCACGCTGCGCGAGGGCGACCGCGCCGACTTCGTCGTCATCGACCCGGCGGGCCTCGACGACTCGGTGGACGCGTACCACGAGCAGGAGGTGCCGTTCTACGGCGGACTGTCCCGCATGGTCAACCGCAACGATGCGGCGATCGTCGCGACCGGCGTCAACGGCGAGGTCGTGTTCCGAGAGGGCGAGTTCCGCGAGGGCTACGGCGAAACGGTGAAGTCCGGCCGATTCCTGAAGGCCGGCCAGCCTGCGCGGCAATCCGTCTACGCCTGAGATGGCCAGAACACAACAGCAGCGCCGCGAGGACACCATCGCCCGCCTGCTCGACGCGAGTATCGAAACGATCATCGAGGTCGGGTACGCGCGGGCATCGGCGAAGGTCATCGCCCAACGGGCGGAGGTGTCCGACGGCGCACTGTTCCGGTACTTCCCCACGATGGGCGACCTGATGGCGGCGACGGCCCAGGAGGCGGGCCGCAGGCAGCTCGAGGTCGCCGCAAAGCGGATCGCCGATATTCCGCCGGACAGGCCCGCCCTGGAGGGGGTGCTGGCGATCATCCAGGACCTGACCAGCAACTCCACCAACACCGTGATCTACGAGTTGATGGTCGCTGCGCGCACCGACGAGAAACTTCGGGACACGCTGCGCGAGGTCATGGCGGCCTACATCGCGAAAATCTACGAGGCAGCGCGCGCGGTGCCATCCGCCGACGAGATCGCGGCGTTCGGCGAGGAGAACTTCGCGGCCCTGGTGTCCGTGCTCATCAATACCTTCGACGGCGCCGCGATGTTTCGACATGTACTCGAACACTCCGAGATCGAGTCGCGGCGCGTCCCCGTGCTCATGACGCTGCTGGCTGGCGTGCGCCGATAGCGGCACGCTGGCAAACTTTTGACCTTGACGAGTTGATCTTCATCGGCTAACTTTGCCACTATCTAATGGCGCTCGATAAAGGCGCTGGGGGTAGCGTGACCGGCAGTTTCATTATCGACAGTAACGATATCGGCGAGGCCGAACAGTTACTGACCAATACCTATACGAAGGTCCGGCTGAGCGAACAATCTCGCGGCGCACCCACTCGGACCCGGGTTTGGCGAACACACGTCGGATCGCTTGACATCGATGACTTCGAATACAGCTACGACCTGCAGTACTCGGACGTCGAGCCGTCGGAGATGATCCTGCTCTGCCGGGTGCTCAAGGGTGCGATTGAAGACCACCTACCGGGACACCAACCCGAGATATTCACGACGGGTGAGGCCGCGGCCATCGGTGCACTCGAGGGTGCGCGGTACACCGGCTTCGTCCATCGGGCCACCTTCACCGGGATATCCATCGACCGGAGCCTGTTGAATGAGGTCGCCGCGGGTTCGCGCGGCGGTGAACCGGTACGACTGCTGTCGTCGGCGCCGATATCGGCAGACGCGTGTCAGCATCTCGTAGACGTCATCGACCACGTACGCCACACCGTGATCAATGCACCCTCCGCGCAGGAGCCGTTCCTCGCGGGATCCGTCGCCCGGTACCTCGCGGCCACCGTGCTGACAACGTTTCCCAACACGGCCGTCACAGAGCCAAGCATCGAGGACCGCAACGACAGCACGCCGGTGCTCCTTCGGCGCGCCATCGCGTTCATCGACGACAACGCACACACCGACATTTCTCCTGCCGACGTCGCGGCGGCGGTGAATGTGACACCGCAGGCACTGCTGAACATGTTTCGCCTGCACCGTAATTGCACGCCGACGGACTACGCGCGCAGAGTCCGCCTGCACTACGCCCATCTGGAACTTGTCGACAGCGACCCTGAGACGACGAGCGTCGCCCAGATCGCCCGCCGCTGGGGCTTCCGCGAGTTCGGGCTATTCATGCGGCGGTATGTGCAGGCCTACGGCGGCGAACCCGATACCCGTGACCCCTAATCGACCACGGTGCGTGCGCGGCTGAATACGCTAGAGGCATGTCAGAACAGCGAGCGGCGAAGCCTGCCAAGCTGATTCTGTACATCTTGACCGCGGGCCTGCTGATGGCTGCGGTGGCGTTTCCGTTCGTCGGCGGCGCGGGCGCGATAGTCAACCGGCTTTCCGACAGGACAGCGCAGGACACGTCTGCGCTGCTGGAGGGCGAGGTGCCGATCATCTCGACGATGGTCGACGCCGCGGGAAACCCGATCGCATGGATATTCACGCAGCGCCGCTGGGTCGTTCCCGGGAACCGCATCGCCGACACGATGAAGCTGGCGATCGTCTCGATCGAGGACAAGCGCTTCGGTCAGCACAACGGCGTCGATCTCCAGGGCTCGCTCACCGGACTCGCCGGTTACCTGCAGGGCGCCGTCGACACCCGGGGCGGTTCGACCATCGAGCAGCAATATGTCAAGAACTACAACTTCCTGGTCAACGCCAAGACCGATGCGGACCGCCGGGCGGCGATCGAGACCACGCCCATCCGCAAACTACGTGAGATGCGGATGGCGCTCGAGCTCGACAAGGCGCTGCCCAAGGCGGAGATTCTGACCCGGTATCTGAACCTGGTCTCGTTCGGCATCGGCAGCTTCGGCGTTCAGGACGCCGCGAGGACGTACTTCGGTGTCAACGCGGCGGATCTCAACTGGCAGCAGTCGGCGCTGCTGGCGGGGTTGGTGCAGTCCACGAGCGCACTCAATCCGTACGCCAACCCGGACGCGGCACTGGCACGACGCAATCTCGTGCTCGACACCCTGATCCAGAACCTTCCCGACAAGGCCGAGGAACTCAGGAAGGCCAAGGCAGCGCCGCTGGGCATCCTGCGTAAACCCGCCCCGCTGCCGCAGGGCTGCATCGGAGCGGGCGATCGGGCCTTCTTCTGCGACTACGCCCTTTCGTATCTCGCAGCCGCGGGCATCACCAAGGACGACCTCGCACGCAACGGCTATCTGATCCGCACCACGCTGGACCCGAAGGTGCAGGACTCGGTCAAGCAGGCGATCGACAAGATCGCCAGCCCGACGCTGGAAGGCGTCGCGAGCGTGATGAGCGTGATCAAGCCGGGAAGGGACGCGCACCGCGTGCTCGCGATGGGCGACAACCGTACCTACGGGCTGGAACTGCGAGCGGGCGAGACCGTGCAGCCGCAACCGTTCACACCTGTCGGCGACGGCGGTGGGTCGACGTTCAAGATCTTCACCACCGCGGCCGCGCTCGAAATGGGGATGGGCATCAACGCCCAACTCGATGTCCCTGCGAAGTTCGAGGGCGCCGGGCTCGGCGACAGCAATACCCCCGGATGCCCGCCGCGCACGTGGTGCGTCAAGAACGCGGGCGGCGGCGCCCGCGGCGCGATGAACGTCACCGATGCGTTGGCGCAGTCGCCGAACACGGCATTCGCCAAGCTGATTCAACAGGTGAGCGTGCCGCGCGCGGTCGACATGGCGGTGCGGCTTGGGCTGCGGTCCTACGCCGAACCGGGCAGCGCCAAGGACTACGACCCGAAGAACAAGGGCAGTCTTGCCGACTACGTCAAGCAGCAGAACCTCGGCTCGTTCACCCTCGGCCCGCTCGAACTCAACGCGCTGGAGATGTCCAACGTCGCCGCGACGCTGGCCTCCGGCGGCATGTGGTGTCCGCCGAGCCCGATCGACAAGGTCCTCGACCGGCGTGGCCGCGAAGTTCCCATCCCGCAAGCGAAGTGCGAACAAGTCGTGCCCGAGGGCCTGGCCAACACACTGACCAACGCCCTCGGCAAGGACCACACCAGCGGCACGGCGGCCAGTGCGGCCGGGTCCGTCGGCTGGAGCCTGCCGATGGCGGGCAAGACCGGAACCACGGAGTCCCATCGCTCGTCGGCGTTTCTCGGGTTCACCAACCAGTACGCCGCCGCGAACTACATCTTCGACGACACCCCCGCGCCGTCCGAACTCTGTTCGTGGCCGCTGCGCCGTTGTTCCAGCGGAAACCTGTACGGCGGCAACGAACCCGCGCGCACGTGGTACACCGCGATGAAACCGATCGCCGACGACCTGGGCCCGGTGTCGATGCCGCCGACCGATCCGCGCTACGTCGACGGCGCGCCGACCGTTCCATTGCCGAGCATCACCGGTCTCGGTTTCGACGCCGCGCGAAAGAAGTTGCAGGACGCCGGATTCAAGGTCTCCGACCAGCCCTCTCCGGTCGATAGCTACATGAACAAGGGGGCGATCGTCGGCACCACCCCGAAGGACAAGGCGGTCCCCGGCTTCCTCATCACGATCAATACAAGCAACGGCGTCGCGCCGTACGTGTACTACGGGCCGAGGTTCGACGCACCGCCGCCACCGCCGGACGCTCCGCCCCCACCGCCGCCGCCCCCGGAGGTCTTCAACCCCTTCGGGCTACCGCCGTTCATGCTGCCGCCTCCCCCTCCGCCGCCGATGCCAGAGCCGCTACTACCGCCACCTCCGGGCGTACCGCCGCCGCCGGGCGCACCACCGCCGCCTGCTTAGTCGGCGCCGGGTATCGGCCACTCCCACATCAGGCTGAGCCACGAAAAGCGCAGCGTCGTAGCGGGTTTCGGGGCTCGCACGACAACCCGAGCATGGGTGTGCGGGCCGGCGGCAACGGGCGCGCCGACGGGCGCCTGCCCGCTACCGCATTCCGGGTAGGACACCAGGTCTCGAACCGTCCCGTCAGGCCCGTCCACACTCCAGTTCGTCAGCAACAGCGCGTCCGCGGAGTCCGGGTATCCAAAGGTGTCGTCGCTCGAGAAGGCGTCGATGTCGAACCGGAGGAACTGCTCGTCGGAAGCGGGCCGATCATCGGTGGCGCCGCACGACGCACCCGGCTGAATTGCGGTCACGTTGAAGTTCAGGTCGCAGGGCCCGTCAAATTCCTCCGAACAGTTCAATCCGGCGGGTTCGCCGGTCTTCTTTTCGATGACGCCGTCGAAATGCGTCGGCCCGACCGCAGTGCTCGGCGCGGACGACCGCCTCGTCGACGACGAGCCGGCTTCCTGACCTGATGCGTCCGATTCTCCGGGTTCGCCTGACCCACACCCCGCGACTACGACGGCTGCCACGACGGCGGCGGCGAGCACGCCCGCAACCTGCGTTGTTTGGAGTAGCCGACTACTCACTGCAGAACGTTTCATCCTGCCTAGCGTCGCAGGTATGAGCACATCGAGTGTGGGATCGCGAGGTCTACATCGGGCGGTTGCCGTCGGCTTGATGGCGATCGGGACCATCGCGGGAGGTGCTGCGGGTGCGGGCGTCGCCAATGCTGATTGCGTCGATTCCGGGGGACAGATCGGCACCTGCATGGCCCTGATCACGTCAAGGGGTGCGCCACCACCAGTCGTGGACATGCAGCCCTCGACCATGCGCGCATTCTGCGCGGTGTCATCGTGCTACCTGGTCACCGATCTGCCCGGCGCGGGCATCGGCGGAAAACCGTGAAACGAGCGCGCCCGAAGGGATTCGAACCCCTAACCTTCTGATCCGTAGTCAGATGCTCTATCCGTTGAGCTACGGGCGCATGCGTGTTCAGTTGTTGGCGGAGGCGAGAGGATTTGAACCTCCGGTCCGCTTTAAGGCGGACAACTCATTAGCAGTGAGTCCCATTCGGCCGCTCTGGCACGCCTCCCGACGTTTACCGCCGATCCGACAGAGTACACAGGGGCGACGCCAGCAGGCAAAGCGCGTTTAGGCCACCCATAGACTGGTCGGGTGCCTGCCCGTCTACGTCCTGAACTGGCCGATCTGCCCGCATACACACCCGGCAAGACGGTGCAGGGTGCGATCAAGATCGCAAGCAACGAGACGGTCCAACCTCCGCTGCCGAGCGTGAAGGCGGCGATCGAGAAGTCCGCAGGGACCATCAACCGCTACCCGGACAACGGCTACGTCGAGTTGAAGGAGCGGCTCGCCAAGCACGTCAACTTCGCGCCAGAGCACATCGCGGTCGGCTGCGGATCGGTGAGCCTGTGCCAACAGCTCATCCAGATCACCTCGACGGTCGGCGACGAGGTGGTCTACGGCTGGCGCAGCTTCGAGATCTATCCGCTGCAGACCCGCACCGCAGGCGCGACACCGGTCCAGGTGCCGCTGACCGACCACACCTACGACCTCGACGCGATGGCGGCCGCGGTCACCGGCCGCACCCGGCTGATCTTCGTCTGCAATCCGAACAACCCGACCAGCACCGTCGTCGATCCCGACGCGTTGGCGCGCTTCATCGAGTCGGTGCCGTCGGACATCCTGATCGCGCTCGACGAGGCCTACGTCGAGTACATCACCGACGACATGGCGCCCGACAGCTTCGGGCTGGTCCGCGCACACAGCAATGTCGTTGTGCTGCGCACGTTCTCGAAGGCCTACGGGCTGGCGGGGCTGCGCGTCGGCTACGCCGTCGGCGATCCCGACATCATCACTGCACTGGGCAAGGTTTACGTCCCCTTCAGCGCGACGAGCATCTCGCAGGCCGCCGCGATCGCGTCGCTGGACGCCGCCGACGAGCTACTCGCCCGCACCGACGCCATCGTCGCCGAACGCACCAGGGTGACCGCGGCGCTACGCGACGCCGGCTACGCCGTCCCGCCGTCGCAGGCCAACTTCGTCTGGCTGCCGCTGCCCGGCCGCGCCCAGAAGTTCGCAGCAGATTCAGCCAACAGCCGCATCATCGTCCGGCCCTACGGCGACGACGGGGTACGCGTCACCGTCGCATCCGAAGACGAGAACGACATGTTCCTGGAGTTCGCGACGGGCTGGCCCCTTTAAATCAACGCGGGTTGCGACCGGTGTAGGCCACAAGTCGATCCAGCGCACACGCATCGCCGGGCAAGTCGACGGGATCGTCGAAGCCTGCGGTGGTCCGGCCCTGCGGTGTGATGACGCCCTGCGCCACACCCATCACATAGTCCACAAGCGAGTCGGGCGCGTTCACGGTACGCCCCACCGCCGTCGCGTAATCCCAGGCGTGGACCAGGAATTCAAGCGACAGGATGCCCGCCATCACCTGCGCGGGCGCCTCGTTGTCGCCGAACTTCACCGTGCCGTCGAGCCCGCGTCGGTGCCACGCGTCCAGCGCGGGCCTTGCCGCGGCAACGACCTGTCGTTCGACCGAATCGGTCTTATCCCGGTCGGGGATCTCCGCGCCCGCGGCGTCGCCGATGACCGTGATCGAGTTCATCAGGTGGTCGGTCAGCCCGGCGATGTCGAATTCTCGGCACGGGGTCTGCTTGTGCCAGTCGTCGTTGGCGATCGGGTGCAGCACGTTCTGCAGCGCAGCCAGGCTGGCCTCCGCGCTGTCGAGCTCGTCGGTCGGCGGGGAATCGGGGCCGGAGGGCAAATCGGGGGACATGATCTCCACGCTACGACGCGGGTGCGCCGTATCGTTGCGCAGATGAGAACCCATCTGCGGGTGACGGCCGCGGCTCTTGTCTTCGTCGGCGTTGCCACCGGGTGCTCACGCAGCACCGAGGGCACCGTCGCGATGACCACGGAGCCAGGCCCGCCGATCTCGGCGCCAACGCGGACACCGTCGACGACCGACCCCGGCTTCCCCGGCATCCCCGGGTTGCCGAGCATCCCTGGGCTCCCCCAGATCCCCGGCTTCCCGATGCCGGGCAACTCGAACGTTCCCGAGGTGCCTGCGCCCGCGAACTTCGACACCATGAAGTGCAGCGAGTTCACCAAGCTCGACGAGGCCACCCAGCGCGCCGTCATCAAGGCCATCCTCGAGAAGGAAGGCCCGCAGCAGGGCCAGGGCGCGGAAGCGGAGATGATCGCGGCGATCATGGCGTCGGCGATGTGTTCGTTCCTGCCGAGCACGGTCGTCAAAGAGGTGGTGCTGGGCGGGTCGCCGCCGTGAGTGGCTAGCCTTTCGGTCCATGGGCGATACGTATGAATCCCTGACCGTCGACATCTCCGACCACGTCGCGCAGGTGACACTGACCGGCCCGGGTAAGGGCAACGCGATGGGCCCGGCCTTCTGGGCGGAGATGCCCGAGGTGTTCGCGAAACTCGACGCCGACCACGACGTCCGCGCGATCGTGTTGACCGGCTCGGGGCGCAACTTCAGCTACGGCCTCGATCTGCCCGCGATGGGTGGGTCGCTGGCAGGCGTGATGGCCGGCGGCACGTCGGCCCGACCGCGCGCGGAGTTCCACGCCACGATCCTGCGCATGCAGGGCGCGATCAACGCCGTCGCGGACTGCCGCACCCCGACCGTCGCGTCGGTGCACGGCTGGTGCATCGGCGGCGGGGTCGATCTGATCTCGGCGGTCGACATCCGCTACGCCAGCGCCGACGCGAAGTTCTCGGTGCGCGAGGTGAAGCTCGCGATGGTCGCCGACGTCGGTAGCCTCGCCCGGCTTCCGCTGATCCTCAGCGATGGCCATCTACGGGAGTTGGCGCTCACCGGCAAGAACATCGACGCCGCACGCGCCGAGAAGATCGGCCTCGTCAACGACGTTCATGACGATGCCGAGGCGTCGCTTGCCGCCGCGCACGAAACCGCGGCCGAGATCGCCGCGAACCCGCCTCTGACCGTCACCGGCATCAAGGATGTGCTGGATCAGCAGCGCATCGCGCGGGTATCGGAGAGCCTGCGCTATGTGGCGGTGTGGAATTCGGCCATGTTGCCGTCGCAAGACCTCACCGAGGGCATCACCGCGACCTTCGAGAAGCGCGAGCCGAAGTTCACGGGCGACTAACAGGGTCGGCTTCACCCTTTTCGGCATTCACCGCCGCGCGCAACGCGATCGCCAGGATCACCGTCGTCGCCACCAGCCCACCCGCCTCGAACCAGCCGATGAAATCACCTGCACCGTGGTGCGGGTCGATGATGTGGCTGAGCGAATGCAGCGCCCAGTGCAGCGTTGCGAAGGCCAGCGCGGGCACCCGCCACGACACCCGCCGCACGGCCGCCAGCAGGAGCAGACCCTGCGGGATCTCGAATGTGGCGTTGTCGAAGATGTAGTGATCGTTGCGGACCCCGAACGTCCCGAGGGTGTCGAAGAACGTGCCGGGGAAGAACAGCATGAACAGCCCGATGCCAAGGGCGTACACACCGAAGACGATCAGGGTCACTTCAACGAGCCCGGCTCTTGTGCGCGTCGGTGTCGTTGACATACGTTCACGGTAGTTCGTCAATGGCCTCAAGATAGGCACCACTTTGATGGCAGTATCGGGTACCACTTCTGCTGAACTTCTGATCGAACTCGACCGCGCCGCTGCCGAACCGCTGCACCGTCAGCTCGCCGACGGGCTGCGCAGCGCCATCCGGACCGGCAGGCTGGCCCCGCACACCCGAATGCCGTCGACGCGGGTGCTCTCGACGGACCTCGGCGTCTCCCGGCGCCTCGTGGTCGACGCCTACAGCCAACTGGTCGCCGAGGGCTTCCTGTCGAGCAGGCACGGCTCGGGCACCAGGGTCGCAACCGTCGAAGCGGCGAGCGCACCGCGACAGACGGAGTCAGCGCGGCGATACGACGTCGACTTCCTCCCCGGCTCGCCCGATCTTGGCGGCTTTCCCCGTGCCGCCTGGCTGCGCGCCCTGCGGGCAGGACTGGCCGACATCGGCTCAGAGTCGTTCGGGTACGTCGAGCCGCAGGGCCTCGGGGCGGCGCGCACCGCCATCGCCGACTACCTTCGCCGCACCCGCGGCGTGCAGGCCGACGCTGCGCACATCGTGCTCTGCTCGGGAGCGACCCAGGCCATCGCGCTGATCGGCCGCGCGCTGCAGAACAGCGATCTGCCGTTGGCCATGGAGGACCCTGGTTTCTGGTTTCATCGGATGGTATTGCGAGACAACGGTATCGAGCCGATACCGGTGCCAGTCGACAACGACGGCCTCGACGTGGACGCGCTGGCCGACAGCGGCGCGAGGACGGTTCTCTCGACGCCGGCACACCAGTCGCCGACCGGCGTTGTGCTCTCGGCCGCCAGGCGCACCGCGCTCGTCGAGTGGGCGCGCGCAGGCCACCTCGTCATCGAGGACGACTACGACGCCGAGTACCGCTACGACAGGGCCCCCGTCGGCGCGCTGCAGGGCATCGCCCCCGACCGGGTGATCTACCTCGGCTCGACGAGCAAGACCCTGGCACCGGGATTGCGCATCGGCTGGATGGTGCTGCCGCCTCAACTGGTCGGTGCGATCAGGCTGGCGAAGAGCCTCGCCGACACCGGCAGCTCGGTGATGGACCAGATCGCCTTCGCCGGGCTGTTGAGCTCGGGCGGCTACGACCGGCATCTGCGCCAGATGCGCCGTCGATACCTCGCCCGGCGCAACGCGCTGCTCTCCGCGCTGTCCCGCCATCTGCCGCAGGCGACGGTGCTCGGAGCGGCCGCGGGGGTCCACCTCACCGTCCGGTTTCCCGACCGATATCCGGTCTCCGACCTGGTCAGACGCGCGGCGGCGATGAGGGTGAACGTCGAGCCGCTCGCGCCCTGCTACGCGGATCCGGCGACGGCCCCGCCCGGTCTACTGCTCGGCTACGCCAACCTCACCGAAAGCCAGATCGACGCCGGGGTGGCCGCGCTTGCGAAGGCGGCCACGTGACCGTCGATGTCGAGGTGCACACGACCATCGCCCGGCGCCGCGCGGACGTCGCGGCGTACTGCTGCGATCCGGACAATGTCACGGAGTGGTACGCGAATATCAAAGCGGTGCAATGGGAGACGAACCCACCGGTGGCACTGGGCTCCCGGTTCAGGTTCACCAGCGAGTTTCTCGGAAGGCGAATGGACTACACATACGAAGTGGTCGACCTGATCGCTGCGCAGCGCTTCGTCATGCGATCCGAGGGCGGCCCATTTCCAATGGAGACCACCTACCTCTGGGACGACGACGATCAGGGCGGCACCTGGATGACGCTGCGCAACCGCGGGGCGCCGACGGGATTCGCCGGACTTGCAACGCCGGTCCTTGCCTCGGCCATCAGGCGGGCGACCGCGAGGGACCTGGCGCGGCTCAAGGCGATACTGGAAGCCGTCAACTTGTCTTAGACCCGCAGCTTGTTAGGCTCCCCGGGGGCTGGGTATCAGAAACCCACACCGATTCATCACGTAGCAGGAGCAGGATGACCGAGCGCGGGGCGGCCCAACCGGGCCACGCGACTCCAGACGCACTGAAGCAAGCGCTCACCGAACACGCCGCGCCCGAGCGACTCGTCGTGGCAAGAGGCCTGTTCACCGGTCCGAGCGCCGCAGTCGTCGACGACATGTACGCGCGCATCGTCACCGGGCAGGCGCACAGAGAGCGCTACGCGCTGCACCTGGAAAAGGGTGCGACCGTCGACACCAACACGTACTTCGGCCGGCTGCCCGCCAGCTATTTCCAGCGCTGGACCACCGTCGACGAGGTCCAGTTGAAACTCGCGTTCGACGCCTCCACGCGGGCGCGGGTGCTGCTGCGCGGATCCGACATCCACGGCGGCGCCAGAACCATCGACAGCGCCGAGGTCGACGGCACCGGCACCGCGGTGCTGACCGCACGGCTCAACGAGTACGTCGACGGCGGCGCGCTGTGGATGGAGTGCACGGCGGTCGGCGGGCCGTTGACGATCACCGACCTCGAGTGGACCGCTCCCGCACCCCCGACGATCCGCCCTGCGGCGATCGCCATCTGCACCTTCAACAGGGCCGACGACTGCGCGACCAACGTCGCCGCCGTCGCGGGCGACAAGGGTCTGCTTGCGGGCATCGACGCGATCTACGTGGTCGACCAGGGCACCGACGCCGTCGACACCAGGCCGTTGTTCAACGACGTGGCCGCGCAACTCGGCGACAAGATCGTGTATCTGAAGCAGCCGAACCTCGGTGGTGCAGGCGGCTTTTCGCGAGGCATGTTCGAGATCTCCGGAGTCGCCGATCACGCGAACGTCATCCTGATGGACGACGACATCCTCTGCGAGCCCGAGACCATCCTGCGACTCAACGCGTTCGCGAACCTGACGCCGTCCCCGACGATCGTCGGCGCCCAGATGCTCTACCTGAAGAACACCCGCGAACTGCACGTCAGCGCCGAGCAGACGCAGATGACGAGGCTGCGGGCAGGCCGGTGGGCGCCGCGGGCCCTGCACAAGTCGGATATGACCAAGTACCGCCAGCACAAGCGCATCGACGCCGAATACAACGCGTGGTGGTCGTGCCTCATCCCGTCGGAGGTGATCAGCGCCATCGGCCTGCCGGTGCCGATGTTCTTCCAGTGGGACGACATCGAGTACGGCTTGCGCGCACGTGACGCGGGATTTCCGACGACGACATTGCCCAACGCGGGTGTTTGGCACGCCGACTTCGACTGGAAGGACCGCGACGAGTTCTTCCGCTATTTCAGCGTCAGGAACTCACTGATCACCCACGCGTTGCACGGAACCATCGATACGAAGGCCACGGGGCGATGGCTGGCACGCGAGATCACCGAAGGACTCGTGTCGATGCAGTACGGCATGGCGTACACGATGATTCGCGGTATCGAGGACTTCCTGGCAGGCCCCGACGTGCTGCGCGACGGCGGACCGGCGGCACTGGCCGCGATCCGCGAGGAGCGTAAGTCCTACGCCGAGACCGTCGTGCATCCGGCGGTCCAAATCGGCGAGATCACCAATGCGATCCCCCGAATCCATCCGCGCGGCCCACTGCCCCGCAAGGAGAGGATCAACCTGGTTCTCGCCAAGCGGTGGCTGTTCCAGTGGCTCGGCCGAACCATCGGCGGCCCGGTTGCCATCGCGGCGGAGGACAACCAGTGGTGGCACGTCTCGTTGTTCGACCAGGCCGTGGTGACCGATGCCTCGCAGTCCGGAGTTCGGGTGCGGCGACGTGACAAGCAGAAGCTCACCCAGCTGACAAAGCGAATGAATAAGGCGCTCAAGCAGTTCCGTGCCGACGCGCCCGCGCTGCAGGAGTCCTACCGCCGTGCGCTTCCCGATCTGATCAGCCGCGAGAACTGGGCCCGCCTCTACGAGAGCTGATCAGTGCAGGAGGACGACCACCTGTTCGTGGTTGCCCGTGTACGCCAGATACTTGAACGTGCGGCCGGTCTGATCCAGGAACTCGGTCCACGCGCGGTATTCGTGCTGCTGCCAGCCCGGGTAGTTGAAGAACTCGTCGAACACCAGCACCGTCTCCGGCGCGAGCCTTTCGCGGGTGAGGTCGAGCACTGTCTTCGTCGACGAGTACAGATCGCAGTCGACGTGCATGAAGGCGATCGGCTCGTCCGTCTCGGCCAGAAACGTCGGCAGGGTGTCCTCGAAAAGGCCCGCGATCACCGTGGCGCCAGGGATGTCCGGCGGCTCCTGAGCGAACTCTCCCGCCGGGAACCCGGTCCGCCACGTCTCCGGCAGTCCGGTGAACACGTCGAAGCCCGCAACCGTGCGGTCGGCGGCCACCCCGTCGGCGATGATGCGCAGCGTGCTGCCCGTCGCAACCCCGAACTCGAGGGCGAGGCCGGGGCCCTTGATCTCACCGAGCGCATAACGCAGCGTGTCCGGCGATTCCCAGAACACCTTCGCCGTCGGCATGTTCTCCTGCACGAACGCCGCGCTCTGCTGCGCCGCCTGAACATCCTGCGCGTACGAGATATCGCGCCGGGCACGGTATTCGGTGTCCGCCGCGCGGGTGACGGCGGCCTTGACCGACTCGTCGATCCGGCTCAACGTGGCAGCCAACTCGACGAGCTGGTCCTGTTGTTCCCGCCGCGCGCGGGCGTATTCGGCAGCCACCACCTCGGCCACGGCTCGCTGCAGCTTCTCCCGTGCCGACACTTTGAAGCGGTCAAGCATGCGTCAACCGTAGCGCCGAGGGTTCGGGTGTAGGCACGAACCACATGCCGGTTTGCTGTCCGACCCATATGATCCTCGCCGATGACCAAGTTGCAGGAGCTGGCGACCGACCACGTCGACCAGCAACCCGGGCAGGCGCGGCGAAGGGTCGCAGACCTGTGGTGGGCGATCCCGGGGGCACTGGTCGCCGCGGCCGTGTTCTACGTCGCGCGCAACGGCCTGGTCGATGACGCCTACATCACGCTGAGCTACGTCCGCAACGTCGCAGAACATCTGCACTGGGGGATGATCCCCGCTGAGGAGTCCAACACCGCGACGTCGCCGCTGAACGTGATGATGATGGCGGCCGCCACCTGGATCACCGCCGTGACCGGTGAGTTACGCCCGGTGCTTGGCCTCGGCTTCGTCACTGTCGCACTGTCGGCGGCCATGGCCGTGTGGGCGGCGCAGATCGCCCGCCGGATCAACGTCCACGGCGCCTGGTCGCTCGCCGTCTTGGCGGTCGTCTTCGCCAACCCGTTCGTGAATTCGGCGATGGGTCTGGAGGTCGTGCCCATCGCAGCTTTCCTGACCGGGTTGACCGCCCAGGCGGCCTCGGGTCGCCGGATCGCCTTCGGGGTGCTCGCGGGCCTTCTGGTGCTCACCCGGCCGGATCTGGGCATCGTCGTCGCGGTCATGTACCTGATCACCCCGGCCATCCGGCGCCGGTTTTTCCTCGCCCCACTTGCCGCGCTGGCGGTCGCGCTGCCGTGGTGGGCATTCAGCTGGTACCACTTCGGCTCCGCCATCCCGACCACGCTGGTGATCAAGACTCTGCAGAAGTCGTTCGGTGAGGCCACCTTCGGCAACGGGCTGTGGAAGATGTGGCAGGGAGGCACGACGCTGCCGCTCTTGCTCGCCATCGTCCCTGCGGCGGTCGGTCTGGTGACGGTGCTGTGGCTGCTGGCAGCGGGTGTGGCGCGCCGTCTGCCCGCCGAGCAGTGGCCGCTCGTCGGACTCGGTGTCGGGGGCCTCGCCGAGTTTGGCGCGTACACCCTGCTCGGTGTGCCGCCGTACCACTGGTACTACGTCAGTTCGACCGTTGCCCTTGGTATCTCGGGCGTGTTCGGGTTGGCGCTGCTGTTGCGCCGTGGTCGCGCGCTTCAGGTCGGCGCTCCGATCCTGGTGGCCGCGGTGCTCGCCGCAGGCGCCGTCGTATCCTTCGCGGGTCTCGGCTTGCCGTGGAAGCATCCGGTGATCTTCGGAAACTGGGCACTGCCGCAGGAGTACATGGCCATCGGCAAGGAAGTCGGCAATCTGGTGGGCGATGCCACCGTGAAGGCTCCGCCGGAGATCGGCACGGTGGCCTACGCGTGTGACTGCAATGTCGTCGACGTGTTCTCCGACCCCGGGATCACGCTGCCCTCGATCGAGAAGCGGATCGACGAGGCAGGGCCGGTGATGAAGTGGCTGCTGGAGCTGAACTTCACCCGACTCGACAGGACGCAGCAACCGCGTACCCCCGAGTACAAACTCGCGTGGACGCGTGACGGGTATCCGCCTGGCATACCCGCGTGGCACACCGACTCACCGTGGACCGCGCCCGCGACCTTGTACCTCGAGCCCGTCACCGGCTGATGCACGCCGCACAGCGGTGGCGGAGGGATTTGAACCCCCGGACGGTGTTAGCCGTCTCTCGCTTTCAAGGCGAGTGCATTAGGCCGCTCTGCCACGCCACCGCCGATAAGCGTATCTGGGTCAGACCCGGCCGACCTTCGCGGCCGACTGGGTTCCCTTGAGGCCGACGCTGATCCGCCTGCAGTTCTCCCCCATCGCGGCGATCTGGGGCCGTGACAGCTTGCCGAGGAAGTTCTCGCGCACGCCCTGCCCGTAGGTGGCCATCGCCTGGCGCACGAGCAGGCGGCCGTCGTCGGTGATGCTGGCCAACACACCGCGGCCGTCGTCGGGGCTCGCGCCACGGCGGACAAGGCCCTGCACTTCCAGTCGACGGATCTGGCGGGTCACCCGGCTCGGCAGAGACATCAGCCCTTCGGCCAGATCGCCCATGCGGGCCGATCCGGTCGGCGACCTGTCCAGCATGTCGAGGAGCCGCACATCGTTCAGCGTCAGGTTATGGGCCTCGACCAGCGCGCGGTTCAGGGTCGCGTACATTCGCAGTGCCGAATCGAGGAAGTTTTGCCACGATCTCTGCTCAGCGATGTCGAGGCCGGGCATATCACCAGCCGTACGCCCGGCAATCATCCCCTCCATCTTCGCGATGGTAAACGACTTTCACGTTGCCAAGGGCTGATTCTGGCCGGTAGTAAGGTTTTCTGAATGCATGCGATCGTGGTTGAATCCGCCGACCGGTTGACCTGGCAAGAAGTTCCCGACGTGACCCCCGCCGCAGGTGAGGTTGTAGTGGACATTAGCAGCGCGGGCATCAACCGGGCCGATCTACTTCAGGCTGCCGGCAAGTATCCGCCCCCGCCTGGAGCCAGCGAGATACTGGGCCTCGAGGTCTCTGGCACCATCGCCAAAGTCGGCGAACAGGTCGACCAGTGGTCGATCGGGCAACCTGTCTGCGCTTTGCTGGCAGGCGGTGGCTACGCCGAATCCGTCGCCGTCCCGCAGGGGCAGCTGATGCCATTGCCGGACACCGTCGAGCTGGCGCATGCGGCGGCACTACCCGAGGTGGCCTGCACGGTGTGGTCGAACCTGGTGATGACCGCGGGCCTGTCGGCAGGCCACACGGTGTTGCTGCACGGCGGCGCGAGCGGAATCGGCACGCACGCCATCCAGGTTGCCCTGGCACTCGACTGCCGGGTGGCGGTGACCGCGGGGTCGGCGTCGAAACTCGAACTGTGCAAGGAACTCGGCGCCGAGATTCTGATCAACTACCGCGAGGAGGATTTCGTCGAACGGTTGCGTGAGGCGACGGATGGCGTGGGTGCCGACGTGATCCTCGACATCATGGGCGCCTCATACCTCGACCGAAATGTCGACGCACTCGCCAACGACGGCAGGCTCGTCATCATCGGCATGCAGGGTGGTGTCGCGGGCGAACTGAACCTGGCGAAGCTGCTCGGCAAGCGGGCCGGGGTGATCGCCACCGCGCTGCGGGGCAGGCCGGTGGCCGGTCCGAGCAGCAAGAGCGAAGTCGTCGCCGCGACCGTCGAGAACGTGTGGCCGATGATCGCCGACGGTCGCGTGCGGCCAATCATCGGCGCTGAATTCCCGATCCAGCAGGCCTCGGCCGCGCACGAACTGCTGAACTCGGGCGATGTATCCGGGAAAGTGCTTCTGCGCGTGAGGGATTAGCTGAGCGAGGCCAGCGCGCGCATCAGCTGGTCGACCTCGGCGGTCGTCGTGTAATGCGCGAGTCCGACCGTGACAGCGCCGCCGATGTCATTGACGCCGATGACGTCGAGCACCCGCGAGCTCGCGTTGGCGATCGCGAGCACTCCATTGTCCGCAAGCCGCGCAACGACGCGCTCGGCGGGCACTTCCTTCACCACGAAGCTCAGCACGGGGATCGCCGACTCCGGGCTGCCGATGACCATGATCGACGGTAGCGACCGCAACGAGATCAGCAGGTAGTCGAACAGCCTTTCCATGTAGGACGTCGCGGACTGCATGGAAACGCCCAGCCGCTCCCGGCGCGTTCCGCTGGCCGATTCGTCAAGGGAGGCCAGGTATTCGATGCTCGCCACCAGACCGGCGAGCAACGGGTATTGATGCGCGCCGATCTCCAGTCGCGCGACGCCGGTGGCGTACGGGTCGAGGGCGATCGAGCCGAACGAGCTGATGACATCGGGATCACGGAAGACCAGTGCGCCGACGGGCGGTCCACCCCATGCGAGCGCGTTCACCGCGACGACGTCCGCGTCGATCTCGTCGATGTCGATGAGCCGGTAGGGCGCGGCTGCCGAATGGTCGACGATGACCAGGCCGCCGTCGGCGTGCATCAGCTTGGTGGCGGCCCGCAGATCCGTCACGGTGCCCAGCGTCGCCGACGCCGATGTGATGGCGACCAGCCGGGTGGCCTCGGAGATGAGGTTCTCCCACTGCCACGTCGGCAGCTCACCTGTCTCGATGTCGACTTCGGCCCATTTCACCTTTGCGCCATACCGATTCGCGGCGCGAAGCCACGGTGCGATGTTTGCTTCGTCGTCCAGCCGGGTGACGACGGTTTCATAGCCCAAGCCGACGCGCGACGACGAGGCGTCGGCCAACGAGTTCAAAAGGATTGCGCGGTCGGCGCCGAGGATCACGCCACGCGGGTCGGCGTTGACCAGGTCGGCGACTGCTTGGCGGGCCGCATCGAGCACCGCGGCACTGCGCTGCGCGGATGGATGCGCGCCGACAGTCGTCGTCATCGAATTGCGGAACGAGGTCGAGACGGTCCTCGCGACGGAGTCGGGGAGCAGCATGCCGTTCTGGGCGTCAAAGTGCACCCATCCATCGCCCAGCGACGGATGCAATCCGCGCACCCGGGCGACGTCGTATGCCATGCCAGCCACCTTAGAGAGTCTGTGTAGGACACAAACCGAAGCATTCGGTGGCCGCCCAACCCCGCGTGGGCAGTGCCGGACCGGGCCACCTGGGCAGCCATACTAGTGCAGTGAGCATGGCCTTCGGACTGCTACCGGCGGTGTTGTTGCTGGTAGTACCGGGAGCCATCGTCGCGTGGGCGGCCCGGGTGCCGATCCCGACAGCCGTCGCCGTCGGCCCCGCGTTGACCTACGGCGTCGTCGGACTGGCGATCGTGCCGTTCGGTGCGATCGGGATTCCGTGGAACGCGTGGACCGCTTTCTTTGCTCTGCTCGTGGTGACCGCCGTCGCGGCGGGTTTGCCCACGGTGCTGAACCGCTACCGCGACACCGACGCCGAGAGGCTTTCGATATCGCGCGGTCCCGCGCTCACCGTCGCCGCGGGCGTCGTGCTCGGCGCCGTCCTGATCGGGCTGGCGGCGGTCATGGGCCTTCCGCACTGGCAGTCGATACCGAGCACATGGGACGCCGTCTGGCACGCCAACACCGTCCGGTGGATCCTCGACACGGGGCAGGCCTCGCCGACACACATGGGCGAACTGCGCAACGTCGAGACACACGAGGCGCTGTACTACCCGTCGACGTTCCACGCCGTCGCGTCGGTGTTCAGCCAATTGACCGGAGCGGCACCGGCCACCGCGTACACGCTCAACTCGCTGGCGGCGGCTGTCTGGTTGTTCCCGGCAAGTGCGGCGATACTGACCTGGAAGCTGCTTTCGGCCCGGTTCAGCCAGTGGCACGCCGCCGGGGCGGCCGCGACCGCCGCCGCGCTTTCGGCGTCCTTCACCGCGCTCCCCTACGTCGAGTTCGATACCGCGTCGATGCCCAACCTCGCCGCCTACGGCGTCGCCGTACCCGCGATGGCGCTGGTGATGTCGGCGGTCGGACATCGCGAGCGAATCCCGCTGGCGGTGCTCGCGCTGCTCGGCGTGTTCTCCGTGCACATCACCGGCGGTGTGGTGACGGTCCTGTTCGTCGTCGCCTGGTGGCTGGTCGACGCACTGTGGCATCCGGTGCGCGGACGGCTCGCGGACTTCATCGCGCTCGCGTTGATCGCGGTGCCGACGCTGTGCCTCCTTCTTCCACAGTTCGTCGGAGTGCTGCAGCAGGCGGAGATCATCGAGGGCCACGCGTTCGTCACCCACGAGGGCAAGAGGCGCGGGCTGATCGACGCGCTCGTCCAGCACACCCGCCATCTCAACGACTTCCCGATCCAGTGGATTCTGGTCGTGCTGGCCGGCATCGGAGGCCTGATCCTTCTCTACAAGAGGGTGTGGTGGCCGCTCGTCGTGTGGTTCGGGCTCGTCGTCTGCATCGTGCACTCCTCGGCGCCCTTCGGCGGCCCGCTCGGGGCACTCACCGGCAAGTTCAGCGACCTCTTCTACAGCGACCCGCGCAGGCTGTCAGCCGTCGTCGCGATGCTGCTCGCCCCTGCGGCGGGGCTTGCCGCCTTTTTGCTGGTCAACGCCGTGGTGCAGGGCGTCCGCAGGCTCGCCGGACCCGATCGGGCACGCCCTTCGCTCTGGTACTGCGCGACCGCTGCAGCGCTGATCGCAATCACCGCCGTCACCGCGCTTTGCTACGTGCCGCGGCACAAGTTCCTGTTCGGCGAGAAGTACGACTCGGTGATCATCGACGAAAAAGACCTCGAAGCGTTCGCCTACCTCGCGACCCTTCCCGGGGCGCGCGACACGCTGATCGGCAACGCGAACACCGACGGCACGGCGTGGATGTACGCCGTGGCCGGGCTGCATCCGCTGTGGACGCACTACGACTACCCCGTCCAGCAGGGGCCGGGTTATCACCGCTTCATATTCTGGGCCTACGCCGACGACGCCGACACGGATCCGCGCATCGCCGAGGCGGTGAAAGCGCTCAATATCCGCTACGTACTGACCAGCACACCGGTGGTGTTGAAGTTCGCGATGCCTGACGGGCTAGTGTCGCTAGATAAGTCACGGTCGTGGGAGAAGATCTACGACAACGGTGAGGCCCGTATTTATGAGTGGCGCGGCGCGTAATCGACCCAGGACGAGGAATGCGGAACGGATGAGTGCGAACCCAGACGACGACAACATCGAGATCATCGACGGCGACGGGCCGATCGGTGCCGGCGAGGACGGCGAGGACGGCGACGGCAAGTCGCTGACCGACCTGGTCGAGCAGCCCGCCAAGGTGATGCGCATCGGCACGATGATCAAGCAGCTGTTGGAGGAGGTCCGGGCCGCACCGCTCGACGACGCCAGCCGCAACAAGCTGCGGGAGATCCACAAAACCAGCATCCGCGAGCTCGAGGACGGCCTCGCGCCGGAACTGCGTGACGAGCTCGAGCGGCTGACGCTGCCGTTCAACGCGGACGGCGTGCCGTCCGACGCCGAGCTGCGAATCGCCCAGGCACAGTTGGTCGGCTGGTTGGAGGGGCTGTTCCACGGCATCCAGACGGCGCTGTTCGCCCAGCAGATGGCGGCGCGTCAACAGTTGGAGCAGATGCGGCAGGGCGCGTTACCCCCAGGCATAAGCGCACCGGGACCACGCGGCGGACCCGCGACCCCCGGGACCGGTCAGTACCTGTAGCGGCGGTCTGGGTTGGTAGCACCTCATATCGAGACGCGTGACGCGTGGGTGGAGTTCCCCATCTTCGACGCGAAAGCGCGCTCTCTGAAGAAGGCGTTCCTCGGCAAGGCAGGCGGCACGATCGGCCGCAACGAGTCCAATGTCGTTGTCATCGAAGCGCTCCGCGACATCACGATGTCGCTCGAGATGGGCGACCGGGTGGGTCTTGTCGGGCACAACGGTGCGGGCAAGTCGACGCTGCTCCGCCTGCTCTCGGGCATCTACGAGCCCACCCGAGGTGTCGCGACGGTGACCGGTCGGGTGGCGCCGATCTTCGATCTCGGCGTCGGCATGGACCCCGAGATCTCCGGCTTCGAGAACATCATCATCCGTGGCCTGTTCCTCGGCCAGACCCGCAAGCAGATGGTGGCCAAGGTCGACGAGATCGCCGAGTTCACTGAGCTCGGCGACTACCTGTCGATGCCGCTGCGCACCTACTCGACGGGTATGCGGGTGCGGCTGGCAATGGGCGTCGTCACCAGTATCGACCCCGAGATCCTTCTGCTCGATGAGGGCATCGGCGCGGTCGACGCCGAGTTCCTCAAGAAGGCGCAGACGCGGCTGCAGGGTCTCGTCGAACGCTCCGGAATCCTCGTCTTCGCAAGCCATTCCAACGAGTTTCTGGCCCGACTGTGCAAGACCGCCATGTGGATCGACCACGGCACCATCAGGATGACCGGCGGCATCGAGGAAGTCGTGCGCGCCTACGAGGGCGAGGACGCCGCGCGTCATGTGCGCGAAGTGCTCGAAGAGAATGCCCGTGAAGCGACGTGAGTGACACCGTCTTCGCCGTCGTGGTCACGCATCGGCGACCCGACGAACTGACCAAATCGCTCGATGTGCTGACCACCCAGAGCCGAGCGCTCGACCACATCATCGTCGTCGACAACGATGACGACGAGCGGGTGCGCGACCTGGTCTCAGGCCAGCCGGTCCCCGCCACCTACCTCGGATCCCGCCGAAACCTGGGCGGCGCAGGCGGTTTCGCGTTGGGGATGCTGCACGCGCTTGCCTCAGGTGCCGACTGGATCTGGCTCGCCGACGACGACGGCCGACCGCAGGACCGCAATGTGCTGGCCACCTTGCTGGCGTGTGCGGACAAGCACTCGCTGGCCGAGGTGTCGCCGATGGTGTGCAACCTCGACGACCCCGACCGGCTGGCGTTCCCACTGCGTCGCGGGCTGGTGTGGCGGCGCCTCGCCAGTGAACTGCGCACCGATGCAGGGGATGACGTGCTGCCTGGGATCGCATCGCTTTTCAACGGTGCGCTGTTCCGCGCGTCCACCGTCGAGGCCGTCGGAGTCCCTGACCTGCGGCTGTTCGTCCGGGGCGACGAGGTGGAGCTGCACCGCAGGCTGGTGCGCTCGGGTCTGCCGTTCGGAACCTGTTTGGACGCAATTTATTTGCATCCCTGCGGGACCGACGAGTTCAAGCCGATCCTCGGCGGTCGGATGCACACCCAGTACCCGGACAATCCGACCAAGAGGTTCTACACCTACCGCAACCGCGGTTATCTGCTGTCACAGCCGGGTTTGCGCAAACTGCTCCCGCAGGAGTGGCTGCGGTTCGGCTGGTACTTCCTGGTGTCCCGGCGGGACCCGCGCGGTCTCGCCGAATGGGTCCGCCTGCGCAAGCAGGGCAGGCGCGAGAGGTTCGAAAAGCCATGACCTTCACCGATGCTGCCGCTCAGTCGAGAACGATGTCGCGCGCACGGCGCGATCTCGTCGACGGCTTCGCGCGCCGCGAACTATGGGCGCACCTCGGCTGGCAGGACATCAAGCAGCGCTACCGCCGCTCGGTGCTCGGGCCGTTCTGGATCACCATCGCCACCGGTGTCACGGCGATCGCGATGGGTGGGCTGTACTCAAAGCTGTTCAAACTCGAACTGGCAGAGCACCTTCCGTACGTCACGCTCGGCCTGATCATCTGGAACCTGATCAACGCGGCCATCCTCGAGGGCGCCGACGTGTTCGTCCACAACGAGGGCCTGATCAAGCAGCTGCCGACGCCGCTTTCGGTGCACGTCTATCGACTGGTGTGGCGGCAGATACTGCTGTTCGGGCACAACATCATCATCTTCGTCGTCATCGCGATCATCTTCCCCAAGCCGTGGAATTGGGCCGACCTCGCTGTCATTCCCGCGCTGGGCCTCATCGTGCTCAACTGCGTATGGGTGTCGTTGTGCTTCGGCATCCTGTCAACCCGCTACCGCGACATCAGCCCGCTGCTGTTCAGCCTGGTCCAGCTGCTGTTCTTCATGACGCCGATCATCTGGAACGAGTCCACGCTGCAGGCTCAGGGTGCAGGCAAGTGGGCGAAGATCGTCGAGCTCAACCCGCTGCTGCACTACCTCGACATCGTCCGGGCGCCGCTGCTCGGCGCGGATCAGGAGCTGAGGCACTGGGTGGTCGTGCTTGTACTGACGGTCGTCGGCTGGATCTTCGCTGGAATCGCAATGCGGCAATATCGGGCCCGCGTGCCGTACTGGGTTTAACCGATTTTCAGGCACTTCACAGGGCGCTCGGGCGTTAATGAACCATGAGCATTCCGCCATACGAACCCCCGAAGGCCACACCTCCCGCAGCTGTGGGCAACACCCTGCTGTGTCCGAAGTGCGCCGGACTGATGAAGACCTACGAGCGCAACGGCATCCACCTGGAGCAGTGCGACACCTGCAAGGGCATCTTCCTGGACTTCGGTGAGCTGGAATCTCTGACCCAGATGGAGAACCGGTTCGTGTCTGCTGCGCCTCCGCCGCCACCGGTGCAGCAGCAGCCGGGCTACGGGTACGACTACGGTCCAGGCTGGGGCCATCGCGGCAACAAGCACTATCGCAAGCAGGGCTTCGGCAGGCTGTTCTTCTCCAGCTGAGGGGTCTACGTCGGCCACTTGTCGGGTAGGCGTACCTCCTCGGCTAGCGGTCGGGGTTCTCAGGACGACGTCTTTCGTTTGACCGCTTTGCCGGCAACCAGGATCGGCAGCACGAGCGTCGCCAGCGCCGACACCAGCCAGACCAACACGGTGGCGGCGATCCAGGATCCCGTTCCGCGAATCGACAAACCGTGAGTCAGCACCGACGCAAGGATGAGCGCGATCAGCGTCGACGCCAGGCCGATGCCACCCAGGAAAGCCGACGCGTACCGGCTCGCCATTTTGAAGATGAATGGGGCCAGGATCGCCTGCGCGACCGCAAAGATCACCACCGCAGTGACAAAGCCCGACACCGACACCGACACTCCCGGCACGAGCCACGCCGCCACGAGCAAACCGATCGCCGACGAGCCCAGAAACACCGCTATCCGCAACAGAAATCGAATCATAAATTCCTCGTCAGCAGCCTTCAAGTGATTCCGAAGCCTAACCGGTATTGATGTATACGATGAGCGCTTCGCGGACCGAGGAGACCACAGGGTGCGTACGGCCGTTCGAGCATCGATATGGTTCGGTTCCTACGTTTCGGTGATCGTCGCGCCGTTGGTCTTCGCTGCCATCGGGATCGTCGACGACAACCGCGGATTCTGGCGAGAGTTCGCCGTGGCGCTGGGTTTCGTCGGGCTGTCGATGTTGGGCCTGCAGTTTGTCCTGGTCGCCCGGCTGCGGACGGTCGCGGCGCCGTTCGGCGAGGACGCCCTCGTGCACTTTCACCGCTACATGGGTTATGCGGGAACGCTTTTCGTCGTCGCGCATCCCGTGTTGCTGATCGTGGTGGTCGACCCGAGCTATCTCGAGCGCGTCAATCCGTTCACCGCACCCTGGGCGGGACGGTTCGGCACTCTGTCGATCGTCTGCCTGCTGGTGATCGCGGTAACGTCGATCTGGCGGTTGGCCCTGCGCATCTCCTACGAGGTGTGGCAGGCGCTGCACCTGGTGCTGTCCACGGTGGCCATCACGGCCGCGTTGATCCACGTCGAGTTGATCCACCACTACGTCGATCAGACGTGGAAGCGGGTGCTGTGGGTCCTCATGACGCTCGGTTTTCTCACGGTGTTCGCATGGGTGCGCATCATCAGGCCGATTCTTCGGATGCGCCGGCCATGGAGGATCGCTTCGATCGACGCCGAACGGGGCGGGGTCAGCACTGTCACCCTGAAGCCAATCAATCACGGCGGCTTCACTTTCGCACCGGGACAGTTCGGCTGGCTGTCGGTGCACCGATCGCCGTTCGCGCTGACTCAGCATCCATTCTCGTTCTCGTCCAACGGCGATGACCCAACTCAGATCCAGATGAGCATCAAGGAGTTGGGTAACTTCACCCGCACGGTCAGCACGATCGCGCCGGGCACCGTCGCCTACGTCGACGGCCCCCACGGTGTGTTCTCACCCGACCACTACGAGGGTGCCGGGTGCGTGTTCCTTGCCGGTGGGGTGGGGATCGGACCCATCATGAGTATGTTGCGCACATTTGCCGCCCGTGCGGATCCGCGCCCGTGTTACCTGTTGTTCGGCACCAAACGGATAGCGGACGCGACCTACCACGACGAGATCCTCGAACTGGCGGCCCAACTGACGCTCACCGTGATCGTCGTCGTCTCCGATCCGACCGACGATTGGGCAGGAGAACGCGGTTATGTCGACGCCGAGAAGCTTCGGCGCCACCTGCCCGCCAATCATCAAGCGCTGCAATACTTCATCTGCGGGCCCGGCAGCATGCAGGATGCGATGGAGGCCGCTCTCGCCGAGCTCGGTGTATCAGGCGAGCGAGTCCACACCGAGCGCTTCAACTTCGTCTAGGGACCCGGTTCAGGAAGCAGATCACTCGTGCGACATCTATACACTCAACGCGCCGCAGTCGCCGTCGCGATGCTGATCATCCTCGCGTGCGTTCTCTTCGCACTGATACAGCGTTGATCGCCACGCTGTGCTGCGGCTAGCCAGACATCCGTACGCACGCCGCGATGAGCAGTTCGTCATCGGGATGATGTGCGGCGGCCGCCACGACGGCCGCCCGCGCGAACGGATCGAGCACCGGCCACGGATCGCCGGGCGGAAGCGCGGGGCCGCCTTCGTCGCGATAGGCCTGGAAGAACACTTCCCAGTCGTCGTCGGGGATCAGGCCAGCCGCCCAGAAACCGGCGGGCCGGGCGAGGTCCCACGCCGGATCGCCGACGCCCAGGTCGTCGACGTCGATCAGCAGCCACGGCTGGGCGGGCGATCTCCTGCCGAGCTGGCCGAGGTGCCAGTCGCCGTGCACCAGGGTCGACGGCCGGTCAGGCGAGCCGGCCCGCCAGGCCTCGTCGGGTAATGCGGCGGCGGCATGTCGCACGGCATCGTTTCGGCGCGCGGCGTCGACTGCCCGCCGTAGCCGCTGCGGCCATCCGTGCGCCGGGGTGCGCACCTGCACGGGTTCGCGGTGCAGTCGGGCAAGTAGCCTGCCCGCATCCGACCACGGCACGTTATCGGGTTCGGGCACAACAACTTCCACCTTCGGCCAGCTGCTGCGCCACCGCTGACCGATCCGCTGCGGCACGGTGTCGAGCGGCGAAAGCATCGAACCCGACTCCGCCGCGATGCGGAGCCGGGTCCTCAGTGCCTTCGGGTCGGTGCCCGGCCGGTGCAGTTTGCCGACCACGTCTCCGTCGACGACGATCTCCGCACCGGACCGGGTCTGCACCCTGCCAGTATCAGCGCCGCGGCACCGCGGTGCGGACAGTCACGTTGATGCGGTTCCACGCGTTGATGGTGACCGCCATCGCGATGACCTGGGCGAGTTCGCGGTCGCTGAACACCGCTGCCGCGCTCTCGTACACATCGTCGGGGACGCCGTCGGCGATCAGCGTGACCGCCTCGGTGAGTGCCAACGCGGCGCGTTCGCGCGCGCTGAACAGGTCGCCCGCCTCTTCCCATGCGGCGAGCACGTCCAGCTTCTGCTCGCTGACGCCGTGCTTGCGGGCGTCGACGAGGTGCATGTTGAGGCAGAACCCGCAGTGGTTTATCTGCGAGGCGCGGATCTTGATCAGCTCGCCGATCTCGGGATCGACGTCGGTGGCGGCCGCGGCGCTCAGGGCCATCATCGCGTCGAGTAGTTCTGGCGACGACTTGTAGATCTTGATGCGGTGGTTGGCGTGGAGTTGGGTCTCGAGTGTCTGTGTCATGTCTTCGAGGTTAGTGCGGATAGACCCAGCAGCATGGTTCAATTTGACGGTGACTTCATGGGCCAATTCCGCCAGCCGCGACCTGCATCTCGATTTGCGCAAGATGGTCACTCCCGGCGCGCGGGGCTCGAGGGAATTGCTCCTGACCGCGTTGCGTGACGCCGTGCGATCAGGCCGGTTGGCCCCGGGAACGGCGCTGCCGCCGTCCCGCAGTCTGGCCGCCGATCTCGGACTCGCCCGCAACACCGTCGCAGAGGCGTACGCCGAGCTGGTGAACGAGGGTTGGTTGGCGTCGCGTCAGGGTGCAGGCACATGGGTGCTGAACGCCGCAGGCGCCCAGTCTCCCGCGCGCCCGCGCCCGCGCCGGACGCCCGTGACACCCATCCACAACCTGATGCCCGGATCCCCCGACGTATCGGAGTTTCCGCGCAACGAATGGCTGGCGTCGACCAGAAGGGCACTGTCGACCGCACCGACCGAGGCACTGCGGATGGGTGATGCCCGTGGACGACCGGAACTGTGCGACGCACTCGCCGAATACCTGACGCGGGCGCGCGGCGTGCGAACGACTGCGGACTCGATCGTGGTGTGCGCCGGGGTCCGGCACGCGGTGGAACTGCTGGGGCGGGTCTTCCGAGGGAAAGGCCCGATCGCCGTCGAGGCTTACGGGCTCTTCGTCTTCCGCGACGCTCTCGCCGCGCTTGAGGTACCGACGGCGCCGATCGGCGTCGACGAGCGCGGAGCGATCATCGATGAGCTCGACGGCCTCGAGAGCCCGGCCGTGCTGCTGACGCCCGCGCACCACAGCCCGTACGGAATGCCACTGCATCCGACCCGTCGTACCGCCGTCGTCGAGTGGGCCAAGCGCACCGGAGGCTACGTCTTCGACGACGACTACGACGGCGAGTTTCGCTACGACCGCCAACCGATCGGAGCCCTTCAGGCACTCTGCCCCGACAGAGTTGTCTACATGGGATCGGTGAGCAAGAGCCTTTCACAGGCCTTGCGGTTGGGCTGGATGGTGTTGCCGGACAACCTGATCGACGCGGTGCTGAAGGCCGGGGGCGGAAATCAGTATTACGTCGACTCCCTCTCGCAGCTGACGATGGCCGACTTCATCAGCAGCGGCGGCTACGACAAGCACGTCCGGCGCATGCGGATGCGCTACCGCAAGCGGCGTGACACCCTTGTCGATGCGCTTGCCGGATTCGACGTCGGCATCAGCGGCCTGTCGGCGGGCGTGAACCTCGTCCTGACGCTGCCCGGCGACACCGAGCACGCAGTGCTGCGCCGCGCAGGAGAGGCGGGGATCCTGTTGCAGGGGCTGTCCATCATGCGCCATCCGCTCGCCGGGCCGCAGGTGCCCAATCCCGACGGAATCATCGTCGGCTTCGCCGCTCCGGCCGACCACGCTTTCACTCGCGCCGTTGATGCGCTTTTGGGCGTCCTGGAGGCCACCGGGCTGGCAAGGTAATCGGCTATGAGCCCCGAGCAGCGTCGACACATGGGTCTATATGAACGGACGCTGGAGAAGTTCGCGCGAATGCCGATCGGCGACTGGTACATGAAGACGGTCGCGCCGCGCCTTGATCCGCCACTGCTGCGGCTGACGGGTGGTCGGGTCAGCTCGGTGTATCCGGTGCCGATCATGTTGCTCACGACGACGGGCGCCAAGACGGGCCTGCCGCGGACGCTGCCGCTCCTATACCTCACCGACGGCGGCCGACTGATCCTCATCGCATCGAACTACGGCAAGACATCGCACCCGGCGTGGTACCGCAACCTCGTCGCGAATCCAACGGCGGAGGTGCTCGCGGGCAAGAACAGCGGCACGTATACGGCGTCTGAGATCACGGACGCCGCGGAGCGAGACCGCGCGTGGGATCTCGCGTTGGACATGTACGCCGGCTACGGCGACTACGAGGGCAGGGCAGGCGATCGCAAGATCCCACTTATACGCCTGGAGCGCACGTCTCGCTAACGTTATCCACAGTCGTAATTTCATCCACAGGTGTGGTTTGATCTGCGGTTTCGGCCGTCGGATCGGCGGGGGCCGTCGGTAGATTCGAAAGCATGTTCGATGGTTTGTTGCCTGAGATTCCTGACTTGGCGTCGTTGACCGATGCCGAGTTGGTGGACGCCGCGGGCGGGTGGGCGCGCGCGGAGAACATGGCGTCTGCGCGGAAGTTGGCGGTGATGGCGGAGATCTTTTCCCGCCGCACCGGGCTGGCGGCTGCTGAGCGTGAGCTGTGGTGGATCGACCCGGACGCCGCGGTGGCCGCCGAGCTGGCTGCTGCGCTGAATGTGTCGGCTGGGTTGGCGTTGCATCAGACCAATCGTGGCGTCGCGCTGCGTGACCGGCTGCCTCGAGTGGCGGCGTTGTTTGAGGCCGGGCTGCTCAGTGATCTGCTGGTGCGCACCATCGTGTCGCGCACGTATTTGATCGAGGACGACGCGGCGATGGCCGCCGTCGACGCCGATCTGGCCGAGCGGGTCACCCGGTGGGGGGCGTTGTCGGTGAAGAAGACCGAACACGCCATCGACGAGCTGGTCGAGCGCCACGATCCCGGCGCGGTGCGCCGCACCGTGTCGGCCAGCGCGCAGGAGACCGTGGTGTTCGGCTGCCCGACCGACGTGGCAGGCGTGACCACCATCTGGGCGCGGCTGAACTCGCCCGACGCCGCGCTGATGGAACACAACGTCGAAGCGATGGCCCACAGCGTCTGCGACGCCGACCCGCGGTCGGCGGATCAGCGCCGCGCGCACGCGTTGGCCGCCAGCGCCAACGGCACCGCATTCGGCTGCCGGTGCGGTGACCCCGACTGCTCCGGCGGCGCCGCCGGCGACGCGCCGGCCCGAAACGCCGTCATCTACGCCGTCGCCGACGAACACACCCTCGACGCTGCCACCAACCCACCGGCCGAGGCCGCCGCTGAGCCGGAACCCGAGCCCGAGCCGGGGCCGGAGCGCCGAGAGTCGCCGCAGGCCCGCCCGAAGCCGGCGTATCTGTTTGGCGCAGGCATCATGCCGACCGCGCTGTTGGGTGCGGTGGTGGAGCGCGCCCGGATCCGGCAGGTGCGCCATCCCGGCGCGCGACTCGGCACCCGAACCGCGCTACGCGCCGTCACGCACGTTGGCCGAGTTTGTGCGGTGCCGCGATCTCACATGCCGCTTCCCGGGCTGCGACAAGCCGGCGCAGGTGCTGCGACGTCGACCACACCGTGGCCTATCCGGTGGGGCCAACCCATCCGTCGAACCTGAAGTGCCTGTGCCGTTTTCACCACTTGCTGAAAACGTTCTGGAACGCACTCGGCGGCTGGCGTGACCGACAACTGCCCGACGGCACCATCATCTGGACCAGCCCGACCGGGCACACCTACACCACTCACCCCGGCAGCCTGCACCTGTTCCCTCAGCTGTGTCGACCGACCGCCACGTTGTGGACCGGTGAGCCACCCACCGTCGAGCGCACCGGCGATCGCGGCGTGATGATGCCCAAACGCCGACACACCCGCGCCCACAACACCGCCAAAGCCAAAGCAACCGAACGCAAACTCAACGACCCTCTCGTCGCCGAACGAAACAAACCCCCACCGTTCTAGGTAGCGACCGCAAACAGGTGCCAGTCGCCGGGTACACCCTTGAGTGCGACCGCCGTAAAGGGAAGCGCCAAGGCGAAGGTAAAGCCCAAGCCGTGTGCAAGTCTTCCCCGACACCAAGACTGGACGCGAGCGGGCAGCGCTGTCGCGTCCATGGCAATGCGGCTGTGGGGTCGCGGACTTCGTTCGGCCCGAGTGGCCTTGCCGGGGTTTCCGCTCATCCGAGCCGAGCGCCTTCCAGACCGAGACGCTCCTGGCCCAGCTTGGCCCATCGTTCGCCGACCAACTCCTTGACGGCCTGCTCGGCGAACTGCGGTGCGGCCCATTCGTGGACAGCGATCTCAATGGACGCCAGGTTCTGCGCCGACAGGTTAGGGACCATGTCGATGTGTTTGATGCCCCGATAATTGTCATCGACGTCGAGGTAGAAGGTCTGCTTGTCCAGGATCGCCGCCGCAGCGCGCTTGTTCTCGTTGGACCAGCGTCCGACCTTGATCATGCCCTTCACGAACGCGAGCACCAGTTCGGGATGCTCGTCGGCCATCTCTTGGGTGCACGTGATGACCGCCGGAATGTTGGCCACTTGTAGCGTCCAGTCCGGGTAGCGGGACAGGTCCTCGATTGACTTGAACTTGCCGGTGGACTCCTGCAGATGCTGGAACGGCTTGCTCTGGGTGTAGATCGCGTCCACCAGACCCTGTTCGAGAGCCGGTTCCAAGGGCCGGAATGCCAAGTCGTGCTTGTGATCACGTTTGAGTCACAGCTCGGAGGGATTGTTCATCGGATCGAGCATCTTCGGGTCGTCATACCAGTCGTCGGCGTAGGGGAACTCGACGATCTCGACGTCATCGCGGGTCATGCCGTTCAGTCACAGCATCAACTCGATGCCTTGTTCCTCCTGGATGCGCCACCAGTCGTTCTTGATGGTGTTCAAGCTCTTGGTGAGTCCGATCCGCTTGCCCTGAAGGTCGTCCATCCGATAGATGGCGTCGCGGGCGCGCACCAGCATGCACCCGCCCTCATGCGGAGCGTGGGTTGCGCCGAGCAGCTTTGTTCTGCGGATGTCGGCATGAACGTGAACCGGTGGGAACAGACCGCCGAACCGGATCAGGTTGTCCAGGTTGTGCACGTAGTGCGGATACCAGTTGTTCTCCCGGCGCGACCGCAGGAAGTCGTAGGTGACGCCGATCTTCTTGAACTCCTCGCGTGTCCAACCCAACTCCTGGTCGACGTTGCTGGCAGAAACCAGCGGACAGTTGGTGTAGAACACCTCGTCTCACCGCAACGGAACCGTGCTTGATTCCTTTTCGGACATGGGTGCGGCGGCAATCGTCATTAGAAATCCTCCTTGGCTACCCTTCGGCAACCTATTGGCTAACGACCAGTGCACCCCGCGAAGGCATGCCCCGCGTAGTGCCGAAGGTCCCGATCAGCGTGAGCACTACGAAATCGCGTCACCGTTCGAAGGAGCGTCGCCCCGGGGAGTGCCCAGGTGAGACGTCCGTCGGCATGGTGACGGGAAGTAGCCCAGAATCCGACAGATCTTCGACCAGTCGCACTCAGCACTTGCTCAAGACTTTCTGGCCCGGGTCGCGTGGCTGGCGCGACCAGCAACCCCCGATGGCACCAAGATCTGAACTGGCCCACGAGCGGTTGCTGACCGCCGACGCAGTCTTGCCAATACGGGAGATTCCTGGAGACTCTTCGCCGGGACGCCGAAGTCTTCGGTAGCATCGACAACGGTTGAAAACGCAGCCAGATCGGTATGACCGCAGCCGCAAGTTCGCGCCGCTGCCCTCGGAAGCATCCGCTTAAGGGCCGACTAACCCGGTGAGACCCTCACTTCGGGATCACTATGGAGCAACCCCGCACCGCTGACGCCGACAAGACGGTCACCACCGACGACCAGGGCAACACCCCGCGGGGCGACGAAGATAAGCCACTCGCCGATACGGAACGCAGTGACGTGCTGGCACGGTTACGCGAGCGGTTTTCGTTCGGTTGACTCGGTCGACAAACCTGTATCTCAGCCCGTTGCCCGATGGCACGATCGTGTCGACCGACCCGCACTTCAGACCCATGTGACGCGGGCGGGCAGCGCATATCGCGTCTCGGAGGACACCTCATCATCGCCGCGATCTGATGAACCGCACAACGAAGTAGACGACGACCGCCGTGAAGGGGACCGCCAGGAAGAGTGGGCCCACCCAGTCCGGCGCGGGTTGATTCAGCGCGGGGATGATTCGTTCGAGCTTCGTCAGCGAGGCACCCAACACCATGAGTGCCGCGATCGCGATGACTTCCCAATGTCCCCGGATCCATTGGACGACCCCGCCCCGTAGCGCTTCGGGATCCTCGAACGGGTTCTGCTCGTCTGATTCCAGGACCGCGGCCCTCAAGGTCTTCTGAGTAGGCTGCCCGGGTGACCGAGCCGCCGATGCAGCCGAACCTGAGTCTGACGACGCAGATCTGGCGGTTCGTGGTGACGGGCGGGTTCTCGGCCGTCGTCGACTTCGGGCTTTACGTCCTGCTCTACCGGGTGGCGGGGATGCAACCCGACCTGGCCAAGGTCATCGGCTGGATCGCGGGCACCACGACGGCATATCTGCTCAACCGGCGGTGGACCTTCCAAGCGCCGCCGAGCCGCGCACGGTTGGCGGCCGTCTGGGGGCTATACATCACGACCTTCGTCGTGCAGGTCGGGCTCAACCACTTTTTCCTGCGGCTACTCGACTACACGCCGACCGCGGTCGTAGTGGCGTTCGTCATCGCCCAGGGCACCGCGACCGTCATCAACTTCATCGTCCAGCGGATGGTCATCTTCCGCTTGAAGTGAGCCGCGGGAGCCGCACGGTACCCTCGTCACGATGTTTCCGACCACCTCACGACGCCTGACCGGCTGGGGCCGAACCGCCCCGTCGGTGGCCCAGGTGCTGTCGACCCCGGATCAGGAAGTCATTGCCAAGGCGGTCGCACAGGCGGCCGACGGCAGCTCCCGCGGCGTCATCGCGCGGGGGTTGGGACGGTCCTACGGCGACAACGCACAGAACGGCGGCGGCCTTGTCGTCGACATGACGGCACTGAACAAGATCCACTCGGTCGACCGCGAGAGCCACCTCGTCGACGTGGACGCGGGCGTGAACCTCGACCAGCTGATGCGCGCCGCCCTTCCGCTCGGCCTCTGGGTTCCTGTGCTGCCCGGCACCCGCCAGGTCACCGTCGGCGGGGCCATCGCCTGCGACATCCACGGCAAGAACCATCACAGCGCGGGCAGCTTCGGAAACCACGTTCGGTCCATGGAGCTGCTCACCGCCGACGGCGAGATCCGCCACCTCACGCCGGACGGCGCCGACTCCGAGCTGTTCTGGGCGACGGTCGGCGGCAACGGGCTGACGGGGATCATCCTGCGCGTCACGATCGCCATGACACCGACCGAGACCGCGTACTTCATCGCCGACGGCGACGTCACCACGGGCCTCGACGAGACGATCGCCTTCCACAGCGATGGCACCGAGTCCAACTACACATACTCGAGCGCCTGGTTCGACGCCATCAGCGCGCCACCGAAATTGGGCCGCGCGGTGATCTCCCGCGGCTCGCTGGCCACCGTCGACCAGCTTCCCGAGAAGCTGCAGGCCGACCCGCTGAAGTTCGATGCTCCGCAGTACTTCACCGCACCCGACGTCTTCCCCAACGGCCTAGGCAACAAGTTCATCTTCGGCGCGATGACCGAACTCTGGTACCGCACGGGGAAGTCGTATCGCGGCAAGGCCCAGAACCTGACGCAGTTCTACCACCCGCTGGACATGATCGGCGAGTGGAACAGAGCCTACGGCGCAGTGGGTTTCACCCAGTACCAGTTCGTCGTACCCACCGAGGCGGTTGAGCCGTTCAAGGACATCATGTACGACATTCAGCGTTCGGGACACTACTCGTTCCTCAACGTTTTCAAGCTGTTCGGCCCCGGCAACAAGGCGCCACTGAGCTTCCCGATCCCCGGCTGGAATGTGTGCGTCGACTTTCAGGTCAAGCCCGGCCTCAACGAGTTCCTCAACGAACTCGACCGGCGCGTCCTCGAATTCGGCGGCAGGCTCTACACCGCCAAGGATTCGCGCACCACCGCCGCGACCTTCCACGCCATGTACCCGCGCATCGACGAATGGATTGCGGTGCGCCGCAAGGTGGATCCCGACGGCGTGTTCGCCTCGGACATGGCCCGACGTTTGGAGCTTCTGTAAATGGTGTTCACACATGGTTTTTGACGCCACAGGCAACCCACAGGCCATCCTGCTTCTCGGCGGAACGTCCGAGATCGGGCTCGCCATCTGCGAGCGGTACCTTCGCAATGCGGCCGCCCGCGTGGTGCTGGCCGACCTTCCCGATCACCCCAAACGCGACGCCGCCATCGCGCAGATGAAGGCCGCGGGCGCCAAGTCGGTCGAATGGATCGACTTCGACGGCATCGACACCGACGGCCATCCCGCGGTGATCGACGCGGCGTTCGCCGACGGTGATATCGACGTCGCGATCGTGGCCTTCGGTCTCCTCGGCGACGCAGAAGAACTGTGGCAGAGCCAGCGCAAGGCCGTGCAGATCGCCGGGATCAATTACACCGCAGCGGTTTCGGTCGGTGTGCTGCTCGGCGAGAAGATGCGGTCACAGGGGTCCGGTCAGATCATCGCGATGAGCTCTGCTGCCGGTGAACGGGTGCGCCGGTCCAACTTCGTCTACGGGTCCACCAAGGCCGGGCTCGACGGGTTCTATCTCGGCCTTTCAGAGGCTTTGCGGGAGTTCGGCGTTCGAGTTCTGGTGATACGGCCCGGCCAGGTGCGCACCTCGACGACCGTCGATCACTGGAAAGCCACGGGCACCAAGGAAGCGCCGTTCACCGTGGACAAGGAGTATGTCGCCGAGTTGGCGGTCACCGCATCAGCCAAGGGCAAGGAACTGGTATGGGCGCCGGGAGCGTTCAGGTACGTGATGATGGTGCTGCGGCACATCCCGAGGCCCGTCTTCCGCAAGCTCCCCATCTGAGATCCAGCGGGTCGATGATGCGTGGCGCGCTGGCCGTCCTCGGTCAGATGGCGGTGGCGGTCGTCGTCGCGGTCATCGTCTCGGCAATCGCACTCATGGCGATCGCCAGTGTGGAGTGGCCCGCATACAACTCCTCCAACCAGCTTCACGCACTCACCACCGTCGGCCAGTTCTTCTGTCTTGCAGGACTACTCGCGGCGGGCTGGCTGTGGCGTCGCGGACGACGGCTCGCGGCCCGCGCGTGCGCGCTGGTGTTCCTTTCGGCGTTCTCGGTTGTCACACTCGCGATGCCACTCGGCGCCACCAAGCTCTACCTGTTCGGCATCTCGGTGGACCAGCAGTTCCGGACTGAGTATCTGACCCGCCTCGCCGACACCGCTGCGCTTCGCGACATGACCTACTTCGGTCTGCCGCCGTTCTACCCGGCAGGCTGGTTCTGGGTCGGCGGGCGGGCGGCGGCCCTGACCGGGACACCGGCCTGGGAGATGTTCAAGCCGTGGGCGATCACCTCGATCGCGATCGCGATCGTGGTTGCTTTCGTGCTGTGGGCGAGCATGATCCGGTTCACCTACGCGCTCATCGTCTCGACGGCGACGGCCGCCGCGACGCTGGCCTACTCGCCCGCCGAGCCGTACGCCGCCGTCATCACCGTGCTCCTGCCCCCGGTGCTGGTGCTTGCGTGGTCGGGGCTGTCCGGCCGATCGCGCGCGGGCGGCTGGGCAGCGGTCGTCGGCGTCGGCGTATTCCTCGGCGTTGCCGCGTTGTTCTATACACTGCTGCTCGGCTACGCGGCCTTCGCCGTGGTCATCATGGCGGTGTCACTCGCTCTCACGCGCCGCAGCGCCGAACCGCTCTTACGTCTCGCCGTCGCAGGCGTGATCGCCTGCGCGATCGGCCTGATCGGTTGGTTGCCATACGTTTTGGCCGCACTCGGCGGACGGTCCGCCGACTCCGGCACCGCGACCCACTACCTACCGTCCGACGGTGCGCAGCTGTCCTTCCCGATGCTGGAGTTCACACTGCTCGGTGCGCTCTGCATGCTCGGCACACTGTGGCTGGTGATCAGGGCGCGCAGTTCGACGCGCGCAGCCGGCCTCGCGTTCGGTGTCGCGGCCGTCTACGGCTGGTCGCTGCTGTCGATGCTCGCCACACTCGTGGGCACCACCCTGCTGTCGTTCCGGCTGCAGCCGACGCTGACCGTGCTCCTCACCGCGGCGGGAGCGTTCGGGTTCATCGAACTCACCCTCGCGGTCGCCCGGCGCTACAGCCCCGATACGACGCAGCGGATCGTCGTCGCCGCGGGTGCGGTCGGGGCGATCGGCGCGATGACCTTCGCCCAGGACATCCCCGACGTGCTGCGCTCCGACATCGTCGTCGCCTACACCGACACCGACGGGTACGGCCAGCGCGCCGATCGTCGCCCGCCCGGCGCCGAGAAGTACTACCGGGAGATCGACGCCAAGATCACCGAGGTGACCGGAAGGCCGCGCAATGAGACGGTCGTGCTCACCGCCGACTACAGCTTCCTGTCCTACTACCCGTACTACGGCTTCCAGGGCCTGACATCGCACTACGCCAACCCGCTCGCCCAGTTCGACGAGCGCGCGGCGACGATCGAGCGGTGGGCGGCCCTCGAACGCCCCGACCAGTTCATCGCCGAACTCGACAAGCTGCCGTGGCAGGCGCCGACCGTGTTCCTGATGCGTCGCGGCGGCGCAGGCGACTCCGCCGACACCTACACGCTGCGGCTCGCCGAAGACGTCTATCCCAACCAACCCAACGTCCGTCGCTACCACGTGCCGCTCGACGCGGCGCTTTTCGACGACCCCAGATTCAGCGTTTCCGACATCGGACCGTTCGTGTTGGCCATCCGGCTGCCCGAGGGCGGCTGATGGCCGTCGACACCCCGCCGGAACCCGGCCAATTACCATCAAGCCCCGTGGTCGGTAATGGGGCGCGCCAAACCAATCACCACACCGCGCGGTTGGTCGCGATCATCGCCGGGCTTCTCGGCGCCGCCTTGGCGCTTGCCACCCCCTTTCTGCCCGTCAAGCAGACGACCGCCCAGCTGAACTGGCCGCAGAACGGCGCGCTGCAGAGTGTCAACGCGCCGCTGATCGGCTACGTGGCCACCGACCTGGAGATCACCATCCCCTGCTCGGCGGCCGCGGGACTCGTCGGACCGCAGAACGTGGGCAGGACCGTGCTGCTCTCGACTGTGCCGAAGCAGGCGCCGAAGGCGATCGACCGCGGCCTACTCATCGAGCGGGTGAACAACGACCTTCTCGTCATCGTCCGCAACACACCTGTCGTCAGCGCACCGCTGAACCAGGTCCTCAGCCCGGCATGCCAGAAGCTCACCTTCACCGCGCACGCCGACAAGGTCACCGGCGAGTTCGTCGGCCTCGTCCAGGGACCTGACGCCGAAGATCCGGGCGATCCCCTCCGGGGTGAACGCAGCGGCTACGACTTCCGACCCCAGATCGTCGGCGTGTTCACCGACCTCGCGGGGCCCGCGCCGCCGGGTCTTCAGTTCTCGGCAACCGTGGACTCGCGCTACAGCACCTCCCCGACACTGCTCAAGCTGATCGTGATGATCGTCGGCGTCGCGATGACGATCATCGCGCTCGGCGCACTGCACGTGCTCGACACCGCAGACGGGATGCGGCACCGGCGGTTCCTGCCACCGCGGTGGTGGTCGATCCGGCCGCTCGACGCGCTGGTGATCGCTGTCCTGGTGTGGTGGCACTTCGTCGGGGCCAACACGTCCGACGACGGCTACATCCTGACCATGGCCAGGGTGTCCGAGCACGCCGGCTACATGGCCAACTACTACCGCTGGTTCGGCACGCCGGAAGCGCCGTTCGGCTGGTACTACGACCTGTTGGCGCTGTGGGCGCACGTCAGCACCAACAGCGTCTGGGTGCGGCTGCCGACGCTGTTGATGGCACTCACCTGCTGGTGGGTGATCAGTCGCGAGGTGATCCCGCGGCTCGGCAACGCCGTCAAGACGAACCCGGCCGCCAAGTGGACAGCCGCGGGCATGTTCCTGGCGTTCTGGCTGCCGTTGAACAACGGGCTGCGGCCCGAGCCGATCATCGCGTTGGGCATCCTGCTGACCTGGTGCTCCGTCGAGCGCGGCGTCGCAACCAGCAGAGTGCTTCCGGTGGCGATCGCGATCATCATCGGAGCGCTGACCCTCTTCTCCGGCCCGACGGGTATCGCCGCGGTCGGCGCGTTGCTCGTCGCGGTCGGCCCGCTGAAAACCATTGTGGCCAGCCATACCTCGCGGTTCGGCTATCTTGCACTGCTGGCGCCTGTGTTGGCGGCGTGCACGGTCACGATCTTCCTGATCTTCCGCGACCAGACGTTCGCCGCGGAGATCCAGGCCAGTACGTTCAAGTCCGCCGTCGGGCCGAGCCTGAGTTGGTTCGACGAACACATCCGCTACGAGCGATTGTTCATGGCCACCCCGGACGGGTCGGTCGCGCGCCGATTCGGTGTCCTGACGGTGTTGCTCGCGCTGGCGGTTTCGGTGGCAATGACGTTGCGCAAGGGCAGGATTCCTGGCACCGCCGCAGGCCCGAGTCGGCGCATCATCGGCATCACCATCATCTCGTTCATGGCGATGATGTTCACGCCGACCAAGTGGACCCACCACTTCGGCGTATTCGCAGGGCTGGCGGGATCGCTGGGCGCACTCGCTGCGGTCGCCGTCACCGCAGCAGCCATGAAGTCGCGCCGCAACCGGGCGATGTTCGCCGCCGCCGTGTTGTTCGTCATGGCGCTGTCGTTCGCCAGCGTGAACGGCTGGTGGTACGTGTCCAACTTCGGTGTGCCGTGGTCGAATCAATTCCCGGAGTGGCACTTCGGCTTCACGACATTCCTGCTCGGGCTTGCCGTCATCGCACTTCTGGTGGCGGCGTGGTTTCACTTCTACGGCAACGACCGATCACCGCCGCACGGCAGTGAGCGACGAGTGTCTCGAATTCTGCAGTCCCCGTTGGCGATTGCGACATGGTTGTTGGTCGCGTTCGAAGTGCTGTCTCTGACCCTCGGCATGATCGACCTTTGGCCGGCCTGGTCGAACGGCCGCTCGAACCTCGGTGCGATCACCGGAAAGCGCTGCGGCCTCGCCGACTACGTGATGGTCGAACGCAATCCCAACGACGGCACGTTGGCTCCAGTGGGCGCGCCGGCCAGCGACGCCCTCGGCGCGGGCACCACAGAAGGGTTCGGCCCCAACAACATCCCGACCAACCTGTCCGCCGATGAGGTGACAGGCGGCGGGCCCGGCACCTCGAGCAATTTCGCCGACAGCGCGCCGGGCGATCAAGATGAGACCAGCAGTCAGGCCGGCACAGAAGGCGGGACGACCGCGGGCGTCGGCATCAACGGGTCCCGCGCGCGACTGCCGTTCAACCTCGATCCGGCCCGCACGCCGGTGATGGGCAGCTGGCGCAGCGGAACGCAGCAGCCGGCGCTGCTGCGCTCGGCGTGGTACCGGCTTCCCGCCGACTGGAGCGAGCGCGACCGGTCGTCGTCGATTCTCGTGATGTCGGCGGCGGGGCGCTTCGACCCCAGCGACATCCTCGTGCAGTGGTCGGGTGACGACGGTGATCCGAAAGGCTCTCTGGGGTTCGCAGACGTCGGCTCGCCACCGGCGTGGCGCAATCTGCGGGCACCGCTGACCGCGATCCCCCCCGACGCCACCCAGGTGCGGCTGGTCGCCACCGATGACGATCTGTCGCCGCAGCACTGGATGGCCGTCACGCCGCCACGGATCCCGCAGCTCAAGACCCTGCAGGAGGTCGTCGGTTCGCAGGATCCGGTGCTGCTGGACTGGCTGGTCGGCATGGCGTTCCCGTGCCAGCGCCCCTACGACCACCGCAACGGCGTCATCGAGGTGCCAAAGTGGCGCATCCTGCCCGACCGGTTCGGCGCAGAGGCCAACTCGCCGGTGATGGACAACGTGGGCGGCGGCCCGCTCGGCATCAGCGAGCTGCTTCTGCGGGCGACCGTTCTGCCGTCCTATCTCAAGGACGACTGGTTCCGCGATTGGGGCGAGCTTCAGCAGTTCACGCCGTACTACCGGGACGCCGTGCCTGCCCGACTCGATCTCGGTTCGGCCACGCGAAGCGGGCTGTGGAGCCCGGCTCCGCTGCGCCATTAGCTCCGTCGCCTAACATCGAGCCTCGTGCCACGCGACGAAATCGAGCGGACCCGGCTGTCCGCCATCGCCCGGCTCGTCGCCGTCGTCGCAGGCATCGCAGGTGTGGTGCTCTGCGCGCTGGTTCCGCTGCTGCCGGTGACGCAGACCACGGCCACGATCAACTGGCCGCAGGGGCCAGGACCAACAGGTTTGGTCTCCGACGTCACCGCCCCGCTGGTGTCCGGTGCTCCGCAATCGCTCGACATCACGATTCCCTGCCAGGCCATCGCCACGCTGCCCGCCGAGGGCGGTGTGGTGCTGTCCACGGTCCCGAGGGAGGCCACCGAGTCCACCAAGGGCGCACTGTTCGCCCGCGCCAACGCTGACACGGTGTTCGTCGCTTTCCGTGACTCGGTGGCCGCTGCGGCACCCAGGTCCGCGGTCGACGCGGGCACCTGCAGCGCGCTGCACATCTGGGCCAATCCCGGGCAGGTGGGCGCCGACTTCGTCGGGATTCCCGGCTCGGCGGGAACGCTGGCCCCTGAGAAGAAGCCGCAAGTGGCCGGGATCTTCACCGACCTCAAGGTGGCTCCGCAACCGGGCTTGTCGGCACGCATCGACGTCGACACCCGGTTCATCACCACGCCGACCGCGCTGAAGCTTGCCGCGATGGTGCTCGGCGTCGTGTCGGTGCTGGCGTCCGTCGTGGCGATGGCGGTGCTGGACAGGACCGGAGGCCGACGGGTGCCACGCGCATGGCGCCGCTTCCTGCGGGCCGGGCCTCTCACCTGGATCACCGACATCGGCGTGATCGGCACGCTGGGGCTGTGGCACATCATCGGCGCCACCTCATCCGACGACGGCTACAACCTGGCGATCGCGCGGGTGTCGGCGGATGCCGGCTACACGGCCAACTACTACCGGTTCTTCGGTGCGAGCGAAGCGCCGTTCGACTGGTACCAGAGCGTGCTCGCACACCTCGCATCGATCAGCACGGCTGGAGTCTGGATGCGGCTGCCCGCCACCGCGGCGGCGGTCGCGACGTGGCTGATCATCAGCCGGTGCATGCTGCCGCGGCTCGGCAGGCGGGTCGCGATCAACCGGGTGGCCGTGCTGACCGCAGGCGCTGTGTTCCTTGCCGCGTGGCTGCCGTTCAACAACGGCCTGCGCCCGGAACCGATCATCGCGTTCGGTGCCGTCGTGGTGTGGGTGCTCGTCGAGAACGCGATCGGGACCCGCAGGCTGTGGCCAGCGGCGGCGGCAATCGTTATCGCGGTGTTCAGCGTGACGACCGCCCCCCAAGGCCTCATCGCGCTCGCTCCGATCCTGGTGGGCGCCAGGGCAATCGCCCGCAATATCCGATACCGCCGCCCGTCAGACGGACTCCTCGCCCCGCTGGCGACTCTGCTGTCGGCTTTTTCGCTGATCTTCGTGATCGTCTTCCGCGATCAGACGCTGGCCACGGTCGCCGAGGCCGCGCGCATCAAATACGTCGTCGGCCCCACGATCGCGTGGTACCAGGAGTTCCTGCGTTATTACTTCCTCACCGTCGCGGACAGCGCGGACTCCTCGCTGACCCGTCGGTTCGCCGTGCTGGTGATGCTGCTCTGCCTGTTCGGAATGATCGCCGTACTACTGCGGCGCGGCAGCCTGCCCGGTGTCGCCTCTGGCCCGGTGTGGCGGCTGATCGGCACCACCGCGGTCGGACTGCTGCTGCTGACCTTCACACCGACGAAGTGGGCGGTGCAGTTCGGCGCATTCGCAGGCCTCGTAGGGGCACTCGGCGCGGTGACCGCGTTCGTGTTCGCGCGCGTGGGCCTGCACACCCGACGTAACCTCGCCGTCTACGTGACCGCGTTGCTGTTCATCCTGGCTTGGTCCACATCGGGTATCAACGCCTGGTTCTATGTCGGCAACTACGGGGTGCCGTGGTTCGACAAGCAGCCGGTGATCGCCGGTGTGCCGGTCACGTTCATCTTCCTGGTGCTGGCGATCGGGACGGGTCTGCTTGCGGGCTGGCTGCACTTCCGGATGGACTACACAGGGCACACCGAGGTCGCCAACACCGGCCGCAATCGCGCGCTCGCGTCCACCCCGCTGCTCGTGGTGGCGGTCATCATGGTCGTTCTCGAGGTCGGCTCGATGGCCAAGGGCGCCGCACAGCGCTATCCCGTCTACACCACGGCCAAGGCGAACGCGCAGGCGCTGGCCTCCGGGCTGAGCAGCGCGAGCTGTGCGATGGCCGATGACGTGTTGGTTGAGCCGGACACCAATGCCGGTATGTTGCAACCGGTTTCGGGTCAGCGCTTCGGCGAGTACGGCCCGCTGGGCGGTGAGAACCCGGTCGGATTCAACCCGAACGGTGTCAGCGACACCCTGGAACCCGCCGAACCGGTGACGTCCAACCCCGGAACGGTCAACTCCGACGGCTCACCCAATAAGCCGAACGTCGGTGTCGGCTACGCCGCAGGCACCAGCGGCGGTTACGGCCCGGAGGGCGTCAACGGGTCGCGGGTCTTTCTTCCGTTCGGCCTCGACCCGAAGCGCACGCCGGTGATGGGCAGCTACGACGAGCCCGACTCGGATCAGGGCAGAGTTGCGGCCAAAGCAACCTCGTCCTGGTACGAACTGCCTGCGCGCACGCCGGACCGTCCACTGGTGACGGTCGCCGCCGCCGGTGCGATCTGGTACTACGAGGAGGACGGCTCGTTCAACTACGGCCAGTCCCTCAAGCTGCAGTGGGGTGTGCACCGACCGGACGGCTCCTATCAGGCGCTCGGGCAGGTCCAGCCGATCGACATCTTCATGCAGAAGGCTTGGCGCAACCTGCGTTTCCCGTTGGCATGGGCGCCGCCGGAGGCCAACGTCGTGCGCATCGTCGCCGACGATCCGAACCTGTCGACCGACCAGTGGTTCGCGTTCACCCCGCCCCGGGTGCCGGTGTTGGAGACCGCACAACAGCTGCTCGGATCGCAAACCCCTGTGTTGATGGACATCGCGACGGCAGCGAACTTCCCGTGCCAACGCCCGGCGACCGAACACCTTGGCGTTGCCCAACTCCCGGAGTACCGCATCCTTCCGAACCTCAAGCAGACCGTGGTGTCGTCGAACCAGTGGCAGTCCTCCGAGGACGGCGGCCCGCTGCTGATCACGAAGGCGCTGCTGCGATCCGACAGCGTGCCGTCTTATCTGCGCGACGACTGGTACCGCGACTGGGGTGCGATCGAGCGCTACTTCCGGTTGGTCCCCGAAGACGAGGCACCAGACGCCGTCATCGACCAGGGTTCGGTGACCGTGCGCGGGTGGACGCGTAACGGTCCGATCAGGGCGCTGCCATGAGCGACGTGAGGACCACCCGCTGGGTCGCGACGATCGCCGGCCTGATCGGTTTCGTGCTGTCGGTGGCCACCCCGCTGCTGCCTGTGGTGCAGACGACGGCGACGCTGAACTGGCCGCAGAACGGACAGCTCAATGATGTTACGGCGCCGCTGATCACACAGGTGCCGACGGATATGACGGTGACGGTGCCGTGCGACGTGATCCGCTCGATGCCCCCGAAGGGCGGCACCGTGCTCAGCACCGCGCCCAAGGGTGGCAAGGAGGCCGCGCTCGCAGCGCTGTTCGTCAACGTCACCCCGCAGCGCGTGGACATCACCGACCGCAACGTCGTCGTCGCGAGCGTGCAGCGGTCACGGGTCGTAGGCGCTGGAACCTCCCCGGGATGTTCGAGTATCGAGATCACCTCGACCGACGCAGGCACGTTCGCCACCTTCGTCGGGCTCATCGATCCGACCACAGGCAAGGAGCAGCGCACCGGATTCGCCGATCCCAACCTGCGCCCGCAGATCGTCGGCGTCTTCACCGACCTTGTCGGTCCAGCGCCGCCAGGGTTGTCGGTGTCGGCCACCATCGACACCCGGTTCTCCACCAAGCCAACGGCTTTGAAGCTGGCCGCCATGCTCGGCGCGATCGTGGCGACAATCGTCGCGCTGATCGCGCTGTGGCGCCTCGACCGTCTCGACGGCAGGCGTATGCACACCCTGATCCCGGCGCGCTGGCGCACGTTCAGCGCGGCCGACGTCGTGGTGGTGGGTACCTTCCTGCTCTGGCATGTGGCGGGCGCCAACTCGTCGGACGACGGATACATCCTCGGCATGGCCCGTGTCGCAGACCACGCCGGCTACATGTCCAACTACTTCCGATGGTTCGGCAGCCCCGAGGACCCGTTCGGCTGGTACTACAACCTGCTGGCGCTGATGACCCACGTCAGCGACGCCAGTATCTGGATCCGCCTGCCGGACTTGATCTCCGCGCTGGTGTGCTGGTTGCTGCTGTCGCGCGAGGTGCTGCCACGCCTGGGGCCAGCGGTCGCGTCCTCCAAGCCCGCACTGTGGGCGGCGGGCCTGGTTCTCCTTGCCGCGTGGATGCCGTTCAACAACGGACTGCGGCCCGAGGGGCAGATCGCCGTCGGCGCGCTGATCACCTATGTGCTGATCGAGCGGGCCATTATCTCCGGCCGAATGACGCCTGCGGCACTGGCGGTTGTCGCGGCCGCGTTCACCCTGGGCATTCAGCCGACAGGGCTGATCGCGGTGGCCGCTCTCCTCGCAGGCGGTCGCCCGCTGCTGCGCATCCTGGTGCGAAGGCATCGCGTCGTCGGCACGTGGCCGCTCATCGCGCCATTGCTCGCTGCAGGCACCGTGGTGCTGACGGTCGTATTCGCCGACCAGACGCTGGCAACGGTGTTGGAGGCGACCAGGATTCGCACCGATATCGGTCCGAGCCAGGCCTGGTACACCGAGAACCTGCGCTACTACTACCTGTTCCTGCCGACAGTGGACGGCTCGCTGTCGCGGCGGTTCGGATTCCTGGTGGCCGCACTGAGCCTGTTCATCTCGATGTTCGTGCTGTTGCGGCGCAAGCGCATTCCCGGGGTCGCCCGCGGTCCGGCGTGGCGGTTGATGGGCATCATCTTCGGCACCATGTTCTTCCTGATGTTCACCCCGACGAAGTGGGTGCACCACTTCGGGTTGTTCGCCGCGGTAGGCGCGGCGATGGCGGCGTTGGCCACCGTGCTGGTATCGCCCAAGGTGCTGCGCTGGTCGCGCAACCGGATGACGGTGGTGACCGCGGTGCTCTTCCTGCTTGCGCTGTGCTTCTCGTCGACTAACGGTTGGTGGTACGTCTCGAGCTTCGGCGTGCCGTTCAACAATGCGATGCCGAAGATCGGCGGAATCACCGTCAGCACCATTTTCTTCGCGCTGTTTGCGTTGTCCGCGATCTACACGCTTTGGCTGCACTTCGCGCCGCGTGACCGCGGCGAGGGCCGCATCGCGCGCGCGCTGACCACTGCGCCGATCACGCTGGCGGCCGCATTCATGGTGGTGGTGTTCGTCGCCTCGATGTTGGTCGGCGTCGTGCGGCAGTACCCGACCTACTCGAATGGTTGGGCCAACCTGCGGGCGTTCGCCGGCGGCTGCGGGCTTGCCGACGATGTCCTCGTCGAGCCCGACACCAACGACGGTTTCATGGCGCCGTTGCCGGGAAACTATGGCCCGCTCGGCCCGCTGGGTGGCGAGAAGCCTGTCGGATTCTCGCCAAACGGCGTGCCCGATCGGATTGTGGCCGAGGCGATTCGAGTGACGCTGCCGATGCCCGGCACCGACTACGACTGGGATGCACCCGCGAAGCGCAAGACCGAGGGCGTCAACGGGTCCACGGTGCCGCTGCCCTACGGACTCGACCCCGCGCAGGTCCCCGTCGCGGGCACCTACTCCGACAGCGCGCAGCAGCAGAGCAAGCTGGCATCGGCCTGGTACCAGCTGCCCAATCAAGGCAAGCCCGACGATGCCCACCCGCTCGTGGTGATCACGGCCGCGGGCACGATTGCGGGTAACAGCGTGCTCAACGGGTACACGGATGGTCAGACCGTCGAACTGGAGTACGCGCGACCCGGCCCCGACGGCGCGCCGGTGCCCGCAGGCCGGCTGGTGCCCGACGACATCGCCGTCGCCCCCTCGTGGCGCAATCTGCGGTTCCCGCGCTCGGAGATCCCCTCGGATGCGATTGCGGTTCGCGTTGTCGCCGAAGATCTTTCGCTCACGCCGGGCGACTGGATCGCCGTCACTCCGCCGCGGATGCCCGAACTGCGTTCGCTGCAGGAGTACGTCGGATCCCAACAGCCGGTGCTGATGGACTGGGCGGTCGGGTTGGCATTCCCGTGCCAGCAGCCGATGTTGCACGCCAACGGCGTCACCGAGGTCCCCAACTTCCGGATCACGCCGGATTACACGGCGAAGAAGCAGGACACCGACACCTGGCAGGACGGTCGCAACGGCGGCCTGCTGGGAATCTCCGACCTGCTTCTACGTGCCCACGTGATGGCGACCTACCTGTCGAGGGACTGGGGCCGCGACTGGGGATCGCTGCGCAAGTTCGACACCATCGTCGACGCGAAGCCGGCGGAGATCGAACTCGGCACCGCGACACGAAGCGGGTTGTGGAAGCCCAACAGGATTCGGGTCGGCGCATAAGGCCGTAGGGTGCGGATGTGGCCGACCGTACGAAGTTGGGCGCCGCGACGCTGACCCGCGTCGTCGAGCTCCCTGTCGACCTTCCACTGAGGGTCTTCCCGCAGACTCCGGAGTCGGCGTGGCGGGAGCTCGCGCCGGAGTACTCGCCGACGTTCTGGGGCAGCGATCACTGGCGCGCCGCGATGCAGAGCTGGGTGGTCGAAGTCGACGGCCTGACCGTAGTGGTGGACACCGGCGTCGGAAACGATCGCGACCGCCCCGCCATGCCCCCGCTCGACCACCTCAACACCGACTTCCTGGCCGAACTTGGGCGTGCAGGGGTGACCCCCGAGTCCGTCGACGTCGTCGTCAACACCCACATACACACCGATCACGTCGGATGGAATACCAAGCGGGACAGCGATTCCTGGGTTCCGACCTTTCCGAACGCGCGGTACCTCATCCCCGAGGCCGATTACCGGTATTTCCACCCCGACAACGAAGATGCGCGCCCTCAAGCGCGGACCGAGGACGAGCAGGCCCGTCAGGCAGGCAGCCGCATCGTGTGGGAGGACAGCGTTGCGCCGGTCGACGAGGCGGGACAGATCGAGCTGTGGTCAGACGACCATGCGATCAGCGAATCGCTGCGGCTGCGGCCGGCACCTGGGCACACACCCGGTTCGTCGGTGCTGTGGCTCGACGCAGGCAAGCCTGCTGTCTTCGTCGGCGACCTCACCCATTCGCCGCTGCAGCTGCACAGACCGTCGGATCCGTGCGCGTTCGACGAGGATTTCGACAGCGCTGCGGTGACGCGCAAGCGCGTGCTCACCGAGGCCTCCAGACGCCGGGCGGCGATGATTCCCGCACACTATCCGGGCCACGGGGGCGCCACCGTGGTGGCACGCGGCGACGGGTTCATGATCGACGACTGGCTCGAAATAAGCGCCCTGTAGATTTTCTTGACTTATTCCAGAAAAGGGACAACACTTTTCCCGTGCCCTCGGCGGAAGACTTCCAGCAGATGCTGCGGGGAGCCGCCCTACGCGTGACCCGTCCCCGCGTAGCGGTACTCGACGCGGTGCACGCCCATCCGCACGCCGACACCGACTCGATCATCCGGGCCGTCCGCACGGATCTTCCCGACGTCTCCCATCAGGCCGTGTACGACTCGCTCAGCACGCTGACGTCGGCTGGCCTGGTACGAAAGATCCAGCCGTCCGGCTCCGTCGCGCGATATGAGTCGCGAGTCGGCGACAACCACCACCACGTCGTCTGCCGCACATGCGGTGTCATCGCCGACGTGGACTGCGCGGTCGGCGAGGCTCCCTGCCTGATCGCCGCCGACGACGACGGCTCCCTCGCAGGCTTCTCTATCGACGAGGCCGAAGTCATCTACTGGGGCCTGTGTCCCGACTGCACGGCAGCACAACAAGTTTCGCGATCACACCCGTGATCACAGCCCGTTTAACCCACTCCCGGAAGGAATGTTGTGTCATCTGATACATCCGATGCCCGCCCGCCAAGCCCGGAGGCATCGACTGCCAGTAACAGCGAGAGCGAAAACCCGGCCATCGATTCGCCCAAGCCGAAGGCACACGCTCCCCGCAGGAACCAGGACTGGTGGCCGGAACAGGTCGATGTCTCGGTGCTGCACAGGCAGAACGAGAAGGGCAACCCTCTCGGCGAAGGCTTCGACTACGCCGAGGAATTCAAGAAACTTGACGTCGAGGCGTTCAAGCGCGACGTCATCGACATGATCAACACCTCGCAGGACTGGTGGCCCGCCGACTACGGCAGCTACGCAGGCCTGTTCATTCGCATGAGCTGGCACGCCGCGGGCACCTACCGCATCTACGACGGCCGCGGTGGTGCAGGACAGGGCGCGCAGCGCTTCGCCCCGCTCAACAGCTGGCCCGACAACGCGAACCTGGACAAGGCGCGCAGGCTGCTGTGGCCGATCAAGCAGAAGTACGGCAACAAGATCTCCTGGGCCGACCTGATCGCCTTCGCCGGAAACGCCGCGCTCGAGTCGGCGGGTTTCGAGACCTTCGGCTTCGCCTTCGGGCGCGCGGACATCTGGGAGCCCGAGGAGATGCTGTGGGGCCAAGAGGACACCTGGCTCGGCACCGACCAGCGCTACGGCGGGACGAACGACTCCGGTCGCGAACTGGCGGAGCCGTTCGGCGCGACCACCATGGGCCTGATCTACGTCAATCCCGAAGGCCCTGAGGGGAAGCCGGATCCGATCGCCGCGGCGATCGACATCAAGGAAACGTTCGGCCGGATGGCGATGAACGACGAGGAGACCGCTGCGCTGATCGTCGGTGGCCACACTCTCGGAAAGACCCACGGCGCCGGCCCGGACGATGGCATCGGCCCGGAGCCGGAGGGCGCCCCGATCGAGCAGCAGGGTCTCGGCTGGAAATGCCCGTTCGGCTCCGGCAAGGCCGGCGACAGCATCACCAGCGGTCTCGAGGTGGTGTGGACCAACACGCCGACCCAGTGGAGCAACGCCTACCTCGAGATCCTGTACGGCAACGAGTGGGAGCTGACCAAGAGCCCCGCCGGCGCATGGCAGTTCGAGGCCAAGGACGCCGAGGCGACCATCCCCGATCCGTTCGGCGGTCCGCCCCGTAAGCCCACGATGCTGGTCACCGATATCTCGATGCGGGAATCGCCGATCTACGCCGACATCACCCGGCGCTGGCTCGACCACCCGGAGGAGCTCAACGAGGCCTTCGCCAAGGCGTGGTACAAGCTGATGCACCGCGATATGGGTCCGATCACCCGTTACCTCGGCCCGTGGGTCGCCGAGCCGCAGCTGTGGCAGGACCCGGTTCCCGCGGTCGAGGGCGAGCTGATCGGCGAGGCGGACATCAAGGCGCTCAAGGCCAAGATTCTCGACTCCGGGCTGTCCGCGCAGCAGCTGATCAAGACGGCGTGGTCGTCGGCATCGAGCTTCCGCGGCACCGACAAGCGCGGTGGCGCCAACGGTGCCCGCGTTCGCCTCGAGCCGCAGAAGAATTGGGAATCCAACGAGCCGTCCGAGTTGGCGAAGGTGCTGCCAACGCTCGAGCAGATCAAGCAGGAGTTCGGCAAGAACGTGTCGCTTGCGGATCTGATCGTGCTCGCGGGTTCCGCCGCGGTCGAGAAAGCGGCGCGCGACGCCGGCTTCGAGATCGACGTGCACTTCGCGCCGGGCCGCACCGACGCTTCGCAGGAGCAGACGGATGCGGAGTCGTTCGCGGTGCTGGAGCCGCGGGCCGACGGATTCCGCAACTTCGTGCGGGCAGGTGAGAAGGCGCCGCTCGAGCAGCTTCTGCTCGAGAAGGCGTATCTGCTCGACCTGACGGCTCCGGAGTTGGCGGTGCTGATCGGCGGTCTTCGCGTGCTGAACGTCAACCACGGCGGCAGCAAGCACGGCGTGTTCACCGACAAGCCCGGCGTTCTGTCCAACGACTTCTTCACCAACCTGCTCGACATGAGCACGGAGTGGAAGCCGTCGGAAACCGCCGAGAACGTCTACGAGGGCCGGGACCGTTCCTCGGGCGCGGTCAAGTGGACCGCGACGGCTAATGACCTCGTGTTCGGCTCCAACTCGGTGCTCCGAGGAATCGCGGAGGTCTATGCGCAGGACGACAGCAAGGCGAAGTTCGTCGAGGACTTCGTCGCAGCGTGGGTCAAGGTCATGAACAACGACCGGTTCGACCTGGAGAAGTAGCCGCAGCCGAACTACTCGACACCCCGCGAACCTGTGGGTTCGCGGGGTGTCTTGGCTACATAGACCACCCTGGTGCGGAACGCGATGTCCTGCACGGAACGCCTGCGGCTGTCGACGGCGACCCAGGCCAGCCCGATCGGGAACAGCACGCAGGCAACGGCACGTAACACCGCCACTATCGGCTGCACGCGCTCGGACCGTCGACCGACAACTCGAAGGCCCATCACCACCGCCCCGACCGTGCACCCCGAAACCGACCAGGCGCCTGCGAGATACACCGTCGAGATGAACAGCACGGCCGCAGTCGAGAACAGCACATCCACCGCGGGCAGCTGGAACGCGGTCGGATTGAAGATCAATCTGCTGAGGAGCAGACCCAGATACAGCAGGGCGATCACGACGCCGACGACGATCAGGTCGACGACCGCCGCGACGCCTCTGCTGACGATGCCTGCGCCGCGCGGCTGGGCGGGGTCGGTCACTGTTGGCGGCCAAGGAGCCGGTCGACGAAACCGGACACCATGTCGTCGCCGCGTTCCCCCTGACCGCGGACGTCGGACATCACATCGGCGGTCACCGTGGCGGTCGACTGCCTGATGATCGCCCGTAGGTCGACGCCGTCGATCACCTCGTCGGCCAGGCCGACAAGGTCCACGCGGCGACGGATCAGATCGTTGAGGTCGAGCTCGTCGAGCACCAGCTCGACCACTTGTGCAGCGACGGTGGCTATCAGCGCGCGCAGCGGCTCGACACTCTGGTCGATCACCAGCTCACCGCGCCGCGACAGATCAGCGCGACCCCGTCGCAGCTGAGGTCCGAGCAGCGGCAGCCGCTCACAGGCGAGATAGGCCTGCCCGGCCACCCCGGCAGCGGTTGCCGCCGCGCCGGCGGCAGCGGTCACCACGGGGTGCCTGAGAAACTCAGCGCCGTCGGCCACACCGGCATCGTAATCGCGTTGTCACCTTCGCGATTCCCGGATGGCGGAAAGGAATTCGAAGGGCACCCACGACGAAACGCGTCGCCGCCATGGAGTAGCCGCTGCCGTCACGCCGATGTAGGGAAACACCCGATACATCGATGACCATGGCGACCATACATTCGCGTCATGCCCACGCTGGGCTTCAGCGCCATCGACAGTTCGAAAGGAACGATCCGATGTCCAGAATAAGCAGGTCGGGGCCGACTGCCGCAGCGGCAGCGATTACGGCAGCCGCAGCTCTCATGATGCTTCCCGCGCCGGCGCGGGCCGCACCGTGCAGCCATTGGGTGTTTCCGCGAGATTTTCAGCTGACGCAAGCAGACGGCTGGCTTGTGAAGATCCCGACCTTGGGACCGAACGCCGCGCCAGGGCTGCCAGCCGTGTACTGGAAGCCGGACAAGAATGATCCGTCTAACGGCAGTCCGTCCGGGGGAGTGCAGGGAAACAAAATCAGTATCACCATCCCCTGGAGCAACGGCAGCACAAGCACGTTCACCGGGGACATCGATCCCGATGGTCGCGTCATCAACGGCGTAGCGAGGTCATCCGCAACGAACCAAGGTCCGACTCAACCCCAGGCGAAGACAGCAACTGTCGTCGGCGAGCCCGTCGCGGTCTATCCCGCCCCCAACGTCAACAACGACCAAGAATCCACTGGCGATCTGGCGGTCGGCTCAGTAGTCGAACTGGTCGGAGAGTGTCAGCCGGAGGACTGGTGCGAGGTCAAGGGCGCCGCTGTGCCCGGTGGCCAGGGCGTCATCTGGGGACACCTGAAGTTCAACTAGCCCCGGTCCGGCGCTTGATCTGCTTGTCCCGCAGCAGATGCAGAGACTTGCGGTGGCCATGTTGAGGTTGTAGCCCTCGATGGCTTGCGATGCAGAATCCACCGAACTGGGAGCCGCTTGATGACACCGACCGCGCGATCATCGACTGGTGGCGCGGGTGCGGGAGGCGTCGCAGGCGCGGGCGGCTCCAGCGGAGTCTTCGGCGGCGGCAAGGGCGCCGCCGGGAGCACGGGTGACAACGGCAACCCAGGTACCAAGGGTGACGACGGCGCCGACGGCGCTTTCTGAGCTAACGCCGAACGTAGACGACGCGTGTGCCGAGCGCGTCGATAGAGCTGGCCGAGCCGACAATGGTTCAGCTGGCGACGTCGCGCGGAACGCCTTGTTGACGAGCGGCATGCCGCTGCGTGTCGATCAGTCTGACCCGGCGATGTTCCACGACGAACCACAGTGCTCCGGCGATCAATCCGAGCACAGCGATGATCGCCGTCGTCGTCACCCACTCGTGGCGCCCGTAAGCGGCGGCAGCCACCGTCGTGATCAGCCCGAAGGTTGCTACGACGAAGAGCACCAAACCTGGCCAGAAGAAGTTGTCCTTCATGACGATGCCGGCGTGCGGTTGAGTGGTCCGAGCGTGGTCGCTCGGATCGTGATGCGTGTCGCCCATCGCGTCTCCCTGCGTAGTCGGACGGTTCGATTTGGAAGTCAGGTTGAGCCGATGGGTTCGCCGGCCACGACATCGGGCAGCGAAATGGCCCCGATGGTGGTCACCAGCCACACGATGATGGCGGTGGCCAGCCAGGACGGAGCGCCGTCGATGGTGAGCCCGTGTGTCGATGCCGCGGCGAGCCCCAACGCGAGAACGGTCACCGCCAGGCCGGATGCTCCCAGGAGCAGCGACGCGTAGCCATGAGGCAACTTCAAGATCACCAGGGTCAGCACAACCTGCGCGGCCGAGAACACCAGCACCGCGACGATGAATGCCGAAGCGGCCATCGACACTCCGGGAACGACCCACGCGGCCAACAACAGCCCAAGCGCGAACGATCCAAGGAGCACGACCGCACGCGCAAGGATGCGCCTCATGATGACAGCGTAGGTGCCGAGCGCGCGCCGGGAGGGACTATGGCGATCCGCTTCCGCGGCCTAGATCGGGGTGAGGCCGTGCTTACGCTGCACGCGTTTGATCTGCTTGTCACGCAGCAGGTGCAGAGACTTGCGCAGCAGCAGCCGGGTTTCGTGTGGCTGAATCACCGCGTCGATGAACCCGCGCTCGGCGGCGATCCACGGGGTGGCCATGTTCAGGTTGTAGCCCTCGATGAACTCCGCGCGGATCTTCTGCACCTCGGGCGCCGTCGGGTCAGGGAACCGCTTCACCAACAGCTGCGCCGCGCCCTCTGCACCGATAACCGCGATCCTGGCGGTCGGCCATGCGAAGTTCAGGTCGGCGCTCAGCTGCTTGGACCCCATCACCGCGTAGGCGCCGCCGTAAGACTTGCGGATCGTGATGGTCACCTTCGGGACATCGGCTTCGACAACCGCGTTCAGGAAACGGCCACCACGCTTGATGATGCCGCCCTTCTCCTGCTCGACGCCGGGCATGAAGCCAGGGGTGTCGACGACGAAAACCAATGGGAGGTTGTAGGAGTCGCAGAACCTGATGAACCGCGCCGCCTTGTCCGATGCCTCGTTGTCGATCGAACCCGACAGATACATCGGCTGGTTTGCGATAACGCCGACCGGGCGCCCGTCGACCCGCGCGAACGCGGTGATGATGGCCTGCCCCTGCTGCTGCGCCACATCGAAGACATCGCCGTCGTCGAAGATCCGCAGCAGGATCTCGTGCATGTCATAGGCCGTGTTGTCGGAGTCGGGCACGATCGAGTCGAGTTCGAGATCATGCGGCGTGATCTCAGGCTCCAGGCCGGGATTGACGACGGGCGCATCGTCAAAGGTGTTGGCGGGCAAGAAGCTCAGATAGTCGCGGACGTACTGGAAGGCCGCCTTCTCGTCCTCGACGACCTGATGGATGTTGCCGTAGCGGGCCTGCGCGTCCGCGCCCCCGAGTTCGTCCAGTGAGACGTCCTCGCCTGTGACGTCCTTGATCACGTCTGGTCCGGTGACGAACATGTAGCCCTGGTCGCGCACCGCGATCACCAGATCGGTCTGGATCGGCGAATACACCGCTCCGCCAGCACATTTGCCGAGGATCACGGATATCTCGGGGACCAGTCCACGCAACAGCTCGTGGCGACGGCCGAGCTCGGCGTACCAGGCCAGCGATGTCACCGCATCCTGGATACGGGCGCCCGCCGAATCGTTGATTCCGATGATGGGACAGCCCACCATCGCCACCCACTCCATCAGGCGAGCCACCTTGCGACCGAACATCTCGCCGACCGAACCCTGGAACACCGTCTGGTCGTGGCTGAAGACACCGACCGGTCGACCGTTGATCGTCGCGTGCCCGGTCACCACTCCGTCGCCGAAGAGTGCGGCGGGATCACCCGGCGTCTTGGCCAGCGCACCGATCTCGAGGAAGCTGCCAGGGTCGACGAGGGCATGGATGCGGGCGCGGGCGCTCGGAATGCCCTTCTTGTCCCGCTTGGCGACGGCCTTCTCACCACCGGGTTCCTTTGCCAGCTCCAGCTTTTCGCGAAGTTCGGCCAGCAGTGCCGCGGTGGTTTGGTTGGTCACTTCGCCTACTTCTCCTGCGCCTCTATACGGTTGATCGCCTCGCTCATGTGCGCGCCGACCTTGGCAATGTACGGCTCGTCGATCGCCTGGATGTGTTCGCCCCCGATCGGCACGATCTCCAAGTCCGCCACGTACTCGCCCCAGCCGCCGTCCGGCTTCCTGGTGGCGTATCGCGGTTCGAAGAAGATCGCGTCGTCGTGGTAGCGGTCGGCCATATAGAGCGTCACGTGCCCGTCGTAGGGACGGATCTCTGCGGTCTCGAGCAGACGGTTGTCGAGATACGACGTCCGCTGGTGCTCGATGACACCGCCGGGAATATCAACGCCACTCGCCTTGACGGCGTCGAGCACGAAACGCACCTGGCCGTCATCGTCGAGCTCTTCGAGCTGCTCATACGGGATCGCAGGCACCTGCACGTTGAACGTGCGCTCGGCGAACTTCGCGTAGCGGTCCCACCGCGCCCTGGTCTCCTCTTTGGTCTTCGGAATCTCTTCGCCAGCCATCACCATGTCGATCAAGCCGACGAACTGCACGTCGGCACCGGCCTGTTTGAGCCCGATCGCACAGGCGTAGGCCAGAGCGCCACCGAGCGACCAGCCCGCAAGGATGAACGGACCCTTGTGCATTTCGAGCAGCTTCGGCACGTACTCGGCCGCGCGTTCCTCCACGGAACCCTCGACCCGCTCGATGCCGTACATCGGAGTGTCCGCAGGAAGGCGGTTCAGCAGCGGCTCGTAGACCACCGTCGACCCGCCTGCGGGGTGGAACACGAAGACAGGCAAAGCCTTTGATCCGTCTTTCGGCGCGCGCAGCGTCCGGACGAAGCCGTCGAGCTCACCCGCCTCGAGGTGTTCGCGCACGATGGTGGCCAGCGCCTCGATCGTCGGCGAGTTCTTCACATCCTCGGCGGTGATGGTTCCCTCGGCCCGTTCGGTCAGCCGCGCCGCCATCTTCTGCGCCGTCTCGTCGTCGAGCGCAGGCAGCGCATTGAAGATGCCACCGGGCGACTTGCCAGTGACGATGGCCCACGTCGCAAACGTCACGCGCTCGGCTGCTTCGCGCGGCGGCACGTCGGAGCCGAGCGCCTCGGTGACGGCCTCCTGCGTCAGCACCGAAGCGGCGAGCGAGGCCGCACTGGGCTGATCGGGACCGGCCGGGTTGGTCGGTGGCGGCGGGATCGCGACATCGGGCTCCGGAGCGGCGCCGGCCGCGACATCGGGCTCCGGAGCGGCACCGGCCGCGACATCGGGCTCCGGAGCGGCACCGGCCTCGGCCAGCTTCTCCTCGAGCTCGGCGACCGTGGTCGCACCGCCCATGAGCTCGGCCTGAGCGGCTGCGATCTCTTCCGGTGTCTGCGTCTTCTGGTGCTCCGCGAGCTCTTCGACCTCGTCGCGGTGCTCGATCGCGTACTCGATGAGCTTCTCGACCGCATACAGGTTCGCATCGCGCACGGCGGTCAGCTGGATCGGCGGAAGGTCGAAGTCGTATTCGACGCGGTTCTTGATCCGAACCGCCATCAACGAGTCAAGGCCGAGCTCGATCAGCGGCACCTCCCAGGGGAGGTCCTCGGGCTCGTACCCCATCGCGCCGCCGACGATCGCGCCGAGACGATGACTGATCGTCTCACCGGAATCCGGGGTCCACTTCGCAAAGCCTGCACCGAGATTGGCGCCGCGGGTGAGGTTGTCGGACAAGATCTCGACATCGTCATCCTGTTCGGCGACGGGGGCGGCGGAGACCTGCTCGGCCACCGCGACACCGGTCGCAACGGCCGACGGCAGCGCAGCGGCTCCCCCGCGAGCGGGAGGTGCCCCCAGTCCGTCGCGGCTGACGACGGCGTCGTAGACCAGCGTGAACGACTCGTCCATGCGGGCGTGCACCTGCACGCTCGCCCCGCCGGGGTGGCGGGTCAGCGTCGTCACGAAGCGTGAGCCTGCACCGGGCACCGCCCGCTGCTCCGAGGCCGTCAGCCTGGCGTCTGGAAGCACTTGAGCCGTCGCGGCTTTCACGAGTGCACCCAGGTCGACGGAGCCGTCCTTGGGGAAGTACTCCCACATGTGGCGGCCGTCGGGCGTCGCCACGTGGTTGCCCGGCATCAGCGTCGAGCTGTCACCGGTGAACTTCGCCTCGAGCCAGTGCGGCTTGCGGCGGAACTTCGTCGGCGGGATGTTCGCGAAGTCGAGCGCCCCTGCAAGGCCGCGGGACTTTCGCGGGAACAGGGTGCGGAAGTCGAGATCGTGGCCGTAGGTGAACAGCTGCGCCATTGCCGCTGTCATCGCGTCGACCTCGTCCTGCTTGCGCGCCAGGGTCGCGATCAGCTGGGCGTCGTGCAGGCCCGCCGATGCGGTGGTCAGCCCAACCTGCATGAGCGCAACGGGATTCGGCGCCAATTCCAGGAACGTGGTGTGACCGTTGTCGACGGCGTTGCGGATGCCGTGCGTGAAGTACACGCTGTGCCGCAGGCCCTTCTTCCAGTAGTCCACGTCGTGGATAGGCTCGCCGCCAGGCCGGAGGTAGCTGCCCTCGTGGACGGTCGAGAAGTAGCCGATGCGCAGCGGTCGAGGCTCGATGCCCTGGAGTTCGGCGGCCAACTCGCCGAGCAGCGGATCCATCTGCTGCGTGTGGCTGGCGCCCTTGGTCTGGAACTTGCGGGCGAACTTGCCCTCTTTCTCGGCCCGCTCGATGATCGCGTCGACCTGCTCGGGCGGTCCACCGATCACCGTCTGCGTCGGCGCCGCGTACACGCACACCTCGAGATCGGGATAGTCGGAGAACACCGTCTTGATCTCGTCTGCGGAGTACTCGACGAGCGCCATCAGGCGGATGTACTCGCCGAACAGCATCGCCTCGCCCTCACCCATCAGGTGCGAACGCGAGCAGATGGTGCGGGTCGCGTCGGCCAGCGTCAGGCCGCCCGCGAAATACGCCGCCGCGGCCTCGCCAAGCGACTGCCCCACTACCGCACCGGGTTTCGCGCCGTGGTGCTTGAGCAGCTCGCCGAGTGCGACCTGGATCGCGAAGATGGTGACCTGGGTGGTCTCGATGCCGTAGTCCTGCGAATCGTCGAGGATCAGCTCGACGACCGAATACCCCAGCTCGTCCTGTACCAGCGCGTCGACCTTGTTGATCCAGTCGGCGAACACCTCGTCACGCAGATACAGGCTCTTGGCCATCTTGCGGTGCTGCGCACCGAAACCGGCCAGCACCCACACCGGTCCATTGGTGACGGGTCCGTCGGCGCTGTAGACGTTAGGACTCTGCTTGCCCTCGGCGAGCGCGCGCAGCCCCTTGATCGCCTCGTCGTGGTCATGGGCCATCACCACGGCTCGGGACCGACCGTGGTTACGCCGCGACAGTGAGCGACCGATCGACTCCAGCGAGGATTCGCGACCCTCGGGGCTGTCCATCCAGTCGGCGAGCTCTGCGGCGGCCAACTTCTTGCGCGACGTCAGGAACGCCGAGACCGCCAGCGGCACAACCTTTGTGTGCGGCTCCTCGTTCTCCAGCTCCTCGCGCGCAACCTCGAGCAGACGCTTGGCCTCGTCGGTCAAGCCGGGCAGTTCCGGCTCGCGCTCGTCGGTGTCGAAACTGTGCTGGCCGAACTCGCCGTACGTCCCTGCGGTCTCCGGCTCGTTGTCGTCGTCGATGAACTCGCCGTACTCGTCCATCCGCACCCCGCCGACGAACACGGCGTCCGCGTCGGGAGCGGCGTGCTTGCCTGCCGAGGTGTCCTCGGTTTCGGGTTCGGGCTCGACCAGGTCCGACGGCAGCACCTCGCGCAGCACCAGGTGCGCGTTGGCACCACCGAAGCCGAACCCGGATACACCGGTGATCGCGTGGCCGCTGTAGCGCGGCCAGTCGGTGACGGTGTCTGCGACCTTCAGGTGCACACCCTCGAAGTCGATGTAGGGATTCGGGCCGCTGTAGTTGATCGACGGTGGCAGCTTGTTGTTCTTCAAGGCCAGCGTCATCTTGGCCAGGCTTGCTGCGCCCGCGGCCGATTCCAGATGGCCCACATTGGATTTCACCGCACCGAGCAGTGCGGGCTTGTCGGCTGCTCGGCCCTTGCCGACCACCCGGCCGAGCGCGTCGGCCTCGATCGGGTCGCCGAGGATGGTGCCGGTGCCGTGCGCCTCGATGTAGTCGACGGTGCGCGGGTCGATGCCTGCGTTCTTGTACGCCTTGCGGAGCACCTCGGCCTGCGCGTCCGGATTCGGCGCCAGCATGCCGTTGGACCTGCCGTCGTGATTGATCGCGCTGCCCGCGATGACGGCAAGGATCTCGTCGCCGTCGCGGCGGGCGTCGGCGACGCGCTTGAACACCAGCATGCCGCCGCCCTCGGAGCGCGCGTAGCCGTCGGCGTCCTGCGAGAACGACTTGATGAGGCCGTCGGGTGCCAATACGCCGCCGACCTCGTCGAAGCCGACGGTCACCAGCGGGGTGATCAACGCGTTGACGCCGCCGACGAGTGCGACGTCGGCTTCACCCGTCCGCAGCGCCTGCACACCCTGATGCGCGGCGACCAGCGAGCTGGAGCACGCGGTGTCAACGGCGACCGACGGCCCGCGGAAGTCGTAGAAGTAGGAGACCCGGTTGGCGATGATCGAGCTGGCGGTGCCGGTGATCGCATACGGGTGGGCGATCGACGGATCCGACATCGCCAGGAAGCTGTAGTCGTTGGTGGAGTTGCCGATGTAGACGGCCACATCCCGGCCGCGAAGGGAAGACGCCGGTATGCGCGCATTCTCCAGCGCCTCCCAGGTCAACTCCAGCGCCATCCGCTGCTGCGGATCGATGTTGTCGGCTTCCATCTTCGACAGCGCGAAGAACTCGGCGTCGAAACCCTTGATGTCGGAGAGATATCCGCCGCGGGTGCGCGCCTTGGCGACCCTCTCGGCGATCCGCGGTTCCTCGAGGAACTCCACCCAGCGGCCCTCAGGCAGATCGGTGATGCCGGACCGACCCTCGAGCAGGGCCTGCCACGTCTCCTCTGGTGTGTTCATTTCGCCCGGGAATCGGGTGGCCAGCCCGACGATCGCGATGTCGTCCAGGTCGTGGTCGCGCGACCAATCGGCGTCCTGGCCGTCGTCTTCGACCTCCGGCTCGCCCTCGACGATGACCGTGGCAAGCGACTCGATGGTCGGGTGGCGGAACGCCACGGTGGCCGTCAGCGTCACGCCGGTGAGGTCCTCGATGTCGCTGGCCATCGCCACCGCGTCGCGCGATGACAGACCGAGCTCGACCATCGGGGCGGAGTCGTCGATCCCGTCGGCCGCCTGGCCGGTCGCGTTGGCGATCCAGTTGCGAAGCCAGTCACGCATCTCCGTGACGGTCATGTCTGTGCGCGCGGGTACGGCGCCATCGGGCGTGCTCTGTGAATCCGGTTCTGTATCAGTCATTTTCAGTGTCAGTCCGCAGTTCAGTCAGTTTCGTCAGGGAAGGCGTTTGCCACCTTCCCGCTGCGCAGGCTGCCGTCAAGGTAGGCGGCGCGGCAGGCGCGGCGGCCGATCTTTCCGCTCGAGGTACGCGGGATCGCGCCCGCAGGTGTCAGCAGCACGTCGCGAACGGTGACGCCGTGACGAACAGCGATCGCGGCGCGAATGGCATCGGTGACCGGCACCATGTCCATCTTGTGCGAGCCGGGCGCCCGCTCCCCGACGATGACCAGCTGCTCGGACGTGTCGTCGGGGTCGCGCTTCAGACCCGCGTGCGCGTTGGAGAACACCTCGTCCGGAAGTTGGTTGGCGGGAACGGAGAACGCCGCGACGTATCCGGTACGCAGCGCCTTCGTCGACTCCTGCGCGGAGTACTCGAGGTCCTGCGGGTAGTGGTTGCGCCCGTCGATGATGACGAGGTCCTTGACGCGGCCGGTGATGTAGAGCTCGCCGTTGTAATAGGCGCCGTAATCGCCGGTGCGCACCCAGGTGGCATCGTCGGTCGCGCCTTCGGCGTGCGACGGATTGCTGCGCGACTTCAGGATGTTCTGGAAAGTCGCGACGGTCTCCTCCGGCTTCCCCCAGTACCCGGTGCCCATGTTCTGGCCGCTGATCCAGACCTCGCCGATGTGGCCGTCGGGGACTTCGGACGCGGTCTCGGCGTCAACGATCGTCGCCCATTCCGAAATCCCGACCTTGCCTGCGCCCGCCTGCGCAACCGCGCTGGGGGAATCCTCGGCAACCTCGACGAACGTGCCGGTGTTCAGCGCATCGCGGTCGACGTGCGTGATCGTCGGGTGGGAACCCATCGGGGTCGTCGAGACGAACAGGGTGGCCTCGGCAAGACCGTAGGACGGCTTGATCGCCTGCGGCTTGAAGCCGAACGGGCTGAAGGCGTCGTTGAAGCGGCGCACCGTGGCGGCCGAGATGGGCTCGCTGCCGTTGAGGATGCACTTGACGACGCTGAGGTCGAGTTCGGGCTCACCCTCCTTCGGCACGCCGCGCGCGGCGGCGTGGTCGAAGGCGAAGTTCGGCGCAACGGAGATGACGCCGCCGGTGTCGTCGGGCTGACGGGCCATCGCGCGGATCCATCGGCCCGGTCGGCGGACGAACGCTGCGGGAGTCATGAACTCCACGTAGTGACCGATCATCGGCGAGATCATCGCGGTGATCAGACCCATGTCATGGAAGAACGGCAGCCAGGAGACCCCGCGGTCGCCTTCCTCGCCTTCCAGCGCCTCGATCACCTGCACCACGTTGGTGGCCAGGTTCAGGTGAGTGATCTGCACGCCGGTAGGGATGCGTGTCGAGCCGGACGTGTACTGCAAGTAGGCGATGGTGTCCTGCTCCACCTTCACCGGCTCCCAGGTGGCGCCGACCTCGTCGGGCACCGCGTCGACGGCGATGACGCGCGGCCGCTCCTTGGCGGGCCTGCTGCGGAAGAACTTTCGAACACCCTCTGCCGCCTCGGTGGTGGTCAGGATGGCCGACGGGTGGCAGTCGTCGATGACCGCGTGCAACCGGCCGACGTGGCCGGGCTCGCTCGGATCGAACAGCGGCACCGCGATGCGGCCGGAGTACAGAGTGCCGAAGAAGGCGACGAGGTACTCGAGGTTCTGCGGGCAGAGGATGGCGACCCGGTCACCGGGTTCGGTCACCTGCTGGAGGCGGGCACCGACGGCACGGTTGCGCATGCCGAAGTCGGCCCAGGTCAAATCCTGCGCGACACCGTCGCGCTCGGTGGAGAAGTCCAGGAACCGGTAGGCGAGCTTGTTTCCACGGACCTTCGTCCACCTTTCGACGTGAAGGACCAGGCTTCCGCTGTCGGGAAGTCTGATCTGTCCGTCTTTGATGAACGGGTTATGGAACCCCATCGCACTCTCCTGTCAAAACCACACTCGTCACGATGCTCGAACTCGCGTGGACCGTCGGGGCTTCGCGGGCGTCTTCAGGACTCCGTTGTCCGCCTGAACGCCGAGCCCCGCAAGATGTTACCGAGGCACTGGCCTCGGCCGCCGCTATACCCTGTGACCTGGGCTTTTCACCCAGCCTTCCGTAATCAGTCTTAGTTATTTCTTAATGTTAGGCGACCGCTTCTCGCAGGCCAAATCTGGTCGGTCACGTGTCAGCCATGTTTTGGATGCGGACCGTTATCGATGACCTGCCGCGCCCAATCCAGCGTCCACGCGGTGGCCGGCTGGCCGCCCAGATTCCAGAACTGAGTGGTGGCGTACATCGCGTGCACCGGCTGTCCCGCGCCACCTGCGAGGACCTCCAGCGTCTTGGGCAGGTTGGCGATCGAGAACGCCTCTTCTGGCGCAGAGCAGATCAGGTCACCCGTCGCGCAGATCTCGTTGACGCGGTCGTTGAGCACGCCGAAGCCGCCAGGCCGCGGACCCGACATCGTCAGCCCCATCGACGACAGCATCGGCACCTCGTTCAGCGTGACCTCGGCGCCCTGTCCCGGCGGGTTGGGGCCGATTTCCTGACCAACCCCGGTCTGCCTGCGACCGTCGGCGATCAACGTCACACCGAGCACCAAGTCGGCGTCGACCGGACCACGGCCGTTGCCGATATCGCTGGCCATGTCGCCCGCGATCACCGCGCCTTGGGAGAACCCGACGAGCACATAGCTCGTCAGCGGACACCGGTTGTTCATATCCGTCATCGCCTTGACCGCGTTGCGGGTGCCCTCGGCACGGCTGTCGTTGTAGTTCATCTGACCGTCGGCAGACAAGGGATTGTGGAACTGCGCGGTGTAGGGAACGGTGTAGACCTCGAGCCGGTCGGTGCCGAACTGCCCGCGGATCGGATTGCTCACGTTCAGCAACAACGCGATCGGGAACTGCGTCGGGTTGAACGGGTCGAGCGCAGGCGACGACTCCCACGTTCCCGGTATCGAAATCATCTGCACGTCGGGGCAGCTCGCGTCCTGGAACTCTGGCCGCGGCTTACCCGTCGTCGGTCCGCTCGTCGGCGGCACGGCAGACGGCGGGAGGGCGGTCTCGGGGTTGTCGGGCTGGCGGACCATGATCCACACCACCGCGACGACAAGCGCCACGACGAGCGCCATCGCGCCCGCTGCGATGAGCGCGAGAAGCCGGTGGCGTTTCCGCCGACTGTTGGTTGCCAATGTGATCCTCGGTTAGCAGAGATGTTCGGTAGCGATCCGAATGTAGTCGGCGGTCATGGCGTCCACCTCGGACGGCGGCGGCGAGATGGCGTTCATCTGATGGCTGCGCACATCGCCGCGCACAAGCGGTGTCACATAGTCGCGGACGGCCTGCTCGGACTGCTTGGCGGCACGCGCCTGGCACACGTATGACCCGATGCTCAACGCTTGCAGATCTGTCGAAGGCCGAACGCCCGCGGATTCCAGAGCGTCGAGATAGGCCCGCTGCTGAGGGGTCACGGTCAACGCATTGGGTGCAGAGCCTTCGGCCTGCGGTCCGCCGCCGCCCTGGGCCTGGACGCGCGATTGCACCGTCGACGGCGGCTGCACCGACATCGTCGGCAGCATGGCGTCACCCGAGGTGCACGCCGTGCAGGGGGCGACCAGGGATGTCGCTACGGCGACCCCGGCCGACCACATCGGCCAACGCCGAACCGTGTGCTGCACTACTCCAAGGTACCGGCGCTAGAGAGTCACTTGATCGTCGTGACGAGTTCGCCGGACATCGCGGCCAGCTGCGGACCCCAGGTGCCCCAGTCGTGTTCTCCGCTCGGCGGGAAGTCGAAGTGCCCGTTGTGGCCGCCGACCGTGCGGTAGTGCTGGTAGAACTGGCGGTTGCTGCCCTGTGCCTGGTCGCAGTACCCGATCATGGCCGCGGGGTCGGCGCATCCCAGAGTCGTCGGGCTGAACACCCACAGCCGGGTGTTGTTGTCAGCCAACAGCTGAATGTGCACATCGGGGTCGTGCCACTTCCATCGACCGAGCTGTGGCAGACCCCACATGTTGCGGATGTCCACGCCACCGAACTGGGCGAGGCCCGCGGTGATCGCGCCGTTCACATAGGTGTTCGACGGGTTGAGGAAGCCCGAGAGCGAGCCTGCGTAGCGATAGCGGTCGGGATGGAATGCCGCCAACGCCATCGCGGCGTAACCGCCCTGCGCTGCGCCGACGACGCCGTGCCCGTTGGGCGCGAGGCCCTTGTTGGCCGCCAGCCAGTTGGGCAGCTCGTCGGCCAGGAACGTCTCCCACTGCTTGCTGCCGTCCTGCTCCCAGTTGGTGTACATGCTCCAGGCGCCGCCTGCCGGGGCGGCCACCGAGATGCCCTTGCCCGCGAGCGTGTTGAATGCGCCTGCACCAACCCAGTTGCTCACGTCTGGGCCTGCGTTGAACGCGTCGAGCAGGATGACCGCGTGCGGGCCGCCGCCCTGGAAGGCGACGGGGATATCGCGCCCCATGGCCGCTGACGGCACCATCAGCATCTCGACGCCGTCAGCCTTGGCGACCGGCGCTACCGCCGACCACAGGCCCGCCGCAAGCAACACCGACATGACCGCTCGAATCATCCCGCGCATTTACCCACCCTCACCTTTAGCTGTCCTCGCGCAATGCAGTGAACCACATCACCACGCCTCCCGGAAACGGCTGACGGCGGCGACCCCGAAGGATCGCCGCCGCCAGACGAACATATCTGTTACCGCAGTGCTTAGCCGCCCGTGCTGGCCGAGGCCGTGTCGGTGGTCGCCGCCGTCGCCGCTGCCTGCTCAGGCGTCGGGTTGGACGGCCCCGGGATCGCACCGAGCACCCGCTGGATGTCGGGCTTCATCTGCTGAAGCTGCGAGCCCCAGTACTCCCAGCTGTGCGTGCCTGCCGACGGGAAGTTGAACACACCGTTCTTGCCGCCCGCTGCGATGTACTGCTCCTGGAAGGTCTTGTTGGTCCGCAGGGTGAAGCCCTCGAGGAACTTCGCGTTGAAGTTGTCGCCTGCGACCTCGCCGTTGACGTCACCGGGCTTGCCGTTACCGCAGTACACCCAGACGCGGGTGCCGTTGGCGACCAGCGTCGCGATGTTGACCATCGGGTCGTTGCGCTTCCATGCCGGATCGCTCGACGGACCCCACATGTCCTTGGACTTGTAGCCGCCCGCGTCACCCATCGAGGTGTTCACCAGCATCGGCCACCAGCCCTCGGAGAGGTTGAGGAAGCCCGACAGCGACGCCGCGTACTGGAACTGTCCCGGGTAGTAGATCGCCAGCGTCAGCGCGGCAGAACCGGCCATCGACAGACCGACCGCCGCGTTGCGGTTCGGGTTCACACCCTTATTGGCCGCCAGGTAGGCAGGCAGCTCTGAGGTGATGAAGGTCTCCCACTTGTAGGTGGAGCAACCCGCCTTGCCGCACGCGGGTGAGTACCAGTCGCTGTAGAAGCTGGACTGACCGCCGACCGGCATGATCGTGGAGAGGCCGGAGTCGACGTACCACTCGAATGCCGGGGTGTTGATGTCCCAGCCGTTGAAGTCGTCCTGCGCGCGCAGACCGTCAAGCAGATAGACGCCCGGGGCATTTTCGCCACCGTTCTGGAACTGAACCTTGATGTCTTTACCCATCCCCGCGGACGGAACCATCAGGTACTCGACCGGCAGACCTGCCCTCGAGAAAGCCCCCGCAGTCGCCGAGCCTCCGACGGCGCTGACCAGGCCGGGCAGCACGGCGGCTGCAGCAACCGCGACCGTGAGCCGGCGCACCCAGGCGCCGCGCTTCTTCCCAACGAACTTCATGCTTCATCTATCCCATCTGTCGTATGCCGCACCCGAAAACCGAGACCCACTCGTGACGGGTGCCCGTGTAGTCAACCACACCTTCGTGTGATATCTCTTCTCAGCTTCTGTCCTGCCTGGTCGCCACCCTCAGCCGTTGAGCGTGGTGATCAGGTCTGATTTCAACGCCTGCAACTGCGCTCCCCAGTACGGCCACGCGTGGTTTCCCGACGCCGGGAACTGGAAAGTCGCGTTGCTTCCGCCCGCCTTCACGTAGGCGGTCTGGAAGGCCTTATTACTGCGCATCGCCAGGGCCTCGAGGCTGTCAGCGGACAGCACCTGCCCGGGGTCAGCGGCCGCGTCGAGGTCCGTGGCACCGCCGGGCGCGCAGTAGATCCACAGCCGGGTGCCGTTGGCCACGATGCGTGACGCCTGGGCGACGGGGTCGTTGCGCTTCCATGCCGGGTCCCATGGCGGGCCCCACATGTTGTCGACGTTGTAGCCGCCCGCGTCGAGCATCGCGACCCGGATCGCCTGCGCCATGATCAGCGCCGACGGGTTCAGGAAGCCTGAGAGCGATGCCGCATAGCGGAACTGCGCAGGGTGGTAGGCCGAAAGGATAAGCGCGGCGCCGCCCGACATCGACAGGCCGACCACGCCGTTGCCCGTCGCGGAGATCTGCTTGTTGGACGCCAGCCAGGCGGGCAGTTCCTGCGTGAGGAACGTCTCCCACTTATATGTATAGGTCTGGCTGTTGAAGCTCGATGGTGAGTACCAGTCGGTGTAGAAGCTGGACTGTCCGCCGACGGGCATCACGACGGACAGGCCGGAGTCGTTGAACCACTCGAATGCGGGGGTGTTGATATCCCAGCCGCTGTAGTCGTCCTGCGCCCGCAACCCGTCGAGCAGGTAGACCGATCGCGGTCCTCCGGGCTGGAACTGCACGTGGACGCTTCGGCCCATCGCAGCGGAGTACACCTCGAGGTACTCCACGGGAAGGCCCTCGCGCGAGAACGCTTGCGCAGACGGCGCGGAAACGGCCGTAAGGCCAGAAAGCGTCAGCATTGCGGCGAGCGCGACCAACATGCGGCGCATCAGTGGGGTCAAACCGTCCGTTCATGGCTCACCGCCGCAGGAAACGGCGGTTGTCGACTGCTTATCGTCCCGACGGGACGCCGCGTTACCAAAGCAGAAGATGCGACCGGGCTACAACTCGCTGAGGTCAGGGGCCCGTCGCGGGCAAGCCTTTGTACTCGGGAACGATCGGGTTCGGTATCGGAAGCCCACACCGGATGAGGTCGTACATCGGCACCCGATTGATCCGGTACTTCGTGAACTCATATGCGTGCACCACATTGGACAGGAAGCGGCGCGGACCCATCGGGCTGCGGATCGAGGTCAGCATGGACTCGGTGGCAGGACACTCCAACGCCACCTCGGCCTGTGCGATCCAGTCCTGGTCGAGATAGGTCGGAATGTAGGGGGGCGTCTTCAAGAACGGCCCCTCCGCGACGGCCCAGTCCGGGAAGAGGTTCTTGTCGTGGCCGATCCGGCCGTCCTCCAGACGCGACGTGTGAGCGGCAAGCGGATTGGCGAGGCCGATCTGGTCGATCACGCGTACATCGAGGCCGACGTTCATACCGAGCATGCCGAGATTGGTGAAAAACACTGTGTGCGGGCCGATATAGGCCTTTCGCTGATCCGCGGGCATGTCGGGCGGTGGCGGTATCGCGGGCACGACGTCCCACTGGTCGTAGTTGCCCGACGGCAGCAGAAGTGCGCCATCGGGTGTGTTCTTCAGCGCGGTGAGTACTGCGCGCATCCGTGGATAGTCCAGATAGTCGGCGGCTGTCAGGGGGTGGGCGTGGCCGGTCGCCTGCGAGTAGAACCGCCGCTCGTCGACGATGCCGGTGTACGTCACGCGGGTGGCGTCGGAACCCATCCCCGGTGAGTTGGCCGCCCACAGCGACCAGCCGACGACGGCGAGCCACAACACCGATGTGATGCCTGCGAGCTGGTATCCGACTCCGCGACTGAACTTTTCGCCGTCCGGGAGCAGCACGGGTATCACCGCCACCGGGGCGAGCAGACAGAACATCGGAGTGAGCAGGACCCTGCCGTGCATGAAGTCGCCACCCTGCCGAATCCAGTAGGCGCCCTGCAGAATGCCGCTGAAGACGATGAACAGCACCACCGCAGGCGGGCTCTGCACCATGCGCGCGAGCCTGCTGTAGCCGTACGGCGCCTCCCGCCGGATCCACCACGGTCGGCTGCGGGTGGTAGCGAGTATCAGCGCCAGCACACCGAGCAGGAGCGCGGGCAGCCACAACACGTACGGCTCGTCGAAGTTGGTCAGGTACACCCAGCCCTGCGCCCATTTGTCGCCAGACGCATCCTTGGCCAAAGCTGTTTGGGGAAAGAGCAATCCGTAGTAGCCCATCCGGAATATCTGATAGGCGACAGGAAGCAGTCCACCCGCGACGATGATCAGCCCACGGCGCGGCCAACCTCTCGCCGCGATCAACATCATTACCAGGGCCAGTCCGCCGATCAGGGCGAGTTCGGGACGAACAAGCACCGACAGT
>CAVWPQ010000004.1:0-153795 GCA_963756865.1 uncultured Actinomycetota bacterium | reverse complement strand
TCGTCTGCGGTGAAGTCCAGTTTCGCAAGCGCGCCGAGGTTTTCGTCGAGTTGGGCGACACTCGATGCCCCGATCAAAGCCGAGGCCACAGTTGGGTCGCGTAGCACCCAGGCCAATGCCAACTGTGCCAGCGATTGACCGCGGCTCTGAGCGATTCCAGCCAGTCCGCGCAGCCGGTCGAGAACTGCGTCGGTCACGCGCTCGTCGTCGAATGTGGGCCTGCCCGTGGCGCGTTCGATCTCACCCGCGGGTTGCTTCAGGTAGCGATCTGTCAACAGCCCCTGCGCCAAGGCGGTGAACGCGATCGCGCCCATGCCGGCGTTGTTGAGTTCACCGGCCAGTCCGTCCTCGATCCAACGATTGAGCAACGAGTAGGACGGCTGATGAATCACCAGGGGTGTGCCGAGGCTGCCGGCGATCTTCGCCGCTTCGGCGGTCTTGGCGGCCGAATACGACGAGAGGCCGACATAGCGGGTCTTGCCTGCGCGCACGGCGGTGTCCAGGGCCCCGATCGTCTCCTCCAGCGGCGTGTTCGGGTCGACGCGATGGGAGTAGAAGATGTCGACGTGATCGAGACCGAGCCGGTCGAGGGATTCGTCGAGACTCGAGAGCGTGTACGTCCTGCCGCCGAGCTGGCCGTACGGGCCAGGCCACATGTCCCATCCGGCCTTTGTCGAGATGATCAGCTCGTTGCGGTAGGCCTTGAAGTCACGGCGCAGCATCCGTCCGAAGTTCTCTTCGGCCGACCCGTACGGGGGCCCATAGTTGTTCGCCAAGTCGAAATGGGTGATGCCGCGGTCGAACGCGTGACGCAGCACTTCGCGCTGGACGTCGAACGGCCGGTTGTCGCCGAAGTTGTACCAGAGGCCGAGCGAGATCGCGGGCAACAAAAGCCCGGAGGAGCCCACCCGTCGATACGGCATGTCGTCGTAGCGCTGCCTGGAGGCAACCCACGGATCGTGGGTGAAGGGTACGTCGGAGATCAAGAAGTCCTCGGCCATGCCCTCATCGTAGGGAGCCGGCCTACCGGCTCACGCCGCGCGTGCACTCCATTCGGCCGACCGTTCTGGACTCGCCTCGGCTAGCGCCTTGACCGTATCGTCCGCGTCGAAATCCTTGCCGTACACCGGTGTTCCGGGCTGCTGGCGCCACGATTCGGAAATCGGGCCTGCATCGATGGGATCGAAGCCGAGTTGTTCGACGACGTCGTGGACCATTGTGCGGCCCGGGCCGTCCTCGCCGGCGATCGGGAGGGCGATGCGATTCGGTGTGCCGCTGGGCGACCCCTTCTCCAGCAAGTGCTTCCACCAGATCCCGTTGAACACCTTGTACACCGGTGCGCCGATCTGCTCCGCGACCCATGCGCTCTCGACCTGACCGTCCTCGATCCCCGCGATCTCGCCGTCGCGCTGCTGGGGGTAGTAGTTGTTGGTCTCGATCACGGGGGCACCCGGCTTGCGGGCATCGACGATTCCGTCGACCAGGTCGGGCACGTTCTTCTGCGGAATGCTCACGATGACGAGGTCCGCGTCAGCGGCGGCGTCCTTGGCCCACACCGCGGTTGCACCGGTTTCTCTGACCAGCTCCGCAAGAGTCTCTGGCGACCGCGAGTTCGATACCGCTACTTCGTGGCCGAGTTCGCGCAACCGGCGCGTCAGTGTGCCGCCGATCTGCCCAGCTCCGATGATTCCGACCTTCATGTATCGCCTCCGTATGGTGTCCCCGTTCTCGGGCGGCAACGCCTTGCCCGCGGGCCCTATTCCGGGCGTCGTGCGGTTGGGTCGAGGACGAGGTGGTCGCCAACGGCGATGTCGCCGGGTTCGGTGACCGACGCGTACACCCCGAACATCAAACCCTTGCCGAACTCCCCGTGGCCGACTCCCCGAATGCGGTTGATCGTCTTGAGGATCTTCACGGTGCGGGACTGATCTGCGGGATGATGCTCAGTTCCAACGCATCTGGGGACCGGGCCGCCCAGTCGCACGCCGCAGGTTCCCAATGTTGCCGACCGCCCGGCCCAGTCCTCCTCGGCGAACGCCGTCTCGACGCCGGACAACGTGATCTGCATGCGAAAGCGTCGCCGGTCGATCGGCTTGCCGTCGGCTTCCGATCCGAGCGCTGCCAATGAGGCTTCGCTCTGGAATGTGAGCGGGTAGGCGTCGTATGCGCCGCCGGGGGAGACGCTCTGGACAAGGGCGAGTGGCCGTCCCGCGACCGATGACGCCCATGCATCCCATGGGCCGACAACGAAGCGGCCGACCCGGGGTGAGGACTCGAAGTCGAACTCCTTGACCTCGCCCTCGACGGGTACCGCCTCTTCGAGGATGGGGCCCTGACTATCGCCGATCGCGAGCCGATTCGTCGTGGGCTCGTAACGCGACCAATACGGCAAAAGGGCCGAGCCGACGTCGACGGAGTAGACCCGCCCGTCGGGTTCGACGAAGAAGAACTCGCGGTTGCCCACCACCCCGGTGTCGGTAACGGTGATGCGCTCGGTGTCGACGACGGCGAAACCCTTGACCGCCGTGACATCGAGGTGTGCCACTCGACCTACGACCACGCCGGTTGCCACCACACACCCATCTTGCTTGCCATCCGATCAACGCGACCAGCCGGCCACTGACGACACCGCCCTCCCCTGAGGGGGCCGGTAGCGTGGTTGCATGGTCGATACCTCAACCCGCTCCCGGGCCGGCGATTTGGTCGCACTGTGCTTGTCGCTGCTCGCGGTCGCGCTCACCGCAGGGGTCGGAGGTTTCGCCGCCAACAGTGCGCAGGAGTACGGGATCCTGCAGCAACCGTCGTGGGCGCCGCCCTCCTGGCTGTTTGGGCCGGTGTGGACCGCGCTGTATGCCGCGATGGCTGTGGCGGCCTGGTTGGTGTGGCGCAGCGGGTCCATCGCCGAGACCAAGGGCGCGCTGGCTGCGTACGCCGCGCAGCTGGTCCTCAACGCGGCATGGACTCCGCTGTTCTTCGGGCTCGGCTGGCGCGGTATCGCCCTTATCGACATCACGGTGTTGTGGGTGGTCCTGCTCGCGACCGTCGTTCTGTTCTTCCGCCGCACCGCCGTGGCCGGTTGGCTGCTGGTGCCCTACCTGGCCTGGACCACGTTCGCGCTCTGCCTGAACTTCGCGGTATGGCAACTCAACAACTGACGGCGGGAGTTCGCGCCGAGATATCGTCACAACGGTGAACGAGTCAGGTGCCGACAAGGTGGACGCCGGCCTGCTGTCGGGTGTGTCGGAGACCGCGCTCCTCACGCTGTACGGCAGGGCGTACCAGGCGAGTCATCCGCAGGCCATCATCGACGATCCGATGGCGATCCGACTGGCTGATGCGATCGAGTTCGACTTCGAGAAGTTCGGCCGCAAAGGTCAAGAGATGGCGCTGCGGTCGTTGGCCTTCGACAGGGCGGCGATCCACTACCTGACGGAGCATCCTTCCGCGACGGTTGTCGCCTTGGCCGAAGGGCTGCAGACCAGCTATTGGCGGCTCGAGAAGGCGTTACCGAGCGCCGAGTTCCGTTGGTTGAGTATCGATCTCGCACCGGTCATCGAACTTCGCCGGCGACTGCTTCCCTCGCCTACCCGGATCCGAAACCTCGCGCAGTCCGCACTCGACTATTCCTGGATGGATGAGGTGGACACCGGCGACGGAGTCTTCATCACCGCAGAGGGCCTGCTGATGTACCTGCAGCCGGACGAGGCGATGGGGCTGATCCAACAGTGCGCCAGGCGGTTTCCCGGTGCCCAGATGATATTCGACCTTCCGCCGGTGCTGGTCAAGAAGTTCGCGCCGAAGGGTCTCCGGTCATCGTCGCGATACCGCGTTCCGCCGATGCCGTTCAGCCTGTCGGCCTCACAGCTCGCCGACCTCGCGACCACCGTCCCAGGAATCCGTGCGGTGCACGACCTGCCGATGCCGAAGGGCCGTGGGTTCGTGTTCCGAACACTGTTTCCCGCGTTCTGGCAGTTCCGCCCGACGCGGAACTACCGCGGCGCCTACACGCTTCTGCAGTTCTAACGTCGACCCCGGCGTGGCGTCCTCGGCGTCATCCCCGTACTGCTCGATGTCTTCCAACGCCGACGCGACCGCGTCCACCAGCGCGCGGCCGGCCGAGACGGTCTGCGGCGCAAGCCTTGTCAAGGGCCACAGCACGAGTCGGCTGACGAGGGCGAGTGCGCTTTGGGCTAGGGAATCGGGAACTCGGCTGGGATCCATCAGGTCGTTCTCGGCGAAGGGGCCTGCGTCGGCCAACGCCATGAGCTCAGTGAACTTGCGCAGCGACCTTCCCGTGCCGCGAAGCGAATCCACCGTCGCGAGAAAGGAGCCTTGACTGGCCATCTCATTGCGGAACTGCTCGACGGTCACACCGAGGTGTTCGGACACCAGATCGTCGCGAGCGAACAAGACTTCGCGCCGAATGTCGACGCAACCCCGTGTCCTGGGCACCGCTTCCACGGCGATATCGCATTCGCTGTCGAAGCCAAGAGATCGGTTGTTGAGATTCGACGAGCCGATGCGCAGGAATCGGTCGTCGACCACCATGACTTTCGAATGCACGTAGACCGGCGTGCCACCGGCGACAACCGGCCAGTACACACCCAACCGTCCGTGAGTGTCCGAGTTCCACAGAAGTCGCAACAACCGCTCCCTGGCGCTGTCCATCGACCGCTGCTCGAGTCGGCTCTCCGAACTGCGCGGCAGGACGATGACCACTTCCGGCCCCTCAGGCTCCCGCAACCGCGCAGCGAGGGCCTCGGCCAGGCTGCGGGCGGCGAGGTACTGATTCTCGAGATAGATGACTTTCTGTGCGGCGCTGATCGCAGCCAGGTTCAACGCCTCGACCTCGCGGATCTCGGTACGGTCGGGCAGCGCAGGCAGCGTCCGGGCGATTCCCACCCGCACATCGCGCAATCCTGCGGTCGCCGTAGCCGGCCAGACAGGCCGGGTCGGCTCGACCGGTGCGAGCGCCTCGCCGGTGGCGGCGTGCCATCGATCGCGGGCCTGCTCGGCCAGCGCGCAGGCCGCATCGTCATCGACAAGGGCCGCGACCTCGTGACGCGGGCCGTACGACTGCCCTGCAGCGGACCTGCGACGGTCGCCGGGGATGTGCATCCGGGTGTCCCAGCGCCCGAGCGTCAGGTCGATGCCGCCGCAGAACGCCACGGCGTCGTCGACGATCACGAGCTTCTGATGATGCACCGCTCCGGTTGGATGGGCGCCGTCGACCGCGAAATGCATTCGGCGTGTGGTGATTTGATTGAGGATGCTCACGGGCGCAATGCCGAACCAGAATCCGTCGAATGCCGGTAACAGCCGCAGATTCGACTTGAGTAGATACACCTGCAGCTCGGGCCGCCGCCAGACGAGCCAGTGCAGAAAGAGGCCGAGGGTATTCGGGCCGGGTAGCTGTCTGTCGTCAGCTTCAAAAGTCGTCCGATAGTCGAGATCCCACCCGATCAGCATGATGCGGCGCTCCGCCCCCAGCATCGCCGCCTTCACATCCCGCAGGTAATGGGCCCCGTCGGTGATCCGACTGAAGCGGCCGGCGTTGGCGGTGCGCCAGCACGTCTCGTCGGGCGTCAAGAGGCGACCGGCGTGGCCGCCGGTCGAAGCGCCTCCGGTTCCCATGTCATGTCCTTATGTCGATGGACTCGCTGGCTGCCCTGCGAGTTGCAACCATTATCGGATGTGGGCCGGCGTAACCTGCGACACAGTGCCGCACGATGACCGCGGGGGTGCCATGTCGTTGATCGCGCTGGAGGAGCACTACGCCTGGGATCCGGCCAGTGCGGACAACGTCGTCGCCACCTGGCTGCGCTCCAACAACGATGTCGCCTACCGGCGGCTGTACGACAGGGGACCGCTTCGGCTCGAGCAGATGGACGCCGCCGGAATCGATTATCAGATTCTGTCCCTCTTCGACCCCGGCGTCCAGGACGAGACCGACGTCGCGCGTGCCATCGACTTCGCGCGGCGTGCCAACGATGATCTGGCCGAGACTGTGCGCTCCACCCCAAACAGGTTCGGCGGGTTCGCCACCCTTGCGACACAGGATCCCAACGCAGCGGCGGTCGAATTGGAGCGTGCAGTAACCGAACTGGGGCTCGTAGGCTGTCTCGTCAACGGGCACTGTCAAGGCCGCTACCTCGATGATCCGGCCTATGAACCGATGTTCGCATGCGCCGAGTCGTTGGGTGCGCCGATCTATCTGCACCCCACGACACCTCATCCGGCCGTCATGGACGCGTGGTTCGCACCGTACGTCTCCGACGGTATGCATCTGGCGTCATGGGGATTCGCCGCCGAAGCGGGCACGCATGTGCTGCGGCTCATCTACTCCGGTCTGTTCGACAAGTTCCCCGGCCTGCAGATGGTCATCGGACATCTCGGCGAGATGTTGCCGTTCGCCGCGTATCGGATCGACCGCTACTACGGCCTCGGCGGTGGCGGTGGTTCGAGCAGGGGCCTGCAGCGCCTGCCATCGGAATATCTGCGTAGCAACTTCCATGTCACGACGAGCGGCAACTTCTGCGCGCCTGCGTTCGCATGCACGCTCGAGGTGATGGGCGCCGATCGGGTGATGTTCTCCGTCGACTATCCGATGGATGACAATCAGACGGGCGCGGAGTTCATGGCGTCGTATCCGATGGACCTCCCAACACGCCGGAAGGTCAGTTCCGAGAACGCGATTCGCTTGTTCGGCGATCGTATCCCGGCCACCATCGGACCGTGAGGCGGGTCAGAGCGCGAAGACCTGGCCGTCGCGTGCCACCGTGACCTTGCCTGAGTAATGCTTGCCGATGGCCTTCTGCCATTCGGAGTCGGGAAGGTCGGTGGGCTCGTAGTGGCTCAGGATCACGTGTCCGGCGCCTGCCGCCGACGCGACCTCGCCGACCTGTTCTGCCGAGGTATGTGACTTGACCAGATAGCCCGGAGGAAACCTGTTGCCGTAGTACGCGTCGTCGAGGCTGAACTGCGCCTCGTGCACCAGGACGTCGGTGCCTTTCGCCAGCGTGATGAGATTGTCGGACTTCGTCGTGTCGCCCGAGAAGGTCACGGAGACGCCGGAGTTCTTCAAGTCGAAGCGGAAGGCGAACGCCGGATATACGTCGTAGTGGGAGACCAGTGTCGCGGTGACGGTCACGTTGTCGTCCGACATCACGGGGAACGGGGCGGTCATGGGTGCCCTGTCGCGGTAGCTCGAACCCGGCGGCACCGCAATCTCGACGACGTCGATCAAGCCCTCGATGTCATCGGTGCCCATGTCGCGAATGAAGATGTTGTTGGTGTAGGCGAACGCCTGCTGCAGGGCGTTGGTGGTGGCGGTCAGTCCGGGCGTCGGATCGGCTGCGTCGATCGTGGCGGGGTCCGCGCCGCCCACCCGGCTCGGCGGTAGGCCGCCCGCGGGACCGGGACCATAGACGGTCACCGGCGCCTTGCCCTTCGACGCGGTGTATCCCCCCGCCAGGAAGAAGCTCCAGTAGTCGACCATGTGGTCGGTGTGCAGGTGCGTGATGAACATGGCTTTGAGGTTGTCGAACCGGAAACCCGCGTTGGTGAAGGCATTCAACGAGCCAAGCCCACAGTCGATCTGGTAGGCGTCGTCGCCGATCTTCAGCGTCGACGAGATTCCGATTCGGTTGGGAACGGGCGGCGGACCGGCCTGGACACCCAGCGTGACCAGAGCATTACCGGGCAGTGCAGCGGGGGCGTCTGGCGGAGGCGGTTCGGCCGCTACGCGCGGCGAGGTGCTCAGGACGGCTCCCCCGATGACCGCAGACATCGACGCCGCCAGCAGCGAACGTCTCGACGTTGCGCTCTGTGCGGAGGTGTCGTCACCGCAGCTGCAGCTCACGTCGCGAGGTTAGCTGATGGACCGCTGTCGGCAAGCGAAGGGCGACTTGACGTGCCGCCGATTCACCCCGAGCGCGCGTTGAACTTTCGTGAAAGCCCAAAGCTTTCGTGTCCGACTTCTAGGCTCGATGGATGGGCACTGGCACCGAATCCACGGACTATCTCGCGAAGCGAACCCTCAAGCAAGGCAGTGCGGGTTGGCTCCTGCTCGCCGGGCTCGGCGTCGGCTATGTGATCTCCGGAGACTATTCGGGGTGGAACTTCGGGCTCGCCGAAGGAGGCTTCGGAGGGCTTCTGATTGCCGCCATCCTGATAGCTTGCATGTACCTCGCGATGGTGCTGGGCATGGCCGAGATGTCCTCGGCACTTCCAGCGGCGGGCGGCGGCTATACGTTCGCTCGCCGCGCGCTCGGTCCGTGGGGTGGATTCGCCACGGGGACCGCGATCCTGATCGAGTACGCGATCGCGCCTGCCGCCATCGCCACGTTCATCGGTGCATATGTGGAGTCTCTCGGACTGTTCGGCATCACCGATGGATGGTGGGTGTACCTGGCGGTCTACCTTCTGTTCATCGGCATCCACCTCGCTGGGGTCGGCGAGGCGCTCAAGGTCATGTTCGTCATCACCGCCATCGCCTTGGCAGGCCTGCTGGTATTCGCCATCTCGGCTATCGGCAGCTTCGACGCAGCGAATCTGACCGACATCGCACCCACCGACGCGGCAGGCGCCTCGTCGTTCCTGCCGTTCGGATACGTCGGTATCTGGGCGGCAGTGCCATTCGCGATCTGGTTCTTCCTCGCCATCGAGGGCGTGCCGCTGGCCGCCGAAGAGGCCAAGGACCCGGCACGCAACGTGCCGAGGGGCATCATCGCCGCGATGGGGGTGCTGCTTGTCACCGCGACAACAGTGCTCGTCCTGGCGGCCGGTTCCGGCGGCGCCGAGGCCATGAGCGCATCGGGCAATCCGCTCGTTGAAGCGCTCGGCGAATCGGCGATGGCAAAGGTGGTCAACTACATAGGCCTGGCCGGGCTGGTCGCGAGCTTCTTCTCGATCATCTACGCGTACTCGCGACAACTCTTTGCGCTGTCGCGCGCCGGCTACCTCCCGAAAAGGCTGTCGGTGGTCAATGCCCGCAAAGCACCGACCCTGGCCTTGATAGTGCCCGGCATCATCGGCTTCGTTCTGTCGCTGACCGGGCAGGGCGCGATGCTTCTCAACATGGCGGTGTTCGGTGCCGCGCTGTCCTACGTCTTCATGATGTGCAGCCATATCGTGCTGCGGCTGCGGGCGCCGGAAATGGAGCGTCCGTACCGTACTCCCGGGGGCATCGTCACCACATCGTTTGCGTTGGTGGTCGCGGCTCTGTCGGTAATAGCGACGTTTGTCGTGGACAGCACGGCGGCCACCTGGTGTCTGGTCGTTTTCGCCGCGTTCATGGCCTACTTCGCGATCTACAGTCGCCACCATCTGGTGGCGAACTCGCCCGACGAGGAGTTCGCTGCACTCAAGGCTGCGGAGGACGATCTCGGCTGATCCGCGACCCGTCAGCAGATTGACAGCATGCTGTCACTGAACCTGATGCTATGCTGTCATAGTGCGGACGACGGTGACGCTCGACGACGACACGCTCGCTGTGATCAGGCGACGAATGGCCGAAAAGGGGACGTCCTTCAAGGAGGCCCTCAACGATGCGATTCGCGAAGGTGAATCCCGCAGACCCACGCCGGCAGCATTCGTAACGCGCACAGCCGATCTCGGCGTACCCTCCGTGAGTTTAGATCGTGCGCTGCAACTGGCTGCCGAACTCGAAGACGAAGAGCTCGTTCGCCGCCAACGGCGCGGAGCATGAAGATCGTCGACGCCAATGTCTTGTTGTACGCGGTGAATTCGGCCAGTGAGCACCATGACGCGAGCCGGAGGTGGCTCGACGGCGCTCTGTCGGGCGCTGACATCGTCGGGTTGGCATGGGTGCCGCTACTGGCCTTCGCTCGGCTCACCACAAAGCACGGACTGTTCCCGTCCCCACTCAGCGCGCAGGATGCGATGGCTCAGATCCGGGACTGGTGCGGGGCGCCGAGCGCGACGCTCGTCCACCCGACCGCACGGCACGCCGACGTGCTGTCCGAGTTGCTGTCGCCGGTAGGTGCAGGCGGAAACCTCGTCAACGACGCCCACCTGGCTGCACTCGCAATCGAACACCGCGCGAGTGTCGTCACCTACGACAGCGATTTCGGCAGATTCGACGGGCTGCGTTGGCACACGCCCGAATCGCTGCTGGCCTGACCAGCTATTTCTGATCGGACGAAGACAACTCCTGCGCTACCGCCGCGGCCGCCTCGTCGATGATCGCGCGCATGGCACGCTCGGCGGCGGAGCCGTCACCAGTCCTGATCGCACGCGCGACATCATCGTGCAACTCGACAGCAGCCGGGTTCGGTGTCGCCGGCATCATGCCGTGATGTGTACGGCCGGTGAGTATCTCGGCGACCACCGCGTTCAAGGCGCGAAACATCTCGTTGCCGCTGGCTTCGAGCAAAGTACTGTGAAAGACCTTGTCCGCCAACAGGTATGCTTCGAGATCACCGGATCGTCCATGCATCACCATGTCGGATACGGCGGCGGCCATGATCCGGCACTGGTGCGCGCTGGCCCGCTGCGCAGCCAATGCCGCGGCGGCCGGCTCGAATCCCCGCCTTAGCTCCGACAATGAAACGAGCAAGGCAGTGCGATCGCCTGACTCGAGCCGCCAGCGAATCAGCCGGGGATCGAAGACGTTCCACTTTTCCGAGGGTTGGATCGTGAGGCCTACTCGGCGCCGTGACTCAACCATGCCCATCGATTCCAGCACGCGGATCGCCTCGCGGGCGACGCTGCGCGACAGACCGTGCGTGGCGCTCACCCCATCGAGGGTCAGGACCTGGCCGGGCTGATACGTGCCAGACACGATCGCCGCGCCTAGCGAGGCGAGCAAGCTGTCGTGCAGAGCACCGACGTTTGGCCGATCCGACACCCGCACATCTTCCCATAGCTTTGCTCAGGCGAATAAAAACAGATCTTCGTGAGGATTATTTGCAATCGTATGTCTATTGAGGCAGGCTGTGTGATGCCAAGCACAACGGGGTAGGTGAAGCGAATGGTGTTACCCGTAGTCGTCATGGGCGTTTCTGGTTCCGGCAAGTCAACTGTCGGGGCCGCGCTCGCTCAGCGTCTCCGCGTTCCCTTCGCGGACGCGGACGACTTCCATCCGGAAGCCAACATCGCCAAGATGACGGCTGGTCAGCCTCTCGACGACGATGACCGCCGCCCCTGGCTGGAAGCTATCGGAGAATGGATCGCTGCGCGGGGGGCCGGCGGCGTGATGAGCTGCTCGGCACTCAAGCGCAAGTACCGCGACCAGCTTCGTCGGCACTGCGCCGAGGTTGAGTTCCTGCATTTGGCCGGGTCGCCAGAAGTCATCGGCAGGCGCCAGGCCAGCCGCCCAGGGCATTTCATGCCCGCTGCGCTGCTGGCCTCCCAGTTCGACACGCTGGAGCCGCTGGAATCCGATGAGCGCGGCATCACCATCGATGTCGACCAGGACATCGACTCCATCGTCGAAAGCTACCTTGGCTCAACCGATTCGCAGACAGCCGGACCCGACACCTAGGAGACACCGTGGAAGCAATCGAGCCGGTATACGGCGCGACCACCCTGTTGCTGATAGCCGCGGCGGCAGTCGCGATCCTGCTGTTCTTGATCATGAAGGTGAAGCTGCACGCCTTCGTGGCCCTGGTGCTGGTCAGCGTGTTGACGGCGCTGGCGGCGGGCATCCCCGTGGGAGACATACCCGACGCTCTGTCGTTCGGATTCTCCAACACCCTCGGTTCGGTAGCGCTGCTGGTCGGTTTCGGCGTCATGATCGGTCGACTCCTGGAGGTCACCGGTGGCGCGCAGGTGCTTGCCGACACCCTCATCGGCCGTTTCGGCGAAAAGCGGGCACCGTTGGCGCTCGGTGTCGCGGCGTTGCTGTTCGGCTTCCCGATCTTCTTCGACGCCGGCCTGGTCGTCTTCCTGCCGATCATCATCACGGTGGCCCGGCGCTTCGGCGGGTCGGTCCTGCTGTACGCGCTGCCTGCCGCCGGCGCCTTCGCCGTAATGCACGCGTTGGTGCCACCGCATCCCGGCCCGGTTGCGGCCGCCGAATTGCTCGGCGCAAGCATCGGGCTCACCCTGCTGGTCGGCGCCCCCGTCGCGGTCGTGTCCTGGTTCGTCGGGGCCTACCTCGTTTCTCAGGTGATCGGGCGCCGGGTGTACGTCGACGTCCCCACCGCATTGTTCGGTGAGATCAACAATGGCCGCGACGCGGCCGACACCGACGACACAGTCGACACAACCGGGGACGACGGAGACGCGACCGGTGACGGAACCGGTGGTCACGTGCGCACGGCCAAGGCCCGCACCGCTCCGTCGTTCGCGACGGTCCTCGCAGTGCTGCTGCTGCCGTTCGTCCTGATCTCGTTCAACACGGTCGTCAACACGCTCACTACCGCGGGTGTGATCGAGGAGGGCGCCACCTGGGCGCAGTTCCTCAGCCTGATCGGCAACACCAGCATCGCCCTGCTCATCACGGTGATCGTCGCCGTGATCGTGCTCGGCAGGCGCGAAGGCTCGATGGCCGACATCACCACAATCCTCGACAACGCACTCGGACCGATCTGTGCGATCATCCTCATCACCGGCGCGGGCGGCATGTTCGGCGGCGTGCTGCGGCTCAGCGGCATCGGGGACGCGCTGAGCGGATCCCTGTCGAACCTCGGATTCTCCCTGATCCTGCAGGCGTTCCTCATCGCCACCGTGCTCCGCGTCGCGCAGGGTTCGGCCACCGTCGCGTTGACGACGACGGGTGGGCTGCTGGCTGCGGCGGTCGCCGATGCCGACCTGAGTAACCTGCAACTCACCTCGCTGGTCATCGCCATCGCCGCAGGTGCGACGGTGCTCTCACACGTCAACGACTCGGGCTTCTGGTTGGTCAGCCGGTTCTTCGGCATGGATGTCAAGACGACACTCAAAACCTGGACGGTGCTGGAGACCACGCTTGGCCTGAGCGCGTTCGTGCTCAGCCTGCTCTTGTGGTCGGTGGGTTGAACACCGCAGCACCCGTCCACGTGATGAAGTACACGTCATGAAGTACCCGCGCTGCGCCGCCTCGACCTAGTCGTGCAGTTGTCAGCGGAAGCGGACGTCCAACGTCGCCAGGCCGAAGATCTTCCGGCCCTCGGACTTCGCGGCGACGATCACGACGCCGGAGCGAGTGTCGGGGTCCAACGACTTGACCCGACCACTGAACTCGATGTCCGCGCCGTCGGCGGCCGAAACGATCGCGGGCGCAGACAGGCGCACCGCGTACCGGGTGACCGCGCCCGGGTCGCCAGACCACGCCGAAGCGAAGCCTGCCCCCAGCCCCATGGTGAGCATTCCGTGGGCGATCACATCGGGCAGTCCGGCCAGCTTGGCGATGGACTCGTCCCAGTGAATCGGGTTGGCGTCGCCCGCCACGCCGGAGTAGTTCACGAGATCGCCGCGGGACAGGCGGGCGTGGCGCACCGGCAGCTCGTCGCCGACCTTCACGTCGTCGAAGGACGGCGTGCCCGGGGTGCGCGTCGAGCCGCCATCGGAGATCCGAACTTCGCCATCGGGCCGCCCCGTTTTCTCGAACTCGGCGCCGGGTTCGCCGATCGCGAGGATGTCGAAGTCGTGCATCATCGCGCTGTGCACGGCCGTCATGGTCGCGGGATTGATGTCGTCGGCGGTGACACCGACCACGGTGGTGTGCAAGGTGTGCACCCGTTCGCCTGCCGCGTCGGTGAAAGTGTTGGTCACGGTGATCAGGTCTCGGCCCGCGATCCTGCGGACAGATGTCAGTTCGACGTCGATGTGCAACTCATCGCCCGCCACGATCGGGCGGTGCTGCTCGAAGACCTCTTCGGTCTGCATGTAGGTGTCATAGCCGACGACCACCTGTTCGAACATGTGGCGGTTGCAGGTCATGCCAGGGGTCGACGTGAACGTCAGCGGCGCCACCAGGTCCGAATATCCCAGCTCGGCGGCTGCGGCGACATCCCAGTGCGCGGGGTGGTAGTCCTGCACCGCCCTGGCGTACTCGCGTAGCTTTTCGCGGCCGACCAGGTAGGTACCGTCCATCTGGTACCAGTGGCCGACCCGCGCCTCGAGCGGCGACACATCTGCTGCTGCGGTCATGGATCTGCTCAACTCTTCCATCGGCTTGTTCGCTGATGCCGACAAAAGCACACTAACGCCCTGTCAGCGCAGCACTAAATCCCAGCCGCCCCGCGGCAGTTGACTGGCTAGCCGTCCTCAGAGGGTTTGTCGACTCCGTCTTCGGGAAGCGGAAGGGCCTCGGCGCCGGGTGTGGCGGGGGCCAGTACTTCCTCGTCGTTCGCAGGGTCTTCGGGCGTTACGTTTTGTTCCGGAGATGTCATGGGTGACCTCGTACCCGGCAGCGCTTGACGGTAATCAGAGCGGTTGGGGCAGCGGTCCCGACAGCCGCGACGGGCGGCACGTCAATGCCACAACGGCGCACAGCACCGCGGCCACCGCGAACGCAGCCTGCACACTGACCGCGTCCGCTGTTCCGCCGAGGAGCGCAGCCGCGAGCGGCCGCGATCCGACGAATCCGACCAGCCACAGCGCCATGATCCGTCCGCGCAGTATCTCCGGCGCGCGTTCCTGCACCACCGTCGCGAGCCCCGTCATGGCCCAGCCGAAACCAAGGCCGGCCAACGCGAACCCCGCTATCGCCACCGCAGGCTCCGTGCCGAACGCCAGCACGCCACTGCCGGCCGCCAAGCCTGCCAACCCGATCGACGAGACCCGATCGGACGCCAGCCGGCCCCGCATGAATGCCAGCACCACCATCCCCACCGCGGCACCGATACCGAACGACGCGGACAACGTGCCGACCAGCCTGGCGCCACCGCCCAACTCGTCGGCCAGCGAGGGTGTCAGCGTGATCGACGGGTCCGACGCGATGCCGACCGTCGCCACGGCGAGAAGTGCCAGCAGCAGCGGGCGGTCCTGCCACACGTACTTCACGGCGGTGCGCACGCGGTAGTCGGTGCCCGCGCGACGCTCTGGCGGCGAGGGGAAGCGCACGGCAATGAGGAAGATCGCGAACACCAGATGCAAACCAGCGCTGACGGCGAAGCCTGCGGCCGGACCGAGGTGTGCCGCAAGATATGCGCCGGATGCGGGTCCGACGATGCGGCCGATCGTCATCGGCATGCTGTTGAGCGCCATCGCGGTCGAAAGTTCGCCATCGCGAATGATATTCGGAACGATGGATTGCATCGCGGGGCCGCCGACGACGAAACCGAATCCGACAAGCAACGAGCCGATGAGCACCGGCACCGCGGCGGACATGCCCGCCAACCCCGGGTCGCCGAACAACCACACCGCAGCGAAACCGGAGCCCGCGACGCACAGCACCCTGCCCAGCAGGATCTGCCGCGCAGGGTTGCCGACGTCGGCCCACTTACCGCTTGTCGGGGTCAGGATCAGCTGCGGCCCGAACTGCACGACGCCGACCAACCCGACCATCAGTGCCGAACCAGTCGCGTCGTACATCACGATCGCGGCGACGATGCCGTGCGTCCACACGGCGACGACCGCAAACATCTTGCCCCAGAACAGCGCCCCGAAGACGGGGTCGAACATCAGCCCGAGCGCACCGCGAGGCCGCGGCGGGGCGGCGGCCTCTGCGGTCATGCATATATGCATAGCACTTCAATGTATTGCGCCCGCAATCGTGCTGCTGGACGCCTCAGCCGCGGCGAAGTGTCAGCAGCGTGATCTCACTGGGCGCGAACACCCGGAACGGCGGCCCCCAGAACCCCGTCCCGCGACTCGTGTACAGCTGAGTCCGGTCGCCGTGCCGACTCAGCCCCGACACGACAGGTTGGTCGAGCCGGACCAGGTAGTTGAACGGCCAGATCTGGCCGCCGTGTGTGTGACCAGAGATCTGCAACTCCACCTCGGCCCGCGCCGCGTATTGCACCTGCTTCGGTTGGTGGGCAAGCAGAAGCACCGGCAGGCCGCGGTCGGCGCCTGCGAGCGCCGCCGCAAGATCGGCGCCGTGACCGGGCTCACCGGAACCCTTCGCGGTGGCGTCGTCGACGCCGGCGACGACCAGTCGATCCCCTCCGCGCTCGACGACGATGTGCCGGTTGTGAAGCGACGCCCAGCCGATGCCGTCCATGTAGTCCAGCCAGCCCTGGGCCTCACTGAAGTACTCGTGGTTCCCGGTGACGTAGACCCGTGCCGACGTCGCCTTGACCGAGGCGAGCGGGCGGGTCTGCGCCTCGCGCATGTCGACGGTGCCGTCGGCGATGTCGCCGACGTGGCACACGATGTCGGCGTTGATCTCGTTGACCTTCGCCACCACTGCGGCCGACCAGCGCGCTCTGTCGATCGGCCCGTAATGCGTATCGGTGAGCATCACGATCCGCGTGCCGTCCAGCCCTGGCCCGATACCGTCGACCGCGACGTCGACGGCCCTGACCCGCGGGACCCGCATCGCCTCGAAGAAACCCCACGCCAGGAGCACGACCGTGATGACGACCACCGAGATCGCGACCGCGCGTGATCTCAGCGGATCCCCGACACCGGCGAGGCCGAGACCCAGGTTCAGAACCTGACCGAGCGCCGCCCAGACGAACAAAACCCACGCCGCTCCGAGAAGCGCGTCGCCCGCGATGGCCGCCCAGTCGCGGTGTCGGCGGCCGTGCCCCAGCGTCATCATCACCGGCAGGGCGACGAACGCCATGATGAACAGCGCAGCGCCCACTGCGACGACGGCGGTCGGCCAGTGCGTGGCCGGCCCCAGCAGCGTCCATCCCGGCAGACCGAACAGCAGCAGCATGACGGCCAACACGACGGCCAGCCGCCGCCACTTCCGAGGAGTCCGGGCGGATGATTCCGTCGACTCGACTATTTCGGCAGGGGAATCTGTCACCCCGTCGACGGTACCTACGCCCGCGCCGCGCAGCCGCCGGGGAATTACGTCGTCCGGGCCGGCGTTGGCAGCGCACATGAAGATCGGTATCTCCACGTTCGTCAACGACGACACCATCGACACCGTTTCGCTGGCGCGCGCGATCGAGGAGCGCGGCTTCGAATCGCTCGCCATCGCCGAGCACACGCATATCCCGGCCAGCCGGGAGTCGGCGTATCCGATGGGTGGTGAGCTGCCTTCGATCTACTACCGGACGCTTGACCCGTTCGTCACGCTGGCCGCAGCAGCGGCCGTCACGTCGAAGATCGATCTGGTCACCGGAATCGCACTGCTCATCCAGCGTGATCCGATCATCACGGCGAAAGAGGCCGCGAGCATCGATCTGATCTCGGGCGGCAGGTTCGTCTTCGGTGTCGGCGCGGGCTGGAACCTCGAGGAATTGAGCAACCACGGCACCGATCCGAAGACGCGCGGCGCACTGCTCGACGAGCGGATCGAGGCCATCAAGGAGCTGTGGACGAAGGAACCCGCCGAATACCACGGGAAGTACGTTGACTTCGATTCGTCGTTCCTTCGTCCGAAGCCAGTGCAGAAGCCGCATCCGCCGATCTACATCGGCGGCGACTCCAACGCCACCGTCAAGCGGGTGATCCGCCATGACGCCGGCTGGATCTCCAATCCGTTGCCGGTCGAGAGGCTCACCCAGCGAATCAACGAGATGCGCGATGGCGCAGGCCATGACGTTCCGCTCGCCCAGTTCGGCACGCCGGTCGACCTCGACTACTGGAGTGCCGCAGAAGAATTGGGCTTCGGCCAGGTCGCGCTGCTGCTGCCGACCAAGCCACACGATGAGTCACTTCGCCTGCTCGACGACTACGCCGAGCAGGTCGCGAAGTACCGCGGCTAGATGTCGAGAACGCCGCGACGGCTCCGTCCAAGGGATGTGCGACCAACTAGGGTCGCGAACCTGAAGGGAGAAATCGATGGCGAAGTACCTGTTCCTCAAGCACTACCGAGGCGCGCCCGCGGCGGTGAACGACGTGCCGATGGACCAGTGGACGCCGGAGGAGGTCAAGGCCCACATCCAGTACATGGAGGATTTTGCCGACCGCCTGAAAGACACCGGCGAGTATGTCGACAGCCAGGCCCTGGCCGCCGACGGCGCCTGGATCCGCCACGACGGGCAGGGAAGGCCACCGGTGACCGACGGCCCGTTCGCCGAGACCAAGGACCTGATCGCCGGCTTCATGATCATCGACGTGGACTCGTATGAGCGCGCCGTCGAGCTCGCCGGAGAGTTGTCCGCTGCTCCGGGTGCGGGCGGCAGGCCGATCCACGAGTGGCTCGAGGTGCGGCCGTTCATGGGCTCCCCGACGACCGTCACCGAGTAATGACCTCCTGTGCGGTGGACGAGACAGCGCTGCGGGAGCTGATCCCGCGGGTGCTGGCAGTCCTCGTCCACCGCGGGGCGGACTTCGCGACCGCGGAGGACGCCGTCCAGGAGGCGCTGATTCGGGCCTTCGAGACATGGCCCGGTCAACCGCCCGACGACCCCAAGGCCTGGCTCATCACCACCGCCTGGCGCCGCTTCATCGATATCGCCAGGTCCGACGTCGCGCGCCGCAACCGTGAGTTCCTGGTGTCCGACGAGCCGCCGCCAGGACCGGCCGAATCCGCCGACGACACGCTTGCGCTGTACTTCCTCTGCGCGCATCCGAGACTGAGCCCCGCGTCGGCGGTCGCGCTCACCTTGCGGGCCGTCGGCGGGCTCACCACGCGTCAGATCGCACAGGCCTACCTCGTACCGGAAGCCACTATGGCGCAACGGATCTCCCGCGCCAAGCGCACTGTCGGCGGTGTCCGACTTGATCGCGCCGGAGACTTACGCACCGTTCTCAAAGTGCTCTACCTGGTGTTCAACGAGGGATACGGCGGCGACGTCGACCTGTCCGCGGAGGCGATCCGGTTGGTGCGGCAGCTGTCCGCGACGACCGATGACCCCGAGGTCGCCGGACTGCTCGCACTGTTTCTTCTGCACCACGCCAGACGCGCGGCGAGGACCCGGGCTGACGGCAGCCTTGTGCCGCTGGCCGATCAGGACCGCAGTCTGTGGCGGACCGACCTCATTGCCGAGGGGGTGGTCGTGCTGCAGGCCGCGCTGGCCCGCGACCGCCTCGGTGAGTACCAGGCGCAGGCCGCGATCGCGGCGCTACACGCCGACGCGCAGGCGGCCGACGAGACCGACTGGGTGCAGATCGTCGAGTGGTACGACGAATTGGTCGGGATCACCGACAGCCCCGTCGCACGCCTGAACCGCGCCGTCGCCGTCGGCGAGGCTGACGGTCCGCAGGCCGGGCTGGCGGCGCTCGCCGAACTCGACCCGAGCCTGCCTCGCCACACCGCCTCGATGGCCTACTTCCGCGAGCGCGCAGGCGACATCGAGACGGCGGTGGAGCTGTACGTGAAGGCGGCCGAACAGGCGCAGAGCATCCCTGAACGCAACCACCTCACGCTGCGTGCCGCTTCGCTTCGCCGGGGCTAGAGTTCGGCGATGACCAGACTCGACGACAGGGTGGCGTTGGTGATCGGCGGCGCCAGCGGCATCGGCTTGGCGGTCGTGCAACGGTTCGCCGCCGAGGGCGCCGAGGTGTACTTCACCGGTCGACGCCAACCTGACCTCGATGCGGCACTCGAACGTGTGGGGTCGGGGTCGCGCGCGGTGCTGGCCGACGCCGGTCGGGTGGAGGACGTGAAAGCCGTTGTCGATCAGGTGCGTTCGCGTTCAGGCCGCATCGACGTGCTTGTCGTCAACGCCGGGTTCACCGAGGCCGGTGGCATCGAGAGCATCACCGAGGACCATTTCGATCGGATGGTGGGGGTCAACCTACGGGCTCTGCTGTTCGCCGTGCAATCGGCGCTGCCCCTGATGGGTCGGGGCGCCGCCGTGGTCCTCGTCGGCTCGATCGCCGGGAACGTCGGTACGGAGGGGTTCAGTGTGTACGGCGCGACCAAGGCGGGCGTGCGGGCGTTGGCGCGCACTTGGACCACCGAACTCGCACCACGAGGTATCAGGGTCAACGTCGTCAGCCCCGGTCCGACCGATACGGCGATGTTCGATTCCGTACCCGAGGCGGTCCGCTCGGAGTTGACGTCGACGATCCCGATCGGCCGTCTTGGCCGACCCGAGGAGATAGCGGCCGCGGCCCTCTTCCTGGCGAGCGATGAGAGCAGTTTCATCGCGGGCGTCGAGCTGTGCGTCGACGGCGGTTTGTCTCAGGTCTGAGCGCGGCGATAACGTAGGAATCCAATGGAGGAGGTACATGCCATGACGGCAACCGCCGAGCGTGACGAGGTCATCAGCCTCGCTGAGGAGGCCGGCTGGCAGCACAGGGACGCCGACCGCAGCGACTACTACCTGCGCAGGCCGGAACGCGTCCACATCGTCTGGCAGGGCAGCCACGCGATCAGCGGGGGCGCGCTGTACCGGGACGGCATCCTGATGTCCACATCGAGGGACCTGGACGCTGTCAGGGGTTGGCTGAAGCGCTGACCGGTTCGACATGACACTGTCTGCGCAGCTGTGGTCGGACAGCGCCGATATCGCCGCCGACGTGCTCGCGCATCCGTTCGTGCGCGGCATCGGTGACGGCACGTTGTCCAAAGAGGCATTCGCGGGCTACATCGCGCAGGACGCCTTCTTCCTCGAATCCTTTGCTCGCGCATATGCTTTGGCGCTCGCCCGGAGTTCGGACACGTCGACGCTGCTCACCCTGGCCGATCTCCTCTCGGGGGTAAGACAGGAGCTTGGTCTGCACGCCTCCTATGCGCGCTCGTGGGGCATCGACATGGCAGGCGTCGAGCCTCTGCCCGCGACGCTGGCGTACACCGAATTCCTGCTCGCGACGGCGGCGACCCAGGAGTTGGGCGTGATCTTCGCGGCCATGACGCCGTGCATGCGGCTGTACGCGTGGCTCGGTGCCTCGCTCGACGCGGGCACTGCCGGGCCGTACGCGCAGTGGGTGAAGACCTACGCCGATCCCGAGTTCGAGGCGACGGCCGCCGCGCTGGAACGGCTGCTCGACGAGCAGGCCGAAACGCAGGCGCTGCGCACCGTTTACCGGCGCGCGATGCAACTGGAACTGGCGTTCTTCGAAGCCGCATTTGTGCAGCAGGGCTGACGCACTGCAGGGCAGTGTGAGCTTATGGTCGAGCGGTGACGATCACCTACGACGAGGTCCTGCGGATGCGGATCAAGTCGAATCTGGAGAATCACGGCCGACGTGCGGTGCACGACCCGACGAAGCGGCACGCGGCCGTCGCAGTGGTGCTCGTCGACTCCGAGATCGGTGACGACCGGGTCGATCCGGTGAACGTCGACGACTGGCACGACGGCCACGATGGGGTCGACGGGCGCGATCAGGTGTTGGGGGACTTGGACGGCCGGATGGTGGACGTGTCCGGCGGCGCCGCGTTCCTGCTGTGCCGCAGGGCGACCCGACTGTCGTCACACGCCGCGCAATGGGCGCTGCCCGGTGGCCGCCTCGACCCCGGCGAAACGTTCGTCGACGCCGCATTGCGAGAACTCGACGAAGAATGCGGGGTCAAGCTGTCCGACTCCGAGGTCATCGGCCTACTCGATGACTATCCGACTAGGTCGGGTTATGTGATCACCCCGGTGGTCATCTGGGGCGGCGGACGGCTGGATCCGCACCCTGCCCCCGACGAGGTGGTGGCTGTCTACCGGGTGGGTCTTCATCAGCTGCAACGCGAGGATTCGCCGCGTTTCATCTCCATTCCGGAGAGTCCGCGCCCGGTCGTGCAGATCCCGTTGGGCAACGACCTCATCCATGCACCGACCGGTGCGGTGCTGCTGCAGTTGCGCTGGCTCGGGCTGGAAGGTCGCGGTGATCCCGTCGACGAACTGGAGCAGCCGGTCTTCGCCTGGAAATAACCAGTGACGGAATCGGCGTTGCACGTTTACGGATCCCCCTACCGGGGCATTTCTTATCCAGTTCACGGGCAGCACTGACGGTCGCACTCAGCTTGACCAGGCACCATCGGAAATGTTCAGTCCCGTGTTCGAGTGAGGTGGTGATGACCATGGCCACAATGGCCCCAGCCGCGAACGTCATATCGCTGGCAACGCATTCCGCCTGGCGCTCGTCCCGCCGCCGGTCTCCGGAGTTTCTTGCCGCTATGCGCAGGCATCCGTCCTACCAGGGTCCGCGACCCGAGCCTCGCGAGGACCACGAGAACGCCGTGGTACTCAGTTTCCGCAGGCGCTGACCCACAACGCGTTCGCGTGGCTTGACCTCAACGAAAGTTGAGGTCTTAGCGTTGAGGCGTGACCTTCAAACCGCACGAACTCGAATACCTGAACAACGCCGACCTGGGCAGGTTGGCCACGATGCAGCGCAACGGCACGCTTCAGGCCAGCCCGGTCGGATTCACCTTCAACTCAGACCTCGGCACTATCGACATCTACGGCTACAACATGTCCGCGAGCCAGAAGTATCGCAACATCGCCGTCAACCCCAAGGTCGCGTTCGTCGTCGACGACATCGCATCCAGGCAGCCGTGGCGGGTCCGGTGCCTCGAGATTCGCGGTATCGCCGAGCAGGCGAACGCGCCGCGCGGCACGGGCCCGGCGGGCGAAGCCGTCGATACGGCCATCGTCAGGATCAGGCCAACCCGGATCATCAGCTTCGGCATCGACGACACCGACACTGAGCCGCATCAACTCGAGGCCGACATCCGCGACGTCTGACCGTCCCGCTCGATCTCTGTCAGCCCGCTCAATGCCTGCGGCAGCGGCTCACGGTGCAGCACGCCCAGTCGTTGGGTCGCGCGGGTCAACGCGACGTACAGTTCGGCGGCGCCGCGCGGACCGTCTGCCACGATGCGTTCCGGCTCCACCACGAGGACTGCGTCGAACTCGAGGCCCTTTGTCTCCGACGGCGTCACGGTCCCAGGGACTCCCGGCGGACCGATCACCACGCTTGTGCCTTCGCGCTCGGCTTCGTCCCGGACGAAATCGTCGATAGCCGAGGACAATTCGGCCTCAGACACCCGTCGCGACCACGGCTGCACGCCGGTTGAGCGGACCGAATCCGGTGGCGAGACACCTGGCGCGAACTCGGCAAGCAGCGCGGCGGCTACGGACATGATCTCGGCAGGGGTGCGGTAGTTCACGGTCAGTGACCGATAGACCCAGCGGCCCGGCACGTATGTCTCGAGCATCGAGTCCCACGACGTCGCTCCCGAGACCGAGCGCCTCTGGGCGAGGTCGCCGACCACCGTGAACGAACGGCTCGGGCAGCGCCGCATCAGCACCCGCCAATCCATCTCGGACAGTTCCTGCGCCTCGTCGACGACAATGTGCCGATAGGTCCAGTCGCGGTCCGCGGCGGCGCGTTCTGCGAGTTCCCTGGTGTCGCGTACCACGAACCGTTCGGCAAGGTCCTCGGCGTAGAGCAGGTCCGTGGCCAGCAGGTGATCCTCGTCGGACATCAGGTCCTCGCGGCTGACCATCATGTCGAGTACGCCCTCTGCGTACTGCGCCTCCGCCCGCCGTTCCCGCTCGGCGGAGTCATCCTCCGGCTTGTCGGGCCCGAGCAGATCGACCAGCTCATCGAGCAGGGGTACGTCCGACACCGTCCATGCCGCGCCATCCGCGCGCAGCAGCGCAGCGTCGGCGCCCGCCGCCTGCAGCCGCTCGGCAGACGAGTACAGCGATGCCAGCACCGATTCCGGCGTGAGTGTCGGCCACAGCTCGTCGATGGCAGCCGCGAACGACGTGCTCTCCTCGAGCTCCTTCGTCAGGTCGCCCCGCATGTCCGCCCAGGCCTTGCGGTTCTCCCTGGTGAGCCAGCCACGTCCGATCCGTGCCGTCGCCCGTTCGGTCAGCACATAGGTGACGATCTCGACGAACTTCGCTCGCGCCTCGTTGTGCGGCAACCCGCTCCCGCGCGCCTCATCCCTCGCCCACTGCGCCGTCTCGGGGTCGATTCGTACGGTGATGTCGGTCAGTGCGATCTCTATTGGAGACTCCGGTAGCCGCTGCCGGTCGGCGACCGCCGCGGCAAGCACGTCAAGGACCTGTAGCGAGCCTTTGAGCCGGGCGGCCTGTGGGGTGTCGTCGGCGGTGACGTGAAGGCCCGGTACGAGGTCCCCCGTGGTCATGAACACCACGTCCGTCTCACCGAGCGACGGCAGGACGCGGCCGATGTGGTTAAGGAACGCCGAGTTCGGTCCGACCACGAGCACGCCGTGGTTCTCGATCCGCTTGCGCTGCGTGTAGAGCAGGTACGCGACTCGATGCAGCGCAACGACGGTCTTGCCGGTACCAGGCCCGCCCTCGATGACCATTACTCCGGGATGCTCGAGGCGGATGATCTCGTCCTGCTCGGCCTGGATGGTGGCGACGATGTCGCGCATACCGTCGCCGCGCGGTGCGTTGACCGCGGCGAGCAGGGCATCGTCGGCACTGCCGCCTCGCTCGCTGCTGTCGGGTCGACCCAGCACCTCGTCGGTGAAATCGACAACCCGCCGACCGCGGGTGTGGAACTGACGGCGGCGGCGCATGTTCTCCGGATTCGCACCGGTGGCGGTGTAGAACGGACGGGCGGCGGGCGCGCGCCAGTCGGTCAGCAGGGGCTCGTAGTCGTCGTCCTTGTCGAAAATCCCGATGCGGCCGATGTAGGCCCGCTCGCCGGACAGGGCGTCCAGCCGCCCGAAGCACAGCCCGTTGTCGGCGATGCCGAGCCGCCGCATCTCCTTGAACAGCGCGCGCACTTCCGAATCGCGTTGCACGAGCGTGCCGCCGTCCTTGACGTCGATCGGGCTCCGCAGCGCGGCGGCGTAGCTGGCCTTCACCCGCGCGCGTTCAGCGTCGAGCCGCGAGTAGAGCTCCGTCACGTGCTGCTGCTCGGAATCCAGTTCGTCTTCGTACTCTCGAGTGGTCACATGCCCCCAGGTGGTGCGAGTTGTTCGGTTGGAGCCTTGGGCGTACTACCGCAGGTAAGGGACGATTGTGAGCCATCACAGGGGCCTTGCCGCAAGCCCCCCTGTGCGCTATAGATTGAAGGTGGAAGGGAAATCGATCCCTTCCCTTTTTGTTCGGCGCCACATGGGCGTCGCCCCAACGGGTACCTCGTGTGAGCAAGGGTTGCAGTCACACAGAATGGGGTCGACGGTGAAGTTGGCGTTGAGCGACGAGGATGCGGAGTTCCGCGAGGATCTGCGGCGAATCTACACCACCGAGATCCCGGCAGACCTCCGCGAACGGGCGCAGGCGGGTAACCTCAGCTACCCCGATGACCTGGTGACCAGCCAGCGAATCCTCAACGAGCACGGCTTGGCGGTCCCGAACTGGCCGGTCGAATGGGGCGGCAAGGACTGGTCACCGCTGCAGCGCCAAATCTGGCTCGACGAGATGCAGTTGGCCGCGGTGCCGGAACCGCTTCCCTTCAACGCCAAGATGGTCGGCCCGGTGATCGCTGCGTTCGGCTCCGACGACCTGAAGAAGCGGTTCCTGCCCCCGACGGCAAACCTCGACATCTGGTGGTGCCAAGGGTTCTCCGAGCCGGAAGCGGGATCGGACCTGGCGTCGTTGCGCACCACCGCCGTTCGGGACGGGGACAGCTATGTCGTGAATGGACAGAAGACGTGGACGACGCTCGGCCAGTACGCCGACTGGATATTCCTGCTCGCGCGCACCGATCCGAACGCACCCAAACGGCAGGCGGGCATCTCGTTCCTAGTCGCCCGGATGGACACGCCGGGGATCACGTTGCGGCCGATCAAGTTGATCGACGGCGGATACGAGGTCAACGAGGTGTTCTTCGAAGACGTGCGGGTGCCCGCCGATCAGCTGGTGGGCGAAGAGAACCAGGGCTGGACCTATGCGAAATATCTCCTCGGCAACGAACGCACCGGTATCGCGCGCATCGGCAACACCAAGCTGTGGATGTCGCAGGTCAAGGAGCGCGCCGCCCAGGTACGCGCCAACGGGGCGACGCTGCTCGACGACCCGCTGTTCGCCGCGCGGGTCGCTGAGATCGAAAACGGACTGCTCGCACTGGAACTCACGCAGATGCGGGTCAGCGGATCGGAGTCCGACGGCAGGCCGAACCCGGCGTCCTCGATCCTCAAGCTGCGTGGCAGCCAACTTCAGCAAGCGGCCACCGAGCTGCTCGTCGAGGTCGCGGGTCCTGGCGCGCTGGCTTTCGAGGCCGGCCAAGACATCGACGTACCCGCGTGGGCGCAAGACGCCGCGCCCCGGTATTTGAACTATCGGAAGACGTCGATCTACGGCGGTACCAACGAAATTCAGCGCACCATCATCGCGTCGACGATTCTGGGATTGTGAGCGTACTGTGAACTTCGACCTGACCGAGGAACAGCAGCTGCTACGTGATGTCACCCGCGACGTGCTGTCGCGCAACTACGACATCACGCGCTACAACGAAGTCATCGAAAGCGATCGCGGATGGCACCGCGAGGTGTGGGATCAACTTGCCGAAGTGGGGCTGCTCGGCCTCGGATTCGAGCCGGACGAAGCCGGCCCCATCGAGGTCATGGTCGTCATGACCGAGGTCGGCAGGAGGCTCACGCCGGAGCCGGTTGCGCAGGCGGCGCTCATTCCCGGCGGTCTGATCGCCGAAGCGGGCACCGACGAGCAGAAGGCGATTCTCGACGACGTCTCCGCAGGTGCGGTGCTGCTGGCCTTCGCCCACGATGAGCCCGGCGTGCGGGTACCCGTGGGTGAGCTCAACACCAAGGCCGAACGAAGCGGCGACGCCTGGGCCATCACCGGACGTAAAAACCCTGTGCTGGCCGGTGATTCGGCCGACAAGGTGATCGTGACCGCCGCACTGCCCGACGGCGGAGCGGGGCTGTTCCTCACCGACGGCGCTGAAGCGACGCGGCACCCGTACCGCACCTTCGACGGTCGACGGGCAGCACAGTTCGACTTCGACTCCGCACCCGCCGAACCACTCGGCGCAGGCGGCGACGCAGGAGACCACATCGAGCGCACGGTGATCCGCTATCAGTCGGCGCTGTGCGCCGAAGCCGTCGGTGCGATGGAGGAGGCGCTGGAGCTGACCACCGCGTATCTCGGCGAACGCAAGCAATTCGGCGTCCCGCTGAGCAACTTCCAGACCCTGACTCAGCGGGCCGCCGACATGTACGTCTCGCTGGAACTAGCGCGAAGCATGAACTTTTACGCCGCCATGTCGATCGCCGACGGCCGATTCGACCCCGTTGTCGCCGCGAGGGCCAAGCTGCAGATCGGGCGGTCCGGGCGCCACATCGCGCAGGAAGCCATCCAGTTGCACGGCGGTATCGGGATGACCGCCGAGTATCCCGTAGGGCACTACGCCGCCCGACTCACGGCTATCGACAACACCTTCGGGACCGCCGACGACCAGATGCGCACGCTGATCGCGAACATCGGCTCCTATAAGACGGTGTCTCTCTGAATCGACTCCAGCCTGAAAACCCGGACGCTACCCTCCACAGTCGCATGGCACTGCGACAGCAGCGGCTCCGACAACTCTTCGGTCAGGACGACCTCGATGGGGCCGGTGTCGCCGCGGAGCAGCACATGGATTCTGTGGTCGGTCTTGTCGACTGACAGCGGTGACAGGCTCGCGATGCGATCGTCGCCGTACGCCTGGCGGGCGAAGTGCTGGGCGGCCTGCACCGCGTGTGGGAGAGACGTCCTGCCGCGCAGGTATGCGTTGTCGAGCCGGCCTTCGAGGTAAAGCCGAACCAGTTCGGCGGAATCCGCCGAGTCGACCCGCCCGTAGCAGAGTCCTTCTGGCAGTACGAGCATGGTGGCGGCGAACCGGTCGCCACCCAAATGTGAACACTCCCATGTGAATTCGGGATACCGCGCAGCGATCGCCTGACACGCGCTGCGACCCCGGACAGCGCAGCACTGGTCATGCTTGCCGTGCGCGCAGACCGCCACGACGGGATCGGTCGACAGGGTCCCGTCGCTACCGTCGAGCGCGATATCGAGATAGTCGCGCGGTCCGCTGACAACTCCGGTGTACAGCGCTTCGCTGCCCTCGCGCGAATGTGCGACGAACCATCGCCACTGCGGTTCAGCCGATCGCCTGCCGGGCCGCCGGATCGCCGCGATCCGCATCTTCGCCGTCTCGACACGACGAACGATCGCCCGCCCGAGAGCGGGATCGATGGTGTTGGGAGACTGGAGGAAAGCCGAATGCCCCCAGGCGCCGGGCAATTCGAGCAGCACCCAGGAAAACCCGGCAGATGCCGTCCCGTACATCGGATCGTCACGGGCCAGCGACTGGTCGCTGCACGGCGCCCGTTTCGCACCCGTCATTCGTCGACCGGTACCAGAACCGCCTCCCGCAGCAGCCTGCGGATCAGCACCGTCCCGTCGGCGTGGTCCAGGCCGGGCAGGGTGCCCGCGTCGGCGACCTGTCCGGTACGCAGCGCCGTGACTGCCTCAGCGCACGACATAGGCAGAGTCATCACCTTGCCGGGCAGCCGCAGCACCACGCGGCCGTCCGAGTGCTCGATCGTGGTGACCAGCCCGTGCCGCCAGTGAACCTTTGCGGCGGAGGCGTTTTCCCCGGCTTGCAGCGATGCAAGCGGACGGACCGCAACGGGCCGGGTGCGGTCGGCATGTCGCTGTATCAGCCTGGTCGCCGCGCCGTCGCTCAGCGTCGACGCCTCGTCGCGCAGTGCGTCGACCACTTCCGCCATCACTTTCGTCACCGAGGCGATGATCTCATCTCTGTCGGCGGGGTCGGCGCCCATTTGAAGCGACTTCCGCAGCGCGTCGACGGCCGCCAGTTCGTCGATCACCGTTCGCGCGACGTCGATTCCGGTCAGGGGGGACACACCGATGGTCAGATGCACCGAGGTGGTCTCCATGGCCCGCGCCGAGTGGATCCAGCCTCGCGGCAGGTACAGCGCGTCGCCCTCGGAGAGCACGGTGTCGATGACCGGGCCGTCGGTGACGCGCTTCGTGATGGCCTCGCGGTGCTGAGTCCACGGCTGCGACGGCAGCGGATGGTCATGGACGGGTTCGTGAACGATCCACCGCTTCTGTCCCGACGCCTGCAGGACGAAGACGTCGTGGACGTCGTAGTGCGGGTCGAAGCCGCGGTTGGCCGGTGGCGTGATGTACGCGTTGGCCTGCACAGGATGGCCGAGTTCGTCGACGGCCTGGCCGACGAAGTCGATCAGCGGCGGCCACAGCCGGTGCAGACCCTGCAGCACGATGGTGGCTCCGGCGGTGAACTGCGCGAGCACCTTGGCGGAGTCCACCTGGTCCGGCATTTCGGCGCCGAAGCCTGCGGGGCCGAGGTAGCAGTCCTTGGCCAGCACATCGCCCTCTTTGGCGAGCCGGATGAAAGGCGCGCGCACCCCGCGCTCGGCGATCAACTCGTCGACCGAAGAGGTCGACAGCAGATCGCCGAAGTCGCGGGGGAGCGCTTCTGATGGGCTGAGCAGCGGTTTGCGGCCCCAGTACTCGGTCGCGAATGTCTGGGGATCGATCGAGATGCAGCGGCTCAGCATCGAGCAGCCGTCAGGCGGTGCCGTCTGCGCCGCCGTCGTGGCCCTCTGGATTGGAGCCGCCGTCGGCGGGGCCTTCGCCCGCGCTGCCGTCTGCTCCGCCGTCGTGGCCTTCAGGATTGGAGCCGCCGTCGGCGGGGCCTTCGCCCGCGCTGCCGTCTGCTCCGCCGTCGTGACCCTCTGGATTCGAGCCGCCGTCAGCGGTTCCCTCTCCTCCGCCGGATGTGGTCATGTCGTCGTCGTCGAGCGCCATGGTGGATCCTTTCTCTCTGGAGTAGCCGCAACAGGCTGGCGCAGCTACGTGCGCAGGAGAATTGCCCTGGATGAGGTAATCGAAACGCGCCCGCGGGTTCCGCTTCGCCTGCGCCTGAGCCGCCGGGTGAGGGCGCAGCGGCTAGTCTCCGAATGTGGTCGATGTTGCGGTGCGTGCCGTCGCCGGCGCCGTCGCGGTTGTGGTCCTGACGGGCGGCGCGGCTGCGTGCTCGAACGGATCCGAACCCGAACGGGCAGCGTCACCCACGATGACGACGGTCGCCGCGCCGGAATCGACCACCGTGGGGTCCTGCGAGACGCCGTTACCCGCGGCCTGGCAGAAGGCGATCGATGAGAGCGCCGTCGACACCGGCGGTGTCTCGAACGTGCCGATGGCCGTTGGGCGACAAGGCGAGATCGCCGTCTCGCGCGACGACGGCGGTACCCGCGACGTCCTGCTCGTCGGTGCCGACAAGTCGGTCAGCGAGATCTATGAGGTGCGTGAGCCTGACGACCATCAGGTCGGGTCCGTGGCGCTGGATGACCGCTGGGTGGTCGTCGGTGTAGTGCACGCCCCTCGCGGGGCCAACGGAGTCCTCCCGACGCTGATGCGTATCGATGTCGTCGATCGTCAGGGCGGTGCCGAGCGGACGGTCGTTCAGAGCCCGGTGCAGGACCTCGAGTCCGGCGGCAAGACCATCGACTCGTTCGCCCTCTTCGGCGGGAAGGTCTACTGGATCACTCGCGACACCTATCCAGGAGACACCGGCACGATCAGGTCATATGACCTCAACACCGGCGCGGTGACCGACGTGGCGTCCGGCGAGATGCGCAACGTGCGTACTACCGCCGCCGGCCTGTCCTGGGAGGTGGCCTGGGATCAGGCCGCAGGCGCCAGGACGGAGCTGAAGATCCCCGACGCACTGCCGCCTGCGGTGGCCGGTGCGCTCGGAACCGGCCGCGACCAGTTCACGCTCGCCACCGACGGCAACGTCTACGCATGGGCAACCGGAACCACCGAAGGCGAGCAGGGCTTGGCGTACTGGTCGCCGAAAGCGGGCCTGGTGAACATCACCGGCAAGCTTCCGGCAGGGGGAAAGAACCAGCCGTTGCCCCTGCAGGTGGTCGGCTCTTATGTGGTCATCGAGCGAGGGCGCGACGACGGTTCCTCCGATACCGCCGCCGCCGTCGTCGACACGCGATCGGGCGCCCTCACCTACCTAGGGCCGTCCGTCGGCGGCGCGAACGGCGGATCCGTCGCGCTCGGGCTCGGAGCCACGGCAAAGGCGCCGCCGACGAGCGCAGGTGTCATCCGCGTCGATGCTCTACCGCCACTGACCTGCTGACGATGTTCATCGTCGTCCTCGGCACGGTCCTCGGGCTGATGCACCTGTACGTGTGGAAGCGGCTGATCAAGGACACCAGCACCGGCCGTGTCCGGCTGGCCCTCACCGGCGTGCTCATCGCGTTGCTGGTTCTCCTGATGGCCACTCTGCTACTTCCGAGGCTTCTCGGGTGGCGGGAGTCGCCCTGGCTCGCATGGTCGGGCTACGTGTGGTTCGGGCTGATCGCCTACCTGTTCCTCACCCTGCTGGTGCTCGAGCCGGTCCGACTTGTGTTGCGGCGGTGGGTGAAGCGCGAGCCGGCGCAGCAGCCCGAGGCCGACGGACCGGCCGTCAACCGCCGGATCTTTCTCGCCAGGGCCGGTGCTGCCGCCGCGGGCGCCGCATCGATCGGCTTGGTCGGGACCGGGATGGTCAGTGCGCTCGGCCCACCCGACACGCTTCGGGTTCCGGTGCGGCTGCGCCGCCTCGACCCGGCGTTCAACGGCTTCCGCATCGCCGTCGTGTCCGACATCCACCTCGGCCCGCTTGCGGGCCGCGCCCACACCGAACGGATCGTCGCGACGATCAACGAGACCGAGCCGGACCTGGTCGCGATCGTCGGCGACCTGGTGGACGGCACGGTGGAGGAGCTTGGTTCGGCGGCGGAACCGTTGCAGGACTTGGTCTCCCGCGAAGGCGCGTTCTTCGTCACCGGCAACCACGAATACTTCGTCGACGACACCGCATCCTGGCTGCGCGAACTCGAGCGACTCGGCGTGGCACCGCTGCGCAATGAGAACACCGCGATCCGGCGCGGGGCGGGCGCCTTCGACCTCGTCGGTGTCAACGACGTCGCGGGAGAGGAGAGCTCCGACCCACCCGATTTCGACCGTGCGCTGATCGGAGTCGACGGGTCGCGACCGACGATTCTGCTTGCCCATCAACCGATTCAGGTGACACAAGCCGCCGCATACGACGTCGACCTGCAGCTGTCCGGACACTCCCACGGCGGGCAGATGTGGCCGTTCCACTACATCGTGCGCGCCGTGCAACCGTCGCTAGCCGGGCTGTCCACGGTTGACGGTACGCAGCTCTACGTCACGAGGGGCGCCGGCTTCTGGGGCCCGCCGGTACGGGTCGGCGCGCCCCCCGACATCACCGTCATCTCACTCGAGCGAGACGCCTAGCACACGACTACGGGTTTTCAAGGGTTCGAGTGAGCGCAATGACGATCAGGCTGTGAGCATGGACGTTTACGAAGCAGTCACAACCAGGCGGGCGGTACGCGGATTCACCGATGAGCCGGTCCCCATCGACGTACTCCAACGGGTGCTCGAGGCGGCGGCATGGGCGCCGTCGGGATCAAACCTGCAGCCGTGGCACACCTACGTGGTCACCGGCGAACCGCTGGCACGGCTCAAAAAGATGGCCACCGAGCGTGTCGCCAACGGCGAGCCGTGGGACGAGCGCGAGTTCACCATGTACCCGGACGAGATGAGGTCGAAGTACGTCGAGCGCCGCAACGGCTTCGGAAGGGACCGCTACACCGCTCTCGGCATCGTCAAAGACGACTGGGAGTCTCGGCAGCGGGCCGCCATCGCGAACTGGGACTGCTTCGGAGCACCCGCCGCGCTGTTCTGCTACATCGACAGGGACCTCGGCCGTCCGCAGTGGGCCGACGTCGGCATGTATCTGCAGTCGGTGATGCTTCTCCTTCGCGCGGAGGGACTGCACAGTTGTCCGCAGATGGCGTGGTCTCAGGTCCGCAAGACGGTTGCCGACATCGTGTCACCGCCCGAGGAACTCGTGCTCTTCTGCGGAATGTCGATCGGCCACCAGGACCCCTCGGAGAAATACATCCGGACCCTGCGTGCCCCGATCGACGAGACGGTCACGTTCGTCCAGGACTAGCGCGCACGTCGAGCGCGGGCCCGCCGCTTGCCTTCGTGCATCGCGGCCACCCGGGCAACCGGAATGCTGCGGCCCTGTTCAATCAAATCGGTTGGTAGGCGCTGAGGTTCACCCATCAACTCAGTCCATGGGTCGCGGCCGTCGAGCGCGTCGATCGCGCTGTGCACCGTGAATTCAGTGGGGTTCGCGCGCTCCAGGTCGGTCCAGTCGAGCGGGAACGAAACGGGTGTGCCCGGCCGTAGGCGCGGGCTGTAGGCGGCCGCGACGGTGGCCCCGCCCGCGCGGGTGGAGTCGACGAACACCTTGCCGGCGCGGTCTTCCACGATGAACGCCGTCGTCGCGATGGCCGGGTCGAGCGCCTCCGCCCGTGCCGCAACCGCACGGGTGGCCGCCGCGACGTCCTCGACCGGCGCGGAGTCGTCGATCGGCACGAAGACGTGAATTCCCTTCGCGCCGCTCGTCTTCACTGCGCCGTTCAGTCCGCTGTCGGCCAGCGCCTGGCGCACGAGATGCGCGACGGCGACCACGACGGCGAAGTCGTCGTCGGCCGGCGGGTCGAGATCGAGCACCATATGTGTCGGTCGGTAGATGTTGTCGGCGAGGCCCAGCGTCGGGTGGTATTCCACCGCGCGTTGGTTCGCGAACCAGAGCAAGGTTCTGCGGTCGTCGCACAGCGCGTAGTGCACCTCCCGTTTGGACGTCTCGGCCCAGATCGGCACCGTCTTCACCCAGTCCGGTGTGTACTTGGGAACGTTCTTCTGCATGAACGGGTCCTGGCCGCGCAGGATCCGAAGCACGGTGAGCGGCCGACCGGCGAGTCCCGGCAGCATCCTGTCGGCGATCGCGTCCAGATAATCGACCAGGTCGCGTTTGGTCGCGCCCGCGTCGGGGCTCAGCGGCTGGTCGAGGTTGGTGAGCTTGACCCCTGCGCGCTCCTCGTCGCTACTGCCCATATCGTCACCGTAACCTGGCGGTGTGGGCCTGCTCATCGTCCGGATCGTCGAGCTGCTGATCGTGATCGTGCCTGTCATCGGCCTGATCTACGGCGGCTACCGCGCGGTGGCCAAGGTCAGGGAGCGCACCGAGTTGGACGACGGCAGGGCTCCGCTGCTCGACACACCGCAGGCGGCGCGGACGACCCAGTCGGCCCAGTGGCAGGCGATCATGCGAATGGTGCGCGAGCACGACAGGACCGACACCCGCTGGCTCGATTACGAGATCGACATCAGCAAGCTGCTGGACTATCCGCTGATGACCGACATGCGTGATCCGCTCACCCAGCGCTTCCACCGCGCCAAGCTGCGGGCCGACATGTTGCGTCCCGCCGACGCGGGCGACCTTCTCGGTGACAGCGAAGCCGCGCGCGGATACCTCGACGCCGTGGAGGAGTACGTGACGGCGTTCGACGTCGCGGAGGCAGAAGCGATCCGTAAACGCCGGAGCGGTTTCTCGCGGGACGAGCAGCAGCGGCTGTCGCGTGCGCATGGCGCGATGCGGATAGCGACCGACTCCGCGGCGACGCCGCAGGAGCGTGAACGCGCCTTCGACGTCGCGCGCCGGGAACTCGACGGACTGATTGTGCTGCCCGAACGCACCCGCGCCGCGATCGAACGCGGAATCACCGGCGAGCTCGGCAGTTAGTTACTACATGCCCTGCGTCAGCAGGGCGTCGAGGGCGGCGATCGTCCGCGGCTCTCCCGAGATCGAGACCGAGCCGCCGCGGGTCCACGACCACAGCGCAAGATCTTCCACCGCGGCGGTCACAAGCGCGGTCGGCTCACCTGCGTGTGCTCGCGTCGCCCTTGGTGCGGATGCACCGGTCGGCGTGGTCCACGAGCCGACGTCGACGAGCCAGTCGGCCCCGGTGTCGGAGGCGACGAACTGAACCACTCCGCCGGATTGCCCGGACGCACCGTCGGGCATCCAGCCCCACATCACGTCGACAGCGTGGTCGACGGCGCCCGCGGCGACATCGGGCGTAATGCCTCCGCGCTGCAGGCCGGCCGCCAGCTCGGCGTCGACCCGGTGCATCGTCGCTTCGTAGGTCTGCATGCGCCGGGTGAACCCGACGGTCTGGTCGGCAGGCCACCACGACCAGCACGGCTCGTCGTCGTTGCGCTCGGCGAGCGCGCTCAACAGCGCTGCGGTCGCCTCCGCACGCAGCGCGAGGACCTCCGAAACCGCTGACGGGCGTGCGGGTTTCGCCGCTTCGACGGCGGGCAGCCCGGCTTCGGTCATCACCTTCTGCGCAAGGATGCCCGCCCAGAAGTAGTGCACCTCCGTCAGATGCCACAGCAGGTCGGCGGCCGACCAGTCGGGACATGTCGGGCAACGAGAGGTGGGATCGGTCGACGCCAGCACCTCGGCGAACCGTCGGGACTCATTATCGATGACTGCGAGGCGGTCCATCACCCCAGCATGCTCGCCGTATGCGCGGTCAGCGAATCGGGTCAGGGTCGGAGGCCGGTAGCCCTCTGATCGCCCGCGGCGTCTGGCGTTTCGGCGCAGGCGGCGGGTTGATCGCCCTTCGGTTCGGCTGCTCTGCGGTCTGGTCCGGAGGCAGTGCAGCGATACCGGCAGGTGGCTGCGAGCGCGCGTTCGGCGGTGTTCCCACGGCATCGTTGGGCAGATCGGACGCAGGCCGGAGAGGCTCCGGCACATTCGGTTCGGGAGGCGTGAACGGTGTCGGCTCCTCGACGACGGCGGGCGGATCCGGTGCGACCGCGCGCGGTGGCGGCGCCTCGTACGTGGGCGACGCCGAAGGGGGTTCGGCGACCGGGGGCATCGGTAGCGAAGTGGTCGCCGTCGGAGGCGAAGGGATCGGACTGCTCGGCGTCTGGGTCGCAGGTGCGGTCGGCGCGGCGGTGGCCGGTGCGGTTGCGGTCTCCTTCGTATCGGCGGGCGCGACGTCGACCCCTTTCTTCTGTTGCTGCCAGCCGAGCGCCAGCCCGAGCGATACCGCGACAACGATGGCGAGCAACGCGAAACCCAGCAGCATCCGGCGCTTGCGACGGGGGCGATCGGCGACGATTTCGGTAGCCACAGAGGGGGATTGCGTGGCAGTCCCCGACGGCCCCGCAGATCTTGTCTCGGCGGCCACCGGCTCCGCCGACTCGATCGGGGTCGACGAGGGTGCGAGCCGAATATCGCGGAGCGTGCGTTCGCGCAGCCATCCCGGCGCGGGGACGAACGCCGGTGTGGCGCCAAGAAGCGCTACCGGGCTCACGAGGTGCTGCCGGTCGTCGTTACAGGCGGGACAGGACTCGATGTGGCGGGCGATGCGCTTGCGCATCAGCACGGTGAAATGGCCGTCCCATCCGTCCAGGATCGTCGCCAGTTCGGCGCAGCCCCTTCCGGTGTTCCGGATCCGGCGTGCGACCAGAAGCGCGCCGAGGGAACGCTCGACGGTGTCGCGCAGGCGCTGCACCATCTTGGTGGCGTTGACCGGGGTGACGCTCAGCGCTTCGGCGAGGTCGGGTCCGTCCAGTCCGTGCCGGTAGGTCAACTCCAGGATCGATCGGTCGCGGTCGGTGAGACCGCCTGCCGCCTCGGCGATCAGGTCGGCGAGCTCGGTGCGTGCGGCCAGGGTTTCCGGCCCGGGTTCGTCAGACACGGTGTCAGGTAGGTCATCGGAGACGGTTTCGCGGCGGCGGTCCCGAAGTCGGCGGAGCGCTTCATTGCGCGCGATCGCGTACAGCCACGGACGGAGTTTCTCGGCGTCGCGAAGCTGGCCCAGCCGCGTCGCGGCGGTGCAGAACGCGTCCTGCACGCAGTCGGCTGCGTCGTCGCGGTCGCGGAGCATCCCGACGCAGAAGTCGTGGAGCCGGTCGGCGTAACGGTCGTAGATCCCTGCGAATGCCGAACGGTCGCCTGCTGCCGCGGCGCGGGCGAGGTCCGCGTCGGTGTCGGCAGGACCTACGAGGTCCCAGTGCGGCAATGCCGTCATGACTGCGCTTCCCATGACATGGGGTGTGCGGCTATTTGATCAGGTCAGCGGGGTGTAGGCAAGAGTACTGAGCATCGGATGACTCCCTTCGCTTCGCGACCGTCCGTCGGTCGCGGTCAAAGGTAGGAGTCGTGGTGCCCGGCCGACCGGACACTTTTCTCGAGGAGTGTTTCTGCGGCCCTCAGCCGGCGTTCTCTTCGGCGAACTGTTCCTCGTGACCGTTGACGTGTTGCTCGTCATGGTGGTGGTGTTCGGTCTCGTGATGCTCGGGCTCGGGATCGTGGTAGAGCTGATGCTCGGTGCCCGGCACACCCCCGAGGGCGGCGATCGTGTCCCTGATCTTTGCTGCCTCGTCATCGTTCGGCGTGCCGCCCGCTTCGAGTTCGTCGGGCAGGTGGGTGGGCAGCCCGGCGCCGTTGGCGACTTCCTCGGCTGAGAGCTTGGCGTGCACGCGCGTCACGTACAGCTGCTGTCCGAGGCTCGACCCCGGCGCCGCGGCGGCGTGCTCCATCAGGGAGTCGTAGCGCTGCCTGACGTTGCTGAGCTCGACGATCACCGCGGATGAGGGCCGGTTGGTGCTTGCTGCGTCGGACAGGGCGGTGCGCAGTTTGCGCATACCCTCCAGCACGACGTCGGCCCGCTTGTGGAACTTCTTGTCCTCAGCGAAGGGCAACGCGTCGATCGCGGCGCTGTACATGTGCATCGCGGCCTCGGAAAGGCTGACGATGATCGATGAATCGTCTTGTGGCGCGGACTGTCCCATGGGCCCTCGAATCTCTACAGGTCAATTCCGTTGAGCGGTGAGCAGCCGACGACGCGTGCTTGTCCCGTCGCCCCGCTCGACTTGAGCACGGGTCGACACTAGCGGGCGGGGGGCTGCCGCGTCACCGTGAGCCCCGCGCTCGGCCGCGACCTGCGGATTGATCGCCGTCGGAAACCTCGGGGGAGCCGAGCCCGCCGGACGGTGTGAAGATGGTGCGCGAGGTTTCCTAGTCTGTACCCACCAAAGGTGGGGAGGCTCCGCCCGGAACGGGAGATCGGTGATGACCGGATTAGTCGAATCCACCACGGCCGATGAGCAGTCGGCACGCGGTGAGGTGCGCGACATCACTGAACCCATCCCTGATCCCGAGTTCGGCGGTCGCGGGGACGACGGCTGGTTCGCTGCAATCGACGGCTGGCGCGGAATCGGATGGCTGTCCTGCGGCGCCGCGGGCGGCCTGGCGATTGCGTGGTTCATCCTGCTCGGTCCCGGCGAGATGGGTTCGAAGGCGGACTGGTTTTTCGGCGGCGTCGTCCTGTGCACGGTCCTGGTTGTCGTGTGGCAAACCGTGAACGTCCAGCGGCAAGCGAATCAGAGTGCGGCGGCGGCCGCCGACCGACTGCGCTACGAGGTGATCGCCGCCGAACAGCGCATGGTTCGCGAGCGGGTGGCGGCTGAGGAGCGGGCGGCACGCGAGTTGGCGCTGACGCAGAAACTTCACACGGCTGAACTGGAGAGCCAGCGCAACGCGCACCGCGCGGAGTTGGACGCCCAGCGCGAGCAGGCTGCACTCGAGCGCAGTCACCTGCTCAACCAACTGCAGAAGCAGGCCGTGATCGAGGTGTCGCGCGCGGTGAGCCTGCACACCCAGATGCTGGCGACGCTGTGGAACCGCGGCGCGGGCATTCTGAACAATAAGGACCGCGCCGAACGCGAGCAGGCGATGCTGCCGATCTTCGAGCAGATCGGCCAGGTCGTGAACGACTTCTCGGTCGAGCTCGCCAACGCCCATCAGATCGTCGACGACACCCGCCTGAACCAGGCGCTCGAGGGTGTCAACGAGGCGGTCCTGATGGGTATCCAGGTCGCGCAGGAGGTCTGCGACGACATCGTCGACGGGCGGGTGTCGGAACCCAATCCGATCCCGTCGGTGCAACGTCTCATGTACGAAAAGGCCGCTGAAGCCCGGCGCCTCGCGTGGGATCTGCTTCGGACCGGGCTGGACGGTAGCCGCTCGTAGCGCCTTGTCTACAGGCGCGCCGCCACCGAGGCCATGGACTGGTTCGTCCGCTCGCGGTCGTCGCCCATCCCGACGAGCACGTCGAGGGTGAGCGGCGCCAGGATCTCGGTGATGCCGTGGTCTTCGTGGCCGAAGAAGCCTGCGATCTCGAGCAGCACTTCGCCGTGGGTGATGCTCCACAGCCGTCCGGCGACGGCGGACTCTCCGTCGTCGCGTATCCGGCCAGCCCCGATCATCCGCCGCACCACGGTCAGCAGCGCCTCGAACGAGACCGAGAATTCGGCCCGTGCGCTTGCGCTGCCTGTGACGGTCAGATCGGAGTGGTGCCGGTTCAGTGATCCGACCGATGTGCCGAACATGAGTTGATAGCGCGCAGGATTGGCCAGCGCGAACTCGCGATAGCGGGCGCCCATCAGCAGGAAATCAGCCACCGGATCGTCGGTCTGCTCGACCTCGGTCAGCGCGCGGGTGAACCGGGCGAACGCCTCGCCGGCGATGGCGTCGAGCACGTCTGTCATACCGCCGAAATGGGTGTACACCGCCATCGTCGACGTTCCGGTTTCGGCGGCCAGCTTGCGTGCGCTGAGTGCGGAGACCCCGTCTCTCTCGAGTATCCGAATGCCGCCCTCGACAAGCTGCTCCCGCGCATCGCTCACTGTTGTCATGGTGCCATAACAGTGTTATACAGAGTTGTCTATAACACTGTTATTGGGGGTGTCGCGATGACGAACCGCTACCTCGAAGGTGAATTCGCTCCGATCGACCGCGAGTACACGCTGACCGATCTCCAGGTGACCGGGACCATCCCGGATCATCTGGACGGGCGGTATCTGCGCAACGGGCCCAACCCGATCGGCGAGATCGACCCTGAGCTCTACCACTGGTTCGTCGGCGACGGCATGGTGCACGGCATCCGCATCAGGGACGGCAAGGCCGAGTGGTACCGCAACCGATGGGTGCGTGGCCCCCAGACGGCACGCGCGCTCGGCGAGACACCGCCGCCAGGCGACTTCCCGCTCTCGGGAATCGGCGCCAACACCAACGTGATCGGGCACGCGGGCAAGACCCTCGCGATGATCGAGTCCGGCGTCACCAACATCGAGCTGACCGACGAACTCGAGACGGTGGGTGCCTGCGACTTCGACGGAACGCTGACCGGTGGCTACACCGCGCATCCGAAGCGGGACCCGGAAACCGGTGAGCTGCACGCGGTTTCGTACAACATGTACCGCGGCAACACGGTGCAGTACTCGGTGATCGGCGTAGACGGCAGGGCGCGACGAACGGTCGACATCGAGGTGGCGGGCAGCCCGATGATGCACGATATGTCGCTGACCGAGAAGCACGTGATCTTCTACGACCTGCCCGTCACGTTCGACACGAAGATGGCCGCCACCATGACGGTGCCTCGCGGGCTGCGACTGCCTGCGCGACTGATGTTGTCGGCGTTGATCGGTCGCGTCCGCATTCCGGATCCGGTGTCCGCCCGCCAGCCGGGCGGCAAGAGCTCCGACCGGCGGTTCCCGTATTCGTGGAACCCGAAGTATCCGGCCAGGATCGGTGTCATGCCGCGCGACGGCGGCAACTCCGATGTGCGCTGGTTCGACGTCGAACCCTGCTACGTCTTCCACCCGATGAACGCCTACGACGGTGATCCGTCCGAAGGCGACACCATCGTGCTTGACGTCGTGCGGCACCCGAAGATGTTCGACACCGAGCATCTCGGACCCAACGAGGGCCCGCCGACGCTGGACCGCTGGACCGTCGACCTCGCCGACGGCAAGGTGCGCGAGTCGCGCGTCGACGACCGCGGCCAGGAATTCCCGCGCGTGGACGAACGCCTGGTCGGCAAGCGGCACCGATACGGGTACGCGCCGACGGTCGGCGAGGGCACCAGCGGAAACGACGTGCTGCTCAAGCACGACATGGTGGGCGGCAACACGCAATCGCGGGCCTTCGGAGCGCAGAAAGCGCTCGGCGAGTTCGTCTTTCACCCGTCCGCGCCGGACGCCGCCGAGGACGACGGCGTGCTGATGGGCTACATCTACGACCGCGCCGCCGATCGCAGCGAACTGGCCATCCTTGACGCGCAGACGCTCGAGGACGTCGCGAGCATCAAACTGCCGCACCGAGTTCCGGCCGGATTCCACGGCAATTGGGTGCCAACGCCGGCGGGTTGACGCACTATGGCGCAGTGAGCGATATCGCCGGTCCCGTCGAACGGGTGGTGATCGTCGGCGCCGGAATCGCGGGACTGGCCGCCGCGACACAGCTGATGAAGGCAGGCACCGCCTGCGTGGTGCTCGAAGCGCGCGACCGAATCGGCGGCAGGCTGCACACGATCGACCTCGCGGGTGCAGCGGTCGACCTGGGCGGTTCGTGGATCCACCACCCGATAGGAAATCCGATGTCTGCGCTGTGTGACGAGCTCGGCGTCGCGCGCGACGCGGGTGATCCCACATCAACGCTGTCGGCATACGACCTCGCCGAAGGCAGGCGCCTCGACCAGGCCGAGACCGAGAGGTATTCGCAAGTCGAGTCCGGCGCCTTCTGGGACGCCGTCGATGCGATGGGGGATCGGCTCGGGCCGAACGCCACGGCTCTCGATGCGATCGACTCGTACATGGGCGCGCGTGGGCTGTCGGGTGGCGCGGCGCGGCGGGTCCGACAGGAACTGCTTACGGAGGTCGAGGCCGATGCGGGCGACCGGGCCGACAACACCGCGTTTCGGTGGATGACGTACGGGGAGGAGTTCGAAGGCTCCGACCTCGGCGAGCTGCCCCGCGGCGGCTACCGGTCGGTGGTCGACGCGCTGGCGCCCGGACTCGACATCCGGCTGGACACCGAAGTCACCTCCGTCGGGATCGAGCGGAGCGGCGTCCTGGTCGAGTGCTCGGACGGCTCGGTTCACGCAGGCTCGCACGCCGTCGTCACCGTTCCGCTCGGCGTGCTCAAGCGGGGCAGCCCGCGGTTCGACCCGCCGCTGCCCAATGAGGTTGCGCGGGCAGTCGACGCGCTCGGCTTCGGCCGTTACGAGAAGATCGTGCTGCGGTTCGACTCGGCGTTCTGGCGCGACGACGACATCTCTCACCTGATCGTGTTCCCGCCCGAGGACGAGAAGCCGGCGATGTGGATATTCGACCTCGATGCGTTCGGCGCGGGCCCGGTGCTGTGCGCGCATCTGTTCCACACCCTGACGCCGTACGCGCTCGACTGTCCGGCCCAGCAAGCCGTCGAGTGGTTATTGCATGTGCTGGCGAAAGTTTTCGGCCGTCCGGTGCCCGCCCCCCTTGCAACGGCGGTGACGTCGTGGGCCACCGATCCGTTCACCGGCGGCGCCTACTCGCACTTCCCGCCCGGCGCAGACCCAGCCATGATGGATCTGCTCTGCGAGCCTGTGCACGGTCGACTGTTGCTGGCCGGTGAACACACGTCGAGCGCCCGCTACGGCTACGCGGACGGTGCGTACGTCAGCGGCCTTCGGGCCGCGCAACAATTGGCGTGAATCTTCTCTAGAGTCATGGGCATGCCCACGATCACCACGAACGACGGCGTCGAAATCTTCTTCAAGGACTGGGGTTCGGGTCAACCGATCGTCTTCAGCCACGGCTGGCCGTTGTCCGGTGATGACTGGGACAACCAGATGTTGTTCTTCCTGTCCAAGGGCTACCGTGTGGTCGCTCACGACCGGCGCGGCCACGGTCGGTCATCGCAGGTCGCCGACAACCACGACATGGACCATTACGCCGACGATCTGGCGGCGGTCGTGGAGCACCTGGACCTACACGATGCGATCCACATCGGACATTCGACCGGTGGGGGCGAGGTGGCGCGCTACCTGGCCCGCCACGGCGTGAGCCGTGCGGTGAAGGCGGCGCTCATCAGTGCGGTGCCGCCGCTGATGGTCAAGACCGACGCCAATCCAGAGGGTCTGCCGAAGGACGTGTTCGACGACCTGCAGGCGCAGCTCGCCGCGAACAGGTCGGTGTTCTACCGCGACCTGCCGTCGGGCCCGTTCTACGGATTCAACCGCCCCGGCGTCGAGTCGTCGGAGGCGATCATCGAGAACTGGTGGCGGCAGGGCATGATGGGCGGCGCCAAGGCGCACTACGACGGCATCGTGACGTTCTCGCAGACCGACTTCACCGAGGACCTGAAGAAGATCACCATCCCGGTGCTGGTCATGCACAGCGAGGACGACCAGATCGTGCCCTATGTGGCGGCCGGACCTAAGTCGGCCGAACTGCTGCCCAACGGAATCCTGAAGACCTACAAGGACTTTCCGCACGGAATGCCGACCACGCATGCCGACGTCGTCAACGCCGACCTGCTGGAGTTCCTGCAGTCCTAGGGTGTTGTCCGCATCTTCCCCGTCGCCACTGTCGTCGTGTTCGTCGGGGATGAGGTAGCGCTCGGGGTGGTGGTAGTTGTTGATGCGCGCCTGGCCCGTGTCCAGCTTGGGTGGTGGGATCCATTGGGTGCGGCCGTCTTTGCGTTTGCGGGTGGTCCAGCCGCCGCGTTTGACGCGGCGGTTGTCTTTCCCGCAAGCGAGCGTCTCGTCGTCGATGTTGGTCGATCCGCCGTCGACCCAGTCGCGGGTTCGGTGGTGTACCTCGCTGTGATAGGCGGGTGCGGTGCAGCCGGGGAAGGTGCAGCCGCGGTCTCGGGCGTAGAGCACGATCCGTTGGGCTTTGGACGCAAGTCGCTTCGTTCGACCGAGGTATAGCGCTTCCTGGTTGTGCTTGTCGAACACCACCAAATAGTGATGGGCGTGAGAGGCCATCCGAATCAGGTCGGCCATGGGCAGCAAGGATCCGCCGCCGGTGACAGCATGTCCTGCAGCGGACTCCAGTTCTTGGAGCGTGGTGGAAACGACCACGGTCACCGGGAGCCCGTTGTGGCTGCCGAGTTGTCCTGAGGCGAGGATGGCTCGGCAGACTGCTTTCAGTGCGTCGTGTTGGCGTTGCCCGGTCGTCCGCTGATCGTGACTGACTGCGTCTGCGGTGGGATCGCCGTCGATGCAGGGGTTGTCGTCGTCGGGGTTGCACATGCCGGGTGCGGCCCACTTGGCGAAAATCGCATCGAGCAACGCGGACAGTTCGGGGTCGGCGCAGCCGCGGATAGCACTCAAGGCGTCGCGGCCCTGCTTGCTCTTGGTGAAATAGCTGCGCTTGGCGCGGTCGGTGTCAGAGAGCTCGCCGTCCTGATCCAGCAGGAAGGCCAGACGGTCGGCGGCGGCGCGCAGATGTTCGGGACGCAGCCCGCAGGCCAGTTCGGCCAGTTGGGCTTCGGCGGCTTCGCGGGTGTCATAGTCGACGAAGTGCGGCAACGTCTTGAAGAACTTCCGGATGATCTTCACATGCTCGAAGCCGATGTCGCCGCGCAGTTGCGCGGCCGCGGTGTTCGACAACACAGGCGGGAGCATCTCGCCGGTCATCGCCGTCCGCGGCCCCAAGTCCTTGGCGTCCTTGACTCGGCGGTTGGCCTCGGTGCTGGAGATCCTCAGCAGCGTCGACAATGCGTCGGCCACCGATGAGGCACCCAATTCCTCGAGGGGCACCTCCGAGAGCGACCCGACGATGTGGTGGTTCATCGCCGCGCACTGACGGGTGAACGTCTCCCACTCGAACGCGGTGGCGGCCCGCTCGGCGGCCGATCCGTACAACGATTCGGCCAGCAACCCGCCGAGCTCCGCGGTCAACACCGCGATGCGCTTGGACGCCGCCACCGAACTCATACCTCGAACACTAGTTCGAAGCACCGACAAATCACCCCTAGGGGTTCGACTGCGGGTAGATCGGCGGGTTGACGACGTTGGCCCGCTACCGCCGACGCCACGGTTGGCTTCGTCCGGTCGGACGGGAAAGCACGGTAGGTTGCGCGGATATGAGCCGCCAACGCGTCGTCATCGCCGGGCTCGGCGACAGCGGTGTCCTCACCGCGATCCGGCTGGCCAAGCACTTCGACGTCGTCGGCGTGTCGGCCAAACCCGCACTGGTCAGTGGCCAGGAACTCGGGTGGCGGCTGTCCCGGCCGGAGGAATGGGCAAGGGCCAACTGGATCCCGTTCGACCGGTTCCGCGCACTGGACCGGGTGCGCACCGTGCACGGCACGCTGACCGGTGTCGACCTCGCCGCCCGCACCGTGACCGTGCGCGGCGACAACGGAACAAGCGTCGACGAGCCCTACGACGCGCTGGTCATCTCCACCGGCGTCACCAACGGATTCTGGCGGACACCGAACCTGCAGTCGCACAAGGAGATCGGTGACGATCTACGCGGTGCGCACAGCCGTCTTGCCGACGCCACTTCGGTGGCCGTCATCGGCGGAGGCGCCGCGGCGATCAGCAGCGCCGCACAGATCGCCACCACCTGGCCCGGTAAACGGGTCGACCTCTACTTTCCCGGCGAGCGCGCGCTGCCGTCGCACCACCCGAAGATCTGGGAGAAGGTGCAGCGCAGGCTGAGCGACGCCGGGGTCGGGCTCCATCCCGGCCACCGCGCGGTGATACCCGATGGCTTCAAGTGCGACGAGATCAGCGCCGAACCCGTCGAGTGGAGTACCGGGCAGCCCGCGTCGTCGGCCGATGCGGTGGTGTGGGCGATCGGCCGGGTCCGGCCCAACACCGAGTGGCTGCCCGCCGAACTTCTCGACGACAAAGGCTTCGTGAAGGTGACGCCGCACCTGCAGGCGCCAGGCCGCCCCAACATTTTCGCGGTCGGCGACGTCGCGGCGACCGACCCGCTGCGAAGCTCGGCCCGCAACCGGGGAGACGGAATCCTGGCCAACAATGTGCGTGCTGCATTCGCCGGTAAGCCGCTACGTGCCTACAGGGCGCCGAAGCGGCGCTGGGGCTCGGTGCTTGGTGTGCAGCCCAACGGGCTGGAGGTCTTCACCCCGAAGGGCCAGGCGTTCCGTTTTCCGGCGTGGTCGTTCGACCGGGTGCTGATGCCGGTGATCGTGCGGTGGGGGATCTACCGAGGGGTGCGCGACAACCAACCCATTAACCTGGCCCAGTGACCGCGCACTGGACACCGGCCCGACTGGGCGACCTGACAGGCAAACGAATCGTCGTGACGGGTGCGACCAACGGCGTCGGGCTCGGCACCGCCCGCGCACTGACCCGGGCCGGCGCGCACGTGATCATGGCCGTGCGCAACACCGAGCTCGGAGAGCAACGCGCGAAGGAGATCGGCGGCTCGACATCGATCGCCAAGGTCGACCTGGCAGATCAATCGTCGGTGCGGGCGTTCGCCGATGCGCTTGACGGCGACATCGACATCCTGATCAACAACGCCGGGATGCTCACTCAGCAGCGCGAGGAGACCGTCGACGGCTTCGAGAAGACGCTCGGCACCAACCTGCTCGGGCCCTTCGCGTTGACGAACCTGGTCTTCCCAAAGGTGCGAGCGCAGATCATCAACGTCGGTTCGCATGCTCACCGAAGCGCCAAGCTGCGGCTCGACGATATGCATCTGCGCACCGGTAAGTGGACGATGATGGGCTCCTACGCCCGCTCGAAGCTCGCGGTGATGTTGTGGGGGCTGGAGTTGGATCGCAGGCTGCGGGCGGCGAAGTCGCCTGTCGTCAGCCAACTCACGCACCCGGGGTGGGTTGCGTCGAACCTTTCTAGTGTTTCCGACAAGCCGCTACTGGCAGCTGCCGACAAAGTGGTGCGAAGGGTGGCCACCACGGTTGCCAACGACATCGATGCCGGTGCCGCGTCGACGCTCTACTGCATCAGCGAACCGATACCACCGGGCAGCTACATCGGCTACGACGGTCCGTTCGGCTTGTCGGGTCCGCTGGTGATGCTTGGCCGCACCGCACTCGCGGGCGACTACGAAGCCGCCGCGCGCCTATTCGAGTTCGCCGAAAAGGACACCGGCACAACTCTTTCCGTCTAGCCAGCCACTCAGGCGACCGATCCGTCGGCCACCCGCGGAGACCGTTCACCGCTGTCAAGGGTGTCAAGCACCAGTTCGGCCACCCGCGACCGGTGCTGTTCGGCACTCCCCAACAAGGCCGCATCGGTGGTCGCGCGCTTGAAGTACAGATGCGCCTGGTGCTCCCATGTGAACCCGATGCCGCCGTGCACCTGCACGGTGTCAGCCGCGATCCTGGTCAGCGCGGCCGAGGCGGTCGCCTGCGCGATGCTCACCGCAAGCGCAGGGTCATCGGAGCCGTCCGTCAACGCCCACACCGCGTGGTACGCCGTCGAGCGAGCGTGTTCGAGGTCGACGAGCAGGTCCGCCAACTTGTGCTTGACCGCCTGGAACGACCCGATCGGCCTGCCGAACTGAAGCCGCGACTTCGCGTAGGAGACCGACAGATCGAGCAGATGCTGACCCGCACCGACCTGTTCGACGGCCAGCAGCGCCGAACCGACCTGCAGTGCGTGGGTGATGACGCGGTCGGCTTCGTCGGGTCCGGCCACCAACAAGCCCCGCGCACCGGACAACTCGACGGTCGCCTGCGGCCGGGTCAGGTCGAGGGTGGCCAGCGGGCGGCGTTGCACCCCCGCGGCCGACCCGTCAACGGCGTAGAGGGCGATCCCGTCGGGGCCCCGCGCCGCCACCAGCAGTACGTCGGCGGCGCCCGCGTCGACGACCCGCTCGACGGTGCCGGTGAGCGTGTCGCCGTCTGTAATCACCTCCACCGATGCGGGGTCGAATGCTCCCGCGTGATCGGTGACGGCGAAGGCCGCGGTGCGCCTGCCCTCGACCAGATCGGCCAACAAGCCGTCACGTGCCTCGCCTGCCGACGCCGCAACCAACGCCGGGATCGCGAGGTACACCGTGCCGAACACGGGTCCGCAGGCCAGGGATGCGCCCAACTCCTCGACCGCGACCGCCTGGTCGACAAGCGTGCCGCCGACACCACCGTCGTCCTCTGGAACCGAAAGGCCGAGCACGCCGAGTTCGGTGCCGAGACGTGTCCACACCTTCGGGTCGAACGTGGGGTCGGACTCCATCAGCGTGCGCACCGACTGCTCGTCGAAGTTGTCCGCGCAGAACTTGCGCACCGCGGCGCGCAACTGCGCCTGCTCATCGGTGAAGATGAACTCAGCGGACCTGTCGGGCTGATCCGCAAGCTTCTCAGCGGACCTGTCGGGCTGATCCGCAAGCTTCTCAGCGGACCTGTCGGGCTGATCCGCAAGCTTCTCAGCCACGGGGGATCTCCTTCCACGGCATGCCGGAATCGGCACGCAGGTCGCCCGGCAGGCCGAGGATCCGCTCGCCGAGGATGTTGCGCATCACCTCGGAGGTGCCGCCTTCGATGGTGTTGGCGCGGCTGCGCAGGAACCGCTGCTGGATCGGGCCCTGCCAGTCCTTCTCGCCGATGCGACTGCCCTCGTCATATCCGTGGTACAGAATCCCTTCCGGCCCAAGGAAATCCATGCAGAAGGCATAGATCTGCTGGTTGAGCTCCGCGCCGACCAGCTTGCCGATCGAACCTTCAGGGCCAGGACCGCCGACACCCGCGGACGCCCTTGAGCGCTCCGATGTGAGCCGTTGCGCCTCCGAGCGCAGCCACAGTTGGGTGAGTCGGTCCCGCAGCACGGGAGTCTGCCGATGCGGACGCGACGCCCACAGGGAGACCGCCTCGGAGATGGTGCCTGCGCCGCGCCGGCTCCCGCTGCCGCCAAGGGCGGTGCGTTCGTTCATCAACGTCGTCATCGCGACGTGCCAGCCGTTGCCGATATCGCCGAGCCGATGTTCGTCGGGAATCCGTGCGTCGGTGAAGTAGACCTCGTTGAACTCGGCCTGCCCCGTCATCTGCCGCAGCGGCCGGGTTTCGACTCCGTCGCCGTGCATGTCGATGACGAAATAGGTCAGGCCCTTGTGCTTGGGCACATCGGGGTTGGTGCGGGCGAGCAGCAGGCCCCAGCGGGCACGATGCGCGAGGCTGGTCCACACCTTCTGCCCGTTGACGACCCATTCCCCCTTTCCTGAGCCATCCTGCACCGCCGTGGTGGCCAACCCGGCGAGGTCCGAACCCGCCCCCGGTTCGGAGAACAACTGGCACCAGAGGTCGTCGGTGGTCGCCAGCGGGCGAAGCCATTTCTTCTTGACGTCATCGCCTTGCGCGTGTTCCCGGATCGTGGGCGCCGCCATGCCGTAACCCATCGGGTTCAGCCCGAGAGGCACCGGGCCGCCCGCGCCCTGTAAGACGTTGTCGGCGACGGCCTGCAGGCCGCGGGAAACCCCGAGACCGCCCTGGCCCTCGGGAAAGTGCACCCAGGACAATCCGGCGTCGTAGCAGGCGCCGAGGAATTCCGGGATCGGGACGGACTTCGGGTCGTGGTCGGCCACGACCTTCTTCGCGAGATCGGCGACTCGATCCGAGTCGGCAGCTGGGCTCATGAAGTCACGATAGGAAACGCTGCTGCGCAGGCCGCTGCCGGGGGACCGATGTGCGGCACGCCACACCCCGGCTGGGTATTGTCTGTCGCGTAGTCACTGAAGCAGAGGGTCGCGCGACCGGGTGGCGTTACGTAAAGGACGTGATCACCCATGCGCGCGCCAGTTGAGCCGCAGACCAAACCTGCTCGCGATCCCGCCTCGGTCCACACCGCGGGCGGAAACCAGCTTTCGGTGCTGCTCGTCGAGGACGACCGCGGCGATGCCATTCTGGTCGAAGAGCTGATCGCCGACGCAGCCGCCGACATCACCTGTGTCTGGGCGCAGTCGGTGGCCGATGCCGAACGGGAGTTGTCGCTGGCGCAACCCGACTGCGTGCTGCTGGACCTCAACCTGCCTGACGCGACCGGGATCACTGCACTCGAGCGCATCAAGAGCGCAGACCCCAACATTCCGATCGTGGTGCTCACCGGCCTGTCCGATGAGCCCTTCGGGGTATCGGCGGTCGCCTCGGGCGCGCAGGACTATCTGGTCAAGGGCCGGGTCGAACCCGAGATGCTGCGACGCGCCGTGCTGTACGCGATCGAACGCAAGCGCGCCGAGGTCACCGCAGTCGAGTTGCAGGCCAGCCAGCTTCGCGCCATGGAGAACGCCCGGCTCGAGCGCGGCCTCTCGCCGTCGCCGCTGCTCCTCGACAATACGGGCGTCGAGATCATCGCGAGGTACGAGCCAAGCCGGGAGAACGCTCTGCTCGGCGGCGATTTCTACGATTTCGTGGAGACACCGGACCGGACCGTTCACGTGATGATCGGCGACGTGGCCGGGCACGGTCCAGATGAGGCGGCGCTCGGCGTGGCATTGCGGATCGCGTGGCGCGCGCTCACCTTCGCCGGTCTTCGCGGCCCCGACCGGATGCGCGAGCTGGAGCGAATTCTGGTTACCGAACGTGCAAGCAAGGGCATCTTCGCTACGGTGCTGAGCCTCGCCATCCCGCCATCGGGTTCCCAGTTCCGCGTCGTGCGGGCAGGCCATCCCGGCATGCTGCTGCACGGCAACGGAACAGTGGACTGGTTGGAGCCCCCCGGCGGCCCGGCGCTGGGCCTGCAAACCAGCGGATGGGACTATCACCAGGTGGAGTGGCCTCAAGGCACCGGACTGGTGCTGCTCACCGACGGCCTCTTCGAGGGGCATTCCGGTTCGGGCAATACGCGTCTCGGCGAGGAGGGACTGCTCGAGTTGGCACGTAAGCATGCAGCCCTGCCCGGGGCGGAGTTCGTCGACGCGCTCATCAGCGAGGCGGCGCAGCGTGCTGGTGCGCACGGCGGCCTGACCGACGACATTGCGGTGGTCCGCGTGGAACGCACCGCTCGATGACCGAAGGCGGCGTAGGCGCACCCGCGGCCGGGCGAAAGACCGGCCGTCGACTCACCGTGCAGGGCTGGCAGAACCTGGTGCTGTCGGCGATGGGTGTGGTCGTGCTCACCGGCCTGGTGGCAGGCGGTGTACTGATGACCCGAACCGACAAACTGTCCCGCGAGCTGATCGACAACATTCAGCCGGCGCGCGTGCAGGCCTATGCGCTGCAGGCGGCCCTTCGCGATCAGGAGACCGCGGTACGCGGCTATGCCATCACCGCCGACAAGCAGTTCCTCGAGCCCTACTACTCCGGCCGGGAGGCTGAGCGGCGGGCGGCGGAGAACGTCAGGGAACGGGTCGGCGCGCATCCCGAACTCGTCACCGACCTCGAGGAAATCGAGCTCGGTGCGCAGGCGTGGCGGGCGTCGTATGCCGAACCCATCGTCGCTGACATCGCCCGCGGCGCGGCCGCGGCGGACAACCGGACGTTGACCGACCGCGGCAAGGCCGAATTCGACGGCCTCAGAGCACTTTTCGACCGCCAGAACGAGGATCTTCTGCTTGCGCGAACGGAGGGCATCGAGCAGCTCGACTACATGCGCCACTGGCGCGACGGATTGGCCATCGCGATGGTTGTCGTTTTCGTCGGCCTGGCCGTCGTGTTGGCTTTCCTGGTGCGGAGCGCGGTCACCCGCCCGTTGGACAAGCTGGCCGCGGCGTGCAGGCGAATCACCGAGGGAAACTTCGACGAACGAATCGTTCCGAGCGGGCCGCGTGATCTCCGGTCCATCGCGATGGATGTCGAGAACATGCGGCAGCGAATCGTCGACGAACTCGATGCGGCGAAGTCCGCGCGGGCCGCACTCGACGAGCAGGCAGAAGAGCTGCGCCGGTCCAACGCCGAACTCGAACAGTTCGCCTATGTCGCATCCCACGATCTGCAGGAGCCGTTGCGCAAGGTCGCGTCCTTCTGTCAGTTGCTGGAGAAGCGCTACGGCGACCAGCTCGACGAACGCGGCGCCGAGTACATCGGCTTCGCGGTCGACGGCGCCAAGCGCATGCAGCGGCTCATCAACGATCTGCTGACGTTCTCCCGTGTCGGCCGCCTCGGTGCCACCCATACCGAGGTCGACCTGAACGATTCTCTGGACACCGCGCTGGGCAATGTGTCCACGGCGATCGAGGAGGCACACGCCGAGATCGTCCGGCCCGCGCAGCCGCTTCCTGTCGTCGACGGAGACCCGACCCTGCTCGCGATGTTGTGGCAGAACCTCATCGCCAACGCAGTGAAGTTCCACAAGGACGGGGTGGCGCCGAGGATCGTCATCGACTGCCAACCCCGAACGGACAGCGAGGACGCGGAGTGGCTGTTCCGCGTCACCGACAACGGCATCGGCATCGGCGCCGACTTCGCCGACAAGGTCTTCGTCATCTTCCAGCGCCTGCACGGACGAGACGAGTACAGCGGGACGGGGATCGGCCTGGCATTGTGTAAGAAGATCGTCGAGCACCACGGCGGATCCATCCGGGTCGATACGACCTACACCAACGGAACTCGGTTCCTGTTCACGCTTCCCGCCACGCCGACAACCGAGCCCAACGAGATCCCAATAGCACTTTTGGAAGGAACACACGAGTGACATCAGCTGTCCGCGCTATCGACGTCCTGCTGGTCGAGGACGATCCCGGTGATGAACTCATCACCCGGGAAGCGTTCGAGCACAACAAGATCAACAACAATCTTCACGTCGCGCACGACGGCGAGGAGGGTCTGGACTTCCTTTATAAGCGTGGCGCATACGAGGCCGCGCCACGGCCCGACCTGATCCTGCTCGACCTGAACCTGCCCAAATACGACGGCAGACAGTTGCTCGAGAAGATCAAGAACGACGACGACCTGTGTCACATCCCGGTCGTGGTGTTGACGACGTCGGCGGCTGAGGAGGACATCCTCAAGAGCTACAAGCTGCACGCCAATGCATATGTCACCAAGCCTGTCGATCTGGACCAGTTCATGAGCGCGGTGCGGCAGATCGACGAGTTCTTCGTGCAGGTGGTGAAACTACCCAAGCCGTGAGGCCGTCAGGTCACGGCCCCCTGTGCCGCATTGACGTGGTTCCATTCGAGGCGTACCCGGGTGCCCGCGGGCGTTGAGTCGATGGTGGCGCGGTCGGACAGCGCCTGCATCAGCGGAATGCCTCGGCCACGGGAGATCTTCTTCTTGTCGCCCTCGGCAATGCGCCACGCGCCCTCGTCGGTGACGGTGACGGTCAGGATCGCCGCAAGGCTGTCGTAGTCGGCCAGCAGATGCATCGCACCAGGCCGCTCGACCATCGAGTAGGCGAATTCCGCCGCGTTGGCCAGCGCTTCGTTGACCGCCAGCACGACGTCGCTGACCTTCGTTGCATCGAGGGCGAAATACCGCTTGAGCCACACCGAGAATTCCTGCCGCAGCTGCGAAGCGCATGCGGCATCGGCGAGGACACTTGTCTGTGCGAACCGTGTTCTCGAGTCGCGTTGTCCGAAGTCTTCCATCTCAGCTGGTGGCTACCCGATATGGATTCGTTTAACTCGTCAAAGCGGCAACTGCTTCGTCGAGCGTGGCGTAGAGATCGATCACATCGGTCACGCCGACCAGTTTCAGCGGCCTGCTTGTGGCCGGGCCGTCGGCCACGACCGCCAGCTTGATCGCGGGCGCAAGGTCGTCCTGGGCTGCGATCAACACGCCCATGCCTGCCGACGCGAGGAACTCCACGTCCGTCATATCGACCACCACCGCGCTCGGTGAGCTCTTGGCGGTCTCGGCGATCGCCTTCTCCAGTTCCGGGGCGGTGAGCATGTCAACCACACCGGATACTGACACCACGCTGATGGAATCGATGCGGCGTTCCTCGATCGCGCAGCTGTTCGACGCCGCACCGTCCATGCTTACCTCCAGATATGCCTGTCCGCCCCATCGGCGACGGCACCGCGAAGTTTACCGGCAGAGGTGGAATACCCTGCAGCTGGTCGCGGGTTGCCCACGGCATGACTGCCTCAGGTTTCGACCCCAACGCGCTGCTCGCCGACGCCCGGCTCGGTGTTCTCGCGACGATCAAGTCCAGCGGGCTGCCCCAGCTGTCGCCGGTGACGCCGTTCTACGACAGGAATGCCGGCGTCATCTACGTGTCGATGACCGAGGGCCGGGCCAAGACGGCCAATCTGCGGCGGGACCCACGCGCGGCGCTCGAGGTCACCAGCTCCGACGGGTGGGCGTGGGCGACCGCCGAGGGGCCGGTGGCGCTGACGGGCCCCGGCACCGACCCGCACGGACCCGAGGTCGAGGCGCTGGTGGACTACTACCGCAGCGCCGCGGGCGAGCACCCCGATTGGGACGAGTACCGGTCTGGTAGCCGCGCACGCGAGGAGCGGATCGGGTGAAGTGTCCGACCGCCGGGTGCTGATGGCGCTGACCGTGGACAGGGTCTACGGCGAGAAGCTTCGCTGACGCGGGATCTCCGCCGCAATCGTGTCGAGCAGCGCCGGGTAGCGGTTGGCTTCGCGATGGCCGCTCGGCTTGCCGCTGCTGATGAGCCCGGCGGCCAGCCCGCGCTCAGGATCGGCCCAGACCGCGATGTTGGTCAGGCCGGTGTTGCCGAAGGCCGCGGGTGAGTTGCGGCCGTACGGCCCGAACCGCTTGTTTCCGAGCATGTATCCGGTACCCCAGCGGCGCGGCGCGAATCCGTCGGCGATATCGGGGCGCAGGCGCCTGCACTCCTTGGTCGCCTCCCGAAGCGTCTCAGGCCTCATCACCCGGACTCCGTCGAGCTCTCCGCCGCGCACCAGGATCTCGGCGAACCGCGACATCTCGTCGGCTGTCGAGACCAGGTTGGACGACGGCACGATGCCGGTCAGGAACAGCGGCGTATTCGAGAACGGGATGATCTCGGCAAGGGTGCCACCGACGGCCATCTTGAACGCTTTCGCGATCGGCGCAGGTAGCGGCTTACCGGTGACGTGGCTCGGCGCCACGAGCGGTACGTCGTGCTCGGCGACACCGAAGTTCGTCCAGCGGAAGCCGAGCGGGTCGAGGATCTCGGTGGCGAGGATCTCGCGAATGTTGCGTCCCGTTGCGGCAGCGACGATTTCCCGCACCAAGGGGCCCCACGTCACTCCGTGGTAGATGTGAACCAAACCCGGCCGGTGAATCGGTTTCAGCTCGCCGAGTTTGCGGCGCGCGTACTCGGTGTCGTCCATCCGGTCGAGGTTCGGCCGCGGTCCGGTGGCAAACGGGACGCCTGCGCTGTGGGTCATCACGTGCCGGATGGTGGTGCGGTCCTTGCCGTGGCTCGTGTAGGTCGGCAGGTAGTCGCAGACGCGGTCATCCAAAGAGAAGAAGCCGCGTTCGACGAGCATGTGCACGACGGTGGTGGCGATCGCCTTGGCCGCCGAGAACGCACAGAACGCGGTGTCGGTCGCGACGGGAACCTTCTCCGCATCGGGCGGGTCGTCGGGGGCGTTGCCCCAGCCGTGCCCGATCGCCCGGTTGAGCACGACCTTGCCGTTGTGGCGCAGGCACAGCTGGATCGCCGGGTGCATACCCGCGGCATACCAGTGGCGTGCCGCCTGCCAGATCCGCTCCACGGCAGCCGGGTCGATCTCGGAATGGTCCTCTGCGCCGATGTCGGTCACCGCATCGAGGTCCGAGGGAACCCGGATTCGTCCGATGCCGCCGCTCGTGGTGCTGGTCATGTCTACTGCCGTCGCAGGGTCGCGGTCAGGTGTTGTTGCAGCGGCTGGCCGACCGCACCCATGTACACCGTGTAGGTCAGCACGTCGCCGTCGACGCGGATGGAGCGCCCGAGTGCGGTGACTTCCTTGGCCGAGGCGCTGCGGCCGATCGTGGTCGCGGCGAGCTCCATCTCGATGGCGTCACCCCGCACCGTCAGCGGCCCCTCGTCGATCTCGGTGATACCCGTCGGGTGCGCAAGGACCAGCTCCACCCGGTTGGGCGACGGTACCCGCAGATAGCCTGACTCTCCATGCATGGGACGCCCGTCGTCGATGGCCTTCGTCTTCTGGACATAGCTGAGGAACGGCTTGCCGACGTGGCCGAAGGTGATTTCTTCGAGGTAGTCGAACGGCGCGATGGTCGGGTATCGGCCGGCGCCCTGACCTGCCCAGACGCCCAGCATCGGCGCCAGGCGAGCGACGTCGGAATGAAGATCGGTCACCCGCCCAGTCTATGGATCGCCCGAGTTGGGTATTAATCGGCGTATGGCCGCCACGCTGGGTTTGCCCGACGGGATCCGCGCATGTCTCTTCGACCTCGACGGTGTGCTCACCGATACGGCGAGCGTGCACCGCAAGGCGTGGAAAGAGATGTTCGACAAGTACCTGACCGAGAGGGCGCAACGCGAGGGCGACCGATTCGTCGCGTTCGACATCGACGCCGACTACGAGACGTACGTTGACGGCAAGAAGCGCGACGACGGGGTGCGCTCCTTCCTTTCCAGCCGCGGCATCACGCTGCCCGACGACGAAGTCGAGAAGCTGGGCAGCAGCAAGAACGAACTGTTCCAACAGACGTTGCACACCGACGGCATCGAGGTCTTCGAGGGATCGCGACGCTACCTCGAGGCGGTGTCGGACGCACGGCTCGCGGTGGCGGTGGTGTCGTCGAGCGCCAACACCCGTGAGGTGCTCGAGATCACCGGCCTTGCGAAGTTCATCGGGGTGCGCGTCGACGGCGTGACGATGCGCGAGGAGAACATTGCGGGCAAGCCCGCGCCTGATTCGTTTCTTCGCGCCGCGCAACTGCTGGATGTGTCGCCGGATCAGGCGGTGGTGTTCGAGGACGCGATCGCGGGCGTCGCCGCCGGGCGCGCGGGTGATTTCGGCTTCGTAGTGGGGGTGGATCGGGTGGATCATGCAAAGGAGTTGCGGGCCAACGGGGCCGACATCGTCGTCGGCGATCTGGCGGAACTGCTGGACGCCCGATGATCGATGACGACGCGTTCCCGGTTGAACCGTGGCACGTCAGGGAGACCAGCCTCGATCTGGACAGGATCGCCCAGACCGAATCGCTGTTCGCTCTGTCCAACGGCCACATCGGACTTCGCGGCAACCTCGACGAGGGCGAGCCGCACGGCCTGCCCGGCACATACCTGAACGGTTTCTACGAGACGCGACCGTTGCCGTACGCGGAGACGGGCTTCTCCTATCCCGAGGACGGACAGTCCGTCGTCGACGTCACCAACGGCAAGATCATCCGGCTACTCGTCGACGACGAACCGTTCGACGTCCGCTACGGCGAATTGCTGGACCACGAAAGGGTTTTAGACCTGCGTGCGGGCGTCCTGACGCGTGAGGCGCGATGGAAGTCGCCTGCGGGCAAGCAGGTGATAGTGCGGTCGACCCGGCTGGTGTCGCTGGCGCAGCGCGGCGTGGCCGCCATCGAGTACATCGTCGAGGCGGTCGATGAATTCACCCGTGTCACCGTGCAGTCCGAACTCGTCGCCAATGAGGATCAACCGGAACAGAGCCAGGACCCACGCGTGGCGACCCTCTTACGGGATCCGCTGGAAGCCGTGCACCACGAGAGCACCGAAACGGGCGCGCTGCTCTTACACAAGACCAGGGCCAGCGGCTTGATGATGGCCGCCGCGATGGATCACGATGTCGACGTACCGGGGCGCGTCGAGGTCACCTCCGAAGCAAGTGACGACTTGGCGCGCACCACCGTCATCTGCGGGCTCCGGCCAGGTCAACAGCTGCGCATCGTCAAGTACCTGGGATACGGGTGGTCAAGCCTGCGGTCGCGTCCCGCGTTGCGGGACCAGGTCGCCGCGGCCATCACCGGCGCGCGCTACACCGGTTGGGAGGGCCTGCTCGACCTGCAGAAAGTCTGCTTCGACACGTTCTGGGACGCCGCGGACGTGGAGGTGGACGGCGACCCCGACTGCCAGCAGGCGGTGCGGTTCGGCCTCTTCCACGTGCTGCAGTCCAGCGCTCGTGCCGAACGACGGGCGATACCGGGAAAAGGCCTCACCGGCACCGGCTACGACGGACACGCGTTCTGGGACACCGAGGGTTTCGTACTTCCTGTACTGACGTACACGGCACCGACCGCGGCCGCAGACGCACTGCGATGGCGGGCGTCCACCCTGGATCTCGCCAAAGACCGGGCCGCGCTGCTCGATCTCAAAGGCGCGGCATTCCCGTGGCGAACCATCCACGGCGAGGAGTGTTCGGCGTACTGGCCTGCGGGCACGGCGGCGTGGCATGTGAACGCCGACATCGCGATGGCATTCGAGCGGTATCGCATTGTGACGGGCGATGATTCGTTGGAGAAGGAGTGTGGCCTAACCGTTCTCGTCGAGACGGCGCGGCTGTGGGTGTCGCTGGGACATCACGACCGGCACGGCGTATGGCATCTCGACGGTGTGACGGGACCCGATGAATACACCGCCCTGGTGAGGGACAACGTCTTCACCAACCTGATGGCCGCGCACAACCTGCGGACCGCGGCGCACGCCTGCGAGCGCCATCCCGACTTGGCGAGCGAGATGGGCGTGAGTACCCAGGAGATGGCGGCGTGGCGGGAGGCGGCCGAGGCGGCCAACATCCCCTTCGACGAAGAGTTGGGTGTGCACGAGCAGAGCGATGGGTTCACCACGCTGCGGGAGTGGAACTTCGACGACAACACGTCCTATCCGCTGCTGCTGCACGAGCCTTACGTGCGGCTGTACCCGTCGCAGGTCATCAAGCAGGCGGACCTGGTGCTGGCGATGCACTGGCGCAGCAGCGCGTTCACACCGGAACAGATGGCGCGCAACCTGGACTACTGCGAGCGGCGCACCACGCGCGACTCCTCGCTTTCTGCATGCACCCAGGCGGTGATGTGCGCGGCGGTCGGCCACCTCGAGCTCGCTCACGACTACACCTACGAGGCGGCCCTCATCGACCTGCGCGACCTCCACGAGAACACCGAGGACGGGCTGCACATGGCGTCGCTCGCAGGGGCGTGGACGGCGTTGGTCGCCGGTTTCGGCGGACTGCGCGACGACACCGGATGTCTGACGTTCGACCCGCATCTGCCCGACGGAATCGACAGGCTCTGCTTCCGGCTGCGTTGGCGCGACTTCCGCGTCACCGTCGACGCGGGCCGCGACGAGGTCACCTACACGCTTCGCGACGGTCCGCACTCCGCGCTGACCATTCGGCACGCGGACGAAGACGTCGAGCTCAGCACGGCGTCCCCCACCACGGTCGCGGTCAGTAAGCGGACCGCGCTGCTGCCGCCTCCGCAGCAGCCACCGGGCCGCGAACCGTTGCGCCGATCCGCCAGCCGCTGACGGTGCGTATCGGGGACTTATCTGCCCGAAGACCGGGTGGCGGCGATACGGTGGCAAGCGTGCGCCATCGCCCACAGCCGGGGTTGCGCGTGACGTTAGGAGAGGATCCGACATGACGGCTCGAATCGTCCGTGGCTTCACGGGTGCGGTTCTCGCGGCGGGCGCATTGCTGCCGACGTCGGTTGTGTTGGCAGGCAGTGCATCTGCGGACTGGTGCTACTCGGCCGACTGCGTGCCCAATGTGGCCAGGAACGTCGGCGCGGGCGGGCCGTGCGTACCGCAACCGCGCCGCGCCTTCGCCTACGGGCTGCAGCCCGACGGCGGAACGGTGGTCTGCAACGCGGCAGGCGTGTGGGTGGCGGCGGGCCCGCTCATCGGCGTCTACAACGTGACGATGCCCTGCCCGTCAGTCAACCTGTCGGCGCAGGGGTCCGACGGCGTGGCCCTGCAGTGCCTCGACATGGGCGTCGGCGACCTCAAGTGGGCACACCGCGCGAGCTTGATGGCCTAGCGAGAAAACCCGCCGCCACAGCGGGGGCTGTAGCGGCGGGTTCCCGTGACGCGGTCGTATTAGCCGGCCATGAACGTGTCGTAGGCCGACTGCAGATTCGCGGGCAGCACAGCCACACCGCACTGACGCTGCTTGTCGCCGATCGGCGACAAGATGCCCTTCAGGTCGTAGTACTCACCGGGGTTGGCGGTGAAGTAGTTGCGCAGGTCGGTCTCGGCCTGGCCGCGCGGCTGGTTGAAGGCCGCTGTCACAACCTGGTTGGCGCTCGGGTGGTCGTTCAGATAACCGCGCGCCGCGCTCAGCGTGGAGCTTGCAGTGCCGGCCACATCGGCCGCGCTGCACCCCTGCGGTGCGGCCGCGGCCGTCGGTGCGGCGATCGTCGCTGCGGCGACTCCTCCGAGGAGCGAGCCGACGATTGCACCGGTCATTTTCCGGCGCGCAGTGATACCACTGGAATTCATGATCAAATTGTCCTAACGAATTTGGCGAATCGTTCTTGTGTTCCCCGCCCGTTGACCAAGGTAGCCGAAACCGCGAGCGGTCAAACGTCGCTGGCAAATATGCTGTTAGTGAACATGGTCGCGTTACAGTGATACGACGTGATTTGCGCCTCAAAAGAGGCTAATTCGCTTACAGGAGTTTGAAGCTTCTCAATCAAGAACATCAATTCTTAATTGATCGTGATCTCGATAGTGACCGGAATATCAATTACGTCTCTCTACGAGGACGGCATCTCGTACCTGGCGAGGAGGCGCTCGATGAACTCTGTCGCCTCCGCATGGCCACGGCTGATACCAAGGCTGCGTTCCAGCACCAGGATCCGGGCCAGGCTGGTCACGATCATCGACATCACCACCGGGGGAAATTCGGCGATGTCGACGCCGTGTGCGCGCATCGCCAGGGTCACCGCGCTTTCCTCCAGGTCGCCGAACCGCGCGGCATAACCGACGATCTCGCTGCGGATCTCCTTGCGATGGTTGGCCAGTGCCATGAACTCCATCAACAGGCGCGCGCCGTGGGCGTTGTTGAGGTTCCACAGCGCGTGCAGCGGTTCGTCGTCGGCCAGCGCTTCCCGCTGGCGGGCCAGGTTCGTCTCGGCGCCTTCCCGCAGCACGGCCAGGAACAGGTCATCCATGCTCGGAAAGTGGTAGTGCACCAGCGCGGGTTTGACCCCCGCCCGCGCGGCCACCCGCCGCGACGTCGCGGCGGCATAGCCCTCCTCGAGCATGACTTGGGCAGTTGCTTGGATCAGCGCCTTGCGCGTCGCGGACTCGCGGCTGGCGGGTTTTGGCGCTGTCATCTGGTCCTTGACCTCGCGTCACGCCGACTGCTAGACATAGCGTCACCATAGATGTTGGGCGATCGCCCAACAAGTGCTCGACCAATGAGGTGCAATGGCCGGACGGGTAGAAGGCAAGGTCGCGTTCATCACCGGCGCCGCCCGCGGGCAGGGCCGCAGTCATGCGGTGCGGCTGGCAGAAGAGGGCGCCGACATCATCGCGATCGACATCTGCCGAGGGTTCGACGATTCGACCGCCCCCGCGGCCACCCCCGAGGATCTCGCCGAGACCGCCGACATGGTGAAGAACCTCGGGAGGCGCATCGTGACCGAAGAGGTCGACGTACGCGACTTCGACGCTTTGGCGGCGGCAGTGGACAGCGGCGTCGAACAACTCGGCCGGCTGGACATCGTGGTCGCCAACGCAGGTATCGGCACCACGGGCGTGAAACTGCACAAGATGCGCGAGGAGATCTTCGACGAGACCATCGACGTGAACCTCGGCGGAGTGTGGAAGACGGTGAAGGCCGCAGTGCCGCATCTGCAGGCGGGTGGCCGTGGTGGATCGATCGTCATCACCAGTTCGGTCGGAGGCACCAAGGCCTATCCGCAAGTCGGCCACTACATCGCGGCCAAGCACGGAGTGGTCGGGCTGATGCGCACCTTCGCCGTCGAACTGGGCCATCAGTCGATCCGGGTCAACACCGTCCATCCCACCCACGTCTGCACGCCGTTGCTGATGAACGAGGCCACCTATCGGCTGTTCCGTCCCGATCTGGAGAACCCGGGACCCGACGACCTCGCACCCATCTGCCAGTCCTTCCACTTCCTTCCGATCCCGTGGGTGGAACCGGTCGACATCAGCAATGCGGTGCTGTTCCTGGCCTCCGACGAAGCGCGCTATGTCACAGGTGTCACGCTGCCCGTCGACGCGGGCAGCCTCCTGAAGTAGGGGAACCATGACAACTTCTGAGGGCACCGTCGACTCCGCTGTCTACTACGACCCCTACGACCTCGAGATCGCGGCCAATCCATGGCCGACCTACGCGCGACTGCGCGAAGACGCGCCGATCTACTACAACGGGCGCTACCGGTTCTGGGCGATCTCGCGGCACAGCGACGTCGAGTCGGCCATCGCGGACTGGGAGACGTTCTCGAACTCCCGCAGCGACATCCTCGAGCTCGTCAACTCCGAGTTCGACATGCCCAAGGGCGTGATGATGTTCGAGGATCCGCCGGTGCACACCATGTTGCGTGGGTTGATGAGCCGCGTTTTCACTCCACGCCGGATGGCGGAGATCGAGGACCAGATCCGGCAGTTCTGCGTCAATTGTCTTGATCCGCACGTGGGTTCGGACGGATTCGACATCGTCGCCGAGCTGGCGTCGATGATGCCGATGCGGGTGATCGGCATGCTGCTCGGCATTCCGGAGTCCGACCAGATAGCGGTGCGCGACGCCAACGACGCGAACCTGCGCACCAAGCCCGGCGCCCCGATGAAGGTGGCCAAGGCCGACAAGATCGCCGACGGCAGCATCTATGCCGACTATGTGGAGTGGCGCTCGCACAACCCGTCCGACGACCTGATGACCGTCCTGCTCAACATGGAGTTCACCGACTCCGACGGCGTGACCCGCAAGCTGCACCGCAAGGAGATCCTGCATTACGTCCAGGTCGTCGCTGGCGCGGGCAACGAAACAACCGGCAGATTGATCGGGTGGCTGGCCAAGGTCCTGGCGGAGCACCCGGATCAACGCCGCCAGATCCACGAGGATCGATCGCTTTTGACCCGCGCCGTCGACGAGACGCTGCGCTACGAGCCGACCGGTCCGCACGTCGCCCGCTACACGCTGCGGGACTTCGAGATGCACGGCGCGACGGTGCCCGCGGGAAGCGCCGTCCTGCTGCTGTTCGGCGCGGCCAATCGCGACCCGCGGCGCTATACCGACCCCGATGCATTCGACATCCACCGCGACAACATCGGCCATCTCACCTTCGGCAAAGGGGTGCACTACTGCCTCGGCGCCAATCTCGCCCGGTTGGAGGGCCGGGTGGCACTCGACGAGTTGCTGAACCGGTGGCCAGAGTGGGAAATCGACTACGACACCGCGGTGCCCGCGCCGACGTCTACCGTTCGGGGATGGGAACGGTTGCGCGTGGTGCTGCCGTGACCGGTGGCCAATCGTAGGGAAACACCCCATATTTCGGTATACCGAGCCGCGATAGCGTCGGCGCACAGCCGATTCTGCAGAGAGGGTGTTGAGCGCGCATGAGGTCTACTTTCGCCCTGCTGAGCGTGATTGCTGCAACGTGTGTGGCCTGTGGGTCCCACACAGTGTCCAGCCCGGGGCCGAGTGAGAACCCATCTGGATCCCAGACCGGTGTTGCGAGCGCCGCCCCCGCGACTGGGGGCGATGCGCCGGGATCCGAACAGCCGTGGACGGTGGACGTGTCCGGAGCCGCCAAGTCCGACCGCAGCGATGCGATTCTGCAGGCCCTCACCGACGCGGGCGGCTGGGGCAACGGCAACGTCCTTCAGACCGATTTCGCGATCTCGATCTTCAATGCGGACAGCAGCACCCCGCGGATGAATGTGGTCGGTATCGAGGACTACTGCGGCGGTGGTCCTGACTGTGACAGCGTTCCGACGCAGATGCCGGTGCCTGCAGACGCCAATATCGAAGGCTCGCAAGACCTTTCCTGCGATATCTCAGGCAATACCGAGGGACAGGGTGACTGCCACCTGCTTGTCGCGGATCGCGACGAACAGAAGCTCTACGAGCTCTACCAGGCCAACAAGTCCGGCGACGACATGACGACACAGGCGATGTTCATCTGGGACATGAACAAGGCGTATCCCGAGAACCTGCGTGGCGACCAGTGCACCAGTGCCGACGCTGCCGGATTCCCGATCGCCGCCATGACCCCAACCGCCGACGAAGTAGCCTCCGGAACAGTGAATCACGCGCTGCGCTTCATTCTTCCGAACGACCGAATGAAGGCCGATGTCTATGTGCATCCGGCGACGCATGCGGGCGGACCGGAGAACCCGGCGCCCGACGCGCCGCCATACGGCGTTCGATTCCGGTTGAAGCCCGACTTCGACGAATCCGGCTACTCCGATTCTGAGAAGGTGATCCTCAAGGCGCTGAAGACGCACGGCATGCTGCTGTCCGACGGCGGCGAGATCGCGCTGACCTTCGCAGACGACCGCAACAGCACGGCCAAGTGGGCGGATCTGGGCATCGAAGCGCAGTCGTTCAACGACATCGGCGTCGACCAGTTCGAGGTCGTCGAGCTCGGCGACGAGATCCCACTCACCTACGACTGCGTGCGCAACCCCTGACCGGGGACTCATTGCCCGGGTTGGCCCATATGCCTTCCGAGTTCTGCACGCGAGTGGATGCCCAGCTTGCGGTAGATGCGGGCCAGGTTCGACTCGACGGTCTTCGGGCTGATGAACAACGCGGCGGCTACGTCACGGTTGGTCATACCCGACGCCGCCAACTCCGCCACCCGCTGCTCCGATGGGCTGAGGCTGGACATCCGGCGGGTACCGACGTCGGCGCGGGCGAGTTCGGCGCGGGCGCGGTCGGCCCACAACGGAGTATTGAGGTCCTCGAACGTTTTCAGCGCCTCCCGCAGAGTCGTTGCAGCCTGATCCTTTCGGCGCTGTCGACGCTGTAGCTGGCCTGCCAGCAACTGGGTGCGGGCACGTTCGAACGGCATGGGAATTCGGTCGTGTGCGTCGAGTGCCTGCTCCACTGCGCGGTTGGCGCCGTCCACATCGCCCTGTGCCGCGAGCAGCATCCCCCGGCAGCGCGCGCCGACAGCCTTCATCCACGCCCGGTCGAGCCGCTCGCCATTTCGCTCGAGCAAGGCGATCACCGGCTCGGCCTCGGCCAGCCTGCCCAGGTGGATCAGCGCCTCCGCAGCGTCGGGCACGTAGGACGCATTGATGATCTCCGTCGAATCCGGAAACGCCTCGAGCATCGGCAGCAGTGCCGCGACGGTGGCCAACGCGGCTTCGTAGTTGCCGAGCGAAAGCTCCAGGAAACCCAGTGTCACCAACGGCCATTCACCGAGCCTGCGTGATCCGCATCGTTCGCTGGCCGCGAGCGCTCCGGTCACGTTGCGACGGACCGTTGGCTCGTCGCCTGCGTACGCGGCGACGGCGGCTCGCACTGTCAGCGCGACCGACAGTGGCAGGTCACCGTTGAGCTGGAGGGCCCGCTCGACCGTGTCCTCGGCGATCAGGGTGGCGTCGGCCATCTCCCCGCGCCAGATGTCGATCAGAACCGAGTGGAAGTCGATGAACGAAAGTTCGCCTTCCTCACCATGATCGATGCACCGCCGACGAATCGCCTGCATCTCCTGCTGCGCCAGCTCCAGCTCGCCGGTCCAGGCGAGCACCAGCGCACGCTGGACTCGCGGGCTGAACGCGGACGACACATCGGCGTCGCGGTTCTCCAGCTCGATCGCCCGTTCGAGGCTGCGCGAGTCGAGGCCGTCGCCGCGCATGAAGTGCAGCATCACCCGCATGCCGAGCGCTTGGCTCAGAGCGTGCGGGTCGCCGAGCTCGGTGGCACTCGCGACAGCCTCTTCGATGTGCTGTACCGCAAGCTCCATGCGTCCCGCGTTGACCGATGCGAACGACAACGACACCAGGATCGCTACCCGCTGAGCGAGTTCGTCGGCGACATCATCGAGAGCCTGCTCGAGTAGGTCCGCGGCTTCGTCGAAGCTGTCGTTCAGCGACGCGACAAGGGCAAGCAGGGTATATGCCTCGGCCCGTCTGGGCCCGGCTTCGAGACGTTCGATCGTGTCCTGCAGCAACTCTCTGGCTCGCGCAGGCTCGCCCGCGTCGAAATGATGTGCGGCCGAGAGGATTCGGCGTTCCGGAGTGCCGCCCCCGAGGCCGATGGCCAGGTCGAGCAGCTCGGCGGCGGCGGCAGGCGCACCGCGACTGCGTGCGATATCGGCCGCCTCGTCGAGGGATGTCAGCGTGAGCTCGTCGCCGTGGGTGGCCGCCATTGCGAGATGTCGGGCCTTCAACTCGGGTTCGTCGACGATCTCGGCCAGCCTGCGGTGCATCGACCGGCGGCGGGCGGGCGTCGCGTCGGTGTAGAGACCTCTGGCCAACAGAGGATGGGCGAATCGCAGCCGGTGGCCGTCTATCCCGACAATGCCCTTGCCCTCGACATCCTCGAGTTGCGCGACGACGTCTTCTGCGTCGGTTTCGGTCGCCCGCGACACCAACTCGACGGTCGGCGTTGCCTGGCATGCCATCGCCAGCAGCACGTCGCGGACGGATTCGTCGAGGCTGCCGATTCGGGCCCGGACGAGGTCGGTGAGCGTCATCGGCAACGGCAGGTCGGTGCTTCTGACTTCTTCGTCCATCGCACGCGCCAGCTCGAGGGCATAGAACGGGTTTCCTCCCGAAACCTCTTGTATGCGAACGATTGCCGGTCGCGACAGCGAGCGCCCGAGTCGTTGGGTGATGACGGCATTGAGCCCACCGAGGCTCAGCGGCCGGATGTGGAGGCGCTGGACCCCGTCGGGCTGGGGAAGCTGCAGCCAGGAAGCCGCGCCTGCACCGTCATCCGGATCGGTCCGGACCGTGCCGAACACTCCGACGCTCGCGGAGAGCCTTCGCGCCGCGAACGCGATGACGTTTCGGCTCGAGGGGTCGAGCCATTGCAGATCGTCTATCGCCACCAGCACGGGGGTCTTCTCGGCAAGCAGCTCGAGCACCGAAAGGAAGCCCGCGCCCACCGCGCGTTGGTCAGTGGTCAGATCCTCTGACTCCGCCTGCAGCAGAACGCGATCGATCGCGAGCCGCTGCGGACTCGGCAGGTCGGTGAGCACCGAGGCGTCGACACCCGAGAGGATGTCGGCGAGTGAGGCATACGCCAGCACGGATTCCGCCTCGGCGGGCCTGGCGGACAGCACGAGGAAGCCGCGCTCCTCGGCGGACTCCACCGCGGACAGGCAGAGGGTCGTCTTGCCGATACCGGGTTCACCCTCGGCCACCAAACAGGCGGGCCCGGCAGCCGCGGCGCTGAGAAACGCCGCAACCGCTCGGCCCTCCTCGGGTCGACTCACGACGCGGCTGGGCACGCGCTCAGTATCGCAAGACATTTTGCTGGTCGCGGCTCAGATGGGGATATTGACGCGCTATCCATTGAACGAACAGGCGAGCAGCGTTGCCGAGCAACGATTTCGCAGCGCGCACGCCGCGGTGTCTCCTGGAGTTCGCCGGCTGCTCACGTGTCCGCCACCTGTCCGTGGCACCGTGGCCGCGTGCGGGTCGAACCGCCTCCGAGCCGAGCAGGTCTGGCCGAGCGCTTTCACCAGCTGTCCGTCGCGCTGGTGCGGCGTCTGCCGTTCGGACTCGAAGCGGTAGTGGCGCCAACCTTTCTCGGCTTTGCCGTGATCAACAGCTTCACGTTCGGAGTTGACCTGCTGCTCCTGTCGGGCCTTCATGCCGCGCTCGGGATTCCGCTTCCTGCGGCGGTGACAGTGGCGTATGGGTGCGCGTTTGCGCTGAGCTACTACCTCAACCGCACCATGAACTTTCAATCACACGCACCCGTCGGATCGCAGTTCGCGGTCTACGTTGTGGTGGTCGCGGTGAACTACCTGGTGTTCATCCTCGGGGTTTCCAGCGCGCTGACCGCGCTCGGGGTGGACTTCCGGCTTGCGCGAATCCTGGCAGGCGCGGGTGAAGCGATCTACATGTACAGCGCCATGCGCTGGGTCGTCTTTCGTCGGTGACCCACTTGCGTACAGCAAGTGCACGGTGAACTCGCAGCGTCTGGACGGGCGCAGCCCAGGGTTCTGCCAGATTCGCTTTTTACGGTCTTTCCAACCCTTCTGAGAGGTTGGACCCAATGAGAAGCACAACCATCGGCGCCGGTCTGTTCGTCATGACTGCGTTGTCGACGATCGTCTTGACGCCGGGCATCGCCGCCGCTGACGACTATGCGGGGCAGAAGTACTCCGACGTCATGTCGAAACTCGCCGACTCCGACCTCACCGGCGTGATCGCCACGCGTGCCGGGGATCTCACCGATGACGACGACTGCATGGTGTCGAGTTCGCAGAAGGCGCCGTGGATCAAGGGCGACGACTTCGCGCCTGTCACCGACACGGTGTTGTTGAACTTGAACTGCGAGTCGGAGGTGGCCTCGGCGAAGACGTCGGGCAACTCGAAGGCCAGCCCAGAAGGCAGGGCGGCCATCGCGGCGGCCAAACAGGAAGAGCAACAGGAGCAGGCGCAGGCGGCGGCGGACCAGGGTAAGGCCAAGCACTAGAGCGACAGCCCGCCGCGGGCTATCCGGGGCTGCGCGCCGGGAAGGGGTCGTTGCCGAAGTCGATCTGGGCAGCCGGGTTGGCGACGGCGGTCACCAGCGCCGAGCCGAACGCGCCGATGCGGTCGAACATCGTGGCTGTGCCGACCGAGATGCCGTCGGACGCCCAGTGCGAGTCGGCCTGCACGCCCATCCATTCGTCGACAGGCAGTCGGGCAAGCGCGACGGTCAGATCCCCGTTGATGTAACCAACGCCTGCAGAACCGAGGTTCGTGACGAGGCTGGCGCCCTCGGCCACCATCGCGCCGCGGACGAAGGGCGTGTTGTCGTATCCGTCGACGACGTCGATCATCCGGTTGATGAACCGCTTACGGGCGGTGTGCTGATGCTCGGCGATGCCCTTCGTCCAGCCGACGCCGTCGCTGCCCATGAAGGACAGCCCCACCCCGCCGAGTTCGTCCGGCCAGGAGAACTCGGTGGCCGACGCCCACTCTTCGCCGCGCGGCGCCTCCGACCGGCGGTAGGCCACCATCGTGGCGCGCACCACCGTGACGCCGTCCTGCACGATCTCGCATTCCGAATTGCGAACCCGGCGACCGTCCCTGATCAGCCTGACCCGCGTGGTCGTCGGCACGCCACGGGCGGCCTTGAACAGGTCGACGGTCAGCCGGGCAGGCATCAAGTCGGGGAGCCCGAACGTGACCTCGAGGGCGCGTGCGGCGAGCCCGACCATCGCGGGTCCGTTGAGGTGATCGGGTCCCCAGTGGCTCTGCGCATACTTCGTCGGCAGGTAGCGGTCCTCGCCCGCCGGGGTGAAATGTGCTGGCCGCGCCGTCATCGGGGCATCGTCGCACAGCCCCGAAGACGACCACGAGTGAGGATCGCTGGGCCCACGCCCGCAGGGCAGGGGACGAGGTACGAGCGAGGACCGGTGGGCCCACGCCCGCAGGGCAGGGGACGAGTGCGAGTCGAGGCAGACAGCAACGAGTTGGGCATATCCCACAGGTATCTGACAGACTGACGGCGAGGGGAGTATTCCTTCGCCGCGGAGTCGTCATCACGTCGCCTGTCATCAGACGACCGGCCCGCGGGCCGAGCGGTTGGCGGAAGAGACCTCGGCCGTTTTGGCGACCGGAGGCACCGTAGATGCAAGTAACCCAACTCGAGTGGATCATCACCCTGGCGGTGACGATCGCCGTCCTGCTGTTCGACGTCGTGGTCATCGGCCGGCGGCCGCATGAACCATCGAAGCGCGAACTGGTGACGGCGCTGTCGGTCTACATCGGGCTCGCGATTGCATTCGGCATCTGGGTGTACTTCTTCCACGGAAGCCAGTTCGGCATCGAGTTCTTCGCAGGCTGGCTCACCGAGTACAGCCTGTCCGTGGACAACCTGTTCATCTTCCTGATCATCATGGCCAGCTTCAACGTGCCCAAGAAGTACCAGCAGCAGGCGCTTCTGGTCGGCATCATTTTGGCGCTGATCTTCCGCGGTATCTTCATCGCGCTCGGGGCCGTGGCGATCAATCAGTTCTCCTGGGTCTTCTATATTTTCGGCGCGTTTTTGCTCTACACGGCTGTCACGTTGGTGCGCGACACCGACCACGACGACGATGCGGATAACTTCGTCGTTCGGTTCGCGCGCACCCATTTCCAGCTGACCGATAAATGGCACGGACTCAAGCTCTTCATCAAGGAGAACGGCAAGCGGCTGATGACGCCGATGTTCCTCGTCATCGTTGCGCTCGGCACCACCGACCTCATCTTCGCGCTCGACTCGATCCCGGCGATCTACGGACTGACCCAGGAGCCGTACCTGGTGTTCACCGCCAACGTGTTCGCATTGATGGGTCTGCGGCAGCTCTACTTCCTGCTCGGCGATCTGCTGAAGCGACTGGTCTACCTGTCGCAGGGGCTCGCTTTCATCCTCTTCTTCATCGGCGTGAAGCTGATCCTGCACGCCCTGCACGAGAACGAGTTGCCCTTCATCAATGGCGGTGAGCATGTTCCGGTGCCGGAGATTCCGACGCTGGTGTCCCTCGGCGTCATCATCGTCACGCTGGTGATCACGACCGTTGCGAGCCTGTACAAGACCCGCGTCAGGGAGAAGAAGGACGCAGACTCAGCGGAGCCGGCGGACACGGAGGCTTCGGGAGATGCGGAGGACGCCAAGCAGTGAGTCTCGAGCTTGTCGACGGGGTGTCTATCGTTCGGTTCGACCATCCGCCGGTGAACGCGCTGGACCTCGACCTGCTCGACGACCTCATCGTCACCATGCGTGGGCTCGACGGGCCTGTGGTGCTCACCGGCGCAGGCCGGTGTTTCTCGGCAGGCGCCGACCTGCCTGCGGTCGTCGCAGGCGGCGCCGAGTACACCGATCGCTACGTGACTTCGCTGTCCGCCGCGTTCCTCGCAGTCTTCGACCATCCGGCGCCGGTGGTGGCCGCGATCAACGGGCACGCGATCGCCGGTGGCTGCGTCTTCGCGATGGCCGCCGACATCCGGTTGATGTCGGCGGGCACCATCGGGCTGACCGAACTCGCGGTCGGCGCGATGTTTCCGATGTCGGCGCTGGAGATATGCCGGTACGCGATGGGCGCATCGGTCAACCAGGCCACGCTCGGGGCGGGCACCGTCGACGTGTCCGCGGCCGCCGCGCTCGGCTGGGTCGACGAGGTCGTCACCGCCGACGAGCTGATCCCGCGGGCCACAGCGCTCGCCCATGAGCTCGCCGAATACGCGCCCGCCGCGTACGCGATGACCAAACAGCAGCTGCACCGGCCTGCCCGCGCCGCGATCGAAGCGGGCGCCGAGACCGACGACGCCGTGCGGGCCAGCTGGATGTCGAGCGAGACCCACGCCCGAATGACCGCCTACATGAACTCACTTCATTAAGTCAGTCGATTGATTTAACGTGGTCGGGTGAGCGGCGCTTCTCCCCTTCGCCAAGTCATCAGCGGTGCATCGATCGGCAACGCTGTCGAGTGGTACGACTTCGCCATCTACGGCTTTCTCGCCACGTTCATCGCCGCGAACTTCTTCCCGGCCGGGAACGAGACGGCCGCGCTGCTGAGCACGTTCGCGATCTTCGCCGCGGCGTTCGTGATGCGACCGCTCGGCGGGCTGGTGTTCGGTCCGCTCGGCGACCGGATCGGCCGCCAGCGGGTGCTGGCGATCGTGATCCTGCTGATGTCGGGGTCGACACTGGCCATGGGCCTGCTGCCGACATACGACGCAATCGGGGTCGCAGCCCCGTTGCTTCTGCTGTTTCTGCGTTGCCTTCAGGGCTTTTCGGCGGGCGGCGAGTATGGCGGCGGTGCGTGCTACCTCGCCGAGTTCGCATCCGATGCGCGACGCGGTCTCACCGTCACGTTCATCGCGTGGTCGGGTGTGGTCGGGTTCCTGCTCGGGTCCGCGACGGTCACGTTTCTTCAGGCGCTGCTCGGCGATGCGGCGATGGACTCCTACGGGTGGCGCATCCCCTTCCTGATCGCCGGGCCGCTGGGGCTCGTCGGCCTCTACATCCGACTGCGACTCACCGACACCCCGGCATTCGAGGCGCTGGCCGCGTCCGACGACGTCGCCACCTCACCGCTGCGAGAGGCCGTACGGACGGCGTGGCGGCCGATCCTTGCGGTGATCGGGATCATGATCATGTTCAACGTCGGCTACTACGTCGTTTTCACCTATTTGCCGACATATTTCATCAAAACCCTGCACTTCTCGAAGACCACCGCGTTCGCCTCGATCACGGTGGCGTGCACGGTCGCGATCGTGCTGATCCTCCCGCTTGCGGCGCTGTCGGACCGGATCGGGCGCAGACCGTTGTTGATCACGGGCACGATGGCGTTCGCAGTGCTGGCGTACCCGCTGTTCCTGCTGCTGAACACCGGCTCGGTAGCCGCCGCGATCGTCGCGCACGCACTGTTGGCGGCGATCGAATCGATCTACATCTCGGTCGCCGTCGCAACCGGCGTCGAGCTTTTCGCGACGCGCGTGCGCTACAGCGGGTTCTCCATCGGCTACAACGTGTGCGTCGCCGCATTCGGCGGCACCACTCCGTACATGGTCGCCTGGCTCACCGGGAGCACAGGGAACAACCTGGCGCCCGCCTTCTATGTCATTGTCGCGGCGGTGGTTTCGCTCGGGACGGTGCTGACGTTGAAGGAGTCCGCGGGCCGCCCGCTGCCGGATACGGCACCGACGCAGGTCGCGGCACACTGACGAACCGGGAGTTCACGACGTACGGCCCGTCACACTGGGCCGTCCTTGCGGTGTTCGTCATCGGCGCGGTGCTACTCGTCTGGGTCGGTCGAAGGCAGACCGATGCACAGTCTCGCAGGCTCGGCCGGATCCTCGGCGCAGTCACTGCGCTGATCTACGCGGCGGTCGTGGTCTACTCGTTCATCCCGCCGTCGAAATGGTCACTGCCGCTGCAGCTGACCGACTTGGCGACGACCGCGGGTGCGTATGCGTTGTGGTCGCAGAGGCATTGGGCGGTCGCGTTGACCTACTACTGGGGCCTGGTGCTGAGCGTGCAGGCGTTGATCTCACCAGTGCTGCGGGGACCCGATTTCCCCCACTATCAGTTCCTCGCGTTCTGGGCGATCCACCTACTCGTGGTCTGGGCCGCGATCTACCTCACCTGGGGCCGTGGCTTCCGGCCGACATGGCGCGACTACCGTCTCGTCGTCTGCGTGACGGTGGCATGGGCGGTGATCACGTTGACGTTCAACAGCATTGCCGGAACCAACTACGGGTTCATCAACAGAAAACCAGGTACCCCGTCGCTGCTCGATCTGTTCGGGCCGTGGCCGATCTACGTTGGCGTCGCGTCCGTGCTCATCGCGATCGTGTGGGCGCTGATGACGTGGCCGTGGGAACGGATAGCATCGAGCCGATGACCATCGCCCTCAGCTTTGCGGACACGACTGCGCTGTTGCATCTCGGCGACGACGAGAACCGCTTCTCGCCGGAGTTTCTCGACGAGTTCGACGCCCAGCTCGACGATGCGGTATCCCTTGGTGCACAAGGGCTGGTGACGGTGGCCGAGGGCAAGTTCTACTCCAACGGCCTCGACCTGGACTGGCTGGCCGCCCACGGCGATCAGACCCAGTGGTATGTCGGGCGCGTGCAGGCGCTACTGGCACGGATGCTGACGCTGCCGATGCCGACCGCCGCCGCCATCAGCGGCCACAGCTTCGGCGCGGCCGCAATGCTGGCGCTGGCGCACGACTTTCGGGTGATGCGTGCCGACCGGGGCTACTTCTGCTTCCCGGAAGTCGACATCCGCATTCCGTTCACCCCTGGGATGGCGGCGCTGATCCAGGCCAAGCTGACGCCACAGGCAGCGGTATCCGCGATGACCACCGGCAGACGATTCGGCGGGCCGGAGGCCGCCGCGGTCGGCATCGTCGACGCCACCGCTAAAGAGGACGCCGTGGTCGGAACGGCCCTCAATTTGCTTGCGCCGCTTGGCGCCAAGGATCCCGGCACTATCGGCGCGATCAAGAACACGATGTTCGCGCCCGCGGTGGCCGCGCTGAAGGCTGTCGGTTAGCCGGCTTCTGAGGGCACCTTCGCCGCCGCCGACTCGGGCATGGGTTCGTAGCGGATGAAGGTGCGGGTGAACGAGCCTGCGCCGTGCGACAGCGAGCGCAGGTCGATGGCATACCGCGTCAACTCCACCTGTGGCACTTCGGCTTTCACCGCCGTGCGGTCCTCGCCGACCTTGTCGGTGCCGAGCACGCGGGCGCGGCGGCTGGACAGGTCACCCATCACCGCGCCGACCAGATCGTCCGGTATCACCACCGACACCTCGTCGACGGGTTCCAGCAGGTTGACCCCGATGGCGCCCGCTGCTTCGCGCAGTGCCAGACCGCCTGCCATCTGGAACGCGTAGTCCGACGAGTCGACGCTGTGCGCCTTGCCGTCGAAGAGCGTCACGCGGATGTCGACCATCGGATAGCCGGGGCCGACACCCTTCTCCATCTGCGCGCGGACGCCTTTCTCGACACTCGGGATGAACTGCCGGGGCACCGATCCGCCGACCACCTTGTCGACGAACTCGAAGCCGGACCCCTCTGGCAGCGGCTCCACCTCGATATCGCATACCGCGAACTGGCCGTGGCCACCGGATTGTTTGACGTGCCTGCCGTGTCCCTTCGCCGACCCCCCGAAAGTCTCCCGCAGTGGCACCCGCAGGTCGACCTTGTCGACGCTGACGCCGAACCGGTTGGCCAACCCGTCAAGCACGACGCCCGCATGGGCCTCGCCCATGCACCACAACACGATCTGATGGGTCTCGGGGTTCTGCTCGATCCGCAGGGTCGGGTCCTCGGCCGCGAGCCGCTGAAGGCCGACCGACAGTTTGTCGTCGTCGGTCTTCGCATGGGGTGCCACAGCGACCGGCAGCAGCGGCTCAGGCATTGTCCACGGTTTGAGCACCAGCGGATCGCCCTTGTCGGACAACGTGTCTCCGGTCTCGGCGCACGACAATCTGCCGATCGCGCAGATGTCACCCGCCACCACCGTGCCAGCTGGCCGCTGCTGCTTGCCGAGCGGGAACGACAGGGTGCCGATCCGCTCGTCCTCGTCGTGATCCTCATGGCCCGCGGAGGTGCCGTTGGTTCCCGCGGATCCGAAGAAGGACGAAAAATGGCCCGACACGTGGACTGTCGCGTCGGGCCTTATGGTGCCGGAGAAGACCCGGACCAGGCTAACCCTGCCGACGTAGGGATCCGACGTCGTCTTGACCACCTCGGCCAGCAGCGGCCCCTTCGGATCGCAGCTCAACTTGGCCCGGTCCTTGCCCTGCGGGGTGAACACGTCGGGAAGCGGGTGCTCGAGTGGCGACGGGAAGCCGCTCGTGGCGACCTCGAGCAGTTCCTGTGTTCCCACCCCGGTGCTGCTGCAGACGGGAATCACGGGGAAGAAGGAGCCGCGGGCGACGGCCTTCTCCAGATCCTCGATGAGGACCTTCTCGTCGATCTCCTCGCCGCCGAGGTAGCGCTCCATCAGCGTCTCGTCCTCGGACTCCTCGATGATGCCCTCGATCAGGGTGCCGCGTTGCTCGGTGAGCCGCCCGGCGTAGGACGCGTCGGGGTCCTTCGAGGTGCGCTTGCTGTCGGCGTACTCGTAGTGCGTCTGCGACAGCAACCCGATCAGGCCCGTGCACGGAGTATTGGCGGGCAGATAGAGCGGAAGAACCTTGTCACCGAAGGCGGTCTGGGCGGCGAGCAGCGCGTCGTCGTAGTTCGCCCGTGTGTGGTCGAGCTTGGTGATGACCACGGCACGCGGCATGCCGACCTGTTGGCACTCCTGCCACAGCGATTTGGTGAGTTCGTCGACTCCCTCGTTGGCCGCGATCACGAACAGGGCACAGTCGGCTGCCCGCAGGCCGGCCCGCAGTTCGCCGACGAAATCGGCGTATCCGGGCGTGTCGATCAGGTTCACCTTGACGCCGTTGTGCGCCAGCGGCGCCAGTGCGAGCCCAACCGACCGCTGCTGGGAGATCTCGGCGTCGTCGGAGTCGCACACCGTCGTGCCGTCCACCACGGATCCTGGGCGGGACAGCACGCCGGTGGCGGTCAGCAGAGCTTCGATGAGGGTTGTCTTGCCGCCACCCGATGGGCCTATCAGCACCACGTTCCGGATGGCGGCCGGACTGTCCGCGGTTGGGGCTCCGGAGCCCTGGGAAGTGTTCGCCTTGTCTGCCATGACGGTCCCTCCACCCCCGGGTCGCTTCGTCGGGCCCGTGTGGTCTAAACCACAATTCCCCCATTCACCACACAGTGCAAGACCCCTCCGACGTGCCTTAACGGCACGCCGTCGCCCTTCTGCAGATTGGGTCACTAGAATGGACTTTGCTGGTCGGGTCGTCGGTGAAGGGATAGAAGTCTTGCGAAGAGCTGTTCGATACGTACTCGTTGTGGCGAGCGCTGCGGCTGTCGCCATGGTGGGGTCGGCTCCCGCAGGCATGGCCGCGGTGCCAGGCCCCCAAAAGGACCTCACTGTCACCGCCATTTCGCCTGCCACCGGTGACGTCGTTGGCGTCGCGGCGCCGGTCGAGGTGACCTTCGCTGAGCCGGTGACCAATCGTGCCCGCGCCGAGCAATCGATCGACATCACGTCGAGCAAGACACCGACCGGCCAGTTCAGCTGGCTGAGCAACCAGATCCTGCAGTGGACCCCTGACCAGTTCTGGCCGGCCCACTCCCCGATCTCGGTGACGGCAGGCGGATTCTCCACGAGCTTCGAGACCGGTTCGGCCGTCGTCGGGGTCGCCGACATCGGCGATCACACCTTCACGGTCAGCATCGACGATCAGGTGGTCCGGCAGATGCCTGCGTCGATGGGCAAGTCCAAGTTCCCGACGCCGATCGGCAAGTTCACCGCGCTGGAGAAGCAGAACCCGGTGATCATGGATTCCCGCACGATCGGGATCCCGCTGAGCGATCCGGAGGGCTACAAGCTCACCGTCTACGACGCCGTCCGTGTCACCTGGGGCGGGGTCTATGTGCACGGCGCGCCGTGGTCGGTCGGATCCCAGGGCAACTCGAATGTCAGCCACGGCTGCATCAACCTGAGCGCCGACAACGCCGACTGGTACTACAACACTGTCAGGATCGGCGATCCGATCATCGTGCAGGCGTAGCCTGCGCTAGGCCGAAAGTTCCTGCAGCCGTTGGCGAGTGGCGTCGTCGGCCGGGAAGAACGACTCGACGGTCAGCTCGGACAGTGTCACGTCATGCGGGCTGCCGAAGCTGGTGACGGTGGTGTGCAGCCGCAGGTCGCCTTCTGGGTGGGCGAGCTGGAGGGTCAGCAACAATTCCGACGTTGTCTCCTCGTGTAGGTCGTCGAGTGTCTCGGCAACACCGGGATAGCCGCGTATCTCGGCGAGAAGCTCCGCGAGTCGGGAGTCGCCCGTCAGCCGGGCCAGCCGGGTCAACCGGTGGCCGAGGTGGGCGGTCCATTCGGCCTTGTTCTTGATGCGGGTGATCATTCCGTTCGGGTGCAGGCTGAGCCGGTAGGTGTTGATCGGCGGTCGCAGCAGTTCGACGTCGACGCCCTCGAGCAGAGGGCCGACCGCGCGGTTGGTCAGGATGACATCGCCCCACCGGTCGAGCAGCACCGCAGGGTACGGCTCGTGGCCAGCCAGCAGCCGCTCGATCGACTCGCGGGCCTGTGCGGTGTCTGCGCTTTCCAGGTCGGATTCGGCGTACGTCGGTGCGTACCCGGATGCCAGCATCAGCGCATTGCGTTCGCGCAGAGGCACATCCAGCTGCTCGGCAAGGGCGAGCAACAGCCCGCGGCTCGGACGCGAACGGCCGGTTTCGACGAAGCTGAGGTGGCGGGCCGAGATGCCGGTGTCCAGCGCGAGATCGAGCTGGCTGCGCCGCCGTCGCTGCCGCCACTGACGGAGCAGGGCACCGCCGTTTTCAGTCACGACAAGACCTTCCGAAGTGAGTCGGGCACCGGCCGCTTGGTCCAGTCCTGCGTGGACACCACGACATAGATGTTGCGGCCGCGCACGGCGAGGATCTCCTCAGCGCCGTCGCGCCGTCGCAGGACCGAGAATCCGATGGTGAAGCTCGTAATCCCGACGGCCTCGCACACAACCGCGACCCGCACCACGTCGCGCCACCGCACCGGCGCTGCATAGTCAATCTCGGTGTGCACCAACTGCATATCCAGACCGGCCGACATCAGATCCGGGTAGCTCGCGTCGAGGTGGTCGAAGAATCCGGTCAGCGCCTCGTCGAACCAGGTGAGGTAGTGAGCGTTGAACACCACGTTCTGCTGATCGACCTCGGCGAACCTCGGCACGATCGACAGCGAGTACTCGGTCACGAGCTACATGATTACCCACGAAGAAGGGGCACCCCGAAGGGTGCCCCTTGCTACGTATAGCGATGACTACTTGACGTCGACGTACACCGTCTTGTTCGTCACGGTGGTGGCGAGGCTGTCACCGGGATTCCCGGAGTCCGTCCGCGAATAGGTTTGGCCGGGCCGGACGGCGACGATGGTCGCTTCTTCGAGCGGCGTCCCGCCGACACGGTTCACGATGACGTTGTAGCCATCGGCCTTCAGGTCGTTGATGGTCTCCTGCGCGTTGCCCGGACCGGTCGGTGCGGCGAGGGCGGGCGCGGCCAGTCCCAGTGTCGCCGCGGTCAGTCCGCCTGCGACGATGGTGGCTAATCCGAACTTCTTCATCTTTGGTGCCTTCTCTTCTTCTGTTGTATGCGGCTCGACCCCTGGACCTCGCCGCGAGTGGTGCCGGACAACAAACCATTGGATCCGGCTGATCGAATAAACCGACAGGTCAGCGCTTTAATTCCGATGGCAGAATTTGAACGTCAATTGGCAGGATCGAAGTGGTTCGCCCGTACCAAAAGCCAGGCTGAAGAAGCTGCGATGCCAAAGAGCCGTCCCTGAGAACGCCAAACAGCAAATTTTTATTCCCGACTGGCTGTCCGGCTATTTGGGCTGATCGGCCTGCTCGTCCGGCGGAGGCGGCGGCTCCGACGACGGCGGCTCCGACGACGGCGGACTGCTCGGCGGACTGCTCGGCGGAGAGGAGGGCGGTTCGGATGACGGCGGACTGCTGGGCGGCTCGGATGACGGCGGGCTGCTCGGCGGTGGTTCGGACGGCGGCGGGGGCGCAGGCGTCGGTGGAGTGGTCGTCGGTGTCGGTGTCGGTGGCGGTGCGCTCGGTGGCGGTGGATCATCCGCAGGTGGCGGCGGGTTATCCGCGGGTGGGGGCGGGGCCGCAGGGGCCGGTGCCCGCATGACCACCGGCGGTGGCGTCGAAATCACGACGCGGGTCTTCGGCGCTGGCGCTGCCTGGATGTAGGACGGCGCACCCTGACCTTGGTCGGGAGTGACGGCGAGCTCCGACGGCGGGGCTGCGGCAGGAGCCGCGGGGCCGGGCGGCACGGTTGTTGTCGTCGTCGTGCCCGCCATCGCGGAGGCGTCGTTACGGAGCGCCATCACCGCCCCGGTGCCTACAAGCACCATCGCGGCGAAAACCCCGGCGGTGACGAGTATCGGGCGATACCACGCGTCGGCGTTCGGCCTGCGGGGATCAGAACCCGCTTCCGGTACGAAACCGACTACCGGCCGGGCCGCGCTCAATCCCGCCGCCGCTTCGGAATCATCTACCAGCAAGGCGATTTCGGGGACATCGTCGACCTCGGACCACGCGATCGCAGGCATTCTGGTCGACAGCGCCGTCGACGGCAGAGCCGACTGCGCGGCCGGCCGCGCGACCGCCGTCTGGCTGTCATCCTCGGGTCGTCGAACCGCGAGCAGCGCGGCGCCGGTGGCTGCGGTCAGTTCGGGCCTCGCGACGGTGATCACCGGCACCCGAAGCCGCGCGGAGAGCGCCGTGGTCACCGCGGGGATGTTGGCACCGCCGCCGATGGTGGCGACCGCCGCAAGGTCAGCTGGTTGAATTCGGTTGCGGAACAGATGTTCCCGCAATACCTCGATGAACGACGCCAAAGGATCGCGGATCTCGTTGTCGAGTTCAGCACGGGTCAGCCGGACCTCACCGCGGTGCCCAGGCACATCGACGGGCAGGGTTGTCACCGAACTGCGCGACAGACGTTCCTTCGCCTTGCGGCAGTCGGCCCTCAGCCGATTCAGCGCACCGATTGCGGAAGTCCCCTCCGCCGTTCCGGCTACGGGCAGATCGGAGATCACATGTGCGAGCACAGCCCGGTCGATGAGTTCCCCTGAGAAGTCGGGGTGTCGCACCGACGTGCCGATCGAGCGGTAACCGTCGGCCGCGTCCGCCAGTGTGATGCCGGTACCGGAACCGCCGAAGTCGCAGAGGGCGACCACTCCGCGGGTGGGCAGGCCGGGTCCGGCGTGCAATGAGGTGAGCGCCGCCGCCGCATCGGAGGTCAGCGGCAACCGTTCCGAACGGGCCGACCATTCTGGTAGCGCGGACAGTTCACGGCGAACGGCCGCAACGGCGGCGGGGCGCCAGTGCGCGGGATAGGTCACCCCTGGCGGTGCGATCGGCGTGCGACCGCCGGTCGCGGTGTAGGTCAGTGCGCGCAGCGCCTCTGCGATGAGCACCTCGCCGCGGTGGAAGGTGCCGTCGGTGGCCATGATGCCGACGGGGTCGGCGGCCCGGTCAACGAAACCGGTGACGACGAGCCCCCGCCCGTCGAGCCGGGGGTTCTCGGCGGGGACGCCGACCTCGGCCTTGCGGTGCGGGTACAGCGTGAGGACGGGCTGCCGCGTCACGGCCGCGAAGCCCGGAATCACGGCCGCGACGCTCGTCGCGCCGATCGAAAGCCCTACACCCTGTGTCATGTCACGACGTTTATCGCCGCGGTGGGCTCAGGTATTACCGCTCTCGGGTCAGGCCTGCCAGCCGGACCAGCGGGCGACGGTGACGGTGATGACGGGTCCGTCAAGGGCGATGCGCTGGTACTGGACGTACTTCCGGCGGAGCTCGAAGTACGCGGTCGCCATTTCCTCACCGCTGTAATGGATTTCGGCCCTGCCATCGGCTCGGACCCACCACAGCTGCGACCAGTCGTCGTCGTAGTGGTCGACGATCAGGCTGACTGCGGGATTGACCTCGATGTTGGCCATCCTGCGCAGCCGCTGACTGGACTTCCGTTTTGCGTCGACCGCGGTGTAGATGACGTCGTTGCTGACCGCGAAGACGACCGGGACCAGATGCGGGACGCCGTCGTCACCCGCCGTCGCCAGCTGGGCGACAGGCGACGAGGCGAACCGTTCCCTCGCGTCGAACTCCGACATGCCGTCCTTCTCAAGTTGCGTTACCGCAGGAATAGTCAATAGTAAGGATTGTGAACGTGTCGTTCATATTCAAGGGGAAGCAGGCGAATGACCGGTAGCCGCGTGGTCGACGCGCAGCCGCGCGCCAGGCCCGGCCGCCCACGCAGCGAGGAGTCCCGCACCGCGGTGCTGCGTGCTACCTCGCAGCTGTTGCACGAGGTTGGCCTGCGGGCGATGACCACCGAGGAGATCGCCAGTCGCAGCGGAGCGAGCAAGGCGACGATATACAAGTGGTGGCCGAACAAATATGCGGTGGCAATCGACGCGTTTCTGTCCGAGATGATGGCGGAGTCGCGCGACCCCGACACCGGTTCGGCTCGCGACGATCTGACCGCGGTAGTGCGCGGGCTGCTGCGCTTCTACACCGGGCCGAGTGGCCGCGTGTTCGCCCAACTGGTCGGCGAGGCCCAGACCGACCCTCAGATTCAGCAGGAGCTGCGCGCGAACCTGGTCGACACTCGCCGCGAACTGTTCCGGACGATATGGGAGCGCGGTGTCGCCCGAGGCGAGTTGCGTGGCGACGCCGACCCCGATGCAGCCCTCGACCTGCTTATCGGCCCTGCGCTGTACCGGCTGATGATGGGCCACGCACCGCTGACCGATGCGGCAGCAGACGCGCTGGTGGACGTCGCCATCCGTGGCCTCGCCCACAGTGACTGACATCACCCCTGGTAGCGGGACTTTCCACGCTGCCTTAGTGTTGAAACTGAACGTTCAGTTTTGATATAGCAATGACAGGGGTTCACAATGAAATTGCGCACCATTTCGGCATTGGTCGCAGCGGGCGCCGCATCGGCGGCCATCGCGATGGCGCCCGTGGCGTCTGCCGCACAGACCTGCACCTACGTCGGGTCACAGACCACCCAGTGCCAGTCACCGGGAAACGTGCAGATCACCAGCGACCAAAATGTCACCTATCCCTACCAGTTCCCGTTCTACGGCAACGTCCTGCTGTTCCATCACGGCGGACACCACCGCTAGACGCCTGCGGTCAGTTCCTGGGTCCGCGTGGCTGGGGCGCAACGCTTATCGGCGACCTGGTCGCCGGCGTTCTGGTCACGCCGATCTCGGGCTTGTTCGTCGGCCTCGGCCGGACCGTCGGTCGAATCACCGCGGGTGCCTCGTTTGCGGTGGACGCCTCCGACGGCGGCGGCGGAGGCGGTGGAGGAGGCGGCGGCGGCGGTGGCGGCCTCTCGCTCGTCGCGGTGGCCAGAGGTGTGGTGACCGCCGTCGTGGAGTCCACCGGGGCGGGCTCGTCATCGTCGGCGGGACTGCGAAAAACCAACAGCGACACCGAGATCACGATCGCCGAGAGTGCCACTGCACTGGCGGTCAGCAGTGTGCGCGACTGCAGCGACCGGTGCCATGGCGCCGTCGACACCGGCGTGAAGTCTTCGTCCCAGGTGTTCTCGTCGAATGCGTCGAACCCGTCGCGCTCCTGCGGCTGTTCTGCGGCCAGCAGGTAATCAAGGTCGCTCTCCGACGCGTGGGCATTCCCCTCGTCGACGAAGTCCCCCGAGGCCCCCTTCTCCGGCACAATCTGATGCTAACGCCACTACCTGGGACAACGTGTGCGCACGGCCGATAAAATTCGACTCGCGGGAACCAGATGCCGACGATGGGCAGCCACGATAGGGTTCGGTCTGCCTGCCCATCGGAAGGATCGCCGGTGAAGAAATCGCGTCTGTTCGGTATCGCCGCGCTCACCACCTCTGCCCTGCTCATCGCGGGCATCGCGGCGTGTGCGCCGCCGGAGAAGACAGGCGATGGTGAGCAGACGCAGTCGGGAGCGAATGCCGCGGAGGCGACCTCGGCGGAGGACTTCGGGGGTATCGACGGACTCGCCGACGCGGCCAAGAAGGAGGGCGAACTGAACGTCATCGCCCTGCCGCCGGACTGGGCCAACTACGGCGCGATCATCAAGGCGTTCTCCGAGAAGTACGGAATCAAGGTGAACTCCGCGCAGCCGGATGCCGCAAGCCAGGACGAGATCAACGCCGCGAGCCAGCAGAAGGGCAAGAGCACCGCACCCGACGTCTTCGACCTGGGACAGGCAGTCGCCCTTGCCAATACGTCGATGTTCGCACCGTACAAGGTCGCAAACTTCAACGACATCCCCGCGGCCTACACCGATCCAGACGGCAAGTGGGTCAATGACTACGGCGGCTACATGTCGATCGGCTTCGACTCCGCCAAAGTGCCGCCGGTCACCGATGTCAACGATCTACTCAAGGGTGAGTACAACGGCAAGGTGGCGCTCAACGGCGACCCAACGCAGGCGGGTGCGGCGTTCTCCGGCGTGCTGATGGTCGCGCTGTCGCAGGGCGGTTCGGTCGACGACATCGCGCCGGGCGTCGACTTCTTCCGAAAGCTCAAGGAGGCGGGCAACTTCCTGCCCGTTGACCCGACGCCGGCGACCATCGAGTCCGGCCAGACGCCCGTCGTCATCGACTGGAACTATCTGAACGCGGCGAGAACAGCCAAGCTGCCCAGCTGGCAGGTTCTCGTGCCGTCGAACGCGATCGTCGCCGGCTACTACTACCAGGCCATCAACAAAGGCGCGCCACATCCCGCGGCAGCCCGGCTGTGGCAGGAGTTCCTCTACAGCGACGAGGGGCAGAACCTCTATGCCGCCGGTGGGGTGCGGCCGGTGCGCGCCGACGGGATGATGCGCGCTGGCACCATCGATACGGCCGTGCTGGATCAGATCCCCGTCATCGACGGGCCCGTCACGGTGCCCACACCTGACCAGACCGACACGGCGACCAAGTATCTGACGGACAACTGGGCGAAGGCCATCGGCTGACCATGCCCAAGCGCATCCGGGAGGCATTGCCGCTGCTGCCGTTCTTCGCGCTGGTCACGATCTTCCTGATCGTCCCGACCGTGACGGTGATCGTCAGCGCGTTCTTCGTCGACGGCGCCTTCTCTCTCGCCCGGATAGCGGCGCTGTTCTCCGAGACCGCGCTTTCGGCACTGTGGAAGAGCGTCCTGCTGTCGGCGACCACGGCGATCATCGGCGCCCTGCTCGGCGCGGTGCTCGCCTGGTTGATCGTGAGCAGCCCGCCCACGTCAATCCTCCGAAGGGCCGTGATCTCGCTGTGCAGTGTTCTGGCCCAGTTCGGTGGCGTCGCACTGGCTTTCGCGTTCCTCGCCACGATCGGCCTCAACGGTGTGCTGACACTCTGGGTTCAGCAGCACTTCGGCTGGAACCTCGCAGGGTCCGGCTGGCTGTACAGCCTGTCGGGGTTGATCCTCGTCTACACCTACTTTCAGATCCCGTTGATGGTGATCGTCTTCGTGCCTGCGTTGGAGGGCCTCCGCGAGCAGTGGCGTGAAGCCGCCGTCAGCCTCGGCGCGTCGACCTTCCAGTACTGGCGCCAGGTCGCCGTGCCGTTGTTGACGCCCGCATTCCTCGGTTCATTTCTCCTGTTGTTCGCCAACGCTTTTGCCGCATATGCCACGGCTGCGGCGTTGGTCAGCCAAGGCAGCCCGATCGTGCCACTGCTGATCCGGGCCGCGCTGACCAGCGAGGTGGTGCTCGGCCAGTCCGGGTTCGCATACGCGCTCGCGCTGGAGATGATCCTCATCGTCGCCATCGTGATGGTCGCGTACAACCTCCTCGTCCGCCGCACCGCGAGGTGGCTGCAATGAGGAAAACCACGTTCGGCGGCAAGGCGTTTCGAGTCGCCCTGTTCGTCGCCTTCGGCTTGTTCTTCCTGTTCCCGCTCTACGCGATGGCCGACTTCTCCACCAGGAACCTGCTCGCGGGCGGCCGCACACTGCAGGCGTGGAAGAACCTGGTGGCTGATGAAGCGCTGTATCAGGCCATCGTGATCTCGCTGCTGCTGGCCGTTTTCACGGTGGTGCTGATGCTCCTCATCCTGGTGCCGACGATGATCTGGGTCAGGCTGCGCGCACCGTGGGCACGGGGCATCGTCGAATTCCTCTGCCTGCTACCGCTCACCATCCCCGCGTTGGTCATCGTCGTCGGCCTGCGCAACGTGTACCTGTGGGTGACGTACTTCCTCGGCGAGTCCGCGCTGACGCTGACCTTCGTCTACGTGGTGCTCGTGCTGCCGTTCGCCTACCGCGCGATCGATGCCGCGCTATCGGCGATCGACCTCAAAACCCTTTCGGAGGCCGCCCGTTCACTCGGTGCGGGCTGGATCACCACGATCGGTCGAGTCGTGGTGCCCAACATCTGGTCGGGCATCCTGTCGGCCGCATTCATCTCTATCGCCGTCGTGCTGGGTGAGTACACGATCGCGTCACTGTCCGGTTTCGAGACGCTGCAGGTGCAGATCGTGTTGATCGGCAAGAGCGACGGCCCGACCTCGGTCGCCGCATCGCTGGCCACCCTCGTCTTCGGCTTCGTGCTACTGCTCATCCTCGCGCTGGTGACTCGCGGACGGCGCCGCAGCACCGCGGCCGCGGATCCGACCGCCGCCGCGTCAACCACCGCCGGGTCTTCCTCGCTCCTCACGTCCGCGGCCAAACCTGGAGTTCCGACATGACGAATGGCGTTTCCGTCGAGCTGAACGACCTGACCCGGGTCTACGGATCGGTGAAGGCCCTCGACGGGCTGACCTTGCACATCGAGCCGGGTGAACTGGTTGCGCTGCTAGGCCCGTCGGGCTGCGGGAAGACGACAGCGCTGCGGATCCTCGCAGGCCTCGACGAGGCCACGGCTGGCACCGTTTCGGTGGACGGCAAGGACCTCACGAGGGTGCCTGCGAACAAGCGCGATATGGGCATGGTGTTCCAGGCCTACAGCTTGTTCCCGCACCTGACCGTCGTCGACAATGTCGCGTTCGGGCTCAAGATGCGCGGGAAGGACAAGGGGCAGAGGACCTCTCGTGCAGACCAGATGCTCGAATTGGTCGGTCTGACGGCCCATCGCAACAAGTACGCCAGCGAATTGTCCGGCGGCCAGCAGCAGCGGGTGGCGCTTGCGCGGGCGCTGGCGATCCAGCCGCGCGTGCTCCTGCTCGACGAGCCGTTGTCGGCGCTTGATGCCAAGGTGCGGGTGCAGCTGCGCGACGAGATCCGCCGGGTACAGCTCGAGGTCGGCACGACGACGCTCTTCGTCACCCACGATCAGGAGGAGGCGCTGGCCGTCGCCGACCGGGTCGGTGTGATGAGCCAGGGCAAGCTCGAACAGCTCGCGGCCCCCGCCGAGCTCTACGCCAACCCGGCGACGCCGTTCGTCGCGGAGTTCGTCGGCCTGAACAACAAGGTGCCCGCCGAGGTCTCGGACGGACAGGCCACACTGCTCGGCACCTCGGTACCCGCGTTGACCGGCTCGGTGGCCTCGGGTGCCGGACTTGCGATGGTGCGGCCGGAGTCGGTGACGGTCCACGCCGACCCGGCGGGCAGCGCATCGGTCACGTCGGTGGCGTTTCTCGGGCCGATCTCGAGGGTGCACCTGACGCTGGCCGACGGAACGGCGGTGGGTGCGCAGATGGCCAGCTCGGCGGCGCGCGTCTTCGCACCCGGAGACCGGGTGAAAGTCGGTGTCGAACCGACCGGCGTGCTGGTCGTCGCGAGCTAGCGACGCTTACACCGCCTTGATCGGCTCGATCCCCAGGTCGGAGTAGGTGACGAGGGCGAAGAACGGCACGTTGCGTTCGGCGAAGAGCTTGGCGGCGACGTCGCCGCGATCGACCATCGGGATCACGCCGGTGACGACGACGCCGAGCGGGGCGATCCGGTCGAGCGCCAACGCGGTCGAGCCGCCGGTGCTGATCACGTCGTCGACCAGCAGCACCCGGGTGCCCTCATGAAGCCGGGTGCCCTCGACCCACTGTTCGCGGCCGCGTTGTTTCTGCTCCTTGCGGACCGAGAACCAGGCCTTGCCGGTCACCAGCGCGACGCCGTGCGACAGTGGATCGGCACCCATCGTCAGCCCCCCGACCGCATCGAACTCGATGCCGTTGTTCGCGGCGAGCTCGGCGACGGCGCGGCTGACGATCGCAAGCCGTTCGCCATTGTCGACGGCGTACTTGCCGTCGATGTAGTCGTGGCTGAGCTGCCCGCTCGCCAGCTTGAACGGTTCCTCACGCCGTTCGTGGCCGCGGGTTCGGATCAGATCGAAGGCGGCTTGCCAGAGCTCGGAGCGGTCGGTCACGCGCCGATCCTAGCGCGTCGGGCCAATTCGACTGTGGCCGAGCGCAAATCGTCGTACGAATCGATCCCCGCCGGGTACCCGACCCTCGTGTAGGCGATCCCGCGCGGCGTGTTGACCCTCAGGTCGAGGCCGTAACGGTCAGCACCTGTGCACGTCGCGGCGGACGCATCGGGAAAGCCGCCGAGAGCCTTGGCCATCGCGCACAGCGACTCTGCGTGGTCGGCGTTGAGGTGGGCGATCGCTCCCGCCGCGTGCGGAACCACCGGATCGGGTTGCGCCTCGGCATACGCCTCGCCGGTAGCCGAGTCCATGCGGCCGTAGCCGCCGACCCAGCGCACCCGCTGCACCCGCAGCACCCACAGCGCGAAGTCGGTGTAGTCGATGTAGTACTTCGCGGCGGGGACCGCAGCCATGTGAGCGTCACGGGCAGCTGCAAGCTCGTCGTCACAGGGGTGCTCGACGACGCCTGCCAGCGTCACGCGTCCGCTCGCCAGTGGATCGGCCTCTGTCGCGGGCGCCACGATCGCGATGCTTGCGCGCTGGTCCCTGGCGAGATTGCGGCCGTGCTCGGCCATGTTCGACACGCACAGCACCGGTGCGCCACCGAGCAGGCCGTAGGTGACGAAAGACGCCCATGGGTCACCGGTCGCGGTGAGCGTCGCCAACGTGCCGGTGTTGACCGACGCCGCGATCGTGCGGGCCTCCTCGGCAGCAGACGGGCGCACGGCGTTGGCGACTTCGGTCAACGGAGGTGCGACGGACGGGGCATCGCCCGGGTCGCCATGATCGCGGGATGCCACGTCGGCACCATACTTCAGCGCGCTGGATGGTGGTCTACAGCAGATTGCCAGCAAGCGAGGATTCCACCGACTGATGGCGGGAAGTGTGCGAGAATCCCCTCACGATAAACGCCTAGTCAGCAACCTTTTTGCCGGGAGTGAGGGGTATATGGGGGTGTCGGCTGTACGCCTTGCGGCGTGTGCCGGCGTGCTCGTGGGTGGCCTCATGCTTTGCAATAGCGCGACTGGGCTGGCGTCCGCGGACGAGGGAGATGTGGGACACGGTTCCCGTGACAGGGAATCTAGCAAAGGCGTAAATTACGAGCGACCGAGCCTGAGTCGAGTGATCCACCGAATTCTCAGCGAACATCGGAAGCTGAAGAGCAACGCGCCGCGCAGGGCCCCACGGGCCAAGATCGGGTCCGATCCGGACAGCGGTTTCACAGCCAGCGAATCCAATGCGACGACGTTCGCCGAGGCCCCCGACGAGCCCGATGAGCCTGCGCCGGAGTTGGTGCCCGATGGCGAGCGCGCTGCCGAACCCGCCGGAACCGAGCAGGCCGGAACCGCGCCAGCACCGCAAGCCGCAGGCGGAAGTGACTACATCGACAACACCGTCGTCAACGCGGCACCCGAGCCGGAGAAGAAGGCGACCGGCATGGTCGTCTACCCGTTCCAGTACTACTGGCTGGAATTCGGTCGCGGCGGCGACTGGTGGAACGCGAACCAGATCATCTCGCGGTTGGGGAAAGCCATCAGCCCGTACAGCACGTCGGTGCGCACACCCGAACCAGAACCAGAGCCAGCGCCCGTGCCGGGGCCCGCGTTCCGCGGCCCTGCCCCCGAAGCTCCCGCGCCCGATCCGGAGCCGGTGCTCGATGCCTCCGGCGGGATCGCCGGCGGTGGCGGCAGCGACTTTTCCGCCACCGGCTTCGGCAGTGCGCCCGTGCTTTCGGCACCCGTGGTGGCGATTCCGGTCCCGCCGCCCGCTGCAGCCCGCTTTCCGGCGTTTCCGGCGCTACCGGCACCCACGCCGGGCGTCGGGTCGGCCGCCGCTCGCGCCGGCGGCGCAGAGCCCGCGGTCACGACTGGTTCAGTCCGGCAGGCAGCCAGTCCCGAGCAGGCGCCCGTGAGCACAGGCACCTCGATGACCGGGCAGTTGCCGCGCCGCGGTTACGCCGACTACCTGCGCAGCCCGGGTCTTCCGCAGCTCGCGGGTGCCGCGCTGCCCGGGGTCGCGGGCATCCTGCTGATGACCCTCGGGGGAGGTGTCATCGGATATCGACAGGCTGATGCGGGCCGGACGATCCGGTCAAGCGGCGCGGCGCGCTATCTGCCGTAACTCGCGTGCGTCAGCCGCCGAGCGCGGCGATCAGATCCTTGATCCGCGACGCCTCGTCCTCGAGCACCGGCTCTTCGGCCTCGACGGCCTCGATGAGGTCCTTGCGCAGCCCGACACCGTTGGCGGCTTCCTTGGTGGACAGCTTCGCCCGGCCGCGCGCGATGTAGAGGCGCTGACCCAGGGTGGCGCCTGGGCCGTTGGCCGCGGTGGCCATCAGATCGTCGTACCGGCTGCGCACACCGCTGAGCGCGACGATGACCGACGGGGTCACCCGGCTGCGGCTCGCGGCGTCGGCGAGCGAGTCCTGAAGTTTGCGAAGACCGGAGAGGATCACGCCGGCACGGTCTGTGAACTCGGGATCGCTCGGGTCGGGAAGGGTGTCGATCGCCGCGGCGTACATGTGCATAGCCGCATCGGACAAACCAACGATTACTGGAGCTTCGCCATCATTCGGCTCTGACACGGCCACTCGATTCGTCGAAGAATTATGAAGACCAGTGCCACCCGGCGATGGGAACATTGGCCGCGCAAACGGTATCCCGGTTCGGCGACTGTTTCAACCGTTCCTCTACACCATCTCCAGGCAACTCTTTGCTCAATGACGCTGCGACACGCGCAGCGATTCAATAGCGCCGCGGGTGGGTAGGTTTGAAGGTCAATGGATGCCCCGACGAATGCGCGAACACCGATGAATATGCCGTTCGACGAGTGGATCGTTCGGCAGCGCTGGTATGCCGGACGCAGCCGGCAGCTGGCGTCCGCAGAACCGGCCGTCGTCGTCGGTCTACGCAAGGACCTCGACCTGGTGCTGCTCGAGGCCACCTACGCCGAGGGTCCGTCGGAGCGGTATCAGGTGCTCGTGCGCTGGGATTCGGGCGCCGCCGAGGCGGCGCAGGCCAGCACGATCGGGAACGATGGGCGGCGCACCGGCCACGATGCGCTCTACGATCCGGCGGACGCGAAATATCTTCTGTCCCTGTTCGATTCGTCGGCCTCGGTCGCCGACGTACGTTTCACGAAGGAACCGGGGGCCGAACTGCCGTTGGACGCCGCGCCTCGGGTGTCGAGCGCCGAGCAGAGCAACACCAGCGTCATATTCGACGGTCGGGCCGTCTTCAAGATCTTCCGACGCATCACGCCGGGCTCCAATCCGGACATCGAGCTGAACCGCGTTCTGGCGCGCGCAGGCAACCCGCACGTCGCGCGGTTGCTCGCGTCCTACGAGACGATCCTCGGCGGCGAGCCGTACGCGCTCGGGATGGTCACCGAGTTCGCGGCCAACTCGGCCGAGGGCTGGGATATGGCGACGGCCAGCACCCGCGACCTGATCGCCGACGAGGCTGGCGGTGATTTCGCCGCCGAGTCCTACCGGCTCGGCGAGGCGGTCGCCTCGGTGCACGCCACGCTGGCGGCCGAACTCGGGACGTCGACCATCCCGTTCCCGACTGACGCAGTGCTCGACCGGCTGGCCTCAGCTGCGGCATCGGTTCCAGAACTCGGCGAGTTCGTGCCGCTGATCGAGGAGCGCTATCGCAAGCTGTCCGACCAGACGATCACCGTCCAGCGCGTGCATGGTGACCTGCACCTCGGACAGGTGCTTCGGACCCCGCAGCGATGGCTGCTCATCGACTTCGAGGGGGAGCCCGGCCAACCGCTCGACGAACGCATGCGCCCGGACGCCACAGCCCGCGATGTGGCGGGGGTCCTTCGCTCCTTCGAGTACGCGGCCTATCAGCGGCTGATGGAGCAGGACAGCGACGACGACCGTGCACGCCAACTGGCGACGCGCGCCCGCGAGTGGGTGGACCGCAACAGCACCGCGTTCTGCGAGGGGTACGCCGCGCAGTCGGGTGTCGACCCGCGCGAGCACGCCGAACTGCTCGCGGCCTACGAGCTGGACAAGGCGGTGTACGAGGCGGCTTACGAGGCGCGGTTTCGCCCGACCTGGCTGCCGATCCCGCTGCGGTCAATCGCACGCATCGTCGGATGATCTGTTGACGAGCACGTAGAAATTTGCCAAACGGCCCCGCTGGGCCGCCGTCTTGTGGACCATCCGATCATGGTTGACGTGGACTTTTGCGTCGTCGGGGCGGGGTTCGCCGGCTTGACGGCAGCGTTGCGACTGAGGCAGGCGGGGCATTCGGTGGCGCTACTGGAGGCCAGAGACAGGGTCGGCGGTCGCACCTTCACCGAGGTGCGGGACGACGGGACGTGGATCGACCGCGGCGGAGCGTGGGTCGGACCGGGGCAGGACCGCATCTACGCGCTGATGAACGAGTTCGGCGTGCCGGCCTACAAGCAGTACTCGGCAGGCGACGCGATGATGGTCGTCGACGGCAGGCTGTTCCGCTACAGGGGTGTCGTGCCGCGGACTCTGAACCCCTTCGCCACGGTGAACCTCGGCACCGCAATGCTCGAACTAGCCAGGATGTGCAAGACGATCCCGCTCGAGGCGCCGTGGGACGCGAAGAGGGCCGGCAAGTGGGACAGCATCACCGTGGCGTTGTGGCTCGATCATCACGTACGGTCGCTGGCCGCCCGCGATCTGCTCGAGACCGCGATCGGCGGTACCTACACCAGTGACACGTCGGAGATCTCGCTGTTGTACGCGTTGCACCAGATGGCGTCGGGCGGTGGACCGGAGTTCGTGTTCGGCATCGAGGGCGGGTCGCAGGACTCCCGCATCGTCGGCGGCATGGGCGCGGTCTACGGTCCGATGGCAGCGGAGGTCGGCGATTCACTCCACACGTCCGCACCGGTCAGGCGGATAGAGCAGGACGACGGCGGGGTGACGGTCCGATCCGACGACATGTCGGTGCGGGCGCGACGGGCGATCGTCGCGGTGCCGATCGCTATTGCCAGTCAAATACATTACGAGCCAATGCTTTCCGTCGACCGTTCGCTGCTGAACCAACGCATGCCCGGCGGAGCTGTCATCAAGGTGAACATCGTCTACGACGAACCGTTCTGGCGGGCCGACGGACTGTCCGGGCAATCGGCGGCACCGGGTACGCCCGCTCCGGTGACCATCGATGCGTGCACAGACCGCGGTACGCCAGGGGTGCTCTGCGTGATCGTCGAGGGACCGGTCGCCCGCGACATGTGCGGGGTCGACGAAACGAAGCGCCGCGACCTGATCCTCACCGCGCTGGCAGACCGCTTCGGCGCCAAGGCCCGCTCGCCGATCGATTTCCTCGAGCAGAACTGGACGATCGAACGGTATTCGGGTGGCGGCATGATCAGCCACGCACCGCCGGGGGTGCTGACCGAATTCGGGCCTGCACTGCGCGAGCCGTGCGGTCGCATCCACTGGGCGGGCACCGAGAGCTCGGCCGTCATGTGCGGTTGGGTGGACGGCGCCGTGCGCTCAGGCGAACGCGCCGCGGCTGAAGTGACGGCCAGTGAGCGGCTCGCGGTCGCGTAGCGGGTAACCGTAGGCATGGCCAAATACACGGTGAACAAATCGGCGGTGACGCGAGCGCGAGAGCTGATCGATGCCAAGCAGTACGTCCTGGACAGCGACTGGGGAGATGCGCAGCCAAACGCGGATGCGCAGAACACCTTCCTGGAAAACCACACCTGGGACGAGTACGCGCAGTGGCACCTCGGCCTCACCGAAGGGGCCAATGACGAAACCAAGGCCCGGTATGCCTTCGTCTACGGCGACCTGCGCCGCGTGCACCGCACGGGCCTGATCGCGTGCGTCTACCGAGCCTCGGAATGGCGGCACAAGGACGTCGAACTGGCCGCCCATGATCTGCTGCAGTACCTCGACGCCAAGGCCGGCCTGACGCCGTCTGGCTAAGGACGGAACATGAAGTCCAAGAAGAGGTCTTCGCCGTCGGCAGGGCGTTCGATGTCGAAGCCGTGCAAGAACCCCATACCCGCGGCGAAGAAGGTGACCGCGCGAACCAGCGCGTCCTGACCCTCGAACCCGGCGTCGCTGAATATCTGGTGGACGGCACCCAGCACCTGCATATCGCTTTCCCGCACGCCTTCGGCGACGGTCTCGTCGGTCAGCGACCACACCCTCATGGCGCGCTCCAAGGAGTACAACTGCGGACTCATCAACGCCTGCATCATGGCCTTCAGCCGCTCCCGCGGCGCTGCTCCGCCCATGTCCATGAATCGCTGGCGATCCTGGTCCTGCAGGCTTGCCCAGGACTCGAGGAGCGCGGATCGGTAGGCAGACAGATCGGCGAAGTGCCAGTAGAAGCTGCCCTTGGTGACGCCGAGGTGCTCGCAGATGCGGTCGAGGCGCAGCGCGTTGGGTCCACCTTCGGCGAGGATGGCGAATCCGGCCTGGATCCAGTCATCGGCAGAAAGCCGACGTCCAGAGTCGCGCGGCGGGTTCATGGACCGCAGCATACGGCTACCAGCAACTTGACACGTCTGAACGTTAGCGGCGGTAATCAGTCCCGCCAGAAGGGTGCTGTTGCAACCGTGGCCGCCGGTAGTCACCGCCGCTCTTCGGCTTCTACTTCCAGCCCGCCCGGCCGGTGGCACCCCTCGGTGCCGATTGCGCGGCCACGGCTGCTTCAGCTGCTACAACGTACCATACTGCCTGGTATGGGCAATGATTTCGGCTGAGTTGCCACTGCGCGATGGCTGTCGGTCAGCCGCGATCGAACCATCGCCCGAGCTGCCGCGCCGTTTCCTCCGACCCGTGCCGGCACGGTACGTCCCCGGCCACCCGATCGCGCTGCCGAAGGCGCGAAGTAGGCATCGTCAGCAACCTTTGCGATGAAAGCCATGGGGCGCGGGTGAATCAGTCACCGCGAGAACGGTGTTCGATGCGCTGAAACGGCCCGGCCGCCAACACGGTTTGGCCGCCGACGTGCTCCGCCACCAGGTGCGCCCACGTCAGGGCGGCCGACGTAGGGCACGATGGGGCCATGTCCGACGAATTCCCTCTGACGCCAGAAGAGGCACTCGACTCCGACGAAGTGCGCAACGACGACGGAGACGAAACCGTCGACCCGCCGGAGAAGTGGATCGACGCCAACGATGACGAGACCCTCGACGAGCGCCTCTCCGAGGAAGAGCCCGACGTCAGCCCCGACGACTGGGGGCACCTCCCGCTTGCGGGGGACGACCCGCGCGACGCCGACGACAGGCAGCGAGAAACCGTGTCCATGCCCGACGACCAAATCGACCGACTGGATCCACAGCAGCACGGCCGGGAGCGCGGTCAGATCGACGGGACGCCCGAGGACGGCGAGTCGTTCTACGACGTCGTCGAGTGAGTCGTCGAGTGACAGGTCAGCTGTGAGCCTGTAGCACCATCACCGAGCGGGCTTCGACGGTGACCTGCGCGTCCGCGTCGTAGGGCTTGGACTCGCCGATGACGTCGTCGGCGGTGTAGATCACCGGAACCCAGGACGCGCCGAAGTCGTCGTGCGGCAGCGTGAAGTCGATCGGCTCGTGGTGGGCGTTGAAGAACAACACGAACGAATCGTCGGTGACCCGCTGGCCGCGTACGTCGGGATCGGGGATTCCGTAGCCGTTGAGATACACGCCAAGCGATCGCACGAATCCGGATGCCCAGTCATCGTCGGTCATTTCGGCACCATCGGGTGCGAACCAGGCGATGTCAGGGAGTCCGGTCCCGCCCTGTCGTACCGGCCTGCCGCTGAAGAAGCGCCGCCTGCGAAACACCGGATGCGCCGCGCGCAGCGCCGACACGGCGCGGGTGAACTCGATCAGTCCCTCGTCGGCTTCGGCCCAGTCGATCCACGACAGCTCGTTGTCCTGGCAGTAGACGTTGTTGTTGCCCTGTTGCGTGCGGCCGAGTTCGTCGCCGTGTGCGATCATCGGCACGCCCTGGGACAGCAGCAGCGTTGTCAGGAAGTTGCGTTGCTGGCGCGCCCGCAGCGCGTTCACCTCGGAATCGTCGGTTGGCCCTTCCACCCCGCAGTTCCATGACCGGTTGTGGCTCTCGCCGTCGTTGTTGTCCTCGCCATTGGCGTCGTTGTGTTTCTCGTTGTACGACACCAGATCACGCAGCGTGAACCCGTCGTGGGCGATGACGAAGTTGATGGACGCCACCGGCCTGCGAGCGGTGCCTTCGTAGAGATCGGCGGAGCCGGTCAGCCTGGAGGCGAACTCGTCGAGAGTGGCGGGCTCGCCGCGCCAGAAGTCACGGACGGTGTCTCGGTACTTGCCGTTCCATTCCGTCCACTGCGGCGGGAAGTTGCCGACCTGGTACCCGCCCGGCCCGACGTCCCATGGCTCGGCAATCAGCTTGACCTGGCTGACCGTCGGATCCTGTTGCACGAGTTCGAAGAACGTCGAAAGCTTGTCCACATCGTAGAACTCGCGGGCCAGCGTCGAGGCCAGGTCGAATCGGAAGCCGTCGACGTGCATCTCGGTGACCCAGTACCGCAACGAGTCCATGATGAGCTGAAGCGAGTGCGGGTGCCCGACGTTGAGGCTGTTGCCGGTGCCGGTGTAGTCCATGTAATACCGCTTGTCGTCGTCGACGAGCCGGTAGTACGCGGCGTTGTCGATGCCCCGCATCGAGACCGTCGGGCCAAGGTGGTTGCCTTCGGCGGTGTGGTTGTAGACCACGTCGAGGATCACCTCGATACCGGCCTCGTGCAGGGTCCGAACCATCGCCTTGAACTCCTGCACCTGACCACCGGGGGTGCCGCTGCTGCTGTACTTCGGGTCCGGAGCGAAGAACCCGATGGTGTTGTAGCCCCAGTAGTTCGACAGTCCCTTGTCGATGAGTGTCGAGTCGTTGGCGAAGTGGTGCACCGGCATCAACTCGATGGCCGTGATGCCCAGCGCCTGGAGATGCTCGATGATCGCCGGATGCCCGACGGCGGCGTAGGTGCCGCGCATCTGTTCGGGGATGTCGGGATGAGTCTCGGTGAGGCCCTTGACGTGGGCCTCGTAGATGACGGTGTCGGCGTACTCCAAGTTCGGCGGACGATCGGTACCCCAGTCGAAGAACGGGTTGATCACCACCGACTTCGGCATGCTCGCTGCCGAGTCGTCGTCGTTGCGACTGTGCTCGTCCCCGAAGTCGTAGCCGAACAGCGACTGGTTCCAGTCGAAGTTTCCGTCGATCGCCTTGGCGTAGGGATCCAGAAGCAGTTTGTTCGGGTTACAGCGGTGACCGGCTTCTGGGTCGTACGGCCCGTGCACGCGATAGCCATAGCGCTGGCCCGGCTCGATGTTGGGCAGGAAGCCGTGCCAGACGAACGCGTCCACCTCCGGCAGGGTGATCCGGGTTTCGTTGTCGTCCGCGTCGAACAGACAAAGCTCCACACGCTGTGCGACCTCGCTGAACAGTGCGAAGTTCGTGCCGGAGCCGTCATAGGAGGCACCAAGCGGATAGGCCTTACCGCGCCAGACCTCCTGGGGAACGGCGTTGGGATTCGAGACTTGGGTCAAGGTGCACCCTTCTGGCTTGGCTGAACCGAACAACGTGACGATACGGTGCACCCGGGTGGTGGAGCATGGCGGGCGAGAAGTTCGTATAGGAGGTACATCCGGTGGTTGGCACCGTTGAACTGCCCGTTTACCGGACGCTGCAAACAGCGCTCGACAGTGGTGTGGCAACCATCACGCTGAACCGCCCGCAGCAGCGCAACGCGGTCGGCGACGGTATGCGGGAGGAACTCGCCGATGCCTATCTGTGGTGCGACCGGACCGACGCGATCCGGGTGGTGGTGCTGACGGGTGCACCGCCCGCCTTCTGCGCAGGTGCCGACCTGTCCGCCGGTGCACGCACCTTCACCGAACCGGGGCCGTCGTTTTCCGCCGCCGGTATCGACGTGCCGGCGTGGTCGGTGGGCAAGCCGGTGGTCGCCGCGGTCAACGGGCACGCGATCGGGCTGGGCCTGACGCTGGCACTGCAATGCGATATCCGGGTCTTCGCGGCCGATGCGCAGTACGGCGTCGTGCAGGTGCGGCGAGGCATGGTGGGGGATGCGTATTCGCACTGGGTGCTTCCGCGGTTGGTCGGTATGTCGAACGCTGCCGAGATTCTGTTGAGCGGCGCCACCTTCGACGGCCATCGAGCCGTCGCGCTCGGGCTGGGCAGTCGGGCTCTCGACAGTGACGATGTATTGCCTGCCGCTCTCGAGCTTGCGCACGACATCGCGGTGAACGCAGCCCCTGCGTCGGTGGCGGCGAGCAAGCGGCTGCTGTGGGATTCGTTCGATCTCGACCGGCACGCCGTCGGCGCGCGCGAGACAGAGATCCATCTGGCGCTGATGGCCCACGACGACGCCGGGGAAGGCGTGCGGGCATCCATGGAGCGGCGCGCACCGAACTGGACGGGAAGACCCGTCGACCCGACGGCGTAGTCCGACCGGTGACTGCGCGGCTAGGCGACAGCCACCCCGGCGGCACGCATCTCGTCGATCGCCTTCGCGGTCGTCGCCGGCGCCACCCCCGCGGTCAGATCCAGCAGGACCCGGGTGGTGAAACCGGCGGCGGCCGCATCGGTCGCGGTCGCAAGCACGCAGTAGTCCGTGGCGATGCCTGCGATGTCGACTTCGTCGACGTCGCGTTGGCGTAGCCAGTCGCCCAGCGAAGTGCCTGCTTCGTCCGTCCCCTCGAAGCCGCTGTAGGCAGCCTCGAACCGGCCCTTGGTGAAGACGGCCTCGACGCGTGAGTGGTCGAACTCCGGATGGAAGTCGGCCCCGTGCGTTCCGACGACACAATGCCGCGGCCACGACGCCGCGAAATCGGGGTTGTCGGAGAAGTGGTCGCCTGGGTCGATGTGGAAGTCCTTCGTCGCGACGATGTGGTCGTAGCCGTGGGGCGTTTCAAGGAATTCGCTTATCGCATGGGCAACCGACTGGCCACCGACCACTTCGAGGGAGCCGCCTTCGCAGAAGTCGTTCTGCACGTCGACGATCAGGAGCGCGCGCATGCGCACCACCTTACGATGCGGTCTTGGCGGATTGCTCGGTCGCGCGCAGGCGTAGGTGTGCAGTCAGCAGGAGGTGATCGAATGTGCCCCGCGGCGGCAGCACTTCCTCGTAGATCAACTGGCTGAAATCGAACAGCACCTGGTCGGCGAGCACGCGCAGCTTGACGTTGGTCTCCTGGGACCGCCACTTGAGCAACTCGAAAGCCGAGTCCCCGCTGATCCGATAGATCAGCATCAGCATGCCCTTGGCCTGTTCGATGGCAGCACGGTTCTCCGCGATTTCAGCAACGGCCGCATTGACCAACTCCTCGCGCGAACGGCGGGTGTCGGTCACGTCGACGTAGAAGCCGTGCGTGCCGATCACATCGCCGCCGTCGTCATGGAGGCTGTCGCCGATCACGATCACCTCGTGCACCGCCTGCTGGGTGTCGATGATGCGGTGGCGGGTGCTGAATGATCGGTGTGTGCGACGGATCTCGTCGAGTGCGGCGGCCACCTCTGCGTAGTCGTCGGGATGTTTATGGGACAGCACGAGCGCAGTCGTGGGCACGACAGTGCCAGGCTCGTAGCCGTGCAGCAGCTGGACTTGGTCCGACCATTCCCACCGTTCGTCGGCGAAATAGAAACGGAACCACCCGACCCGTCGCGGCGAACCCCCGGCCAGAGCTTGTTCTATGGTGTCTGACCCGTCGCTGCCCGGCACCACGACAATGTAAATGACGGCGCGAGAAGTTATGGGGCTATTAAGAGTTTCTTCATCCGCCGAAAAGAAGATACAACCCGGTGAAGGTATAGCCGACCATCACGAGCATCATTGCCAGCTGACCCGTGAGTTGATAGCCGGTCGGCAGCAGACGAAGCGCGCGGTCGTGTGCGGAGACAACTCCCGCGACGTGTCCGCCGACAACGCAACACACCTTGACGGTGGCCAGCACCGAAGGGTGAAGCGAGAGAACGTAGTTCACCTCGGCGTTGCCGAGCGCGAGCAGGTTCCAGCCGTGCCCGAGCGGGTCGGCCAGATCGATGATCGCCTGCTGACCCCGTTCGATCAGGTAGGACAGATAGTGGGCGAACATGTACCCGAGCACGATCGGGATCAGCGAGTGCGCCATCAGTCCCGGTAGCTGTGCTCGGGTGCGGGCGTCGACGCCGCCGGTGGCGCGGGCCGCGGATGAGAATGTCACGACGACGACTGCGATGAAGACGATCAGTCCCGCCGTCCGCAACAGCGTTGCTGTTGTCGCGGAATCGGTTTGCCGGTCGACGAAATTGCGCCATATCGGCATCGCGGAGTAGCTGTCGAATGCGGTGGACCCCAACAGCACCGCGAGCACCGTCACCGTGCCGGGACGGACCGGCAACGTCGGCAGGTGGTCGAACGGGTTCCCGATCTCGATGCGGCCGCTCTTCGGTCCGCGGCGCAGCGGTGAGAAGCGTGATGCGACGACGCTGTACACCTCGAAGGGGTCTGCGCGGCCGAACCACTTGTCGCCGCAGACGATCGCGCCCGTCAACGTGATCACGAGGTACGCCAGCAGCCAGAGCCTGATCGCGCCGAGCGAGCCGGGGTCCGGGCTCGCGAGTTCCAGCCAGACGAACGCGAACAACCCCAACACCGCGGGCCAGTAACCCAACCGTGGTGGATAGCCGTCGCCCGCCGGTAGCCGAACGAGTCGAAGCAGTCGATACAGCGCGCGCGGCGGCGAGATCGTTCGCCAGACGGGTCCGAACGCCAACGACGCCGCCACCAGGCCCACCCACATCAGCACGTAGAACACGCCGGGCACGGGGTTTCCGTCGGGCCTGCCGAAGAACGCGGCCATCGCCACCCACGCGGCGAACAGCAGTCCTGCCGCCGCAAGCGCCCACCTGGTGGCGGCCGCGTCGACGAACGTGGTCACCCATTGCGGCAGCGCGCGCCCGGGCTTGTCCGGATCAAACCGCGGTCGTCGCCATGCAAGCGCCACGACGGCGAACGTGAACGTCAGCGCCCACGCCGCGCCGATCAGCGCGTAGGTGTAGGGGATCGGTAGATCAGAGGACCCGCCGAGGCCGTGCGCCAGCACCACGACGGATTCGTCTGTCACGGTTGTACTTGCACCGTTGCGATCGTCTTACCCGCCTGATGCAGCTCGATGTCCACCTTGCCGGGCACGCCGACCGCGAACTGGAACTGCTGCGCGGGCTTCGCCTCGATCTTGAACGTGTGCTCGGGGTTGGAATGCACGTGCAGCTCGTCGGCGGTATCACTGTTGACCGTCACGACGATCGGTTGGTTCACCTTCGCCTCGAGCTGCTGGTTGGTGGGCGTCACCTCGCTGCCCTTGATCTGAACGTCGATCTGCAGACGTTCCGGCGCCGCCTGCTCGTTCTGCATATCCGACGGACTGATCGTCGTCGCCGAGGGCGTGGTCGACGAGCTCTGCGCGGTCTCGGAGTCGCCGCCGCCACCACAGCCGGCGAGCAGCACGGCACCGGCGGCGAGCAATACGAAGAGTCGGTTATCGCGATGAGTTGGAGTCACGGTGTTTCATCTTGGTCGGTCAAACCTGGCTCTTCACTGTGAGACCCGTCTCTGTTTCGCCGATCCCGCATCGCGATGAAGACGATGACGCCCGCGACGATGAAGGCCGGCACGAACGCCGGGATCGCGAGCAGCAGTGAATGGTCGGCCAGGACCGAGACATCCGGTCCTGGTGCTATGCCTGTGCCGATGGCTGCAACTCCGTCTTCGTGTCGGTCGGCTCTCGCCGGTTGATCCGGCCCGCACCCCACGTGAGACCGCCGATCATGAGCAGCGTGCAGACCAGCACCACCAGGCAGCCGACGGTCCACAGCGACGTCGGGGTCTCCGGGTTGCGCTCGCGCTGCAGGATGGTGATCTCGGAGACGAACGGCCGGGTCATCGACGCCTGCGCGGGCACCTCCGGCGCACCGATACCGGGATCGCCGGCCAAGAAGATCGGCACCGCGGTCAGTATCCGCCCGTCGTGTACCCGCAGCAGGGTCTTCCACGACCCCCACGCAGGCATCGGCTGGGTCGAGCGGAAGTGGCCGGGGCCGACCTTCTCCAGCCGATCCACGAAGATGCCGCGGTCGTTGGCCAGCCCACCCTGCCAGCCGAGGACGGACACCCAGTTGGGGTCGTCACTGACGAGGTCGGGCGGACTGATCCGCACGTCCGCATTGACCATGCGCTTATCCGGCGTCCCGGCCTCGGTCAGCGTGATCGCCGCGGAGGCGTTCTGGGGAACCTCGTAGCGCAGACCGTTGGCGGTCGCACCGCCGATCGCGACGACGGTGAGCGCCACCAGGCCGATGCCGATGGCGCGGGTCGGCAGCCGCTGGCCGGTCAGCACCATGCCGAGCATGGCGCCGCACGCGCCGGTGAGGACGGTGACCGGCACGGCCATCATGAGCGCCTCGGGCCAGATGCTCGCAGGCCACGGATAGTGGTAGACGGCATCGATCCAGAACGACTCCAGCCACAGCCCGATTGTGCTGACCAAAAGGCCGCTGACGAGGCCGAAGACGATCGGCCGTTTGAACGCCGGGGTCAGCGCGACCAGTTCGATCACGATGGCCGCGCCGAGGTAAAGCGCGAACCAGTTGATGGGCGCACCGAGTATCGGGCCGACTATCAGCGCGACGAGACCCCGCAGCGCGACGGCGAACAGCGCGGCCAGTATCGCGCCGAAGCGGCCGAGCATGATGCGGGCCGCGACGAGGCCGAAAGCCCCCGCCGCAGCGATCAGCATCGGTTCGAACACCTGCCGGAACTGGGGCACGCCGAAGTCGAACTCGATCTGGAACACCGAAAGGCCGATGATGATGCCGCCGAAGCCGAGATATTTGACGCCTTTGAGGAAGAAGCCGTCCTTGGGCTTGTCGTCACCCATCGCTCGTTCACCCTCGTAATCGAGGAGCAGCGCGGAAATCGTCGCGAACCCCGCACCGCCGATCATCATCAGGTGGGTGGGACCCCACAGCGTGACGTCCTGGCCGAAGATGCGGTGCCACACGTCGTCGAGCGGGAAGCCGGTCAGCGCGTACAGCCCGCAACCGGCCATCAGGAAACCGCTGACCGGCGCGTACCAGTCCTTGGTGATCCGAACCGCAAACGGACCGGGCTTCTCGTACGGAAGGATGATCGCCGCGCAGCCGGCGACGAAGAGCAGGAACAAGCCGACGAGGATGAAGTAGTGCGCGGGGTTGGCCAGCGGACCCGGGTCGCGGCCTTTGCCGATGTGCAGGCTGACATCCCAGATGAAGCCGAACAGCGCGCAGATGAGGGTCGCGATGAAAAGCGCGAGTGGAACCGCGACCCACGGCGGCCGTTTGAATTTGCGACCCGCGTACTCCGCAACGTCGTTGACCCAGCTGATCTTGCGCGCCCGATGCAGGTAGCCCAGCCAGCACAGCAGTGCGCCGATGATCACGGCGACCACCGTCATGCCGATGACCTGGCCGATCGCTGCGCCGCCACCCTCGCTTCCCGCAGCGGCAAGGATTGAGATTTCCGTCGAACCCGTCATCTGCCCCACCCTGTGTCAGTTCCGGAGGAAACTTCTTACCGGTCGGTAATGTTGCCAGATCGCGCCTATCCGAAACCAGGGGTATCGGGAACTTCGGTTCAGGGCGTCAGCACGACCTTGACCATGCCGTCCTGCTTCTTCTGGAACTTCTCGTAGGCATCCGGGGCAGCGTTAAGCGGTAGCCGGTGGGTCGCGAAGGACTCGGTGCCGAGCGGATCGTCGGCGGTCAGCAACGGCATGATGTCCGGCGCCCACCGCTTGACGTTCGCCTGCCCCATGCGAACCTGTATCTGCTTGTCGAAGAGCGTCATCATGTTCATCGGATCGGCCGCGCCGCCGTACACACCGGACACCGAGATGGTGCCCCCTCGACGCACCATCGCGATGGCGGTGTTGAGCGCGGCCAACCGGTCGACGCCCGCGTTCTTCATCACCGCGCGGCCAACCAGCGACGGCAGGAATCCCGCAGCGGTCTGCGCGGCGGTGGCGATCGGCGAACCGTGCGCCTCCATGCCGACAGCATCGATGACCGCATCGGCGCCGCGGCCTTCGGTCGAGTCACGCACGACCTCGACGGGGTCGTCGAGGTTCATGTCGATGACGTCACCGCACAATTCCCGCGCCCGCTGAATTCGGTCCGGCACCATGTCCACGCCGATCACGCGGCAGTCCTTGCGATGGTTGGCCACCCTGCATGCCATCGAGCCAATCGGCCCGAGGCCGAGGATCACCAGGGTGCCGCCCGGTGGCACGCTCGCATATTCGACGGCCTGCCACGCGGTCGGCAGGACGTCGGACAGGTAGACGTACCGTTCGTCGGGGCCGTCTTCCGGCACTTTGATGTGCGTGTACTGAGCCTGTGGGACGCGAAGGTACTCGGCCTGGCCGCCCGCGACCTCGCCGTACAGCTTGGAGTAGCCAAACAGCGCCGCACCGGTGCCCTGGTCACGGTTTTGCGTTGTCTCGCACTGGCTTTGTAGGCCCTGGCCGCACATGAAGCAGTGCCCGCAGGAGACGTTGAACGGGATCACCACGCGGTCACCGACCGTGAGATCGCCAGCCTCTCGGCCCACTTCCTCCACGATGCCCATCGCCTCGTGCCCGAGGACGTCGCCCGGTGTCATGAAGGCGCCGAGCACTTCGTAGAGGTGGAGGTCGGACCCGCAGATGTTGGTGCTGGTCACCTTGATGATCGCGTCGGTCGGTTCCTTGATGATCGGGTCGGGCACGGTCTCCACCGTCACCTTGCGTCGCCCCTGCCACGTGACTGCACGCATGAGGTGCCTCCTCATCTCGCCTCACAGTCTTTTCTTGCCCACTGCGCAACACAGAAAAACCTGCGCGCGCGTCAGGAAAGGCGGGGGCTACTTCTTGGGCGGCTTGAGCACCTTCATCGCCAACTGCATCACCGGTTCGGGGATGTTGTCCTTGGCGCCGAGGGCGGCATTGGCCACCTGGGTGCGGATCGGGGTGCCGCGACCGAACATCTTGTTGAACGGTCCGCCGGACGGCTCGAGGTCGACGTGCAGCGGCGGCTTGCCGGCGGCCGCGCCGAGTGCGTTGGCGATCACCACCCGCTGGATCTCGCTGGTGCCCTCGAAGATGGTGTACAGCTTGGCATCCCGATACCACTTCTCCACCGGGTGGTCCTTGATGTAACCCCAGCCGCCCAACGTCTGGATCGCACGTTCGGTTGTCTTCACCGCGATCTCGCTCGCGGCAAGCTTCGACATCGACCCCTCGCCGCGCTCCATCGGTATCCCGCTTGCGGCCATCCACGACGCCCGCCAGGTCAACAGCCGCGCCGCGTCGATCCCGGTGGCCAGATCCGCGAGCGGGAAGGAGACACCTTGGTTGTCGATGATGGGAGCTCCGAAGGCCTCGCGGCGGTTGGCGTATTCGGTCGCGTATTCCATTGCGGCCCTGGCGATGCCGAGCGCCTGTGCGGCCACCATCGGGCGCGTCTGCTCGAAGGTGCCCAGAGTCGCCGAGCCGGAATGCCTGCCCCCCTCGACCGCCTCCCGCGCCCGGGCCAGCTTGTGCTCGAGCTTCTCGTGCCCGCCGAGCAGGTTGGCGGCGGGCACGCGGACCGCGTTGAACTTCAGCTCAGCGGTGTGCGATGCGCGGCAGCCGAGCTTGTCCAGCTTGCGTACCATCTCGAGGCCGGGGGTGCCGCCGGGCACGATGAACATGGCCTGGCCGCGGTGGCCGAGTTCCTCGTCGACGACGGCGTTGACCACATGCACGTTGGCGATGCCGCCGTTGCCGATCCACATCTTGTGGCCGTCGATGATCCAGTCGTCGCCGTCGCGCGTCGCACGGGTCCGCAGATTGCGCACATCGCTGCCGCCCTCGGGCTCGGAGATCGCCAGCGCGGCCAGCTTCAGATCACCGGGAGAACCGAAACATTCGGGCGCCCACTCCAGCATCTGTTCGGGCGACGCCGCCTGGCCGATCGCCGACAGCGCGAGTGCGGGCATCACGATGGCCAGCCCGATGCCCGCACAACCCCAGAACAGCTCCTCCATGAACATCGGCAGGGACAAGCCGGTGGGGTCGCCGATCAGGTCGCGGTAGAAGAGCGGGCTGTAGAAGCCACGTTCAGCGGCCTCCTCCAAAACCGGCCAGGGAAACTCCTGGCGGGCGTCGTAGTCGGCGGCCACCGGGCGGATCACGGATTCGGAGAACTCGTGAGCCCGGCGGGCCAGGTCGTGCTGCGCGCCGGTTGGCGTCAGGTCGAAGCTCATGAGTTCACCGTCACCAGGAACGACATTTCCCCACCCGTCTTCTCCGTCCGATTTACGGTGTCGGGGTACCCCGCGATCGCGAAAAATCCACGGAGGGACGGAACCCGTCGAATGTTGTCCTACGACGCCGGAGTCACCAACCCGCCGTTGCTCGACGAGACGATCGGCGACAACCTCGCTCGAACGGTTGCCGCGTTCGGCGAAAGGGAGGCCATCGTCGAATGCGCGACCGGACGTCGCTGGACGTACGGCGAGTTCCACGATGCGACCCGCCGGATCGCGTCCGCGCTGATCGCGCGCGGCACCAAGCCGGGCGACCGCATCGGGATCTGGTCCCCGAACAGCGCGGAGTGGACGATGATCCAGTACGCCACCGCGCAGGTGGGTGCGATCCTGGTCAACATCAATCCGGCCTACCGGACCGACGAGCTCGAGTACGCGCTGAACAAGGCGTCGATGTGCACCGTGTTCGCCGCGCCGGAGTTCAAGAGCTCCGACTACGTGTCGATGCTCGAGAACGTGCGTGGTCGGTGCCCCGCGCTGAGCGACGCCATCATCATCGGCTGGGAACCGTGGCAAGAGATCGCCGACGCCGAGGTCGACTTGGACGCGCTCGCACGGGTGCAGTCGGGGCTAAAGCCCAGCGACCCGATCAACATCCAGTACACCTCGGGTACCACTGGATTTCCCAAGGGCGCCACGCTGACCCACGCGAACATCCTCAACAACGGCTACCTCGTCGGCGAGTTGCTCGAATACACCGAGAACGACAGGGTCTGCATCCCTGTGCCGTTCTACCACTGCTTCGGCATGGTGATGGGAAACCTGGCGTGTACCACGCACGGCGCGACGATGGTCATCCCCGCGCCTGGTTTCGATCCCGAGGCGAGCCTGAAAGCCGTTGTGGCGGAGGGCTGTACATCGTTGTACGGGGTCCCGACGATGTTCATCGCCGAGCTGGGACTGCCGAACTTCGACAGTTTCGACCTGCATACGCTGCGGACAGGGATCATGGCCGGATCGACGTGCCCGGAGCAGGTGATGCGCAACGTGATCGAGCGGATGCACATGAGCGGCGTGGCGATTTGTTACGGGATGACCGAAACATCGCCGGTGTCGACCCAGACGCTGCCGACCGACAGCCTGACCCGACGGGTGACGACGGTGGGCAGGGTCGGCCCGCATCTGGAGGTGCAAGTCGTAGATGACAGCGGCGCGCAGGTCGAGCGCGGGACGCCGGGAGAACTGTGCACCCGCGGCTACAGCGTGATGCGCGGCTATTGGGACGACGAGGAGAAGACCGCCGAGGCGATCGATGCCGACGGCTGGATGCACACCGGGGACATCGGGGTGATGGATGACGACGGCTACCTAGCCATCACGGGGCGAATCAAGGACATGGTGATCCGCGGTGGCGAGAACATCTATCCCCGCGAGATCGAGGAGTTCCTCTACAACCACCCCGACGTCGTCGACGCCCAAGTCGTCGGGGTCTCGGATGAGAAGTACGGCGAAGAGTTGATGGTCTGGTTGCGGGTCAGGGAGGGTGCAGAGGCGCCGACGCCGGAGAGCCTGTGGGAGTTCTGCGCGGGCCGCATCGCGCATCACAAGATTCCGCGGTACGTGCAGGTGATCGACGACTACCCGATGACGGTGACCGGAAAAGTCAGAAAGGTGGAACTGCGCGAGCGGGGCGAAGCGCTGCTCGAGGATTGAATGACCATGAGGCTCGAAGGTCTGCGACTGCGTCAGCGCGACTCCACCACATGCGGTCCGAGTATCGCGGTGGTGGCGGGCGCGCTGCTGGATCCGGACTACCGGTCGACGTTGACGGACTCGCCGCGGCGCTGGTTCGAGGACGAGCAGCTGCGAATCCACTCCGAGGTGAACCGCGTCTGGCCGCGCATGCTCGGCACCACCCCGATGGGAATCGCCCGAGCCCTCACCACCCGCACCGAGGTGCGCGGCGTGAAATACCGGTGGCGGTTGTTCCGCGGCCGACGCGACCGGCTGGCCGACGTTCAGTACTTCGTGAAGGAGGGCTGGCCGGTGGCGATGCTTGTAGGCCGATTCATTCCGAGGCACTGGGTGCTGATCGTCGGTGTGAACGGCGAGACCTTGCGGTGCTATGAGCCGTCCTCGGGTGATGTGCGGCCGGCGAACGTGAACGCATTGAGGCATTCACGGTTGACGGGGCTGGGCTATCGGCGGCCGTTCGCGTTCGTGCTGCCGTCGTCGAAGGCGGCGACGCGGTCGGCGACGACGTGATCCCGGGCGTCGTCGGATGCCTGTAGACCGGCGATCACACCGGCTCGGTTCCGGTCGGGTTGGTTCTGCGACATCTTCGCCTTGCCCTCGACCTTGGCGATGACGATCTCGACGCCGACGATGCCGCGCAGCTGTGACTGCGTGAACTCAGCGGGCGCGTCGGTCACCTGCCAGGGCTCAGGGCGGTCGGCCTCGTGCCGGTTGGTCAATTTGGTGACCAGGTCGAGCAACCAGTCCGGGTCGTCGTGGATGACGAGCCGACCGTAGACGTTGAGGATCTCGTAGTTCCAGGTGGGCACGACCTTGCCGGTCTCCGCCTTGGTCTCATAAAAGTTCGGCGAGATGTAGGTGTGCGGGCCGGCGAAGATCGCGACCGACTCGGCGCCGTCGGCATGCCAATGCGGATTTGCCCTCGAGACGTGCCCGACGAGCGAGTGCGCGGCCGCGTCGTACATCAGCGGAAGCGGCGTCACCAACAGGCCGGACGGATCGTGGCTGACCAATTGCGCGAACTCCGCCGCCGCGAGCGCCGCAGCGGTCTGCTCGTCGGTGAGGGCGAACTTGCGAGGTATGTACATCCACGGTTCAGCGTAGCGCTTTCGAACGTATGATCGAATGGTGGGCGACCTCCAGTCCATCGGCTACAACGGCCAACCCGTGCAACAAGCCTTCCGGCCCGTCGAGCCGCCGATGGCTGTCATCGTCGACCTCGCCGCATTGTTTCCGCGCGAGCCACACAGCCGGGGCGGTTACAACCCGGCCGGACTGCAGATGCATTCGGTCGTCGAAGGCCAGCTGACCTGTTGGGCCATCTGCGAGCAGGGCCACTGGTGGGGCCTCGTCACCTATCCCATCGTCTACGGGCCGAAGCGAAGATCGGTGACGCATTGGATTCCGGCGTGGATGTTGAAGCGCAAACCGGATCGCGGATGACTGACCGTCAGCGTCTGCGTCAGCCGTCGTCAAATTCGCGTTAACCGAGCCCAATCGCTGCGGCGACAGCAGAACATGACGAACACTGCACCCGGCTGAAGCAAAGCGTCGACGCGCTCGGCCCAAACGACGATCGGCTCGCAGCCCAAAAAACGATCGCCCGATACCAAATACAATGCCTTGGAAGTGCTGGACCGTCTGTGGGGCAACTAGTACGGACGGCACGGCTGGCCGATCGAACCGCTGCACCGGCTCATCCCGATCACCCGGCTCGTCAGACCAATCTGCTCGACCCTGAACACAGCCTTGGGCGCGACCACAGCCCGCAGGGTCGCCAACCGCTTGGCTCGGCCGCCCGCTGCCGACCCGTCCAACGACTCAGCCAGGAATCCCTCCAGCTCCGCAGTCAACTACGCCGATGGCCGATCCGCGTCACGTGTGTAGACGGCCGCGGCGACCCGTTGTTCCGCTTCGGCCTGCGAGATTCGCAGCCGGCGCGACAGGACCTCGGCCCACGATGCGCCGCCGAACTGTGGTGGCGGAGCTTGGGTGATGAGCCGGCCGAGCAGCCGACGGTCGAATGCCACCAGTTCCTTGCCCAGCTCGTCGATCTGCTGGAGCAGTGATATCCGCTCGGACCATGTCAGAGCGTGCAGTGGCGCGGCGAGCAGCTTGTGCTGTCCGGCCTTGATCGCATTGAGAGCGGTGCCGATTTCATCTTTCGAACTCATACCTCGAACACTAGTTCGAGGCACCGACAAGTCACGCTGAGCCGATTCGCCAGATCTGTTCACTGTTGCCTGCGGACCGGGTCACGACGGTGAAGTCGCCGTGGACGGTGGCCTCCAGGAACCGGCCGCTGCTCACCTGCTGGATAGTGGCGAAGCCGCCGCCGAAGTCCTCGATGCGCCAGCGCTGGGTGTCGTTGTCCTGGCGCGACCTCGTCACAACCCGGAAGTCCAGTTCCGCGACCTCGTACGCATCCAGGAAGCGGCCGCTGCTGACCTGTTGGATCGTCGCGAACCCGCCGCCGAGGTCTGTCACTCTCCAATGCTGGGTGGCATCGAAACCCTGGAACTGGCGGGTGACGACCTGGTAGTCGTTCTGGCGTATCTCGTGTGCGTCGAGGAAACGCAAGCCGCCGCCCTGCAACCGGATGATCCGGGTGTCCGCCTGCGTGCTCGCCGGTGTCGTGATGGACATATGCCCACGCTAGGAACGCCTCAGCGCGATGCCACGAGTGGCGAACTACCTGTCTCTTGCGGCTGCGGTACTTACCCGCCGGATAGGAAACTCTCACCGGCCTAACGCAGGAATCTGGCTTACCGGCAATTACCCGACCGCGCCCAGGTCAGGACCATCAATGAGTCCCGTCCAATACCGAACCGAAACAGGAACCACCCGATGTTTGCGACAGCACCGACCGGCACCACTGCTCCAGCTCACGAAGAAACGGTGCGGCTGCGTCCAGGCGACCTGCCGGTGAACCCGCTGCCCTCCACGGCCCCCGATGAGGCCAAGACGACGCGGCTGCGCCCCGTCGAGGTGACGGCGAAGATCGTGCCGAAGGCCGTCAGTGGTTTCGACGGCAAGACAGTCCGGCTGCGCCCCGTCGATCTGCCTGTCATCGGCACCGTCGCCAAGACGGTCAGGCAGCGCTACGCCGACCTGAGCGCGGTCCAAGGCGGGCGGCCCGGCAAGTGGGACATCGCACGGTTGGCGCTGATCCTGTTGCTGGCATCGATGCCGATTCTGGGTATCTCGGTCGACGTGTCCGGGCTGGTCTCGCAGGGCACCACCTCGATCGCCCTCATCGTGCTGACGGCGCTCTACGGCACGCTGGTCGTGTTCGCGCCGCACCGAACCGATGTGATCGTCGGCCGCGGGCTGATCGCGGGCATGGTGGCCTGCATCGTCTACGACGGCGCCCGGTTGTTCGCCGTACACGTCCTGGGGTTGATGGGCGACTTCATCCCGGTGATGGGATCGTTCGTCACCGGCGAACCGGACACCACGGGCAGCGCCGCCGTCGGCTACATCTGGCGCTACATCGGCGATGCCGGCGGACTGGGCGTCGCCTTCTTCGTCGTCGCGTTCGCGCTGGGCATCGACAGGTGGTCGAACGTGAAGGCCGTGCTGGCCTCGGTCGGCTTCGCCGTGTTCCCTACCTGGGCGGGCCTGATGGTCACCGTTGCACTGCTGCCCCGCGGCGAGGAGATGATGTTCGACCTCAATCCCGCCACCGTGACGATCACCTTGGTCGGGCATCTGATCTTCGGATTGGTGCTGGGGCTGGCCTTTCTGAAGGCGCCGCGCGGCCGGGGCCGCAGCGACTGGCCGTGGACGCCGATCATGGAGACGAAGACGTTCCGGCGGTTCATCCCGGCGGCGTGGCGACCCACCCACCGAGCGAAGGTGTGACCTCCCTGGCGCGTTGGCTGCCATGGACCTCATATCTGGGCGAAGATTGCCACCGATAGGAGGTCCACATGTCGTCCCATTTGGAAGTACACCGGCCGTCGGGCCGGGAGCTGATCCCGTTGGACGGCCCGCGGATGACGGTGGGTAAAGCCTCGACGAACGCGGTGCCGCTGGATCACGATCCGACCGTCTCCCGTCTGCACGCGATCCTGGAGAACCACGGGTCCGCCTGGTCGATTCGCGATGTGGGCAGCCGCAACGGGACATTCGTCAACGGAGAGAAGATCGCTGCCGAGCGGGTGCTGCGCTCCGGCGACGAGGTACGCATTGGCAAGTCACGGTTGGTCTATCTCGAGGCGCGGCAGGCAGGCGAGGCGATCGACGAGGCGACCATCGTGCCCGACGCCAGCCAGCTCCCGCCGCGGCTGACCAGGCGGGAGGTCGACGTGCTCATGGTGCTGTGCCGGCCCTTGGTGTCCGACGATCCGTTTCCCGAGCCGGTCTCGGTCCGGCAGATGGCGGGCGAGCTCTTCGTCACCGAGGCCGCCGTCAAACAGCATCTTCAGAACCTGTACGACAAATTCTCGATCCCGACCGAGGGCGACCGCCGGGTGCGGCTGGCCAACGAGGCGCTCCGGCGGGGAGCCGTGACGATCGCACAGCTTCGCGACGCCGGACCTAAGTGAAGTCGAGTGCCTCGACCGTGTCCACGGGACCCTCGTGTGAAGGTCGGTCGGCGCCCCCGATGCAGTAGATCGTCGAGCCGACGGCAGCGACCACCTGACCGTGAACCGGCGTGTTGATGGGCGCAAGCGTGGTCCATTTCTTGCTGGTGGTGTCGTACATCTCGACCGTCGCGAGCACGCGCGTCGGCTCCTCGCCGCCGACGACGACGATCCGGCCGTCGATGATCGCCGCGCCATAACTCCCGCGCGGCGTCGGCATGTCCGGCAGGTCGTCCCACGTTCCTGACGCCGGATTGAACCGCTGCAGGGCCGGCGAGTTCTCGTCGGCGGACAGGTTTCTTCCGCCGACCGCATATACGTAGACGCCGTCGGACACCGCGGCCAAATGCTCACGCGGGGTGGGCATGTCGGCGACCTGAGTCCAGGACTCGCCGTCGAACACCTCCGTGGGCTTGACCAGTTGCTTGTCGTCCTGGCCGCCGACGACGACGAGTTTGTCGCCGACGACCGCTGCCGCGGCTGCGGCGCGCGCGTATTTGAGATCGGGAAGCGCTTCCCACTTGCCGTTGCGGAACGCGAACACCTTGTTCGACGCCTCCGCGACCGTGTCGGTGGCACCGCCGATCACCACCACTTCGTCGCGATAGGCGGTCGCGGTCGCGTGATGCAGCGCCATCGGCAGCGGCGGGTGCGATTGCCACTCTCCGGTCTTGGGGTCGAAGCTCTCGAAGGTGTCGAGCGTCTCCGCGTGACCGAGCATCCCGCCCGCGATCCAGATCTTTCCGTCGAGGACGGTCGACGCGATCATCAGCCGCGCGGTCGGCGCATTAGGCAGGTTCCGCCATTCGGACGCGGGCTGCGGTTTGCGCGGTGCCAGCTTCAGCGATTCGGCCGACGGCGTGATCTCTGCGTCGCCGACGCCGCTGGCCCCGCCGATCGCGTAGATGGTTTTTCCGACGCCGGCCACCGCCATGCCGTGGCGCGCAGACCTCAAGTCCGGCAACCCGTTCCACGATTGCGCGGCCAGGTCGAGAGCGACAACGCTCTTGAGCACCTCGCCTTGTGACACGCCGCCAACCACCACCAGCCGACCATCTGCGATCGCCACGCCGAAGTCGCTCCGTCGCCCGGGGAGTTCGGGAAGGCTCGTCCAGGTATCGGCAGCAGGGTCATACGACTCGACCGTCGCGAGGTCGGAGGCCCCTGAGCTGCCACCGAGTGCGTACACCAGCTTGCCGTCCGACGCCGCGCCGAGCATCTGTCGCGGAGTGGGAAGGGGCGCAACGGCTTTCCACGAGCTGCCGTCGAAGACCTCGGTGGAGTTCAGCAGCTCGCCCGCTGCGTTGACGCCGCCGGTGACGATGATGCGGTCGCCCACCACGGCGGCCGCGGCCGCCGCCCTTGGTTCGAGCAGAGGCGCCAGCTCAACCCATCGACTGTTGACGACCCGCCACACCTTGTCCGTCGCAACCTTCGCGTTGGCGCCCTCGGTACGCCAGCCGCCGAGCACCACAGGGGTGTCCTGCCACGTCACCGCCATCGCGTGTTGCACAGGAACCGGGAGGTCCTCCCCGCCCTTCCAGCTGTCGATCGCCGGGTCGTAGCCTTCGTGCCGCCCGCTGACGCGGTTGTCGGCACCCATGCCGCCGAATACCCAGATGGTGCCGTCGGCCTGGGTGGCTGCCACCGCATCGCGCGCCACGCGAGCATCGGCGATCGGCTCCCATACGGGCGGCGGTTCGGCGGTCGGCTGGCTCGGAGCCTCGCCGCCGGTATCGCGCGACGTCACGATGTACACGCCGCTGATGACCAGCAGCAGTGCCGCAGCCGCGGCCGCTGCGGCGATCAGGATCTTCTTGCGGTTCTTCTTGGCTTCGGGTTTGACGGTGGTCGTGCTCGGATCGCCGACGGGTGCCCCCACCGGCCACTTGAGGCTCGACTGGCTGATCGACGCCGTGTGGGCGAACATGTTGGGCTCAGGTGCGGGCAACCCGCCGGCCTGCGGTGCGACGGAAACGGACTCCGCCTCGATCGCAGCGGTGTACCCGCTGGGTCCCGACATCGGCACCGCCTGCGGGCCCCCCGTCGGCTCCGGATGGGCGGGTGCTTCGCTGAGCGCCATCTGATCCGGCATCAGGCCGTTGTGCCGCTGGGCCAGTTGCAGTTCGCGGCCGAGCTCCTCCGCCGACGCCTGACGATCACCCGGCTCACGCGACAGTGCTTTCTCGATCGTGGCGCACACATCCGGAGGGATTCCCTGCGGACGTAGGTCGGGCACGGGCGTCGAGGTGATCCGCATGTAGTGCGCGATGAGGTCTTCGTCGGCCTTGCGCTCGTGCGGCGGCCCTCCGGCGATAAGCGCGTAAACCGTTGCGCCGAGCGAATACACGTCGGCGGCGGCGGTCGGTGAATTGCCTGCGAGTACCTCGGGTGCGGTGTAGGAGAGCGTTCCCGTGAAGAAGCCGGTCTCGGTTTTGTAGCCACCGGTGATGCGGGCGGTGCCGAAATCGCTGAGCTGCGGTTCGCCGTAATCGTTGACGAGCACATTCGCGGGCTTGATGTCGCGGTGCAGCGTGCCGGTCCGATGCGCGGTCTCCAGCGCTCCACACAGCTTGACCCCGATACGCAACGCGTCGGGCCAGGACACTCGACCTTCGCGGCGGACCCGATCGGCCAGTGAACCCATTGTGCTCAACGGCATCACGATGAACGGACGGTTACTTTCGGTCAGTCCGACCTGAAGGATGTTCGCGATGTTCGGGTGGCCGGAAAGCGCTCCCATCGCGTAGCCCTCACGCAGAAAGCGCTCGCGGTCGTCGTCATCGAGGTCGGAGCCGAGCACCTTGATCGCCACGCGTCGGCCGAGTGACGGCTGATAGCAGCGGAACACCACACCGCCGCCACCCCTGCCGACCTCGACGGCCTCGGTGAACCCGGCAGCGGCCAACTCAGCCACGATCGCGCTCATGGGTGTAAAGGTACCGAGCAAACACAGGCGAGAACGAGTATTCGCACGATGCCAGCGCTGCGCCGCGCGGCCGGTCGCTAGGCTGGCTGGGTGGCCAGAAAATATGCCACCGCAGATGCCGTCGGCCTGTCCGAACTGCTCGAGTTCGTTCGCCCGCGACATCGCATGGTGCTAACGACCTTTCGTTCCGACGGCTCGCTGCAGACCTCGCCGGTTTCCGGTGGCGTCGACGGCGCAGGCCGCATCGTCATCGCCAGCTATCCGCAGCGCGCGAAGTCGGCCAATGTCCGACGCCGACCAACAGCGAGCGTGACGGTGCTGTCCGACGATTTCAACGGCCCCTACGTGCAAGTCGACGGCGACGCCGAGGTGATCGATCTGCCGGAGGCCGTCGAGCCGCTCGTCGAGTACTTCCGGTCGATATCGGGTGAACATCCCGACTGGGACGAGTACCGCAAGGCGATGGTCGATCAGGGCAAGTGCCTGATCCGAGTCACCCCGCGACGGTGGGGACCGGTCGCCACGGGCGGCTTCCCACCGCCCTAGCCCATCAGGCTGGACGGGACCGGTGGCCGTGACTGTGGTAGTCAGACAGGGTGGCCGCGTTGCGTCAGATAGCCGGTCAAACTATAGTCTGGACAAGTGTCCAGTGGCCTGTCGTCGACTCCGACCGCAGGTCGTGAGGGTTAAGCGGGCTCCCCGCAGGTCCGGAGTGAACTGAGTATGCGCGTTGCCTTGCTGTCCTACCGGAGCAAGACGCACTGCGGTGGACAGGGCGTCTATATCCGCCATCTGAGCCGTGGTCTCGTCGAACTGGGCCACGACGTGGAGGTGTTCTCCGGCCAGCCATATCCAGACGGGCTGGACCCGCGGGTGCGCCTGACGAAGGTGCCCAGCCTGGATCTCTACCGCGAACCCGACCCGTTCCGCGTTCCCTGGCCGAACGAGATCAAGACCAGCATCGACCTACTCGAGCTGCTGACCACGTGGACGGCCGGCTTCCCGGAGCCACGGACCTTCAGCCTGCGAGCCGCGCGGGTGCTGTCCGAGCGGCTGTCCGACTTCGACGTCGTCCACGACAACCAGTGCCTCGGCAGCGGGCTTCTCAAGATCGCCGACCTCGGCATGCCCGTGGTGGCGACCGTGCATCATCCGATCACCCGCGACCGCGTCCTCGACGTCGCCGCCGCGCGATGGTGGCGCAAGCCCCTGGTCCGCCGCTGGTACGGCTTCGCCGAGATGCAGAAGGACGTCGCGCGCCGGATCCCTGAGCTGCTGACCGTGTCGTCGACCTCGGCCGCCGATATCGCCGAGGACTTCGCGGTGTCATCCGACCAGTTGCACGTCGTGCCGCTCGGCGTTGACACCGAGCTGTTCAAGCCCGCCGAGAAGCGGGTGCGCAACCGCGTCATCGCGATCGCGAGCGCAGATGTTCCGCTCAAGGGCGTCAGCCATCTGCTGCACGCGATCGCCCGGCTACGGGTTGAGCGCGACCTCGAACTGCAGCTCGTCGCCAAGCTGGAGCCGAACGGTCCCACCGAGAAGCTGATCGCCGAATTGGGTATCTCCGATATCGTGCACAGCTCCAGCGGGGTGTCGGACTCCGAACTCGCCGATCTACTGGCTTCAGCCGAAGTCGCCTGTATCCCATCCCTTTACGAAGGCTTCTCGCTGCCTGCCGTCGAAGCGATGGCGAGCGGGACGCCGATCGTGGCGAGTAGGGCGGGGGCGCTGCCCGAGGTGGTTGGATCCGACGGCGAATGCGCACGGCTGGTCACGCCCGCCGACGTCGACGAGCTGACGAAGGTGCTCGGCGAACTGCTCGACTCGCCACTGGAACTGCATCGCCTCGGTGCGAACGGCAGGCAGCGTGCCCTCGACGTGTTCAGCTGGGAATCCGTTGCCGCACAGACGGTTGCGGTGTACGAGATGGCCCGCGCGAGGGTCGGCCGATGCTGACCGTCGACTACGACCGGCTCGGCGTCGGTGCGGGCATGAAGGTGATCGACGTCGGCTGCGGCGCGGGCAGGCACTCTTTCGAAGCGTTCCGCCGGGGCGCGGACGTCGTCGCGTTCGACCAGAGCGCATCCGACCTGAACGACGTCGACGAGATCCTGCAGGCGATGAAGGATCAGGGCGAGGTGCCTGCGTCGGCGACGGCGGAGGCCGTCAAGGGCGATGCGCTCGATCTGCCTTATGGCGACGGCACTTTCGACTGCGTCATCGCGTCGGAGATTCTCGAGCACGTTCCCGAGGACGACAGGGCGATCTCCGAACTGGTGCGCGTGCTCAAGCCGGGCGGAAAGCTCGCCATCACGGTGCCGCGGTGGTTGCCGGAACGCATCTGCTGGGCGCTGTCTGACTCCTACCACGCCAATGAGGGCGGCCACATCAGGATCTATCGCGCCGACGAACTGCGCGACAAGGTGCTGGCCCACGGTCTGCAGCTGACCCACACGCATCACGCGCATGCGCTGCACTCGCCGTACTGGTGGCTGAAATGTGCTGTCGGAACCGAGAAATCGGACAATCCCGCAGTGGTCGGCTATCACAAGCTGTTGGTGTGGGACATGGTCAGCCGGCCGTGGCTGACGCGGACGGCCGAGTCACTGCTGAACCCGTTGATCGGCAAGAGCGTGGCGCTGTACTTCCGCAAGCCGGAGGTGTCGGTTGCTTCGGCTTGACGGGTCTGACGTTCCGTCGGTTTCGGGTGTGCTGACGCCTGCACAGTGCAGGCAGACGGCGCAGTCGATCGCCGACACCCAGGAGTCTTCCGGCGCCATCCCGTGGTCTGACGGCGGGCACACCGACCCGTGGGACCACGTCGAGAACGCCATGGCGCTGACGGCGGCCGGTCTGGCCGAACCCGCACGTGCAGCGTTCGATTGGTGCAGGAACAATCAGCGCGCCGACGGCTCGTGGCCGATCCAGCTGCGCAACGGCGTCATCGAGGACGCCAACAGCGACAGCAATTTCTGCGCCTACATCGCGACCGGGGTCTGGCACCACGTGCTGAGCACCGGCGACCGCCGGTTCGCCGAGGACATGTGGCCTGTGGTCGGAAAGGCCGTCGATTTCGTGATCGACATGCAGCGACCGAGCGGCGAAATCGTCTGGGCCCGTAGCGACTCCGGACTCGAGCCGGATGCGCTGCTGACCGGATGTGCGAGCATCTACCACAGCCTGCGGTGCGCGCTGGCGCTGGCGGATTACTTCGACGACCCACAGCCCGAATGGGAGGTCGCCGTCGGCCAGCTCGGCCACGCGATCGGCCATCACCCAGACCTGTTCGTCCGCAAAGACCGGTGGTCGATGGAGTGGTACTACCCGGTGCTCGGCGGTGCGCTACGCGGCGCGGCCGCCCACTCACGCATCGACGAGCGGTGGCACGACTTCGTCGTACCCGGCCTGGGGATCCGGTGTGTGGATGACCGGCCGTGGGTGACCGGTGCCGAAACATGTGAATTGGTACTGGCTTTGGATGCCATCGGCCAGTCGGCGCGAGCCCGTGAGCAGTTCGCCGCCATGCACCATCTCCGCGAGGAGGACGGCTCGTACTGGACCGGGCTGGTTTTCGCCGACGGCAAGCGCTGGCCCGAGGAGCGGACCACCTGGACCGGTGGCGCGATGATCCTCGCCGCTGACGCGCTGTCGCGCACCACGGCGGGCAACGGTATCTTCCGCGGCGTCGACCTGCCGCGCGGACTTGAAGGCGAGTTCGACTGCGAATGCGCGACCAGCGGTCGGTCCACTACCTAGATCGGGTCGCCGACCGTCCCGCGGACGCGCTCCAACACCCGCATCGATCCGGTGGCCGACACCTCACGGAAGGCGCCGGTCTCCAGTGCGCGCTGATAGATGTGGAACGGCGCCTGGCCACCGTCGGCGGGATCGGGGAAGACGTCGTGGATCACCAGGGCGCCGCCGATGTCGACCCATCTCGCCCAGCCGTCGAAGTCGCGCTGTGCGGCCTCCTCGGTGTGGCCGCCGTCAACGAACAAGAACTTCAACGGCGTTCGCCAGCCGCGGGCGACCACGAAGGACTTGCCGACCACCGCGACCACGTGCTCGTCGAGGTCCGCGGCGTCCAGGGCGCGGCGCAGCGACGGCAGGGTGTCGAACCGTCCGCTGGCGGGGTCGACCAGCGACGTGTCGTGGTACTCCCAGCCGGGCTGGTGCTCTTCGGAGCCGTGATGATGGTCGACGGTGTAGAGCACGCCGCCGCTCTGCTGCGCTGCGGCTCCGAGCATCAGCGTCGACTTACCGCAGTAGGTGCCGATCTCGACTCCGATGCCGTCACGGAGGTAACGGATCGCGGTGTCGTAGAGGGTGCGGCCTTCGTCGGCCGGCATGAAGCCGGTGACCTGCTCGGCGAGGGCAAAAAGCCTCGCGGCGGCCTGCGGGAGTGCGGTGTCGGTGTCTGATGTCGCCGGCGGAGCGGCTCCGGTGTTGCTCATCGTGTCCAACTTACCGTTGCTGGTGAGAGGTGCTTGTAGTAGCGTCCGGACACGTGTCCGATCCGGTTCTGGAGTCGACCAGGCGCCGTCTGACCGCGAAACAGGCCGACACCGTCGATCGACTCGGCAGGGCCGCTGTCGACATCCTGACCAGGGACGGATTTGCAGGTCTGACCGTAAGGCGCGTTGCCGCCGAGGCAGGCGTCGGCGCGGCGACCGCGTACACGTACTTCTCGTCGAAGGAACATCTCGTCGCCGAGGTGTTCTGGCGCAAGCTGGTGTCGGCCCCACCCGCAGTGCGCGACTCAGACGACACCGCGGGCCGGGTGATCGACGTGCTGCGCCACATCGCGTTGCTCGTCGCCGACGAGCCCGAGTTCGCGGGTGCGGTCACAAGTGCGCTGCTCGGCAGGGATCCCGACGTCGAGGTGCTGCGGCTGCGCATCGGTCGCGATATTCACGAGCGGCTGCTCGCGGCGCTGGGGTCTGACCGCGATCCGGACGTTATCGAATCGCTCGAGCTGCTCTACGCGGGTGCGTTGGTGCGGGCGGGCATGGGATACGGGTCCTACGCCGACATCGCCGACCGGTTGGAGAAGTCAGCGCGGCTGATGCTCAACTGAGGACAGGCCGAGTATTGCGGTCGACGCCGTCACCGCCGTCTCCGTGATTCCGTGCACGTCTTGCCCGTCCTCCACGTAAAGCGCTGTCAGCTCCCGTAATCCGCCGACGATGATCAGCGCCAGTGGCGGCGTGACGGGCGGGATACTGGCGCGCCGGAAGCCGGGGCTGTCGCTCAGATCGACCAGCATGTCGGTGAAGGCGCTCATCGCCATCCGGTGCAACGGGTGTGCCACCGCTCCGAGCGCGGGGGCTTCACGTATCCAGGTCAGTGTGATCGCCGGTCGTGCCGCGATGTGGTCGACGTAGGCGTCGACGGCCTGCCGGATCTGCTGCTGCCAATCGGCGTCCGGGTCGACCGAGCCACGAATGTGGGAGATCATCGCCTCGTTGTTGGACCGCAGCAGTTCGATGAAGCAGTCCTCCTTGCTGGAGAACTCGCCGTAGAAGGTGCGTTTGGAGGTGCGGGCATGCCGGACGATGTCGGCGACGGTGGTGTCGCGGTAGCCGCGCTCAGTGATCGACGCATCCATCCCGTCGAGCAACCGACGCCGAAACGGGCTGACCTCATCGCCTGCGGCGACGGGTTGCCGGTTGTCGGTGACGGTCACGCTTCGATCCTCCCGAAGTTGATGACAAAAGCTTGTCACAACACGGTACCGCAGAGTACCGTTTGGAGAAATGCGCGGTACGAAGCAGTACCACGAGGTTTTCGTGAGTGATTGGAGTGATTGCGGCGTGATTGAGATAGCCACCGCCAATTCGGAGGCCCCCTCCTCACCACAACCTGGAAAACAGCCGACGGCACTGCCGTTGCCGAAGATCGCCCAAGGCATCGCGTTCGCCGCGTTCCGCAGGCCGTTCATCCGGCAGGCGCGCAAGCGCTACGGCCAGGTGTTCGCCATCAATGTCCCGTTCTTCGGCCGAACCGTCTTCGTCGCCGACCCGGCGCTGGTCCGGTCGGTGTTTACCGCGAGCACCGACGACCTGATCAACGTGCAACCGAACCTGAGCCGGATCTTCGGCCCCGGTTCGGTTTTCGCGCTCGATCGCACCGAGCACCGCAACCGCCGCAAGCTGCTGGCGCCGCCGTTCCACGGCCAGAGCATCAAGAACTACGAGAAGGTCATCGAGGAAGAGACGCTGCGCGAGAGCGCGAACTGGCCCCAAGGGGTGGAGTTCGAGACTCTCGAGCCGATGAACAGGATCACGTTGAACGTGATCCTGCGAACGGTTTTCGGGGCCGACGGTGGCGAGCTCGACTATCTGCGCGAGATCATCCCGCCGTGGGTCAAGCTCGGTTCGCGGATGGCGGCGCTGCCAGCACCGCCGTTCCGCACCGGCCGGCGCAGCCCGTGGGGCAGGCTGGCGGAGTTCCGCCGCAACTTCGACCGGGTCGTGTTCACGTTGATCGACAAGGCCGAGGCCGACCCGAATCTCGATGAGCGGAGCGACATCCTGGCGCTGCTTCTACGGAGCCGGTACGAGGACGGCACCGCGATGTCGCGCCAAGACGTCTCCGACGAGCTGCTGACGCTGCTCGGCGCCGGACACGAGACCACTGCGTCCGCGCTCGGCTGGGCGTTCGAGAGGCTGCGCCGCCATCCCGACATCCTGGCCAAGCTCGTCTCGGAGGTCGACGCCGACGGCGAAGATTTCCGGCAGGCGTTCATCCTCGAACTACAAAGGTCGCGCACGGTCATCGACTTCGCGGGCCGCAACGTCGCCGCATCACACTTCGACCTTGGTGAGTGGCGTGTCGAGCACGGCGCCAACATCCTGGTGAGCATCGCCGACCTGCATGACAACGCCGACATCTTCGAGAACCCGGAACGCTTCGACCCGTACCGGTTCGTCGACAGTAAACCGCCCACCTTCGCGTGGCTGCCGTTCGGTGGTGGCACCAGGCGCTGCATTGGCGCGGCATTTGCCAACACCGAGATGCACGTCGTGCTTCGAACGGTGTTGGCGCACTTCGAGATCGAGACCGACGACGCGCCCGACGAGAAGGTGCACCACAGAGGTGTCGCCTACACGCCCAAGGACGGCGGCCGCGTGGTTGTGCACCGCCGCAAGTAGTGTCAGCGAGGTGAGCAACCTCGTCGACATGATGAACGGCGCGATGGAATCGACCATCCCGCCCGTACACAAGATGGGCGTGCGGGTGGTCGAAGCCGACCGCGGACACGCCGTCGCCTCCGTGCCGGCCGACGGCAACGGAAACCATTTCGGGGTGATCTACGCAGGCGTGCAGTTCACGGTCGCTGAAATGCTGGGCGGTGTCATCGCGCTCGCCACCTTCGATGCCGCCAAGTACTACCCGCTGGTGAAGAGCGTCGAAATCAAGTTCACCGGGATGGCGCGCACCGACCTGCGTGCGGAGACCAGCCTCGGTGAGGACGAGATCGCGCGCATCGAGGCCGAGGCCGCCGAAAAGGGAAAGGCCGACTTCGTCCTCGACGCGGTGGTCAAAGATGAAGCCGGCCAGACCGTTTCAGTCACACACGGGCTGTATCAGCTGCGTGCCCACGGGGTCTAGAAGAACTGAGTGGTCTGTGTGCTTGTGCCGTTGTCACAGGTGACGTTGATGTTCCAGTTGGCCAACTTGGGAACGGCCGGGACGATTTTGAGGTCGGTCGACGAGTTCGCTTCGAGGCGGAAGGTCCGCTTGAATCCGTCCGCGTCGTAGGTGCACTGCGAGGTGACACCGCTGCGGTCGGTGATGTGCACGTTCAGCCCGCCGATGATGGGATCGAACGACACCGTCGGACCTTCTTTGGGAGCTGCTTCCTTGATGCATTTCAGCGGCGCGCCCGTATTCCAGCCACCACCTGATTGCACTATCGGTGATGAGTTGGTGATCTTGCCGCGCGCGATCCCATCGTCGCCGACAGCGCCCGCATAGGTCTCGGTAACCGGCCCCGTGGCCTCCAGTCCCGGCATGGTCACAGTGAGGCTGATGTACTTGTTCGCGTCGACGAACCCGCTGATCGGAACCGTCAAGTTGTTCGCGGTCGCCGAGGTGTTGACGCTCGGTCCGTCCCCATTGAACGTGACTATCGTGCGTCCGCTGGAAACGATCTCGGTGGGCCCGGCAAAGCCGTACTGCAGACAGCCTGGGGCGGCGTGGGCGGTAACCGGCACAACTAGCAGTCCGCATGCGACCAGGCCCGAAGCTGTAGTCGCTAAAAGTATTGATCGCGTTCGCATTTCAAGGTAGAACATGAATACATTCCTCCCGCTTCGCCAGCCTCTTCGCTGAACAGGCCGTGTGTGGGCGGGACGCTACGCGGATGCGGGTGTCAAAGAAATAGGGTGTTTCCCTAGACTTTTGGACGAGATAAGCCGAGGCTGGCTCCATCTTCGATGTGAGTCAAAGTCAAAGCCAGCCCCGACGATTTCAATTCAATTGGTGCCCTGAAGTGATGCCTCAGGCTTCCTGAGTAGCCCGCTTCGGTAGCTTCCAGTCGGCTCGCGGGAAGTGGCAGGTGTAACCCCACGGCAGACGCTCCAGGTAGTCCTGGTGCTCGGGCTCGGCTTCCCAGAAGTCGCTCGCGGGAGTGACTTCCGTAACGACCTTGCCGGGCCACAGCCCAGAGGCGTCCACGTCGGCGATGGTGTCGAGCGCGACGGCCTTCTGCTCGTCGTCGGTGTAGAAGATCGCCGACCGGTAGCTGGTGCCCCTGTCGTTGCCCTGCCGGTCCTTCGTCGTCGGATCGTGGATCTGGAAGAAGAACTCGAGCAGCGCGCGGTAGTCGGTCTGCCCGGGGTCGTAGGTGATCTCGATCGCCTCGGCGTGCCCGGGATGGTTCCGGTAGGTGGCGTTCGCGTTCTCGCCACCGGTGTAGCCGACCCGGGTCGAGACGACGCCGGGCTGCTTGCGGATCAGGTCCTGCATGCCCCAGAAGCAGCCGCCCGCAAGGATCGCCTTCTTGAATTCGCTCATGCCTGTGCCTCCTGATTCGAAAAGAGCTTTCGGTACTCGCCGTATCCCTCTGCCTCGAGGTCGTCGAGGTGAATGAACCGCAGGGCGGCGGAGTTGATGCAGTACCGCAGCCCGCCTTCGGCCTTCGGGCCGTCGGTGAAGACGTGCCCGAGGTGGCTGTCGCCGTGCGCCGAGCGCACCTCGGTGCGCAGCATCAGATGCGAGAAGTCGCGTTTCTCCAGCACGTTGTCAGCGCCATTCGGCTCACGGATGGGCCGAGTGAAGCTGGGCCAGCCGCTGCCGCTCTCGAATTTGTCGGTCGACGCGAACAGCGGTTCGCCGGACACGACGTCGACGTAGATGCCCGGCTCGTGGTTGTCCCAGTACTCGCCGGTGAACGGCCGCTCGGTGCCGTTCTTCTGCGTGACGTGATATTGCTCCGGTGACAGCGCACCGACCGCTTCGGGATTCTTGTGATAGTTGCTTTTCATGGCGTAGCTATAACGGTATATGGCGGGCGGTTAATCCAGGTCAGCAGCGTTACGGTGGACACATGCGAACAGCGGTGGCGGCGGCTTGGGTGGTTTCGGTCGGCCTTATCGTGGCGGCGATCAACAGCCCCGCTGCGCTGGCGGAGCCGTTCGCGCCGCCCGAGGTGCCGCCGGGCGGCGTTGTGTTCACCGACAACCCGGCGATCATCGACCCGCACCCGATGCGGGTCGAGTCATGGAGTCGCACGGCCGACGCCAACGCGGTCGCGGTGAACTTCACAACGGGCACCGACACCTGCTACGGCGTGCACGCCACGGTCGAAGAAACCCCCGATACTGTCACCGTCGACCTGCAGGGTGGGACGCTGCCCGAGGCCGTGAACCGGGCATGCATCATGATCGCGCTGTTCGGCACGCTGGACGTGCCGTTGCAGGCGCCGCTGGGGGACCGGCATGTCCTCAGCGCTTCGTGAGCACGCTCGACAAATACACCTAGAACGTGTTCTAGTTTGTCCCGTGGCGAGCAAGGTGTTCACGCGCGACGAGCTGGCAGAGGCATTCGCGAATTTCGAGGCGACGGTGGATCGGGCCGCGCAGACCCGGGACTGGGATCCGTGGGTCGCGCAGTACAGCCGCGACATCGTCTACGTCGAGCACGCAGCCGGCACCATGCGAGGCCGTGAAGAAGTCCGCGAGTGGATCTGGAAGACGATGGAGACCTTTCCAGGCAGCCACATGACGCACTTCCCGTCGCTCTGGTCGGTCATCGACGAGCCGACCGGCCGGATCATCTGCGAGCTCGACAACCCGATGCGCGATCCCGGTGACGGCACGATCATCAGCGCGACCAACATCTCGATCCTCACCTATGCGGGCGATGGCCAGTGGTGCAGGCAGGAAGACGTCTACAACCCGCTGCGGTTCGTCTCCGCGACGGTGAAGTGGTGCCGCAAGGCAACCGAGTGCGGCACGTTGCCCGATGAGGCAGCGGCCTGGATGAAGCAGTTCGCGCGATGAGCGTTCTCGTCATCGGCGCCAACGGTTATCTCGGCAGCCACGTCACGCGCCAACTGGTCAACGACGGTGAGGACGTCGCGGTGATGGTGCGCGAGGGCGCCAACACGATCGGCATCGACGACCTGAAGACCACGCGGTTCGTCGGCGACATCTGGGACAACGACGTATTGCGTGAGGCGATGGCAGGCTGCGACGTCGTCTACTACTGCGTCGTCGACACCCGCGGCTGGCTCAGGGACCCGGCGCCGCTGTTCCACACCAACGTCGACGGCACCCGTAACGTGCTGGAAGTCGCCAAAGATGCCGGGCTGCGACGCTTCGTCTTCACCAGCAGCTATGTGACGGTCGGCCGCAAGCGCGGGCGCGTCGCCACCGAAGACGACGCCATCGTCGACCACCGCCTGACGCCCTACGTCCGGTCCAGGGTCCAGGCCGAGGAACTCGTGTTGCGCTATGCCCGCGAGCAGGGTCTGCCCGCGATCGCGATGTGCGTGTCCACCACCTACGGCGGCCGCGACTGGGGCCGCACACCGCACGGCGCCATCATCGCGGGCGCTGCGTTCGGCAAGCTGCCGTTCGTGATGAAGGGCATCGAGTTGGAGGCGGTCGGTGTGACCGACGCCGCCCGCGCACTCATCCTGGCCGCCGAAAAGGGAAACCCCGGTGAGCGATACCTCATCTCGGAGAAGATGATCACCAACACCGAGGTGGCCCACATCGCGGCGGAGGCGGCCGGGGTGGCGCCGCCGGGCAAGGCCATTCCGTTGGCGATGTCCTACGCGCTGGCGGCGATGGGCACGGCGAAGGCGCGGCTACGGGGAACCGACGAGCAGCTCTCGCTGGCGTCTCTGCGGCTGATGCGGGCGGAGGCGCCGGTCGACTGCTCGAAGGCGCGGCGCGAATTGGGTTGGGAGCCAAAGCCGGTGGAGGATTCGATCCGCGAGGCCGCCCGGTTCTGGGTGAGCCTTCGCGACGCGAAGCGTAAGAGCAAGCAGGCCAGCCGCGACTAACGTGGGCTGACGTGACGGAGAAACTTCACGTCGACCTGTCAGGGGCGCCGCAGACGATGTTGGCGACGTTCTATGCGAAGGCGTTGGATGCCGACCTCGAGAACCCCATCCTCGGCGACCAGTGGGCCGCAGACATCGTCAACCGTATCGACTACGACTGGTCGAAGACGACCATCACGGCGCGCAACTCCCCGGCGGTCACCACCCGATCGGCCCACTTCGACAACTGGGCGCGCCAGTTCCTGGCTGTGCATCCGGAAGCGACCGTGCTGCACCTCGGCTGCGGCCTGGACAGCCGGTACTACCGAATGGATCCGGGTCCTGGTGTCGAGTGGTACGACGTCGACTACCCCGAGGTCGCCGAACTGCGTCGGCAGCTGTTTCCGGCGAGGGAGCACTGTCACATCGTGGCGGCCTCCGTCACCGAGCCGGCCTGGCTCGCCGATATCCCCGCGGACCGGGCAACGCTGATGATCGGCGAGGGGCTGACCATGTACCTCACCGAGGCGGACGGGGTCGCATTGCTGCGCAGGATCGTCGACCACGCGCCGTCCGGCGAATTACAGTTCGACGCCTTCAGCCGGTTCGGGATCAAGACACAGTGGAGCAATGCCGTGGTGAGGCGATCGGGGGCGACGCTCTACTGGGGTATCGACGGTCCAGACGACATCCTCGGGGCGGTACCCGGCCTGCGGTTGCTGGCTTGGGTGTCGCCGTTCGACTCACCCACATTCGCCGAGGTGTCCCTGCCGTTTCGGGTGATGGCCAGGGTGATGTCGCTGTCGAAGACGCTGCGCTACATGGCGCAGTACCACCGCTACGCCTTCTGATGACCTCGCTTTCCGAGCACCGGCTGGGTGCCACGGCCCTCGTCGAAGTCGGGACACCACGGGGAGTGGCCGCGCTGGTCACGCCAGACGAGCTGTAGCGCACGCACGGCTGGTCCGTACAGATTGACCGCGTGTACCAGATGCGCGTCCGGTTGTTCGACATCGACGAACTCGAGGTCCACTTCTCCGGCGATGTTCATGGTGTCGCCCGGCTTGGGCTGTACCTTGCGAATGGCGTAATTGGCGACCGAGTTCAGCAGTTGCATCGCACGCTCGGGTGATACGCCGGTCACCAGGTACTCAACGAAGCCCCGCTTGTGAAGACCGATCGTGTAGGCGAACGGTCTTCGCTCGTCCTCGACGTATTGCACGACCCACTCGTGTTTGGTGATCGCCCTCCGTAACTCCTCGAGGTAGTCAGCGGTCGTCGCTTCGGGGTGGTCGCATTGCCAGCACATGGCATGTCCTTTCGTCGTACTTGCCCACACCATGCGCTCATGCACCGACATCAGACCTGATCCACCGACTAAGCCGCCTGAGCGCGCACGCCCAGTACCGGCTGCGCCTCATCGTCGAACGCAGATTCCCATGGCCAGTAGCCCGACATGTCGGTCCACACCAGCTGGACAGCGCGGATAGCGTTCCCGTACAGGGCAACTCCCAGGCCAAGGTGGACGTCGGGCTGGTCCACCTTCACAACCTCTATCGCCGCTATGCCCAAGAAATCGAGGCGGGTCCCCGGTCTGAACGGTCCCCTGGCCATCGCCTCTTCGGCGAAATGGCCCAGCAGGACCAGTCCTCTTTCCGTCGTCACACCGGTAGCGATGAGCTCAGGTAATCCGAACTGATGCAACCCGGCTGTATATGCGTAGGGACGCTTGCCGTGATCGACGCATTTGATCACCCAACCGTGCTGGCGCACAGCGTCGCGGATCTCGTCGAGATGTTCTGCGATGTCGTCATCGCGGGTCTCACATTGCCAGCACATGGCATGTCCTCTCGTTGTAACGACGGGTGGCACAATCAGCCGGTGTCCACCGCTCCCGTCAACGGCCGCATTTCCAACTGGTACGACGACCTACCCGCCTACCGGGGTTCCCTTCCGGGTGACCGCGACGCCGACGTCTGCATCGTCGGCGCCGGCTACACCGGGCTGTGGACGGCGTACTACCTCAAGCGCGCCGACCCGTCGTTGCGCATCGCTGTGCTGGAAGCCCGGTTCGCGGGGTTCGGCGCGTCAGGCCGCAACGGCGGTTGGCTGTCAGGGCTGGTGCCCGGCGACCGCAACAGGATGGCGCAGCAGTACGGCCGCGAGAGCGTGGTGGCCTGGCAGCGGGCGCTGAACGAGTCCGTCGACGAGGTGATCGAGGTGGCGGCGCGCGAGGGCATCGACGCGGGCATCGTCAAGGGTGGCACGCTGCAGATCGCACGCAACCAGGCACAGGCGGCACGGCTGGCCGCGGAGGCCGAAGAAGAGCTCAGCTGGAAGGTCGACGGCATTGCCGTGTTGACGAAAGCCGAAGCCGCCGAACGGATCCGATTCGACGGCATGGTGGCGGCCTACCACAACCCGCACTGCGCCCGCATTCAGCCCGCACAGCTGGCACGCGGACTGGCCGACACCGTCGAGCGGTTGGGCGTCGACATCTACGAGCAGTCACCCGCAACCGCGATCGATGCGGGCAGGGTGACCACCCCGCACGGCACCGTCACCGCACCGATCGTGCTGCGCGCCACCGAGGGCTTCACCGCACGGCTGCCGGGCCTGCGCCGCCGGTGGCTGCCGATGAACAGCTCGATGATCGCCACCGAGCCGATCCCCGACGAGCTGTGGGACAGCATCGGCTGGCGGGGGCGCGAGACCGTCGGCAACGCCGCGCACGGGTTCTTCTACGCCCAGCGCACCTTCGACAACCGGATCGCGATCGGCGGTCGGAGCGTGCCGTACCGCTACGCATCGCGCACCGACGTCGACGGCCGGGTGCCCGAACGGACGATCACGTATCTGACCGGGGTGCTGCGCTCGGTGCTGCCCCAGGTCGACAAGGTGCCGATCGCCCACGGCTGGTGCGGCGTGCTCGCGGTGCCGCGGGACTGGTCGGCGGGCGTCGCGCTCGACAAGGCCACTGGCATGGGGTGGGCGGGCGGATACGTGGGCCACGGTGTCACCGCGACGAACCTCGCGGGCCGCACCCTGGCCGATCTCGTTGTCGGACAACAGAGCCCGCTGACCGAGCTGCCGTGGGTAGGACACGAATCGCCGAACTGGGAACCGGAGCCGCTTCGCTGGCTCGGCGTGCGAACCATGTACATGGCCTACAAGCTTGCCGACTGGCACGAGGGCCGCGGCCGATCCAAGACCTCGCCGATCGCCGTGGTCGCCGACAAGGTGGCGGGTCGGCCTTAGCTCTCCGCCTTCTCCTTGAGGCGTTTCAGTGTCGCCTTGATGTGATCGCCGTTGGCGCTGTTGCGGTCCATCACACCCGTGGCAAGCCCACCCGGCTTCACGAACCAGCCCGGCCTGCGGTCCCAGGTGCCCTCGGTGACGCGGCAGCCGCCTTCACACGGGGAGATGTCATACCGCCAGTGCGCGACCGGCACCCCGAGATAGCTGACGTCGAACGCGAACGCGCGGCCCGGGTCGGCGTCGGTGACCGTGCATGTGGTGGTCCACCGCCGGAACCCGTTGCGGTTGGTGCCCTTGAACACCGCGCCAGGCGTTGCGCTGTCACCCTTGCGCCAACTCATCACGGCGGTCTCTTCGGCCAGCGACGCCAGCGTGTTCAGGTTCGTGATGAGGCCATACACCTCGGCGGGATTTGCGTTGATGGTGACATCCGCCTGGGCAGATACGGGTCCGCGATCAGTCATGGGCGAATCGTATCGGCGCACGCGGAACACGTGTCGTGATCGCCGTGTTGGGTCAACTATGACCGACAAACCGGTACGCGAGCCCTCCGCCGACCACCCGATCACCGTCGAACCCACAGGCAAGCACGTCACGGTGCTGGTGAACGGCGAGGTCGTCGCCGATAGCGACAACGCGCTGACGCTGCAGGAGTCGACCTATCCCGCGGTCCAGTACATCCCGATGCGCGACGTCGCACAGAACGTGCTGAAGCCGAGCGACACCACCACGTACTGCCCGTACAAGGGCGACGCCAGCTACTTTCATGTTGCGACGACTGCATCCGGTGACATCGCCGAGGACGTGATCTGGACCTACGAGCAGCCCTACCCCGCGGTTGCCGAAATCGCAGGCCACGTCGCGTTCTATCCGGATAAGGCCGAAGTCGTCGTCGCATCCTAGGTCCGGCGTAGTCACGGCCACCCGCTTGTCGGTGTTCGAATGTATGTTCGAGTCATGTCGGTGGTTGTGGTGCGGGAGGCGGTGGCGAACCTTGCCGCGGCCTATGACGCTGTCGCCGCCTGCGACTTCGATGCGTTGACCCGCGCCGAGGTGGTGTCGGTGCTCGATGACTACGAAACACTGATGTGTCGGATGCCGACCCAAACCCATCGGCTGTTGGCCCGGTTGCAGGCCGAGACCACCCCGCGGGAGATGGGCGCCAAAACCTGGAACCAGGTGCTGCGGATCCGCTGGCGGCTGTCCACCGGCGACGCGTCGCGGCGGCTGGGCGAGGCCGCCGACCTCGCCGCCCGCACCACCCTGACCGGGCAGCCGCTGGCCCCGGTGCTGCCCGCGGTGGCCGCCGCCCAGTCGGCGGGGTTGATCACCGGCGAACACATCAGCGTCATCCGCGACGCCCTCAAACGCCTGCCGTCCTGGGTGGACACCCTCACCCGGTCGCAGTTCGAGGTGGATTTGGTGCGCGTCGCGGTCGGCGTCGGCCCCAAAGAGTTGCGGGAGACCGCCGACCTGCGGCTGTTCCTGCTCGATCAGGACGGCCCCGAACCCGACGACACCGAACGGGAACGCAAGCGCGGGTTCACCGCCAAAGCCCAGGGCCGCGACGCGATGACCGCGGCGACGGCGAACTTCACCCCCGACACCTGGGCGGTGTGGGAAGTGATCTTCGCCAAATACGCCGCCCCCGGCATGTGCAACCCCGCCGACGACGAGCCCTGCACCTCGGGCACCCCCAGCCAAGCCCAGATCGACAACGACACCCGCACCCTGGCCCAACGCCAGCACGACGCGATGCTCGTCATCGGGCGCATCGCGTTGATGAGCGGGGAACTCGGCCACCTCAACGGGCTCCCGGTGTCGGTGATCATCCGCACCACCCTGCAGGACCTGGAAAGCCGCGCCGGGGTCGGGGTCACCGGCGGCGGCACCAAAATCCCGATCGCCGACGTCATCCGGATGGGCGCCCACGCCCACCACCACCTCGCCATCTTCGACAAGGCCACCGGGCACGCGTTGGCGTTGTACCGCGCCCGCCGGGTCGCCTCACCCGCCCAGCGGATCATGCTGATCGCCCGCGACGGCGGCTGCACCAAACCCTGCTGCACCGTCGGCGCCTACGGCTGCCAAGCCCACCACGCCACCAAAGACTGGAAAAAGGGCGGCAACACCAACGTCGACGACATGACCCTGGCGTGTGGACCCGACAACCGCGACGTCGACGACGACGGCTGGCACACCGCCATCAACACCCACGGCGAATGCGAATGGACACCCCCACCCGCCCTCGACCACGGCCAAACCCGAACCAACTACTACCACCGCCCCGAAGCACTCCTACAACCACCCAGACGACCAGGCAGCACCCGAACCGACACCGCAAAACCCCAAGCGGCACAACGACAACGACACCAACCCGGGATCTACCGACCCCACCCAAACACCCGGCGGACCCGAACCACCCGACAACCAAGCCGCCTGATTCAAACAGCGGGCAGCGCCTAGCGCGTGCGCACCCGGTAGCGCCGCTCGGCGTATGCCAGGTCGTCGCGCCACAGCTTGGCAGCGGCGTAGCGCATCATCGGCGCGATCAGCGGTCGCCCGTGCAGCGCATGCGCGAAGCCGGGGCGGTCGGAATACGCGATGACGGCCTCGATCACCGCGCTGCGCGGCAGCCCGTCGGGTCCGGGCCCGACCGGCGTTGCGTGTGATTCGACGACACTGCCCGCGCCCTCACCGTCGACGATGCGCATCACGATGGTGCGCGGCTCAGGGGCTGCGAACTCGGCGACGACCGGGACGCCGAACCGGCCGATGTGGAACGTCACCGGTACCAGGAAGCGGTCCTGATCCTCGGGTAGGTCGGCGTCGGTGGGCGGAGCGGACAACACGTCGAGGTGGGCGAACGAGTACGGGTGATACCAGGCGCCGTGCCACGGGTCGAGCCGGTTGGCGATGATGTCGGTCGGCTCGCAGGTTCCGACCAGGCGGGTCACCGCATGCATCGTCGCGCCCTGCGGCCTGGCAGGAACCACCGGTGCGTCGGTCGGCACCTCGCCGCCGATGCGGTCGAGCCGGACCCATACCAGCACCCCGTCGTCGTACGCCGGATACGGTTTCCAGCCGAACTCGCGACCGCCCTCCAGCCTCAGCCCGTGCCATGGGCAGATCAGCGCGCCGCAGTCCACCGTGCCTGTCGCCAGGTCGGCGCCGAGATGCGGGCACGTCGCCGGTCCCACATGCAGGGTCGCGTCGACATCGCGCCACGCGACGATCTCCACGCCGCCGACAGACGTGCCGAAGGGACGATTCTTGATGTCCTCGCTGGCGGCGAACGCGTACCAGTTACCGCTCGGCCTGCGCTGCGAACGTTGCAGCGCTGCATCGATGATCGCGGGCTCGGCGTCCTTGTAGGTGGGCCGCTGGCTCGCCCACTGTTCGCGTGGAAGCACGGTGAAGGGCGACGCCTTCGAGGCTTTCGTCCACACCGACTTGAGTCCGGAGAGCCTGCTCATCGCACCGCCTGGCGTTCGCGCGCAGCGAGTCGCCGCAGTGCACTCGACCGACCCTGGACCGGCACCGTGTGCAGCTGATGCCCGGCCAGTCCGTAGTGTGCGAGCAGCCCGTTGGCAGCCGACCAGCCCGTGGTCGCCGCGCGCTCCATAAGAGCGACGGGCAGGTCGATACGGATACCGTCACCGGCCAGCATCACGGCGGGATGCGGGGTGGCGACCATCGGCCGCGTGGCGTGGTCGCCCGGCGCGAAGCGGGGGCAGTCGCTGCGGGTCAGTGTGCGTTCGTGGATTACCTTGGCGCGCCGGACTTCCGGGTAGAGCTCATACAGCCGGGCGAGCATGCGTTCGCCGAGGTCGTCGCGCGGCCCGGTGACGGCGTACGAGTGCAGTTCGACGACCGATCCGCCGGTGCGCGTGCACCAGTCCGCCGCTTCTCGTTCGTACCGCTCGAGCACACTGACATTGTCCAGCGGAGGACGCCCGCCCGTCCCGAGGAACGGCGCACGGTCTGAGAACACGGGCGCGTCAAGCCACAGCCGCTGCACCACGAAGGGCGGCGCGGTGCCCATCGCGGCCACCCGTCCCCGCCAGCCGTCGTCGCCGAGCGCCGGTGAGCCGTCGACGATGTGTTGCAGGCCCGCCACATCGACGGCCAGCACCACGCCGTCGCAGTCGAAGTCGATGTCGGAATCTGTGCGCACCCGAAGCCGCGGTTCTACGTCCAGCCCTGTGACGGATACGCCGGTGTGGAACGTCGCGCCGCGCGACTCCAGGTATTGGCGCAACGGATTCCACAGTGCGACGTCGAAGTTGGCGTTCGCCACGTCGAAGATCAGGCCCTCGCTCGAGCCGAGGAAGTAGATGTGGAACATGGTGGCCAGTTCGGCCGCCGACAGCCTGCCGGGTTCGGCGAAGAAGCTTCGCGAAAAAACCTCGAACGCCAGATGTCTTGCAGCCGAGGGAAAGTTGATGTCACGCAGGAATCTGTCGGCGTCGAGGTGGTCCAAGCGCTCGTAGATGTCGGGCACCGAGACAGCGGCCAGCGGTGCTGCCGCGCGCGCATTGAGCCGGACCATATCCCGCAGCCGGAACGTGGGGCTGCGCAGCGCGAACATCAGCGCGTTCAGCGGTGGGGTCTGCGGCAGGCCGCGGAACGTATCGCGTCTACCCTGCCCGTCGACCAGTGGGTAGTCCTCGACGGCGGTCAGCATGGCCAACCCGGGATCGATGCGCCGAAACATGTCCCGCAGGTTGTAGTACTGGCGGAAGAATGCGTGGAAGCCGCGGTTCATCGGCAGTTCGGTGCCGTCGTCGGCCCGTTCGGTCCAGCCGCCGACCCGACCACCCAGGTAGGTCTCCCGCTCGATGACGTCGACGTTCACCCCCCGTTCGACCAACCCGGTCGCCGCGGCAAGGCCCGCAATGCCGCCACCCACCACGACGACTCGTGGAGTGGTCGTCAACCCACCGGCGTCGGGTAGGCCAGGTGATGCCGGGTGGCTGGCGCGACGCGGATCGGTCACTGCGGGGCTTCCGCGAGGAAGGTGTGTACGACGTTGCGCTGCCAACCCGGCACCGTCTCGCTGCGCGCATTGACGAAGCCGTTGGACCGCAGACGGTTTCGGAACGCCTCTGCTCCATCGAACTCGTTCACGCTGCGCCGAAGGTAGCGGTACAGGCCGGCGTCGCCGCTGCGCAGTTTGCCCATCGGGATGATGATCGTCGCGCACACCGCGTTCCACATTGCGGTTGCGATGCGTGAGTCGCGGACCGAGTACTCGTGCACCGCCAGTGTTGCCCCCGGCTTCAACAGCGTGCGGAACTCGGTCAACTGGGCGTCGGGGTCATCCAGATTGCGCAGCAGGTAGGCGGCGAAGATGCCGTCGAACGGGCCTTGGACACCCACGTCGGCGAGATCCTCGATGCGGCTGTGTACGAACCGGACCGTCGTGGGCCAGCGTTTGGCGGCGGCCTCGGCCAACATGCCCGACGACGCGTCGACGGCGACGATCTCGGCCTGCGGCGCCACCGACAGCAGTGCTGCGGTTGACGCGCCGGTGCCGCAGCCCGCGTCGAGCAGTCGTAATCCATTCCCGCCGTTGGCAAGGCGCATGCGCGAGGCTGACATCCGGAGGTGCCGGTGGTAGCCGGGGTTGGCGTCCACCAGGCCGTCGTAGGCCGAAGCGCCCGCGTCGAATGCGGCGGGTACCCCGGATTTACTGTCGGTCATACCGCATCCTTCGTCTTCAGGCCGCGCAGCCGCTGGCGTTCCCACAGCAGCAGCACAGCGGTCACCAGCGCGAAACCGAACAGGAAGTCCTCGACGGGGATGTCGAAGGGAAACCTGACGCCGCTGGTATGGCTCTCGTCGTAGATGACGATGGGTGCCGACAGCTTTGTCAGCCAGCCGTCGACCGGGATCATGAACGCGAACACGATGACCATCGAGATCCAGTACGCGGGTCTGCGGAACAGGCCGGTGCGTAACAGGCCGAACTCCAACGCGCACACCGCGATGACCGCAAGCACGGCGGGCAGCGTGTAGCCCAGCCCCGTCATGTCGACTGCTCCGAACGCGCGCCGAATCTCTTTCGCAGGTAGGTCAGGATGGTGTCGACCGCGTTGTAGGTGAACAGGCCGCACAACGGGATCACGATGAAGAACAGCAACTCCTCGAGCGGGATGTCGGCGGGTAGATGGACCCCGGTGACGTACTTCGGGTTGTACGTCCATATCTGCGCGGCTATCGCCACCGCATCCCACACCACGAAGACCGCGGCAACGGGCAATATCGCGAACGCCGCCCGGCGCGCCTGCCGGTAGACGCCGTCGCCGAATATCTCCAGCGGGGCGGTGACCAGCAGGCAGGCGCCCAAGACGATCAGATACTGCCAGCGGTCCATGACTCGTTCTTACCTAACGTGCATCAACCGTGCGCGCCAGGCCCTGACCAGGCCGCGGCCCGCGACCTGCAACCGCCTCCCGGTGCCGACGGTCGCGCGCTGGCTGAAGATCGCGAAGTCGATGTTCTCGATGCGGTCCAGGATCTCCGAGTACAGCGTGTACGCGGCCGCAACGCACGGCTGCGACCGCTGATCGAGCATGGCGATCCCCTTGCGGGCTGTTTCGTAAACGCGGCGGGTAGCGGCGTGTTGTTCGGTCAGCGCGCGACGCACCCTGGCGTCGGTGCGTCTGTTCGCGTGACACCACGTCAGCATGTCGCGATCGACTCGGTGGGCGGCCAGCTCGTCTGCGGGCAGATACACCCGTCCGCGCTGCAGATCCTCGCCAACGTCGCGCAGGAAGTTGGTCAGCTGGAAGGCTTTTCCGAGTGCGGCGGCATACGGTGCGGCCTCCTCACGCGGGACGACGGTGCCGAGCACCGGCAGCATCTGCAGCCCGATCACCTCAGCCGACCCGTGCATGTAGCGTTCCAGCGATTTACGGTCCGGGTAGTCGGTAACCGTCAGATCCATCCGCATCGCTGCGAGGAAGTCGTCGAACATCTCCCAGGGAATGTTGTAGCGGCGCGCGGTGTGCACGACTGCCCGAAGGGTGGGGTCGTCACCGGAATCCTGCTCTTGGACAAGCTGATTGAACAACTGGGTGGCTAGTAGTTGCAGTCGCTCGGCGCGTTCGGTCGTGCTGGCACTGTCGTCCAGGTCGTCGAGGATGTCGTCTGCGCGGCGGGCGAATCCGTATAGCGCGTGCACCGCGGGGCGTTGTTCCGGCGCCAACAGCCGGGTGGCGAGGAAGAAGGTCTTACCGTGTTCGGCGTTCAGCAGCCTGCACTGTTCGTAGGCCTGGCGCAGCGCGGGGTCACGCACGCCCGCGGCGTCGAGTTCGGAGCGAATCATGTCTGGCCACCCCCGATTCGTGTGGCGACGCGCCTGGCGACGGCGCCCGTGACGCGGTCGGCCGCGAGCCGCCCCGACAACAACGCGGTCGGCACACCCACCCCCGGCACCGTCGACGAACCGGCCAGCACCACGTTGTCGATACCGCGAACGGTGTTGGCGGGGCGGAACGGGCCGGTCTGGCCGAAGGTGTGGGCGAACGCGAACGGTGTGCCCGCAACCATGCCCTGCCTGGCCCAGTCCGCGGGGTTGACGACATGAAGCAGTTCGGCGTCGTCGCCGAACTCCGGCAGCCGGTCGGCGACAGCCGCCATCATGCCGTCGGCGTAGGAAGCGCCGACGGCATCCCAGTCGACGGTGCCGCGAGCCAGATTGGGCGCGGGAGCCAGTACATAGAGCAGGTCCCGCCCAGCAGGCGCGAGGGTGCGATCACCCGCCGTCGGCCTGGTCACCAGCAGCGACGGGTCGCTCATCACGACTCCGTCGTCGATGATCTCGCGGAACGTCTGCTCCCACGTCTCGCCGAAAAGGATGTGGTGATGCGGCAGTTCGTGCTCTGGCGATCGGCATCCGATGTGGGCGACGACGGCGGACGGCGCCGGCCGCAGCGGTACCAGCCTGCGGGGGGTGCGACCGAGAAGTCGGTAGGTATCGGGCAACTCGGTGGTGAGCACGACGGCGTCAGCCTCGATGCGCTCGTCGGTGTCGGTGAGCACTGCGGTGACGCGATCGTCGCGCCGATCCAGTCCCGTCACGGTTGCGCCGTAGCGGAATTCGACACCGGCATTCGCGGCGGCGGCGGCCAGCCCGTCGGGCAGCGCCCGCATCCCGCCGCGCGGGAAGTACACGCCCGCGATGGTGTCCATGTACGCGATGACGGCGTAGACGGCGAGCGCGCGATGGGGCGGGACGCCGGCATACAACGCCTGGAAGGTGAAGATGCGGTGCAGCCGCGGGTCGGAGATGAACCGCTTCACCGCCCGGTCCCACCGGCGGAAGCCGCCGAGCGCGGTGAGCCTGGCGAGTGAAGGGGTCAACAACGACAGCGGGGAATCGAAGTTCGACGCGATGAATCCGTCGAATTCGACTTCGTACAACCGCCTCAGCCAATCGCGCAGAGCCAGATAGCCCTGCGCCTGCTGCGGCCCGGCCAGCCGTTCGACCTCGGCGGCCATCGCGTCCCGATCGCTGTGCACATCCAAGGAGCTGCCGTCGGAGAACAGTGCGCGGTAGGCGGGGTCGACCGCATCCAGGACGAGGTGGTCGGCGGTGGATTCGCCAACCGCGGCGAAGGCCTCATCGATCAGATCCGGCATGGTGAGCACCGTCGGCCCGGTGTCAAGGCGGTAGCCGTTGATGTCGAGTCTGCCGACACGTCCGCCGGGAACGTCTCCGCGCTCGACGACGGTCACCGTGCGGCCGCGCCCGGCCAGGTGCAGCGCGGCTGCGAGACCCGAAAGGCCCGCGCCGACGACGACGACGTGGTCGGTTCTGCCGCTGACGGACCGCATCATGCCGCCCGCTGCGTGCACGCCGACGCCATGCTGAGCAGCGCCGAGCGCACCGCCTGGTCGAGTCGGCTCTGGTCGACCCACTCCGATGCGCGGCGCAGCCGGTCGGCGATCATCTCCTCGATCTGATGCACAGCTCCGGTCGCGGCGATCAGCGAGCGCCACCGGTCGACGTCCGCCTCGTCGAGGTCAGCGGTGCTCATCAGCTCGGCCAGCTGACGACGCAGGGACGGGTCGGCCATGTGATGGGCAGCGACGACGACGCTGGTCGCCTTGCGCTCGGCGAGATCGGCGCCGACGGGCTTACCGGTGAGCTCCGATGAGCCGAAGATGCCGAGCAGGTCGTCGCGCATCTGGAAGGCTTCGCCCACCGCGTCTCCGTAGGCGCCGAGCTGAGTGAGCAGAAGATGGCCGCAGCCTGCCATCGCTGCGCCGATCTCCAGGGGCCGGCGCACCGTGTAATTGCCCGACTTGCGTCGCGCGACCTCCAACACCTCATCCAGGGTAGGCACACCGCCGACATCGTTCACCAGGTCGGCAAATTGACCGACCGCCAATTCACTGCGCATCGCGTCATATCGGGGCCACCCCCTGCTCAGCGCGTCCTGGCCGAGGCCGCTGTTCCGCAGCATCTGCTCGGCCCAGACCAGGCACAGGTCGCCGAGCAGGACGGCAGCGGACTCACCGAACCGGTCGGCCGAACCTGACAGCCCCCGGTCACGGTGCCAGTCGGCGAACTGGACGTGGGCCGCCGGCCTGCCGCGGCGCAGCGGCGAGCCGTCCATCACATCGTCCTGTAGCAGCGCGAACGCGTGAAGCAATTCCAGGCTGGCGGACGCGTGCAGGGCAGCGTGCGAAGCGTCGGAGCCGCACAGCCACCCGAGGAACATGAACGTCGAGCGCAGACACTTGCCGCCGCCGACGAATGCGACAAGCACATCGGCGGCCACGTCGACTCCCGCGCCTCGCAGGTCGACCGCGCAACGTTCGGCGACGAACTCATCGACGGAGTCGAGAACCGCTTTGCGGACGTTGCTCCGCCAGATCTCGAATTGGCCGTCGTGAGCGGTCACCGCAGGGGCAGGGTGCAGCGCGGGCGCAAACAGCCGTCCGTCGACGCGCACGCTGAACCCCTTCTCTTTACCCACCGGCGGAATAGCGTCAGCCTATTTGCGTTTTGGCCATACCCCCAGTCGAGGCGGCTGAACCGGAGTTGATGTCACTATTACGTCATCAATGTCTGAGAAAGCCGTGGAAACCAGCGTGGAGTTCGCGGGACCGGTGAGTCCCGCGTTCACGCTGTCGCCGTTGCGCCGCGGAGGCGGTGATCCCTGCTACCTGGTCGCCGCCGACGGCGCCATCTGGCGAACGAGCCTCATGCGCACCGGACCGGTGACGGCGCGGATCGTCCGGTCCGGCGCGCATACCATCGACTGTGAGGTATGGGGAAGCGGCGCAAAGGAATTCGCCGATGGCTTTCCGGCTCTGATGGGCGCTGACGACGACGCGAGCGGGTTCGCGCCCGAGGAGCCGACCATCGCAGAGGCGTATCGGCGGGTGCCCCATCTGCGGCTGGGCCGCACCGGGCGGGTGCTGGAATCGCTGATTCCCGCCGTCATCGAGCAACGGGTGGCAGGCAAGGACGCCTTCCGGGCGTGGCGGATCCTCGTCACCAAGTTCGGGTTGCCCGCGCCCGGTCCCGCGCCCACCCGAATGCGTGTTCCTCCGACGGCCGACGTTTGGCGCCGCATCCCGTCGTGGGAGTTCCACCTCGCCAACGTCGATCCGGGTCGCGCCCGCACGGTCGTGGGGTGTGCGCAGCGCGCCGACTCGCTGGAGCGGCAGGCCAGCAGGCCCGCCGAGGAAGCCAGGCAGGCGCTGACCTCGCTGCCCGGCGTCGGCATATGGACGGCCGCCGAAACGGCGCAGCGCGCGTTCGGTGACGCCGACGCCCTCTCGATCGGCGACTATCACCTCGCGAACGTGGTCGGCAGCACCCTGCTCGGCCACCGCATCGACGACGACGCCATGGTCGAACTCCTCGCGCCGCTGCGCCCGCACCGGCATCGCGCGGTGCGACTCCTCGAAGTCAGCGGGCTTGCCCGCAACCCGCGCTTCGGAGCTCGCCAGGCCATCCCGAACCTGCGTGTGATCTGAGGCGGTGATTAACCCGTGTGCGTCACGGGTAGGTCTTCTGACGACGCGAAATCGAAGGAGCTTTTTGATGACTCAGTTCACAGTGCCCGGCATGTCCAACAAGGAAGGCGCAGAGGTAGCCGACCTACTGCAGAAGGCGCTGAGCCGGTACAACGACCTGCATCTCACGTTGAAGCACGTTCACTGGAACGTGGTCGGCCCCAATTTCATCGGCGTGCACGAGATGATCGACCCCCAGGTCGAGCTGGTCCGTGGCTACGCCGACGAAGTCGCGGAGCGGATCGCGACCCTTGGCAAGTCTCCGCTCGGCACGCCTGGCGCGATCATCAACGACCGCACCTGGGACGACTACTCGGTCGAGCGTGACACCGTGCAGGCACATCTTGCCGCGCTTGACCTCGTCTACACCGGTGTCATCGAGGACACCCGCAAGAGCATCGAGCGCGTGGGGGACCTCGACCCGATCACCGAGGACATGCTCATCGGGCATTCGACGGAGCTCGAGAAGTTCCAGTGGTTCGTCCGCGCGCACCTCGAGAACTCGGGCGGTCAACTGGCCAATGAGGGTGCCAAGTCGGAGAAGGCCGCCGCGAGCCGTGCCAAGAAGAAGGCGCCGGTCAAGTAGTACCGGAGTCCTCCAGAGCGTCGTCGCGCACCGGCTGGTCGGCGAGTTCTTCGCTGCCACCGAACAGGTAGGGATACGCGAGGCCGGCGATTGCCGCGCCGATCAGTGGTGCGAGCCAGAAGATCCACAGCTGCGCGGGGGCGCCGTCGCCGTTGAAGAATGCGACGCCGGTGGAGCGCGCGGGGTTGACCGAGGTGTTCGAGATCGGGATCGAGATCAGGTGGATCAGGGTCAGGGTCAGCCCGATCGACAAGCCAGCGAAGCCTTTCGAGGCCGTCCACCTGTCATCGGTGGAACCGAGGATGACCAGAAGGAACACCGCCGTCAGGATGATTTCGGTGAGCGCGACGGCGAGTAACGAATAGCCGCCGGGCGAGTGCGCGCCGTAGCCGTTAGCCGCCATGTTGCCTGTCGCCTCGAAACCTTCTTTTCCCTTGGCGATGACCAGAATCACCAGGCCCGCGACAAGCCCGCCGATCACCTGCACGATCCAGTAGCCGGGAACCGCCTTCCATTCGACGCGGCGCGCCAGTGCCGCGCCCAGCGTGACGGCGGGGTTGAAGTGGCCGCCGGATATGGTGCCGAAAGCGTAAACGCCCGTGAGCACAGTCAGACCGAACGCCAGTGCGACACCGAGGAATCCGATGCCAAGCGATACGCCATCGGACGCCGCGAACTTAGCGGCGAACACCGCGCTGCCGCACCCCCCGAGGACCAACCAGAAGGTGCCGACGAATTCGGCCGTCAAACGATGCGCCATGGTGGGTGGAGTCATGGGTCTGAGGTTTGCACGCAAATCAGCGTAACGAGTCCGGTGTTGCCGAATCGTGCCTGGAATGAAATTTACTCGTGCGAAACGCCTTTGCTCACTGACCGCGGCCTTCGATGGACTTCTCATCGGGCATGCGTTCACGAAGACTGTCGTAGATCGGTTTCGCGCCAATCAGATTCGCAGCGAGAACCGCCGCGGCGGTGGCAGCCATCATCGGCACCAGAGCTTCGGTGGTGGCGGTCATCTCGGTGACGATGACCATCCCGGTCAACGGCGCACGCACGGTGGCGCCGAAGAACGCCGCCATTCCGACGAGCGCCATCGGTATCGCCAATTGCGTTGCGTTCCCCGGCCACAACGCGTCGAAGGCTCCGGTGAACAGCAGTCCCCACAGCGCGCCGACCGCCAGCAGCGGTGCGAACAGGCCGCCGGGGACCGCCGCCGAGTAAGACAAGGGGCCTGCGACGAACCGCACCGCGAGAATGCCGACGACGACGGCCGCGGCGATGTCTCCTCCGCCCAGAATCCGTTGCGTCAGATCGTCGCCACCGCCCACTCCCAGGGGGTAGACGAACATCACCAGCCCGATGAGAGCGCCGATGATGGCGGCCTTCGTCAGGCTCGGTATCCGGCGAAACGCCGCGACGTGGTCGAGGAACCAGAGCGTCAACCGGTTGTAGGCCACGCCGAGGGCACCGGTCAGCAGTCCGAAGACGACGAAGAGAGGTATCCAGGCAAGCGCGGGAGGGCCGATGCGTTCGACGTGGAAGTCGGCATGGTTACCCAGCACCAGCCGAGAGCACGTCACCGCGGCGACGGCCGCGAACAGCGACGCGAGCACGGTCTTGACCCGGAACGACTTGGTGACCTCTTCGAGAGTGAACAGTGCGCCCGCGATCGGCGCATTGAACGCGACCGCAAGACCGGCGCCGCCCAGTGCCGTCTGCATCATCCTGACCTCGGCATCGGGCAACTGGGTGCGACGCGCCGCCTCCGCGCCGAGCGCCGCACCCATGTGCACCGTCGGCCCTTCGCGCCCCAACACGAGGCCGGACCCGATGCTCAACACTCCGCCGACGAACTTCGCCGGAAGCAGGCGGATGAGCGGAGGTCTCGCGTCGCCCAGGTAGACCGCCTCGACGTGTTGGATGCCGCTCCCCGCGGCCAGCGGTTCCCATCGAACGATCAGCGCGGCAAGGGTGGCGCCGACCGCGGCCGCGGCCATCGGCACCAGCCAGCCCGGCCCGGGAAGCTTGTGCGCCCAGTCGACGAGGTCGATCCGCAGGTCGTCGGCCATCTCCAGACACCAGCGGAATGCCGCGCCGACGAAGCCGATGACCACACCCGCGACGATCGCCGTCAGGCAGATGTGAACGGAGCCCCGTATCGAGTCATCGGGCTGATCAGGGCCTGCCACCGTGACAGTCTGGCAGATATGGCCATCACAAACACCGAACACGAGAGCCACGCAGGCCATGGCGGCCACGCAGGCCAAGGTGGCCACGGTGGCCATGGCGATCACGTCGCGCAGTTCCGCAGGTTGTTCTGGATCATGCTTGTGTTGGCGATACCCACGGTGGCGTGCTCGGGCATGTTCGCGATGATCCTCGGCTACACCCTGCCGGACTTCCCCGCCGCTCGATGGATCTCGCCGATGCTCGGCACCGTCATGTACTTCTGGGGCGGTCGCCCGTTCCTCACCGGCGCGATCGGTGAGATCCGATCCCGCGCACCGGGAATGATGCTGCTGATCGGCCTGGCGATCACGGTCGCATTCGTCTCGTCGTGGGGCGCCACCCTCGGGGTGCTCGACCACCAGCTCGACTTCTGGTGGGAACTCGCCCTGCTGATCGTGATCATGCTGCTCGGTCACTGGATCGAGATGCGCTCGCTGGCGCAGACGAGTGCGGCGCTGGACTCGCTGGCTGCGTTGCTGCCCGACGAGGCCGAGCGTGTCGAGGGCGACGAGACGGGGCGGGGCGGTGGGAGCAGCATCGTCACGGTCGCGCCGTCCGAGCTGCGGGTGGGCGACGTGGTGATCGTGCGGCCCGGCGGCAGTGTGCCCGCCGACGGTGAGATCGTCGACGGTGCAGCCGATGTCAACGAGGCGATGGTGACCGGCGAGTCCGTGCCGGTGCGCCGCGAGGTGGGTGACCATGTCGTCGCGGGCACCGTAGCGACGGATTCCGGATTGCGCGTCAGGGTTACCGCGGTCGGTGACGATACGGCGCTTGCTGGCATCCAACGGTTGGTGACCGAGGCCCAGAACTCGTCGTCGAGAGCGCAGCGGCTGGCCGACATCGCGGCGGGCTGGCTGTTCTGGTTCGCACTCGGTGCCGCGGTGATCACGGCAGCGGTCTGGGGCGTGCTCGGCAGGCCCGAGGAGGCGGTCATTCGCACCATCACGGTGCTGGTGATCGCGTGCCCACACGCGCTGGGGCTGGCGATACCGCTTGTGGTGTCCATCGCGACCGAACGGGCGGCAAGGGCTGGCGTGCTGATCAAGGACCGGCTCGCGTTGGAGAGCATGCGCACCGTCGGTGCCGTGTTGTTCGACAAGACCGGCACCCTGACGAAGGGTGAGCCGAGCGTCACGGCCGTGGCCGCGACAGGCAGTCACAGCGATGAAGCAGTATTGGCGCTGGCGGCGGCCGCCGAAACCGACTCCGAGCATCCACTTGCCCGCGCCATCGTGACCGCGGCGAGGGCGCGAGCCGTGAAGGTGCCTGCAGCGTCGAACTTCTCGTCGTCACCTGCGGTCGGGGTGACCGCGACGGTCGACGGCCGACAGGTTCGCGTCGGCGGTCCGCGACTGTTGGAGGAAGCGGGACAGGCCGAGTTGCCTGAGGCGACCGCATGGCACGCCGAGGGGGCGATAGTGCTGCATGTCCTGGTCGACGGGGCGGTGGCGGGCGCGTGCAAGCTCGCTGACGAAGTCAGGCCAGAGTCGCGGCAGGCGGTCGACGACCTGCACCGGCTTGGCATCGAGGTCGTGATGATCACCGGCGACGCCGAGCCGGTGGCCCGCGCGGTCGCCGATGAGCTCGGCATCGACCGGATGTTCGCCGGGGTCAGGCCGCAGGACAAGTCGGCGAAGGTCGCGGAGCTGCAGGCCGAGGGTTTGCGGGTCGCGATGGTCGGCGACGGCGTCAACGACGCGCCCGCACTGGCCCAGGCCGACGTCGGTATCGCCATCGGCGCGGGCACCGACGTCGCGATCGCGTCGGCGGGGGTGATCCTCGCCAGCTCCGATCCGCGCTCGGTGCTTTCGGTGATCAAGCTCTCGAAGGCGACGTACCGGAAGATGCAGCAAAACCTTTGGTGGGCAGCGGGCTACAACCTGATCTCGGTGCCGTTGGCGGCGGGCGTGCTGGCACCGGTCGGATTCGTGATGCCGATGTCGGTCGGTGCGCTTCTGATGTCGGCGTCGACGGTCGTCGTCGCGCTCAATGCCCAACTGCTGCGCCGGCTGGACCTACGTCCCGAAGCGCTCTAGTAGCCGAGCCCGCGCAGCTGCGCGCCGAACTGTTCGGCGACCGCCTGATGGGTCCGGATCAGCGTCAGCTCCTGCCCGACCTGTGCGCGCAGGGCGTGCAACACCGCCAGTTCGGCCGAGGGTGAATCGCCGAGATGCTCGAGGGCCTCCGATGCCGAGGAGACGACGTCGAGAGCCGACTGGGACGCGGTGTGCGCGGCGTTCACCGCCTCCGCGGCATCCTGCAGTCGGTGGCCGAGATCGGCCTCCACGCCGGAAAGGTGATCGATCGCATCGCGGGTGCCCTGCGCGAACTCGCTGTAGTTGGTCACCACGTCGCCCGTCAGCTCCGCAGCCTGTTCCTGACCGGTGCGGATGGCGTCGGTGGCGTCGGTCAGGTGGTCGGCGGCCGTCGCGGTGGCGTCGGGGTCGGCCGTGCCGAAAAGCGCGTCGGCCCGCGACAGCACGTCGCCGACGTTGCGGACCAGATCGGGCAGCGGCACGGAACCCAGTATCAGCCATCGAGGGAGGCGATGAGGGCGTTCAGGGTGGCCGTGTCCGCGTCACTGGCCGATTCGCCTGCCTCGACGGCGTCCACCAGTTCGGCGGGCAGGCCCGCGGCATTGGCAGTCTCAACGGCGGTCAGGTTCGCCCGCCTTCGCGCGGCGTACAGCCGTTGACCCAGCGTCGCGCCAGGCGCGGCGGCCGCCCGGAACATCAGGTCGTCGTAGCAACCGCGCACGGTCCGCAGGGCCAGCACCACGTCCGCGGTGCCGCGACTGCGCTGCGCGGCGCGCGCGACGACCGTTTCGAGCTTGCGTAGATCGGCCAGGATCACCGTGACGCGGCCAGGGAATTCCGCGTCGCCGTCGGGCGGAAGAGACTCGATGGCAGCACCGAATGTCTTCATCGCCACCTCGACCGCACCGATTATCAGAGAAGCGGCACCCGCGTCGGCGGGCGGCTCCTGCGCCGCCCCTGGCACAGATCCGCCATACCGTATCGACGCTATGGTTCCGGCGGGCCACTGCAGGACCTCTTCCAGCTTGGCCCTTGTGCGCTCCCTCGGCCAGCTTCTGCCCTTCTCGAACGCGATGAGAGCGCCGGCGTTGATGATCCTGTATTTCGCGAGATTACGCTGCTTGATGTCCAATTCGCGGCGCCGGGCGGCGACCGCAGCGCCAGCGCGGGCTATGCCCGGATCGCTGGCGTCCTCATCCACCCGCCCAGTGTAGCCAGCGGATCCGACGCCAAAAGGCCAACCTCGCCCGAAGCGGAGAAACCAGCAGCAAGCGTTGCAATGCTACGGAAATAGCGCTACGGTTTCGGCAACGCCACCAAGCGAGAGGAAGTCGTCATGACCGTCATGATCGAGATGCCCGTACTGACCGACAACCAGATCGGCGCCTGCATTTCCGATCCCGAGCGGTGGATGACCGCGACCGACGACCAGACCAAGGCCGTCTGCAGGTCCTGCCCTCGGCGCTGGCTGTGCGCAAAGGAGGCCTGCGAGATGCCCGGCGCCCAGGGCCTGTGGGCCGGCATCCACATCCCGGAAGGCGGGCGCGGCCGCACGTTCGCCCTCAAGCAGCTTCGGTCGTTGGCAGAGCGCGGCGGCTTCCCGGTACACCGCTGATCAGCCCGCAGCCTGCCCGCTCGACGAGGGGGGAGCGGGCGGGCCGCGCGGGCGTACTCTAAGAATCTGGCTAGGCTTTGTAGCAAACGTGTTAAATCTTACTCACCCCAGTTGAAGGTGCCATAGCGTGCCAATCAGCAATTTCAGCTAGTGATCTTGGTCGCATCTGCGATCGGCGGACCGTCGCCCCCGCGCCGGCCCGTGTGACTGAAAAACAAAGGCGTGCAACGTGTTCGCCCGTATCATTGCCACTGGACGGGGCAGCGTTGCCGCGGGGGCCGGGCGGTCGACTTAGGTCCGACTAAGTTGGCATGTCAGGCGCGGTTTGTCATATCGTTTTCCCACTTGTGCCGAGTGGGGTAGGGGTCGTCGTTCATCGCTGCACGTAGGCGCCGCCACCGCATGATCGGCAGATGCCGTCGCTGACGACGGCTGCCAGGGAATTCAGTCGTTCTTGAAGGGCTAGGTGGGAATGGCGCCCGGAATCCAGAAGTTGGATCGCTCCCCGCGTGCGCAGGGGCTTTACAACCCCGCGTTCGAACATGACGCGTGTGGCGTTGCCATGGTCGCGGACATGCACGGCCGCCGTACCCGCGACATCGTCGACAAGGCCATCCTTGCCCTGGTCAATTTGGAGCACCGGGGCGCCCAGGGCGCCGAGCCGCAAACCGGTGACGGTGCAGGCATCCTCCTGCAGGTTCCCGATGACTTCCTGCGCGCGGTCGTCGAGTTCGAGCTGCCGGAGGCGGGCAGCTACGCCACCGGCATCGCATTCCTGCCGCAGTCGTCGAAGGACGCCGCCGCGGCGTGCGAATCCGTCGAGAAGATCGCCGAAGCCGAGGGCCTGCAGGTGATCGGCTGGCGCGATGTGCCAACCGACGACTCGTCGCTCGGCGCACTGGCCCGCGACGCCATGCCTACGTTTCGGCAGGTGTTCCTCGGCGGCGCCTCAGGCATGGATCTCGAGCGCAAGGCGTACGTCGTACGCAAACGCGCCGAGCACGAACTTGGCACCAAGGGGCCGGGCCAGGACGGTCCAGGGCGCGAAACCGTCTATTTCCCAAGCCTTTCCGGTCAGACGTTCGTTTACAAGGGCATGCTGACCACACCGCAGCTGAAGGCGTTCTATCTCGACCTGCAGGACGACCGGCTGACGAGCGCGCTGGGCATCGTGCACTCGCGGTTCTCCACCAACACGTTCCCCTCGTGGCCGTTGGCCCACCCGTTCCGGCGGATCGCGCACAACGGCGAGATCAACACCGTCACCGGCAACGAGAACTGGATGCGTGCGCGCGAAGCGCTGATCAAGACCGACATCTTCGGGTCGGGAGCCGACCTCGACAAGGTCGTGCCGATCTGCACCCCTGGCGCATCGGACACGGCGCGCTTCGACGAGGTGCTCGAGCTGCTGCACCTCGGCGGCCGCAGCCTGCCCCACGCCGTGCTGATGATGATCCCGGAGGCGTGGGAACGCAACGAGTCGATGGATCCGGCGCGCCGGGCGTTCTACGAGTACCACGCTTCGTTGATGGAGCCGTGGGACGGCCCCGCGTCCATGACGTTCACCGACGGCACCGTGATCGGCGCGGTGCTTGACCGCAACGGCCTTCGCCCGTCGCGCATCTGGGTAACCGAGGACGGCTTGGTGGTGATGGCGTCGGAGGCGGGCGTACTCAACCTCGACCCGTCGACCGTCGTGAAGAAGATGCGGCTGCAGCCCGGCAGGATGTTCCTGGTCGACACGGCCCAGGGACGCATCGTCGACGACGAGGAGATCAAGGCCGAGCTCGCCGCCGAACTCCCCTATCAGGAATGGCTGGACGCCGGCCTTTTCCACCTCGATGAGCTTCCGCCCGGCGACTACGTTCGGATGCCGCATCACCGGGTTGTGTTGCGCCAGCAGATCTTCGGCTACACCTACGAGGAACTCAACCTTCTTGTCGCACCGATGGCCCGCTCCGGCGCCGAGCCGCTGGGCTCGATGGGCACCGACACGCCCGTCGCGGTGCTTTCGGAGCGGCCGCGGATGCTCTACGACTACTTCCAGCAGCTGTTCGCTCAGGTCACCAACCCACCGCTGGACGCCATCCGAGAAGAGGTGGTGACCAGCCTGGCGGGCACCGTCGGCCCCGAAGGCGACCTGCTCAACCCCAACGCCGAGTCCTGCAGGCAGATCCTGCTTCGGCAGCCGATCCTGCGCAACGCCGAACTGTCGAAGCTGATGTGCGTCGACCCCGACCATGAGATCCGCGGCCACAAGCATGGAATGCGCGCCGCCGTGATCCGCTGTCTCTACCCGGTGAACCGTGGTGGCCAGGGGCTGAAGGAAGCCCTCGACAACGTCAAGGCGAAAGTGTCGGAGGCGATCCGCGAGGGCGCGCGCATCATCGTGTTGTCCGACCGTGAGTCCGACGAGTCGATGGCGCCGATCCCGTCGCTGCTCTCCGTCTCGGCGGTGCACCACCACCTGGTGCGCGACCGCACCCGCACCATGGTCGGGCTCGTGGTCGAGGCGGGTGACGCCCGCGAGGTGCACCACATGGCCTGCCTTGTCGGCTTCGGAGCCGCCGCCATCAATCCGTACATGGCGTTCGAGTCGATCGAGGACATGTGCGACCGCGGTGTGATCACCGGCATCAGCAGCGACACGGCCAAGGCCAACTACGTCAAGGCCGCGGGCAAAGGCGTGCTGAAGGTGATGTCCAAGATGGGCATCTCGACGCTGGCGTCCTACACCGGTGCACAGCTCTTCCAGGCCATCGGCATCAGCCAGCCGGTGCTCGACGAGTACTTCGCAGGCCTGACATGCCCGGTGGGCGGCATCGACCTCGACGACATCGCCGACGACGTGGCCCGGCGGCACGCGCTGGCCTTCCTCGATCGCCCGGATGAGTGGGCGCACCGCGAACTCGAGGTCGGTGGCGAGTACCAGTGGCGCCGCGAGGGCGAGTACCACCTTTTCAATCCGGACACAGTGTTCAAGCTGCAGCATTCCACGCGCACCGGCCAGTACGAGGTCTTCAAGGAGTACACCGCACTGGTCGACGACCAGAGTGAGCGGATGGCGTCCCTGCGCGGGCTGCTGAAGTTCCGCGCCGGGGTCAACGAGCCCATTCCGCTCGACGAGGTGGAACCGGCCAGCGAGATCGTCAAGCGCTTCTCCACCGGCGCGATGAGCTACGGGTCCATCTCCGCAGAGGCGCACGAGACGTTGGCGATCGCGATGAATCGCCTTGGCGGTCGGTCGAACTCGGGTGAGGGCGGCGAGGCAGTCAGCCGCTTCGATCGCGACGAGAACGGCGATTGGCGCCGCAGCGCGATCAAGCAGGTGGCCTCCGGCCGGTTCGGCGTCACCAGCCACTACCTTTCCAACTGCACCGACATCCAGATCAAGATGGCCCAGGGCGCGAAACCCGGTGAAGGCGGCCAGCTTCCGGGTAACAAGGTCTACCCGTGGGTGGCCGAGGTGCGGCACTCGACGCCGGGCGTCGGGCTGATTTCGCCCCCGCCACACCACGACATCTATTCGATCGAGGATCTGGCGCAGCTGATCCACGATCTGAAGAACTCCAACCCGCAGGCGCGCGTACACGTGAAGTTGGTGAGCGAGAACGGCGTCGGCACGGTCGCCGCCGGTGTCTCGAAGGCGCACGCCGACGTCGTGCTGATCTCCGGCCACGACGGCGGCACCGGCGCCACGCCGATGACATCGATGAAGCACGCAGGCGCGCCGTGGGAGCTCGGCCTGGCCGAGACGCAGCAGACGTTGCTGCTCAACGGCCTTCGCGACCGCATCGTCGTGCAGGTGGACGGGCAGCTCAAGACTGGCCGCGACGTGGTGGTCGCCGCGCTGCTCGGCGCCGAGGAATTCGGCTTCGCCACCGCGCCGCTGGTGGTGTCGGGCTGCATCATGATGCGGGTCTGCCATCTGGACACCTGCCCCGTCGGGGTCGCGACCCAGAACCCGCTGCTACGTGAGCGGTTCGCAGGCAAGCCGGAGTTCGTCGAGAACTTCTTCATGTTCATCGCCGAGGAAGTACGGGAATTAATGGCCCAGTTGGGCTTCCGGACCGTCAACGAGATGGTCGGCCAGGTCGGCTCGCTCGACACCGCCAAGGCGGCCGAGCACTGGAAGGCCTACAAGCTCGACCTCACCCCGGTGCTGTACGAGCCGGAATCGGCGTTCATGAATCAGGACCTGTACTGCAGTTCGCGCCAGGATCACGGCCTCGACAAGGCGCTCGATCAGCAGCTGATCACGATGTGCCGGGAGGCGCTGGATTCCGGCACCCCGGTCCGGTTCTCGACCACGATCGCCAACACGAACCGCACCGTCGGCACCATGCTTGGCCACGAGCTCACCAAAGCCTATGGCGGCCAGGGTCTTCCCGATGGGACCATCGACATCACGTTCGACGGTTCGGCGGGCAACAGCTTCGGCGCGTTCGTGCCCAAGGGCATCACCCTGCGCGTATACGGCGATGCCAACGACTATGTGGGCAAGGGTCTGTCCGGTGGTCGACTGGTGGTGCGTCCGTCGGACAACGCGCCGCAGGACTACGTAGCCGAGGACAACATCATCGCGGGCAACGTGATCCTGTTCGGCGCGACCAGCGGTCAGGCGTTCCTGCGCGGTGTTGTCGGGGAGCGGTTCGCCGTGCGCAACTCAGGCGCGCATGCGGTGGTCGAGGGCGTCGGCGACCACGGTTGCGAATACATGACCGGAGGCAAAGTCGTCATTCTGGGCGCCACCGGCCGCAACTTCGCGGCCGGTATGTCAGGTGGGGTGGCGTACGTCTACAACGTCGACGGCACCTTCACGGACAATCTCAACGCCGAGATGGTGGACCTCGACGAGTTGGACGACGCGGACGTCGACTATCTGCGCGGTATGGTCACCGCGCACGTAGATGCAACGGATTCCGCTGTCGGTCAACGTATTCTGAGCGACTGGGATGATCATTTGAAGAAATTCGTCAAGGTGATGCCGCGGGACTTCAAACGCGTACTCGAGGCGGTGGCCGAAGCCGAGAAGAACGGCGAGGACGTCGACAAGGCGATCATGGCGGCGGCGAATGCCTGACCCCAGAGGATTTCTCAAGTACACAAAGCGCGAGACCCCGCAACGGCGGCCGGTCCCGCTGCGACTGCGCGACTGGAACGAGGTCTACGAGGACTTCTCCCACGACGCACTGCGCGAGCAGGCGAGCCGATGCATGGACTGCGGCATCCCGTTCTGCCACAACGGATGTCCGCTGGGCAATCTGATCCCGGAATGGAACGACCTGGTGCGCAACGATCGCTGGCGCGATGCCATCGAACGGCTGCATGCCACGAACAACTTCCCTGAGTTCACCGGCAGGCTCTGCCCCGCGCCATGCGAGGGGTCCTGCGTGCTCGGTATCAACCAGGACCCGGTGACCATCAAGCAGGTCGAGGTCGAGATCATCGACAACGCCTTCGACGAGGGCTGGGTCGTTCCGTTGCCGCCGGACAAGCTCACCGGTAAGAAGGTCGCCGTTGTCGGCTCCGGCCCGGCGGGGCTGGCCGCCGCCCAGCAGCTCACCCGCGCGGGCCATACGGTGATCGTCTTCGAGCGGGCTGATCGCATCGGCGGCCTGCTGCGCTACGGGATCCCCGAGTTCAAGATGGAGAAGCGCCACATCGATCGCAGGCTCGCGCAGATGGAGGCCGAGGGCACGCAGTTCCGCCCCGGCGTCAACGTCGGCGTCGACATCACGGTGGCGCAGTTGCGGCTCAACTACGACGCGGTCATTCTGGCCGGCGGCGCGACCGCTTGGCGGGATCTGCCCATCCCGGGCCGCGAGCTCGACGGCATCCATCAGGCGATGGAGTTCCTGCCGTGGGCCAACCGGGTGCAGCAGGGCGATCCCGTCGTCGGGGATGACGGAGAGCCGCCGATCACCGCGAAGGGCAAGAAGGTCATCATCATCGGCGGCGGCGACACCGGCGCCGACTGCCTCGGCACGTCTCACCGGCAGGGCGCGCAGAGCGTCCACCAGTTCGAGATCATGCCCCGCCCGCCGGAGACGCGCGCGGACTCGACGCCGTGGCCGACCTACCCGCTGATGTTCCGGGTGTCCTCGGCGCACGAAGAGGGCGGCGAGCGGGTGTACTCGGTGAACACCGAGGAGTTCGTCGGCAAGGACGGCAAGGTCACCGGCCTGCGCGGTCACGAGGTCGAGATGAAAGCGGGCAAGTTCGAGAGGATCGAGGGCTCCGATTTCGACCTGGAAGCCGATCTAGTGCTGCTCGCCATGGGTTTCGTGGGCCCGGAGCAGGAAGGCCTGCTCAAGAATCTGAACGTGGAGATCACCAATCGCGGCAACGTCGCGCGTGACGCGAACTTCGCCACCTCGGTGCCCGGCGTCTTCGTCGCGGGTGACATGGGTCGGGGCCAGTCGCTGATCGTGTGGGCGATCGCCGAAGGGCGCGCAGCCGCCGCGGGCGCGGACCGGTACCTGATGGGCAATACCGCGCTACCGGCGCCGATCAAGCCCACCGCGGCCCCGCAGCGGTAGGCAGCAGACCCGCGGTCGAGTCACATCTGTAACTTCTGCCTCACTAAAATCATCAGATGATTAATCGGCGCGCCTATTTGGTGTTTGCCAGTTCTTGGGTATCTAATGACTCCATGAGGACGCTGCGGTAACGTAGCTTCTCGGTTCAGCAATTGCTATACCGCAGGAGTGGTCGACGTGTACCTTAACCCGCTGTCGCGTTATCGGATGAGCCGTTTGGCCTGGTCAATGCTCCGCCATCCGGTCAAGTGTCGCCTGTATCCCGCCCAGGCCGAGCGTTTGGCAACCCGCGACGATCTCGTCCGCTTCGGCTTCTAGCAACATAAGCACTACATCGAAACCGACGTAACGTCGACCCGTGATCATTCCTTTGCCGAACCGTTATATTATCGTTATCGTCACTGAACTTTGCTGACGAGCCCCGAGTCCCTGATCG
>CAVWPQ010000003.1:0-335722 GCA_963756865.1 uncultured Actinomycetota bacterium | reverse complement strand
ATGTTTCGCAGGTCCTCGCTTTACTGCGGATATGTCCACTGTCACGCGACGTAACAGTGCTGGCGTCATCGTCCAAGTCGCTAGATCGAGAGCCTCATGTCTTGAGTTGCGTCCTGGTGAACTTGCCGGGGCGGTGAACCCTTTAGGCTCTGGCCATGCTCGACCTTCATCGGTTGACCCTGTTGCGCGAGATCAAGCTGACCGGCAGCATGACCGCCGCCGCACGCAAGCTTTCCTACAGCCACTCGGCGATCTCGCAGCAGATGGCGCTGCTCGAGAAGGAGGCGGGAGTTTCCCTGTTGGAACGCGTCGGGCGCAACGTGAAGTTGACCTCGGCCGGCGAGGAGTTGGTGCGCAATACAGATGCCATCCTTGCCGCGATGGAGCATGCGGAGTCCGATCTTGCGACAGCGCACCAGCGTCCTGCTGGGGTGGTGACCCTTGCTGCGTTCGCCACGATAAGTCGTGGCGTGATGCCCGCCGCCTTGGCCATTCTCACGCAGCGCTTCCCCGGCTTGGACGTCCGACTGCGCCTTCGCAACCCCGACGAAGCGGTGATGCAGTTGGCCTCGCGCCAAGTCGACGCCGTGTTGACGGACTCATATCCGGGCACCGAGGGTGCCTCGTCGGGCGCGATACACGCCACTGTTCTCGGCGACGATCCGATTCGCTGCTACCTACCCGATCCATCAATGGATGGTGACTTCGAGAAGATCCGGGCAGTTCGATGGGTTATGGAACCTGGTACCTCGGCGGCGACACAATGGGCCCTACGAGTATGTCGGGAACGGGGTTTCGAACCAATCGTCGCTCACGAATCCTCCGACCTTCTTTTCCATCTGCGCTTGGTCGAAGAAGGCCTCGCAGCCGCGTTTCTGCCCGACATGGTCGTGCGTGAAGCCGCGTCATTACTCGCTCCGAGCCACTCGATGCCTTCTGACCAGCAGCGCAGCATCTTGTTCCTAGCGCGCGCCGGCGCACAGCATCGGCCTCAGCTGGTGGCAATTAGAGAGGCCGTCTCCGCCGTGATCTCAGCGCAGAAACACGTAAGTTTCCCTAACTGATATGTGTCATTAACTGTCGCTTTTGTTGACATGAGTTGCCTTCTAGCGTGGAGTCAGAGGTCGCCGATCGAGTCCGCATCGACGCCCGACAGTCATTGAAGGGAAGAATCGCATGACCCTGCTGGAGACGTCGATAACGACCGGGTCATCTCGAATAGTGGACGGGCCGGCGCTGTGGCCCGCGCAAGCACATGTGCCGTCTGTCGCGGGTCGTCAGTTGACGATCGACCGCGGCGAGGGCTGCTACGTGTACACCACCGACGGGCGACGTCTGTTCGATGGGACCGCCGGCCTGTGGCACGCGAACGTGGGTCACGGTCATCCTGAACTCGCTCGGGCCGCCTTCGAACAAATGCAGCGACTGGAGACGTACCACATCTTTGGCCGGTTTACGAACGATAAGGCGGCGATGCTCGGTGAACGCCTGGCCGCCATAGCGCCGATCGACCGCGCAAAGGTGATCCTGAACTCAGGTGGGTCCGACGCAATCGACGTGGCGTGCAAGCTTGCACGGCGTCATTGGCAGCGCGAAGGCCGCACTTCCAAGAAGATGATCCTGAGCCGCGAGTTCGCTTATCACGGCCTGCATGCCTATGGCACGAGTATCGCCGGGTTGGAATTCAATCGCGAGGGTTACGGCACGGAGTCCCTCGTCCCTGAAACCGCCCGCATCCCGGTACACGATGCGAAAGCAGTCGCTGACACGATCGCGCGACTAGGGGCCGAGAACATCGCCGCGATCATCACCGAACCGGTCCAGGGCACAGGAGGCGTCAACCCGCCGGCACCGGGGTACCTCGACACCATCGCGCAACTCTGCCGCAACAACGACATCCTTCTGATTCTCGACGAGGTCATCACTGGGTTCGGTCGCACCGGAACCATGTTTGCCGCCGAGCGATACGGCGTCCGTCCAGACCTAGTCACCTTCGCCAAGGGCGTCACCTCGGGCTACGCGCCGCTGGGCGGCGTCTTGGTCAGCCCGCATATTTGGGAGCCGTTCTTCGTTGACGCGTCGTCTACGCCGATCTTCCGGCACGGAGCCACCTACGCCGGGCACGCGACTGCCGCGGCGGTCGCACTGCGCCATCTCGATATCCTCGATCGGGACCAGCTGATCCCGCGCGTGAACGAGCTTGAAGTCGTTCTGCGCGAGCAACTCTCCGGCCTTGCTGAGCGAGCGAACTCCGTCACCGATGTGCGGGTCGCGGGTCTACTCGGCGGTGTCACGCTATCCGAAGGTCTATCGGCCGAACGGGTAGCTGACCGGCTGATCGACATCGGGTTCATCTCTCGCCCACTGCGAGGGAACACCCTTCAGATCAGTCCACCGTTCATTACCACCGACGATGAACTCATAGCGTTTGTCGGGGCCATCGAACATGCCACGAAGCAGGAAGAGAATCGATGACAATCGATGCCCCAACCACCACCGAACTCATTGCAGCTGAGCCCGAACGCATCTCGCTCGCCGATAACGTCATCGTCGGCCTGAACCTGCCTGCCACCGGTATTCCGGTCCACGATCCCGCGACGGGTGAGACCATCGCCCACGTCTCAGACGTGGACGCGCGCGGAGCTCTGGACGCGGTGCGCACGGCCGATTCCGCCGGGGTGGCGTGGGCGCGTACCACACCCCGCCACCGCAGCAACGTGTTGCACAAATGGTGGGAGCTTCTGGTCGAACACACCGAGGACCTCGCCCACCTGATCACTCGCGAAATGGGCAAGCCGCTGGCGGAGGCTCGCGGCGAGGTCAAGTACGGAACCGACTTCGTCCGGTGGTACGCCGAAGAAGCAGTCAGGCCGGGCGGTAACTACCGTGAGGCGCCGGACGGCGGGGCGAACATCGTCACCCGGCGCGCCCCCGTAGGTCTCGCGGTCCTGATCACGCCATGGAATTTCCCGCTGGCCATGGCGACGCGAAAGATCGCCCCCGCGTTGGCCGCAGGCTGCTCAGCGGTGGTGAAGCCAGCCACCCTCACGCCGCTGACCACCATCTACGCGGTCGAGCTCGCGCGCCGAGCCGGCGTCCCGACCGACCTGCTGCGTGTCGTAACGACGTCGCGATCTGCCGCCTTCAGCGACGCCGTACTTCGCGACGAACGCGTGAGGAAGGTGTCCTTCACCGGATCCACCCCGGTCGGCCGGCAATTGCTGAAGCTAGCCGCGGAGAACGTGTTGCGGTCATCGATGGAACTGGGCGGCAACGCACCGCTCATCGTGTTCGATGACGCCGACCTCGACCGCGCCGTCGCGGGAACCTTTGCGGCCAAGCTGCGCAACGGTGGTCAATCGTGCATCGGAGCCAACCGCATCTACGTACAAAACGGCATCGCCGAGGACTTCGTCGAAGCGTTGACCGAGCGGATCGGCCACGTCGCGGTGGGCCATGGCCTGGGTGACGGCACTGTCGTCGGACCGCTGATCGACGGACGGGCTGTCAGCCAGATGCAGGAGTTCACAGACGACGCCGTGGCGCTCGGTGCATCGGTGCGCACAGGTGGCGTCGGCTATGACTCAGCCGGGAGTTTCTTCGCCCCGACGGTGCTCGATGGTGTGCCCGAGACGGCTGCGGTGACGAAAAACGAAATCTTCGGACCAATCGCCGCTATTCAGCGATTCGACACCGAGGCAGAAGTGGTCGCTCGCGCCAACGCTACAGAATTCGGTTTGGCTGGTTACGTTTTCACCGAGAGTATCGACCGCGCGTTCAATGTTGCCGATCAGATCCAGACCGGGCTGGTAGGCATCAATCAGGGCGTCCCGTCCAATGCTGCGGCACCGTTCGGCGGTCTCAAGCAGTCCGGTCTCGGCCGCGAAGGCAGCGCCGAAGGTCTCGAGGAATACCAGAACATTCGGTTCTACAACATCGCACGCCGCGCCACACAGTGAGTCGTCTGAGCGGGTGTCGCGATCGTACTAAATCAGCGAGACCCACTCCGCTTCAGTAGCGGCTGGACTTCCTTCGCCGCGATGGTCACGAATTCGTGAAGGTCGATGTCGGGCGCGGGCTGAAGCACGATGGTGTCTGCTCCGGCATCGATCCAGCGCTGGGCTGCCTCGGCGACCTCTTGGGGCGTCCCGTACGCGGCCAGATCAGCGGCCGTGTCAAAGCCCCACTTCTGAAGCTCTTCCAACGCACGGGTTTTGGCATTCGCGCCGAAGGTCGTCTGCAAATAGGTGATGACTGCGTGCGGCGTCACAACGGTGCGCCGCGACCGACCCTCTTGGATGCTCGCGGTCGCTTCTCGCAGCATCTCCGGGGTGGTCCAACTCGCAAACACTGTTGCATTCGCGAGTTCGCCGCTGAGCTCCAGCGTCTTCGGGCCGGTGGCCGCACAAAGAAGATCGACGCTCGTCTCCGGTGGCCAAGCCAACTCGACCCCATCGAGCCTCACATACTTACCTTCGATAGTGACCCGCTCACCGTCCAGCAGGGCGCGCAACACGGTCAGGTATTCACGCAGCAGCGTCATCGGCGAACCTAGCCTGCCGCCGATCTGTGCCATCCAGTCCTGCACACCGTGCCCAACACCAATGCGGGCACGGCCTGGATACGCCCGGCACAGGGTGGCGATCTCCATCGCGGTCAATGCAACGTTACGCATGGGAGCTGGTAGGACCCCCACGGACACGGCGAGTCGATCACTATTGGCCAGAGCGATGGTCGCGGCCGAGATGCCTCCGTTGAGGAAACAGTCCTCGAAGAGCCACAATTCATCTAGACCAGCCTTGTCGGCGGTCCGAGCCACGGCTGCGAGATTCTCTGGCGCGATTTCAGGGCGAAAGACACAACCCACCCGTATGTCAGTCAAGGCGTTCCGATCGTTTCGTGTCCGTCAAACTGCCGGCATCCGTCGAGGAGGGTCGCAGTCAATCGCGGGATGACGCATGGCGTGATTCGCCGCAGATCCTCGCTCTACCGAGTCCTCGAAGACCAGCAAGCAATCAGCGGACGTCTCGAGCCGTTCGGCCGCCAACAGACAGCCCTCGGGGTTCGGCTTACCCTGCCGCACGTCCTCGTCGGTCACGATGACGTCGAAAGAGTTGCCCATTGGAATTCCCTGACTAGCAAGGCGATCGACAAGAGCCATGGTGTCCTGGTCGATCAGCATCTCCTTGTCCTGCCCTCTTCTTAACACAACAGGTCCGGCTCATCCTTAGACAATGTGCTGTTGAAGTCGAAGAGAACGGCCGGCCGGGTCGACTGCTAATAGGTCTTCGCGATCAGCGCACCGTCGACCACCAGCGATGTACCGCTGACGAAGGATGCGCGGTCGCTCAAGAGGAACACGGCTCCTTCGGCGACCTCACGCGGATGGGCGATTCTCCCTCCGGGATAGGCGGATTCCATCTCGGCGCGCGCCGCAACCGGGTCATCGGTGCCGTCGAAGTACTGCTCGATCATCGGGGTCTCCATATCTCCTGGACAGAGACAGTTGCAGCGGATGTTGTCCGCGGCGTAGTCGATCGCGATGGCCTTGGTGAGTCCGAGAACACCTGTCTTCATCGCCGTGTACGCGCCGAGGTAACCGTCGGCGGTGAAAGAGAGAATTGACCCGATGTTGACGATTGCGCCCGGCGTCTTGTTGGCCCGGAAGGTGTTGACGGCATGCTTGCAACCCCAGAAAGCGCCCGTCATATGCGTCGCGACGAGAGCATCCCACAATTCGTTGGTTGTCTCATGCAACCGGCTCTCACCCAGGATGCCCGCGTTGTTGACGATGAAATCGAACCGTCCGTACGTATCGGTGCACAGCTTGATCGCGTCCGGGAACGTCTGCTCCTGGGTGACGTCCCCTCGCGTGTCGGTGACTCCATCCGGAGTTTCGCCGTCTGCTCTACCTGACCGGGAGACCGCCACTACATTGCCACCCTGAGCACTGATGATGTCGACTATTTCGGCGCCCAAACCTTTGTGGGCGCCGGTGACGACGCCGGCCTTGCCTTGCATTTCCATTATGCTTTCCTCCTTTGGAGTGAGCCGAGCGACTACTGGGCTAGGTAGCCGCCGTCGACGGCGATTTCCGTGCCGGTGACGAGGTAGTCACCGACACCGCTAACCCCCCAGATGGAACAGATGTTGACGATCGAGCCCGCGCCGTTCTGCCGCATGAGCTGTACCGCGTGCTTCTTACCGAGAAACACGCCGGTCTGGTTGATGGCGGTCACCTGGTGCCACGCCTCTTCGGTCTCATCGGTCGCAAGTCGGCCGCCTTGGTGGCTCCCATTCCTCCTGCGCCACAGCTAATTACGACAACCTCGCTAGTGAGTCGGCTTGACAATTTCTCTCCTTGGACTCTTCCCTTGATGAGGTGGGCAGATGGAGACGGTTCAGACAAGTAAGTTGCCCTCGACGACGGGGCGTATGTCACCGATCTTGGGAAAAGTCTCGTGCCCCCAGACCTGGCGTTCGCGGATGAAGGGCAGCGGCCGTTGCGGATCGGGCGATTCGAATTCGCGAGCCAGCCGGTGGCCGTCGAACACCGCATCCATTGCGTGGCGGGGTTGTACACAGTCGCCGATGCGATAGACGGCCTTGATGCCGGCGTTCGCCCAACGGTCCTTGGCTTCTTTAAGGTCGGCGAAGAGGCCCGTGTCCGACACCCGAGAGGTCGTCAGGATCAGTGCATCACAGTCGATTTCGACAATGTCATCCGAAAAGGTCCGGCCCCAGTGCCCCGGCTCCTGCTCGGTGAGGGCGGCAGTGTCCCTATAGAGGAAGAACAATTGCAACTTGCCGTCGTGCAGGCCGGTTGCCCAGTGGTTGCGAAGGTACTTGATGCCCTTCTCGTACATGACGCGCTTATTGTTGGGCATCTCCATTGTGAACTTCGAGAACTCGAAGATGTCGTGGGTGTTGGTGACGATGGTGACGTTCTTACCGCGATCCGCCATCATCTCTGCCATCGCGAATCCGACGAAGTGACCGTCGCCGTCGAGGATTACCACGTTTTCGCCCGGAACGTCTTTGCCGGCCATCACTTGCTCGGGTGTCAGGACATTCGGCAGCGACGCATCGACATTCTCGAGTGGCTGGTGAGTCTCAGGACCGAGTCCCACTGGTGACCAATGTGATCCGGTCGCGACGACGACCTTCTCTGCGCCGTAGTTGAGAACGTCCTCGGCTGTCATCGGGGCTACGCCCAGTTGGACTTCGACGTTGTCGAGTTTTGACAGGATCACGTCGCGGTAGTCGATGAGCCTCCCGTATTCACCGCAACGCGGGAACTTGCTGACGTCACGCCAGTGACCGCCCAGATGTGGTGCGCTGTCGCGCAGATGAACGAAATAGCCGCGCCGACCCAGGGTCGCCGCACATTCCATGCCGGCAGGCCCGGCGCCTACGACGAGAACAGTTTCAGGTTCCTTGACCTTGATGAATTTTTCGGGATGCCAACCGCGGCGGTACTCCTCGCCGGTGGTCGGGTTCTGCGTGCAGTACATCAGCGCCTGTTGCTGCATGCGGCCGACACACATGTTGCAGCCGATGCATTCGCGGATCTCGTCGTACCGGCCCTCGTAAATCTTGGTGGGCAGAAAGGGATCCGATATCGACGGGCGTGCAGCGCCGATGATGTCGCACTGATCGTTGTGAAGAGCGGTAACCATGTCGTCGGCGGAGGTGAACCTGCCGTTACTGACCACGGGGACGCTGACGAGATCCTTTGCGCCTCGGATGAATGGCGCGGCCCAGTTGGTCTCACGGAACCGCGAGCTGCCCGCGTCCTCACCCCATTCCTCGTAGTCGCCGATCTTGAGCGACCACAGGTCCACGACGCCTTCCTTCTCCATGATTTCAAGGAACTTCGATCCTTCATCGAAATGTTTGATGCGATGCTCGCCGTTGACAGTGTCGACCTCGAACCGGGTGGTGACGGCCATCGTGGCACCGACCGCTTTCTTCATCGCAGTCATCAGTTCGATGTAGAACCGAGCGCGGTTTTCCAGCGAGCCGCCGTATTCGTCGGTGCGGTGGTTGTAGCGCTGTTCGAGGAACTGCAACGGAATCGTCGAGTCGCCGCCGGAAACCTCGGCGATGTCGAAGCCCGCCTGCTCTGCGCGCTTCGCAGCCAGGATGTACATGTTGATGAGCGCGCGGATATCGTCCTTGTCCGCGTATGCCGCGTAAACGTTGCGCTCGGGAAACACGTTGGACGGCAGGGCCGACGGGCCACGAGCCGTCTCGCGGGACTCCAACCGCGGCGAGTGCATGCCGTTGTACCACAGCTGAACCCCCGCAAGGGAGCCGTGTTTGCGGATCTCTTCGGTCAGGTGTCCGAGATTGATGATGTCTCCGTCGTCCCACAAGCGAGTCGACGTCCACGGGTATTCATCGGACTCAGGATGGATCGAGCAGAAACCGGTATTTACCACTCCCCATCCACCCTCGGCCTTCATCCCGCGGAATCCGGCGTGGATGCCAGGCCGCTCAGAGCCGTACCCCGTGGAATGCGAAGTTGCCCAGAATCGGTTCCGCATTGTCTTGGGGCCGAAGCTGATTGGCTCGAACAGAACATCGTGGCGCGTATCGCGGGGCATGGTAGGACTTCTTTCTCGGGAGTTAGACCAGACTCAGCCGAAATCGAGACGACGGGCGCGCGGTCGTTCCCTCAGCGGAAGGCCGTTGCTCTCCGGCAATGAAGTCCCCACCGATACGTTGCTCATGGCCGACAGGTCCTTCCCGGTCAATCCATCTCCGAGGGCGTTCCCACTTAAACATTTAACAGTGATGGTTATATCTTATCTACCTGTGACGTGCAACACATGGACAGCTGGCAGTCGCTTCACGCGCAACCGCGATGGCGGCTTCACAGGGGACTCCCCTACCCGACCCCTTCCACACCGGGAAACCCCGACCGCTTCGATCAGGGCAATCGTGTGTAAAACTGTGAAGAGGAAATGTTATGGCACTCAGAATCATTTGAGACGGGCGCCTCATGGCGGGTCAGGAGTGATCGAAGTTGTCGCCCTTCACACGCGGCCCGGAGCAGCCCAGGAAAGCTAGCTGGGCGGTCAATCCGTCGCTCTTGCAAGTCGCTTTGGATCCGTTGGATTCGGCCACGCGGGCGGATGTGATAACCAAACGGCTCCAGCAAGCCATCGCGCTCGGGTTGCTCGCGGATGGAGCGCCGTTGCCGAGCGAGGCCGATCTTGCTGCCCAACTTCAGGTTTCGAATGTGACACTGCGGGCGTCGCTGGCGGAACTGCGTCGCGACGGCCTCATTGAGACCAAGCGAGGGCGAGGCGGCGGCAGCTTCATCAAATCGGGCGGCGGCCACGACCAGGGAATCTTGCGTAAGCAGCTGCTCGACCTCAACATCGATGACATCCGCGACACCCGTGACTTACAGGTGGCCATAACCGGACGTGCCGCATACCTGGCCGCCGAGCGTGCGCGAGGCAATGAGCTCACGCGACTGGACAGCTTTGCTCGCGACCTTGGCTCTGCTCGGACTGCCGGCGAACTAGTAAAGGCCGACTTCCGCTTTCATGCTGAACTGGCAGCGGCGACGCGTTCGGCGGAGCTCACCCGGGTCGAAGTTGGCATCATGACTGCGCTGGCCCCGCTGCTGTGGATCAATGGCTGCGAGGCCCGGCCGGCGGCGGACGCCAGCGCCGAACATGAGGCGATCGTGAAGGCCGTCGTCGCCCAAGACCGCGATAATGCGCGCGCCGTTGCAGAATCCCATGTGCAGCGTAGCCTCGACGCGCTGATCGAATTACGGATGCAGCTCGGCAGGGAGGAGACTTCCGCGTGATAGCGCAATCTGCTGATCAGGCGCATGCCCGACTTCTTCGTGCCCTGTCGAAGATGAGCGATCAGGTACGCAATCTGCTGGGTCAGATGCGTGACCACGTACTCGCCGACGCGGCCGAGAAGAAGGGGACGTCGGATCGGCTGTCGCTGGCCAATTTCGAGCCCTTCGTCCACCACCTGTACGACACCGAGAGCCTGCCGATGCTCGGCATGGGCTTCCTTCCCCACCCCGACGTCTTGCCGCAATTCTCGGTTCGCTGGTGGTACAACAGCGGCACAGCGGCAACGACCGAGTCGCCCCTGCGCGCGTTGGCTGTTGTGAATCAGCCGCAGGCCATGGACTTCTACGACACCCTGTCGACGGAGTGGTGGCAGAACGCCGCGAATTCTTCGGAGCCGGCGGTGTCCGGCCCCTTTGTCGACATCAGCGGCACGAACGCCTACGTAGTGACGTTCAGCCAGGCTGTGCGCTTCGACGGCGAATTGCTCGGCGTTGTCGCGGCGGATGTCACCGTCGCCGCCTTGCAGGCGTTGTGCCAGAACACGCTTCTCGATCTCCCCCGGCCGACGAGCGTCGTCAATCACGAGGGGATGGTCATCGCGACCAACGCTGGCACGCTGTTAGGCAGCGTGGTGGACATGGCGGACCTCGACGACGCTCACCAATCACCCGTTCCCGGTACATCGTGGTCACTGGTCAGCGGCTAACATCCGCATCAACCGTACGACAATGCCGGACAACACCATCCCGTCGAAACGAGCCGCACCCAGCCCTTGATACGGGCGCGCACACCGCCGGTGGTGTGCCGCGGGTCGCGCTAATATACTTTGTCATTTAATGATAGAGGTTTAGCAAATCAGTTAATTTAGTCGTGTTCAAGGCTCGCGGCGGCCATCGATCCGCCCCAAGGACGCATAGAGGAGCCACCATGCAGGCACGAGTCGTTCGCACGTGAATCACGACACCCAAGAAATCGGCGTGCTGGTCGTCGGCCCCGCGGGCGACCAATCCGTTGTAGAAGAGTTTCAGCGCCTCGAAGTCGACGCCGAACGGACTGTTCGCCGCGAACTCGAAGGGCGCGGTTGCACGGTTCGCTTCGTCGACACCACCCGTCCCCCGTTCCCGTCGCCATCGGATGCGTTGTGCGACATCACCGGCCTGGTTCTGCTCGGCGGCGGCGACATGGATCCAACCATGTACGGCCTGCCCCCAGAACAGCCGAATCTCGGGGGTGTGAACCGAGACGTCGACGAGTATGTCGTTGACACGGTGCGCATCGCGCGCGGCGCTGCGCTCCCAACACTGGGGATCTGCCGCGGCGCGCAGGTTCTCAACGTCGCCTTCGGTGGCACACTCATTCCGGATATCACCGAATGGGCGATCCATCATGGTCCGACTCCCGCGACGATATTTGTTGATGAGCACATAGCGCTCGCGCCGTCGTCGCGCCTCGCCGCGATCTATGGGACCACCGAACTCGCCGTTCGGAACGGCCATCACCAGGCCGTCGACCGCGTAGCGGAGGGATTCGTGGTGGCCGCAGTTGCTGCCGACGGCATCGTCGAGGCGATCGAGTCGGCTGATTCCCTTGAATGGATAGTCGGCGTCCAGTGGCATCCCGAACAAGCTGACGCCGAACCCCAAGCTCTAGGGCAATTGTTCGATGCCTACGTCACACGTCTGTTGCACGACGCAGCAGGGCGCTGACGGGCCAACATCGCATTAGCTGCCCTGCCGAAGCGCTAAGCCGGCCCGCCGTTTTAGAAGCTAACGGCGGACGCCGCGGCTCGAAGAGCTATTCACTCGATATGCGTTGCGTTGCTTTCGAACTAGCTCGCTGCCGAGGTCCGTAGTTGCCTAAACGCAGCAGCTTCTTGTTGACGAATTCATCGATGCCGAAGCGGGCCCAGCTCGCGGCCGAATCCGGAACGCTTCATCCCGCCGAACGGCAGCTCCACGCCGTAGGCACCAACGACGTTGACGAACACCATCCCGGCGTCGATTTCTCGGCCACCCTTTTGGCTTGCTCGCGGTCGGTAGTGAATACGTAGGAGCCGAGGCCGAAGGTGGTGTCGTTTTTGGCCAACTGCACCGCTTCGTCTTCTGAGGAGACTTTGTAGATCGTGGCTACTGGGCCGAACAGCCCCCTTGTAGGACGGCGAGTCGGTCGCGACGCCGGTCTGCACGCCGGGTGGGAAGAATGCGCCGGTACGCCGGCGGAGACCATTCCAGGTCGGTGCGCGCGGGCACCAGCTGCCTCGTCACAACTGTGGAGCTAAGGGGATTCGAACCCCGGCGCTTTGATGCAGAAATGCCCCTTGAACTGCGCTCATTGTTCCTCGACGTCGGTACGTGTGCGCTCGCTGTCCTGCCGATATGCGTCGGCGTGTTACGCGACGTAACCGTGCCAGCGCGACGTCTTGGCCTGCATGCCGCGGAACCATTCGGTATGCACGGCTTTTCTCGATCGGCGTTCGGTAGCAAAACCTCGGACGCTCGATTTCGGTACGGCTTGAGCCCAAGCCGTTGCGGCAAGATCACCCGGGTGAATCGGCCACCCGGACGATGACAACTGACCCGCACCATGGCCAAGATGTGCGCATGGCAACAACAGTTGACCGCATCGCAGACTGCGACTTATCTACGGGTTCGCGCGACCCACAGTTGACCGTGCGGTTCGTCAACGAGGCGCTCCCCTATCTGAACCAACTCAACGACCGCGCCCGACGACTGACCCGCGACGCCGTGGATACCGAAGATCTCTTGCAGGAAACGATGCTGAGGGCTTACGTCGGCTTCCACACCTTCTCCGGCGGTACCAACGTTCGGGCATGGCTGTTTCGAATCATGAGCGATACCTACATCAACGGTCTCCGCCGCGCGCAACACCGCCCGTACGACTACCTCACCGACCGGCATCCAGCCGCCCATGATGCAAACACTTCGCAAGGGCCAGTATCGGTCGAACTCGATGCACTGGATGCGCTGCCCGATATCCAACTCGTCGACGCGCCGGTGACATTGCCAGTATTCCGGCCAGCTGTTTACTACCGCGATGCGGCAGGACTCCGGTGCCGACAAATCACGGAAGGCATGGCGTTCTGCGAAAGCACCGTCATGTCACGTCTGCACCAGGGGGGCCGACGAATACGAGCCCTGCTGCGAAGCGCAAACGGACGGGCATGAGTACCAGTAGGACGGTGACTACGCGGTTCTGGCGTCCATGCCGGTTCACCCTCAACGCGGTGGGTTTGGCCGTCGTCATCATTGTTCTTGGGGCAGCCAGAGTTCAGCGACCTACGCCAATTGCGACGACGCAGATCCTGCTCCGGGCAGTCTTGCTTCTGGCGTCGTGGGCGATCGGACTACTCGTCGCGGCATGGATAGTTCCCGGAGTCTCGTTGTCGGTACCGGGCTTCATCGTGGCCGTAGTGGTGTTCGCGGTAGCGCAGGCGATCATGTCCTTGTCGATCTTCAAGTTGCCCCATCAGTATGCGTCGCTGCTCCTCGGGGGCACCGGATTGGCGTTGACGATCGTCGCGCTGTTCCTCGCGTCGGTACTGACGCGAGGGGTCACTATTGACGGCATGGCATCTTGGCTGGCCGCGACGGTTGTGGTGTGGCTCGTGACAACGATTGGGGCGATCACGCTCCCGGAGTTGCTCATCCGCGACGGGGCCCGCTCCACCTGATCAAATACACGCCGGCGTTAACGGATGTACGTCGGTGGCCCGCAGCCAGACTCTGCAGTTCGCGGAGCTCCAAGCGGGGCAGTGAGGTTTTGATATGTCGTCCGACGACGAAGGGAGCGGTGATGGGAGACACGCATGACGATCCGACGGATCACTCGCGGACCACGCAACCGCACGCAGGTATTGCAATGAAGGACAATTTCTTCTGGCCAGGGTTGATCCTGCTGGTCGTAGCGACATTCGGGCTGATCAGCACGGCGGCAACCGCCGCCTATCGACATTACGAATGGCTTTCCACCACGGTGCTCATCGCCGTTCTCGGTGCGGTGGCCGGAACGCTCTGGCTCGTCATGGAGAATCGCCGTGTGAGCCGCATCGAGGCGCAGTGGGACACCGCTCACCCAGATAGTCGGACGCGCCCGCGCACTCGATAAACACGCTGCATTACCGAACATTCGCATGCATTCTGCCAACCGTTTTCGAGCCCCTAAAGCGGGTTCGAGACTTTTCCGGCTCAGTGCAGGCGGTCCAGGAACACGCCGAAGATTGGTGGCTGCGTGCGGGCTGGGCGGGTCCGGGCAGAACGACACAACACCGCTCGCCCGCCGGGAAGTTAGTCGCGGCGAACTGCTTTCGGCCAGCGATCCAAGCCGCGTTAGTACGGTGGTCTCCTTCGCGATATGTGTTACTTGTCGCGGGTTCCGACAGAACTGCCCGTCGCCGGTTCTAGGGTGAACTCAATCTCGCGGAACCGGGCTCGGCTGAGGTGATGGTGTTCGCGATTCGCATCGAATACGCCGGTCTGTCGCCTCGTTGAGCACAAAAGATCGAGATCGACGTCGGCAACACAATGTTTCTGTTTGGGCTGAAAAGCGCTGTGATTGGGCCAGACATACGCCGTTTTCCCAGATCATGGTGTGGCCATCCCACGCGAGGTCGGTTGTCGACTCGCCTTCCCCCGCCGACGCGTAGATGTACGCGGCAGCACAGCGCAGCGACGCTGATCGAGCCAGCAGGCATCGGTCTTCGGCTCGACCGATGGTGACGGGGCTTCCCGACAGGTTGGTCAGCACGGTGGCGCCGGCCAGAGCGGCGTGAGCGCTGGGCGGGATGGGGATCCACATGTCTTCGCAGATCTCAACGTGAAGCGTGAAGCCGCGCAGGTCGGAGGCGGTGAACAACAGATCTGGACCGAACGGTGCTTGCACGCGGGTTGTCTTGCGGCCCATGCGCACTTCACCGCAAATGTCGTCGCCTGCGGCCATCTGGCGAAGTTCGTAGAACTCGCGGTAGGTCGGTAGATAGGACTTTGGGGCGACGCCCAGTACGCGGCCGCGGTGGATCACGAAGGCGGTGTTGTAGATGCGGTGCAGATAGCGCAGCGGGGCGCCGATCACCAGAACCGGCATTAACTCCGCGGAAGCTTGCGTGATGCGTTGTATTTCGTCTTCGACGCCGTCCAGGATCGCGTCTTGCATCAGGATGTCATCGAGCGAGTAACCGGTCAGTGCTAGTTCTGGGAAAACCGCCACTGCGGCGCGTTCGTCGTGGCATTCGCGCGCGATGTCGAGCACAGCTTGTGCGTTGGCCGCCGGATCGCCCAGCGTGGTTCGCAGGGTGCAGGCCGCGACGCGGACGGTGTTCGCCCGATGGTGGGAGTTGAGGGAATCCATGACTGAGTGTTTGAGGTGCTGGTGTGTCAGGGGATGTGGGGTGCGGGCGGGACGTCGCGGTCAGGCGGCCTGTGGGTTTTCCAAAATCATTGCCACGCCTTGGCCTGAGCCGATGCAAACGCCGATGGCGCCGTAGCGGAGATGTCGTTCGCGTAGTTCGGTGGCTAGGGTCAGGGCATAACGTACGCCGGTGGCGCCGAACGGATGCCCGATGGCCACGGCACCCCCGTTGGGCGTCAGTTTGTCATCGGGAACTTGGAATCCGTCGAGTTGGTTGGGCAGCTCTCGTAGTACACCCAGGGCTTGCGCGCTGAAGGCCTCGTGGATTTCCCATACGTCGATCTGTTCGGGGGTCAAGCCCGCGCGTCGCAGCGCCAGCGGTAGCGCCCAGGCCGGGGCGATGCCCATCAGAAGTGGATCGTTGCCGTAGACGGCCGTGGACACCACCCGGGCCAGCGGGACGACGCCGAGGTCGTCGGCCCGTGCTGCGGAGGCCAGGATCAGCGCGGCGGCCCCGTCGGACAGGGGTGTCGAGTTGCCGGCGGTCATCTGGGTCGTCCCGGGCTGGACGGGTAGGGCAGCCAGCAGCTCCAGGGTGGTGTCGCCGCGAATGAACTCGTCGTGACTTACGCTGCGGAGCGGGGTCTTTCGGGTCGCCGGGATCGTGACGGGCATGATCTCTTTGGCGAGTCTGCCTGAGTCGCGGGCGACGCGGGCGTGCTGTTGGGAGCGCAGCGCGAATGCGTCGATCTCTTCGCGACTGAGTTGGTAGCGATCGGCGACGTTCTGCGCGGTTTCGATCATGCCGATGTAGGCGTTGCGGCCCAGCAAGACGGGGTTGGGTGGGCCGCCGGCGCCGGACCACATGGTGTCGAGGAGCAGTTGGGGTCCGCGCGGGCTGAACGGGGCCTCGCCTTTCATGTACGCGAACCCCGAGCGTGACATCGACTCGGCGCCGCAGGCGATCCCTACACCGAGGTCGCCGGCTTTGATCGCGTGCGCGATCATGGCCGTGGCGCTCAGTGACGATCCGCAGAATCTGTTGATGGTGGCGCCAGCTGCACTATCGGGGAAGCCGGCGGCCAGCGCTGCCCAGCGGGCGAGATCTCCCATGCCTTCATGCGCGGGGTTCACGCACCCGGCGATGATGTCTTCGATCTGGTCGCGCTCAACACCGACGCGTTCGCAGGCCCCGGCCAGGGCCAACCCAAGCAGGTCGTCGAGCCGCAGGTGCGATAGGGATCCGGCGTATCGGGCGAAAGGGGTACGCACACCGCCAAGCAGATAGGCCTCGGTCATCGTCTTCTCCTGTCGCGTAATTGTTCTGCGGCAGCCGGCACCGCCGGCGTCTCACAATCGTCGCGGGCGGACGGGTGCACTACGGTGATCGCGCCGTGCAGGTCGATAGGGGCCAGCCCGATCAGCTCAAACTTTGGGTAGCCCCAGGCGTGGAAACGGGCGCGGATCTCGCCGCGGGTCAGAAAGCGGCTCCGAGTCGCCAGGCGTCCACGATGACGACGTCCGGCGGAATACGGGAAAGCGCTTTGAAGGTGTTTTCGGTGGAGTAGCCGACTGGGACGAGGCGAAACCCTTTGTTTCTCCGCATATGTCAGTACTTTGGCGACGTCCGGACGGGCGCGGGCATGGTCAGCATCTCTTCCCTTGATCAAGGCTGCGTCCTCATCGGTGACGGTGACTTCCTGGACATTGGCTTCCATTCTCAACAGCCTGACCGAGGGTGAAGCAGTCCACGTGAAGTCCCGACAGGTGGCGGTCATCGAGTACATGATCAGATCGCCGGGGTGCCAGCGAGGTGCATGGGGATGCCCTCGCTGGCGTAAAACCGCGCGTCCTCTTCCGACGATAGTCCGATCGAGACCACCGAACGATCGAAGAGGAGGTCCGTCAAGTAGGCGAGCCCCACTGCCCAGCGGTTGACGAACCGCGGGATCGCATACAGGTGGTAGGCGCGGGTGACGGCCTTGGCCGGGAACCCGGACAAATGGATGTTGAGCGGGTTGGCGACGGCGTGGCGAGGGCCGAGGTCGACCACCAGTCCCATGTTGCGGTGTTTGTAAACTTTTCTTCTGTTGTAGCCGAGGCTGGCGGCGACATTGTGGGCCAACACCTTTCCCTGTCGGGTCGCGTGTTGTGCGGTCGGTGGGGTGATCTTGCCGGGCTGGGTGACGTCGGGCACCGCCGCGGCGTCTCCGGCGGCGAACACGTGCGGATGGCCGGGCACCTGTAGGTCGGAATACACCTTGAGCCGGCCCTTCTCGGTCGGCAGGCCGAGTTCCTCGATCAGAGGAGCACCGGTCACGCCGGTCACCCATGCCACGGTGTGCGTGCGCATTAGTGAATCATCGCTGAGTACAACGTGTTCCGCATGGACTTCCTTCAGCGTGACGCCCAACCGGACGTCGATACCGCGCATCTTCAGCACCCGCATCGCGGCGGCGCCGAGCTTCTCCCCCACTTCGGGCATCACCTGTTCGGCCAGGTCCAGCAACACAAACCGGACGTCGTCCGGGTCGAAGTTCATCTGTTTGGTGGCTGAATCGGCCAGCGCCCGCAGCTGCAGGACCAGTTCGGTCCCTGAATACGACGCGCCGACAACCACGATCGTCCGCCGCGCCACCGCCCTGCCGGCGTCGTCGTCGACGTCGGCCAATTCCAGTTGTTCCAGTACGTGGTCGCGCAGGTATAGCGCCTCAGCCGTCGACTTCAGCCCCCGCGCGTACTCGGCGAGACCGGGCACGTCGAACAGTCGGGTCACCGACCCCGGCGTCAGAACAAGGCGATCCCACGACAGGCTGCGTACGCGCTGTTCGGGGTCGGTGTAAGTGACTGTGCGACCATCGAAGTCGACACTGTCGACCCTGCCGCGGATCTGCTGTACGCCGCGCAGCGCGTTTGCGAGCGGGATCGCGACGAAGCGGGCGTCGACCACGCCGCCTGCCACATCGGGTAGCAGTGGTGTGTACAGCATGTAATCGACCGGCGAGATGACCGAGATATCGGCCGCCGCGTTGTGTTTGCGGAGCTTTCGCACCAGATGACGGGCGCATTCGAAACCGGTGAACCCGCCGCCGACGACTACCACAGAGGTCATAGTGACGAGCGCTTTCCTCTTTGCCGACCGCAATTCGTCATGCCGGTGGCCTGATCGTGTGACATGCTCACTCCGTTTCTCATTATGCCGCTGTGGCCCTGCCAAACATTCACTGTCTCCTTGGCGCAGAAGGTTCAGGTGGTCCAGGTGTTGCCCCTTGCGGCTCGGATCATCGATCAGTCTCTGTGCGCATGGAGTGAATCGTCTTCATCCGGCTGCGCATTTCACCCGGGTGAGAAGCCGATGCGAAACAGATCCCCGCTGAGAGGTTCGCAGCCATCAGGCCTTCAAGCCGGTCGAGCGATCCGCCGCTGCGGTGATGAAGCTCCGCGCCACTCGACGATGGCGCGGAGGCTGATCGTCATGACCGGGTCACCACCTTCGCCAATCTCATCGACGGACCGCTGGCCCACATGCCGTCTGGACGGCTCGCAGCCAATTCCGCCTGGGCGATCTGCGCGGCCATCGCGCATGACCTGCTGCGCGCGGCCGGTCCCGACGCGAACCGATCCTGCACCTACCCATCGGCTGACACCGTAACTGGCCTGGAGTACGCTGTGGCACAACGCAATTAGCCGACGATCCAGCGGCTCACCCACGCCCGCCACCAACCACAATCAAGATCAAACACTGAATCCACAAAACCGGGTCCATCAGTGGGATCAGGCTTGGTGTTCAGCCGCCTGCTGTGCAGTTTCGGCGGCGTCCGACCCGTCGGGGCAGCCGTCGTTGATCCACAGCTCAATCGACCGTATGGAGTCGTCCGGCACTGCGTCGAAACCAATTGGCATGCGGGGGAACTTCGCAGCAGGATCGGAGCCGAACGGCGGCTCGCCTTTCAAAGACAAGATCAAATTCGAGTGCGCTCCGTCACCGAGCACTAGGATCGGTTGTCCGAGCACGCTCGTAGCGACGAACTCATCCCGAGTGCTATCGCGCCAGAAGGCGTGGTGCGGGGGACCCACCTCAGTTCCTGGACCACCGACTGCCGCGTCGAGGATATCGACGACCTCACGAAAGGTGTTGATGCCCATCCGTTCTCTCCTATCTGGTTGCGGTTGACACCGCCAGGTGGCGGCTAAATCGAAGGCGCGAGCTGTTGAATACGCGGACGTTTGCGGGGGCACGCGGCTACAGGGGAGAGCCCTTGTCGAGCCCTCACTGCAAAAGGGCGGTCTGGTTGGTGCTCCGGTGCGGACCGGGATTTTTCGGGATTTGGCCAGCGCCGCTGTCGGTAGCACGTCGTTGACAAACCGCGGGCTCCACTCTGAGTCGCGCGAAGCCAGCAACGAGCCTGTCTGCTGAGTGGCCAACCGATGCTGCCATAGGCCTACCCTGTCTAGAATCGGGATGAGTTGTCATCGCCCGCGTCGCCGATTCACCCGGGTGATTGTGTCGCAACGGCTTTGGAGATCCAACCGTACGCACGGTCAGGATGAGTGGCGAATCTGAGAACGTTTGGTGATGATCATTGTTTGTATGCGGGCCGCGTCAGTCGCCTCGGCCAGCAGCCATAACGATAGGCCCAGAAGCGCGATGTCTTGCACCAGGAACTGTCCGTTGGCCGATAAGAGGGGAAAACCAAGTGAGCCATCCATCAATCGCGGCTCGTTCTCGGTGCCCTATCCGGTATTTTCTCTGTTTCCGGGGATGGCCGTCGGCGCCATCGGTGCGCGCACCGTCGGCGTGAACAGGTTTCCTCCGGTGGGGCTGATGATCTTTTCGGTCGGCGCGGGTGGGGGCGCGCCCGGGGTCGGGGCCTGCGTGGTGGTGGTTGTCGTCGTAGGTGATTGGGTGGTCGACGGTGCGTTCGAACCGTCACCGCTACAACTGGCGATCGACGCCGCCAACCCAGCCAGAACCGCCACACCCCCCACGACACGCGCCAGGCGAACAGGAACAAGGTTTTCCATCATGACATCTCCAATCGATTCGGCTTGATAGATGACTCACCGCAGCGGCCTGGGTGAGAGTCTTTGGTAGCGAGGTTTATTGATGCTCCGTCGTAACGGTGGTTAAGTTGGCTGACTCGGCTCGTTTTGTGTTCATGAGCGCCGGGTGGAAATGACAGTTCACGGATCTCAGCACCTTCTCGAGAATTCACTGCCATGTCAGCACCCAGAACGGAGATGGCCCCTTTGGCTTCGAGGATGGCCAGATGAATACCGTCGGCGTTGGGGTGCCCGTGTTCGCGCACAACAGCCTTCCGTGGGCAGATCGCCGACGAGGACATGCATGATCCGGTTCACGTGGGCCACGCCGATCGGCGCTGCGCCGCGGGAGTGGACGCGTCTTGGCGGTCGGATTGTCTGGGGGTGCGGTCCAGCAGGTGTCGCGCGGCGCTGTCGATACTCGTCGCGTCGATTGCGGCAGCCGCGAGCAGTTCAGTAGGTGTTCCCGAGCCTGGCATGATGCGAACGGCCAGGTGCGCCACCCGAAGTGGAGGCGTGTCTATTCCTACGAGGACTTCGAGCACCGCCGAGCCGAGTCCTCCTTCGGGGTGGTGGTCCTCGGCGATGACCAGCCGTCCACGGGTAACGCGCACGGCCTCAACGAGCGCATCCCGGTCAATCGGTTTGATGGAGTAAACGTCGATCACGCGGGCAGCGATTCCGTCGCGGCGCAGCGATTCGGCCGCGGCCAGGCATTGGTGAACAGTGACGCCGGCACCAATGAGCGTGACCTGGTCGTCATCGCTGGATCGCAGTGTGTGGGAGCCGCCGACGGTGAACTCCGCGGCCGGCTCGTAGAGAACGGGGTAGGCGCCGCGCGTGGTCCTCAGGTACCGAATGCCCTCAGCGTCGGCCATGAGGTCGACCAGCGCGGCGGCGCTCGTCGCGTCGCTGGGATAGAGCACAGTCGCTCCGTAAATGGACCGCATCATCGCCAGGTCCTCCAACGCCATCTGGGATGGCCCGTCAGCGCCGATCTCGACGCCGGCGTGGGACCCGACCAGGCAGATGTTCGCCCGCGAGACGGCCGCCATGCGGATGAAGTCATGGGCCCGAGTCAAGAATGCGGCGAAGGTAGAAGCGAACGGAATGTACTGCCGGACACTGAATCCGACGGCGGACGCCACAAGTTGCTGTTCGGCGATGAACATTTCGAAATAGCGGGCGGGGTACTGGCGGGCGAATTCTGCGGCGCCGGTGGAGTTGCTGACCTCGCCGTCCAGCGCCACGATCCGGGGATTGGCTGCGCCCAGAGCGACCAACGCGGCGCCGTACGCGGCTCGGGTCGCGACCTTGTCCCCCAGCGCGTAGCACGGTCGGCGTGGCGCACTGGTTTCGTGGGCTGCGCGCGGTACTGGTGTGCGGCACTGGCGCCCTGCCGGTTTGACCCCAGTGACGGTCAGCTCTGCGATGCCGCCGAGTTCAGCCAGGGCGCGTTGTGCCATCTCGGGTGGGAGGGCCTTTCCGTGCCAGCCCTCTTGATCTTCGACCTCGCTGAATCCGCGTCCCTTAATGGTTTTCGCGAGGATTACCGTGGGTGTCCCCGCCTCCCGCGCCGCACTGAGCGCGCGGTCGATGTCCTCGAGGTCGTGCCCGTCGATGGTGATGGCCTGGCCGCCGAAGGCTTCCGCGCGCCGCGCATAGGTCTCCAGGTCCCAGCCCAGTTCGGTGGGTCCGCGTTGCCCGAGCCGGTTAACGTCGACGATGACGGTGAAGTTCGCCAATGCGTAGTGGCCAGCCTTGTCCAGTGCCTCCCAGACCGATCCTTCGGCGGTTTCGCTGTCACCACATAACACCCACACGTGAAACGGAGACTTGTCGAGGAACTTTCCGGCTAGCGCGACGCCGACGCCGTTGCCGATCCCCTGGCCCAGCGAGCCGCTGGCGACGTCGACCCACGGCAGCACCGGTGTCGGGTGACCCTGCAGCCGCGAGCCGAAACGGCGGTAGCCGGTCATCAGTTCTGCGTCGGTGATGACGCCAGCCGCCTTGAACGCGGCGTACAGCAGCGGGGAGGCGTGCCCTTTAGACAGAATGAAGTGATCGTTGTCCCGGTGGTACGGCGAATCCCAGTCGTAGCGCAGGTGGCGTGCGAGCAGAACGGCCATCAGGTCGGCGGCCGACATGCTCGAGGTGGGGTGCCCGGAACCGGCGGCGGTGCTGGCGCGGATCGCGTCGGCGCGCAGCTGGGCGGCCAGCTGCGCGACCATTGTCGTGTCGATGCGTGGATCGGCGAGTTCACTCAACTGAAGGCTCCTCGAGTAGTTGTGCCCGCACCGTCACACGTTCGGTTTCCGATGTGGCGGGCAACCCTGGTCATATCGATTCGAACTGAGTCGTCATGGTTTCCGCTTTCCGGACGTCGTGGCGAGCGCCACCGCTTCATCGACGTCCGAATGCATGTCCTGGTTCCTTCCCGGACTTGGTTGGTCGCGGCCGCTGTTTGCTTTCATCGTTTAGCTCTCGATTCGGTCGCCGCGCCGTGCCTCGAGCCATGCCTTCGTTGTGTCGGAATAGTCAGTGCTGGCCGAAGGCTGCTCACCAGAGATTTCCGCCGAGCGGGGTGAATGGTCATCACCCTTACTGCCTGTTCACCCGGGTGATTACTACGGGATTACTCGCCCTGCGACGATCCGGGATCGAGGGTGTGCACCTCCACAACTGCGTGGTATCACAGATAATCGGCTCGGGCGAAGATCAAGAGCAGAAGAACGAAGAGCCACAAAAACCGGAGAGCCACATAGGCTTTCGACGCTATCGATACCGGACGCGAAGAACGAACAGACTCGAGATTGATGGGCCGAGGCGGGTCGGCGGGGAGCCCGGGGGTCCGAATGGCGCCAGCCTCGCCTGCGGCTCATTCACCGCGAGCATCAATGGCGTCGTCCCAACGTAAACCCCCACCTCGCCCAGGAACACACTTCGACCGACCGGAAGCGACATTCTTGACGACACTGCAGACCCCCGGGAAAGCCCCGCCCCACGTGGCTGCTTACCGGCTGAGACCATTGTGGATTCAGTCTCCGAACGCCTCGTCGCGCTGCCGGAGTCCGGTCGGGCCGTGGCCGAGATCCGAACCACAGATCACCCGGGCGATCCTGATCCACGGGTGAAGACCACTCACCCGACGCGACGGCAGGCTCGATCGACAGAAGCACCGCTGTCCGCGAAGCAGTCCCGAACACGCCTACCTCAGATCGGGGCGCCACCGATCGCCGGACACACCGCACCTTCAGCGAACGCTCTCGCGCCACAGCGGCCTCTGAAGCACCGCGACCAAGGGAGTTCACATGCGTAAAGCCCAGACACGTGCCGGTTCGATCAAAATCCGCCACCGCGAAGCGGCCGTGGAGCAGCCATCGTCAATTCTGATAGTAGGTAGCGGATTCGCCGGATTCGAATGCGCACGCCAACTCAGCAGGCTGCTGCAGCGGCACCGCTCCGACGCCACCGTGACCCTGATCTCGCCCGTCGATTACCTGCTGTACACGCCCCTCTTACCCGAGGTCGCCGGTGGAGCAATTGACCCTCGTTTCGCGACGGTGCCTTTGATCGACAAACTGCCAGGTGTCCGGCTGTTTCGGGCCTATGTCGATTCGGTGGACTTGTCTGCACGTTCGTTGCACTGTCGCGACCAGGAAGACACCTCCCACGAGCTCTCGTGGGATCGGCTCGTCCTGACTCCCGGCTCGATCAGCCGCCTGTTCGACATTCCCGGATTGGCCGAGCACGCACGCGGCCTCAAGTCGATAGCGCAGGCGCTCTACTTACGCGACCACATCATCGAACAGTTCGAACTGGCGCGCATCGACGGTGACCCTGAACGTGCGAACGCCCGCAAAACCATCGTGGTCGTGGGATCTTCCTATTCCGGAACAGAACTCATCGCACAGCTCTCGGCGATGGCTGCGGTGGCGGCGCACAACTTCAGATTCGAACCCGGCGATGTGCGGTTGATACTCGTCGAACGCTCAGGAAGGTTGATGCCCGAACTCGGCCCCGAGTTGGCCGCACGAGCCGAGAAGGTGCTCAGAGGGCGCGGCGTACAGATCCTTGTCGGTGTCACCCTTTCCCGGGTTGCGGCCGACCATGTTGTTCTCAGCGACGGGACCCGCATCGGCACCTACACCGTCGCATGGGTAGCTGGCGTGGTCGCGAGCCCGCTCATCGCAGCGACGGGGTTGCCCACTGAAAAGGGGCGACTCAAGGTCGGATCGGATCTGCAGGTGCGCGGTCTCGACGGCGTTTACGCCGGCGGTGACGCCGCGGCAGTGCCCGATGCCACCAACCCTGGAACGATAACACCGCCAACTGCACAACACGCCAACCGGCAGGGCAAAGTCCTCGCCCGAAACGTCGCCGCCAGTCTGGGTTACGGCCGGGCATGCAAGTATCGACACCGTGATCTAGGAACCGTTGTCGACCTAGGTCCCGGGTTCGCTGTTGCAAATCCGCTCAACATTCAGCTGTCAGGTCTTGCAGCGAAACTCGTGACCCGGCTCTATCACCTCTACGCCATACCCCGTAACGCCAACAGGTGGGCCGTTGCATTGGGCTACGTCACCGACATTTTGTTTGCCCGGCCGCTGGTATCGATCGGTTTGGCCCAATCGTCGCTGGCTCGATTCTCGGCCAGCGAGGAATTCATGCCGGCATCCCCGGAGATGCACCCGAGGGACGAGCAGATGTACGCCGATGAGCTTCGCTACCAAAAAGCGTCCGCCGAGGCGACGGCATTACCATCGCACAGCGACTGAGCCAGCGTCGGAAGAGTGTCAACGAAATGTCCGAAGCGATCACCAGGCGCACTCGAAACCGGTGAACCCGCTGCCGACGACTACCAGAGGTCATAGTGACGAGCACCGGTTCTTTGCCGACCGCAATTCGTCATGCCTGTGGCCTGATCGTGTGACACGTTGTCTCCGTTCGGATCTCATTGCGTCGCTGTGGCTCTGTCGAACATTCACTGTGCCCTTGGCGCTGCAGGTTGACGTGGTCCAGGTGTTGCCCGTTGCTGCTCGGATCAGCGATCACTATCTGTGCGCTTAGGTTGAATTTGTCTTCATCCGGGTGTGATGTCACCCGTGGGCGCGAGGCCGACGCGGAAGAGATCCCGCTGAGCGGTTCACCGCCAAGACACGTTCAGGCCAGCCACATCGGCGATCCGCTCACGATGCACTTTTCCGACCGCGTTTCGGAGGCGATCGCAGAGGTGGCCACTCGCCCCGCTCGTATCATGGTCGCCCGCCGTGATGGCGCTTGGACTCTCCTACGCACTAGTCAGTTCTCTCTGTCTCCCGGCGTGTTTGGGGTTTCGCCTCTAATGGTTGTGATGGAAGCCGCGTCGGCGGCGACGACCTGGTTGGCTGTGTGCAGCACAGCGCGCACGTCTCCCGCCGGTATGACTGCAGCGCCGGAGGCGTCGGCGAAGACGTAGTCGCCGGGACAGACTGCCACCCCGCCGATCACCACCGGACGGTTGGCCTCATAAGGTGTGACGGTGTCACCGCCCCATCGCGTTGTTTCGCCACGGCAGTAGATGGCCAGGTCGTAGTGCACGAGCTCGGCGAAATCGCGCAGCCGCCCGTCGGCGAGAATGCCAGCGAGCCGATGATTTTGCACCCGCGACAGCTTTGTCGCGCCACCCAGTGACGCATCGGTGTAGCCGTTGCTGGCCAACACCAGCACGTGCTTGTCGGCGCCACCCTCGATGGCCTCGTAGAACAACCTCTTGAAGTTGTAGCGCTCGGGCGGCAAGGCGATCCCGCAGGCCGGGAAGTAGGAGATGGTCACGGCGGGACCGAAGAGCGGGCGACCGGGTGTCGGGCTCACCAGGTCGAGGAGATGACAACGATGTTGGTGTAGTCGCCCCATCGCGTCGACGATGTCGGCGGTGCGCACCCGACTGGCGAGCGCGTCGAGCGGCTCCATCATTGGGCCGGGACAGGGATACGCCACGACTGGGCGCCGCGCAGGTCGAGCCACACGTCGGTCGGGGTTTGCACTAGCCGGGCCAGGACGTGCCCGCAGTCGGGGCAGCGCACCACGATGCCCGGGGCGCGGTGATAGACGTGACTCTCGGCGAAGACCCCGACGCGACCACATCCCGCGCAGATCAACGTCGCGGTGGTGACATCGAATCCCAGCACGTCTGAGAAGACGCCCGCTGCCGCGTTACCATCGACGTGCATTGGTTCCGTCATCATTCCTTCTTCCTCGATTAACCGCTCGGCCCGAACCGCTCGGTCCGGATAGCCGATGGCCGATGTCCCTGCCCGATCAGCTTCGTGGTGACCGATTCCACGAATCCCGTTGGGCCGCAGACGTAGACGCGCAGACCATCGTCGGCGGTCCACCCGGGCACTGCGAGATCACCGAGGCCGACCCGACCGGGCGGCCGGGCGGTCTGGGGCGCGGCCGCCCGGGTGTAGACCACAGCGACCCGCAGCCAGTCACAATCGCGCTCGAGGTGGCCCAACTCTTGGGCGTAGTAGACGTCGGCGGGACTGCGCACCGAGTAGACAAGCCGAAACTCCGCGCCGCCCATCGATATGCGCTGCCGCAGCATCGCCATCAGCGGCACGATGCCCGATCCGCCAGCGACCAACAGAATCCGGCCCTTATCGGTCGGCCGCCAAACGAACCAGCCGCCGATGGGTCCGCGAAGCTCGATCTCCTCGCCTGGGCGCACTCCGGTGAGATAGGGCGAGACCTCTCCGTCGTCGATCTGTTGCACAGTGAGCTCGATGCGCTCACCGTCGGTCGGTCTGCTCAGCGAGTAGCTGCGTTGTGCGCTGTACCCGTCCTGCGCGGTCAGCTTTAGATCAATGTGTTGGCCGGCCAGATGGCCGCCCCAGCCCGGCACGGTCAGCCCGATCGTTTGCGCAGACCCGATCTCCGGCCTTGAGTCCACAACCCGCGCAACTCGCCACTGCAGCTTCGGTGTCAAGCCATCGTCCACGGGTCAATCCCCGGCGTAGCGTTGTTCCCGCCACGGGTCGCCGTAGCTGTGATAACCCAAATGCTCCCAGAATCCGGGTATGTCGCTGTCGCGCAGCTCAATGGATCTCACCCACTTCGCGGACTTCCAAAAATACAAGTGTGGCACCAGCAGCCGCGCCGGGCCACCATGCACTGGGGGCAGCGGTTCGCCCTGATAGCCGTAGACGATCCAGGCCTTGCCGCCGAGGAGATCGGCCACCGGGAGGTTGGTGGTGTAGCCGCCATAGGAACCGATCAACGCGAATTCGGATGTGGCGTCCAATGATTCGAAAAGCGTGTCCAATGAAACGCCTTCCCACTGGGTATCCAACTTGGACCAGGTCGTGACGCAGTGAATGTCGACAGTGAGCCGCTCGCTGGGCAATTGCTTCAGCTGCGCCCAGGTCCATACGTGTTCGGCGCCACGCTCATCGCGAATGGTGAACCGCCAGTCATCAAGATCTATGCGGGGAGTCGGTCCTGCCTGCAGGACTGGGAAGTCCGTGGTCAGATGCTGACCGGGCGGTAACTCACGGGCCGACTCAGCGCGGCGCCCGCGAAAGCCTTTGTTGACGATACTCATTGGTGCTCCCCGTCGTGGTGATGACTCATCTATCAATCTCGGCTCGTTCTCGGTGCCCTATCCAGTATTGCCTCTGTTCTCACGGGATGGCCGCTGGTGCCAGCACTGTCGGCGTGAATAGCCTTTCGCAGATGGGGCTGCTCTTTTCGGTCGGCGTGGGAGGGGGCGACGCACCCGGGGTCGGGAACTGCGCGCTGGTTGTCGTTGTCGGCGGTTGGCTGGTCGACGGCGCGTTCGAACCGCTACCACTACAACTGGCGATCGATGCCACCACCGCAGCCAAAACCGCCGCACCGGCCAGGACACGCGCCGGGCGGCCAGCATCCGAGTTTTCCATTATGGCGTCTCCAATCGATTCAGCCTGATAGCTGATTCACCGCGGCGGCGTGGGTGAGACCCTTTGGCAGCGGGGCTTATTGATACTGCGGTCGTAGCACCGGTCAAGTTGGCTAACGCGGCTTGTTCGGGATTCACGAGCGCCGGGTAGAAATCACAGTTCACGGATCTCAGCACCTCCTCGGGGTGTTACTGCCATGTCAGCGCCCAGAACGGAGATGGCCCCTTTGGCTTCGAGGATGGCCAAATGGATACAGTCGGCGTTTGGGTGCCCGTGTTCGCGCAGTACCGCCTCTAAATCCGCGGCGGTCAGGCCGCAGCGGCGCAGGTTACGTCGGTTCACTTCTCCGTCGCTGACCAGGACCATCAACGGCGGGTCGATAAACCGGCACAAGGCGGGAATCAAGCGCAGTCGCGCGAGGACTGCGTGGGCGGCCAGAAGGCACACCAGTGCGGTGGTCGCCTGCAGCCACGCCGTGTCGGTGGCGGTAGCCGCACGACCGACGATGGCGCCGGCGGCGACGGCGGCGATCCAGTCGAACGGCGCGAATTCCGCCAGGGTGCGTCGTTCGGTGAAACGGAACAGGATCGCCGCAGTCAAGAATAGTGCCGCGGTCTTGACCGCCACGTCCCCGACCGTGGGCAGATCGCCGATGAGGACATGCACGATCCGGTTCACGTCGACTCCGCCGATCGCGGTCGCGCCGTAGGAGTGGACCAGTCTTGGCGGTCGGAGTGTCTGTGGGTACCGTCCAGCAGGTGTAGCGCGGCACTGTCGATACTCGCTGCCTCGATTGCCGGAGCCGCGCGCAGTTCAGTCGGCGGTCCCGAGCCTGGCATGATGCGAAGGGCTAGGTGCGTCAACCGTCTTTGAGGCGCGTCTTTCCCGACGAAGACTTCGAGCATGGCCGAGCCGCGTCCGCCTTCGGGGCGGTAGTCGTCGACGATGACAGGCCGTCCACGTGTATCGCGCACGGCGTGAATCAGCGTGTCCCGGCCCATCGGTTTGGTGGAGTACACGTCGTTGACGCGGGCAGCGATTCCATCACGGCGGTAGCCTCCCATCAGGTCGATGGGGCTGATGAAGCCGACCGCCTTATCTAGTCGCATGGCCATCCCCTACACCCGGTACACGGCACGCGCGCCGTCGGCCAGGGTGCTGAACGGATGCGAGCAGTGGGCGCAGTAACGCTGGTGAAGCGGACGCTGTAGATGGTGCTCATGGCACGGATCGCAGGCCAGTGCCTGAATTCCGCAGCACTTCATCACGTAGATCCATTCGGCTGGTTTGGAACACTCACCGATCACCCTGAAGGGACGCAGCGTGTTGTCGACCGTCTTTGAGTCACAAAGACGCTCATCCTCACCGATGTCCAGGATCTCGTCGATGGGGCGTTCCAGAAGACGTGCAGCCATCATCCCTGCCGATTCCGGCGCCGGATACATTCGATCGAGAAATCCGGCTAGCACCAGTCGTTGCATGTATTCGGAACGCGGTGACTTCCCGATGTGGTCGGAAGCCCCGGTCGTAGTCGATTGGAACTGACCCGTCATGGTGCCTTCATTTCAAATGTTGTCCCGACCGCCACCGCATTATCTTGATGCGTCTCGCGGCGGGTGCGGCGGACGTGGGCTTCATCGCGTAGCCGCTCCACCATGTGTGGGTAGTGCAGTTCAAATGCCGGTCGTGCCGAACGGATCCGGGGCAACTCGGTGAAGTTGTGCCGCGGCGGCGGACAACTGGTCGCCCACTCCAGCGAGTTGCCGTAGCCCCAGGGATCGTCGACAGTCACCGGCTCGCCGTAGCGCCAACTCTTGAACACGTTCCACACGAACGGAACCGTCCGAGACGCCGAGCGTGAACGCGCCGATCGTCGAGACGACATTGAGCGTGGTGAACCCGTCCGTCGGCAGATAATCGGCGTACCGGCGCGGCATGCCCGCAGCGCCGAGCCAGTGCTGCACCAAAAACGTGGCGTGAAAGCCGATCAGGGTCAGCCAGAAATGGAGCTTGCCCAGCCGCTCGTCGAGCAGCCGCCCGGTCATCTTCGGGAACCAGAAATACACCCCGGCATAGGTGGCGAACACGATGGTGCCGAACAGCACGTAGTGGAAGTGCGCCACCACGAAATAGCTGTCGGTGACGTGGAAGTCGATCGGCGGGCTGGCCAGCAGCACCCCCGAAAGGCCACCGAGCAGGAAGGTGACCAGGAAGCCCACCGAGAACAGCATCGGCGTCTCGAACGTCAACTGGCCCTTCCACATCGTGCCGATCCAGTTGAAGAACTTGATCCCCGTCGGCACCGCGATCAGGAACGTCATGAAGCTGAAGAAAGGAAGAAGCACCGCGCCGGTGGCGTAAAGGTGATGCGCCCAAACGGCAATCGACAATGCGGCGATGGAAATGGTCGCGTAAACCATCCTGTGTACCCGAAGATGGGTTTGCGCGAGAACACCGGGAAGATCTCGCTGACGATGCCGAAGAACGGCAGCGCGATGATGTACACCTCGGGGTGGCCGAAGAACCAGAACAGATGCTGCCACAGCAATATCACCACCGTTGGCCGGGTCGAAGACGTGGGCGCCCAGGTGGCGATCGGCGGCCAGTCCGAACAGCGCAGAAGTCAGGAGCGGGAACGCCACCAGCACCATCACGCTGGTCACCAGGATGTTCCACGTGAAAGACCGGCATCCGGAACATCGTCATCCCGGGGGCGCGCATGCACACCACCGTGGTGATCATGTTGACCGCGCCCAGGATCGTGCCCAGACCACCGACGGCCAGGCCCAGAATCCACAGATCACCGCCCGCCCCCGGCGAGTGGATCGCATTCGACAGCGGGGTGTAAGCGGTCCAGCCGAAGTCGGCCGGTCCACCGGGGGCGAGAAAGCCGCCCAGAGCGATCAAGGCGCCGAACAGGAACAGCCAGAACGAGAACGCGTTGAGCCGGGGGAACGCCACGTCGGGGGCGCCGATCTGCAGCGGCAGCACCAGGTTGGCGAACCCGAACACGATCGGGGTGGCATAGAACAGCAGCATCACCGTGCCGTGCATGGTGAACAGCTGGTTGTACTGCTCGTTGGACAGGAACTGCAGGCCCGGCGCGGCCAGTTCGGTACGGATCAACAGCGCCATCAGCCCGCCGATGAAGAAGAACGTGAAGCACGCGACGACGTACATCATGCCGATCATCTTGTGATCGGTGGTCGTCACCAGCTTGTAGAGAAGCGTGCCCCTTGGGACCCAGCCGCGCCGGAAAGGGACGCCGCGGCCTGCAGTTCTCCGATTGCGGCTGCGTGGGTTGTCATTCAACGGTCCGGTTCTCCCGCTGCTCTGCGCACTTTCACCGGTCCCCGCTGGTGTGGGATAGGCGTCGAGCAGTTGGCGCCAGGAAGCTGCGAACTTAGCGACGCCATCGTTCTCGAGCACGCTGAAGACATCCTCCAGGTCGACGCCGACCGCGCTGACGTCGTCGAGCACCGTTTGGGCGTCGGTGGCCGTGCCGGTGATGGAGTCGCCGACGATGACGCCGTGGTCAGCGAGCGCCTCCAGCGTGCGTTCCGGGATGGTGCTCACGGTGTGTGGTGCGATCAGCTCGGTGACGTACATGGTGTCGGGATAGGCAGGATTCTTCACACCGGTGGATGCCCACAGCGGCCGCTGCACCTGGGCACCGGCGTAACTGAGTGCGGCATAACGTGTTCCGGATTCGAACACCTCCTGATAGGCCGCATAGGCCAGGCGAGCGTTGGCGATGGCCGCCTTTCCGCGCAGCGCCATCGCGGCATCGGTGCCGATCGCTTCCAGACGCTGATCGACTTCAGTATCGACTCGGGACACGAACAGCGAAGCCACCGAATGGATCCCGGCGAGATCCCGCCCGGCGTGTTGCGCGGCTTCGAGCCCGGCCAGATAAGCATTCATCACCTGGCGGTGACGTTCGACGGAGAAGATGAGTGTCACGTTCACTGATATGCCCGAGCCCACTGTGGCGGTGATCGCGGGCATCCCGGCCGTCGTGGCGGGGATCTTGATGAACAGATTCGGCCGGTCGACTTCCTTCCACAGCTCGGCGGCTTGGCTGACCGTCGCCTCGGTGTCGTGGGCCAGCCGCGGATCGACCTCGATCGATACCCGTCCGTCCACGCCACGGGAGGCTTCCCACTGCGGACGCAGGACGTCGCAGGCCGCCCGCACGTCGTCGGTGATGACGGTGCGGATCGCCGAGTCGGCGTCGGCGCCGCGTTCGGCCAATTGGGTGAGCTGCCGCGTGTATGCATCGCCGTGGGAGATCGCGTGTTGGAAGATCGACGGGTTGGTGGTGACTCCCACGATGCTTCTGGTGTCGATCAGCCGCTGCAGGTTGCCTGATGTCAAGCGGTCGCGCGACAGGTCGTCCAACCAGACCGACACCCCCGCAGATGACAGCGCGCTCAGAATGCGATTCTGCATCATCGCAAACCTGCCTGCAACTGGGTTGGGCGCTTGCCCGAGGTTCGCGCGGCGATCAGCACGGCTCCGAACGCAATAGCGGGCAAGTACGCGGCTATTAGCATCTGCCGATCGCGCACCGACAGGCGGCGACGCCGCGCAGGGTTGCGTTCACTCATCGCGGCTCGACTCCACCATGGCGTGCTCCGTCTCACCAGATCCGCTGCGGGAAGCGAGTTTCCACTCCGGTCGTACGTAGTGGCAGGTGTAGCCGCCGGGGTAGCGCTGCAGATAGTCCTGATGCTCTGGTTCGGCTTCCCAGAAGTCACTCGCCGGCGCCACCTCGGTGACCACCGCCGCGGGCCACCGCCCCGACGCGTCTACATCGGCAATCGTGTCCAGCGCGACGCGCTTCTGATCGTCATCGAGATAGAAGATCGCCGAGCGGTAGCTGGTGCCGAGGTCGTTGCCCTGGCGGTTCTTTGTCGTCGGGTCGTGGATCTGGAAGAAGAATTCCAGCAGGGCACGGTAATCAGTTGTGGCGGGGTCGTAGGTGATCTCGATCGCCTCGGCGTGCCCGGGGTGGTTGCGGTAGGTGGGGTGCTCGTTTTGGCCGCCGGTATAGCCGACGCGGGTCGATTCCACACCGGGCAGCAGGCGAATGAGGTCCTGGATGCCCCAGAAGCATCCACCCGCCAGGATCGCGGTCTTGGTGGTCATCGTTGCGTCTCCGTGAGTTCGGAATCAGTTTGCTGCGCTGAGTTTTTCGCGTTTTCGAAGAGGCTGAGGTAGTGCCGGTAACCTTCGGTCTCGAGGTTGTCGCGGTGGATGAAGCGCAGCGCCGCAGAGTTGATGCAGTAGCGCAGGCCGCCCTCGGACCGGGGTCCGTCGTTGAAGACATGCCCGAGGTGGCTGTCGCCGTGGCGCGAGCGCACTTCGGTGCGCACCATGAGGTGGCGGTGGTCGGGCTTTTCGACGATGTTGTCGCCGTCAAGTGGTTTGGTGAAGCTTGGCCAGCCGGTACCGCTGTTGAACTTGTCGACCGAGGCGAACAGCGGCTCACCAGACACCACGTCGACGTAGATGCCCGGCTCGTGGTTGTCGAGGTATTCGCCGGTGAAGGGTCGCTCGGTGCCGCTTTCCTGGGTGACGTAGTACTGCTCGGGGTGCAACGCGCCAATTGCGGCGGAATTCTTGTGGTAGTCGTGTGTCACAGGTGCTCCTCGTGGTGAGTGCGGGGGTTTGTTTCCCGCCGGTATGCCAGTGGGCTAGTTGCGGCCGGCCATGATGCCGCCGTCAACGTTGAGAATCGTGCCGGTGATCCAGCTTGCTTCTTCGGAGAGCAGAAAGGTGATGGCGTTGGCCACGTCGGTGGGGGTGCCTACGCGGCCCAGGGGATGCAGTGGCGCGAACGTCGCCAGCGTGGCGTCGATCTCGTCCTTGGGGATGAACTTTTCGTAGAGAGGTGTTTTCACCACCGCCGGCGCGACGGCGTTGACGCGGATCCGATGGCCGGCCAGTTCGATGGCCAGATTGTGCGTGAGGGCGTGTAGTCCTGCCTTCTGCATGGAGTAGCCCGACGACGGCGTCGCGCCGATGGCCTGATGTGCCCACATGGCGCCGATATTGACGATTGAGCCACCGGCACCGTTGGAGATCATGCCGTCGACCACGGTCTGGGTGAGGAAGAACAGCGCGTAGTTCAGATCGAGATACGAGTCGTAGGACTGGGCGTCGTAGTCCAGGAACGGTTTTGGGATGAAGTATCCGGCCGCGTTGACCATCAGCGTTACATCGCCGTGGTGCTCAGATAGTGCGCCCTGGACATCGGTGACCGCGGATCGGTCGGTCAGCTCGGCAGCGATCCCCCAGGCTTGACCCCGCCGGCCGGTCAGCTCGGCCACGGTGTCATCGACACGACCTTTCGAGCGCCCGATGATCACCGCGCTGCCACCGCGATCGATGACGTCCAGCGCGGCTTGGCGTCCTATGCCGGCACTGCCGCCGACGACAACGATCTTCTTACCGTCGAACTCTGCGCCCATCGGCGAGTCCCTTTCCCTGATTTCTTCACCTGCTACGCCGCGTTGAGCGTTTGGCTGTATGGCGCCGAAACAATCGGTGATCGCCGCGCAGGTCTGTCGGAAGTCAAGCCTGGCCCGCCTAGGGGTGAGCTGTCTTCACCCTGCAGCCCCAATCACCCGGGTGAGGACAGACCTGGGCCACGAACGCGACATCGAGCAGTTATCCCCATCAGGCGCAGTGCAATTGCGCGACGCCAAAGGGCACGCCGAAGCGGCTGCACCACAGAATGACGTTGCTGACTCGCGCGGCGTCGGCGTCGCCGGGTACGGTGTAGTTGGTGTTGCCGTGGTCGGCGCAGTGGCCCGAGATCGATGCGCGGCCTGCGGCCAAACGATCGAAACCTGCTGCCGTCATTGATTACTCGTGCATCACCGGTGCCATACGCGAAGTTTAGGGCCCAGCGTGGTATGCAGATTCACGATCCACAGAGTCCGCTCGCAGTCGAACAGGGGCACGAGCCAAGCAATGCCAGGGGTTGATGAATGCGCCTGGTGAACTTTCCTAACCAGGCGGTCAGTGCACCCGCCAGCAGTGTCTCATCGATTGTGTTCTTACCGAACAGCTCCCACAGATCCAGCCACCGTAGAGCGACGGCCACCGGCCATCACGAGCGCCGAATCCTGGCCCGACGTCTCGACGATCATCACCGCGGCGTAGATCAGATGACGAGGTCACAAGAGTCTCCATCGTTGGCTGGCGATGGTGTCCTCATCGGCGACGATATGCATGGCCGCTTCCTCAGCCGACGCAGCGCCGCCGTCGATCCCCACATCGTGGGCGCGGTAATCGGTAGTGGGATCTGTGGGGTCGACGCCGAAGGCGACGAGCCGACCTGCACGGCTGTCGCCGACCTGATCGTCGATGGGCTCGCCATCGCTGTCGGCGCTGTCACCGATCCCGTCGCCATCCCACCGGTCGGTCACGTCGGGCACCTCACGGGCCAGCCGGCGCGCCAGACTTTCATGGGTGTGCGCTTCACTGGCGGTCAGCCCCCAGGCACCCAGTTCTCGCGGGCTTTCCGGGGGTGAATAGCCTTCGTCCAGGTCGATACCAGTCTGTTCTGAGTCCAGGCTTTCTTCTGGTTCAAGCAGATGGGCTGCCACGTCATCGAAGTCAGAATTCCCCATCAGTGCGGTCTCCATTCCTTGTCGCGGTCTCGCCGCGCTGGCTCCTGGCGATGAGCATGCCGCGCGGTGGGGCGAGCTGTCCTCGCCCCACTGCGTCATTCACCCGGGTGATAGGCCGGCGTGGCGTCGGAATGCCCCTGGGATGGGTTTCAGAGATAGTCCCTGAGTTCGCTGAGGAGGGCGGATCTTCCGCGCGCGCCCACGATGCGGGCGATCGGTTGGCCATCCTTGAATACGATCAGGGTGGGGATGGACACCACCTTGTACCGCTGAGCGGTCAGGGGGTTGGCGTCAACGTCGAGCTTGGCCACGGTGAGGCGTTCGACGTTTTCGGCGGCGATTTGTTCGAGCACTGGTGCCACGGCGCGGCAGGGGCCACACCATTGGGCCCAGAAGTCCACCAGTACGGGTGTGGCGCTGTCGAGGACGTCGGCCATAAATGATGCATCGGTGACAGTGATCGGATGGGACTGGGTCATCATTGGGCTCCTTTTCTGAGAGTGACATTGGTTGTGGCAGTGCGTGATTGGGTGAGCCAGCGCTGCGCATCGAGTGCGGCTTGGCAGCCGGTGGCGGCGGCGGTGACCGCTTGGCGGTACCGGCGGTCGATCAGGTCGCCGGCGGCGAAAACGCCATCGACGTAGGTGTGGGTGCCCTGGCCGCGGGTTTGGACGAAGCCGCGGGCGTCGAGGTCAACCAGTCCCATCAGCAGATCAGATCGAGGAATCTGACCGATTGCCACGAACACGGCGGCTACGTCGATGTCGTACTCGGCGGCGGTGTGTGCCCTGCGTACGCGCAGTCCGGTGACGTGGTGTCGGCCTTTTACGGCGAGCACTTCGGTGGAGTCCAAGACAACGACATTGGGCTGAGCGCGCAGCCGGGCAACCGTGGCAGTCGATGAGCGCAGTCGGGGCCGATGGTGGATGACGGTCACGCGGCGGGCCAGCGGCGCAAGAAACAGGGCCTCCTCGGTGGCGGCGTCGCCGCCGCCGACGACGGCGACCTCGCGGTCGGCGAACTGCTCACCGTCGCGTTTGGCGCTGGCGCTGACTCCATTGCCTCGCAGCTCACGCTCCCCGGGCACGTTGAGGCGCCGGTTGGCTGCGCCCATCGCGAGGATCAGCGCGGAACCGTGACGCAGGTCGTCGTTGATGGCGATCGACTTGACGTCACCTTCCAGATCGAACCCGTCGACGTGGCCGGTGTGGAACTCGGCGCCGAAACGGTGTGCTTGTGCGCGTATCGCGCGGGCGAGGCTGGGTCCGCACACGGGCACAGAAAAGCCGGGGTAATTGTCCATCTGCCCCGCGGCCATCAGGGCACCGCCGGGCAGATGGCCCTCGACGACCAGGGTGTCGAGTCCCGCTCGTGCGGCATAGATGGCCGCGGTGTAGCCAGCGGGACCTGACCCGACGATGACGACGTCACGAATCCGGCCTGCGCCCTGCATCAACGCGCGACGCTGAATCGGATGGGTCGTCTGCTGGCGACGCGCGGCATGCGCTTGGCCAGCGGCACAATATATTTCGCTCCCACAGAGCCGCCTACTGTCGACGCGATACGTTGATGACGTGAATGCGTTCTTCGAGCACGGCGCCCAGCGTGGGGATAGATGTGCACGTTGAGCGCGGCCGGGGCCTGCGGGTCTGCGCGATGGCCGCCCGTGTCGGCGTGCAGTGGCTGCCGGGTCATGCGTGCCTTCGTTGCGCGAGGCTACCGTTGCACGAATTCGTAGCGGTGCACTGTGCACCGCGCTGCGCCTGTTGGGTGTGCAATGGAACCGGTTCGAACTGCTGGGCCTGAATCTCGGCAAGCATTGTGCGCAGTCGCGGTTCTTCTGAGCTGCCGCCGTACCCGTCTAGCCAGCGGGCCAGCCTGTCGAATACCGCCACCGGCAACGTCATCCGGCTTGACATGACCGCGTTGAGGATCCGCTCGATCGCGAGACTGTGTTCCCCACAGCCTAATTCGACAAATGTCATGGTGCGTTCATGACCCGTCAGGCACACATCTGCGGCATCGGCGAGCATCCATGCCATGTTTGCGTCCGAGATGATCGGCAAGTCAACCGTGGTCAGCGCCGGCGATGACGACCCAGCCGATTTCACCTTCGCAAATGGCGCCAATATAGAAGTCATCTCATGCTGCACTGTGTGCTTGGCCGGCGTTGCGCGGCGTCGACGACGGTTTCTGCGATTGGTGAGGCGCTGAGCAGCCAGCTACCGCGGCGAAAATGGCTGCGGGCCAGATGGTCTCGAAGCGTACGCCGCAGCGAGGCGGCCACGAATGGATGCTGGTTACCCACGTGTTCGGCATCACAGTGCCACCACGGCTTGCAAGATGTCGGATGCGCTCAGAAGCGTTTTGCCACACGTCGGGCATCGAGCGACACGCTTGAACAGCCGCTGCGACAGGGCCGTGGGCTGCATCTCTGCCGCCGTGCATTCCGCGGTGTACTCCAGTGCGTCTAGATGATCAGCACACACGTAACCACACGCATTACCGTGCGCGTCACAGTCGAAGCGTTGACAGTGCCCGACCATGTGAAATTCCACGTATGCCACCGCCGGCAGGGTGCACCGAAATCCGTTGTCGAGGAACCCCAGCTGACACTGGGGGCCGAGGGCAGCGTGACCGTTCACGGCGCGTACAGCAGCCGGGCGACTCATCAGCGGAGTTCTGTTTGATATTCGAACTGGTGCGAGGCATGCCGCCTTGACGTCTGAATACATTTCCTGTTTTCCTTCCCCGACTTGCTCAATCGCGGTCTCACCGTTTGCTTTTCGTCGTTTTGTTCTCGATCCGATCGCCACGTCGTGCGGCGCCGGGGCCTTCGACGTCCCGGTGTGTTCAGCGCGGGCCGAAGGCTGCTTTCCATGAGGTTGCCGCCGATCGGGGTGAATGGTCATCACCCTGACTGCCTGTTCACCCGGGTGATTACTGCGGGATTGTTGGCCCCGCGACGCTCTGGGATGGGACTGGATCCGGGCGGGGTGTCGCTGGGTGGGTTAGAGCACGCCGAGCTCGCGGGCGTGGGTGACCGCCGCGGCGCGGCTCTCAACGCCCAGTTTGCGGTACAGGGCGCGTTGGTGGGTTTTGACGGTGTTGAGTGAGACATAGAGCCGCTGGCCGATCTCACGGCGCGACAATCGGGTGGCCAGCAGCCGAAGGACCTCTTGTTCTTTGGCGGTGAGCTCTTCGGCGACCGTGTCCACCTGGTTACGGGGACTTACCGCGACGCACTTGCTGCGCTGGGCCGCGGTGAGCACCGTTCGCGCCATATCGGCATCCGCACAACCTCGAAGCAGCGCACTGGCCTCATTCCGGCTCGCCGCCGCCATCTCATGATCACCGAGGTCACGGAGGATCTTGGCCCTGACCAGCAGCGCCTTGGCGACTTCGAGGATTCCTGCACCCTTGCGGGCCAAACCGACAGCCAGGTGAGCCGCGTCCGCGGCAGCAGCCCTGTCGCCACGCACATCAAGGACGGTGGCCGCCGCCAGCGACACGATCGCAGTAACGAAATGCTCGCCACCCGCCAGATCTGTACCGACGCCAGTGGCCCGGCGAATCTGGTGCTCGGCATCTGCGAGCTGACCAGCTTCGGCCGCGATCAAAGCGAGATAACCCAGCGCATAGATACGGCGGCGCCGATCACCTACCTTCTCGGCCAGCTGCACGGCCCGCCGGAAGGTGACTTGGGCCTCGTCGAAGCTGCCCGAGAAGTACAGCGAGGATCCATACATGCAGCAGGCAGCCGACCGGGCCTGCAGTGCGTCGTCGAAGTCGAGAGTAACCGCGCGGCGAGCCGCCTCGAGCGCCGTAGCGACATCACCTGTCTTGAACGCGTGGACCTCACGCAAGGCGACAAGTTCAGCGCCGAGGCTGCCATGATCGCCGGTGTCGGCCGCGGACCCGGCTTCGACCGCCTCAATCCACATGTGCGCGTCATCGAACCGGCCAACATTCAACGCGATCCAAGCCCGCGCCGCGCTCAGCCGTGGATCCCGTCGAACAAACTCGTCGGGAAGCAGATCGAGCCAGCCCGAGACGGTCGACAGGCCGCCGCCATTGAATTCGTTGACCCAGTCCGCGGCGATGAGATCAGCACTGCGTGCGACGTCACCGGCGGCGGCCAGGTGGCGCACCGCCTCATCGACAAGGCCCTCGGCCTCAAACCACGCCGCGGCTCGTTGGTGCAGACCCGCGACGAGATCGGGCTCGCTGCGATACAGCTCGGCTCGCAGCAACTCCCCGAACAGGTGGTGATAGCGATACCAGCGACGCGACATGTCCAGTGGCACCACAAACAGGTTTTCGCGCTCGATCTTCTCCAAGACCGAGGCCGAGCCGGACGTTTGCAGTACCGCGTCGCACAGCGCATCGCTGAGGCGTCCCAAGACCGAGGTGCGCAGCAGGAAGCTGCGCATTTGTGCTGGCTGACTGTCGAGGACCTCGGCCATCAAGTAGTCGACGATATGACGGTTATCGCCTGTGAACGTCCTGATGAACGCGGCGGCATCAGGATGTCCGGCAAGCGAGAGGGCGGCAAGGTAGAGGCCTGCAGCCCACCCTTCGGTGCGTCGGTGCAAAAGTTGAACATCTGCGTCGGCCAAGTCCAGCCCGAGGACATCGTTCAGCAGGTGGTCCGCCTCAATAACCCCGAAACGCAAATCGTCGCTTCGCATCTCGACAAGCTCGCCGCTGGCCCTCAGCCGAGCCAACGGCAACATCGGATCCGATCGGGTGGCCAACACCAAGTGAAGATTCGGCGGCATCCGGCCGATAACGAATGCCACCTGCTCATGAACCGCTCGATTTACCACCAGGTGGTAGTCATCAAGAATGAGCACCATCGGACAAGCGATCGTGTCCAGATCATTCAGCAGGGTCGGCAGAACGACCTGCACTGGGTCAGCGTCCATCGCCAGCAGTTCGACCGCGCGAGTCCCCACCCCAGGACTGACCTTCTGCAGCGCCGCAACCACATACATCCAAAACCACACCGGGTCATTGTCGGAACGATCAAGCGACAGCCAGCCGAACCGCTGGCCCTCACCCGCACCCAACGCCCACTGCGCCAGTAATGTCGTCTTGCCCCAGCCCGCGGGCGCACTCAGCAGCGTCAGCTTGCGGCGCTGCCCCGCCGACAGCGCGTCTAACAGAGTCGCCCTGTGAACAAGCTCGCCCCCGATAGCCGGAACGTGCAGCTTGGTGGCGAGCAGAACTTCTCGCGCAGCGCCTTCTGCGACGCCGCTGTCGCTGCGTCCAGCTGAGCCGAGCATGTCCGAAGTCCGCGAATCCGTTGAACCCAGCATCCGGGCGGAGACACTCGGCGTTGACACGTCCCGGGTGGGCGCCGGCTTCTCGGCATCCCCGTTGTTCCCTGCAGCGCCGGGCGGGCTCGTTCTGCGCGGCGATCTCAGAGATTTTGTCGCATCAGATGAGTTCTCCCCGATTACCTCAGGCGCACGCTTGCGGTGCCCGTTTGTCGTGCTCATGGTTGTCGGGACACCAACGCGTACCCACCGACGCCGAACACGACGGGCATCATCATTAACATTCCCAATACTGTGGTCATCATCGACTTCTCGATTCCTTGGTGTCAGTTGATCTCCGGCGCCGGTTCCTGGTTTGTGCTGTGGCGGTCGCGGCGATCCGAAGTTCAATAACGACGTTGGCAGGCGGACACCGCCGTCACCATCGCCCAGTGGGTGATCTTTAGGGCCGGGTCGGTGTAGACCTAGTGGCCTTGATATTTGACGGACTAGTCAATCCGACCCGCGGATCAGCTGCGCCAATTGGGCGCGGGAGGTAATGCCCAGTTTGGCAAATGCGTTGTGGACGTGGGTCTTCACCGTGTGGGGGGAAAGATGGAGCTCGGTGGCGACCGAGCGGTTGGTCGCGCCCTGTGCGATCAAGTTGATGACCTTGAATTCGGAGTCGGTGAGGCTGTCCCAGCCCGTTTTTGCCCGTGGGTGCGTGACGACGCGGCGCTCTACACCTAATCGGCGCAGCGCACGGCCGACCCGACGGGCATCGGCAATCGCTTCGCACTCGACGTAGGTGTCGAATGCCGCGTTCAGCTGTTCGATTGCCTCAGCGTTGCGCTGTGCGCGACTCAGCTCGCCGCCGGCATCCTCGGCGGCACTGGCGTAAACAAGTGGCCGCTCCGACGATTCAAGCAACTCCGCCGCAGCCACCAGCGCCTGCGCATCACGTTCCAGTATCCCGCGGGCATATCCTGCCACCGCCGCCAACAGCGGCACCGTGGGTTGCTCACGCTCAAGAACTTCGGTGGCCTGAAGGACCCGCGCGCGCAAGCCGGCATCACCGGCCGCAGCGGCTACGCGCGCACCCAAGGTCAGTCGAACCAATGCATGGGGGAAAAGGGGGGTCCCGAGAAGGCTGATGTCGCCAAGCCAGCGCGCTGCCTCATGAATGTCGCCGCGATACCACGCCGCCCGTGTCAGCACATACGCCGATGCTCGAAGCTGGCCGGGCGAACCGAAATGGGCATCGCGTGCGTCATTAGCCGTCTGCTGCAGCAAGTTTCGGTCATCGGTGTGCGCCGCCACCTCGGCCAGGATCAGCATACGATGGACGTCCTGCTCCGTCGCGCCTGTCGGCTGTGGCGGCGGCAGAGAGTCAGCCGCGTCGCGAGCGGTCGACAGCCGGCCCGCAGCGAGGTGGACCCACCCGCCATAGACGGCCCAGGTAGTGAGGGCCAATGAGTTGCCTTCCCGGCCGGCTTGCCCTATCCCCTCGGCGACTCGGGTGGTCGCATCGCCCAATCGGCCGATCACTGCCAGCAGGTTTGCGTGGAACATACCTGCGTAGGCGTGTGCCAACGCCGTTTCATTCGTGTAGGCGAGTGAGCGAAGCCGTTCGATGCGTTCAAGTGCACGGGCCACGTATCCCTCACCGGAATCGAGCAATGCATGGGTGACCTCGGCCATGATGGTGGCCTCGAGGTCACCCGTGGCAGCCGCAGCAGCGGCAGCTTCGTCGGCTGCTGTGCGCCACTGCCCATTTTTGTCCTGCAACACAAGGTTGTACGCCAGCCATGACAGGTGCCGTGCCCGGGTGACCTCTGTGATGCCGCTCAACTGCAGCGCTCGGCGGTTCTCCTCCACCCGCTGCGGGGAGCTGTGCTGGGTATGCGTCGGAAGCCGGAGGCGGATCTCAGCCTCGACTTCGGGTGAGGCCGCCTCCGCGAGCGCCACGACGGCCAATTCTTCCGCCTCGCGATAGCGACTGGCCCGGTTGAGCCACTCCACCGTTTCTGCCACCAGTGACCCGTGTTCAACGTCATCGGTGGCCAACAATTCCAGTGCGCGATTGCTCAGGTCCGCGGCCGCACCGGCATCGCTGTGGCCCACTGACTTAGCGGCCTGACGCAGCGCGTCGATCGCCTGCCTGTCCCCGGGTTCTGCACTTCGCACCAGCTGAGCGGCGACCTCGGCCGGGGTGGCACCCATGCCGAGCATGACCGAGGCCGCTTGGCGCTCCATCGCGAGGCCGAGCGACTGGGGCAACGACTGCCGGGTCGCCTCACGAAGTAAGTCGTGCCGAAACCTCAGCCGCTCACCGTCTTCCACGAGCAGATCGGCGCGCACCGCCTCCTCGAGCGCCGATAGCAGGGATGCCGGCGACCGTTCCAGCATCGCGGCCAGCAAGCCAGCCGAAAACTGGTCGGGCAACACCGCGGCCACCCGCACCACCTCCGACGCACTGTCGGAGAGCAGATCCAGTCGCTGCTGCATACCGAAGCCCAGCCGCCGCGGGAGCGCACTTCCGGTGGCCACCGCACGACCACCAGAGAACTCGAGCCGACCTTCCTCCCCAAGACCGCCGACCAGCTCGCTCACTAGGAAGGGGTTGCCGTGCGCCTTCGCGGCCAGATTCAACAGCGACGGATCCGCCCTCGCTCGCAGCGCGTCTTGGACCATCTCGGCGACGGCGGTCGGCGTGATCGCGGCCAATCGCAAGAACGTCGCATTCGTGCGTTGCAGCACCGACAACGTCTCGTGCACCGCCGCCCCACCCGCCCCGGTGCGTACGGTCACGACCCACAACACCGCCACATCCGGTCGTGCGGTCGCCGCCAACGATCGCAACGCCAACAGGGTTCCGTTGTCGGCCCAGTGGAGGTCCTCCAGAACAATTACCAGGGGGGTCTGCGCCGCCGCTGCGAAAATCGCTTCCGCTAAATCGTGCACCACCCAATAGCTCAGATCCGCCGAGCCACCCAGCCGGCGCAGCCCCTCGACATCGCCCACCGGGGGATCAGCGCGCAGCGTGGCCATGAACAGTGAAAAAAACGGCACTGTCTGCTGGTACTCGAACGCCTCGCCGAACAGTGCCCGAACATCGGCCTTCTCAGCGAGCGCGACAACCTCGGTCAACAACCGGCTCTTCCCGATGCCCGGCGGGCCTTCTATGACCAGTACACCCCCGCGCCCCTGAACGATCGCGGCGATCAGCGCGCCAATTACCTTCAGTTCATGCGCCCGCCCACGAATCGGCGGTATGTCCACCTTGCCCGACGCCCTGGCGGCGCTCACGCTAACCGCCGTCCATCGGCGTGGGGTTGGCGGGCGCCAGACCTCCAACGTCTGTCGTCCACAGTTCTCGATGCCGCTAGCGCTGCCGTGTAGGCGGGCCGCTCCAACCCGTCTTTTGCGCCAAGCCCACGATTGCGCAGTCGGCCAACCGCGCCGGCCACCTCAGTGGCCCGCACAGACAGCAGCCACGATCTTCCTCTCCCAACGGGACCGAATAATTTTACGCGCGAAACTCACGTCATACCGGCTCACGGCGCTTCTCTTAGTCGTCCATCGACGCATACACCTCATGACAGAGCCTCCTGCGGATCGTCAGCGTCTCAACATGAGCCGACTGAGCGTCTCAAATTGAGATGCCTGCCAGTGGGCCCGACGCTCCGTGATTCGTCCTGCTGGCCTGCTGCGACGGGTCGGTTCGTCTGAGCAACGCTGCTGTGGCGCGTACAGTAAGTGCATCTGAGGAGACGTTTGACACCTGTGGCCAGGGAATGACGGGCCGCTAGCGACAGCAACGGTCACGGGTCGCAGCGAAGTATTGACGAGCCGGGGTCAGGTAGATGGATGATGAGGGCGCAGGCCAGCAACGCGACTGACGTTGAGCGGGTCAGGGAAGTATTTCTGACGGCCGGGTCCGTTGACGCCGTGCGCTCAGTAGACGAACACATTCTGCAGCCCAGTATCTTGGACTCCTGGCGTCGGTCCCAGATCCTGGAAGTTCACCCCGATCAGGTCGAGTTGCCCTACGTGCGAGAGCCCAACAGGGGTTCTCGCTTAGCACGCGCGGCCGCGCCCGTGCTGCAGCGCGTCACCGATGACCTGGCTTCGCACGCTGTCAGTGTCGTCCTGTCATCGACCGACGGGGTGGTGATCGAGCGGAGCGCCGCAGAAGTATCCATCCTCACCGCGTTGGACGCAATTAACCTCGCACCGGGCTACAGCTTGGCTGAAGAGGTCGCAGGAACCAACGGGATCGGCACCGCGCTGGAGACTGGCAGGCCCGCGTTCATCCGTGGCGGCGAGCACTACGTCGGGACGTTCACCGGCTTCGCGTGCGCGGGGTCGCCAATCCGTGATCCGATGACGGGCAGAGTCATCGGCGCCGTAAATTTGAGCTGTCTGGCCGACGAATCCGATCCGCTGTTGTTCGCACTGGCCGCCAGCGCCAGCCGCCACATCGAGGACCGGATGCGGGCGGTAGCTCATGAGGGCGAGACCGCGCTCGTGGAGGCATATTTGCAGCGGGCACGACGGTCTTCCGGCGGGGTTCTTGGGATCGGCGGCGATGTGGTGTTGATGAATCCCTACCTTCGTCGGACCCTTGACGGTACCGAGCAGACCGCGTTGCTGGAGCATGCATCGGATCTGCTCAATTGCGCGCTGCCCGGCACGGCGCTGGCTGTTCTGCCGAGCGGACGCGTCGCCAAAATCACTGCTGTCGACCGATCGACATCGCCCGGCGGCCGCACCAATGTGGTTTGCCGCGTGGATCTCTCCGCTGAGACCAAGTACCACCCTCCTCCTATCGATCGCTCGGCGCACGCTTACATCCCTGGCCTAGCAGGCCGCAGCAGCGCGTGGCTGCACTGTTGCCAGCAGGTGCGGCAATGCTGCCGCGACCGAGAATGGGTGATTCTCGAGGGAGAGAAAGGATCCGGCCGGGCACGTCTGGCCCAAGCGGTAGGGCAGGACGCGAAACCGGGCCGAACCGTTCGAGTGCTGCGTGCCGAAGCGTTTCCAAGCGCCGCGCGTCTGGTCGCCGAGCTGGCTGCCGAATCCGGCGATGAGGACTTCGCCCTGGTGATCGCCGATGTAGATGACATCGACCCGGACACGCTCGAAGCGATCACCTCGATACTGGTCACGCGCGCAGGCAGAGGATGGATCGCGGCGACCAGCAGTGGCGCGCCTCCCTCGGCACCGATCAAGCTGCTGCTGCCGCTGTTTACCAAGACCGTCGCAGTGCCGGCGCTGCGACACAGGATCGACGACCTCGACGAACTCGTGCCGCTGCTGCTGCGCGAGATCACCCGGGGCGCTGATGTGGAGCTGGCGCCCGATGCCATGCGCCAACTCGGCAAGCTGCCGTGGCCGGGGAACGTGTCGCAACTGCGCCGAATTCTGACCGAAACCGTTGCTCGCCAACGATTCGGCATCATCAGCGCCGACAAGTTGCCGCCGGAGTGCCGCTCTGTCACTCGGCGCAAGCTGACCCAAATGGAAGCCCTGGAGCGGGACGCGATTGTCCGTAGCCTGCAAGACAACCGCGGCGACAAGAAAGAGGCGGCACGCGCCCTGGGAATGTCACGCGCCACCATCTACCGCAAGATCAACGACTACGGCATCGCGTAACACACCTACGCTTTCAGCCCAAAGCGGACGCCGAGGTCGTATGCGCGGGTGGCCTGCGCCACCACATCATCGACGCGATTGATCGCTTGCGGGTTGGGAAACAACACGATTCCAGTCGGCACGATAATTAGAACGCACAGACTGATTTGGAACATCCCGATCTAGTCGGCTTAACGGGAAGCCTTGCCTCGCAGTACTTACTGTCGCAGGCCCTCATTCGCCGCATCGATGATCGTCTTGCCCGCCCGCTTGATGTGGTAGTCCGGAATGAGTGAATCGAGCTCAGTTGTGACCGCCGACCGTGACGGTGGTGGACGCGCCGATGTGATCGGGTCGCAGCCCATACTCGACGTGCGGGGCGTACTCCTTGGTCTGCTCCGTAACCCAGACCAACCATCATGGACCCCAACGTAATTCCCGGTCTCCTCGCCGAGCCTGTCGAGCACCCTGATCTCAAGGCGCACGCGGTGCGGTGTCCGTCGTCAGAAATCTTGAGTGTCTCGACGCGCCGGTATGCCGACGTGTACGACCGCAGGGCCTCCACGTCGGCAAGTGCATCCTTGATGGCTTCCGGCGACACCGACGACTTCTGCAGCCGCGACCTGTGACGATGACTCACCCAAGACGGCGGTAGCGACACGCCGAGCTCCTCCCCGTGCGCGATCGGCGATGATCACCGTCGACGGGATATGCCAGTGCGCTAAAACCGGCAAATCATAGTCTAACCAACACTTTCCATGCGAGACCTCATCCGTTCCGTTCTTGATGACCCGGCGCGGGTGTCGCGATTGACTTTTCCGGTGAGGGACCCGACCCGACCTCCTCGACTAGACGAATTCCAGAACATCGGCCACAGTACGGCGCGGCTTCTGCGGCCAGTTCTGCGGAAGCTTCGACCCCACGGCCACCAGCATGACCGGCACTTCGTCCTCGGCAAGTGCGAACTCGCGCGCCAGCGGTTCCGGGTCGAAAGCGATCATAGGCGTCGAACCTAGGCCCAGCGCGTTGGCCGCATACATCATCGCCTTCGCGGCAATGGCGCCGGTGCGAATAGCCTCGTCGCGTTGGCACTGCGGTTTTTCGAAATACAGGCGGCGTGCTGCGTTTTCGTAATCCAGTACCATCTCTGGCGGCATGATGCCCGCTTCCACCACAGGTGCCAGGCGCTGGCGCACTACCTTGTGATCGGGCAACTGGCCGCAGATGATGAAGGTGACGGCTGCGGCGGTGATCTTGGGTTGATCCCACGCGATAGGACGCAGCTGAGCTTTGGCTTCCGGCGTGCGTATCGCGATGAAGCGCCAGTTCTGCAAGTGGAAGGACGTCGGCGCGGTGGTGGCGATTCGCACCAGTTCGCGAATTTGGTCGTCCGTCAAGGTGACGGCCGGATCGTACAGACTCGTCGTGCTGCGGCTTACGAGGGTTTCGATGATGGGGTTGGTCATGGTGATTCTGTCGGTCATGGTGATTCCTATGGGGTGAAGGGATGGGTGGAGGTACGGCGGCGTTGAGCCGCGGGTCGGGTGTGGCGAGCTGGGTCTCGAAGTGGCGAGACATTGAACGGTCTGCATCCCTTCCGCGGTGATGGACTACGCGGCACGCGGCAACCAAAAAGGGCAGGATGACGGCGGGTCACTATCGGCGCACGCCCGCGGTCGGTTCGGGATAGTCCAGATCGGCTGCAGTCAGTCGGTAGATTTGCAGTGTGAGGCCGTAGTACTTGTCGGTCTCGCCGACCCACTCCATTCCGACGCGTCGTGCGGTCGCGACACCGCGGGTGTTGCCCAGGCGCACAACGGCGAACACCTCCGATACTCCGTTGGTGAACGCCTGATGGGCCACCGCGTGGCCCGCCTCGGCGCCGTAGCCGTAGCCCCAGGCCGCTGGGGTGATTTGCCAGCCGATCTCGAGGTCGGTGCAGCCGGGTGGCAACGGCAACAGGGCGACCGCTCCGATGATCAGGCCGCTGTCACGGATCTCGATCGCCCAGTGGCCCAGTGGCCGTCCGGCTTCATCGTGTTCGGTGATCCACCGGGCCAGCAGTTGCCGCATTTCGTCGCGATCGGCCACTCGCGGCATCGCCGGGGTGAGCCAGCGCGCGACTTCCCGCTTGCCGAATATCGCCAGCGCTGCGTCGGCGTCGTCATCCGTCCACGGGCGCAACTGCAGGCGCTTGGTGAAAAGCTTGTCGGCTCCCGCCACTTGGACGTGGGCGTCCTCACACATCGATTACTCCTTCTCGCCAAGCCGGTCGTCGGTATCGACACCGGTCTCAACAAAGGGACTAGAAGGTCCGCTTGCAGTGTTTGGCTCACGTCGGGCGTCCAAAGAGTCCTTCCCAGACACTGGCATCGGCGGCTGGTCGAGGACCTCTTCTAACCCGTCAATGGCCTCGGGGTCTTCAGTAATGGCAAGTTCGGATTCGTGGGCGAGTAGGGGATCCCAAACCTGATTGACCGTTGGGTGTGGCGCGACAGCATGGCGTAGGAGATTGGTGGGGACCTTCGCGACGATAGCCAGGGTGGCTGCTTGAACCAGTTCGGAGAACTGCGGTCCGACGAATGTCGCTCCGAGCAGTGTGTTGGTCGCCGCGTCAATGACCAATTTCGCCCATCCTTCGAAGCCATCCCTGTAAAGGGCGAGGAATGCCACTGCGCCTGGGTAACGGGCGGTTCGGATTCTTACCGTGAACCCTTCTGCTCGGGCCTGACTTTCTGTGCGCCCCACCCTGACTACTTGAGGGTCAGTGAAGATAACCTGCGCCAGACTGCCGGCATCGCGGGCGGCCAGCTCGTTCTCCCCCAGTTCTCTCCCCGCGGCCCGGGCCGCGATGATGTCGGCCACGACACGGCCGTGGTACGTGGAGATATGAGACAGCCGAGCACGCCCGGTGGTATCTCCCAGGGCGTACAGCCAGTCGCCTTTGACACCGACCGCCTGTAGATGGTCGTTAACAGAAACGATCCCGCCGCCTGGCAGGCCAAGGGTTTCCAGTCCGATGTTGTCGGTGTTCGTGCGCCGGCCGGCGGCTACGACGATCTCGTCTATCTCGATAGTCTGACCGTGGAAGGTTGCGGTGACTGGCCCGCCCGCCACGGGGCGAGCTACTGCCGACAACTCTGTCTCGAAGTGAATCTTGACGCCACTCCTTCGTAGTGACTGCGCGACCAACTCGCGGGCTTCGGGTTCGCAGTCGCGAAGCAGCGTGTTCCCACGTACCAAAAGTGTTACCGCTGAGCCCAAACCGGTCAGGATGGTCGCGAACTCGACGGCAACAGGCCCGCCACCCACCACCAGAGCGCGAGGTGGCACTTGTGTCATGGTCGTTAAGTCCCGATTGGTCCACGGGCGTGCTTGCGCCAACCCATCTATCTCCGGCACGTTAGGACGAGTGCCGGTAGCCACGACGACCGCGTGGCGTGCAGTCAAGACGGCTTGGGTGTTATGGGCATGCGACACGCGCACTGTTCGTTCGCCGCTCAACTGGCCGAACCCATGAAACACTGCTACACCTGCTTGGCGCAATGATGCAGTTCGGTCTCGATCCGAGAGATGCTCGATGATCGTGTCGCGTTTCGCGAAGACGGCCGGAACATGCAGTCTGTCGGCCGACATCGCCTCTCGCACACCAGGAACCGACTTCGCCAGATTGAACACCTCGATCGGGCGAAGCAGTGTTCTGCTCGGGTTGCAGGCAAAATAATGACACTCCCCAGCGATCAGACGATCCTCAACGAGAGCCACCGCAAGGCCTGCCGACGCAAGGTTCCGCACGGCGGCCACACCACCCACCCCGCCGCCTACGACGATCACTTCGAACTCTTCGCAAGTCACATTTACCTCACATCCGATGATCGGTCCGTACGCTGTGTATGGGTGCGGCTTAGCCAATTACAACGACGCCTCTCCGTCGGACCTTTGAGTGACCTCTAAGCGGTCTCTAACGACGAGGTCGTTGGAGTTCAAACGGGTGGACTGGCGCGATTTTTCATGCCATCGGCGCCTAGCGCGTCGGGCTGGTGGTGCCGCACCGGGTGTCGAGAACTGTGTGGGTCGGCGTGGTGGCTCGAAGTGCGGTTCGCCGGGCGGTAGCTGGAAATCCAGTACCGCGAGCGACGTCTGCGCATCGAGGAGAACGGAATCGTATTCACACGTCATCACCGACGTGGTGTCGGTGTGCGGGTTGCGGGCGGTCAATTCGACCAGCAGCCGCAGTCGCGTCGGCTTGGTCACGCCACGTCCAAGAACGCGGATCGCGGGCAGGTCGCTGAGCAGGTCGAGTCGCATCGGTACCACCCTCATCGGGTGGGTGCGGGTGTGTGCGCGGTCGCGCAGGGATGTCAATCCGATGTTGCCGGTGTCGGCGAGCAACAGGTCGTTCGACAATGCGTTGCCGGTGAGAGTGATCGAGACCGAGCACTGCGATTGCGGTGGGTCTGCCGCGGCTATCGCGGTTGCTCCGGCCAACACTAGGTCACGGGTGGCCTCGCGCCATCGGTGTGCCCGCTCGTATCCGGAGTCATGGCCTGTTGTAGCTGCGCCTGAGCGCTCGGTCGCGGTTTCTTGGGTGAGGTGGTATTGCTGCGGGTTCATCGCGTCGACCACGTCCGGGTTCTTGTGGTATTCGTGTGACACCGATGCTCCTTGGTTGAGTGCGCGGTCGACTGTCCAGCGCGCCAGAATGTTCCGGGTCGGCTTCCTACCGGCCCAAGACCTCCATCGGGTTGGTTGCGGCCGGCCATGATGCCGCCGTCCACGTTGAGAATCGCGCCGGTGACCCAGCTGGCCTGGTCGGAGAGCAGATAGGTGATGGCGTTGGCGACGTCGGCGGGGGTGCCGACTCGTCCCAGGGGATGAAGCGGTGCGAACGTGTCAAGCGTGGCATCGATCTCGTCCTTGGGGATGCGGCGGCGATGCCCCAGGCTTCGCCACGCCGGCTCGTCAGTTCAGCGACGGTTTCGTCGACACGGGCTTTCGAGCGTCCTACGATCACCGCGCTGCCGCCGTGGTCGACGACGTCGACCGCGACCTGTCGTCCCATACCGGCACTGCCGCCGACAACAATGACCTTCTTGGCCTCAAAATGCATATCGGGCTCCCTTCCTGGTTCTCCTGGACGGCGCCGGCTGGGCCGCTGCGCTCCCGTCGATGACGCGTAACGACTTCAGCTGCGGCGCCTCGCCAGCGGCCTGGCAATCCCGCCCGCTTCTGGTCGTACTGAGACTGCGGCCAAGCCGGGTGAGCTGTCCATCACCCCAACCACCTATTCACCCGGGTGATTAATGCGACGGCGTGAACCGAGGCGTGCGTATGAGCCGAGACGGAATGATCCGGCGGCCAGCGTTTCTTGTCTTGCGTGTTGCGTCGATCGCTGCTACCGCACGCGGTCTGCCGACGGACCACAAAGCGCTCCACCGAACATGAACTCCTAGAAGCTGTCCCGACCACCGGACAGGATCTGCGCCGATGGTCGGCGTCCCCGCTTGACGTGATCAACACTGTGCTCAGCCATGCGAAAAGGCCGTCAATTCATCGTTGCCGCAGGGGCGGTGCGGGTGAGTGGCCTTGGGAGTAGCGCGTTACGAATCGGACGTCCGTCGGCGACCGGTTGCGTGCCGCTGTTTCCCTAGAGGTTGATGGCCTTACCGGCCAGGGCGTGAAAGCATTCCTGTAGCCCTTCACCGAGTGTGGGATGGGTGTGTACGTTTCGTGCCAGCTCGGTGGCGGTGAGGTCCCACAGCTGCGCGAGCGTCAACTCCGGCAGGAGTTCGCTGACTTCGCTGCCCACCAAATGCGCTCCCAGGACCTCGCCATGCGTATCGTCGGCAACCAGTTTGATGAAACCACCGCGTTCACCTAGTCCGTGGGCTTTGGCACTGGCCTGCATGGGAAAAGTAGCGACCCGCAAGCGGTGACCGGCGGCGCGCGCCTGTTCTTCGGTGTAGCCGAAGCTGGCGACTTGTGGCTGGCAGAACGTCACTCGCGGCATCATCCGATAGTCCAACGGCATCGTTTCCACGCCTGCAATAGTTTCGGCAGCTACCACACCTTGTGCGGAAGCGACGTGGGCGAGTTGAACTTTGGCGGTGACGTCGCCGATAGAATAGATATGCGGCGCGGAAGTTCGCATGTAGTCGTCGATGTCGATGGCGCCAGTGGCGGTCACACGCACGCCAGCCGCGTCGAGACCGATTCCTTCAACGTTGGGACAAAATCCGATGCATATGAAGGCCCGCGCGGCCTGTGTGGTGGTGGATGTTCCGTCAGCGCCGGTGTGGCTGACGGCGACGTGCTCGCCGTGATCGACGACCTTGTCCACCCGGGTGGATGTGTGAATCGTGATCCCCCGACGCCGGTAGTGCCGCTGAAGTTCTCGTGAAACTTCGCCATCCTCGCCAGGTAGCACACGGTCGGCGAATTCCAGTATCTCGACGCGTACGCCGTAACTGTGCAGGATGTAGGCGAATTCCATGCCTATGGCGCCGCCACCGATGATCACGATCGAGTCAGGCAAGTCGGCGTTGAGAATCTGCTGTTCATAGGTGACGATGTTGTCGCTGAGCGCAACTCCGGGCAGCATGCGCACGCGCGATCCGGTTGCGATGACGGCGTGGTCGAAGCTCACTAAGCGCGTGCCTCCCTCGCGCAGTTCGATGTGAAGGTTGTGGGGACCGGTGAAACAGCCGTGGCCGTCGATCTCAGTGATGTTGTTCTTGCGCATCAGAAAATGCACTCCGCGGACCCGGGCCTCGGAAACTTCGCGGCTGCGTGACACGGCGCGGGAGTAGTCGAGACTGACGTCACCGGAGATGCCGAAATTGGCGGACTGGTCGGTGACGATGGAGGCAATCTCAGCGTTGCGCAGCAGCGCTTTTGAGGGAACACAGCCCGTGTTGAGGCACACTCCACCCCAATAACGCTCCTCGACTATCCCGACACTCATGCCCAGCTGGGCGGCGCGGATGGCTGCCACATACCCGCCGGAGCCTGCGCCGAGGACGATGAGGTCGTAATGGTCGCCGGCTGGCGGTGTCATCTTGGCTCCTGTTTTGTCGGGCGAAGTGAGGCCTCGGTGAGCAGTGCGCCGCCGACAGCTTCGTCGCTGCAGGCAGTTTCATCGGCCGGAGGTGTCAGGTTGCTTTGCCGACTGTCGCCCGACTGCGGGTTGCGACGATCGAGTCAGCCAGCAGCAATAGCGATAGGCCGAGAAGTGCGATGTCCTTCACCAAAAACTGTCCGTTGGCGGATAGGACGGGAAAGCCACCGGCAGATGCTTCACCGATGCCGGGGGTCGTGATCATGAAACTCAGCGTGACCACGAAGAACAGCGAGGCGAATATGCCGCCCACCACGGAAGCCTTCGGGAACCACGGCTTGACAGCCAGCAATGCCGCGGTAATCAATTCTATTGAGCCGTTCAATCGACCCCACGCCCTGATCGACATGATGTCGTACATCCAACTCAAGAAGGGGCTATTGGCCACCCAAAGTGAAATACCGTGTGACTCATAGTAAGTGAACTTCATAGCACCGAACCAGGCTAGGACTATGACCAGACCATACCGTGCGACGAGCGCCGCGATGGCGGTCGTTCGGGAGCTTCTCAGCTCATCAGCCATGATGCCTGTGGCGGTATTGTGTGACATCCCGTCTCCGTTCGTATTTCGTTGCGCCGCTGCGGCCCTGTCGAGCACTCTCCGCTCCTTCACTCAGAACAGTTGATGTTCAGTGCTGCCGCTCACAGCTCAGGTCAGCGACCACTATCTGCGCACATGGGGTGAGTTGTCCTCATCCGACTGTGCTTTTCACCCGGGTGAGAGGCAGACGAGGTCTGCGGTGCAGAACCTCGGCCATGACGAGGTCGAGGCGAAGCTGCCCTTGTGCGGCCGTTCGGCGGTTGGTCGAAGGTCGGAATCGTCACGTGTCACAATCGGCTGCCGACCGCGTCACCGGGGTTGCCGTCGGTGACAGTAGGACGTCCTTCGGCCGCACCGTCCGGTGACGTGATCCACCCTGACGCCGCTGCCTGCTGGGGCGAGTCAATGAGCAGATTGCGCAACCGTTCTCGGCCGCGGTTGATTCTTGAACTCACCGTTCCCTGTTCGGTCTCCATGATTGCGGCGATCTCTTTGTAGGAGAAACCCGCGACGTCGGCAAAGTACACGGCAATCCGGAACTGTTCGGGTAGCGCCTGCATCGCGGCCTTGATCTGCGGGTCCGGCAGCGTTGCGATTGCCTGGTCTTCGGCCGACCCCAGGCCGGCCGACCGGTGCGCGGCGCTCGCTGCGAGCTGTCGGTCCGTGATCTGATCGGTCGGGTACTGCGCCGGTTGACGCTTCTTGGTTCGGTAGCTGCTGATGTAGGTGTTGGTCATGATCCGGAACAGCCACGCCTTCAGATTCGTTTCCGGCCGAAATGAATTCCTACCGGCGTAGGCTTTGAGCAGCGTTTCCTGAACCAGGTCCTCTGCGTCCGCCAGGGCGGGGGTTATTTGAATCGCCCGCCGGCGGAGGGGCTCGAGCAGCGGGATCACATCACGTTCGAAGTGAGCGGCGCTTACCGAATCCTCTGTCGGGCTGGCACATTCAGCACGTTCGCGCGCCACGATACATTCCCCTTGTCACGTCCGGTACATCGTCGGTTGCATTTGCCCCTCCGCTCTCCAGCTCTTGAGCCAGCATTCAACGACGCGGGGTGAGTGGTCATCACCCGGCGAGCCAATTCACCCGGATGAGCCCAGTGTCCCTACAACGTAATCGCCGTCAGTCGGCTTGCGCCGTCTTGAATATCCAGACCGGATACGGCGTGGGTGGTGCGTGGTTTCAATGTCGTTTGACAGCGATGTTGGGTCAACGATCGCGTAGGCCGCGGCAGCGCTTACTGCGGAGAAGACGCTGTAGCTAAGCGGTGATTGCATACCGAGCGATACAGCCATCGCGATTCCAAATACTATGAGCACGAGGCAAGTCGCCGTGCCTACAAGTTTTGGCCGCCAGCCATCAAGAGCAAGACTCCCAGGCTTGCTTCGGTCACGGTGGCACCCCAGACAATGACAGTCAAAAATCCACCGTAAGCAAACGGGAGAAGCTGATGGGCATAGTCGGCGAAGGCACCCATGCTCCCCCAGTTACCCTGCCCAATCGGCGCCCACCAGCCGAATCTGTCGGCAACAGCGGACAAAAACGCCGCAGCGAGCGACAGGCGTAGTGCGATCCGGACAATCCGGATCCGGTCAGGCGTGCGCATGGACTCCTCCTGCCGCCGCATCGCGAAAACGGATCTGCCCATTGGTTTAATCTCCAACAGTGGGAACATTTCTCATCGCTATCGCGAGGCTCATCCTGGTGCGTTATCGTCTGTGGTGAGCGGGACATCTCCGGTATCGAGCAAGAAGACTGCGAGTAGTTCAGCGGGTTCGGTGGCGCTGGCATTTTCACTGATCGTGTGGTGCGCGCCGGGGGATTCATTCCACGTCTCGCCAGCGTGATAAACGCGTGCAGGCTCGCCTTCGACTTGGCTGCGGATCGCTCCTGAGATCACGTAGGCCATGATGAACGCCGATTTTGCGTGATGGTGAGCTCCGCTCTTGGCCCCTGGCGGATAGCTGACGGTCACTCCCACCAGTGATTTACCCGAAACGTTCGTAGATTGATCGAAAACTGTTCGGACAACCGGTTTTTGACCTGAATTCTCCGGCGCCGGCTCGGCCTGGGCTGCCGGTGCGATTATCGCAACAGCGATCAGCACAGGGAGCAGTATCTTTACGGCCATTTTTGGCTGCCTTCTCTTCGGGTACCTTGACGACCAACTAATGTGATCGCACGGTTTGGGGTGAGCTGCCTGCGTGTGAAGTCTCCTCAGCCCAGGGTGACGCAGCTAGGCAGCGGGGAGTCGGCCGCTGCCACCGAACACTCCGAGTCCACACCGTGATCGTCGCCCGCTGCACTGAGCAGATGAGCGGTCGTGCCCGCCGCTGGCGTTGCACTCCAGTCAGCGGCGGGCTCGGCCTCCGAGTCCACCGGCAGATCGGCGCACTGCTACATCCCCTCCAGCAGCGCACGCGGAAACTAGTGGAGGCCCGGGTAGGCGCCGTCCGAATCAATGGGGGGCTCCGTTTTAGTCTTCGACTACGCGCACGATCGTCTTGCCAAGGATCCGCTTGTCCGGCGTGAATGCGGCAGCTGCTTCAGCAAGTGGCAACACGGCGCCGACCGCCGGTTCGAGGCGTCCATCCCGCACCCGCACGGCGAGGGCGGCGAGCTGGGCGCGATCGGCTTCGACAACGAAGAAGACAGCCCGTCCGTCGTGCGGCTGGGTCTGCGGTGGCTCGGCGACGGTGACAAGCGTTCCGCCGGCGCGCACCAGTGCCGTCGAGCGGGCAAGAATGTCGCCGCCGATCACGTCGAACACCAGGTCGACGTTCCCTGCGTCCTCCAGCTTTTCGCTATCCAGGTCCAGGAAGGTATGGACGCCGAGCTCGGCCGCCCGGTCGCGATCCGCGGATCGGCCGGTACCAATGATGCGCGCACCGACCTCCCGAGCGAGTTGCACCGCGGTCGATCCGACCGCACCCGCGACGCCGTGGATCAGAACCGTTTGTCCCGCGGTGAGGCGGCCGTGGTCGAACAGGGCCTGCCAGGCGGTCAGTCCCGAGATCGGCAGCGCGGCGGCCGCAGTATGGTCGATGTCGATCGGCAGCGGTGCCAGATTACGGGCTTCCACCGCGGTGTACTCCGCCAGCGAGCCGTTGCGCGACCAGTCGGTCAAACCGAACACCCGCTGACCAACACTTAATCCGGTTGTACCGTAACCTAACTCAACCACGACCCCCGACAGATCATGGCCGGGAACGCTCGGTGTGCGGTCACGACCTGCGCGATCGGTCCAGGTGTCCGGCCACTCAAGCTCATTGAAAATGAAGCTCGCGGCGTGCACCCGCACAACGACATCGTTTGAGGCCGCCTCGGGGTGAGGCAAGTCGCTAAACGTCAGGCCGGCGATCCCGGTCTCACGGTCTGAAACAGTGATGGCTTTCATTACACGTCCTTCCTGATGTGGATTGTTTGAGACTGGCCGCCTGACCGCACTACACCCGAAAGGTGTTGAGGTGTCCTAGGTCCGGTCATGCGGCTGCGCCTTTTCGGCGAAGCTCCATATGCTGCCGACGGCAACACGCGGCAAGCGACCGCCCTGCTGGCGTCTGAGAGCGTCAATATCGATACGTCTCCTTGTCGTCGATGGGCGAGTCAGCCGCGGGCTGGGGTTGTACGCTGACGAGCCCTAGGTCGAGATCACGGACCCGGTTCAGGAGCCCGTAAAGCGTTGACTGGCTGCGGATTTCACCAGTTACCACGGTTTCGCTCGCACCCGGCCTCGAGGTGCGTCCCTTCTGATGCGAACTCCGCCGTGCTCGGTCACCCTCCGCTCGCCAGCTGTTGAGTCAGCATTCACCGACGCAGGGTGAGTGGACATCACCCGGCGAACTAATTCACCCGGGTGAGGACAAATGCGGTACTGGGCGGATCGGCATTCATCCGAGGTGGACGCTATCGGGTCGAGCTCAGCGGCCGGAGTTGATTTCTGGTGGGCATGCCCCGGAATCCAATCTACGACGACCTCAGTCCCCCTTGGCTATCCGGTCGCTTCGCGGATGTAGCGGCCGATCTGGCGCAGTGAGCGGGTGGCTTCGGGGATTATCGGCGCGGCGAGTTGGAACACGTGGATTTGGCCCGGCCATACCTGCACTTCAACAGGCACGCCAGCGGTGGCTAGTCGTTGGGCCGCCAGCTGTGCGTCGTGGAGCAGCACCTCGCTACCGGACACATGGATCAGAGTGGCTGGCAGTCCGGGTTCGACGTGATCGAGGGGTTCGTAGAGCGCGTCGGCGTCGCGGTGTGCTGTGGCGCGGGTGATCAGGCCGTGGAAGGCGTCGAATGCTCTGGGCGGAAACATCGCATCCGAGCCGGTGTTGGGGTGGGTCTTTTTGGGTTGTGTGGCGAGTTGCAGCAGCGGTGACATGGCGACCAGCGCTGCGGGCTGCTCGCCGTACTCGAGCAGGCGTAGGGCCAGCGCTAGCGCCAGGTAGCCGCCGGCCGAATCGCCGGCCAGCACGATCTGGTCCGGCTGATAGCCTTTTCGGCGCAACCACCGATAGCCGTCGTAGCAGTCGTCGATCGCCTCGCGGATCGAATGTTTGGGAATCTTGCGGTAGTTGGGCACCAGTACGGGGCTGTCGGCGAAACTGGACAGCGTGCTCACCAGTCGGCCGTGCGAGTAGGGGCCGCAAGTAAGAAATGCCCCGCCGTGCAGGTACAGCACGACCCGGCGCTTACCGTCGGCTGGTAGCACTCCGGCGGCGCGGACGAGCTGCGCGGTGCAGTGCGCGAGCGCGATGCCGGCGCGCACCGTGCCTCGTGTCGGAGTGATGGCGCGGGCGGCGAACTCGACGACGCCCCATGGCCACGGCGCCGAGGGCAGATAGCTGCCCACGCTCAGCGTGGGCCGGATCATCAGCCGAGCGCTCAGCCAGGCGATGCGCCCGGCCATGCTCGGACCGTCCTGGATGTCCTCAACGAGGGCCCCCGGGCGGAGCGAGCACCGTCGAGTTCTTCGCTCCCTGGCTGTTGCTAGACCGGGGCGCTGTGATCCCGGCACGGCGGCGGGTGCGCTCATGTCAATACTTCGACGCCGGGGTCCTCGGGTGCCCCACGCCACCTAAACCGATCCCAGGTGACGCCAAGGCGGGGCTCGCCTCCTGGGCGCACGCGTTCGGGTTGCTCATCCAACAGAACTGGTACCGAGACCGGCCGAAGGCTCATCGTGTCGGCTCCGGGTTGAGGGCCGCCGAGCATGCCGCGCATAACCGCGCGCCCTGCCGGTCGACGAATCTGGGTGAGTCACTTGATTTTTGGCGTGCGCCTCCGCATAACAGGCAGTGTTGGTCGGCCGCGATAGCCGCCCGCTGGTCACGGCGCTCCCAGACGGCCGCTCGTCCCCGCGCCACCGCCTTGCGGCGTCGCCTGTCGGCGTAGGCGATCAGCCCTGCCGCGACCGAGGATCCCGCACTAATGGCAGCGGCGACGCCGAATTGGATTAGCTGATCGTCGATCAACATGAGGGCCGCGTAATCACCGGCCACCACAGCGACAAACAGGGTCGCGATGCGTAGGGTCATTATTCCAGTCCCTCTGGCCCGATCGGGCGCACAGCGAACACACTGCGCAGGTATCGAGTGGGACGCCCGCAGGTGCTGCACACCGGGTGGATGCCGGATCGGGACGCCATCTCGCGTTTGTCGCCCACGTAGGCGCCCATCGCCCGGTGCAGAGTAGCCAGGCAGGCTCGGCAGAGCGTCTCGACGACGTCGCCGTCTGGGCTCAGCCCCATCTGGTCACATCCGTCGATTGCGTGTATCTCGACGACCGCCTCCGCCGGCGCACCGCATGTAATGCCGGACGACACCCGCTGGGCACTGCAGATGGGCTGCAGTGTGTGAAGTTGTTCCTCGATCGCCGTGAGGAAGTCCATCTCCGCATCTCTCCGATGTACCGACCGACGGGCGACGGCGGCGGCGTCCCGCATTCGATGCAACAGCCTTGGTGTTCGCGCAGCGCCGGAGCCGTATTCAGCAGGCGACCTTTGAAATTGACGACGCGTCATCTGATTTCTCCAATTTGTGGCGATGGCGTTACGCGGTGATCAAGGCAGCCAGGTCGTCCACCGTCATCGCGACCCGTTGCTCGCTGATGCGGCGCCGAACGCAGATCCGGTACATGGTCGGCTGCACTTACCGTGCGCTCGATATCTACCGCACCAGCATTTACCCACGTGGGATGAGCGGTCATCACCCGGCGAACTGATTCACCCGGGTGATTGGCCGAGTATTTCGTGCAACACGAGCAGCGCGACGAACGCTGTCTACAGGTGGGGTACTCGCAACGGCGTCCGCGTGGTTGGCCGAGACCTGGCAGCCTGTTTGTGGAGGCGGCGACACGGTGCGACTCGGGGAGCGGTCAGCCGCTCTCCGGGTTGTCGCAAAGGGTTGCGGGGCCAGCAACACATCCACCTCTGGCTACCCGGAGCGTGTGGGGGCAACCCGTGCGGCGTCGGCGCAGCCTACGACGGCTACATCGAGGACCTTCATCAACAGTTGGCACCGCCGGCAAGTCCCTGAGAACCGCGACCGTTCGGCAGACCGCTGGTTAGGCTGATAGATCGGTTCGACGTGGGGAGCGTCTCTTGGTCACGTTAGACCGCCTGGTGAACGTGTTGGGCAGCTACGGCGTCCGCTTGCGTTTCTGCCCGATACCGCGATCAACCGAGCTACGCAGCGTCATCCTGCATGAGGTCACAGACGATCGCACAGTCGTCGGTGACGTGCTGCTCGGTATCGGCGCCCGCTCAGTCAAAGAAGCGGTGCGCTGGGCAGCCTCCGCGCGGGCGGTTGTCGTGCTGATTCGCGGCGGCGACGACGACGCCGCATTCGACGGCGCGGACGAGGGCGTCGCGGTCATGGTGGTTGACCCGGCCGTGTCGTGGAGCGAGTTGGCAGCCCTCATCTACGGACTGGTTATGGAAGGCCGCGAAACCGAATCCGGCCGTGGTCCAACGGATCTATTCGCGTTGGCCGACAGCTTGGCTGAAGCGACCGGGGGCGCGGTCATCATCGAGGACCGGCTGTCCCGGGTGCTGGCGTATTCCAGGCGACAGCAAGACGCCGACCCAGCGCGGGTGGCGACCATCGTCGAACGACAGGCACCCGAGCAGTTGCGCTCACTCTTCGGCGCCCGGGGCGTGTATGCACATCTGGGGTCCTCCGACGAGCCGCTGTTCGTCACCGAGGACCCTGAGCACGGGATGACCGGGCGAATGGTGGTCGCGGTGCGCTCCGGACGCGAACTCATGGGATCGGTGTGGGTGGAATGTAGAGCGCCGTTGTTCGGAACCGCACTTGCCGCACTGGCAGACGGTGCCCGCACGGTGGCCCTGCACCTGCTGCGGTCGCGAGCCAGCGCGGATCTGGAGCGCCAGGTCGAGTCCGAACTCGTGATCCGGCTGCTGGAGGGCATTGCCGATGCCGCAACGGCCGCCAGCCGACTGGGCCTCCCGCCCAACCCGTTACGGGTGATCGCGGTTCAAGCCTTCATCGGCGCTGAGCGCGACGCCGCCCTGCTGCTGGCGTTCGAGCGCGCCACCACCGGATTCGGGTGGTCGCGGCCGGGACGCAGCGCCTTGGCCGGCAACACCGTCTACACCCTGCTGCCCGGCGAGGAGGCGGAAGCGGCGCGGCGATGGGTTACCGGTCTGCGGGCTGCTCTACCTGACGGCGTAACGATGCTGGCCGGCATCAGTGGCCCCGCCGTGGTGGCAGACCTTCCCACGGCGCGTCATGAGGCCGACGAGTGTCTGGCGTTGCAGAAGAGCGCACGCCCCGGCGACGTGCCTGCGGTCTACGACGAGTCGTGGGACGACATCTTGATGCAACGGCTGCGCACGGCCGCGCGATCAGGACGCTCCCCAGACCGGGGGCCAGTAGCCGAGTTGCGTCGCCACGACCGCGCACATGAGACCGAATATGTGGCGACTTTGCACGCCTGGCTGGAGGCCCAGGGCGACCCCGCCGAGGCCGGCGAGCGGCTGGGCGTGCACGAGAACACTGTGCGTTACCGACTGCGCAAGATGGCCGAGATCGCCAACCTCCACCTGGACGACGCCAAAAAGCGGCTTGCCATGATGATCGAACTCGCTGCAACCGAAACCGACTGACCAGGCGCGCTGTCGAAACACGACAAAGCACCGCTGCGACCTTGTCCAACTAGGGCAAACACGACGGCAGCAATCCACACCACCATGGAGATAACCGATGGTGGAGCTGTGGAGGTGGGTGATGATCGCCAGCAGGCGAATCGAAGCCACGCGGCGAATCCGAGTCGCCGAGAGGGGATGTCAATGAGCCCCGACGGTCCCCACGATCAATGCGGGACGGCCCACCCGCGTCCTGGGGATGTCGCGATGGACACGTTCACTGTGGGCCTGCCCCGGTGGCCCATTGTGCTGCGGCTACTGGGCCGCGATCCATTGGTCCGTACCACCGATCGGATCGAGGCACTGGTGTTGGCACTGGCTGTCGTGGTGTCGCTGGTTGCGGCCCCGATAGCGGCCGCCGTGGGCACCGCCGTCTATGACTCCCGCCGCCACCTCTATGCCGAGCAGGCCGAGACCCGCCACAGGGTGGTCGCGACGGTCACCGACGTCCCGGACTCCCCGATGTTGCGTGGAGGTATCACCACCGTGTCGGCCCGGTGGGCTGCCGCCGACACCGAACACACCGGCGCAGTCGAGGCGCTATCGACAACCAAAACTGGTGACCCCGTTGAGATATGGATCGAACACAGCGGAGCACTGGTCCCCGCGCCGACCCCGACCATCCGCGCCGCCGTGGAAGCCGTGGCGAGCGGACTCGCGATCTGGATAAGCGCGGCCGCCATCGCGGTGACCCTGTACAACCTCACCCGGGCAGTCTGTGACCGTATCCGTTTCACCGGCTGGCAACACGACCTCGACAAGCTGGTCGACGACGGCGACGGGTATCAGTATCCGGGCCGACCTTCGCAACGGTGATGCGCTGATGGCATCGTCATGCACCGACCCCCAAGGCACAACGTGGTGATGACCGTGAGCAGCGCCAGTGTTTCACCCATCCCCGACCCGCCGCAGGCCCTGAATCGCGCTGCAGCGCCGGGTATCTGACGGAGGCGCGGTGCCAACTCAAGCCCAGGCTGGGCGAGTTGGCCAAGCTCGCCACCAATTACTCACCCGTGACCTGCTCGAGGCGATCGATTGTGGCGAGCACCATCCTGGACGCTGAAAAGTCAGATCACTTTCGACTCGATTTGAAAGCTCGTTGCTTGTCAGCCCTTGCGCTTCCGCGCAATGGGTGTCGACTCTACGGCCTTGGCGCGCTTGGCAGCCCGGCGCTCCTTGATGGACAGTGCGGGCTTTCGAAGATTCTTGCCCGGAGATTTGTCAGCCATTGTCGCTCCTTTATTGGAAGTGGCAACCACTGCCCCGACCATACGTCAGAAAATAAGTAGGCAGTCCGCTCCCCAGTGTGCTCTTCATCGACACCTGCATTTCCCCCGCTCGTCACGCGTTACCGGTGAACACCGATCGGCGTTGTCGGATACGAACAACGAGGCGTCGGCAGGTTGTCCGATTTGAGCAACCGTTGCAGGGTGCGTCCCCGCCACCATGGAGATAACAACGAGTTCAACTGTGGAGGTTTGTGATGAGTGGCGTCGAGCGCATTGACGGCGGTCCGCGATCGGCGATCGTGGTCGGTGCGGGCATCGTCGGGTTGTCGACGGCGTGGTTCTTGCAGGAGCGCGGAGTCGATGTCACCGTGGTTGATCGCAGCGGCGTGGCCGCCGGCGCCTCATGGGGCAACGCCGGCTGGATTTCACCGGCGCTGACCATCCCGCTGAACTCTCCGGGCGTGCTGCGCTACGGGCTGCGCTCGCTCCTCGACCCGGCGGCACCATTACATATTCCGCTGAGCGCCGACTCCGCATTGGCCAGCTTCCTGGTCCAGTTCGCCGCCAACTGCCGGCCGTCGTCGTGGCGGCGGGCGGTGCGGGCGAATGTGCCGCTCAACGAGGAAGCGATCGAGGCCTACGACGTGCTCGTCGCCAATGGGGTCGACGCGCCGGTGACCGACGCCCCGATCACTGCGGTATTTCGCACCACTAAAGAAGCCGAACACATGATGCGTGAGGTTCGCGCGCTCGAAAACGCCGGGCAGACAATGTCTGTCACCGCGCTGGCCGGTGAGGCATTGCGCGAACAAGTGCCCCTGGCTGCACCGGCTATCACCGCCGCACTGAACATCAACGGTCAGCGTTTCGTCGACCCGGGCCGCTTCGTGCGGGCGCTGGGAGAAGCAGTCGTGGAACGGGGGGCATCGATGCGTACGGCCGAAGTTCGGGGCGTATTCAGCTCCGGCAACAGGGTTACGGTGTATCCGGCCAGCGGCAAGCCGTTGACGGCCGATGCGGCTGTGATCGCCACCGGCGCCTGGCTGTCCCGGCTGGCAGGAACGCGAGTTCGGGTGCCGGTGCGGGCCGGCCGCGGGTACTCGTTCACTGTGCCCGTGGAGCGCCCCATCCCGGGCCCCATCTATCTACCCGACGTGCGGGTGGCGTGCACGCCCTACCAGGGAGCATTGCGGGTGTCGGGAACCATGGAGTTCCGCGACCCGCACGAACCCGCGATGCCTGCGCGGGTGGGCGCGATCGTCGCCTCGGCCAGCCCGTTGCTGGAGGGCGTGCGCTGGGCCGAGCGCAGCGATATCTGGGTCGGTCCGCGCCCGGTTACCCCCGATGGCCGCGCCCTGATCGGCGAGATGTCACGTGGCGTCTACGTGGCCGGCGGTCACGGTATGTGGGGACTGGCTCACGGCCCGGTGACCGGCCGACTGCTGGCCGAACAGATCACCACCGGCAAGCAGCCCGAAGCCCTTCGCGAATTCGACCCGCTGCGCCGGACCGGCCGGTAAACGCTTGCAAAACGGCGGCGCCCACCGCCCGTGAACCACGCCCACCATGGGCACCCGAGTCGTCAGGGGCGGCGCGTTGTTCCGGCCCGCCCCTGACGGCAACCCCTACTAAACGAAAGACATCCGAAATGACTAGCACCGTACCTGTGTGGATGACGCGACAGGCCCACACGCGGCTGCAGAACGAACTGGCCGCGCTGCGTTCACAACCCAACATCGAAGTCCCTGACGACTTCATGGATTACGACGACAACCTCGTCACGAACTACACCGCGCGACAGGCACGTATTCGGCAAATCCAACACCTACTGTCCAATGTCGTGGTCGGTGAGGATCCGCCCGACGACGGCGTCGCCGAACCGGGCATGGTCTTGACGGTGCGCTACGACGACACCGGCGAGATCGACACATTCCTGCTGGGTGTGCGTGGCGTCGAAGACGCCGACATCGACGTGTACTCGGTGCAATCGCCGTTAGGCTCCGCGATCGTCGGGGCTCGCCCCGGCGAGCAGCGCACCTACACGATTCCCAGTGGGGCCAACCTGCCCGTGACGCTGCTCGAGGCGGTGCCTTACGGAATGCACGCGCCGGCACCCAAGCGCACAGCGATGACCTGACATCGCGCCCAGTCTTCTAGCAAGCCAATGAAGGGAAACTGATATGCCCACTACGCCACGTGTGTGGATCTCATCGCAGGCTCACGAACGGCTCCACCGGGAACTGGATACCCTGCGCTTTCTATATTCCGCCGGAATCTCCGATGAGGATGCCGACGAAAATGCCGCCGCTGTCAGGCGCGCCTGGGCGGTACGAATTCAACAGATTCATGATCTGCTGATCAACGCCGTCGTCGGCGAGGATCCACCCAACGACGGGATAGCCGAGCCTGGAATGGTAGTCACCGTCCGCTACGACGCCACGGGTGATACTGACACATTCCTGCTCGGTGTGCACGGCGCCGAATACGCCGACATGACAGTCTATTCCATCCAATCCCCGTTGGGTGCCGCAATCGCAGGGGCACGCGCCGGTGAACGCCGCGCCTACCAATTGCCCACGGGCGCCCCCATTGCTGTCACTTTGCTCAAATCAGTGCCCTACGGACTTCACATCGCTGACCTGAGCCAGCACGCAACGCTTTGAGGTCACAAAACATCAAAAGACAACGCCCACACATGGTTAGGAGAGAATCTCGTGTCTCCCACAGCTCCCACTATCGTCACGCTCAACGGCCAACTCAACAAGGCCCACCGAAGAATACGCGAACTCCAAGCCCGCGAAACCGAGCTGCTCGCCCAGAACAGAACCCTCTGGGCCACCATCGTCGAACTCACTGACGAAGACCCGCGCTCGCCGACGGAACTCTGCACGAGTCCGCTGACCGCACTGTCGTCCAGCGATGTCAGGTTCGGCGTCGGCGAGCGCATGAGCTCTACAACCCCTGCGCCCTAACACAACTCGTCATAAACGCGCGATCCCATCACAGACAAGGCAGCACATGCTAGGAATCACCGAGAACTTCATCGACGCCTCAGCGCGCCGGCCGACCATCGCACTCGGCACGCGCCGCGCTGGCGATACCCTGCTCTCTCCCCTCGCGCTGCAGCGATGGGAATCCGAGGGAGGCGCAGTACCGGCACCGGGATCGCGCACGAAACGATCACTATCAGCCGTAGCTAATGGACGACTCGTATTCGGGCAAAAGTGGGCGCTAACCGGGCTGGATCGCCGGCCAGAAAAGCTTGAATAGCCGCTCCTGCCAGCCGCGCGCGATTCGACCAGTGCGGGCGTACTCGGCGATGTAGGCGCCGACCACGGCGTCGACGAGGGATACGCCGTCGACGTCGGCCCGCATCGACCCATCGGCCTTGCTCACTTCGATCGCCTTGGCAAGCTGACTTCGCTGCCGCACCAGGATCTGTCGGAACAGGGTGGTGAACTCCGGGTCGTCATTGCTCAGCATCGCCGCGACGCCGCCCAGTCCTACGCCACCGTCGACGGCCTCGACTGCGTGTTCGATCAACCATCGCAGTCGGTCGGGTGGTGCCGTCGTCGGATCGAGTGGCGTTGGAGAAGCCAAACCCGATAACGCGGCCGCCAGCATGTCACGGCGGTCCCGATGGCGCCGGTAGATCGTCGTCTTGGCGACACCCGACCTTGCCGCGACCGCTTCCACGGTGACCGAACGGGGGCCCCCGCCTCGGAGCAGATGCAGGGTCGTCTCACTGATTCGGTCCTCCACGCTCTGCGACATCACGCACCGCCGTTTCAGATAGGGGAATAGTTATGGACTCGACTACGCTACACTTCACGTAGCGCTACGCTACGTGTAGCGTAGCTACTAAGACGAAATGGTTCGCGAAAGGAAGGGAAAACCATGTCGAAGAACACCGGGTCCGCGATGATCACTTATGTCGCGTACGTACTACTACTTTTTGCGTTCGTTCTGTTGGGAGCGTTCGTCGCGGCGCTGGCACTCGGGAGCGGCGTCGCCGGTGCAGTGGCCGTGGCCCTGGCCGCGTCTCTGACCGCGTCGGTCCTCGGCTTCCGAGTGGCGGCCTCGAGGCGCGCGCGGGCCGCTAAGAAGGCGGGCGACCGTTATAAGTTGAGCATCTGGACGAGCACGCTTGATCCGGATCAGCTCGATCGATACCGGGCGAACTATCGCGGCGCGCGAGACGAGGCGCAAGAACGCCTCGCGTCGCCATCTGACGTCGACCAGGCTGTCGCACGTCCGCGGGAGTTGCAGGAAGCCGCCTAGGGCTGGGCCCGTAATTGTGAACTGACCAATCGGCGAACGCAGCGACGTATGGGTTGGTCCACGTCACCCCCGACGGCCGCGCGTGATTGGTCCGCGGTGCCACCGCTCGGTGGCGCGTCCAGCTGAACCCGTCGGTCGGAAAGAGAGTGGGCCCAATGAGGCCGACTTGGGGAGGTGGGTGATGGAGACCTTCACCGTGCGCCTCCCCCGGTGGCCGGTTCTGTTGCGGTTGACCGGCCGGAACCCACTGGTGCGGACCGTGGATCGGATCGAGGCGCTGGTGTTGGTGCTGGCTGTCGTGGTGGCACCGCTGGCCGTTCCGATCGCCGCAGCCGCGGGCACCGCAATCTATGACTCGAGTCGACATATCTACGCCAAGCAGGCCAACACCCGCCACACCGTGGCGGCGACGGTCGTCGACGGCGATGCTGTCCAACCTCTTTCGCGAAGCAGCACCACTGCCGTGCCGGCTCGTTGGATTGCCGCCAACACCGAGCACACCGGAATGATCGAGGCGCCGTCGACCATCAGAACTGGTGAGACGGTGACGATTTGGGTTGACACGACCGGTGACCAGGTCAATGAACCGACGCCGGCCAGCCGGGCCGGTGTGGAAGCAGCCATGAGTGCACTGGTGATCTGGATGTTTGTAGCCGCTATGGCAGCGGCCCAGTTCGCCGTTGCTCGATCGGCTTGTGACCGTCTGCGCTTCACACGCTGGAAACACGACCTCGAACTCTTGGTCGGCAATGGCGACGACTATCAACATTCCGGTCGCAGGTCGGAACGTTGATGCTGTTGATGAAACCCCGGTAGCTCCTGACTACCAACTCCGAGAGAAGTGGCGACACCAACTGACGACAGTGCTGTGCTGTGCTGTCGAAACGCAACAACGCGCTAAGGCATCGTTGTCCTGCGCAGGCAAGCCCGCACAGTGAAACCCCGACCATCATGGAAATTGAAGCCAATGATGTCAGAAGTGAAAGGGCCAGCGAGCCAACGTCGGGGCGGACGCTGCGTCGGTCCTCCATGCGCTGGCTGCGCTCGCATCGGATTGTAAAGCGACTCGTCGGAAGGAGGTTTGAATGACCATGCCGCATAAGCCTGTTCGCTCGATCGACCTACCACGTCGGCGCGTCTTCGGGTGGGTGATGGCGCTGGCCGTAATGGTGCCGCTGCTGGCCGTCTCGATCGCTGCCGCATCCGCCGGAGCTGAACATACGACCGCCGGGGTGGATGGAGTGACCGCCGCGCTCTTCATGTGGGCAGCGGTGACAGCTGCAGCGACGATTGCGTCGGCCGGTATTGAGGCGATGTTTAAACGCATTTGCGCTATCAACGATCCTGGCAAACCGTAGTTCCGCCGATCTTCTGATCGCCCAGTCAAATCCAAACCGAGGAGAACTCTTATGTCCGCACCACCTTCGTCGTCAGGAACTGTCCAAGCTCGTCGATGGGCGATCGAGCGCCCCCGATTACTGTTGAAGTCCTCACTCCGCTCTGCAGGAGTCGCGCAGGGCGTCTGGTGGACCCTGACCGACCAACTCGATATCGAACTTCGGCTGCTGCTCGCGACCTTGCCGTCGGGGGCGGGACCCGTCGAGCGGGTCATCTACGACGAGAACGACTGGGCGCCAGCATCATTGCGGATGGAGTTTCGCGGCCACAGCGTCATCCTCGAGCCCAGTAACACCACAATCAACACAGTGACCGTCACCGGCAAGAAGTTCGGAGCGCTCGTGCTGCTGGTGGTCCCACCCGAATCCACCCATGCTGCAGCACATACCGCGGCGATGACATCGGCCGACCGTCATGAATAGGGATCAGACCACGCGGCACATCCGGCCGGTGACTCCTGGCGCATCGTCAGCGCTTGCACTTGCAATTATCGGCGTGGACCTAATGATACTGGCCCGGTCGGCAGCCCGGCGTTCCTTCATGGACAGTGCGGACTTTGGAAGAATTTACCCAGAGCCCCTTTATACGGAGCGGCAATCATTTGTCCCCGAAGAGAATCAAGCGCGACCTGCCTTGCGATTCAGTGCTTCTTTCGTGGCATGCAATCATCCCGCACGAGAATCAGCGCTTACGAGGCGGGATGGTCGCACCGCCACAACCAGGCACTGGCTGGCTGTCGGATTCAAGCAAGCGGTTCCCCGAGGATGCACCCCACCATGGAGACATCGACGAAAGATCAAACAAATGGAGAGCACAACCGAACCGGCGGTTCGCAACCCCCGTGAACCACCCTCACTACCGGCCGGTCCCTGACAACAACTTCGACTAAACGAGATGGAAACGATTCGCAATGACTAGCACCGAACGTCTTTGGATGACACGTGAGGCACACACCCTGCTGAAGACGGAACTGGCCGACCTGCGCGCCCGGCGCGGCCTCGGCATCGAAGTCCCCGAGGACTTCATGGACTACGACGCCGGCCGCGCGGCCGCCCACTCAGCGCGACAAGCCCGCATTCACCACATTCAGAAGCTGCTGGGCAACGCCGTCGTCGCTGAGGATCCGTCCGATGACAACGTCGCCGAGAGGAATTGACATGACCACCACGGCCCGTGGCTAGATCTCGCCGCAGGCCCATGAGCGGCTACACCGCGAACTGGATACTCTGCGTTTACTCTTCTCCGCCGGAATCGCCGACACGGACACCGACGACAAGGCCACCGCAGTCCGACGCGCATGGGAGAAACGGATTGCCCAGATACATGAGCTCCTGGTCAACGCCGTCGCCGGCGAAGACCCACCCGACGACGGGATAGCCGAGCCTGGCATGGTCGTCACCATCCGCCGCGATGCCACCGGGGACACCGACACATTCCTGCTCGGCGTGCATGGCGCCGCATCTGCCGACATGCCCGTGTATTCCATCGAATCCCCGTTGGGCGCTTCCATCGCAGGGGCACGGGCCGGTGACCGACGCACATACCAACTGCCCAACGGCACTCCCCTGACAATCACGCTCCTCGAAGCAGTTCCGTACGGCCTTCACATCGCTGATCTCGGCCAGCCTGCGTCGCAATGAGATCATCCACCGCCAAAACTGAATGACCACAGACAGTCAAAAGGAAATCCGATGTCTCCACACAACCAACGTTCAGCACGCTGAACGGTCTACTCAACAGGGCCCACCACGAATCCGCGAAGTCGAACTTCTCGCCCAGAACGGGGCCTCCGCGCAGTCATCGCCGGACTCAGAGATGAAAGTGCACGCGCGGCGCCGCGGGCCTGACCGCAAGATCGCTGCCGACTGGTGCGCGTCGACGGAGCCGGGGAAACTGCGTTTGTTCGAGTGTGGTGACGATGTTCGATGGACAATTGTCGTCAAAAATGTCGTCAGACCGTCAATTAGTGGCTCCAAAGCAGCCACGTCTTCGGCAAAACGCCTAGTCAAACGAGTGGAGCTAAGGGGACTCGAACCCCTGACCCCCACACTGCCAGTGTGGTGCGCTACCAGCTGCGCCATAGCCCCAAAGTTGTGCCTGTCGAAGCTACACCACCTGCGGTAAGGCTTCAAAGTCGCTGGTCATGGCAGTTCACCGCCAGCCTCCGGGCCGATCGCGCGCATCGGTGTCGGGCGAACGGGCGGCAGGCCGCGCGTCTCCGGCGCGAACACCCACCCGACCGCGGCCACCAGCAGGATGCCGCCGCTGACCAGGAACGCCATCGCAAACGAGCCGTGCTCGGCCACCTGGCCGACCGCGAGCGAACCGACGATCGAACCCAGGTCGGCCATCATCTGGAACGTCGCGACAGCAGTTCCGCCCCGCGACTTGTTGCCGACGATGTCAGCCACCGCGGCCTGCTGCGGCGAGACGAAGACGCCGGTCGCCGCGCCCGTCACTAGCGCTGCCGCCAGGAACACCGGCAGTGACGACGTGTAGCCGACCAGAACAGTGGTCGCCGCCGACACCGTCAAGCCCGCGATGAGCAGCTTGCGTCGTCCCACCTTGTCGGACAGATAGCCGCTGGGAATGACGGCCAAGATGTTGCCGACCGCGAACGTCGCCAGCGCCAATCCGGCGAAGCCCGCGCCGTACCCCAACCCCTCCACGACGAACAGCGGGACCAGCGCGATACGCAAGCCGAACGCCGCCCAGCCCGTGGCGAAGTTCGAGAACAAGGCGGCGCGATATGCCCGGTGTCGCAACACTATTCGTACCGACACAGCCGGCTCAGTGGATGTTTCGGGTGCCGCTACCTCGGAGTTGCGTAGGCTGATGAACACCACCGCCGCCGCCACCAGCAGCGCCGCACCGTAGATGACGAACGGTGCCGCCAAGCCGAAGCCGACGGTCAGACTGCCCAGCACCGGCCCACCGACAGAGCCAATCAGGAACCCCGACGAGAACATTCCCGCCACGCGCCCGCGCGCGTCCGGCGGCGAGATCCGGATCATCAGCCCCAGCGAGGACACCGTGAACATCGCCGATCCCAGGCCACCCAACGACCGGAAAAGCAGAAGCTGCCAGTAGGTTTCGGCAAACGCGCACGCACCGGTGGACAGCGCGACGATCACCAGACCGCTGACGTAGACCCGCCGCTCCCCCACTCGCTGCACCAGCAATCCGGCAGGTGGCGCCGCGACCAATCGCATGAGCGCGAATGCTGTGATGACGAATGTCGCCGCGCTGATGCTCACACCGAAGTGGCGGGCGTACTGCGGGAGTACCGGGGCGACGACGCCGTAACCGAGTGCGACGACGACGTTCGCCGAGATCAGCAGCCAGACTTCGCGCGGCAGCGGCTGTTTCGACTCGCTTGTCTCCGTCCTACAGTCGCTCTCCGAACTCACGCGATGACCTTGTTCACCACTTCTCGCGCGGCTTCCTGAACCTCGGCGAGATGCTCGGGTCCCTTGAAGGACTCGGCGTAGATCTTGTAGACGTCCTCGGTGCCCGACGGCCGCGCCGCGAACCAGGCGTTCGCCGTCGTCACCTTCAGGCCGCCCAGCGGCGCCCCGTTGCCCGGCGCCGTCGTCAGCTTGGCGGTGATCTCCTCACCGGCGAGCTCCGTGGCCGTCACCTGTTCGGGTGACAGCTTGGCCAGCCGAGCCTTCTGCTCGCGGTCAGCGGGCGCGTCGACACGCGCATACGTTGGCGCGCCGTACTTTTCGGCAAGGGCTTCATACCGTTGCGACGGTGATGATCCGGTGACGGCGAGGATCTCCGATGCGAGCAGCGCCAGGATGATGCCGTCCTTGTCGGTGGTCCACGTCGACCCGTCGCGACGCAGGAATGACGCACCAGCGCTCTCCTCACCGCCGAAACCGATGGTGCCGCCGATCAATCCGTCGACGAACCATTTGAACCCGACAGGCACCTCCAACAGCTTGCGGCCCAGGCCTGCGACGACCCGGTCGATGATCGACGAGCTGACCGCGGTCTTGCCGACGGCCGTCGACGCGGGCCACTCCGGCCGGTTCGTGTAGAGGTACTCGATCGCCACCGCCAGATAGTGGTTGGGGTTGAGCAGCCCGCCGTCGGGTGTCACGATGCCGTGCCGGTCCGAGTCGGCGTCGTTGCCGGTCCCGATCTGGTACGCCTCACGGTTGGCGATCAGCGAGGCCATCGCATTGGGCGAGCTGCAGTCCATCCGGATCTTGCCGTCGGTGTCCAGCGTCATGAACCGCCATGTGGCGTCGACCAGCGGGTTGACCACCGTCAGGTCCAGGTTGTGCCGTTCGGCAATGGCGCCCCAATAGTCGACGCTCGCCCCGCCCAGTGGGTCGGCGCCGATGCGGATCTTCTCGGCGCTGATGGCGTGGATGTCGACCACGTTCGGCAGGTCGTCGATGTAGGCGTCCATGTAGTCGTGGCGCTGCGCGGTCTGCATGGCCCGCGCCAGCGGCACGCGCTTCACGGCCTTCAAGCCGTCGCGCAGGATCTCGTTGGCGCGTTTGGCGATGACGCCCGTCGCGTCGGTGTCGGCGGGGCCGCCGTTGGGCGGGTTGTACTTGAATCCCCCGTCCCGCGGCGGATTGTGCGACGGGGTGACGACTATGCCGTCGGCAAGGTCACTGTCGCGGCCGCGGTTGAATGACAGGATGGCGTGGCTGACGGCGGGCGTCGGCGTGAAGCGGTCGGCCGAGTCGATCATCGCCACCACGTCGTTGGCGGCCAGCACCTCCAGCGCGGACACCCAGGCCGGCTCGGACAGCGCATGAGTGTCGCGGCCGATGAACAGCGGGCCGGATGTGCCCTGTGCCTTGCGGTACTCCGCGATGGCCTGCGTGGTGGCCAGGATGTGCGCCTCGTTGAACGCGGCGTCCAGGCTGGAGCCGCGGTGCCCGGAGGTACCGAAGGCCACCTGTTGATCGATGTTGTCCGGGTCGGGTTCGACGGTGTAGTACGCGGTGACCACCTGGGCCACGTCGATGAGATCTTCTGGTTGCGCCGGCTTGCCGGCGCGGGGATTGGCGGCCATGCCCCGATTCTGCTCCTCTGGATTTCGTGCCGTACGCGGGTCGGTGAAGCTTGACCCGTTACGTTGGCTCGTGTGTTCAGCTTCGACGGGCGCGAACTGGCCGCGGTCTTCGTCGGCGGCGCGATCGGCACAGTGGCCCGCGCCGGCCTCGAGGCGTTAGCCGCGCCGGACCCAGGACGCTGGCCGTGGCCGACGTTCATCGCCAACATCGTGGGCGCATTCCTGCTGGGCTATTTCGTGACCCGGCTGCTCGAGCGTTTGCCAACATCGAGCTATCGCCGCCCGCTGTTGGGCACCGGGCTGTGCGGAGGCCTGACGACGTTCTCCACCATGCAGGTCGAGACGATCAAGATGATCGAGCATCACCACTACGGCCTCGCCGCCGGCTACACGCTCGCCAGCATCGCCCTCGGCCTGCTCGCGGTGTACGTCGCGACCGCGATGACGCGGCGGGTCAGGGTGCGCCGATGACAGCCGTGATCTGGTTCGGCGTCTCATTGATGGGCGGCCTCGGGGCCGTGGCGCGCTTCTCCGTCGACCGCGCCGTGGCCAAGCGCATCGGCCGGCCGTTCCCGTTCGGCACCCTTGTGGTCAACCTCAGCGGGGCGATGCTGCTCGGCTTCCTCGCCGGGCTCGCGCTCAGCCCTCACATGGCGCTGATCGTCGGCACAGGATTTGTCGGCTCCTACACGACCTTCTCCACATGGATGCTGGAAACCCAGCGCCTCGGCGAGGAGCGGCAGGTCGTCGCCGCGTTCGCCAACGTCGCGGTCAGCGTCGTGCTCGGACTGGCCGCGGCCTGGCTTGGTCAGTCGATCGGAGCGGCGCTGTGACCGACTACCTCAAGCTCACGACGTACTTCGACGAGCGCCTCCGGCACGGGGACCGCTTCACCTCCGACGCCCTGCTCGATCTCTACGCCGACAACACCGTCGCCACCAGCGTGGTGCTGCGTGGAATCTCGAGTTTCGGCCCGCACCACGTGCTGCGCACCGACCAGACATTGAGCGCCTCGGAGAACTCGCCCATCGCGGTCGCCGCGGTCGACGAGGCCGAGAAGATCGCAGCGCTGGCCGATCAGGTGTCTGCGATGGTGGCTCGGGGCCTCGTCACCCTGGAACGCGCGCACCTCGGTGGGTCGGTCGCACCGCCCGATGCGGCGAAGCTCACCATCTACGTCGGCCGACAGGATCGCGCCGACGGTAGGCCCGCCTACCGCGCGGTGTGCGATGCGTTGCATCGACGCGGATTCGCCGGCGCGTCAGTGTTTCTCGGGGTCGACGGCACCGCACGAGGTGAGCGCAGGAGAGCCCGATTCTTCAGCCGCAACACGGGCGTTCCGGTGATGATCATCGCCGTCGGAACTGGCCGGCAGGTCACAGAGGCGTTACCCGAACTCGAAACTCTGCTGCGAGAACCGCTTTTCACGATCGAGCGCGCGCAGCTGTGTAAACGCGACGGTGAGACGTTGGCCCGGCCTCCGGCACTGCCCGCGACCGATGATCAGGGACGGGCGCTGTGGCAGAAGCTGATGGTCTACACCTCGGAGGCCGCGCTGCACGACGGCACCCCGATCCACCGCGCGATCGTGCGAAGGCTGTTCGACACTCGGGCGGCGAACGGGGCGACGGTGCTACGCGCCATCTGGGGATTCAACGGCGACCATGAACCGCACGGCGACAAGTGGATTGCGCTGGCCCGCCGCGTGCCGGTGACGACGATCGTCGTCGACAGCCCCGACCGCATCGCGGCGAGCTTCGAGGTCATCAACGAGCTCACCGGCGATCATGGGCTGGTGACCAGCGAGCTCGTTCCGGCCCTGGTGTCGATCGATGGCGGGGACCGCCGCGGCGATACCGAACTGGCGCGATACGAGTACTGAGCGCTAAACGCGTTTCGCCATCCAGCGGTCGGCGAGCGCGCGCACCCAGTCGGCGGCATCGCGCGCGTCGTCCGGCGGGCCATCGACGATCACCAACTCGTCGACGCCCAGCGTCGCGAGCGCGACTGCGTCACCGGGCTTCAGGTCGCGAAGCGCGACGGCGAGCCGCAGCTCGGCGGGATCGCGGCCATTTTCACCACACAATTCGCGTAGGTAGCCGACCCGTTCGGCGACGGCGTCGACGCTCTCGAGATTGAACCCGTACCAACCGTCGCCCCACGTCGCCACCCGGCGCAGTGCCGCGTCGCTGTTGCCGCCGAGCACGATCGGAATTCGGCCGTCGTGCATGGGTTTCGGGTTGACGCGAACCGCGTCGAACCCGACGAACTCGCCATCGAACGAGGCGACGTCGTCGCGCCACAGGGTGCGTATCGCGTCGACGTACTCCTTGGTGCGTGCGCCTCGACGCTCGAACGGGACACCGAGGGCGTCGAACTCCTCCCGTGACCAGCCGATGCCGATCCCGAGCGTCAGCCGGCCACCGCTCAACATGTCCAGGGTGGCCGCCTGCTTGGCCACCAGCACAGGATTGTGCTCAGGCAGCAGCAGAACGCCCGTAGCGATCCGGATGGACGTGGTCGCGGCGGCGACGAAGCTCAAGCCGATCAACGGGTCGATCCAGTCCGCTTCTGAGGGCACGGCGATCCGGCCGTCGTCGGAGTACGGATAGCGCGACGCCGACTCGTCGACCATCACAACGTGTTCGCCCGACCACAGCGTCGCGAACCCGGCGCGCTCGGCAGCCGCTGAGACCGCATCGATCACCGCGCGGTTGGCGCCGCTGCCGATACCCAGTGCGTGCAATCCCAGACGCATCGGCTGATCGTCTCACGCAACGAGCAGCAGCGAGCCTGTGACGAGCAACGCGGCGACCTTGACCAGCTCGAATCCGATGTACACCCAGTGCGCGCGCGAACGGGGCCCGTCGCCACCGGCGAGCACCGCATCCGAGCGCTTCGTCAGGTGCGGACGCACGAGGAGTACCTGCGCAACGAGCGCGACGACGGCCACGGCCGCACCCGCCCATGCCCCGACAGTGGGCGGCTCGACGATGAACGCGATAGCCACCGCCGCGGCCAACAGCAGTTCGACGCCGTTGAGCGCCCGGAATACCCGCCGACCGATGCCGAGGCCGATCTGCAGGGTGACACCGGGCGCACGGAATTTCAGCGGGGCTTCGATGAACGAGATCGCGAGCACCATGCCCAGCCACACGAAGATCGCGCCAACCGCAACGGCCGATGTCGGGCTCACGGCCGCAGCCTATGACAGGCCCGCGGGCGGCCGAGCCGGCGCGGGAGGTGCAGTGGGGCGAGTACGAATCCAGCTGGCGGTCACCGCGACAGTGAGCAGCGCAATGACGATCGCCAGAGAGGCGGCTGTGGGCACCTTGTACACATCGAGAAGCAGCATCTTCACGCCGACCCAAACCAGCACGAGAGCGAGGCCGAGCTTCAGGTAGACGAACCGATGCATGAGGTCGGCAAGCAAGAAGTACATCGCGCGCAGGCCGAGAATGGCGAAGGCGTTGGACGTGAAGACCAGGAACGGCTCCCGCGTGACGGCGAAGATGGCCGGAATCGAATCGACGGCGAAGACGATGTCGGTGACCTCGACCAAGACCAGCACTGTCAGCAACGGGGTTGCCACCCACCGGCCGGCGCGTCGGATGACGAACTTCTGGCCGTGAAAGTCGTCGGTGACCGGGATGAGGCGGCGAAACAGCCGCAGCACGACACTGCGCTCAGGGTCGATGGTCTCGTTGCGGTGGATCGCCAGCCGAACACCGGTGACCACGAGAAACGCCCCGAAAACGTAGAGGATCCAGGCAAAGCTGGCAATGAGTACTGAACCGGCGGCGATGAAGGCCGCTCGAAATATCAGCGCACCGAGAACTCCGTAGAACAGCACTCGGTGCTGATACTCGCGCGGCACGGCGAAATAGCTGAAGATGATCGCAAAGACAAAGACGTTGTCTACTGCGAGGGACTTCTCGATCAAGTAGCCCGCGTAGTACTGCGCGGCCAGTTCCGCGCCCCACACCCACCACACGACCGCGCCGAACGCCAGGCCCAGCGTGACCCATACGACCGACCAACCCGCCGCTTCCCGCATACCGACCACATGGGCTTCGCGGTGAGCGAAAAGATCGATCGCGAGCATGAGCAGAATTGCGCCGAGCACGGCGGCCCATGCCCACAGCGGAACACTCACGTCTTACCTCCGGTCTCATCAATGAACCGGAGGTCTTCCCGACCACTGCTCGCGGGCCTCGCTTGCGGCGGCGTCTGGACCGGGCAACCGCACGGGGCTGCCGTAATGACGATCCAGAGCTAGGTGGGTACTCCCCTCCAAACGCAATATTGACGAAGAGCAGTTCGCCTGTCAAACGGATCGCGCTGCCGGTGTCCTAAGGTGTGCCGCATGCGGTCGGCTGAGGCGACGACGAAATGGACGTTTCTGAGCAACCACGCCCACGTCTTGATTTGCTTGGCGGCCGACGCGCACCAGACGCTGCCGGAGATCGCCAATCGTGTCGGCATCACCACCCGTGCCGTTCAGTTGATCCTCGGCGATCTCGTCGACGGCGGCTACGTGACCCGCACCAAAATCGGGCGACGCAACAGCTACCGCATCAATTCCGACCGACACCTGCGCCACCCGCTCGAATCCCACCACCGCATCGCCGACCTGATCGCCTCACTTGGTGCTGAAACCTTCCCCAGAAGCTAGCGCGCGATCGGCTCAGCCGACCTTGACACACGAACCAGAGTTCGTCATTCTTGGCTCGAGGGGAGTACCTCACTAAGTCTCGCGTCGTCATCACGTTTCGGCCGATCCGAATCCGGCGCTGGCGCCCGCCCCACATCTCTGGGCGAGGAAGACCTCGTCGCGGCGACGCGGCATCACGCGGTGTCGCCACTCGAGACGGGACCCCGCCATGACGAATGCCTCCCTCACCCCACCATCGACCGACCGCACTGCGCACACTGACGAACCGAGTTCGGTCACGGCAAAGACCGTGACCGAGTTGCAGTCGCTGCGGGACTACCCCTGCATCTCGATCTTGGCCAGCACGCGGCCAGGTGCCACCATGCACGGCAGGGACGTCGCGACGCTGCGGTCACTGGTGGGGCTGGCTCGACAGCGGCTGGCCGCCGAAGGCATCGCCGGGACCGCACGCCTGATCGACCCACTGCACAGGATGATCACCGAAGCCGTCGGCAGACCCACCGACCGGGCGATTGCGTTGTTCTCCGGCGGCGAATACTGCCGCTGGGTTTCTCTGCCAGTCCCCGTGATCGATCGCTGCGTGATCGATCCAACGTTCGCGACCCGGGACCTGGTGCGGGCACTTCATCACACCCCGCGCCATGCCGTGCTGCTGTTATCGGTCGACGAGGCCCGCCTTCTGCACGGACATGGCGCAGCACTCAATACTGCTTCCACTAGGTCCTTTCCGATGAACCGACGCACGACAGGCAAGAAGCGTGGCCGCACCGCCGAGCGACCGAAGGACTTCCTGCGTCGCGTCGACCGCGCGCTCGGCGCCGCGCTCCGACTCAACCCCATGCCGCTTGTCCTGGCCGCCGCCGAACCCACCGGATCGACCTTCCGCAGTCTGTCGCACAACACGTCCCGCCTTGCCGGCACCGTGAAGGGCAACCATCTCAATACTCCGACCGACGCACTCATCGCCCTCGTACGTCCTGTGCTTCGTGACTACTTGAAATCACGTGCCCACGAGGCAGTCGCCCTTGTCGAGCTTCGCGCCCGCACCGGAAAGGTCCTTCGCGACATCGACAGCGCCTGGCTGGCGGCCCGCTGGGAGCGACCGGAGATGCTCGCCGTCGAGGATGACTACTACTACCCTGCGCGGCTTAGCGCCGACGGCGACACCCTCATCCCCGCAGACGACGTTGACCACCCTGACGTCATCGACGATGTCGTCGACGAACTCATCGAGGTGATCTTGAGTCGCGGCGGGTGGATCGCCCTACTACCGCCAGGCGAACTACCGGACGGCACGCATCTCGCAATGACCGTGCGCCGGCACCGATGAGCGGGGCCGGCATTGGTCAGGCGCAGCACCACGCACCACCAGCGCACGTTGGCGTGAGTTCGACGTAAAGTCGCTCAAGCATGGACATCGATCGGGTCGCGGAACTGCGGCGGTGGGAAGACTCCGGCGCCGTCTGGTCGGTGGTGTCCCGGAGGGGCGATCGGGTGATCGTCGCGCTGCTGCGATGCGACGGCGGCGAAGAGGTGGAGCGGTTCACCTCGGACGACCCACGGCTGCTCGACTACATCGGCGACCGTTTCAGCAGCACGGATTAAAGGCGACGGCGTGGACAGTGTGAACATGGGAAAGCTGACGTTCGTTCCCGTCGGCGAGGCGATGAACTTGGTCGGCGCGCCCGTCCGCCGCCACATCGAACAGGCGGGCGGCGACGGGCTGTGGGTCAGCGAGATCGACCCGGACCTGGCCGACACCGCGGCATTCTGCGAGCACTACGACATCGGGCTGGACGTTTCGGCCAACTGCGTCGTGGTGGAGGCCAAACGCGCCGACCGCGTTTGGTACGCGGCATGCGTGGTGCTTGCCACCACCAGGGCCGACGTCAACGGCATCGTGCGTAAACACGTCGACGCGCGCAAGATCTCGTTCGCCTCGATGGACACCGCGGTATCGCTGACCGCCATGGAGTACGGCGGCATCACCCCTATCGGGCTACCCGACGAATGGCCGGTTCTTGTCGACAGGGACGTCGTCGATCAGCGACGGGTCATCATCGGCAGCGGAGTCCGGGGCTCCAAGCTGCTGGTCGCATCCGACGTGCTCGCCGCGCTGCCCGGAGCCGAGGTGCTCGCGATCACCAAAGTCGGCTAACTCGCGGTGAGTACCAACGCGGCTTCGTTGTAGGGATGCAGGCGGAACATCGTCCGCCCTCGCGTCACGAGCGGCTCGGCATCCGCCTTGCTGACGACGCGCGCATCGGCGACGGGAATCGTCCGTCCGGCCTTGTGGACTGTCAGCGGACCACCAGCCAAAGCATTTTGTACCCAATGAGATTCGAGGCCGTAGCCGATGGGGACGACGAACCCGTCGGCGGTCTCGAAGATGTTCAGCGGCGTCTGATACGTCTTACCCGACTTCCGGCCGACGTGCTCCAGCGTTCCGTTCAACGGTGCCCACCCGCCGAACCGGACCGCGAGCGGATTGGTGATACGACGATTGAACTTCGCCACCGCACGTGGCACCCGCATGTCTAACCTCCCCTGTACTGCGCGCCGAGGATCGACGCGGCCGTCTCCCCGACAGAGCGTACGAAAGTCCTGTCGTCCATTTCGTCCAGGCCCGTCGACGCGCGCAGGAAATCGCCGAACAGGCACCACCCGAGCTGCAGCGCGATCGTGTGCGCGGCTGCCAGCCGCGCGCTGAGGTCACTGGGGTGCTGTGGCCGCACCGCGTCGAGCAGCACGCCCATGGTCGGGAAGCGGCTCTGCAGTTCACCGACGGGATAGCCGTCGAGAGATGCGTACGCGAGCACCCGCAGCTGGCGGTCGACGGCGTCGGCGACCTGCTTGCCCTCAGCCTTCTCGGCGAGCAGTTGGGCGAGATGCTGACCGAGATGGTCGAGCACCGCGGCAACCAGCGCGTCCTTGCCACCGAAATGGCGATGGATCAAGCCGTGGTTCACCCGCGACCGCGCCGCGATATCGCGGATCGATGTTGCCGCCAGCCCGCGCTCGGCGAACAGGTCGGCTGCCGAGCGCAAGACGGCCGCGACAACCTCATCCTTGCCGAGCGGCGCGCCGACCCGCTGTGAACTGGTGCTTGCGCGAGCCGTAGACACCTGACTACGGTACCGGCAGCGGGGGTTGCACGAAAGGGCGCTGTCCATGGCAAAGACGCCATGCTCACATTCGACTGATACCAACTACGCCCGATTCGTCGGCCGGGTCGGCGGCTTGGCCGTCGCACTCGGCATCGGCGTGGCGATCGCCAACAACCCTGGCGTCGCGTCGGCTGAAGACGGCCAGAGCGCGGAGAAGGCGTCGACGTCGGAGTCGCCTTCTGCGCAATCGTCGACCAAAGACAACGACCCGGTGAAATCGGTTGTCAAGCAAATACACTCGCGGCTCAACGAAGTGCGGGAGAAGGTGGAATCGGCGCGCGAGGATGTCAGCGAGCGGCTGCAGACGCGCACGTCGCGACGCGAGACGTCCGACCCATCGACCGTGCAGGTCAAGCAGATCGTGCAGGCCACCCAGATCGTGAGGACCACACCCAAGCCGCCGAAACCGACGCCCAACCCCGCGCTTGTCGCAGTGGCGGGCTTCGTCCGCCGCGAGATCGACCAGGCTGTGACCCCGGCCAGGACACCCGAATCCTTTACGCCCGCAGCTTCGGTCGCACAATCGGTGACGACGCAAGCGGTCAGCCCGCTTGGCACCCCGGAGCAACGCGACGCAGAGCAGACGGCCACCGAGACGGTGAACACGCTGCCGGTCCAGTTGACGAAACTGGTCCTCAAGACCGGTTGGTATGTCACGGCGCTCGGTGAGTACAGCAAGGTCGGCGGCCCGGACAAGGAGAACCTGGCGCAGCTCAGCAGGTCCGTCGACGAGTACGCGATGGGCGCGGCGTTCCAGCAGCAGATCCTCAACCCCATGACGCCTCGGGCGGTTATGCAGGTCGCACCGCCGCACACCTGGTACGGCCAGATGGTTCCCGGCTCGCGCATCCTCTACGACAACCCCGACACGATCTACCGCTTCATGGCGGTCAACAAGACGTCGACGTATGTCATCAAAGGCAAGTTCGAGAACTGGGAGGACGAGGACGCACGGCCCGCCGACTCGTCGTTCAGCCTGCTGACGGGCCTATCGGGAAACACGGCGCAGGTGATCACCAAGGACCAGCTGGTGGTCGACGAGCACGGCGAGTTCACCATCCTCGTGTCCGGAGATCCGAAACCGGCCGACTACACGGGCAACTACCTACAGCTCACGTCGGACTCCACCCTGATCGCAGCGCGAGACACATTGGCCGACTGGAACGTTGAGCAACCGATGACGTTGACGATCGAGCGCACCAGCGGTCCGCCCAACAGCCTGCTGGCGCAACTGGGGATCTTCGCAATCCCGCTCATCGGGCCCGCGATCACCGACAACGCCACACTGACGCAGTTGGTGTCGATCATTCCGCCTTTGCCCGAGATGCCGCCGATCGTGCGCGGCGCGGTGACTTCGGTGATCATGCTCATCGGCATCTCGATGGAACGCGACTACATTCGCGTCGCCACCGTCGACGCCGTGTCGGGCGAGAAGCGCGAGCCGAATGTGTTCACCGATCCGACGAGAAACGCGGCGTTTCTGTCGACCCAACTGCAGAGCGCGGGATACTTCGATCTGGCCGACGATGAGGCGCTGGTCCTCACCATCGACCGCAAGGATGCAGGCTATTTCAGTGTCCCGGTGACCAACGACTGGACGATCACCGACAACTACTGGGATCAGCAGACCAGCCTCAACAATGCCCAGGCCGTGCCGGATGAAGTCGGCGGCACGAAGTACACGATCGTGATCTCGAAATCCGATCCGGGCGTGTACAACTGGGTCTCCACCGGTGGCCTGAACCAGGGTACGGCATCCATCCGCTTCCAGGATCTTGGCGCTGGCTCGCCGACGGTCAGTTCGCAGGTCGTGAAGATCAGCGAGCTGGACGACGGCGTGCTGCCGCCCGGCGCATTCATTCCCGCAGACCAGCCGAACTACCGGGCTGATCAACTCGCCGCACGAAAAGCCGGCTTCAACAACCGCTTCGCACCCTTCCCGCAGATATAGCGCAAGCGCTACGCCGTCACACCTCGGAACGCCGTCACCAGCCGTGAGAACTGCTCGACGGCGTTCGCGGGTTTCGGGAGCGGCCCTGTGAACCGTATTTCCGTGGCGCCGCAGGAGACCAGGTCAGCCACCGGCGCGGTGGAGGCGTCGACGTCGATGCCACCGTCGGCGTCCTTCCGCAACAGCACCGTGCCCTGTACCTGCAGATCGGCCGGATCTCCGCCGACATCCAGAATCGCCTGCTTCATCGCCGGGATCGCACCCTTGAGGTCGGTGATGGCCGGGCCCCACGGAATCCACCGGCAGCCGAACCTGGACAATCTGCGAGCGACTCTCTTGTTCACGGTGCCGCTGATCCAGACCGGAATCCCGCCGGGCTGCAACGGCTTTGGCGCCTGATGGATACCGTCGAAGGACAGCTCGGCTGAGTCGTAGCTGGCACGCTGCTGGGTCCACAACAATTGGCAGACCTCGAGTGTGTGATCGAGTAGCCGTCCGCGATCTTCGAACGACAGCCCGACGACTTCGTACTCTTCGCGCTGCCAGCCCACTCCGACGCCGAGGTCGATGCGTCCACCGGACAGCACGTCCATGGTCGCCAGCTGTTTGGCGAGCACTGCGGGACGTCGCAAGGCGGCCAGCAGTATCGCCGTGCCCATCCGTATGCGGGTCGTCGTGGCCGCGAGCGTGGCCAAGTAGATCAGCGGGTCGAGCCAGATCCCGTCGGGACCCGTTGGTTGCTTGCCTCCTGTGGTGCCCCCGATGGCGGGATCTGCATAGGCGTCGAGGTTCTCGCCGAAGACCAGATGATCCGAGACCACGACCCGGTCCACGCCCGCGGCATCCATGGCGCGCGCCGTCTCCAGCGTCGCCGCCCAGTCGAATGCCGGGTCGTCGGAGAAGTTTCGCAAGTACAGGGAGATCTCGGGCTTACCCGTCATGAGAACAACTCGTCGATCGCGCGTTGTTCGAGCTCGATCCAACGAGCGACCTGCTGGCGAACCTCTTCGACTTCGTCGGGGCTGAGATGATGTGCGCCGTCGGGCGTGATCCGACATATGTCCATCGGTCCGCCGACGGTCGGCGATGACGCATCGAGGGCATCGAGCACACGCAGAGCGGCGACGACACCGTAATCGACGCCGCGCTTCGCCGTCTGGTAGCTCGCCAGCAGCGCATACGCCTGTTGCGCCATCGGAGCCCCGCTCCCGACGGCCTGAAAACCGGTCTCTTCGTGATGGCCGATCAGCCCGTGCGGATCGATGTCCACGATGAAGGGCTCCCCACCGGCATAGCCCGCGGCCAGCACGTACGTGGCGGGCGTCGCGCCGGGCTTGGTCTCCGGCACCTCGGCGATGAAGTTCTCGTAGTGGTGCTTGAAGATCGGCAACACCCGCGCCTGCAGTGCTCGCCCGACGTCCTGCGCATCCACGATGGCATCGGGTTCTGTGTTGAACAGTTGCTCGATGTCGTAGAGCACCGCACGAGATCCACTGCCGCCCCACGCCGCGTTCTTGCCGAGTTCGTGCAGCTTCTGCGCGGGATAGCTGACCCCACGCCCCGGATCGGTGATCTGCGAGTCCGAGGCGAGGACGATGCCATCGGCACAGCGCAAGGCGAGAACGACTGTCATCTATTCATCCTTTCGGCCACACCGCGGAGAAGCCGCGGAGCGACATGGCTGGCGTACGAGCCCGCGCACACCAACTCGACGGGGCCATCGCCGAAAACCTGATAGGCCAGGCTGAGATCGCCGCAGGACGCGTACGACGTTTCCGGCACGTCGTTGAGCCTAATTGACGGGTGTGCGACAGTTCGGGAGATGACAGGAAGCCCCAAAGGGATTGCGGTGATCGGCGCCGGGCCTGGCGGCCTGGTCACGGCGCGCTGGCTGCTGGCGCAGGGGTTCGAGCCGACGATCTTCGAGAAGAGTCCGTCCCTCGGCGGGCAGTGGACCGGGCTGGACGGGATCAGCGGCGTCTGGCCGACGATGCACACCAACACCAGCCGCATCCTCACGTCCTTCAGCGACCTGGAACACGACAACGACCTCACGTTCCTGTCGAACCGGGACATGCTCGCCTACCTTCACCGATACGCCGAGACCTTCGGCCTGACTTCACGCATCCGGTTCGAGACCCGGGTCGACCGCCTGAGTCGTGGTGCCGGTGGCTGGCTCGTCGAGCATTCGGGTACGACTGAGGCGTTCGAAAGGGTCATCGTGGCCAGCGGGCGATTTCAAACGCCCAGCGTGCCAACCATTCCCGGACTCGAAACGTTCGCCGGCTCAGCAGGGGCGACGGCGACCTACCACTACCGCGAACCGCATCCCTATCTCGGCAAGCGCGTCCTCGTCGCGGGCGGCGCCATCAGCGCGCTCGAAATCGCCTCGGAGCTGGCGCAACTCGGCGTAGCGGTCACAGTGACGCAGCGACGCCAACGGTATGTCCTGCCGAAGTTCGCAGCGGGCGTGCCGTCTGATTCCCGGATCTTCACGCGGTACGGAACCCTGGCGAACGAGACGCTGCCGCCTGCCGAAGTCGATCGACAGCTGAAGGAGATCGTCGTCGAGGCGGGCGGCAGCCCGGAGCAGTACGGCGCGCCGGCACCGGATCCATCGCTGTTCGCCGCAGGTGTCACCCTCGCCCAGCAATATCTGCCGCTTGTGGCGGAGGGCCGAATCACGGTGCGGCCGTGGTTGACATCGGTCGACGGAGAACGGGTGTCGTTCGCGGATGGCACGTCCGAAGAGTTCGACGGAATTCTGTTCGGCACCGGCTTCGAACTCGACATGCCTTTCCTCAGCGACGAGATCCGCACGATCGTCGACCTCGACACCGTCCACCTCGATGCCGACCGCTACACCTTCCACCCGGATCTGCCGGGCCTGGCGTTCGTTGGCATGTGGGACCAGTCGGGAGGGCTGTTCGTGCCGGTGGAACTCCAGGCCCGATGGATCGCCTACACATGGGGCGGCGTGGTGGCCGAGCCGACCGAGCCCGAACTGCGGTCGGCGATCGAGTCCTACCGGGCACGGCGCGGGATGTCGCAGAAGACCCGAATGAACCTGGCGGCGTTGACTTTCGCCAGAGCCGCCGGAGTCGAGCCGCACCTGGAGAACTGGCCGCACCTGCGCCGCGCACTGTTGTTCGGCCCGCTCGCCCCGAGCTGTTTCCGGCTCGAAGGGCCCGATGCCCTTCCCGACGCGCCGATCCGGTTCGTCCGTGACGCCGCGGCGTTCGGCGCGATCACGTCGAACGACCTGACGGAACGTGAGCAGCAGTACTTGGCGATGCTGGAGAACGCCTACCTCGATCGACCGCGATCGGGATTGCTCTACTGATCACTGTTATTACTTGGTGGTGGTTGGGGTTCGAAGGGTTGGTACCACCACCAGTGGGCGCGTTCGCCGCTGGGACCGCGGTAGGGCGGCACGGCGGGCGGGGGTGTAGTCGGTGGGCGCGCCAGTGAGGCGTTGCTCAGGGTTTGTCCCTCGCGGTCGGTGACAACGAGGTCGTGGGCGGGTCCGGTGATGGTGATTTCGCCTTTGTGGTGCATCCGGTGGTGATACGGGCAGACCAGGACAGGTTGTCCAGTTCGGTGGGGCCGCCGTCTTCCCAGTGCCGGATGTGGTGGGCGTGCAGTCCGCGGGTGGCCCCGCAGCCGGGAACCACGCAGCAGCGGTCACGGTGTTCCAGGGCGCGGCGTAGCCGCCGGTTGATCACCCGGGTGCTGCGGCCAGCGCCGATGGTGTGTCCGTCGCGTTCAAACCACACTTCGCAGGTCGCGTCACACAGCAGGTATCGGCGTTCGGCTTCGGACAGCAGCGGCCCCAGGTGCAGCGCGGCGATGCGGTCGTTGACATCGACGTGCATCACCGCGGTGGTGCGCTGGCCGTGTGGGCGGCGTTCGACGTCGGTGTCCCAGCCGGCTTCGACCAGACTCATGAAGGCGTCCACGGTGGTGGGCATCGGTACGGCGAGATCGGTCATCCTCGCGGCGTCGGGATGGACATCGGCGTAGGGGTCGACGTCGCCGTGATCGTCGCGGTCGTGCCTCCACTGGGAGATCAACGTGTCGCGGTGCGATTGAAGGGCGGCATCGAATTTCGCCGCTTCCAGTTTGGGCAGGGTGATCTTGTAGGTGGTGGAGCGCCCGTCGCTGGTTTTGGTGATCGATCGCTCGCGTTCTGGTTGCGGATCAGGGTCAGGTCGGGGTTCGAGTTTGACCGCGGTGCGCAGCTGGCTGACCGAGGCGTGGCGCGCCAACTGCGCGTAGTGCTCATCAGAACCGTCGGAGGCCCGCGCGGCGATGACGCCGACCTGATCCAGCGACAGCCGGCCCTCCCGCAAACCGGCAACGCAGCGGGGAAACTCGCTCGATCCGGTTCGCGACAGCAGCGATGGTGTGCGCGTTGGTCGACGACGCACCCAACTTCCAGGCGATCAGCGCCGCCAGCGAGCGGCACCCGGTGTTCCCCCACAGCCCGTCGTCGATCTCGGCGGCGATCTCCACGATGCGCCCGTCGATCGCGTTGCGCTGACCGGCCAACTCCGAAAGCTCCTCGAACAACACCTTGAGGCGCTCATCGACAACGTTTCCCCCGCAGCTGGGGTACGTCGTCGATGTCACAACCCCATCAAAGCACTTGGGTACGACAAGTTTTGACCGCGCGGTGGGCAGTCAACTAGGCGTTGAGAGCCCGGTCGCCGATCACCTTTCGCGCACGCAGGTCGTCGATCTCGTCACCGGTGAGCCCTAGGCCGCGCAGCACCTCGTCGTTGTGCTGCCCGAGCGTCGGCGGCGGAAGCCGATGGTGTCCGACAGGCCCGGCGTGATGGTGAACGGCCAGCCCGGATAACGGTGGACACCGGTGAACGAATGCTCGACATCTTGGTAGTAGTTCCGCGCATCGAGCTGAGGAAGGTCGTACATCCGGTCGGCGGTGAGCACACGCTCGGCCGGGACACCCTGTGCGGTAAGGATATCGACGATCTCCGAGGGCGGTAGCGTCCGCGTCCAGGCCGCGGCGGCCTCGTCGAAAGCATCGTGGTCCAGCCCGACGTCGTCGCTGACCGAGATCGCCACCCACTCGCCGTCGACCGCTGTCGGGTACACCCCCTGCAGGTAACCGCGCTGACGGTTGCCCTCGACGCTGGGAAACCACACCGTTCATCGAGTACTCGATAACGGGTTCGGCGGCCAACGACGCCGCGGTCTCGATCTGCGCGATCTCGATGAGCTGCCCTTCCCCGGTGCGGCGCCGGTGTTCGAGTGCCGCTAAGAGCGCGATCCCGGCGTGCACTCCCACGATCGGGTCGGCGGGTCCCTGAAGGACGCACGGCGGGCCGTCGGGATGGCCGGTGACAGCCGCCATCCCCGATGTCCCTTCGAAGTTGAACGCCCAGCCGACGTAGTCGCGCCACGGCCCCGCTAAGCCGAATCCCGGCATGCGCACCTGAATCACGTCGGGATTCAGCGCGACAAGCGATTCGTAGTCGAGTCCGAACTGCTCGACCACCCTCGGCGAGAAGTTCTCGACCACGACGTCGGCATCGCGCACGAGCCTGCGGGCGAGCTCACGTCCGTCATCGGAATTGAGATCGAGGGTGATGTCGCGCTTGTTCAGATTGGTGGCCTGCCACATTCCGCTGCGCTCGTACCATCGATCGCCCTCATGCGCGTACGCCCCGGAGTAACGAAACCCGTCGGGACGTTGGATCGACTCCACTTTGGTGATATCGGCGCCGAACGCGCCCAGGTAACAGGTGAGGTACGCCCCGGCCCAGAATGTCGACAGATCAAGGACTTTCACGTCCTCGAACGGCATGTCTCTGTCGACGTCGAACCGTGACGTTCCTTGTGCAGCGGTTGCGACGGGTTGGCCGAGGCGGGGCGCGGGCCGGACCGGCAGGACCGGCGTCTTCGACAAGCGGAACGGGGCGCCGGGGCGCCGGAACGACCAGCCGTCGCGCCCGGCCTCAACGAAGAACCCGCGATCGCGGTATTGCGGACACTCCAAGACGGTCGCACCGTCGTTGACGGGAGTGGCCGGAATGCGCATCGCCTGGCTGAGTTCGACGATCTCGTCGACCGTTCGCGCTGAGAGCCACGGCTGGGCCTTCTCGTAGAATTCGGCGCGCTCGGGACCGCCGAGCATGACCGCGATCTGATGCTCTGCGTACTCCGGCAGCCCGAGCATCGCGCAGACGTCGAGCCAGTGCTGCCCTGTCAGGCAGTTGACGCCGAGCCAGCCGTCCGCGGCGCGCACGACTCCCATCACCGGGCCCGCCTTGGCATTGGGAGGCATGCCGAGACTGCGCATCTTCTCTGCCAACAACATCGGATATGGAAGTGTCGACAACAACGACTCCATCACCGAGACGTCGACCTCGACGACATCACTGGTGGCAGTGGATACCGTCCTCAGTGCTGTCAGCGCACTGAGCGCGGCGTAACCGCCTGCGACGTACTCGGCGATCCTCGCCCCGGCCTGTACGGGCGGCCGGTCGGGATCACGCAGGTTGACCCACCCCGCTGCCGCCTGCACGGTCAGCGGCGTCACCCGCCGGTCGCGCAGTGGTCCGTGCTGCCCGAACGGAGAGATCCGCACGACGACGAGGCCGGGGCGCAGCGCTGCCAGCGCAGCAGCATCGAGACCGAACCCGTCGAGCGTCCCCGGCGGCATACCATCGACAAGAACGTCAGCATGAGCGATGAGCGAATGCGATGGCGACACGTCATCGTCGAGATCGATTGTCGCCCCGCGCTTCCCGGCGTTGAGGTACTCGAACAAGCCCGACCGCTCGGGATCTGCCTTCCCGCCGGGAAACGGTCCCCATCGACGCAGCGGGTCGCCGGTCGGCGGCTCGATCTTGGTGACGTCGGCGCCAAGGTCGGAGAGAAGCTTGGTGCAGTACGGCCCGGCGATCTCGCCGGCGAGTTCGACGACGCGCAATCCTGTCAGCGCGCCCGTCATGCCGGAATCCCGATGGCCTTCGGCTCCATGTACCGGTACAGTAACGAGTAGTCGTCGACCAATCGACGCGGGTCAGCCATACAGGCTCCTCACCGAGCTCAGTGGATCAACACATGGTCTACACCTGTCGGACCGACATCGTCAATGATGGCTATTGACAGCAATATTTGCGGCGAGTAGACACAGAGCATCGGACATCCATCGCGTATCTGTCCGACATTGGATGTCGAGGGAGGCCGTGTGCCCACAACGTTCCCGTTGCATTCCCCCGACTTCTTCATCGGCGATCCGTACCCCGCCTATAAAGAACTGCGCGCGACCACGCCGGTGTGCTGGAACGACGTCACCGAGTTCTGGGCGCTGCTCAAGTACGAGGACATTCGGCACGTGTCGACCAACCCGCACCTGTTCTCGTCCACCAAGGGCATCACCATTCCCGATCCCGTGATGCCGAACCCGGTGCAGGAGGGGAACCTCATCTTCACGGATCCACCTCGGCACCGTCAGCTTCGCAAGCTGATCAACACCGGGTTCACCCGGCGCCAGGTGGCCATCCTCGAACCGAAGGTGCGCGAGATCGTCTATGGCGTTCTGGCTGACGTCACGTCCGGGTCCACCCATGAGTTCGCAGAGGAGCTCGCCGCGCCACTTCCGACGCGGATGATCGCCGAGCTGCTCGGCGCTCCGCCAGACGATTGGGAACAGTTCCGTCGCTGGTCCGACGCATGCACGGGCAACGCCGATCCGGAGATCGAACAGGATGCACTCGTCGCTGTCGGTGAGCTGTTCGTCTACTTTCAGGAGCTGATCGCCGCCCGACGCGCTGAACCGCGCGACGACATGCTCTCGGTATTGTCCACCGCCGAGGTCGACGGGGCGAAGCTGACCGACGACGACCTGTTGAACTTCGCCTTCCTGCTTCTGGTCGCGGGCAACGAGACGACGCGCAACCTGATCGCGCTCGGCACACTGGCACTCATCGACCACCCGGACCAATGCCGGCAACTGGTCACCGATCCGTCGCTGATACCCGCCGCCGTCGAGGAGATGCTGCGCTGGACCACACCCGTGACGCACATGGCAAGGGCTGCAACCGCAGACGTCGAGATTCGCGGGCAGCTCATCCACGAGGGCGACGTGGTCGTCATGCTCTACGGCTCAGCCAACCGCGATGAGGAGATATTCGGGCCCGATGCCGAGGAGTTCAACATCAGGCGACATCCCAACCCTCACATCGCCTTCGGCTGCGGTGAACACTCCTGCATCGGAGCCCAACTGGCCCGCCTCGAGGCCCGCGTCTTCTTCGAGGTGCTGCTTGGCCGGTATCCCGAGTTGGAGCTTGTCGGCGGTGTCGACCGAATGAGAGCCACCATGGTGCCGGGGGTCAAGCGGATGCCCGTGCGCCTCGGATCGGGGAGCTGAGCCGTGCATCTGGACTTCACACCCGAGCAGAAAGAGCTCCGCACCGAGATCCGGTCGTCTCTCGAGGCGGTGATGACACCGGAGCGCATCGCCGCGGTCGCGGGTCGCATGGAGGGCGGCGACGCGGTCAAGGAATGCGTCCGGGCTCTCGGCGCCGCCAACCTGCTCGCCGTCGGCTGGCCAAAAGAGTTCGGCGGACGCGGGTTCACGGCGCTCGAACAGTTCATCTTCTTCGAAGAAGCCCAGCGGCTCAACACGCCTATCCCGCTGGTCACCCTCAACACCGTCGGGCCGACGCTCGCCCATTGCGGCACCGAGGAGCAGAAGCAGAAGTTTCTGCCCTCGATCCTGAACGGCACCGTCGAGTTCGCGATCGGCTACTCCGAGCCGTCGGCAGGTAGCGATCTTGCCTCGCTGCGCACCAGCGCCGTGCGTGACGGGGACGAGTTCGTCATCAACGGCCAGAAGATGTTCACCAGCGGTGCGGCGTACGCCGACTATATTTGGCTCGCGGCACGCACCGACCCGAACGTCAAGAAGCACAAGGGCATCTCGATCTTCATCGTGCCGACATCGTCGCCGGGGTTCTCCTGGAAACCGTTGCACACCATGCCGGGGGTATCGACGTTCTACACGTTCTACGACGACGTGCGGGTGCCTGCGAGTGCCATCGTGGGCGGCGAGAACGAGGGCTGGCGGCTGATCACCACGCAGCTGAACTTCGAACGCGCCGCGCTTGGCAACATGGGTGCGCTCGGGCCGCTGTTCGAGAAGACGTTGGCATGGGCGCAGGCCACCGAACTCGACGGTGCGCGCGTGATCGACCAGCCCTGGGTGCAGCAGGCACTGGCCAGGGTCGAGGCGCAGGTCGCCGCGTACAAGATCATGAACCTGCGCGTCAACGCCGCAATGACCAAGGGCGCGCTCGGGATGGGCGAGGCGTCGGCGGTCAAGGTGTTCGGGACCGAACTGACACAGCAGGTGGCGCGCGAACTGCTCGAGGTCCTGGATCGCGGCGGCATCCGAAAAGGCGACGACGCACCACTGCGCGGCGCCCTCGAATCTGCCTATCGCATCGCGGTCATCAACACGTTCGGCGGTGGAGCCAACGAACTTCAGCGCGACATCATCGCGATGGCAGGGCTTTTCATGCCACGCGCGCCACGTGACCTTCGAGCAAACCAGAATGGGGACGCCAAGTGACTGACGCATCGGACAAGGTCGAGTTTCGCAAGAAGCTCGACGCGCTGATCGGGCAGCCGACCGGCGGGTCGGGCAAGGCGACGGTGGCGCCGGATCCGGTGAACCAGCCGATGATCCGGCACTGGGCACATGCGCTCGCCGATATGAACCCGGTCTATCTCGATCCGGAGTTCGCCGAGAAGTCGCGCTTCGGCGGCATCGTCTCTCCCCCGGTCATGCTGCAGGCGTGGACGATGCCCGCCCCCAAGATCGAGGGGATCGCCGAACGCGGCGGGGTTCCGATCGACATGGGCCGTAACCCCGCGTCGTTCATCGAAGAGGCCGGCTACACCGGCATCGTGGCCACCAACTCCGAATTCGAGATCGAGCGCTACCCGCGTCTTGGCGACGAGATCTCCGTCACGCAGGAGTTCGAGAGCATCTCCGACGAGAAGAAAACCTCTCTGGGCACGGGCTATTTCGTCACCTGGCTGTCGACCTACACCGACCAGAACGGCGAAGTGCTGGGACGGCAACGGTTCCGGGTCTTCCGTTTCAAGGCCAACAGGGCCCCCGCCGGAACGGTCGGGGACTGATGGCGACGAGACTGGCGCCCGCGATCAGCCCGGACAGCGAGTTCTTCTGGAACGGGTTGCGCGACAACAAACTGTTGATCCAGCGGTGCGCCGGATGTCAGGCGTTGCGCCAACCGGCCCGGCCCATGTGCCCGGCATGCAATTCGCTGGAATGGGACACCGTCGAGTCGAGCGGCCGCGGCACCGTCTACAGCTACGTGATGCCGCAGCACCCACCGATGCCGTTGATGGAATACCCCTACATCGTCGCCCTGGTCGAACTCGAGGAGGGAGTGCGGTTGGTGTCCAATCTGTGCGATATCGCGCCCGCCGACGTCGAGGTCGGCATGCCCGTCGAGGTGTTCTACCAGACGTTCGACACCCTCGACGGAAAAGACCTCGTGCTCCATCAATTCCGCCCGACCCGGTAGGCAGCCATGGACTTCGATTTCACAGAGGAGCAGGAGACGGTCGCCAAGGTGGCGCGTGAGCTCTTCGAGCACCGCGCAACACCCGAACACCTCACCGAACTGGAAGCCGGCGATGTGCGCTTCGACGAGTCGCTGTGGCGCGAGATGGCGGCTGCCGACCTGCTGGGAATCTCGTTGCCGGAGAGCGTCGGTGGCAGTGGCCGCGGCCTTGTCGAGCTCGCGCTGGTGCTGGCGGAGGTGGGCTGGAGCGTCGCGCCGGTGCCTGCCTACGCCACCCTGCTGCTCGGCGCCGACACCATCGCGCGGTTCGGCGACGATGCACAACGGCGACCGATATCTGCCCGGCGTCATCGATGGCTCGTCGCTGCTCACCGCCTGTCTGGCGGAACCGGGTCGCTCCGATCCGACCGCGCCTGCGACCACGGCTCGACCCGACGGCGACGGGTGGCGCCTCGACGGTGTCAAGGAATTGGTACCCGCGGCTCAGCTCGCCCGCACCGTCGTCGTCCCGGCCTCCCTCGACGACGACGAGGTCGGGGTCTTCCTGCTCGACGCGGACACTGCGGGGGTCGATATCCGTCCCGTCGCGACGACCAACGGCGAGCCGCACGCGGACGTGTTCCTCGACGGCGCAACCGCATCCGAACGGCTTACCGGCGGCCGTGAAATCGTCGAATCACTCTATGCCCGAGCGCTTGTCGGGCTGTGCGCGATCCAACTCGGCGTCACCGAACGCGCGCTGCGGATGGCCGCCTCCTACACCACCCAACGCGAACAGTTCGGCAGACCGATCGGCAGCTTCCAAGCCGTCCAACAACGGATGGCCGATGCCTTCATCGATGTGGAGGCCATTCGGTGGACCATGTGGCAGGCCGCATGGCGCCTCGAGCAGGGCGGCCCGCCGGGCCACGATGCGGCCATCGCGAAATTCTGGGCCGCCGAGGCGGGCGCACGTGTCGCGGCCACCGCCCAGCAGGTGCACGGCGGAATGGGTATCGACACCACGTATCCGCTGTCCCGGTACTTCCTGTGGGCCAAGCACAACGAGTTGACGCTCGGCTCGGCCTCCGCGCAGCTGGCGCGCCTCGGCGCGACGTACGTAGAAGGAGTCGCATGACCACATTCCGCACCACGACGCTGGACTGGCGCGACATCAACGTCGGCGACGAGGTCGCACCCCTCGAAATACCGGTCACCGCAACGGTCATCGTCGCGGGTGCGATCGCGTCGCGCGACTTCATGCCGGTGCACCACGACCCGGAGTTCGCGAAGAAGCAGGGCTCACCCAACATGTTCATGAACATCCTGACCACCAATGGGCTGTGCGTGAAGTTCCTCACCGACTGGGCGGGCCCGGAAGCAATGGTGAAGAGGCTGGCGATCCGGTTGGGTGTGCCCGCGTTCCCGAACGACCCGCTGCGGTTCACCGGAACCGTGACCGGGAAGTCCGATGGCGCCGACGGCGAAGGCCTCATCGAGGTCGAGTTCCGGGGCGCCAACAGCCTCGGCGACCACGTGTCGGGGACGGCGACCGTCAGCCTGCTCGAGGACAGGGTGTCATGAGGTCACTTTCGCACAAGGCGGCCATCGCGGGCATCGGCCAGACCGAGTTCTCCAAGGAGTCGGGCCGCAGCGAGTTGCAACTCGCTTGCGAGGCAGTCAAAGCCGCGATCGACGATGCCGGGCTGAAACCCGCCGACATCGACGGCATGGTGACGTTCACGATGGACACCAGCGACGAGATAGACATCGCACGCAACGTCGGGATCGGCGACCTGACGTTCTTCAGCCGTGTGCATCACGGCGGCGGAGCGGCGGCGGGCACAGTGGTGCAGGCCGCGATGGCCGTGGCGACCGGCACCGCCGATGCCGTGGTCTGCTATCGCGCATTCAACGAACGTTCCGGATTCCGGTTCGGCGGGTCGGGCGCGCGACCGACAGGTGAAACCCCGCTGTTCATGGCGAACTACGCGCCGTTCGGCCTGCTGACGCCCGCCGCATGGGTTGCACTGCATGCGCAGCGCTACATGTCGACCTATGGCGTCACCAACGAGGATTTCGGCAGGATCTCCGTCGTCGACCGTGCCCACGCCGCGCGCAATCCCGACGCGTGGTTCTACGAACGGCCGATCACGCTCACCGACCACCAGAACTCTCGGTGGGTGATCGAACCCGTGCTGCGCCTGCTCGACTGCTGCCAGGAAAGCGACGGCGGCGTTGCACTCGTCGTGACAACTGCCGAGCGTGCGCGCGATCTGCGCCAGCCGCCCGCAGTGATCACCGCTGCCGTCCAGGGGGCAGCCGCCGAGGGCGAGATGATGACGAGCTACTACCGTGACGACATCACCGGCCTGCCGGAAATGGGTGTGGTCGCCGAAAAGCTCTGGCGCGACTCCGGACTCAAGCCCACCGATATCCAGACGGCATTCTTGTACGACCACTTCACCCCGTTCGTCTTCGCCCAACTGGAGGAACTCGGCTTCTGCGGGCGCGGCGAGGCTAAGGACTTCGCGACAATCGAAAGGCTTTCGCTCGGCGGAGAACTGCCGATCAACACCAACGGAGGCCTGCTCGGCGAGGCCTATATCCACGGCATGAACGGCATCACCGAAGGTGTTCGACAGGTGCGCGGCACCTCCTACAACCAGGTCGACGACGTCGAGCATGTGCTGGTCACCTCGGGTACCGGGGTCCCGACGAGTGCGCTGATTCTCGCCAAAGACGGCTGACGCGACTCGCCATGACTTCAGCGTCGACAGCGACCGATACCCGCGAACTCATCCTCGAGTCCGCGTTCGACTGCTTCCGCCGTCATGGTCTGGACAAGACGACCGTCGTCGATATCGCCAAGGCCGCCAACGTTTCCCGCAGCACCGTGTACGAGTACTTCAAGGACAAGGCCGCAAATCGTCGAAGCCTGCGCGGAGGGAGCATCGCAGAAGTTCTACCGCGAGATGGCCATGGCGATGCGCAAGGGCGAGACGCTCGAAGACCAACTGGTTCTCGCCGGCGTCTTCGTGACAAGGGCCCGACGCGAAATCGAGCCGGAGGACTACTTCGACGAGGACGAGGTGAGCCTGCTGCTCACCAAGAATGCCGCGGTTCTTCTGCGCGAATGCACGGAATTCCTTGCGCCCTATCTGGCCGCGGCGAAGCTCACCGGGGAAGTGCGCAAGGATCTCGACGTCGAGCCTGCCGGCGAGTGGTACGCCCGCATGCTCTTCTCACTGTTCAGCACGCCGTCGGCAACACTGGACCTCGACGATGCCCGCGTGGTCGCCGACTTCCTGCGGGCACACGTGGTGCGCGGGTTTGCACCAGACCGCCCCGGCCGCGCGCGCTGACCCTTCTCCCTCGCGAGCTGGGCCCACACCGTAGGTAGGGGAACGCAAAAGTACCTTCAGTTGTCACGTTTCGGGTACTTTTGCGTCTGCTCGCGGGAGAAGGTGAGTCTGCGCTAGGCGCATCCGCCCGATAGTCGCGATCAGAACCACCACCAGGACGAGTCCGGCCGCGCCGAAGCCGACATACCAAGCGGTGCCATCACCGCAGCGACCGATCATCTCGCACCGACCTCGCGCCACCCCACCGATGAGCACGGCTTTCAGGGCCACGATGGCGGCCGCGAGACCGAGAGCTGTGCGCGTGCGCATACCACTCAGGCTAATCGCCCGCCGTGTGCAGCTCGGCGAGCGCGTGGATCTGCTCGAGGTAGTGCTCGAGCGAGTGGTGGATGAACCGCGCGGAAACGATCGTGGTTCCCGCGGCCGCCATGGCGGCCAGCGTCTCTTTCGTCGCGCCCGGTTCTTTCACGGGATCGAGCGGCTTGTCCGCAGGCAGCACCACCTCGAAACCGGGCGGGAGCTCTCGCGCGCTCAGCCATTCCGCGGCGGTGTCCAGCGAGATGCCGAAGGGGCACCAGCCTTCGGCGAGCGCGATCGCGCGGCGCAGCGATCGGCGCGTTCGGCCGCCGATCCAGATCGGCATGTGCGGCTGCAGTGCGCACGGATCGACGGTCAGCCCGCCGAACTGGTAGAACTTGCCCGCGTATACCGGCTCGTTACTCGCCAGGGCCGCGCGCAGGGCGCGTAGCGCATCGTCGGCGCGCTCACCCCTGTCCTCGAACGGTGCACCGAGCAGATCGAACTCTTCCCTGAGGGAGCCGACCCCGACGCCGAGGATGACGCGGCCGCCGCTGACGTGATCGAGTGTGCCGTAGCGCTTCACGATCGCCAGCGGGTGGTGGTAGCCGAGCACCAGGGTCATGGTCGCCAGCCGGATCTGCGTAGTGCGCGCCGAGATGTAGCCCAGTGTGGCGAGCGGATCCCAGTAACGCGAGCCGCGGCGATCGGACTCGGTCGCAGGCATGCCGATGTGCTCGCTGCACGTGAGGTGGTGGTAGCCAAGACGGTCGGCCGTCTCGGCGACCCGGCCGATCGCTTCGATGCCCGCGTCCTGTTCCCATGTCAGGCGGGCGCCCGCGACATTGGTGACGACGGGCGTGGCGATGCCGAGTTTCACTGAAGGGGTTCTTCGCCCGCGAGGATGGTGCGGTGCATCAGCCGTCCGCTGTCGACCGGATACTCGAGCACGCGATGCATGGTGCCGGTGTTGTCCCACATGAGAAGGTCGCCGGGCTGCCACTCGTGGCGGTAGACGTACTGCGGCTGGGTTGCCCAATCACGCAGGCGGGCAAGCAGAGCGCGGCTTTCCTCGACCGGCATGCCGACGACATAGTCCGCCGTCGCGCCGAGCAGCAGCGATTTGCGCCCCGACTGGTGCGTCCACACGATCGGGCACGCCTTCGTCGGCGACTTCTGCCAGAACGTGAGCTCCTCGTAGCTCATCTCGGGACGAACGTAGTACTGCGACCGTTCCGCGCTGTGCACCACCCGCAGGTCTGCGATCGCGTCCTTGTCCTGCTGCGGCAGATCGTCGTAGGCCGCATAGGTATTGCAGAACTCCGTCTCGCCGCCGACATCGGACAGCGTGATGGCGCGCAGCAGCGTGGCCAGGTTCGGGTAGGGCTGCAGCGATCCGTCGAAATGCCAGAACATCGAGCCCTTCAGGTACTCGGCGCGCTGGTTCACATTCTTGTCGAGCGAGATCTTGTAAATGCCGCCCTGGCCCTCGTTCTCGGGAATCGCACCGAGGGTCTTTGCGATTGCGACCTGTTGCTCGTCGTCGATGTCCAGCCCACGGAAGAAGACGACGCCCCGCTGTTCGAGCGTTGCGCGGACGTTCTGGGCTTCGCGGCCACGCAGAAGCGTGTCGACGTCTGTCCTGATCTCGCTGCCGATCCTGGGCGTGAGGTCGACGACGTCCAGTTGGCGTGCGGACGTGAGGAGCACCAAAAGGCTGAGTCCCATGTCGTCAGCTCACTCTCGTCAGAATCGTGTTGGCCGAATGCTTCACCCGCGGCTGTTTCCACAACTCCACCGCCAGCGAGACGGTGATCAACGAGTAGAGCAGGTTTCGCAGGTTCGCGACGTCGTCGGGAAGCGGTTCGGAGTAGTCGAATTTGTCGATGTAGGCGACCGCTTGCTCGGCATGCGGGAACACCTCGTCGTAGAACGCCTTGATCTGGTCCATGGAGCTGTTGACGCGTTTTACGTAACGCTCGTGGCCATCTTCGATGGCCCAGTCGTCGACGAGGTGCTCGAGCTGTGAAAACTCCGGCGGCAGGACGCCGTTCATCGCGCCGCCTCCCCCGCAGTCTGCTCTTCGCGCAAGCGCTCATCGCCCGCCACTCCGGCTTCGACGTAGTCGGCGACCGTCTTGTGCAGATGACGAAGCAGGATCTCCTCGTCGTTCATCGTGAAGTGCGTGAGGGCGCCGCTGTTGAGCATGGCCTGCAGACCCTCCGACGGGCTGGCGTCCTCCAGGATGATGTCGTTGAGGAACGTCATCGTGAGCTCCTGCCCCAACCGCTCCTTGTGGGTGGTGGGCGGTTGGTAATACGCCTCCGTTTCGAAGATGTGCGAGTGCGGTCCGGTGGGCCAGTGCGTGTGCACCGTGTAGCCCGACGCACCGAAGATGAGCACGAAGTTCGGGAAGAACTGATACGAGTCGAAGCCGTACATCTGCGACCGCGTCGGGTTGATTCCCGGCGGCATCGGCCCGCGGTCGATTTTCTTGTTCCACGGCCCTGCCGCGCTGGCCTCGAAGACGCACTCGGTCGGCTTGGAGTACGGCGTTTTCTTCGACGGCTCACCCGAGAACGAGAACATCCGGTGCGGGCCCTTGAGTTGATATGCCAGCGCGTCGGTGAACGGATTCGGTTGATCGAACGCGTCTCTGGCTTCCGCGGTGAGAGCGCCGAACGAGGACGCGTGCAGATACGGCCCGTGGTAGCTCTCCGCGAAGCCGTCGAGGAAGATCTTCCAGTTGCACTCCAGTTCGGCCTTGAATTGGTACACCTGATGCGGCCCCTCGAACGGATAGCCCTCGATGTCATGGGCGAGCTCGCCGAGGAACGACCGCAGAGGTTCGGTGTTGCTGTGGGTTGAGGTTGACGAAGATGAAGCCCTCCCACACCTCGCACGCAATGGCGGGCACCCGGCAGCTCTCGGCGTCGAAATCGAGCAGCAGATCCTTGCGAGTGGCCGAGTGCAACGAGCCATCCAGCTTGTAGCGCCAGCCATGGAAGCGGCAGTACAGAAGCGGCGCGCGGCCGGACACCTCCTGGAACGGGTCGTCCTCCCAGAGCATCTTGTTGCCGCGGTGCGGGCAGATGTTGTGCATGGCGCGGATCACGCCGTCCTTGCCACGCACGATGATGATCGAGGTGTTGAGAAACCTCAGCTCACGGGTGAAATAGCTGCCCGACTTCGGCACTCGCTCGACTCGGCCCACATACAGCCAGGTCTTGCGGAAGACGTGCTCACGTTCCCGCTCGTAGAAGTCCTCGGAGACGCAGTCCTCCAGGGACACCGGACCGCGGCCGAGTTCGGGATAGGCGTCGGTCCAATGTCCGCTTGCGGGCTTGGTCACCAGGCTGTCGTGACTCATGAGGTTTACCTCCTTGCCGAAAACTACAGTCGCCGAAATGCCGAAAACAGATGCATGAGCGCAACACCCTGTTGCATATTTGGAACAGATGGAGCAAAGCCCGCCCTTTGACCTCGACGCCCTGCTGGTATTCGGCAAGGTGGTCGAGAGCCGCAGCCTGTCGAAAGCCGCCGCGCTGCTCGGGATGCCCAAGTCGACGGTCAGCCGGAAGCTCACGAAACTCGAATCGGATCTCGGCATCAAGCTGCTCCGCAAGAACACCCATCAGCTGACCGTCACCGACCTCGGCGAGCAGGTCTATGCCCACGCCGTGAACATCCTCACCGAAGCCAACGGTGTTCGCGCCCTGGTGGAGGGCAGCAGGCAGGAACCGCAGGGCGAGTTGAAGGTCGCGATCCCCGTCTTCGTCGGCACCGACTACGCGTCGAGGGTCGGCGCCACGTTCTTGCAGCGCTATCCCAACTCACGACTCGACATCCGGCTCGTCGACAACATGGTCGATCCGATCAGGGACGGCTTCGATGTGGTCTTCGGGACGGGCCCGCTGCAGGATTCCACGCTGATCGCCAGGAAGGTCTTCGACCTCGAGCTGTTTCTCTGCGCGTCACCGGATTTCGTGAACGGCCTGACCGAACCGATTTCCGCTCCGGCACATTTGGACGCGCTGCCGTTCATCGATTTCGGCTTCGCCGGACCACGCAAGCTGAGGCTGTCGAAGAACAAGCGCCGACAAGAGCTGTCACCGCAGGTTCGGGCGCGCGCCAACAACTTCCAGGTGTGCAAGCAGTACATCCTGCAGGGGCTCGGCATCGGCACGATGCCGACGCAGATCATCTGCACCGAGGAGTTGCGTGACGGCAGGCTCGTACCTGTGCTGCCCGACTGGAGTCTCGAGCCGCTCGAGGTGCACATGATCTATCCGTTCGAGCTGTCCTTCTCGACTCTGATCAGCGCGTTCTATGAAGCCGCGTGCGAAGTCATCGTCGAGAACATCGCGCGCGCATGACGGGTTCGCGACGTCGCTGACACTTGTCATTGACAATCGTCAATGAATGGGCAAAGCTTCGGACCATGTCGGTCGGAGTGCGCGAGGCGCAACGAATCGAAACGCGGGCGCGGTTGTTCGACGCCGCAGTGGCTGAGATCAGCCGATCCGGGCTGGCGAAGGCCGATATCAGCGCGATCGTCGCGGCGACCGGCGTGGCCAGGGGAACGTTCTACTTCCACTTCCCCACCAAGGAACACGTCGTCGCTGAGTTGGTATGCATGGAGGAAGCTCGCATCGTCGCCGAGCTGGACTCGTCAACAGCTCGCACCACGAGTCTCTCGGCCACGTTGAGGGAACTTGTACGCCACGTCCTCGAAGCAGAGACTCGGCTGGGGCAGATCATGTTTCGAGACATGCTTGGCCTTTATTTCTCCTCCGCACGTCCGCTTGACGACGAACTCAACGAGCACCCACTAGCGGTGTTCGCCATCTCCGCCGTCGCAGAAGCCCAGGCCGCGGGTCAGGTTCGCCAAGACGCCGATGCCGGGCAACTCGGTGTGATCTTCATGACCGGGCTGTTTGCGTTGCTTGTCACGGCCGACGCCCCAGCGCGCAGCGAAATCTTGGACCAGTACGTGAACGTCGTCACCAAAGGAATGGAGCCATGATGAACACCACGGGAATCGACGGGTATCGCGAATATCTTGTGCGCCGCGACGGCGACGCCGATCTGTTGAACCGACGCCTTGCCAGCCGGGAAGACTTCTTCGCAACATTGGAGGCAGATCCCGTCCGCTCCACCCGTTCCGTCGACCGAGACTCGTTCGCGCGCAACCTACGACGCCGACGGCCCGAGTCTGGCGTCGACAGGCGAATGCTGTTCCTTCTCGCCACCGCCAAACTCAACCAAGCCGAACGGTTCGGTGTCGGTCTCGGCGAAACCTATGGACACAACAGCGGGGACGACGTGCCACCGGAGCGGGTGTACATGGAACTCGAAGAGCACTATCACACCCGCCTGTTGGCCTACGTGCTGGACATGTTCGATCTGCCGTTCCAGGTCGTCGCGCCGCCGCTGGTGATGCGCCAGTTCGTCAAGACCGCCGTATTTCTGCCCGAACGGGTGAGCTTCATGTTCGTCGGCGCTTCAGAGATGGCCGGTTGCATCATGTTTCACCAGCTACGCCGCATCGGGATCGAGCTGTTCGCGGACGAACCCGAGGTGGCGGCGCGCATCGAGAGGCTCTACAGCGAGATACTCACCGACGAGATAGGTCACGTCGGCTACTGTGCCGCACGTTGCACCCCGGCGGAGCGCGCAATCATGCGTCGCCTTTACCCGCGGATCGGGCGGCTCTTGGCACGACAGACGGTTGAGATCAGCCTTCTCACCGACCGAGACGAGCTTCACGCGCTACTCGACCGGCCATTCGACGTCGAGGAGCTGTCTGCAGGTCTGTCGAATGAAACCTACCTCGCTGCCCACCCCTGATAGGTCACCAACGACTCTGATCAGCGCGCCTACGATAACGGGATGGCCGAAATCAGCCGCAGCCGAACCATTGCGGCCCCGCCGCATGCGATTTGGGACCTGCTCGCCGACTTCGGATCCCTCGGCTCCTGGGCCGACGACGTCGACCATGCGAGCATCCTGCGACACGGCCAGGACGGCCCGCTGGGTACCACCCGCCGCGTGCAACTGGGCCGCAACACGTTCGTGGAGCAGATCATCGAATTCGACCCGCCGCTGATCATGGCCTACCGCATCTCGGGCTTGCCGAAACTGGTGCGATCAGCCGTGAATCGCTGGACACTGAACAGCGAGAACGGGGCCACCGTGGTCACGTTGACCAACACGATCGGGATCGATGCAGGCCCGCTCGCACGTGCCGCGGAGTGGACGGCCTGCCGAGGACTGGCCAAGCAATCCGAGCGATTGCTGGCCGGACTCGCTCGTCGATTGGAGAACAAAATTGGATGACAATGAGCGGCCCGACGTCGTCATCATCATGACCGACGAGGAACGCGCAATCCCGCCATACGAGTCCCCCGACATACTGGCCTGGCGGGACCGCACGCTGAGCGGGCGCCGCTGGTTCGACGAAAACGGCGTGAGCTTCACGCGGCATTACACCGGCTCGCTGGCCTGCGTGCCGAGTCGCCCGACAATCTTCACCGGCCAGTACCCGGACCTGCACGGTGTCACGCAGACCGACGGCATCGGCAAACGTTACGACGACTCACGGCTGCGATGGTTGCGCAAGGGTGAGGTGCCGACGCTCGGAAATTGGTTTCGCGCTGCGGGATACGACACCCACTACGACGGAAAGTGGCACATCTCCCACGCGGACCTGCAGGACCCGGCGACCGGTCGGTCGTTGGCCACCAACGGCGACGACGGTGTCGTCGACCCGGCCGCCGTGCAGCGCTATCTCGACGCCGATCCCCTTGAGCCGTATGGCTTCTCGGGATGGGTTGGGCCCGAACCGCATGGAGCGGCGATGTCCAACAGCGGTTTTCGTCGCGATCCGCTGTTCGCCGATCGAATCGTCGCGTGGCTGACCGATCGCTACGCGCGGCGTCGCGCGGGCGATGAAGCCGCGATGCGCCCCTTTTTGCTCGTCGCCAGCTTCGTCAACCCGCACGACATCGTGCTGTTCCCGGCGTGGGTGCGGCGCAGTCCGCTGGCGCCCTCTTCGATGGATCCGCCGCCGGTGCCCGTCGCTCCCACCGCCGATGAGGACCTGTCGACCAAACCGGCGGCGCAGATCGCATTCAGGGAGGCGTACTACTCCGGATATGGGCCCGCGCGGGCAATCGCGCGCAGCTACAAGCGCAACCTGCAGAAATACCGAGACCTCTACTACCGTCTGCACGCCGAGGTCGACGGGCCGATCGACCGGGTCCGCCGCGCCGTCACCGAGGGCGGGTCCGACAACGCCGTACTGGTCCGCACATCTGATCACGGCGATCTGCTGGGGGCGCACGGCGGTTTGCACCAGAAGTGGTTCAACCTGTACGACGAGGCGACCCGGGTGCCGTTCGTCGTCACCCGCATCGGTGAGCGGGCCACGACCGCGCGCAGCGTCTCGGCGCCGACATCGCACGTCGATCTGCTGCCGACGCTGCTCGGCGCGGCGGGCGTGGACGTCGCCGCGACGGCCGTCACCCTGTCGGAGTCGTTTTCCGAGGTGCATCCGCTGCCTGGCCGTGACCTGATGCCCGTCGTGGACGGAGCGCCCGCCGACGACGGCCGGGCAATCTATCTGATGACGCGGGACAACGTGCTCGAGGGCGACACCGGCTCGTCGGCGGCGGCCAGGGCCCTTGGCCGCACGGTGAATCCGCCTGCGCCGCTTCGGATCAAGCTGCCCGCTCACGTAGCCGCCAACTTCGAAGGGCTGGTCGTGCGGGTTGATGATGCCGACGCTCCTGGCGGGACGGGGCACCTGTGGAAGTTGGTGCGCACGTTCGACGATCCGGCGACCTGGACCGAGCCGGGCGTGCGCCACCTCGCCGCGAACGGGATGGGCGGCGAAGCTTATCGAACAGAGCCTCTCGACGATCAGTGGGAGCTCTACGACCTGACCGACGATCCCGTCGAGGCCGCCAATCGATGGTCCGATCCAGGGCTGCACGAGGTACGCCAATACCTACGGATGCAACTCAAGCAGGCACGCGCGACATCGGTGCCCGAACGCAACCAACCGTGGCCGTATGTCACAAGGCGGCCACCGGCCCCATCGGCCGGCGTGGTGCGCCGGGTGTTGAACCGACTGGGAAAAGGGCGACCCTCTTAGGGGCGGGATGTGCGACGACGAAGAATCGTCGACCCCCGTGATGATCTCCCAGACGATGATCGAATACACCGAACCGCGCTCGACGATCCCCACGGGTAAGCAGCCGAGATCCGTTGGCGCCGTCGATGATCAGCGCGAGAAGGCATGCGAGTCCGACGACGCCGATGACAACACTCGCCGCACGGTAGCTACGCGAGGCGCCGACGCGATCACCAGCCAATCCCGCGATGATCACCGCGATGTTGCCGCCGACGATCGCCAGTCCTGCGCCGATCACGTGGGCGGGCACGCCGCTTCTGAAGATGCCGACCAGAATGTTGCCGATCGCATTCGCGGTTGCCGCGAGCACAAAACTCCAGCCTGCCCAACCCGGTGCAGGGCACGTACGCACCATGACGACGGCACCCAAAAGGAACAGGGAGCCGTGCAGCATGAACGCCCCGTAGTTCATCACCGCGGAGACCCCGAGATCGCTGATGTAATTGCCTACGTAGCTGTAGTGCGGGAAGCGCGCGGCGGCGATCGCCTCGCACACCAGGTACACGGCTGCGCCTGTCAGCCAAATCCATGCGGCCTTACGCATGCCCCCCTCCTCCCCGTGCGATTTCGGCGTGAAAAGTTGCGGTGATAGCAACAAATCACGCCGAAATCACTAATGGGTGACCCACGATCCGCGGCGCATCACGGCCGCGACGGCCAGGTCGACGTCCAGCGCGACCAAATCAGCGCACGCGCCCGCTTCGAGCACCGCGGACGGGAAGCCCAGCGCCCGTACGGGATTGATCGACGCCTGGCGCACCGCGGTCAACAGCGCCTGGTCGCGCGGCAAGCCGCTGTGACCGACCGCGAACCGGAACTGGTGGTCCATCGTCGCCGTGCTGCCCGCGATGGTCTCGGTGTCGGCGACACGGGCCACCCCCTCGACGACGTCCACCGCGAGCGGCCCTAGCCAGTAGCGGCCGTCGGACATGCCCGCGGCCGCCATCGAGTCGGTGACCAGTGACACCCGGTCGGATCCTGCACTACGGCAGACGAGTCGGTACAGCGCAGGGTCGACGTGCACTCCGTCGGTGATCAGTTCCACTGTCACCCTTGGATCTTCGAGTAACGCGATGACCGGGCCCGGTTCTCGGGTATTGATCGGACGCATCGCGTTGAACAGATGCGTGCCCACCGATGCGCCCGCATCGATGGCTGCCCTTGTCTGGTCGTAGGTCGCCTCGGTGTGGCCCACCGCGGCGACAACGCCGGCATCGACGATCTGCCGGATCGCCGCGAGAGCGCCGTCGCGTTCCGGGGCGATGGTGACCATCCGGATCGCGCCACCGCCCGCTTCGATGACACGGCCGATCTCCGCGGGGTCGGCGTCGCGCATCAGGGCCGGCTGATGGGCACCGCAGCGCAGCGTGGACAGCCACGGACCTTCCAGGTGGATCCCGTCGATCACGCCGGAGCGGACATCCTCGGCCAACGATGCGACCTGGCGCACCAGGTCCTCCGGCCCGGCAGTGACCAGCGACGCGACCATCGTCGTGGTGCCGAGCCTGCGGTGAAACGCCGCTGCGGTGGCCGTTTCGGCGTGGTCCGCGGCAGAGAAGTTCGCGCCTCCCCCGCCGTGCAGATGTGTGTCGACGAAGCCGGGCACCACCGTCACCGCACCCAGATCGCGGTCCGCTGGGCGCGGCGCAGGGCCCGTTCCCACCGCGACCACCACGCCGTCAGCGACCTCAATCCATCCTGGCCGCAACAGTTCTCGGCCGGTCAACAGGGTGTCGGCGGTGATCAGCATGGCGGGGGCCTCAGATGCCCTGCCATCCCGGCTTCGAGCGATACGTCTCGCGGTAGTAGTCGATGAGTTGAAGCCGACGGGCCGCCGCGTCGTCGAGCAGCACGGTGACGTGTGGATGGTGCTGCAGGATGGTCGCGGGCCACAGCGCGCTCACCGGGCCCTCGACGAGGTGGTGAACGGCTTCGGCCTTGCTGCGGCCGGTGGCGACCAGGATGACGTGTCTGGCCGCCATGATGGTGCCGAGCCCCTGTGTCAGGCAGTGGGTGGGCACCGCATCCAGGTCACCGTCGAAGAAGCGGGCGTTGTCGAGTCGCGTCTGCCTGGTCAGCGTCTTGATCCTGGTGCGCGACGCCAGCGACGAACCCGGTTCGTTGAAGGCGATGTGCCCGTCGGTACCGATCCCGAGGATCTGCAGGTCGACGCCACCCGCCTCCTGAATCGCGTTCTCGTAGGCCACGCAGGCCGCCGGGATGTCGGAGGCCAGGCCGTCGGGTCCCTCGACGGCGCCTGGGGCGAAATCGACGCGGGACACGAACACCTCGTCGATGACGGTCCGGTACCGCTGCGGATGGTCGGCGGGCAGGCCGACGTATTCGTCGAGCGTGAACCCGCGGGCCTGCCGGAACGAGATGGTGCCCGCGTCGCAACGCGCCGCCAATTCGTCGTAGATCGCCAACGGCGATGACCCGGTGGCGAGTCCGAGCACCATGGCCGGATTGCGGCGCAGCAGAGCGGTGATCGCATCGGCGGCGACGCCACCGATCTCCTTGGCGTCGGCCAGGATGACGACTTCCATCTACTTGTTCGCGGTGAAAAGATCTGCGCCCGAGGCGATGTCGTCACCCGATGTGACCGCGTCCGATGGAACCACGTTGCCCGACTCGCGTTCATCCATGACGACGACCGGGACGATCGGATTGAGTCCCTTGGCCTCGATCGCCGGAACGTCGTAGGTGATGATCAGCTGCCCGGCGGTGACGTCGTCACCCTGGGTGGCGTGTGTGGTGAAGCCCTCCCCCTTCAGCGCGACGGTGTCCAGCCCGAGGTGCACCAGGACGCCGACGTTGTCTGCCGTCATGACGATGTAGGCGTGCGGCATCAGCTTCAGGAGCTTGCCGCTGACCGGCGCCACCGCCTCGACGACCTCGCGCGGAGGGTCGACCGCCGCGCCGTAGCCGACCATGCCCTGGGAGAAGACCGGGTCGGGGACGTCTTGAAGCCGAACTGCGCGCCCCGCGACCGGGGCCTGGACCTGAGTCTTGCTCATCACCCAAACAATACGAGTGTGCGGGCAAGACGGTCTCAACTTCGGGTGTTCTCGTCTAAGCTTCCGCACAGCTTCGGCGGGACGGCCGTTTGCGGCAGAGAAGGGTGACCGACGGTGAGCGACGCGGCGAAATCTCAAGCGGTCCAGCAAAAGTCGGGTATGCGTTTTCCCGGATTCGCGCAGTTGCAGCGGCTGGGCAAGAGCCTCATGCTGCCGATTGCGGTGTTGCCCGCGGCGGGCATACTGCTGCGCCTGGGCCAGGACGACCTGCTCGGCAGGATCGAGGCGCCGGTCATCGGGCCGTTCTTCAAGGCGATGAGCGCGGGCGGCGGGGCCATATTCGACAACCTCCCGTTGCTGTTCGCCGTCGGTGTCGCGATCGGTTTCGCCAAGAAGGCCGACGGCTCGACCGCACTGGCCGCGGTCGTCGGCTACCTCGTGGTGGAGGCCGTGTTCAAGACCATGTCGCCGATCGTGCTGGCCGGTGAGGTCGACAAGGCGGGCGAACAGGCGCAGATCAACTACAGCGTCTTCGCAGGCATCGTCGTCGGGTTGCTCACCGCGTGGTTGTTCGACCGCTACCACACCATCAAACTGCCGTCCTACCTCGGATTCTTCGGCGGCAGACGGTTCGTCCCGATCGTGGTCTCACTGGCGAGCCTGTTCCTCGCCTTCGCGATGAGCTACTTCTATCCGATCTTCGACGCGGGACTCACGGCACTCGGCGAATTCATCGGCAGCGCAGGCGCGCTCGGTGCGTTCATTTACGGCTTCGCCAACCGCATGCTGATCCCACTCGGGCTGCACCACATTCCCAACTCCTACATCTGGTTCCTCTACGGCGACTACCAACCGCCCGGCGGCGAGGCCGTCACCGGTGAGCTGACGCGGTTCGCGGCGGGCGATCCCACGGCAGGCATCCTGACCTCGGGCTTCTATCCGATCCTGATGTTCGGCCTGCCCGCCGCGGCGCTGGCGATGATCCATGTGGCGAACAAGAAGCAGCGGAAGGTCGCTGTCGGCATCCTCGCGGCGGCGGGACTGACGGCCTTTCTGACGGGTGTCACCGAGCCGCTCGAGTTCGCGTTCATGTTCGTGGCGTTCCCGCTGTACCTCATCCACGCGGTGCTGACCGGCCTGTCGCTGGCGATCGCCTACCTACTCGACATCCACCTCGGCTTCTCGTTCTCCGCGGGCCTCATCGACCTGCTCCTGTACGGCACCGCGCCCGCCGCAAAGAACATCCCGCTGCTCATCGGGATGGGCGTGGTCTTCTTCGTCGTCTACTACGTACTGTTCCGGTTCGCGATCACGAAGTGGAACCTGCGCACGCCCGGCCGCGAACCGGAGGACGAGTTCGCCGCCGAGGAGCAGGCGAACCTCGGCGACGGCGCGGACTCGGCCACCGCCGTCACCGCGGGCGGATCAGGTGCGGCGACCGCAACGGTCGCGGCGCCGGTCGCGACCGACAGCAAGGCCGAGAACGTGATCGCGGCGTTCGGTGGCCGCGACAACCTCGTCAACGTCGACGCCTGCATCACGCGGCTGCGCGTCGAGGTCAACGATAAGGACAAGGTCGACCAGGCACGGCTGAAGGGCCTCGGGGCGGCTGGTGTCATCGAGGTCGGCAACAGCGTTCAGGCCGTGTTCGGCACCGACGCCGAGGCTCTGAAGAACGACATCAACGACATTCTCTAGAAGTCGCAGCAAATATTGACAGAGCGACCATAGAATCCTTGCCGTGGAGGCAGCGGCTCGGGCGAATGCGCTTGCCGCCAGGGATCGGCTCGCGCAGATGGCTGCAGGCATGGTCGACGATGACGGGCGTCCCAATGACAGCCGTTGGTGGTTCACCAACAGCTACGTCAGGACGACGACGGGCGCCGTCGAGGAAGCCGACGCAGGAAGTTTCAGCGATCCCATCTTCATCTTCCGGCTGATCACCTACTTCGAGAAGCTCTACGTCGACAACGTGCTCGCCGCCGACGAGAACCGGCGGGTCGAACCGCACTGGCAGCGCGCGTTCGACGTCGCCAAGGGCGCCGACGCCAAGCGGCAGATGCTCGCGCGAATGCGAAACCGCGATGCGATCTCACACGGCCTACAGGAGGTCGTCGCGAGCGTGACGGCCGCCAGCCGCGCGCACATCCGGTTCGACCTGCCGAGGGCGATGACATGGGTTGCGCTGCATCCACTTGGCTTCGCCAAGGACGGCGAGATCAGCTCCCATATCGCCGACTTCATGGCGATGGCGGCAGTCTTCGAGCAAGCCACGACCTCGGCCAACCTGGACGTCGCCAGGTACACCCGGCTACCGGTGCAGTTCATGCCTGCGCGCCTGCAGGAGTTCGGCATGCGCTTCGTGTTCCGGGCGGATCTGATTCATGAGCGTGCCTACGCATGGCAGTGCGCCGAAGCACTCGTCGCATCGGGCGGCGCCGGGAGCAACCCCTACACCGAACCCGAGCCGGGACATCTCGACGGCGACGTCACCGCAGGCGAGCGACCCGACCCATTCGCGAACATCGCGCCGGCACTGCGGCCCACGATGGACAGCCTTCACCGCGCGCCGCCCGACACCGGCTCCCGCCAGTCGGCGGGTATGCCCGACGCGCTGTCGACGGTCGAACGAGTCCGCGCGGTGCAGGGCCTCTGCCACGGGTACACGAGCCCTGGCGACGAGAAGGCGATTTTCGCGATGCTCGCCGCGTCGGCGCGGCTGGGCGAACTCGTCACCGTCGTCAACGGTGTCGGCGCCTGGGAGCTCGCCGCCAACCTGCACGGCCGAAAGAAGCGCGCCCTGCGCAGCTTGTTCCGCGCCTACTACTACCCCGAAGTACAACCGTCGATCGCCGTCGCGCTGATGCGTCGGGCGATCCGCTTCGCGCACCTCGCATGGGAGGAAACGATGCTGGCCGATCTGCTGTGCAGCCGGTCCGACGGGGTGGCGCTGCTTGCGGCGATCGGCGGCGACGAGCGCGATGGTTGGCGACGCGTCGAAGCTAATCTCGGCCACGGCGCACGGTCGCGGGTGCTGGCGGCCAACCCGTCTCTGGCCTGAGCTCAGCTCAGCGGACCGGCGAACAGCTCCAGCTGAATGTTGTCGGGATCCCGGAAAACCACTGTCGCATAAGGGAATGGCTCGCTTCCGGTTCTGATGCCCGAGTGCTCGATACCGAGCTCGTCGAGCCACCCCACCCACGCCTCCAGCTCCTGGCGACCCGCCACATCGAAGCCCACGTGGTCCAGCCCGGTCTGCGCCTCGTCGAACGGCGCGCCGGCATTCCCGGTGTTGGTGTGCAGCCCGATCGCCAGGCCCGAGCGCGGCTCGAGGAGCAACACCCCGTAACCGGTGTCCTCGCGGCCGTAGTGGGGAAACGTCATGGGCACGCGTTCTGCGCGAAACACCCGCTGATACCACTGGACGCTCGGTTCGATGTCGCGGACGGTCACGGATATGTGATTGATCCCAGTAATCGCTGGGGCGGTTCCCTCGGTCACGTGCAAGATGGTGCCATGAGCAATGACTCAGCCGCCGCAATCCGCCAAGAGCGCAACGATTGGATGGCCCAGCACCGCGACGTCTACCTGCAATCGGGTGGCACGAAGGGCCACGTGATGGACATCTCCGAGGTCGGGGGTCATCCGTTCACCACGCACTGCCTGATCAAGGTGCGGGGCCGCAAGTCCGGCAAGACGCGCATCGTTCCGCTCATCTACGGCGACATCGGCGGCAAAATCGTCATCGTCGCCTCCAAGGGCGGCGCCGATCAGCATCCCGACTGGTATTTCAACCTCCGCGCCGACGAACACGTTGACGTCCAGGTCGCCACCCAGGCCTTCCGTGCAACCTGGCGTGAGCCCGAAGACGAAGAACGGCACCGGATTTGGGACTTCATGGTGTCGGTGTATCCGCCGTACCTCACCTATCAGAGATCGACGGCACGCCACATTCCGGTGATCATGCTCGAACCCGTCGAAACCATCGACGTGTTCACCGAATCCGACCTTCAGTAGCCGCGCGAGCAGACGTAAAAGTACCCATTTCCCGGCTTTCCGGGGCACTTTTGCGTCTGCTCGCGGTTTAGGCCCAGCTCGCGGTTGAAATCAGGGCGCCGGATCGGTCAGATAGTGCGTCAGAACGGGTTTGAGCCACGCGGCGAGCGCCTTGTCGTCCATACCGACGATCGGCGGGATCCCGATGATGTAGCGCGCGACCGCGACTCCGAGTAACTGTGCGCCGATGAGGGCTGCCCGCTCGGCAGGACGGTCGATCGCCACCTCGGCCAACGCAGGCGCGACCTGCCTGGCGAAGACGTCGAGCAGCGCATCGGCGGCCGCCTGGCTCGACGACGCGGCACGCAGCAGGGGAAGAAACGGGCCGTCCGGCCCCCACACTTCGACGAAGAGCGGCAGCATGACGTCGGCGACGTCCTCCGGCGCGACCCCCGACAGATCCGGCGGCGAGATGTCGAGCCGCGACACCGCGCCGAAGAGGCCGTCCTTGTTCCCGAAGTAGTGCATCACCAGTGCCGGGTCGACGCCCGCCGCCGAGGCGACCGACCGGATCGTCGTCTTCTCGAAACCACTCTGGCCGAACTGCATCCGTGCGGCGGCCAGGATGGCCGCCTTGGTGGCGGCCGGGTCCCGCGTTCTCGAAGCCATGCCGCAAGTGTATTCAACAGTTGTTGACAAGTCTGCATTTGCGGCTTACCGTCAGTTCAACAAGCGTTGAACTGATAGGGAGTGCGAGATGACCGTCACCGCCATCCAGATCGGGCTCCACCCCGATGCCGTCGACTACGAATCGGCCGCCTTCTCCCAGTTCAAGGGGCTGACGAAGGAGGGCCTGAGCAAAGCGAACAGCGCCAACGTCGCCGGCCTCCGGGCAGCCGGATACGAGGTCGACAATTGCCTGATCGCCACGGGCGAGGCGGGTGCGGCGAAGGCGCGAACGTGGCTCTCGTCCAAGCAGTACGACGCCGTACTCATCGGCGCGGGTGTACGCCTGGTGGCAAGCAACACGTTGCTGTTCGAGGCGATCGTGAACGCCGCCCACGCCACCAACCCCGGCTGCCGTTTCGTCTTCAACTACTCGGCGACCTCCACACCCGACGACATCCGCCGCTGGTATCCCAACCCGGCCGACGCGACTCCGGCGGTGTGACCGTGAGTGCCTTCGGAAGCGTGGACGTCGTCGTCGTCGGTGCCGGACCCGCCGGGTTGACCGCGGCAGGCGACCTCGCCCGGTGCGGTCGCTCGGTGGTGGTGCTCGAGCGGTGGCCCGAGATGAACGCGTCGAGCCGGGCGTTCGCGACGATGGCCCGCACCCTCGAGGTCCTCGACGCCCGCGGCCTTGCCGACGACGTTCTCGCGCATGCGCACAAGGCGTCCGGCGTGTCGATCTTCGCCGGCGCGCGAATCGATCTGACCCACCTCCGGTCGGCGTACCGGTTCGTCGCGGTCACCCCGCAGACGAATGTCGACAGCGCACTCGCGGAGTACGCCGAGATGCAGGGCGCCGAGATCCGGCGCGGGTTCGAAGTCGTTGCGCTCGTTCAGGATCCCGAAGGCGTGACGATCACCGCGCGACCCAAGGACGACGATGACCCGCTGCACGGCCGCACCTGGCGTGCGGCCTACGTCGTCGGCGCCGACGGCGCGCACAGCACCGTGCGCGATCTTCTCGGTGCGGAGTTCGGAGGAAAGACCATTTTGTCCTCGCTGGTGCTCGCGGACGTGAAACTGGCCGACGGGCCGACGAGCGGTGAACTGACCCTCGGCAGCACCCGCGACGTGATCGGCTTTCTCGCCCCCTACGACCGCGGCGACGCCGACGGTGCCTGGTACCGGGCCATGGTGTGGGACCGCAAGAATCAGGTCCCCGATTCCGAACCCGCCTCCTCCGCCGAGGTGGTCGACGTGCTCACCCGGGCGATGGGCCGCGACGTCGGGGTGCGCGAGGTCGGCTGGCTGTCCCGCTTCCACTGCGACGAACGTCAGGTCGCCCAATACCGTTACGGCCGCGTGCTTCTCGCAGGTGACGCCGCGCACGTGCACTCGCCGATGGGCGGACAGGGGATGAACACCGGCATCCAGGACGCAGCCAACTTGGCGTGGAAACTCGACGCGGTCCTCGGCGGGGCGCCAGATGGCGTGCTCGACACCTACCAGAGCGAACGTCATCCGATCGGCAAGCGGGTGCTCCTTCAGTCCGGTTTAATGGCCCGTGCAGTCACGCTCCATCCGCGTATCGCCCGCGCCATCCGAAATCTGCTCGCGCCGAGGCTACTTCGGCGTTCACGCGTCCGCGATGCCGTGGCGGGCAGTTTCTCGGGTACCGAGTTGCGTTACCCGCCCCGGCGGGGCGAGCACCGACTCGTCGGCACGCGGGCGACGGAGATCCCCCTTCGCGAAGGCCGGTTGACGCATCTGCAGCGCCACGCGGGATTCGTATTCATCCGCGAACCCGGCGAAGCGCCCCTCGACATTCCCGGCGTCGTCGAAGCCGAGCGGACCGATGCGGGACCGGCCGTTCTCGTCCGGCCCGACGGCTACATCGCCTGGGCGGGGCCGACGTCCGACCGCGGGGGCCTGACTGCAGCGCTGAGTCGCTGGACCGGAACTAGTTGTCGGGCAGGATCTTCGCGGCTACGACCCCTGCGATGACCACGAGCACCACGATGGTCAGGGCGACCGCACCCCAGCCGTGCCCGTCGTAGGCCACCCCGCCGAACCAGCCGAAGACGCTCGAACCGCCGTAGTAGAAGAGGTTGTACAGCGAGGAGGCTTGCGCCTTGCCCGCCGGCGCCGACCGGCCGGTCCAGCCCGACGCGATGGAGTGGGCGCCGAAGAAGCCTGCGGTGGCGATCAGTAATCCTGCGAGCACGACGAACAGGTTGCCGCTCAGCGTGATGGCGACTCCTGCGGCCATGATCGCCGCGGACACCAGGAGCACGCGCTTGCGCCCGAATCGTGTCGCCTCGGCACCGGCGCGGGCCGATGCCCACGTCCCGGCGAGATAGGCCACGAACACCAGGCTGACGACGAAGGGAGACAGATGGAAGGGCGCCCCCATCAACCGGAATCCCAGGAAGTTGTACATGGCCACGAATCCACCCATGAGCAGAAACCCCTGCGCGAAGAGGGCGAGCTGCCGCGGTGAGCGAAGGTTGGCGGTCAGCCGACGGACAAGGGTGCCTTCGGGATTGGCGCCTGCGACCTTCGACGGGACGAAGCCAAACGGTTGAGGGGCGAGCCTGACGAAACCGAACGCGGCGACACAGCACAGCGCCGCGACGGTGAAGACACCTATGCGCCACCCGGCGACCTCCGCGACCGGGCTGGACACCACCCGGCCGAGCAGACCGCCGATGGTGGTGCCCGCGACGAACGTGCCCGCCGCCCGTGCCGCGTGCGAGGGATCGACCTCCTCGGTGAGGTAGGCGATCGCGATCGCGGGGACACCGCCGATGAGCAGGCCTTCGAGGAATCGCCCGGCCAACAGCAGCTCATAGCTGGGGGCGAACGGGACGAGCAGACCGACCACGGCCGCGACGGTGACCGAGAGCGTGATGGCCCGAACCCGGCCGATGCGGTCGGCGAGGGTGGACCACGGGATCACTCCGATGGCCAGTCCGACGGTGGAGGCCGAGATCGTCAGCGCCGCGGTGGATGCGCCGATGCCAAGGTTCGTCGAGATCAGCGGCAGCACGGCCTGCGGCGAGTAGAGCTGGGCGAAGGTCGCGACCCCCGCGCAGAAGAGCGCGGCGAGCAGCCGCCTGTATTCGGCTGAGCCGCGGCTGTGTCCCGCCCATACCTGGGAGGAGGTCCGCGCGATGGTCATGAACCGGAACGCTATGAGAGCTGTTTTAATGTGTCCAATGCATAGTTTTTGGAATTATGATGCGTCTAGCACATAATCGCTGAGGAAGTCCGCGAATCGCTTCGCAGGCGGTGGCAGATCACGTGCCTTGTCCCAGGCGAAACCCACCTCGCGCTTGGCGCCCGCGTTCGCAATCGGGACGTGGACGGTTTTGGCCTGATCTTCGTCGCGCGGAATGGGGATGACGGCGACACCGAAACCGGCAGCGACCAACCCCTCCACGGTGGGGATCTCGGTGGCCTCGAACACGATGTCGGGCTTGACGTCGTCGTCGGCCAGCAATTGGTCGGTGAGCTGACGCAGACCGGCCTGCGGGGCGAGAGCGACGAACGGCTCCCCCGCCGCCGCCGACAACCGCACTCTGGCCCGGTCGGCGAGACGATGGCCATGCGGCACGGCGAGGCACAGTTGGTCGACATACAGTTGGCGCCAACCGAAGTCGGCGGACTCGGGTCGCGGCGCGGTGATCGCGATATCGATCTGGCCGTCGAGCACCCTCTGCGTGATCTCGTGAGCGGGCCCCTGAACCAGATCGAAATCGATCGCAGGAGCGGTCTCGCGGAAGCGCCGCAGTTGTTCGGGCACATACCCGCTCGCCAGCGAGTGCAGAAAAGCGAGGCGAACGCGGCCGGTGTCAGGGTCGCGCAGCGCGGCGATGCGCTCTCGTGCGGACTTCATCTCCGCGATGCTGCGGCGGGCGTGCTCGAGCATGATCTCGCCGTAGGCATTCAACCGGAGCCTGCGGTTGACCCGGTCGAACAGCGGTGCGCCCGCCTCGCGCTCGAACCGGGCCAGGGCTCGCGACAACGTCGGCTGGCTCACCGAAAGCTCCGCTGCCGCATCGGTGACGTGTTCAGTCTCTGCGAGTACCACGAACCAGCGCAGTTCGGAGAGGTTCACAGCTCGACCATAACTACACTGCGGGCTGCGGCGAAGCTGATCAGCACTCCGCCACCAGCGGACGGGAGTCCACCGATGACGGCGGAGACTGACGATCTGCAGCAGAAGATCCAGCGCGCGCTCGACAGCCTGCTGCACTCGCTGCAGCCGCAGTCGTTGGGCGACGACCGATTCCGCGTGCACAGCGAGGCCAACCGGTTCGGCCGGGTGTTCGGCGGCCAGATGATCGCCCAGGCCATGGCGGCCGCCTCGGCCACGGTCGACGACAAACCGCCCCACTCGCTGCACGCGTATTTCGTGAAGTCGGGCGACCCCGATCATCCGCTCGACATCGTGGTCGACCGGGTCCGCGACGGCCGGTCGATGGCCGCGCGCCGCGTCACCGTCGAACAAGGCGGGGACACGTTGCTGATCGCGATGGTGTCGTTCCACGACAACCCGACCGAGCCGGAGTTCGCCGAGCGCGCACCACAAGGGGTCGACCCCGAACAGTTGCCCCGCCTACAGGATTGGGTCGGAAGCGCGCCGCCGGAACTCATCGAGAGAGCGCGAACCTGGATCAGCAGGCCGCCTCCGTTGGACATGCGCATCGCAGAGCCGACCCATTTCTTCGGCGGCTCCCGCGGCAGTGGGGCGCGCACGCACTGGATGCGGTTGCCGCACAACGTCGGCGAGGACCCTGTGCTGCACAGCGTGCTGCTCGCGTACGCCACCGACTACCTTCTGCTCGACGTGGCGCTGCGCGGGCACCCCGAACCCGTCAGCGTCGGGTCGTCGACGGCATTCAGCCTCGATCATTCGATCTGGCTGTACCGCCCGGTGCGATTCGACCGGTGGCACAGCCACACCGCGGAACTTGTCGCGGTGTGGGGCCACCGGGCGCTGGTACGCGGCGCCGTCCACGACATCGACGGCCACCTGGTGGCGAGCACCACGCAGGAGGTGCTGATCCGGGACAACCGCTGACCCGACGGCTACCGCACGCCGAAGCGGGCCATGTGCAGTGCAGCGCGGTGGCTGAACAACATCGACGCGCCGATCGGGTTGCCGCCACCCGGATACGTCGCACCCGACACGGCCGCCATCGTGTTGCCCGCCGCGTATAGCCCGGGAATCGCGTTGCCTTCGGCGTTCAACACCCGCGCGTCGACGTCGGTGCGCAACCCGCCCTTGGTACCGAGATCCGATATCCCGAATGCCGCCGCGCGGTAAGGAGGCGTGTCGATCGGCACCAGCGGTGAGGCGCCGCCGGTGAATGCCCGGTCGAACGATTCCCTGCCGCGGCCGAAATCCTCGTCATCATCTCGTCGGGCGAACTCATTGAACCGGCGCACCGTCGCCTCGAGATTGTCTGCGGGAACACCGATCGCCTCGGCCAGTCCGGCCAGCGAGTCGGCCTCCAGCCACAGCCCGGCGGATACATATTCACTCGTCGTCGCGAACGACACGTTGGTCGCCATCACCGGTGGCTGTTCACCGGCGCGGCTGTCGTAGACCATCCAATACCGCGGGCCGACGGTGCCCTCGCTCATCGCCCGGATGATCTCGCGGCCCGACCTGTCGTAGGCGGCGGACTCGTTGACGAACCGGCGGCCGGCGCTGTCGACGAAGATGCCGCCGGTGAAACACAACGCGAAGGCGGCCCTGCCGTCCGGATGCACCAATCCGGGCGACCACCACGCCTGGTCCATCAGGTCGGTGTCGGCGCCTGCCAACATCGCCGCACGATGTGCCAGCCCGATGTTTCCTGGCGAACCCATGGTGTCGAATGCCGTTCCTGGAACGCCGAATTCGGCTCGCATCGCGTCGTTCTGCTCGAATCCGCCTGCCGCGAGCAGGACTCCGCGGCGCACCCGGATCGCCCGCCGACGGCCCTCGCTCTCGACCCCTGCACCGACAACGCGGCCATCGTGGACGATCAACTCGACGAGGCTCGTATTCAGATGCGCGGTGACGGCGGGATTGTCGGCCATCGCCGAGAGGAAGCGACCGATGACGGCGCGTCCGCCGGTGAGCAGGTCGGGTTGCGGCGCGCCGAGGCGCTCGTGATCGAGCGGACCTCGAACCTGTCCCTTGAATCGGCCGAGACGTTCGTCGGGTACCGCCCTCGAGACGATGTGGCGCATGCCGTCGTTGCGCGCTCCCGGCGCTGAACTGTAGTAGTCCGGCCACGGCAGCACCTTGAACGCGAAATGGTCGTCGCGCTCCAGGTATTCGATCAGCGCGGCGCCGCTGCGCACGTAGCACTCCTGCAGTTCGGCCGGAGTGCGGTCGCCGACAACGCTGCGGTAGTAGCGCAGCGCATCGTCGATGGTGTCGTCGCTGCCCGCGCGGACGAGCACCGGATTGCACGGGTACCACATCCCACCGCCGCCGGAGTAGGCGAACGTGCCACCGAATTGATCGGTCGCCTCGACCACGGCCACCGAAAGACCTTCGCGCGCAGCGGTATAGGCACCTGCCAACCCGCCGCCGCTGCCCGCGACGAGGACGTCGACGGTCTCGTCGGGCGCGGTCACAGGTTTCTCGACCGGTTGACGAAGCGACCTTCGCGCGGCGAGAACAGCCATCCGCCACCGGCTTTCGTGCCGCCGTCGACGGGAATGTTGTGCCCGGTGACGAACGCCGACGCATCCGAGGCGAGGAACAACGCGACGCGTGCCTGGTCCTCCGGCCAGCCCACCCGTCCGACCGGCGCCCACGACGCCCACAGCTCGTCGACGTCCTCGTAGCCGGTCAGGTAGTCGACCTGCGGTGTCTGGGCCAGGTCGGTGCCGATGCCGTTGACGCGGATGCCGTGCCGCCCGAGGTCGACGGCCAGACAGGTGGTGAAGTGCGCGGCGGCCGCCTTCATCGCGCCGTACACGGGGTCCTTGGGGTATCCGCGCATACCCTCCACCGAGTGCACGGTGACGATGCTGCCACGACCCGCCTCGATCATCGACGGCACGAACGCCCTCGTGACGGCGAAGACATGCCGCAGGTTGATGTCGTACATCTGCTGCCACGAGTCCGGAGTCGATTCGTGGAAAGGCACGAGCGGGCGGTAGTCGCCGACGTTGTTGACCAGCACGTCGACCCGGCCGTGTTCGGTCAGTACCACCTCGGCAAGGCGCGCGACATCGTCGTGGACGGTGACATCGGCGACGTGGCTTCGGATGCGTCCACCCGTGCCGGTGACCTCGTCACGGATCGAGTCTGCGAGTTCCCGGTCGATCTCGGCGACCTCGACGAGCGCTCCATGTGCCGCGAACAGCCGCGCGATGCCCGCACCGATGCCCGCGCCCCCGCCGGTGATCACCGCGACCCGGCCATCGAGGAGGCTGTTCCAGTCGTCGATCGGCGGTACATCGTCTGGCGAGCCAGACCGAGCAGCTTGAGCACCGGTCATAGCGACGGACCCTACGCGGAGTACGGAACAATCGGGTCCGAGATGACCGACGACGACGGCCCGCCCGCCACCTCCCGACGACGCCACATCGTGCGGCTCGTCGCGTTCGCGGCATTCCTGCTCGTGCTGTTCTATCTGGTCGCGGTCACCCGGGTGATCGACGTCGAGGATGTCCGGCGCACGGTCGCGGCGACGGGTCCCCTTGCCCCGCTGGCGTATGTCGTGGTGTCGGCGGCTCTCGGTGCGATCTTCGTGCCCGGCCCGATCCTCGCGGCGGGAAGCGGCCTGTTGTTCGGACCCGTGCTCGGCCTGGTCGTGACCCTCGGCGCGACGGTCGGGACGGCGATCATCACCAGCCTCATCGGTCGGCGCGCCGGTCGGCGGAGCGCGCGCGAACTACTGGGGACAGAGCGCGCCGAACGTCTGGACGCACTGATTCAGCGGCGCGGACTGTGGGCAGTGGTCGGCCAGCGATTCATCCCCGGCGTATCCGACGCGCTCGCCTCCTACGCGTTCGGCGCGTTCGGCGTTCCGCTGTGGCAGATGGCCGTCGGGGCGTTCATCGGGTCGGTGCCCCGGGCGTTTGTCTACACCGCGCTCGGCGCGTCGATCGGCAATCTGTCGTCGCCGTTGGCGTATGCGGCCGTGGCGATCTGGTGCGCCACCGCGATCGTCGGTGCATTCGCCACCCATCGGGGCTACCGCCATTGGCGTGGGCGTCATCAGGCTTCGATCGACGGACCAGGTACTGTGCCTCCAACAAAGGGTGACCTAACACCCGAGAGCGAAGGGCAGTAGCAATGGACGCTCGACCGATGTATGCCGCAGGCATGCGCCTCCTTGTGGTCGGCGCCTCGTCGGGCATCGGCCACGCCGTCGCGGAGAGCGCCGCGGCCACCGGGGCCAAGGTGGCGGTGGCCGCGCGGCGGATGGACCTGCTGGCCAAGCTGGCCGACGCCGTCGGCGGCGCCGCATTCGAACTCGACGTGGAAGACGCGTCGGCCATCGGTCGGGTCGTGGCAGAGGCGGCCGAAGCCCTCGGCGGCCTCGATGCGGTGGTGTTCACCAGCACCGTCGTCCCCTTCGCGAACATCGAGGACACCGACGTGACGACGTGGGTGCATGCCTTCTCGGTCAACGCCGTCGGCGCCAACAACGTGCTGCGGGCCGCGTTGCCCCATCTGTCCGAGAACGGTGTGGTGCTGATCGCGTCGAGCCACGACGTTGGCCGCCCGCGCGCCGGGGTCGCCGCCTACAGCGCCAGCAAGGCCGCGCTGGACGAGATCCTGCACTCGTGGCGAAGCGAACACCCCGAACTGTCCGTCGTGCGGGTCGGTATCGGCCCGACCGCCGACACCGAGATCCTGCGCGGCGCCGACCGTGATCTGTTGTCGCTGCTGTTCCGCTCGTGGGTCGAGCACGGCCAGCTTCCCGCCCAGATGTCGACCCTCAACGACGTCGCGAACACGTTGGTGTCTCTGGTCATCACCGCCCACCAGAACCCGAGCGTGGTCCCCGAAATCGTTCAGCTGTCGCCGCGGATCAAACCTGCCAAGTAGGCGAGCGCGTCTGCCCCGTCGTCGGTGATATGGACCAGATCGTCGAGCGGCACAGGCAGAAAGCCCTCGCTCTCCATCCGCCGCAGCTGCAGCGTCAACCCGTCGTAGAAGCCTGCGGTGTTCAGCAGCACCACCGGCTTGTCATGCAGTCCGTGCTTACGGTGCTCCAGGATGTCGGTCGCCTCGTCCAGCGTGCCGAGCCCGCCTGCCATCACGACGATCGCATCTGCGCGCTCGAGCAGTACCGCCTTCCGTTCGGCGAGATCTCTGGTAAACACCATCTCGTCGGCGTCGTCTCTCGCCACGCCCCTGAACAGCTCGACCGAGATTCCCACCAGCCGGCCGCCTGCCGCTTGGACACCGTCGGCGACGACCTTCATCAGGCCGGTGTCGGAGCCGCCCCACACCAGGGTGTGGCCGCCGGATCCGATGAGTTCGCCGAACTCGCGGGCCGGCTGCGTGTAGCGCTCGTCGAGGTCGGCCGCGGAGAGGAATACGCAGATTCTCATCGGTGCTGAGTCTAGTTATCAAGACTCAGGAACACACGATCAGGGAGAGGCATGGCTGGCATGAGGACCGAGATCCCGTTCGGGGGCGTGCGCGTGCGATACGACAGCACCAGGAGCTACGACGAATTGGTCGCCGCGTTGCTCGCCGACATCGGCGACAAGCCGGTGCCGATCAACGACATCGCGATCGGTTTCGACAGCTGGGACTCCTTCGAACGCCAGGTGGGTTCGCACGCAGGGCCGAGCGGTTTCATGCTGTTCTCGCTGCTGGACCACGGCGCGTGGCTCAAGAAGGCCGGCATCGAGAAGAAGACACTTCGGGTGATACTCGGCAACCCGCTGATCGCGATCACGATGCTGCGCCACGATGTGACGGCGGGACTCTTTGCCCCCGTTGAACTCCTGATCACCGAGGAGGACGACGGAAGCGCCCTGACCTATGTGGTGCCGTCGTCGCTGATGGTGGTGGAACCGAACGAGCCGCTTCGCGCGGCGGCACTGGATCTGGACGCCAAGCTGGCGGCGCTCGCGGCGAAGGTGACGCAACGCTAGTCGCCCGCGGACTCCACGGACGCCACGTCGGTCAGCCCGCTGATCTTCAGGACGGACATCAGGATCGGGTTGGCGATCACCTGAATGCGATCGGCGTGGGCGAACAACACGTTGATGCCGCCGCTGTCGAGATACTCGATTCCCCTGAGGTCGACCGTGACCGGCGAATCGCGCTCCGCTGCGGCGTCGACGAGCGCAGCGTCGAATGCCTCCACATTGGTCAGGTCGATCTCTCCCGTCGCGGTCAACACGGTCGCGTCTCCGCGCCGGTCGGCATTGATGGTCAGCGGCGTCGCCATCACGCGATCCTTGCGTGCATGCGCACCGTGGTGCCCGTGGCGAGTGGTTGAATCGTGACGTCGTGCATCAACGCCCGCATGAGGGTGATGCCACGCCCACGATGAGCCGCCTTCACCGGAGGTTTCCACGACCCGGCGTCGATGACCGTCACCTGCAACCGGTCTGCCAGGGCTGTCGCACGGAGGCTGATCGTCCCTTCGGCGTGGTGGCGGTGGCCGTGCTCGATCGCGTTGGCGAGTGCCTCGCCCGCTGCGATCAGCACCTTCAATGACTGATCGGCGTCCACCCCGGCGCGAATCAACCAATCCTTCAGTGCGGCACGGGTTTCGGTGAGGTAGCTGGCTTCGGCGGGAAAATCCAGTTCCAGGGGCGCGGGTTGTCGGTACAGCACGAGGGCGACGTCGTCCTGATAGCCGTCGCTGGGCGCCAGCCGCGACATCACCTCTCGGGCCAGTTCGTCGAGGCCGGTGTCGCGGTTCTCCTGCACCAGATCAGCGGCGCGGGCGATACCGGCGTCCAACGCTTCGCGACGGCGCTCAACAAGGCCATCGGTGTAGAGCAACAACGTCGAGCGGGGTGGCAGAGTCTCGCGGTGCTCTGGACGGGACGGGTCGAAGGACAGCCCGAGCGGTGTCGCCCTGGCACCGTCGAGCAACCGCGTGGTGCCGTCGCCGTGCACCATGATCGGCGGCGGATGGCCCGCGCTCGAATACACGAACTCTCCGGTGTCCGGGCTGAGCACCGCGCAGAAAGCGGTGGTGCACCGTGCACCGGGAAGCCGCGCGGCGAAATGGTCAAGCGCGGTCAGTGCGGCGCTCGGACTCGGCCGCTCGAGAAGCAGTGCGCGACAAGCGCTTCGCAGCTGACCCATGACGGTCGCCGCAGCCAGGCCGTGCCCGACGCAGTCGCCGACGATCAACGCGATGCGCCCGTCGTCCAAGTCGACGATGTCGTACCAGTCGCCGCCGACCTGAAGCGGACGGGTCGCGGGCTGATAGCGCACCGCAAACCCGCTTGGCAACTGAGCGGGACCCAGTATCGCCTCCTGCAGCGCCAGAGCCGTCTCTCGCTGCTGGTCGAGTTGGTGGACTCGCTGCAACCCCTGGCCGAGCCGACCGGCAAGCACCGTCAGTAGCATCTTGTCCTCGGCGGTGAACCGACGTTGCTCTGCCAACTCGATCTGCAGCACGAGAACACCCCGTGGATGCTGGAGCGCAATGCCGGCCGCGCCAGGCCGCATCGTGTCAGGGATCAGCTGATCGCCTACAGCCAGCGACCTCATCATCTGTTTGGTGCCGGACGGCAGGTCTGCCCAGTTCGCCGGTTCGCCGACCCAGATCAGCTGCGGCGCGACAAGTTCAGACGTATCGCCGGGCCAGGTAGCAGCCAGCACCCGACGCGCCTGCCACAGGCTTCGCAGCTCGGCGGCGGCAGCGCGCACGGCGTCGTCGAGCGTGTCGGCCTGCGACAGCTGTTGGTTGAGCGCGGCCAGTGCGCTCTCCCGTTGCACGGTGTAGTGCTCTGCGGTGACATCGCGGAAGGTTCCGACCATGACACGGTGCCCTAGTTCCGGGTCTTCTGCGTGGTTGAACGTGACGGTCACCCACAACCGGTGTCCGTCTCTGTGGTTGATCGGGACGGTGAAGCTGCCGTGGGTCTCGTCGAGCATCGCAGCGAACGCGTCCTCGACCTGTCTGCGCGCCTCGGGGTCCGTCTCGGCCGACGGCCACCAGGGGAAGGCCGGCTCGTAAGGCAGGCCGTCGGGCCCATACCCGGTGATGTCGGTGAACGCGGAGTTGGTCTCGATGACCGCGCCCCGCTCGTCGCAGATGAAGAAGGCCTCCTGCAGCGAGTCGACCAGTGCCGCGCGCCAGCGTGCATGGTGGTTGCGCAGCCGCGCCAACTCGATGTTGGCCCGCACCCGCGCAAGCAGTTCGGCCGCTGCGAACGGCTTGACGAGGTAATCGTCGGCGCCTGCCTGCAGCCCTTCGATGGAGGCCTCCTGCCCGGCGCGGGCGGACAGCAGTACGACGGGCACGGCCGCTGTTCGCGGATCGGCGCGAAGCGCCGCCACCAGAGCCAGACCGTCCAGCCGCGGCATCATCACATCGCTGATGACCAGGTCTGGCACGCTGGCCCGGACCGTATCCAGGGCTTGCTGGCCGTCGGTGACTGGCGCGACCTGATATCCGGCACCGCGCAGTAGGCGCGCCAGGTACTCCCGCATGTCGGTGTTGTCGTCGGCGACAAGCACGCACGCCGGTGTGTCGCTGCCCGGAGAACGCAATTTTGCGTTGTCGGGGTTCAGCGCCGACTCGGCCATCTCGGCGGGGGTGACATCGTCGTCGCCGGGAATCCAGCGCAGCGCCTCCTGCACGTAGGGCTCCGCCACACCAGAGGCCGCGCGCGTGCCGCCTGCCGGGCCGACCGCGTCGGCCGACAGGTGCGCCGAACCTAACGGCAGGCGGACAGTGAAGGTGGTGCCCACGCCCTCGGTGCTTTCGGCGATGATGCTCCCGCCGTGCAGGTTGACCAACTCCCCGACCAACGCCAACCCGATTCCACTGCCCTCATTGGATCGCGCGTGTGCGGATTCGATGCGGTGGAACCGTTCGAAGAGTCGGGGCATCTCGTGCGCGGCCACCCCGATTCCGGTGTCCGCGACCGTGACGACCGCGTTGCCGCCGTCGGCGCGCACCCGAACACGGATGGAGCCGTCGAAGGTGAACTTCAACGCATTCGACAGCAGGTTGAGGATGACCTTCTCCCACATGTCGCGGTCGATGTAGACCGGTTCGTCCAGCGCCGGGCAGTCGACAACGAATTCCAGCCCGGCGCGGTCGACGGCGGACCGGAAGACGCTGGCCAGTTCGGCGGTCACCGCGGCGAGGTCGACGGGTTCATAGCGGGCCTGCGAGCGGCCTGCCTCGATCCGGGAGAAGTCCAGCAGCGTATTGACGAGCTTGCTGAGACGTAATCCGTTGCGCCAGACGATATCCAGATCCTCGCGTGTTGCCTCGTCAAACCCGCTTGCGCGGCCGCGCAGCTCTGCGACGGGGTCGAGAATCAGCGTCAGCGGGGTGCGGAACTCGTGGCTGATGTTGGAGAAGAACGTGGTTTTGGCACGGTCGAGTTCTGCAAGCTCCTCGGCGCGTTGCTGTTGATGGCGGTAACTGCGGGCGCTGCCGATGCCAGCGGAAATATGCCCCGCGGCCAAATCGACGAAACCGCTGCTCTCCTCGTTGACCGGGCGGTACCGATTGAGTGCGGCGACAAGGAACCCGCGTGATGTGCCGCCCTGCTCCAGAAGCGGGACCACCAGTGCCTTCACCGGCGGCTCTGACCAGTCGCCGGTGGGGAGATCCACGTACGGTGCGCCATCGAGGTCGATAACCACCGACTCACCCCGCGCGGCCTGCCGCACCGGCCACACGGTCGCTCCGTCGGCAGGCAGCACCACGGGCGCGACCGGATGGCCTGCGGCGATCCCGCTCGTCCCCGCCAGTCGCGCGTCGCCGTTCTCGTCGAAAAGATAGGTCAAAGTGAACGGCAGGTCGCGCCGATTCTGTCCGAGCTGGCGGTGGGCGAACGCAAGGCTCTCTTCCTCGGTGCGGATCATGCTGGGGTCGGACCCCAGCAGCCGCAGCGTGGCCATCCGGCGCTCGCCGATTACTTGGTGCGTGTCCTCACTGACCACGCATAGCATGCCGACGACCTGTCCGTCGTCGTCGCGTAACGGGCTGTAGGAGAAGGTGTGGTACGTCTCCTCCGGGTACCCGGAGCGCTCCAGAAAAAGCAGCAGCCCCTCATCCCATGTCGCCTGTTCTGTGGACAGCACACGGTCGATGCGAGGCCAGATGTCGCTCCAGATCTCCGACCACACCTCGCGTGCCGGACGGCCGAGCGCCCACGGGTATTTACGGCCGAGGGTGTCGCGCCGATAGGCCGCATTGCAGAAGAACGTGAGCTCCGGCCCCCATGCCATCCACATCGGAAACCGGGACGACAGCAGGATGCTCACCGCGGTCTGCAGGCTCTGCGGCCAGCCCGAGGGTTGCCCGAGCGGGGTGGCCGCCCAGTCCACCTGGGCGAGGTCTCGGCCGACGTCGGGATCAGCGCCGAAAACCGCGGCAGGCAACTCGCGTTCGGAGTCGTCGGTCATCGCGTCCCGTCGGATTCATCGAGCGCGTCTGTCACGGTTGGGTAGGGCTTGAGGACGTTGTCGAGCTTGGTCACCTCGATCGGCATGATCACCTCGGCGTTGCTCGCGACCAGGCGAACCGTGACGCCGCCGGCGGCGCCCTTCTCGTAACAGCCGAGGACGGCGTTCAGACCCGCGCTGCCGAAGTACGTGACGTCCAGGAGTTCCAGCACGAGCACACGAGTCGGATGATCCGAGGCCGCCTCGAGTGCCGCCTCGAGGTGGGTGATCAGCATGTCCACGGTGCCCGAGTCGATCTCGCCGTCTGCGGAGACGACGACAGCCGCGGCGCGGACGTCCTGCTTGACTTGCAACAACGGCATTCGACCTCCTCCACCTTCCCTCACATTAAAGCGTCAATGCGCGTCGGGGCGGGGGCGAAACCTGCGGGGTCGCGCCGTTTCGGCGAAGAAATTCGTTCTCGTTATCGCTCGCGAGGAGTGTCGACGCGGTCATGCACCGTCAACAGCAAATGATCGAACTCGCGCCGCAGGTCGTCGGGCTGATATCGGAGCGTGTCGAGTTCGGCGACGACCTGACCGGCAAGCACACGAAGCTTCGTGTTGGTCTGCTGCGAACGCCACAGCAGGATCTCGAACGCCGCCTCGGCGCTGATGCGGTAGACGAGCATCAACGCGCCCTTGGCTTGCTCGATTGCCGCGCGCGCCTCGAACAGTTCCGGCAGCGAGTCATCGAGGGCCTGCCGTCGGGCCTGATGGAACGTGTCGGTCAGGTCGATGTAGTAGCCCTCGCTGCCCACCACCGCGCCGTTGCCGTCGAACATCCGGTCGGCCAGCACGATCACAGTGTGCTGGCCACCGGAGGTGTCGATGAAACGGTGACGGCTGGAGAACGACCCGCCGAAGTGCAGCAGGTGATCAAGCTGGTCCTGAACGTGCTGGCGGTCGTCGGGGTGCTTATGGGAGAGCAGCAGCTCGGTGGTCGGTACGACGGTGCCCGGTTCGTAGCCGTGCATCCGGGCCACCTCGTCGGACCATTCCCATCGTTGTCCGACGAACCAGAAGCGGAAGCTGCCCACGTTGAGGGTAGGGGCGGCGGCGGACGGCTCGTCCTCGGCGCGGCGTGCCGAATCCGGCTTCGTCATGCCGCGATTGTTCCATCACTGCGGTTGCCGCGAGCGCCCTTTGATCCGTTGGACCAGATGCATGACCGCGACGACCATGCTTCCGACGACCAGGCCGATGACCGCCGAGGCCGCGGTGTTGGTCAGCCAGGCCAGTACTCCCCCGACGCCACCGACGTGGTGGACGGCTTCCTCCCAGTGGTGTACGACGCCGTACGGTGCATGCCATCCGAGTTCGTCGGATCCGACGAGCAGGATGTGGCCGCCGACCCAGAGCATCGCCACCGTGCCGATCAGCGACAGCGCAGCGAGCAGTTTGGGCATTCCGGCGACCAGCCCGCGGCCGATGCGTTGCGCGAACGCCGATGAGCGCTGGGTGAGGCTGAGCCCGACGTCATCCATCTTCACGATCCCCGCGACGACGCCGTAGACGACGGCGGTGATGACGATGGCGACCACGACCAGAATGATCAACCTCGGGAAGAAGGCCTGGTCGGTCACTTCGTTGAGGGCGATCACCATGATCTCGGCGGACAGGATGAAGTCCGTCCTGATCGCACCGGTCACCATGTATTTCTCGGCGTCTTCGCCCTGCTCGGCTACCGGCGCGGCGTGCGCGTCGTGCCCGGTGATGCGGGACCACACCTTTTCGGCACCCTCGTAGCAGAGGTATGTCGCACCCAGCATCAGGATCGGCGTCAGCAGCCACGGCACGAACTGACTGAGCAGCAGCGCGGCGGGCAGGATGAACAGCAGTTTGTTGCGCAGGGAGCCGATGGCGATGCGCTTGATGATCGGCAGTTCGCGTTCGGCGGCGATGCCGTGCACGTACTGCGGGGTGACCGCCGTGTCGTCGATCACGACGCCCGCCGCCTTCGCGGTAGCGCGTCCGGCGGCCGCTCCGATGTCATCGACCGACGCGGCCGCGAGCCGCGCAATCGCGGCGACATCGTCAAGGAGGCCGAACAGTCCGGCGCTCATCGCGTCTCCATCATCGAGTTGGAGGCTACCGTCTGTACATCTACCGCAGCTGATCGGCGAAGAACTGACCGCTCGCGTGCGAGGCGCCGCCGAACCACTCGTGTCCGCCGCCGTCGACGCTGACGAACACGACTTCGGTGCCGTCCTCACACCCGGCAGCGGTGAAACGGTGCACCCCTGCGCTCGGCGAATCCTCGACGGGCGCCGCGGGACAACCGTCGAGAGCGCGCCACCGCGCGGCCATCTCCTGCGGAGCCACGATGTCGCTGGCTCCGCCGCGTCCCACCATCGGGCCGCCCGCGAACGGCACCACGTTGTCCGCCATCCCGTGCGTTGCGAAGACCGAGACCGGTTCAGAAGGGGCGCAGGGGTAGGCGGAGCCGAGTGACCCCGCCACCGGGGCGATCGCCGAGACGACGTCGGCGCGCTGGCAGGCGAGCCTGGTGGCCATGAAAGCGCCCGCCGACAAACCGGTCGCGTAGACACTGGCGGGGTCGATGCCGTAGTCGGCGGTGAGACGGTCGGCGAGCGCGGCAAGGAACCCCACGTCGTCGATGCCCTGGCGGTCGGGTATCGATGCGCCACGTCCGTCGGCCCAGGCCCCGTCGATGCCGTCGGGGTAGACCACAGCGAATCCGTGCTGGTCGGCGACGGCGTTGTAGTTCGTCACGGCGGCCTGCTTTCCGCCGTTCTCGCCGGCGCCGTGCAGGTTGATGACCAGACCCGACGGGCGTTCGACGCCTGGGGGAACGTGCAGCACATAGGTGCGGTCCAGACCCCCGAACGGCAGCGTGCCGGTGGTGTCGATGCCGCTGGCCGAAGCGGGACCGCCGCTGTAAACGGCGCAGCACACCAGCGCGGCGACCGCGGCTGCCGTTCGCAGAAAGTTACTCAACCTCATGAAAGTCCTTGGCGTAGGCCGTTTGCCACGATAGCCGGGTACCACGGGCACGCGGGCCGCATCTGAGAAACACAGTCGATCGGTGACAAGCATTGACAGTCTCCACCCCCGCTTGTGATAGTAATGGCGTTAAACGAAAACATTGTTTTCAGATAAGGTGGACGGAACGTGAGCGCTGGACAGGGTTCGCTGGCGTGGCTGCCGCGCTCGATTGCCGAAGCGACGATTGCCGGCAAGCACGGCGGGGCCGATACGAACCTGGATTCCGCCTGGTCACATCTGCTCGGCAGGCTCTCCGACGCGGCACAGATCGTCGGTTCGGATTCGGTGAGCCGGACCAGACTCGATCAGGCTGCGGGGATGCGGCACCTCCTCGTGCTGCTGGCGGCCGGGGTGGACGAGGCGCTGCGGTTCGACCCTGACCCCATCTTGAGTGTTCAACGGACCAGCACCGACGACATCGTGACCTGGGGAATGGAATGCCCCGACTGCCTCTACACCCGCGCTGCGCTGCGCGGCGGCGAAAGCTACCGCCTTTTCGGTAATCGAGGCACGGCGCGCTACGTGGGACTGCAGACGATGAACGGCATCGCCTCGACCGCGAATGCATTGGTCGACGAGCTCGAGGTGGATGACAACGGCGACTTCGAGGTCGTGCTGTCCGCCGACGAGCAGGCGGGCAACTGGATGCGGATCCAAGGTGATGCGCCGACGCTGACGGTGCGCCACTTCTTCTACGACTGGGACGCGGAAGCGCCGTCGCGGTTGCACATCGAACGCCTCGGTGAGCCCGTCGCGGTCAATCCCACGGCACCCGCTGCGGATGTCGCGGTCTCGCGCCAACTGGTCGCACTGGGCGACTTCGTTCACGACAATCTCCAGTTCTTCCTTCAGTTCGGCGCCGCGGCCCCCCCGAACGGTTTCCTGCCGCCCATCGACCGCACAGCCATGGGTGCGGCAGCGGAGAACAAGCCGGTCATCGGCCGCTGGGAGCTTGGCCCCGACGAGGCGCTCGTCCTCGAAGTCGAACCGCCAGAAGGCGTCTATTGGAGCTACTCGCTCGGAAACCCGTGGTGGGAAACGATCCACTACGGCCGTCATCAGTCAAGCCTGAATGCTCACCAAGCCGCGGTGGATGCCGACGGCGTGGTCCGGGTAGTGCTGTGCGGTCGCGACCCCGGCGTCGCCAACTGGCTCGACACCGCGGGCTTCAGCAATGGCGCGATGATCCTGCGCTGCGTGCGTACCGAGACCGCGCCGGTACCCGACGCCCGGCTGGTCGCCTTCGACGACATCGCCTCCGCGCTACCCGTCGACACCAAACGAGTCAGCGCGGACGAGCGGGCCGCCGTCCTGTTTCGACGGAGGCGCGCAGTGCACGAGAGGTTCGCGCGATGACACACTCCTCGCGCGAGCGCTCGTCGGCGACGTTCTCCGCAGACGAACTCGAGGGCGGCGCACGCGCGGCGACGGGACTCGACGACTTCGGGTCGCCGTACTACCGCGAGGGCCTTGAGCGCACGGTGGCGGCATTGAACACCGAAGCCGACCTGTCCGAGATGGGCGGGGTCATCCAGCACGCCACGATCAGCAACGCCCTCATCCAGCGCCTGAAGGTCGAGCAGGTGTACGCCCAACATCCCGAGATCGACGACGAGATCGTCGGCGGTCCGCTCTTCATCATCGGACTACCCCGAACGGGGACAACGGCGTTGAGCCAGCTCGTGGCCGCCGACCCCCAGTTCCGTTCACTGCGGATGTGGGAGTCGCAAGCGCCGACTCCCCCTCCGGAGGAGACAACTCAGGACACCGATCCGCGGATCGCACAGGCCGAGGCGGGCCTGCAGATGCTGAACGAGATGTTCCCGTTGATGAAGACGCTCTACAACTCGGAGGCGACGGCCGCGACCGAATGCCAGGACCTGATGGGCATGAGCTTTCGGACCTTTCACTTCGACGGCGTCGTCCGTGTCCCCGGATACCTGGCATGGCTGATGGATTGCGATATGCGCGAGACGTACACCTACCACCGCCGGGTGCTCAAACTTCTCCAATGGCACTGCCCTCCGACCCTCTGGCACCTCAAGACTCCGGTACACGTCTTCGCGCTCGACGCACTCGTCGAGGCGTACCCGAACGCCAAGTTCATGTGGAGCCATCGCGATCCGGCGAAGGTCATGGGATCGGTGTGCAGCCTGATCCGATACGTGCGCAGCTGGAGCAGCGACCGCGACGACCCAGAAGAGCTCGGCGCGGAACAACTCGAAAGCTGGTCCGAAGGAATCCGCAGGGCAATGGATTTCCGCAAACGCGTTGGCGACGATCGCTTTTCCGACGTCTCGTTCGCCGATCTGCAATCGGACCCCGTCAACACGCTGGCGGCAAGCTATGCATCTCTCGGCCTGGAGTTCACCGACGCCGCAGCCGAATCCGTCGAGCTGTGGGCCCGAGAGCACAAGCCCGGCACCCGAGGCGCCCACGATTACGACCTGGCCGATTACGGCCTGACGCCCGACGGTGTCCGCGCGCATTTCGCGGAGTACCTCAGCACGTACGACGCGAGCGCATGACCCGGCCTGCCACCCGACGACGGGACAAGCTCGCACCCGATCCGGGCGTCCGCCGTGCAATCCTGTCCGCGGCATCGAAATCCGTTCGCGAACAGGGTGTCCGGGGACTCAGCATCGCCGCTGTACTGGATCGCGCGCAGCTCAGCACCCGCGCGTTCTACCGTCACTTCGACTCCAAGGACCAACTCGTCGCGGCTGTCTTCCTCGAGATGGCCCACGTCGAGATGCGGAGGCTGCGAAAGAGCATGGCCGACGCAGCCGATCCGATCGAGGCGGTCACGGCCTGGGTCGACGCCCGACTGGACCTGGCGTTCGACGACGAAATCAAGTCCGATCTGCGCCGCCTTTCGACAGAGGCGCAATCCCAGATGTTCGCCTCCCCCGAGCTCATCGCGCCCGCCTACGCCGCGATGCTCGAACCGCTCATCGAGCAACTCCAGCGCGGGCGCGAGCAGGGTCTGTTCCACGATATCGACCCGGTGACCGAAGCGCAGTCCATTCAGGGCGTGGTATGGGCGAACACCGAACGGCAGTGGGCGGCAGGCGATTGCGCACGTGCCGACATCCGCGAACACGTCCTGCGCTTCTGTCTGCGCGGACTCGGTGTCGCCGAGAGCTGACAACGAAGGAGACGACGATGGACCTTGGCTTCACCGGATCGAAAGCCGTTGTGACGGGCGGCAGCAAGGGCATGGGGTTGGCAATCGCGGAAACCCTTGCCGCAGAGGGAGCCAGCGTAGCCGTGATGGCCAGAAGCAAGGACGCCCTCGATGCCGCGGTCGAATCACTGCGCGCGGCAGGGGCCCCTGACGCGGTCGGCATCAGCGTGGACATGGCTGACGCGAACTCGATCGCCGCCGGCTTCGCCGCGGTCGCCGAACGCTGGGGGCAGCTCAACACCCTGGTTCACACCATCGGTCCGGGTGACGGGTATTTCGAGCAGATGGAGGACGCGGACTGGCATGCCGCATTCGATGTGGGGACGATGTCCGGCGTTCGTTCGATTCGGGCCTCGCTGCCGCTGCTGCGTGCCGCCGACTGGGCGCGCATCGTGACGCTTTCCGCGCATTCCATTCAGCGGCAGAATCCGCGCATCGTCGCCTACACCGCGTCGAAGGCGGCACTGTCAAGCGTCACCAAGAACCTCTCGAAGAGCCTTGCCAAGGACGGCATCCTGGTCAACTGCGTGTGCCCGGGGACCATCGTGACGGCGAGTTTCACCGAGGTGCTCTCCGACATCCTGGCCGCGGACGGCCTCGATGCCACCGACCCGCATGACGTCATGACGTGGATCGACAACAACTTTCACCAGCCGTGCGACCTCGGGCGCGCAGGCCTTCCAGAGGAGATCGCCTCGATCACCGCCTACCTCGGGTCCAAGCGCAACGGCTATGTCACCGGCGCGACGGTGAACGTCGACGGCGGCTCCGACTTCGTCTGATCTGACGTCATCCTGCAGCTGCTGTTTGTCGGTGTTCGCACGTATGTTCGAGTCATGTCGGTGGTTGTGGTGCGGGAGGCGATGGCGAACCTTGCCGCGGCCTATGACGCTGTCGCCGCCTGCGACTTCGATGCGTTGACCCGCGCCGAGGTGGTGTCGGTGCTCGATGACTACGAAACACTGATGTGTCGGATGCCGACCCAAACCCATCGGCTGTTGGCCCGGTTGCAGGCCGAGACCACCCCGCGGGAGATGGGCGCCAAATCCTGGAACCAGGTGCTGCGGATCCGCTGGCGGCTGTCCACCGGCGACGCGTCGCGGCGGCTGGGCGAGGCCGCCGACCTCGCCGCCCGCACCACCCTGACCGGGCAGCCGCTGGCCCCGGTGCTGCCCGCGGTGGCCGCCGCCCAGTCGGCGGGGTTGATCACCGGCGAACACATCAGCGTGATCCGCGACGCCCTCAAACGCCTGCCGTCCTGGGTGGACACCCTCACCCGGTCACAATTCGAGGTGGATTTGGTGCGCGTCGCGGTCGGCGTCGGCCCCAAAGAGTTGCGCGAGACCGCCGACCTGCGGTTGTTCCTGCTCGATCAGGACGGCCCCGAACCCGACGACACCGAACGGGAACGCACACGCGGGTTCACCGCCAAAGCCCAGGGCCGCGACGCGATGACCGCGGCGACGGCGAACTTCACCCCCGACACCTGGGCGGTGTGGGAAGTGATCTTCGCCAAATACGCCGCCCCCGGCATGTGCAACCCCGCCGACGAGCGAACCGTGCACCTCGGGCACCCCCAGCCAAGCCCAGATCGACAACGACACCCGCACCCTGGCCCAACGCCAACACGACGCGATGCTCGTCATCGGGCGCATCGCGTTGATGAGCGGGGAACTCGGCCACCTCAACGGGCTCCCGGTGTCGGTGATCATCCGCACCACCCTGCAGGACCTGGAAAGCCGCGCCGGGGTCGGCGTCACCGGCGGCGGCACCAAAATCCCGATCGCCGACGTCATCCGGATGGGCGCCCACGCCCACCATCACCTCGCCATCTTCGACAAGGCCACCGGGCACGCGTTGGCGCTGTACCGCGCCCGCCGGGTCGCCTCACCCGCCCAACGAATCATGCTGATCGCCCGCGACGGCGGCTGCACCAAACCGTGCTGCACCGTCGGCGCCTACGGCTGCCAAGCCCACCACGCCACCAAAGACTGGAAAAACGGCGGCAACACCAACGTCGACGACATGACCCTGGCCTGTGGACCCGACAACCGCGACGTCGACGACGACGGCTGGCACACCACCATCAACACCCACGGCGAATGCGAATGGACACCCCCACCCGCACCTCGACCACGGCCAAACCCGAACCAACTACTACCACCGCCCCGAAGCACTCCTACAACCACCCGACGACCAGGCAGCACCCGAACCGACAGCGCAAAACCCCAAGCGGCACAACGACAACGACACCAACCCGGGATCTACCGACCCCACCCAAACACCCGGCGGACCCGAACCACCCAACAACCAAGCCGCCTAACACCCAGCTGTGTCCGCGAATTTTCGCACTCCGCTAGGACCGCGGCGCGAACACCGGGAAGTAGACGGTGCCGCCATCGACCTCGTGGGGTTCGAAGCGCACTTCCACCGGCATCCCGACGTACACCGAATCCGGTTGGCAGTCCACGATGTTCGTTGCTATGCGCAGGTCGGCCTGCTCCTCCAGCTCGACGATGGCGATCACGTAGGGCACCGGCACGCCTGGCATGTAGGGCTGGTAGTTGACCGTGTAGGTGAAGACGCTGCCTCGACCCGACACCGCGCGAGAGACCAGCTCGCCCTCGCAGTCGGGGCAGTCTGCGCCTGGCGGTTGCACCCACAACCGGCACCTGTCGCACCACGCGATGTGGAGGTGCCCGTCGGCACCGCCGGTCCAGAACGTGCGGTTGCGGTCGTCGAGCCTCGGCAGCATCCGGGCCGGAATCTCGGGTGCGACATCGTCGGCCATAACCAGGAAAGTACAGTCCAATCGGCTGTCATTACAAAAATAGACATTCGGGGAGCGCGATGAGCCACTTCGAGAAGGACGCGATCATCAGCGGCCTCGGCATTTCCCGGATCGGCAGGAAAACCGGCATCCCTGGCCTCGAGTTGACGATGGAGGCGGTGCGCGCCGCCATCGACGACGCGGGGCTGACGCCCGCGGATATCGAGGGGTTCGCGACGTTCGGCGATACCCCGCCCGCCGACGTCCTCGATGCGCTCGGGATTCAGGCGGACGACCGGACGACGGGCTTCGACACCGGCGGGGTGCTCATCCCGGTGATGTCGGCCTTCCGCGCCGTATCGGAGCGGCGGTCGCGACATGTGCTGGTCTACCGGACCGTCGCGATGCTGGGCGGGTCGATGAACCAGGAGGCCTCGCCGATGCTGGCTCCCCTTGCCTCACCGCCCGTCGAGCCGCACGTGCCAGGAACCCGCCGCAAGCTCAAACCGTTCGAGGACATCGACGAGTTGGTGGCCGCGCACTCCTACTCCGCGGCGAACTGGCTGGCGATGCACTGCCGACGCCATATGGAGCTCTACGGGACGACGAAGGAACAGCTGGGCTGGCTTGCGGTCAACAGCAGGCGCAACGCCGGGCTCAACCCGCGCGCCGCGTTCCGGGATCCGATGACGATGGACGACTACCTCGCGGCGCGACCGGTGTCGACGCCGTTCGGGCTCTTCGACTGCGACGTGCCGATCGACGGATCCATCGCGCTGGTGGTGTCGCACGCCGATTACGGCACCGACTGCCCGAATCGTCCTGTGGCGGTGGAGGCGATCGGCGGGACCTACGGGTCGGGAGGGTGGTTTCACCGCGACGACTTCCCCAAGATGGCGTCGGTGGAAGCGGCCGCCGAGATGTGGTCGCGGACGGATCTCACGGCATCGGACGTGGACGTCGCCGAACTCTACGACGGCTTCACGTATCTGACGTTCGCATGGTTGGAGGCGTTGGGGTTCTGCGCCGACGGCGAGGCGGGCCCGTTCGTGGAAGGGGCGACGCGGATCGCCCTCGACGGCGCGCTACCGCTGAACACCTATGGCGGTCAACTGTCCGCGGGGCGAATGCACGGCTATTGGCTACTGCACGAGGCGTGCCTACAGCTGCGGGGCCAGGCAGACGACCGTCAACTGGCTCGGCGGCCCGAGGTGGCTGTCGCGGCGGCAGGCGGCGGCCCGATCGCGGCGTGCATGGTGCTGACCAGCTGAGGGCTTCGGAAGGGCTTCCCAGCACAAAGGGCCTTGACCGTGACGTGGCTCACAGTATTATGACCAGTGGTCATCGACCCCTGGGAGGACCCGATGCCAACAGTGACATGGGCTCGCGTCGATCCGAATCGGCGCGCCGCCGTGATCGAAGCCGCTGAGGCCGAGTTCGGCGCGCACGGCTTCTCGCAAGGCAGCCTCAACGTCATCGCGCGGCGGGCGGGGGTCGCCAAGGGAAGCCTGTTCCAGTACTTCGCCGACAAACGCGATCTGTATGCATACATCGCCGACATCGGCAGCCAGCGGGTGCGCTCGTTCATGGAGGACCGCATCCGCGAACTCGACCCGGGTCGGCCGTTCTTCGAGTTCTTGACCGACCTGCTCGACACGTGGGTGGCGTACTACGCCGACCACCCGCAGGACCGCGCGCTGCACGCCGCGTCGAGCTTCGAGGTCGACACCGATGCCCGTGTCAGTGTGCGGGCGGTGATCCATCGCCATTACCTCGATGTGCTGCGACCGCTCGTCCGGGACGCCCATGTACGCGGCGATCTACGCGCAGACTGCGACACCGACGCGTTCCTGTCGCTTCTCCTGATGATCTTCCCGCACATGGCGCTCGCGCCGTACGTGCGCGGGATGGATCCCGTGCTGGGGCTCGACGACCCCACCCCGGAACAGCCCGCACTCGCCGTGCGCAGGCTGGTCGCCGTCCTCGCCGACGCATTCGCTTCCAACAGCCCAGCCCGAATGACCAAGGAGGTCAACAGATGACACGGAAGAACTCAGCCACACTCGACGCAGGTGGCCTCAACTGGGCCAGCCTGCCCATGAAGCTGTTCGCCGGCGGCAATGCGAAGTTCTGGAATCCCGCCGATATCGACTTCTCGCGCGACCGCGAGGATTGGGAATCGCTCACCGAACTAGAGCGCGACTATGCCGCACGACTGTGTGCTCAGTTCATCGCCGGTGAGGAAGCCGTCACCCAGGACATCCAGCCGTTCATGGCGGCCATGCGCGCGGAGGGACGCCTCGCCGATGAGATGTACCTGACGCAATTCGCTTTCGAAGAGGCGAAGCACACGCAGGTGTTCCGTCTGTGGCTCGACGCGGTCGGCCTGACCGAAGACCTGCACCACTACCTCGATGACCTTCCGGCATACCGGCAGATGTTCTACGAGGAGCTCCCGAGCTCACTCGAGGCGTTGTCGTCCGACGCCTCGCCTGCCGCGCAGGTGCGCGCCTCGGTGACGTACAACCACATCATCGAGGGCATGATGGCGCTGACGGGATACTATGCGTGGCACCGGATTTGCCTGGACCGCGGCATTCTCCCTGGCATGCAGGAGATCATTCGCCGCATCGGTGACGACGAGCGGCGTCACATGGCATGGGGCACCTTCACCTGCCGGCGCCACGTCGCCGCTGACGACGCAAACTGGTCGGTGTTCGAGGCTCGGATGAATGAGCTGATTCCGTTGGCGCTGCGCAACAGCGACGACGGTTTCGGGCTGTATGCCGATGTTCCTTTCGGTCTGACGCAGGAAGAGATGTCGGAGTATGCCACCGACAAGGGGATGCGGCGATTCGGCACGATCGGCAGCGCGCGGGGTCGCCCGCTCGAAGAGATCGACATCGACTACTCGCCGCTGGCACTCGAGGACACGTTCGCCGACGAGGACGCCAAGGCGCTGGCGGCCACTGCCTAGACGGATTCGTCTTCGCGTGCGGCGGCGGGCGTTTCACGTCGCGTCGTCGTCCGCGCGAGGAGGTACAGCACCGCCCCGACGGCAATCAGAGCTGCCGCGAACAACCACACCTGGGCGCTCTGCTGGCTCGACGACCTGACGGGCCTCGGCGTTGCGGCCGCGGCTCTCCAGCCAGCGCGGCGACTCCGGCAGCATGGTCCGCACGGCCATGATGAAGACTGCTCCGAGACCGCCGAACAGCAGCAGCCACCTCCACCCCTCGATGCCGAAAAGCTCATGGCGGGCAACCAATTTGCCGCCGAGCAGCGCCGCGAGCGGCACCCCGATAAAGCCGATCGTGTACGCCCACGCCGTCATCCGGCCGCGCGACTTCGCCGGGAGAAACTCAGCGAGGTAGGTGTCGACGAGCACCAACTCCGCGCCAAGCCCGATTCCCGCGATGACGCGAAGCACGAGGAACGTCTCGATGTTCGGCGAGAAAGCGGCGGCGAACGAGAACACCGAATACACCAGCAGGTTGAGGATGAACACCCGGCGACGGCCAAGCCGATCCGCTGCGATGGACAGCACATTGGCACCGATGAACATGCCTGCGAAGCCTGCCGCGATCACCATCGACTTGCCGACCGTGCCCAGACCCCATTCCTTCGCCAGCACCGGCGCGAGCACGCCGCCGAGGAACACCTCGTACAGGTCGAAGAACGTGCCGATGCCGACGATGACCACCAGTCGCCAGTGCCAGCGGCTGACGGGGAGCCGCTCCAAGACCGACGATGCCGTGGTCACCGATGCCGGACTGCCCATGCCGTCTCCTTGTCGCCGGTGTCATTCTCGCCGCGGGCCGTCCCGACGGCTATCACCCGTGGCGAACAGATATTTGGGATCGGTAGTCACCGCGGCTGGATGTACTTACGCCATCACGACGCCAACCCGGCGCCGAAAGACGAACAGGAACCGACCAATGAGCACCCTCCTCACCCGCATTCAGGACGCGGCCAACAGCATGGATCGCAATCGCGCCCTCGTCATGGGCATCCTCACCGGCCTCGCCGCCTTCTTCGCGTTGTGGAAGATCTTCTGGGCGGTCGTCGCCGCGGTGACGCTCTCCGGCTTCGGCTACTCCCCCTTCTGGCTGGTCTTGTCTCTCGTGTGGTGGGGCGCGATCGCCGCCCTCGGCGTGGTGTGGTCCGTCGCATTCCTGCGGCGTTACTCCACCCAGCCCTGACCTGGCGGAACACCAAGGAGGGCCGCATGAGACGGCCCTCTTCGGTGTGAAACCGACGGATATCCGGCAGGCATAGGCTGATGTGGTGGATGTCTACGCCAAGCACAACATCACGATCGTCGACGAAGGCAGCGGCCCGACGATCCTTTTGGTGCACGGCTTCGGCTGCGACCAGAACCTCTGGCGTCCCGTCGTCGACCACCTGAGATCCGACTTCGGCCTGGTCCTCATCGACCTTGTCGGCTCCGGGTCGTCAGATCCGGTGGCGTGGGATCCGACCAGATACTCAGACCTCTCCGGATACGCAGCGGACATCCTCGAGATCGTCGAAGGACTCGGCCTGACGGACGTCGTCTTCGTCGGGCATTCCGTATCCGCGATGATCGGCGCGCTCGCGACCATCGCCGACCCCAGCCGGTTTTCCAGGCTGATCATGCTGACGCCGTCACCGTGTTACATCGATGACGGCGACTACCGGGGTGGCTTTTCGAGGGCTGATATCGACGAGCTGCTGCAATCTCTGGAGCAGAACTACCTGGGCTGGTCTCGAGCGATGGCGCCGGTCATCATGGGCACGCCCGACCGGCCCGATCTGGAGAACAAGCTCGCCGAATTGTTCTGCCGGACCAATCCCGACCATGCCCGGGTGTTCGCACGCACCACATTCCTCTCGGACAATCGCGCCGACCTATCCCGGATATCGGTACCGACCTTGGTGATCGAGTCCAGTCAGGACGCGATTGCCCCCCGCGAGGTCGGCGCATATGTTCACGCTCACATTCCAGACAGCCAGAAGGTCACGTTGAATGTGACCGGACACTGTCCGCACGTCAGCGCCCCCGAATCAACCGCCTCGGCCGTCGCGGCTTTCGCGCGGGCCCTGTGACGGATCGCGGCGTCGACGGCTTCTGGGACAGCGCTCCAAGCGGCCACCTCATCGCTCATCCGAACGGCCGTATCATCCGCGCGAATTCGACGCTGGCTCGTTGGCTGGGGTATCAACCGGATGCGTTGTGCGGCAAGGTTTTCAGCGATCTACTGGCGGTAAGTGGACGAATTCTCTATGACACCCATTTTGGCCCGTTGTTGAGCATGGGAGGCGATCTGAACGGTGTCACCGTCGACGTGGTCGCCGCCGACGGGACCCGGTTGCCGATGTTTCTCACCGCGAACGTCACCACGGGCGCCGACGGTGCGCCGGAACTGCTGCAAATCACCGTCGTCGACGCATCAGACCGCCGCGCCTACGAGGCAGAGCTCCTGGCGGCCCGCCAACAAGCGCAGACAGAGCAGGTGCGAGCCCGAGCGTTCGCCGACACGTTGCGGCGGTCCTTGCTCCCGCCACTCCTCTCACCGCCGGACGGCCTGGACGCCGCCGACTATTTCTTCACAGCGTCCGACGACGACGTCGGCGGCGATTTCTACGACCTCTTCCCGCTGTCCCACACCACCTGGGGCTTCTTTCTCGGCGACGTGGCGGGCAAAGGTGTGGAAGCAGCCGTGGTGACCGGGTTGGTCCGGTACACGCTGCGAGCTGCGGCCGTTTTCGATGACGACCCAGTGCAGGTGCTACACAATCTGAACAGCGTGATCAACCAAAAGATACGAGTCGCCCGCAATCGGTTCAGCACGGTGATATACGGCAAGATGACGCAGTGCGACAACGGATTTGACGTCGAACTTGCCAGCGGAGGGCATCCCCCGCCTCTGCTTTTCTATGCCGACGGCAGCGCTTATTATGCCGATACCGTCGGCGGTCAGGCGGTGGGCATCACCGAAGAGCCACATTTCGTCGCCAGCCGGTTTCGTCTCGGGCCCGGCGACACGCTGATGCTGTACACAGACGGGCTGACAGAGGCGAGCACCGGAATCGGTCGCGAGCGTTACGACGACGAGGGTGCACTGCTTGGCTTTGCCAAAGCACACTCCCCGTCGACGGCGTCGGCGATCGTCGACGCGGCCCGCCGCCTACTCGAAGGCCTCGGCGCCGGCGTGCAGGATGATGCGGCGGTGCTGGCTTTGGGCGTTCCTGCCCGCGGGTGAACGGTCGCCCTACAACGGTTGAAAACCCGCTATTACGGGTAACCCTTCAACAGGCTGCGAGCTTTGCCGAAGTCTCGCCGCATATTGCTGGTTCAGCTCCGAGCCGTCCGTTTTCCGGATCGGCGTAGAGAGAGTTGCCCGCATGACAGAAACAAGGTTGGAATACGCCGACGTCACAGAGGAGTTTCGCCGTCTCGCGAGCCTCGATCCCAATTCGGTCGAATGCCGCCGAGGACGGGAGGCAATCATCGAGCGATGCCTGCCTCTGGCCGACCACATCGCGCGCCGGTTCAAGAACCGCGGTGAGCCGCTGGAAGACCTCGTCCAAGTTGCCCGCGTGGGCCTGGTGAACGCGGTGAACCGGTACAACGTCGACAACGGCGCAGAGTTCATCGCCTTCGCCGTACCGACCATCATGGGCGAGGTTCGCCGACATTTCCGTGACCACGGCTGGTCGGTCAAGGTCCCTCGCAGGCTCAAGGATCTCAACTCACAACTCAGAAGAGCACGCGAGGAACTGTCTCACCGGTTGGGCCGGGCACCCACCGCCAGCGAGATCGCCGCCGAGTTGGGAATCGACCGGGATGACGTCGTACAGGGACAGATTGCGTCCAGCGCCTATTCCACGCTGTCATCTGACGCCCCGAAGGGCGGAGGCGACTCGGACGACGGACGTTCGGTCATGACCACAATCGGAGATATCGATGCCAACCTGGACAAGGTGCTCGACGTCGCGACGGTGCGCCCGCTGCTCTCCGCACTCCCCGAACGCGAGCAGACGGTCCTGCGGCTGCGGTTCTTCGAGAACATGACGCAGACGCAAATCGCGACGCAGTTGGGCATCTCGCAGATGCACGTCTCGCGACTCCTCGCGCGTTCCCTCGATCGTCTGAGACAACAGGTGCGGGCACCAGAACTCGTGTGACTCGTAACCGGCGCGCGAGGTTTGACCACATCGACGCCGGGTAACTGATGGCTGCGAGCTGAAGCCGCCCCTGTGACCCATAGCGGGCCGCGCTTCACGACTAGAGCTAGCTGGTCCGCAGACCGTTCAGGTCGCCATGGACCGATTCAAACGAACCCATCGCACGCTCCGGTCGGAGTCGTCGATTGACGCATTTTAGGAGGTCAGATGTCTGAGCATGACACGTCCGGTCAGGCGCGAAAAGGCTTGATCGACTCGATGAAAGGCAAGGCGAAGGAAGTTGTCGGCGCGATAACACGCAACGACTCGCTGACCGCCGAGGGCCAACTGGAGCAGACCCAGGCCCGCGATCGAATGGACGCCAACAGTGTCGAAGCAGTTGCCGACGCCGAGGCGGAGCAGGCTCGCCTCGAGGCCGCAGAAGCCCGGAAGGAAGGCGCGCAGGAGCGAGCCGCGGTGAACGACAAGACACGGACTGCGGAGTACAACGTGCGCAACGACCAGGCCGCACAAAAGCGGTCGGTGGAGCACGCTGCGCAGCGCGATTCCGAACAGGCCAAGACGCGGGCTGAACTCGACGCACAGCTCAAAGTGCAGCAGGCGAAGGACGCCGAGCGCGACGAGATCGATGCCGCGACCGCGGAAGCCGTCGATGCCGCCGCAGAACATCGGAACTCGGTTCAAGAAGCCGAAAGCGCGAAAGAAGAAGCCGATCGCATCAGGCGGCAGGCCGACACCTCGACCAACCAAGCCGACCTGCCCTGAGCACCGGCGAAAACAGGAGTACCAGATGAAGATTGCAGAAATCCCGTTCGCGGCGTTGCGCTTTCAGTACCAGATCGCCCGGATTCCGCTCCAGCTGATTGAAGATCAGATGGCCGCCCGATTCTACAAGGAAGCGCCCATTCGGCTGTTCTACGAGCGTTCGCTGGGATCTATCGATGCGGTCGTCGGCAACCTGCTCGGCGACCCACGGCTGAGCCAACGAGGAGCGGCGCTCGTCGAGCGCAGCGATGCTCTCAGCCGGGCCGCCAAGCTTGATGCCAAGGCGGACGCCAAGCGCGAACAGGCGGACGCCAACCTGGACGCCGCCCACGACGAGGTCGTCTCCGACATCAAGGAGGCGCGCGACGCAACCGAGCAGGAAGCGGTGGACGCACGTATCACCGCCGCGGAACGTAAGCGCGCGGCTGACAAAGCCGCCGCGGAGCGTACCGCTGCGGGAAAAAAGCGGGCCGATGACTTCGCGGCGCAGCGCACTAACGCCGCGCAGACGGCAAAGCGTCAGGAAGAAGCCAAGATTCGTGCGGAGGAGAAACGAGCCGCCGAAGCAGCCAAGGCCAAAATCACTGACGCTCAGGCGAAGCGAAATTCGGCTGCACGCAAGCGCGCGCAGGCGGATCGAGTCGAGCAACTGGCCGCCGCCGAGAAGCAGAAGCGCAAGTCGTAGCGACCGAACCGCCAACACACTACGGCTTGAGGATGACCTTGACGGCGCCGTCCTGCTTCTTCTGGAAGATGCCGTAGGCGTGTGGCGCCTCGTCGAGCGGCAACGTATGCGTTGCAAAGGAATCGACGCCTAAGGGGTCATCATCCGTCAGTAGCGGCATGATGTCGTCGACCCACTTCTTGACGTTCGCCTGACCCATCCGCAGCTGAATCTGCTTGTCGAACAGGGTCAGCATCGGAAGCGGGTCGGCCATCCCGCCGTACACGCCGATGAGCGATATGGTGCCGCCGCGGCGGACGATGTCGATAGCGGAGTACAGCGCGCCGAGCCGGTCGACGCCCGCCTTCTGCATCATCGGCTTGGCGATCGCGTCCGGCAGAAGTCCGGTGATCTGTTGCGCGAACTTGCCAACCGGCGAGCCGTGCGCCTCCATCCCGACTGCATCGATCACCGCGTCGGTGCCACGACCTGCGGTCATGTCGCGGATGACGTCGCCGAGGTCGTCGCTGTGTTCGTCGAGGTCGATCGTGTGAACGCCACGGGCCTGCGCCCGCGCGATCCGCTCGGGCACCCTGTCCACGGCGATGACCTGATAGCCGAGGTGTGTTGCGATACGGGCCGCCATGTCGCCGATCGGTCCGAGCCCCAGCACGGTCACCGAGCCACCGTCGGGGATATCGGCATAGGCGACGGCCTGCCATGCGGTCGGCAATACGTCGGAGAGATAGACGAACCGTGAGTCCGGTGGACCGTCCGGGACCTTGATGTGGGTGAACTGAGCCTGCGGAACGCGAAGCAGCTCGGCTTGACCGCCCGGCACCTGGCCATAAAGCTCGGAGTAGCCGAACAGCGCGGCACCCATCCCCTGGTCGCGGACCTGGGTGGTCTCACACTGGGTGAAGAGCTGCTGATCGCACATGTAGCAACTGCCGCACGAGATTTGGAATGGGATCACCACCCGGTCGCCGACCGCCAGGTTGGTGACTTCCGGGCCGACTTCGCGTACGACGCCCATCGGTTCGTGGCCGAGGATGTCGCCCGGATTCATGAAGGCGCCGAGGATTTCGTACAGGTGGAGGTCGGACCCGCAGATGTTGGTCGACGTCACCTCGATGATGGCGTCGGTCGGCTCTTTTATTTTCGGATCGGGGACGGTATCCACGCGTACGTCCCGTTTGCCGTGCCAGGTGACTGCCTTCATCGCAACGTCCCTTCCAGGTAGGTGTGGCGGGCAGAGCCCCTCGCCGCCCGCATGTGAAGGCATCGAATACCCCTGCGGCTCGGTCGGAAACGACCACCAGAAAGCGATATCCCCGCGGCCTCCATAGACCGCGGGGATATTCACGTTGTGGACAGGGCTTGGCGCCCGGCCCGGTCAGCTGATGCCGACGACCTCTTGCGCGATAGCCGCGACGCGCGTCTGGGCAGCGGAAACGACACCGTGCCGGTTCTTGTGCGCCTCCTCGTAGGCCATGATGGCCCGAACATCGGAGGGGGTGGCCAGTTCCTTGATCTCGGCAACCGCTTCGGACACGTTCAACGCGTCATAGCCCGTGATCGGCAGCTCGTCCGCCTCGAGCACGCCCGCGGCGCTGCGCATCGAGTGAAGTGCGTCGGCGGCCTGGTCCGCGCCCTCGCGCCGAGTGATCCGCTCCGCGGTTGCCAGCGCGGCGTCGCGTGACGCGCTCAGCGCCTTGGTCGCGACATCACCTGCGTGGGCACCACGGCTCAGCAACTCGCCGATAGCCGGCGGAGCCGCGCGCACGGTTTCCACCGCACGATCAAGCCTGCGCGCTGACCATGACATCGGCACGTTCACCAATTTGACTGCAACGCCGGTCGCTGTCTGTATCGGGGTGCGCTGCAGCGCGGCCGGACCGCCGAGCGCATCCTCGGCCAGCACAGTGGTGAGCCACTCGACTGTCGCGGTGTGCGCCACGATCAGGCGGTCGGCCAGCTTTTCGATATCTGAGTTGCTTCCCGCGACCGCGAGAGCCTTGACGTAGCGGGCCCGGTCAAGAAGCTGGTGCTCCAGCGCAAGGTCTCCGAGAAGCGCCTCGCCGAACGGCTGCGCCTGCTCGGTCATCGCTTTCACCGCTGCTGCGGCACGGCCCAGCAGGGGGCCGATGACGTCAGGAAGACCGCCGAGGTTGCGGATTGCGCTCTCGATGGCCTCAGCGCGGGTACGGCCGTTCGCCGCATTCTGAGTCAGCTCGCGACGGACGGCTTCGGTGCGGGCCTGTGCCACCCGGGTCTCGGCGACCTGGATCTCGGTATTGGTCAGGTCGAGAACAGTTCGGAGTTGCGCCAGCAAAGTGCTGGTGCCGTTCATAGTCACTAAAGATCGCCCCTTCGGCGTTGAGATCATTGGATCGGCGCGAAAAGCGCCGTGGACTTTGAGTACCCAAGTGACCCGCAGGCCACCGGTTGTGTGACGAGGTCGTCAATCGAAAAATGGCCATTCCCAAGGGCGTTTGCGCGCCCATCACTGGGGTAACTCACCGGGGCCGTAGCTTCCAGACCCGGAGCCCCGTGTGTGACCCGGGTCCCATTCTGAGCACCTGGCACTCGCGACTCATCCGGCGCGACATCGAGGTCATCTACGTCATCCAGGAGAATCATGTACCTACACACTGAACAGCTCATCAATGAGATCGTCGTCGACGAGCCAGATCCAGCTGCTGCCAACGCACTCCAAGAAGGTCTCGGTGGCCAGTTCGGTGAAATGCGGACGATGATGCAGTACCTGTTCCAGAGCATCAACTTCCGTGGCGACGCGGCGTCGAAGCCCTACAAGGATCTCTTGCAGGGTGTCGGCACCGAGGAGATCAGCCACGTCGAACTGATCGGGACCACCATCTCCCGCCTGCTCGACGGCTCCCCCGAGTACGTGGGCAAGAAGACCGATGCCGTCGACAAGCCGGGCGCCGGCGGCGCGACGCCTCTCAAGATCGCGTTGGATACCAGCAACATTCATCACTACCTGGTGGGGGCACAGGGTGCGCTTCCGGTCGATGCGGCAGGAAATCCCTGGAGCGGCTCTTATGTGTACAACAGCGGCAACTTGGTGCTGGACCTGCTGTACAACCTCATGTTGGAGTCCACGGGACGGCTGCAGAAATGCCGGATCTACGAGATGACCGACAACAAGACCGCCCGCTCGACGATCGCGTATCTGATCGTGCGCGACCAGGCGCATGAGAATGCGTTCGCGAAGGCGTTGGAGAGCCTGGGAGTCAACTGGGGCGCGGCACTGCCGATCCCCAAGACGAACGCCGAGCAGTTCCCGGAGGTCAAGAAACTCATCGATCTGGGTCTGCAGAGCATCCAGTACACCTTCAGCGCCGACGATGAGAGTCAGGCGTCGAAGCTGTACCGGGGCGCATCTCCGTCGAATGACGGAACTGAGCTCAGCACCGCGGTCATGCCCGAGGGATTCCCGATGACCATCGCGCCGGAACGGCGCGAAGAGTTCTCGCCTGGCCTGGACAAGGAGTTGTTGGCGCTCATCCAGGCCACCGCCGAAGTCGAGATCGCGACCAACGGGCAGTAACCAAGTAGGAAGCCGTGGGTTGGGTTGGCGTCTCTGACGTCACCCAGCCCTCGTCAGCCTGGCGGTCTCCGCGACGAACGCGTCGACGTCCTGCGGCTTCGTGTCGAAACTGCACACCCAGCGCACCTCACCCGTTGCGGCATCCCAGTCGTAGAACCGGAAGCACTCGCGCAGCCGGTCGGCGACGCCCGAAGGAAGGCGGGCGAACACGGCGTTCGCCTGGGTCGGTTGGGTGAACTCGACACCGCGGATGCTGCCCTCGGCGATGCCTGCCTCCATCTGCGTTCGCAGGCGCGAAGCCATCGCATTGGCGTGCCGCGCAGTGCGCAGATACAGATCGCCGTCGAGCAGCGCGAGCAGCTGAGCCGAGACAAACCGCATCTTCGACGCGAGCTGCATCATGGTCTTGCGCAACCGGATCAGCCCGTCGGACGCGTGGCCATCGAGCACGACGACTGCCTCGGCGCCGAGCGCGCCGTTCTTCGTACCGCCGAAGGTGAGGACGTCGACGCCTGCGTCGGTCGTGAAGGCGCGCAGCGGCAGGTCGAGCGTCGCGGCGGCGTTCGACAGGCGGGCGCCGTCCATGAAGACACGCATCCCGCGCGTGTGCGCGTAGTCGGTGATGGCCCGCACTTCGTCGGCCGTGTAGACGGTTCCGAGCTCACTGGACTGCGTGATGTAGACAACCATCGGCTGCGCCCGGTGCTCGTCGGCCCACCCCCAGGCCTCCTCGGCGATGAGATCCGGCGTGAGTTTGCCGTCCGCCGTGGCGATCGGCAGCAGCTTGATGCCCGCAACCTTCTCCGGCGCCCCGCCCTCGTCGGCGTGAATGTGCGCCGTTCTGGCACAGATGACCGCACCCCAACGAGGCAGCATCGACACCATGCCGACGACGTTGGCACCGGTGCCGTTGAACACCGGGTACGCCTCGACGCCCTGCCCGAAGTGCCGTGCGCACACCTCTTGCAGCCGTTTCGTATAGACGTCCTCGCCGTAGGAGATCTGGTGTCCGTCGTTGGCCGCGGCGATCGCGGCGAGCACGTCGGGGTGCACACCCGAGTAGTTGTCCGAGGCGAAGCCGCGGATGCCCGCGTCGTGCAATGTCGTCACTGTCGTCACGACCGTCCAATCTAGGTCGTCGTCCAAAAAGTAGGGAAACACCCGATTTCTCTGCGCCCCGTCTCTCCCTAATGTGCTCTGCGGAGTCCAAATGGTCCGCGACTCTACAGTTCAGCAGAGAGCTGTAGTCGGCCCGTCACCTACACCGTGGCGGGCCGGCCCATCTGCGCCGTCGCCCGCGCGAAATCGGTAAAAAAGCCAGCTGGAAGAGGCACTCTTTTGACATGACACGGGTATTTCGCGGTAATCCCCGATTGCTTCTGCAGGCGCTTCCGGTGGCGCTGGCGATGATCGTCCTCAAATGGCTGTACGACCTGAGCCCGCTCAAGCACCTCGAACTGAGTCCGCTGCTCACCGGTGTCATCGCCGCCGAGGTCTTCATCGTCGGGTTCATCCTCAGCGGCACCGCCGCCGACTTCAAGGAAGCCGAACGACTCCCCGGCGAGGTGGCTGGCGGCCTCGACTCGATCGCCGACGAGTGCCTGATCATGGACGCCGAGCTCAACCTGCCCGAGGCCCGTCAGTGCCTCTCGCTGTTGGCCGACATCAGTGGGTCGATTCGCCGATGGCTCTTGCACAATGACGGCTACGACGACGTGCTGGCCATGCTTCGGCGACTCAATCCCTACTTCATCGTCTTCGCCCCAAAGATTCAGGCCGGCTTCACAACTCGCTTGAAAAGCGAGCAGGCCACCATCCGCAAGCTGGTGCTCAGGATGGACACGATCCGGCGCACGTCGTATGTGTCGGCCGGTTATCTGATCGCCGAGGCCACCGGGGTGATGATTCTCGTTCTCCTGCTGATCACCCAGATCGGGCAACTGGCCCCGACGCTGCTGGTGGTGGGTGTGATCACCTACCTGCTCTCCTACCTGGTCGTCATGATCCGCGACATCGACAATCCCTTCGAATATCGCAACGGCAGGCCGGGTGCCGCCGACGTGGATCTCGGCGTGCTCGAATCCTGCGAGGCACGACTGCGTGATCTCGCCGAGAACATGGGCGGCGACAGAGGCACAGACGAACCGTCGGCGGCTACCCTGACCTCGTGAGCAGCCAGCGAGTGCCGGGCGGCGTCGTGCACAAGTTACCCGCGGACCTGCGAGCCGCACTGGTCGGCAACTCCCCCGCGCTCACGGCGTGGAAGGACATCACGCCGCTGGCGCGCAACGAGTTCATCTGCTGGGTCGAAGACGCCAAGCAGGAAAAGACGCGCGAGCGCCGCATCCGTCGAACGCAGGAAGAACTGGAGGAAGGCATGCGCAGACCGTGCTGCTGGCCGGGCTGCAAGCACCGCGAGCGCAACGGCAAGTAAGGCAAGAGTTTCAAATCCGGCCCACTGTCGGCGAGCCGGAGTTAGCGTCTCGGCGTGGACGGATATCGGACCGTAATCGTCGGAACCGACGGATCGGAGTCCTCTATGCGCGCGGTGGTGCGCGCAGCAGAGGTCGCCGCAGCGGAAAACGCGAAGCTGATCATCGCTAGTGCGCACGTGGAAGAGCACGAGAAGGGCGGTTGGTCGCGGGTGCCGTCGCACGACCATGTAACCGACCCCAAGGCCGCGGACGCCCTCGGCGGCGAAGGCTACATATTGCACGGCAACGCGCCGGTGTACGGAATTCTTCGCGAGGCGCGCGACAAAGCAGGAGCGGCAGGAGCTCAGAGCATCGAAGAGCGCGCGATACCCGGTGCGCCGGTTCCCGCGCTCGTGGCTCTGGTCGAAGAGGTGAACGCGCATCTGCTCGTTGTCGGCGACGTGGGCATGGATTCCGTCGCGGGACGCCTGCTGGGTTCGGTGCCCGCCGAAGTCGCCCGTAAAGCACGGATCGACATCTTGATCGTCCACACGGCCGACTAGCGCGGTTTGGCTCTGTAATCGATGAGCCAGCCGCTGCCGCCCATGGTCACCGTCTGCTCGGGTGACGTCAGGCGCACGTTCCCACCCGGCCGAGACGTCATCGTGGGCCGCGATGTCCGCGCCGATGTGCGTATCCCGCACCCGGCGATCTCGCGGGCCCACGTGATCCTGCGGTGCGTCGACGGGCAATGGGCCGCGCTCGACAACGACAGCCTCAATGGAGTGTTCGCCGAAGCCGAGCGGGTGATGGCGGCACCGGTCAACGACAGCACCGTCCTCCATCTTGGAAACGCAGAGGGCCCTGCGCTGACGTTCGAACTCGGTCCGCCACCAGACGAACGGCCGACGGTCGACACGAAGCGACCCAACGTGCGAACGGTGACGATCGGCCGTGCCGCCGACGCCGACATCGGCATCTCGGACATGCTGGCGTCGCGGCATCACGCCACCCTGGTGACCACGCCTTCCGGTGTGCAGATCCAGGATGCGAACAGCGTCAACGGCACCTTCGTCAACGGTGAGCGGATCAAGTCGAGAGTGCTGGAGGAAAACGACGTCGTCACGATCGGCAACGTCGACTTCGTCTTCGCCGCAGGCGAACTCGTGCGTAGAAGCGAACCCGCAACCACCACAGGCGGTCTCGAGGTTCGCGACGTCGGCCTGACACTCGACGACGGCGGTGTGACGCTGCTCGACCGGGTTTCACTCACCGTCCGCCCGGGTGCGCTGACCGCGGTGATCGGGCCATCCGGCTCGGGTAAGTCCACGCTGCTGAAGGTCATCGTGGGGGTGTGGCGGCCGACGAGCGGCGCGGTGAAGTTCGACGGACGCGATCTGCACGCCGAGTACGAGTCATTGCGCAGTCGAATCGGGATGGTGCCGCAGGAGGACGTCGTGCACCGCGGGCTCACCGTCAGCCAGGCGCTGAACATCGCGGCCAAACTGCGAATGCCGCCCGACACCACCGAACAAGAACGCCACCAGGTCATTTCGCGGGTGCTCGACGAACTCGAGATGACCGAGCACGCAGGCACCCGCGTCGACAAGCTGTCGGGTGGGCAGCGTAAACGCGTCTCGATCGCGATGGAACTGCTGACCGAACCGTCTCTGCTGGTGCTCGACGAGCCGACCACGGGTCTCGATCCCGCGCTGGACCGGCAGGTGATGACGATGTTGCGGCGTCTCGCCGATGCAGGCCGCGTGATCGTGGTGGTGACGCATTCGCTGCGCTTCGTGGACGTATGCGATCAGGTCCTGCTGCTGGCCCCTGGCGGCAAGGCCGCATACCGCGGTGCGCCCGACGATGTCGCCGAGGCAATGGGCTCGGCCGATTGGGCCGACATCTACAACAGCATCGGAGCGGATCCCGATGGGGCGCAACGGCGTTACTTCGAACGCCATGGGCATACCTCCGAGCTCCCCGCCCAGCCCGTACCGTCTTCACCCCCTGGCAAGGCGAAGCGCACAAGCTTCTGGCGACAGGTCGCGGCGATCGCGCAGCGGCAGTGTCAGCTGATCGTCGCCGACCGCCGCTACCTCGTGTTCCTGGTGCTGGCACCGGTCATCGTCGGCCTGTTGCCGCTGGCCGTCGGCGGCGACGCGGGCTTCACCAAACCGGCGCCAGGATCGTCGGCGCCGTTCGAGCCGAGGCAGATCATCGTGCTGCTCAGCTTCGCCGCGATCTTGATGGGGCTGACGCTCACGGTGCGCGATCTGATCGGCGAGCGGGCGATCTACCGGCACGAGCAGGCCGCCGGGCTATCGCCGTCGGCGTATCTGTTGGCCAAGATCTTGGTGTTCGGCGCCGTCGCGACGGCGCAGGCGGCGCTGCTGGTGCTGGTGGTCACCGCACCCGGCATCGGTAAACGTGGCCCCGCGACGGCTGCGCTGCTCGGCATTCCGATGCTGGAGCTGTTCGTCGATGTGGCGGCGACGGCCGCGGTCGCCGCGGTGCTCGGACTCGCGATCTCGGCCGCTTCACGAAGCAGCAATCAGTACATTCCGCTGCTCGCGGTCGCCTGCGTCGCCCAGCTTGTGCTCGCGGGCAGTTTCGTTCCGATCACCGGCCGCCCGGTGCTCGAGGTGATCGCAGCGCTGACCCCGGCGCGCTGGGGTGTCGCCGCCACCGCATCGACTATCGACCTGCCGAACCTTGTTCCTGCTGTGGAAGATCCGCTCTGGGAGCACAACGCGGCGACGTGGTTGTTGAACATCGCGATGCTGTCAGTGCTGGCCCTGGTGTTCGCCGGGTTCGTGCGGTGGAGACTTCGACGGCAGCTGGACGGCTAGCGCGGCCTCAATCGTCCGACCCGACCACACGCAATCTGGGTCGACCTTCTTCAGGACGCTCGACCCGATGGGGCGGCGTCGCGACGTCTCCCGGCCTGCGCAGGTCTTCGACGACATCCTGGTAATCCCACGCCAGATCCTGTGTCTCCCGCTTCGCGCGGATGGCCGCGGTCGAAACCGCCCCGACGATCCTGCGCACATGCACCACCGTGGCGTGAACGGCCTCCCCGATGGCGTCGGTCCCTCGCTTGCACGCTGCGTCTGCCTTTCGGCCAAGTTCGGCGAACATCGATCCTCCTCATCGACTCTGCCGCTCATTCTCCGCGAAACGAATGGAATCGGTCAGTCGCGGGTAGTTGATACCCGGACCGGCAGGAGGACTGATGGGCGAATACAAAGTGGTTGTCGTCGGGACCGACGGGTCGGACTCGTCGTTTCGCGCGGTTGATCGGGCGGCGGAGATCGCCGCCGAGTCGGGCGCGAAGCTGATCGTTGCCACCGCATTCATGTCCGAGGACGAGGTGCGATCCGGTGAGCCCGACCAGCTCAAGAGCGTTGAATATCGAACCGAAGGCAACGCGCCGGTCTACGGAATGCTTCGCGAGGCCGCCGATCGGGCCAGGGCGGCAGGCGCCGAGAACGTCGAGGAGAAAGCCGTGTCAGGCGCCCCGATCGACGTGCTCGTCAAGCTGGTCGACGATGTCGGCGCCGATCTGTTGGTGGTCGGCAACGTCGGCGTGAAATCCATCGCGGGACGGTTGCTCGGATCGGTGCCGACAGCCGTGCGCCGTCGCGCGAACACCGAGGTGCTGGTCGTCGAGACGGCCGACTGAGCCCGCGACTCACCAGTAGCGCAGCGCACCGCCGAACATCTCGGCCAGCATCGCCTGATCGCTGTCGACCGGAGCGTTCTGCAGCAGCCGCTGTTGAGGCCACGCACCGTCGGCCAGGCTGGCGCAGTCTGCCCCGGTGTAACCCACGGCGGACAGTCCGTTGGGCATGCCAACCGCGCGCATGATCCGCACGAGATCCTCGGCAAGGACGGCGCCTGCGTCCTCCTGTGCGACGTCGGTGACATCGGCGCCGAGCTGGCTTGCGGCCTCGATGTGACGCTGCGGATCGGTGTGCGCGGTCGACCGGAAAACGGCGGGCGCATTGAGGATCACCGACATGCCGTGGGGCACCATCGGTTCGGACCCCGGGTAGCCGTCGGGATGGAAGCCCCGCACCTGACCGGCCACCGCATAGGACATCGCATGCGGGATGTGCACGCCTGCATTGCCGAACGCGATGCCTGCAAGGGTGGCCGCCCACATCGTCTGCTCGCGCGCTTCGCGGTCAGCGGCGTCGCTGACGGCGCGTTCCAGGTATCGGCCGAGCAACCGCATGGCTTCGCGGCTTCCCACGTCGCTCCACGGGTTCGCGCCCTGGCTCATCGGGCGCTGACTGGGTCGGCCGGGGGCCGAGCGCCGTACGAATGGCCTGGCGGTGAACGACTCGAGTGCGTGCGACAAAACGTCGAGCCCCGAGCAGGCGACGACCTCTGCAGGCAGGGTGTCTGTGCAGTCGGGGTCCACGAGGGCCTCGCTCGGGCGCAACGCGGGTGAGGCGATACCCGTCTTCGCCGACATCGACAGCAGGTCGAAGATGGCGATGCCGGTCACCTCACTGCCGGTGCCGGATGTCGTCGGACAGGCGATGTGCGGCTGCAGCGGTCCTGGCACCGGGTTTCCCTCGCCCACCGGAGGATTGACGTAGGACAGGAAGTCAGCGGGGTGGCTGGCATACAGGTTGGCCGCCTTGGCGGTGTCGATGGCCGATCCGCCGCCGACGGAGACGTAGCCGTCGGGCTCGACCTCTGACGCGAATGCCGCTGCCCGGATGAACGATTCATCAGTGGGTTCGACGCGGGCTTCGGTATAGGCCATGACATCGATGCCCGCGGCGCGAAGTGAGCGCTGCGCTGCGTCGTAGACCTCCAGTTCGGCCACGACGGGGTCGGTGAACAACGCCACCCGCGTCATCCCGAGCGCCCTGGCACGGTCGCCGAGTTCGTTCAGGCAACCCCTGCCGAAGGTGATCCTGGACGCATCGACGGTGAAGGCGGTGTCCAGCCCGTCGCCGGTAGGTTGATAATGACAGCAGCTCATTGAGCCTCCCAATGCCTACAGGCGAGCTTATAGCAGAGAGCGGTGGTCATGACCGACGTTCAATTCAGCACTCACGCACAGCTTTTCGATCTGACCGGGAAGAACGCACTGGTGACGGGCGGCACCCGCGGGATCGGCATGATGATGGCGCGGGGGCTGCTGCAGGCCGGTGCCAGGGTGGTCGTCAGCTCGCGCAAGGCCGACGCCTGCGCAAGCGCTCAGGAGCAGCTGTCGCAGTTCGGTGACGTGAAAGCCATCCCAGCCGATCTCTCACTGCACGACGAGTGCCTGCGGCTCGCCGACCTCGTCACCGCGGACACCGACGACTTGCACATCCTCGTCAACAACGCGGGCGCGACCTGGGGCGAGGCGTTGGACACCTTCCCCGACTCGGCGTGGGACAAGGTGCTCGACCTCAACGTGAAGTCGCCGTTCTGGCTGGTCCAGGCACTGGCGCCGGCTCTTCGCCGAGCGGGTACGGCCGACGACCCGGCCCGCGTCATCAATGTCGGGAGCATCGACGGGATCCACGTCAGCCCGATGCCGACGTACTCGTACGCCAGCAGCAAGGCGGCCGTGCACCAGCTGACCAGGGTGCTCGCACGTGAACTCGGACCTCAGCACATCACCGTCAACGCTGTCGCTCCAGGACCGTTCGAGTCCAAGATGATGGCGGCGACGCTCGAGGCCTTCGGCGACTCGATCGCGGCCGCTGCCCCGCTGCGCCGGATCGGGCGCGACGACGACATGGCCGGTATCGCGGTGTTCCTGGCGAGCCGGGCCGGCTCCTATTTGACCGGCGCGGTCATCCCCGTCGACGGCGGCATCGCCACCACGGCTTCGGGAACGGCTCGTTAGGGCAGCTTGATCATCGAGACGTACATCTCGACGATCGGCCGGTAGAGGTCGACGTCGTCGAGTTGGCTTCCCAGTACGACGGAATCGCTGGTGGCGACGAGCACCTGGGCGAACGTCAGCGGTGGGATGAGCAACGTTCCGCCGAGCCGGTCGATGCCGTCGACGATGAACTTCCCCAGTTTCTCGACGACCTCCGCCCTCTTGGCGGCAACGCGCTCGCGCGCCTCTGGGTTGCGAAGTAGGTAGAGGGTGAACTCGTGCCCGAGCGCGGCGTGCTCCGCGCCGCGGTCGAGGCTCAGTTGCCGCCACCGGGTGGCGATCTCGTCGAGTTCGCGTGCGGTGACCTTCTTCGCAGCCGACATCACCTCGGCGAAGTTGTCGAAGTAGCGCCGCCAATACCGATCGCTGACGGCCAGGAAAAGGTCTTCTTTCGTGGCGAAGTGCTTGTAGATGGCGCCTTTGGTGTAGCCGGCGGCATGCGCGATGTCGTCGAGAGTCGCTGGGGTGAAACCCTTCTCGGCGAACACATCTTCAGCCGCATCGAGCAGCAGCGATCGCGTGTGTTCGAGGCGCCGCTCGCGCGTCCACCGCTCCGCCATGCGGCTGATTGTTGCACAGTATCTGAGATCCCCATTGTTTACTGAGATACCCGCTGGTATCTTTGCGGCGCCGGACTACTCCGAGGAGGCCATGTGAGCGACCTGTCGAACAAGAAGCCGGCAGTCACCGAGAGGCTCGCAGGAGCGGCGGCCCTCGGGGCTGAGGTCCAGCCGCCGAGCAGCCGCGTGAAGATCTGGGCCGTAGCCGGAGGGCTACTCCTTGCGCTGCAGATCTACGTCTGGATCCGGTGGGTCACCGGGCCCTACTTCGTGCGTGTGCCCTCCGGCCCGGCCGACCCTCCGATGTACATGCAGGTGGTACTCATCGGGAACGCCGCGTTGATGTGCATCGGACTGCCCCTCGCCATCTGGTGGTTTCTCATCCGCCCGTGGATGCGCGAACGCCGCATCACCCTCGACGGCCTGCTGCTGGTGTCGTGCGCGTTGTTCTTCTTCCAGGACCCGTTGTTGAATTACTTCAACACCTGGTGCACGTACAACACCTGGCTGTGGAATCGCGGTTCCTGGTCATCGCACATCCCGGGGTGGGTATCGCCCGAATCTCCCGGACGTCAGGTCGCAGAACCATTGCTCATCAACGCAACCGGGTACGGGATGGTGGTCGTCCTCGCCATCGCGGGCTGCTGGATCATGCGACGGATCAAGTCACGCTGGCCGGGTATCAGCAACCTTCGGCTCATCCTGGTCACCTACGCGGCCGCCATCGTCGCGGACTTCGTCATGGAAGCTCTGATCTTTCTTCCCTTCGGCCTGTACACGTATCCGGGGGCCATCAGGGCGGTCTCGGTCTTCCCCGGCACGTACCACCAGTGGCCCATCTACGAGGGGCTGATGTGGGGCGGCGTCATGACGGCCCTCAGCTGCCTGCGCTTCTTCACCGACGACCGCGGGCGCACCGTCGTCGAGCGCGGACTCGACCAGGTGAAGGGTGGATTCGCCCGGCAACAACTCGTTCGCTTTCTCGCCGTCTTCGCCGCCGTCAGCGCCTGCTTCTTCGTCTTCTACAACGTGCCCGCGCAGTGGCTCGGTATGCACGCCGACCCGTGGCCCGAGGATCATCAGAAGCGGTCGTACTTCAATGGCGGAATCTGCGGTGACGGTACCGACGTGCCGTGCCCCGATCCCGCGCTGCCGATACCAACCAAGCACTCGGGCTACATCGATGTCGACGGGAACCTTGTTCTTCCCGACGGTGTGGAACTGCCGAAAATCGTTCCCTTCGAAGGGAACTAGGTTGCCACCGTTCTACCGCGCGGTCGACGACGAGATCGAGGTGTTTCAGGCGGCTGCCCGCCGCGGCTTCCCGGTACTTCTCAAGGGCCCGACAGGGTGCGGAAAGACGCGCTTCGTGGAGGCGATGGCGCACGCGTCCGGACGCGAGCTGATAACGGTCGCGGGTCACGAAGACATGACGTCGGCGGACCTGGTGGGCCGCTTCCTGCTCAAGGGCGGGGAGACGGTGTGGGTCGACGGGCCGTTGACCCGCGCGGTGCGCAGCGGCGCCATCTGCTATCTCGACGAGATCGTCGAGGCGCGGCAGGACACCACCGTCGTCATCCATCCGCTCGCCGATCATCGCCGCGAGCTACCCGTCGACCGACTTTCCACCACACTGCCTGCGGCACAGGGCTTTCAGTTGGTGGTGTCCTACAACCCCGGCTACCAGAGCGTGCTGAAGAACCTCAAGGAGTCGACCAGGCAGCGCTTCGTCGCGATCGAGCTCGACTTCCCACCCGCCGACACCGAGACCGAGGTCGTTGCCCACGAGGCAGGAATCGACCACGAGACGGCGCGAGCATTGGTCACGGTCGGCAACGCCATCAGAAATCTGGACGGCGCCCCGCTCGGCGAGGTGTCGTCGACCCGTACGTTGATCCTCGCGGGCGGTCTGGTGGCCGAAGGCCTTAGCCTGCGCAGCGCCGTGAGATCGGCCGTCGTGCAGGTGCTCTCCGATGATCGCGACGTCATCCGCGCGCTAGTTGAGCTCGTCGACGCGGTTCTTCCTGCGCCGTGAATCAGTTCCGGTTCCTCGCCGCGTTCCTCGCAGGCAGGTCCCTCGAGATCGCCGAGGCCCCCGAAGGCGCTTCGGCTCACACGAGCGGTCGCGTCGTCTACGTGTCTGCCGGTGGCTCGGTCGCACAACAGCGCCACGAGATCGTGTTGCAGAGTGCCCTGCTCGGCGCGGGTAGCCTCGAGCCGGACCTGATGAAGCCGTTGCGGGCACGGCCCGCGCTGGCCCGCCGCTATCTCGCTGTCGAAGGCCGCCGCGTCCTCACCGAACTTGTTCCGCGGCTACCACTCGCCGCCGCGCTTCCATCCACGGGCGACGCGTGCACGACGTCCAGTGCTGAATCGCTCGAGATCGCCAAGGGCCGTGGGAAAGTCATCGATGCGCCGAAATGGTTCGGCGCCATCCGACCATCGCTGCTCTTGACCCAAAGGGCCGGCGCGGGTGCGGATGCCACCGATGCGGACCTACGGCTGACCTTCGAGCAGGTCGCCGAAGACAGCGGCGACAACGGCGAAGAAGGCCAACGGAGCAAGATCCTCAAGCTGTTCGAGAACCCGCTGATGAAGTCGAACGCGCTCGCGAACTTCCTCCGGGAGCTGCTGGGAAACTCACGGTCGGCAGGCGACAGCGCTGCGGGCGCGGAGACGAATGTCGGTTCGATCCGGCGGGTGCACGCGACCGGACCGAATGCGAAACCAGTCTCCACCCGGATCCGGTTCACAGATGACGGCAGACCTGGCGAGGCGATCGGGGTCGGCGGTGCACTGCTCCCGGAGTGGGATGTTCACCGCGACCGTTATCGACCCGACTGGTGTCGCGTGATCGACTTTCCCTTGACCGTCGACGCCGACATCTCGGGTGCCGCGGTACCGCGTGACGACGTGCTCCGGCGCCGCTTGTCGCGCGTCGGCCTCGGGCCCAAGGTCCTGCGCAGCCGAGCCGATGGTGACGACCTCGACATCGAGGCGCTCATTGACCTTGTCGTCGATCTGCGTTCGGGCTACTCGCCGCCGGAGCACGTCTATCAAGAACGCCGCAAGCTCGCCCGCGACCTCGGCGTTCTCATCCTCGTCGACGCATCGGGGTCGGCCACCGACGCCGATCCGGGAGGCCTTGCCGTACACGAGCATCAGCGTCGGGCGGCGGCCACGATCACCGCGACACTCGAAGGGCTCGGCGACCGTGTCGCGGTCTACGGGTTTCGGTCACACGGTCGGCACTCGGTTCAGCTGCCTTCGATCAAGACGTTCGGGCAACGTTTCGGGGCGGTTGCCCGCGCTCGCCTCAACCAGCTGCAACCGTCGGGCTATACGCGGCTCGGCGCGGGTATTCGCGGGGTGGGCGAAATTCTGAAAACTCAGGCAGGCACGCCGAACCGGCTGCTGCTGCTGTTGTCGGACGGCTTTCCCTACGACGACGACTACGAGGGCCGTTATGCGGAAGCCGATGTGTCGAAGGCACTGGAGGAACTTCGGTCCGACGGCATCGCCTGCCTGTGCCTTTCGGTTGGCTCGACCGGCGACGCCGATGCGCTCGGACGGGTATTCGGCTCCACCGGATACACCAGCGCCGCAACGCTCGCCGAATTGAGCCCGCGGATGGACGAGTTGTTTCTGTCGTCATTGCGGGAACTCGCCGCCCCCACTCCACTGCGAGGACGAACATGAAGGTGTTGTTGACGGGCGCGATGGGTAACATCGGCTTCTCGACGTTGCAGGCGCTGCTCGATGAGGGCCACGAGGTCGTCGCGTTCGACCTCGAATCCCGCAGAGCACTGAAGCTTTCGTCCAGCCTCGATAGTCGGGTCAAGGTCGTGTGGGGTGATGTCACCGATCCGGGATCGCTCGAAGGCGCACTGGACGGCGTGCACGCCGTCATCCATCTCGCGGCCATCATCCCGCCATACACGGATCGCGTGCCCGACCTCGCCAGGCGAGTCAACGTCGACGCAACACGAAATCTGATCGCGCTCATGGAGGCGTCCCCAACCGCCAGGCGTTTGGTCTTCGCGTCGTCGGTCGGCGTGTGCGGCGACGTCCAGGACCGCGTACCGCCCCTGCGCGTCGAGACCCCGGTGTCGCCTGCCGACGAGTACGGACGCCAGAAGGTGGCGTGCGAGCAAGCGGTCAGGCAGTCAGAGTTGCGGTGGAGCATTCTGCGCCTCGCGGCGGTGACGCCGATCCACCTGCAGGCGGTGGACCCCAGCATCATGTTCGAGTTCAGCCCCGACGCGCGATTCGAGTTTCTCCATCCCGCGGATGCGGGGACAGCGTTCGCGCGCGCGGTCGGTTGTGACGCCGCGATCGGCAAGACGCTCTACATCGCAGGCGGCGCCCCGTGCCGAACGACGTACTACGAGTTCACCAATGCACTGATGGGTGCGATCGGTATCGGTCCCATACCGGTCGAGGCCTTCGTGCGGACGAACCCGGCGCGGTTCTTCGGCGACTGGGTGGACACCGACGAGAGCCAGCGACTCCTCCAGTATCAGAAGCGGGGACTGGGCGATCAGCTGAGCGACATGAAGAAGGATTTCGGCGTGCTTGTCCCATTGATCCGTCTCGTGCGTCCGCTGGCGACGTGGTTCGTGACCCGTAGCTCGGCCCACCTCAGAGAGAACCGGCGTCGCTGACCAGAGTTGCTCGTCGTTCGCACCGCGGGACTTTCACGCCCTGCGGGCCCCGACTGCGGGTGCATCGACAGCGCCACAGGATGGTCCGCGGACGCAACGTACCCGTTGGCTGCGAAGGGTTTCCGGTCGTCATCGACGGAATAGCAGTCTCCCTGACCAGGGTCTAGCGACTCGGCCAGAGTCCCCCGATGAACCGTTGCACGCTGCGGCCCAGCGAGCGCGGGACATGATCGGGGTCCATCAGGTCGTTCTCCGCCAACGGGCTCTGTTCGCCGTCGATGGTCTGTTCTGTGAAGGGCCGCAACGTCTTGCCGTCTCCGCGGAGTTCCTCGACGGCGCGGCGTACCGAGCCGTGCCGCGCTACCGCGTGCTCGAAATCGCCGACGGCCACGCCCAAATGCTCAGACAGCAGTTCGTTGCGCACCGAGACCGTCTCGCGACGGACGCCGTCATTGCCGCCGCTGTTGGGCTCGGCTTCGATTACCAGGTCGCACTCGCTGTCGAATCCCATCGACCGGTTGTTGAGGTTGGACGAGCCGATTCGCAGCAGCCTGTCATCGATCACCATCACCTTCGAGTGGACGTAGATGGCCGTGCCGCCGTCGGCGACCGGGTAGTAGACACCGAGCCGGTGATGTTCGTCGGCTGCCCAGAGCACTTGGATGAGCCGGTGGCGTGCGCCATCCATCGTTGCCTGCTCGAGGGGGTTGTTGCCTCGCCGAGGTAAGACGATGACGACCTCAGGACCGTCCTCTTCCTTCAGGCGTTCGGCCAGCGCATCCACGAGCGTCGCTGCCGCCAGATATTGGTTCTCCAGGTAGATCGTGTCCCGTGCCCCGGCGATTGCGGCAAGGTTGAGCGTCTCCACCTCGCGGACCTCGTCGCGATCGCCGAGTTCCGGCAGGGTGCGCGCGATTCCGACATCGACGTCGTGCAGCGCGGCTTCGAGCCTGCCGGGCCAGGCGACATGCTTGGCGTCGACAGGGTCCAGTGACGCCCCCGTCGCCGTCTCCCACCGTTCCCTGGCTTGTTCGGCGAGCGCGTCAGCGGCGTCGCCGCCGACGGCAGCGGCGACTTCGTGCCGCGGCCCATAACCGCGCCCGACCGTGCGACGGATACGGCTGCCGTCCTCGTGTGCACGGGTGTCCCACCTGTCGACGGTCAGGTCGAGGCCGCCGCAGAACGCCACGGAATCGTCGACGACCGCGATCTTCTGATGGTGGACGGCACCGGTCGGACGGGCCCCGTCGACGGCGAAGTGCATTCGCCTGCTGCTGATCTGATTCACCACCGAGACGGGGGTGAGCCCGAACCAGATGCTGTCGAACGCCGGAAGCAGACGCAGATTGGACTTCAGCAGGTAGACCTCGAGCCCGGGTCGCTTCCACAGGAGCCAGTAGAGAAAAGCGCCCAACTGGTTGGGACCCGGCAGCGTCTTCTCGCCGCGCTCGAATGTCATCCGCGCGTCGAAATCCCAACCGATCAGCATGATCCGATGCTGCGCCCGCAGCATCACCGACTTCAGGTGGAGGAAGTAGTCGGCGGCATCGATGATGCATGCGAACTGATCGGCGCGCGCCACACGCCAACACGTTTCGCCGGGGATCAGCAGTCGGTCGTCGCCCATATCGGATGGTGGGTACCCGTTATTGGGATCGGTAGCCGCTCGGGCTCGATGTACTCATCGCAACGCCACCCAAGGAACGCGCAGGGCTGGCCTCTACGCGCTGAAGCCATGGTTCACCTGACCTCGTGTTCGGCACGGCCGCGGCCATCCAGTCGGCGATCCTCGTTCTGGTCGTCACCGCATCCACGGCCGATCTGACCACCCGCGTCGCCGGCTTCGCGCGGTGGCGGATCAGGCTCAAGGGTGAAGCGCCGCCAAAAGGCACTTCGTCGTCTTCAAGAGCAACCGGTGCAGATCGTCGTCGGACACGTCGGCCAGCTGCGGGTTGATCGCCGTGCCGTAGATCCCGGCCGTGATGACCGACATTGCCACCCGCGCTGCGTCGTCGGGTGCGGGACCCATTAGCAGAGCGTCGAATCCTTCGATGGCCGCGGCGAATTCGTCATGGGACCGGACCAACGGATCGATGGCGGGATCACCGAAGAACACCGTGGTGAGACTGCGGTTGCGGACGGCGAGCTCGACCAGCCCGCTGATCGCGACGTCCCGCCTTGCCTCATCGGAACCAACCGCGTCGGCGATCTTGACCAGCCGGGCGATGTCGTCGAACACCGGGCTGATCAACGTCAGCACGATGTCCTCTTTGGTGTGGAACTGGTAGTAGACCGAGGCCTTGGCGACGCCGACGCGGTCGGCGATCATCTGCAGTGAGGTCCCGCTGACGCCGTGCTCGGCGAAGAGCTCGAGGGCGGCCTGCAGCACCCGATCGCGGACCACGCCGCGGGGCGATGCCAACTTCGTCACACGCGTCCCCTTTTGCCCTAGACCAGCTGACGGTACCCCGTTTCGTGGGTCCCGATCGTAAACACGCTCGGCCCGTCGGCCCGCACACAACCCAGCCGTGTGGCCGAGATAACAATCCTGTCGGCTAAGTGACCTCAGCCATACGGCTTGTCCTTACTTAGCCGACCGTATAAGTTTCCCAGGACGCACGGTTCACGTGGAAGGACAGGGGTTGATGAGCAGCAATTCGCCACTGACCATCCTCAAGAAGGCCTGGCTGCCGCTGCTGATCGTGGCGGTTCTCGTCATCGCGGGCATGACCGTTTCGCGCGTCCGTACGTTCTTCGGCGCCGACGGCGTCACCGTCACGCCGCGAAATTTCGCCGACGACCCAGAACCGTTCGACCCGAAGGTCGTCACGTACGAGATCTTCGGCACCGGGACCTATGCCGACGTCAACTACCTCGACCTCGACGCCAAACCTCAGCGGGCCGACGCGGTACCGCTGCCGTGGTCCCTGACATTGCAGACGACGGCACCGTCGGCTGCGCCGAACATCGTCGCCCAGGGCGACGGCAGCTCGATCACCTGCCGGATCACAGTCGATGACGAAGTCAAAGACGAGAGGACGTCCGACGGCTTGAACGCCCAGACCTTCTGCTTTGTGAAGTCGGCATGAGCACACCAACCGCCGACGCACCCACCGAGGCCTTCCCTCCTGCGAGACACGCTGCGCGACCACTGATTCCGCGACTCATCCGCACCCTGGCGGTGCCCGTCATCCTCGGCTGGATCGCAATCATCGCCGTCGCCAACGTGATCGTTCCCCAGCTGGAGACCGTCGGCCAGATGCGCGCGGTGTCGATGAGCCCGAACGACGCGCCGTCGATGATCTCGATGAAGAAGGTCGGCGAGCTCTTCAAGGAGGGTGACTCCGACAGTTCGGTGATGGTCGTGCTCGAGGGCCAGGAGTCACTGGGCGATGACGCCCACACCTTCTACGACGAGATGATCAAGAAGCTCGAAGCCGACACCGCGCACGTGCAGTCGGTGCAGGACTTCTGGGGTGACCCGCTGACCGCCACCGGCGCGCAGAGCAACGACGGCAAATCGGCGTATGTCCAGGTCAAGCTGGCGGGCAACCAGGGCGAGGCGCTGGCAAACGAGTCGGTCGAGTCCGTGCAGAAAATCGTCGAGGGGTTACAACCGCCACAGGGCGTCAGGGCCTACGTGACCGGGCCCGCGGCACTGGCCGCCGACCAGCACATCGCGGGCGATCGCAGCATGCAACTGATCGAGGCGGTGACGTTCTCCGTCATCATCATGATGCTGCTGCTCGTCTACCGATCGATCGTCACGGTACTGCTCGTGCTGGTGATGGTCGTCCTGGAACTGGCCGCGGCGCGCGGCCTGGTGTCGTTCCTCGGCTACCACGAGATCATCGGTCTCTCCACCTTCGCCACCAACCTCCTCGTGACGCTGGCGATCGCCGCCGCCACCGACTACGCCATCTTTCTGATAGGCCGCTATCAGGAAGCGCGTTCGGTCGGCGAGGACCGAGAACAGGCCTACTACACCATGTTTCGGGGCACCGCCCATGTGGTGCTCGGCTCCGGCCTGACCATCGCAGGCGCGGTCTTCTGTCTCAGCTTCACCCGGCTGCCGTACTTCCAGACGATGGGTGTGCCGCTGGCGATCGGCATGTTCATCACCGTGCTCGCCGCCCTGACGCTCGGGCCTGCGATCATCTCCGTCGCAAGCCGGTTCGGAAAGACACTCGAACCCAAGCGAGCGATGCGCACCCGCGGCTGGCGCAAGGTCGGCGCCATGGTCGTGCGGTGGCCAGGCGCGATTCTGGTGGCGACGATCGCGCTCTCGCTCATCGGGCTTTTGACACTGCCCGGCTACAAGACCAACTACAACGACCGCAGCTACCTGCCTACCGACCTGCCTGCCAACGAGGGCTACGCGGCCGCCGACCGGCACTTCTCCCCTGCGCGGATGAACCCCGAACTGCTGATGGTCGAAAGCGACCACGACCTTCGCAATTCGTCCGACTTTCTGGTGATCGACAAGATCGCCAAGTCCATCTTCCGTGTCGAAGGCATCTCGCGGGTGCAGGCGATCACCCGGCCCGACGGTAAACCGATCGAGCACACCTCGATTCCGTTCCAGATCAGCATGCAGGGCACCACGCAGCAGCTGAACCAGAAGTACATGCAGGACCGGATGGCCGACATGCTGGTGCAGGCCGACGAGATGCAGAACACCATCGACACCATGACGCGGATGTCCAACCTCACCGCGGAGATGGCGGACACCACGCACAACATGGTGATCAAGATGAAGGGCATGGTCACCGACGTCGCCGAATTGCGGGACAACATCGCCGATTTCGACGACTTCTTCCGGCCGATCCGCGCCTACTTCTACTGGGAGCCGCACTGCTTCGACATCCCGGTATGCCACTCGATCCGGGCCATCTTCGACACCCTCGACGGCGTCGACGTGATGACCGACGACATCCAGCAGCTGGTCCCAGAGCTGGAGCGGCTGGATTCCCTTATGCCGCAACTGGTCGCGATGATGCCCGAGATGATCACGACCATGAAGAACATGAAGACCATGATGCTGACGATGTATGCCTCGCAGAAGGGCATGCAGGATCAGATGGCTGCGGCCCAGGACAATTCGTCGGCCATGGGCGAGGCGTTCGACGCGTCGATGAACGACGACTCGTTCTATCTGCCGCCCGAGGTGTTCGACAACCCTGACTTCAAACGCGGTATGGAACAGTTCCTTTCGCCCGACGGCCACGCCGTGCGCTTCATCATCAGCCACGACGGCGATCCCCTTTCACCAGAGGGCATCGCGAGGATCAACGCCATCAAGAAGGCCGCCAAGGAAGCCATCAAGGGCACGCCCCTTGAAGGTTCGACCGTCTATCTGGGCGGCACCGCCGCCACGTACAAGGACCTGGCCGACGGCAACACCTACGACCTCGTCATCGCCGCCGTTGCCGCACTGGCGCTGATCTTCATCATCATGTTGCTGATCACGCGCGCCATCGTGGCGTCGGCGGTGATCGTCGGCACGGTGGTGCTGTCGCTCGGCGCCTCATTCGGCCTGTCCGTGCTGATATGGCAGCACCTGCTCGGCATCGAACTGCACTGGATGGTGCTGGCGATGTCGGTCATCATCCTGTTGGCCGTCGGCGCGGACTACAACCTGCTGTTGGTGTCACGCTTCAAGGAGGAGATCCATGCCGGGCTCCGGACGGGAATCATCCGGGCCATGGGCGGCACCGGGTCGGTGGTGACGTCGGCCGGCCTGGTCTTCGCGTTCACGATGATCTCGATGTCGGTCAGCGAGCTGACGGTCATCGGGCAGGTGGGCACCACGATCGGCCTCGGCCTGCTGTTCGACACCCTGGTGGTCCGGTCGTTCATGATGCCGTCCATCGCGGCGCTGATGGGCAAGTGGTTCTGGTGGCCGATGCGAGTACGCGAGCGGCCCCTGCCGTCGCCGTGGCCGTCGCCGCGCACGCCGACACCGGTGTGAGCTCAGCCTGAGCGCCCCGTCGCGGCGTCGATCAGCGTGTGTGCAACCCATTCGACGCGCCGAAGCGACTCGTCGAGGGTCAGCGCGCCGGTGAGGACCGCGGTGAGAGCACTCGTCAACGCCGCGTTGAGCCCGAAGCTGACGTCCGGGATCTGCTCGGGCGCAATACCTTCGAGCAGGCGATCGAACATGTCCGCATTCGTGCGGCCCATCCGGTCGATCGCCGACTTCGCCTCGGGGTCGGTGGACGTCATCGCCTGAAGCATCAGAGCGGTCATTCTCGGGTTGCGATGAAATGCGCGCTGGGCACGCTGCAGGTAATCGAGGATGCCGGGCAACGGCCCTTCGTCGGCGGCACCGCCTGCCGCCAGAACGCGGCGGGTCAACCGCTTCTGCCAGTCCTCGAGCGCCGCCGCCAACAGACGCTCCTTGGAGCTGAAATACCGATAGAGGGTGCCGAGCGCGACGCCCGACCGCGCAGCCACGTCGCGCATCTGAACAGCGTCGGCGCCGACGTCGGCGATCAACCCGATCACGGCCTCGATGATCTTCGCCCGCCGCGCCAGCTGCCCGCTGGTCATCTCATCCAGAGGGACGGTATCTGAGAACAACGTTCTTCCCATCGTTCCAATCCTAGGGCAAGCAGCCAGTTCTAACCGCTGTTTTGCCTGTTAAAGCAGCTACTTTGACTTGACACAAATAGAACCATGTTTCAATAATGGTCCGACGGCGGCGGTTCGGTCGCACGTGTGCGTGATCGGAGGACGCAATGGCTGGACCCTTAGGACTACCGGTCATCGACACCATGATCGGTTTTCCCCACGAGGGTTCTGCGCAATACGACTTCATCCGCAAGCAGACCAAAGACCGGGATTCGAAGGAGAGTTTCGAGTTTCCCGTCGAGTACATGTTCAAAGACGTCCCCAGTGGCCTGCCGACAGATGACCCGGTGTCATTGGTGCTGCAGCAGATGGATCGGTTCGGCATCGAGAAGGCGATGATCGGCGTGACCGAAGACTCGGCCGACCTGGCGCTCAAGACCTTCCCGGACCGCTTCATCCCGTCCGGCGCCGTCTCCGACCCGAACGATGTGATGGGCTCGGTGAACGCGATCCGCCGCGACTATGAGCGATTCGGGATAAGGGCGACGTCGGTCTTTCCGGCAGGCACCTTTCCACAGGTTCCGATCGACGATCCGAAGATGTACCCGATCTATGCCACCTGCGTCGAGCTCGGGATTCCGATCTTCGTCTGTGCCGGCATACCCGGCCCACGGGTTCCGTTTACGCCGCAAGAGGTTTCACGAATCGACATCGTGATGTTCGACTTCCCTGATCTGGTCTTCGTCACGCGCCACGGCTGCGAACCCTGGGAGGATCTCGCCGTCAAGCTGATGCTGAAGTGGCCGAACCTGTACTACTCGACGTCGGCATTCGCTCCCAAGTACTACCCGAAGGCGATCCTCGACTACGCCAACTCGCGTGGCTCGGACAAGGTGCTCTACGCCGGCTACTTCCCGATGGGATTGTCGCTGGAGCGCATCTTCAGTGAGCTGCCCAACGTGCCGCTCAAGGATGAGGTGTGGCCGAAGTTCCTGTACGGCAACGCCGCACGCATCCTCGGCCTGGAGGGCTGACGGTCAATGGCCCTTGCCATCACCAATGAGCAGAGAGAACTGGCCGACGCGGTCGGTCGGTTCGTTGCCCGTCATGCGCCGATAGAGAAGACGAGGGCGGCGCTGGAATCGATCGCGGCGGGGGACCTTCCGCCGTGGTGGGAGGAATTGACCGCGCACGGATTTCATGCCGTCCATCTTCCTGAGAGCTCAGGCGGCCAGGGCGGCACGCTCGCCGACTTGGCCTGCGTCATCGAGACCGCGGCCGCGGCCTTCCTTCCGGGTCCGTTGCTCAGCACCGCGACAGCCGGCGCCCTCGCCTGCCTTGCCGACGAATCCGGGGCGTCATTGGTGGCGGATCTCGCCGCGGGCGCCACTGCCGCGGTCGTGCTTCCTGAACACTCGGACGTCCGTGCCGTGCGCACAGCAGACGGGTGGCGACTCAGTGGGTTGACCGCGTCAACTCTGGGGATCATTGCCGCGCACCGCATTCTGCTGGCCGCACATGCCGATGACGGCGTCGATCGTTGGTTCGTGCTCGACATGGGTCGGGCACAGGATGCGGACTACTCGATCGACCAGCAGCAGGGCACCGACCTGAGCACCGACGTGGGCGTGCTGAGGATGGACGACCATACCGTCGGTGCGGACGCGGAGCTGTCGGGAATCGATGTCGAGCGGGCCCGCTGCACCGTCGTGGGGCTGGTGGCGTGCGCATCAGCTGGCACGGTGCGCCGATGTGCCGACGCGGCGACGGAGTACATCCGCACCCGTGAACAGTTCGGCCGCCCGGTCGGCGCATTTCAGGCCCTCCAACACAAGGCGGCGGTACTGCTGGTCAATGCCGAGCTCGCCGCCGCTGCCGCCTGGGACGCGGTGCGTGCTTGCGCTGAATCCGTTGAACAGCAACGACTCGCGGCGGCATCCTCGGCTTTGATGGCCGTCGCTGTCGGACCCGACCTGATACTCGACGCTCTGCTGATGTTCGGCGCCATCGGCTATACGTGGGAACACGACACACATCTGTACTGGCGGCGCGCCATCAGCCTTGCCGCATCACTCGGGCCCACGACGCGTTGGAGCCGCGAAGTGGGGGAACTGTCCCTGGAGATGAAACGCTCCACCGCCGTGAACCTCGGCGACGTGGAATCCGAGTTCCGAACGTCGGTCGCGGCGACACTCGATCGGGCGCAGACTCTGCACAACGATCATCCTTCGGACGACGTCAGGGCCCCCGGCCTCGCCTACGGGGCGCAGCGCGACATGCTTGCCGATGCGGGCCTCGTCGCCGCCCATCTGCCCGCGCCATGGGGCGTCGGCGCATCGACCGTGCAGCAGGTCATCCTCAACGAGGAATTCGACAAGCGCCACGACCTGATCAAGCCATCACTGGGCATCGCCGAGTGGATCCTTCCGACAATCCTCGACAGCGGCACCGATCTGCAGCGCGAGCGATTCGCCCAGCCGATTCTGCGCGGCACCCAACGCTGGTGCCAGCTGTTCAGCGAACCGGGCGCCGGTTCGGACCTCGCCTCGCTGACCACCCGCGCCCGCAAGGTCGATGGCGGGTGGCTGATCAACGGCCACAAGATCTGGACCTCGCAGGCCGACCGGGCACAGTTCGGCGCCCTGCTGGCGCGCACCGACCCCGATGCGTCCAAGCACCGCGGGATCAGTTACTTCATCATCGACATGTCTTCGGCGGGCATCAACGTCGAGCCGATCAAGCAGGCCAGCGGACATTCGGACTTCAACGAGGTCTTCCTCGACGATGTCTTCGTCGCAGACGAGATGCTGGTCGGAATGCCCGGCGCCGGTTGGGATCTGGCCGTGGCGACGATGGCTGTCGAACGGACGGCGATCGGCAACTACGTGAACATCGATCGCGCGGCGGCACTCCGGCACATCGCGCGCGACGGCGGTCCGGACCAGGATGCCGCATTGAGGGCACTCGGCGACGTCGAGGCGTACACCACTGCGATCAAGGCCATGGTGCTTCGCGAAACCCTCCGTCTGGTGGATGGCCAGGCGCCCGGGCCGACCTCGAGCATCGCCAAGTACGCGATGGTGGTGCTGCTGCGTCGCGCTTCGACAGCGACGCTGGGCCTGACGGGTCGCTTCGCGATGCTCGAGGAGTCCGATCCCGCCGTTGTCGGACCGTACTTCGACATGCCGTCCGAACTGATCGGCGGAGGCACCGCCGAGATACAGCTGACCGTGATCGCTTCGATGATTCTCGGCTTGCCACGCAACTAGAAAGGACGTGCGCGATGACGACCGACCTGGGGTTCACCTACTTCGACTGCGACAACCACTATTACGAGGCGCTGGACGCGTTCACTCGACACATCGAACCCGCATACAAGAAACGGGCCGTTCAATGGGCGAACATCGACGGTAAGCAACGCCTGCTCGTCGGAGGCAGAGTCAACAGGTTCATCCCGAACCCGACCTTCGACCCCGTCGGAAAGCCAGGTGCGCTCGACGAGTACTTCCGTGGCCGCAACCCGAAAGGGGCGGATCTGAACGCCCTTTTCGGCGACCTCGAGCCGATCCCGGCCGCGTACCGCGACCGCGATGCGCGGCTGGCGGTGATGGACGAACAGGGTATGGCGGGTTGCATCATGCTGCCGACGCTCGGCGTCGGAATGGAGCAGGCACTGCTGCCCGACCTCGATGCCGTCGTCGCGACCTTCCGTGCATTCAATCGCTGGATGGAAGAGGACTGGGGATTCGCTTACCAGGAGCGCATTTTCGCCGCGCCCTACATCACGCTGTGCAAGCCGCAGGAGGCCGTCGCCGAACTCGCGTGGGCGCTGGACCGCGACGCGCGCTTCATCGTCATGATCCCTGGACCCATCTCGACCGACGTCGGCATGCGCGCTCCAGGCGATCCGATGTTCGACGACTTCTGGCAACTGGCCAACGACTCCGGCATCACCATCTGTTACCACTCGGGCGAGACCTACTACTCGAAGTTCATGCCTGCCTGGGGCGAGCCGGACTACATGATGTCTTTCCAGGCGCTGCTCGGCTTTCGGTCGTTGTTCTCCGGCGACGCGCTGCAAGACACGTTCGCCAACCATCTGCACAACGGTCTGTTCCTGCGGTTCCCCAACTTGCGGATGGCATCCATCGAGAGCGGCTCTGTGTGGGTGTTCCACCTGTTCGAGAAGCTGACCAAGTCCTACGGCCAGATTCCCTTCATTTATAAGGAGGACCCGCGCGAGACCTTCAAGCGACACGTCTGGGTGTCGCCCTTCTACGAGGACGAGCTGGCCAGCCTGCTGAAGCTGGTGGGCGACAACCGCATCATCATGGGTTCCGACTTCCCCCATGTCGAGGGGTTGGCCGAACCGGCGTCCTACATCAAGGACCTCGAGAACTTCGACTACACACCAGAACAGAGCCGAAGCGTCATGCGCGACAACGGCTTGGAGTTATCGATTCGCAGGCCGGTCTGACCGGGTTTCCGGGCGTGATCGTCGAGAAGGCCAGCCTGGTCGCCATGCTGTTAGAGGTCGGCGAAGAGAACCCGGCGGTGCTTCTCGCGCGGTCGGACCTGCCCGACGAGATCGATACCGACCATGACCTCGACGCCTTGTTGGCGTTCGGCCTCGAGCGCGATCAGCTGGAGGAAGTGGCACGGCTGGCGATCGGCGCCATCGAACACGAAGACGTGAACATCCGCCGCAGGCGGGGCCAGCTGGAGAAGACGATCTCGCGCCGGTGGGCGGAACTCGTCGATCAATGGTCGACGTGACGCTTCACCGAAGATCGTGGACGGCCAGTTCCGCGGAGAGGTCACCGATCGCGGTTGGCCCACACGACTCGATGAACCCGCGCAGCAGCCGCTTCGCCAGTTCGTCATGCTGCCAGTTCACCTCGGGGTGCCACTGCACGCATGTCACGGCCCGGTCGGTCGCTTCGTACCCTTCGATCAATCCGTCGTCGGCGATCGCGGTGGCGACGAACCCCGGCGCAAGCTCGCGAATACCCTGATGGTGCTGGCTGTTCACCGAAATGGGTCCGTCCTTTTCGAACCAGCCGGCTATCCGACAGCCGGGAACCACGTGGACGCGGTGGCTGACGTCGATCAACTCCTCCTCGGTGCGTCGGTGATCGACGTTCGACGGGTGATCGCGGTCGAGGTCGACGTAGAGGGTCCCGCCGCGTGCGGCGTTGACCAGTTGCGCCCCGCGGCAGAATGCCAACGTCGGAATCCCTCGCCTCCATGCTGACTCGAATGCCGCGATCTCGTTGCCGTCCCGAACTGTGTTGACGCCCTTCACCAACGGATCGCGCCGGTCCGCGCCGTACAGAGTGGGATCGACGTCGCCGCCCCCACTGATCACAAGTCCGTCGACATGCGCGAGGATCGACGACACGTGCTGCGGAACGCTGCCGCACTCGACGGCGAGCACAATCGCACCGAGTTGTTGCAGACCGTCGAACAAATTCTGCCAGTGAACGAATCGCCGTAGTTCTTGGCTGCTGATCGTGACCGCGATGACGGGCTTGGTCGGCACTGCAGCATCCATCCTCACGTCAGGCGGACAGCGATGCGGCGCAACAGCTTGGTCAACACGATGTACGGTGTTGCTCCAAGGGGCCACTGCGACACGATCTTCCCTGTGCCCGCGCGGAAATAGCTGTTGGTGGTCTTCCACACCGTCTTGCCGAGTTGCGCCTGAAGCCAGTCGTTGTAGATGACGAACGCCGACCGGCGCACGTCGATGACCGTCTTGCCAGTCTTGGCCGCCCGCCAGATCAGTCCTGCGGCGAAGCCGGCCTGGGCTTCGTAGAAATGCACCAGCGGCGCCGCGTTGGTGTTGGGCCCGTACATGATGAAGAAGTTCGGGAAGCCGGGCACCATCATGCCGAGGAACGCCTCGGGTTCACCGTTCCACGTGCCGTGCAGTTCAACGCCACCCTGCCCGTGCACCTGATAGTTGCCCAGGTAGTTGGCGGCGTCGAAACCTGTTGCCATCACGATGATATCGAAGTTGTGCTCGTCGCCATTGGCGTCAACGGCGCCGGTCCGGGTCAGCCCCTTGACCCCGTGTGGCACCAGGGTCACACCGGGCTTGCACAAAGATGCGTAGTAGGTGTCGCTCAACACCGTCCTGCGGGCCTCGAACGCGAACTTCGGCGTCACCAACTCGACGAGATCGGGCCGGGACCTGAGTTCGCGGCGCAGAAAAGCCAGTGCCATCGCCCGGCGCCGCTTGTTGTCCCGGCCATCCTTGCGTGCGTGGCCAGAGCGGATCTGGCGACGGTCGTAGTCGACGAATAGCCGATACCGCCGCCACGCATACGCGAGCGGGTTGCGGTTGCGCCTGCGTTCGGCCGCGGTGAAGTCGCGACTCTCCTTCGGTACGATCCAGTTTGGTTCGAGCTGGAAGATCGTGACGTCGGACGCGATCTTCGCCGCTTCCGAGACAACCTGTACCGCAGACGATCCGGTGCCCACCACCGCCACCGACTTCCCGGTCATATCCAGCCCGTCGATCCACCGCGAGGTGTGGCAGATCGCCCCTTCGAAGTCGTGCTCCTCGCGGGCAAAGGGCGGAACCACCGGGATGTTGAGGAAGCCGACCGCACTGATGACCGCTGTGAACGCCCCATGGTCGATTCCCGAATCGGTGGTCACGGTATAGGTGTGCTCGTCATCCGACCACGACACGTCAAGGACGGCTTCGTTGAACCGGATGCGGCGCGGTAGATCCCACTTCTCGGCGACGCCTTCGAGATAGCCGAGCAACTCGCGCCAGTCGGCATGGGTGCGAGTCCAGTCGTGGCGTTCGAAGGAGAACGAGTAGATGTGTGATTCGAGGTCCACCTCCGCCCCTGGATAGCGGTTGTGCCACCACGTTCCGCCGAGTGCCTGCGCCTTTTCGAAGATGACGAAGTCCTCGATGCCCTTTCGCCGGAGCGCCACCGCCGCGGCGATGCCGCTGAAGCCGGCACCGATGATCGCCACGCGGGGCGTCCGGCGAGCGTGTGCGTTCATCGGTTGTCTCCTCGAAATCGTCTCAGCCCGTCCCGACGAGCTGTACGCTTAAATATCTATAGGTTCAGTATTTAGACCAATTACTGCGTTGTCAATACCAATCCCCTCCTGGTGCTGGGCTATTTGATCTGAGCGATCCAGCCGCCATCGACGACCAGATCGGTAGCGGTGATGAACGACGCTTGCTCGGAGAGCAGGAATGCGACGGCGTTGGCGATGTCGTCGGGTAGACCGAGTCTGCGCAGCGGCGTGCGCTGCTCCATGTCGGCTCGCCTTGCGGGATTCTCCTCGTAGAGCGGCTCGATCATCGGCGTCAGGATCGCGCCAGGGCATACGGTGTTGACCCGGATGCCTTCCGGACCCAGTTGCAGCGCAAGGGATCTGCTCAGCGAGACGACTGCGGCCTTGCTGACCTGGTAGGCGTCCAGCGGCGAATCCATTCCGCGCACGCCTGCGGTGCTCGCGATATTGACGATGCTCTTGCCTGCCCCACGGCGAAGCATCGGCACGGCGGCCACGGTGAGGTGCCGCAGGGCGTGCAGGTTCACGCCGAGTGTGGTGTCCCAGACCGCTTCGTCGGTGTCGAGGACGGACCCGTCACGATCGAAGAGCGCAACGCCTGCGGCGTTGACCAAGTAGTCCAGCGACTCACCATCGACGGCCGCGAGCAAGTCCGCCGGGTCGTCGCCGAGAAGGTCGAAGGCCACATACCGGACGTTTGCGGGCAGTGCAGGCGGACGGGGTTTGACGTCGGTCGCGAGCACCGCAACCCCGTCGGACGCCAGCCTGGTCGCGGCGGCCAGCCCGATACCGCCGCCTGCGCCTGTTACCAGCGCGCTTCGAGTCACCGGTGAACCGCACCAAGGGCTTGAGCCAGGCGCTCGCCTGCGAACGTCATCGCACCTGTCGCCGAGGGGAACACCTCGTCGAGTCCGAAGAAGCCGTGAACCATCCCAGGGGTGAGGTGGCTGCGCACCGGCACGCCTGCCGCCTCGAGGGCGGCCACGTAGCGCTCACCCTGCGGACGAATCGGATCGCATTCGGCGAGAATGACGGTGGCCTCCGGCAGCCCGGTCAGGTCGGCGTCGAGGATGTTGACGCGCGGGTCGCTCTTGTCATCAGGCCTCGAGAGGTAATTGTCCTGGTGCCACTGCAATTCGTCGCGCTCGAGCATGACGCCGTCGTATTCAGGATCCATCCCGCGCTCCAGATCGGTCGTGGTGACGGGATAGACCAGCAGCTGATGACGAAGAACGGGCCCGCCTGCGTCGCGCGCGTACAACGCGGCCGCACCCGCCAGGTTGCCGCCCGCGCTGTCGCCCGCGACGGCGATATTGCCGTGGTCGACGTCGAGTCCTGAGGCAGGGTCGGCCGCCCAGAGGAGCGCGTCGATGGCGTCGTTGACCGCAGCGGGGAAGCGGGAATCGGGTCCGCGGCGGTAGCCGACCGAAAGCACCGCGCTGCCAGACGCATTGGCCAGCAGCCGGGTGGCGACATCGTGGGAGTCGACGCTGCCCAACAGCCAACCGCCGCCGTGGAAGTACACCGTCAGCGGCAGCACCGCGCTCTCTTCTGCGGGTAGATACAGACGTCCAGGGATGGACCCGCCGTCGCGCGTGGGGATGGCGATGTCGACGACACTGTGCACCGGCGGTTTCTCCAACGCGGCGAAGGTGTTCTCGAAGTTCTCGCGCGCTGTCTCGACGGGCAAAAGATGCGCGTTGGGACGTCCCGACTTCTTCGCGTCGTCGAGCATCTTCTGTGCGATCGGATCGATGGGCATTGCGGCTCCTCTGGTGTGGTGGCGGGGCGCGGTCAGACGCGCTCGTAGTAGCGGCGGGTTTCCCAGTCGGTGACCGAATGTGAGTCGAAGGCGACGAGTTCGGCTTGCGCCGAGGCCAGTAGATGGCCGAAGACCTCGTCGCCGAACGCCGCGCGAAGCATTTTGCACTCTTCGAACCGACGGAGGCCCTCGTGCATCGAGGTCGGCACGCAGCTGATGTTGTCCCCTGTCCAGGCGTTGCCGTCGAAGATCTCGGGTGCAGGCAGTTCCCGGTCGATGCCGTCGAGGCCCGCTGCAATGGTGGCCGAGTAGGCGTAGTAGGGGTTGACGTCCGCACCGGGGATCCGGTTCTCGACGCGGTAGGACGGTCCGCGGCCGACAAGCCGGAACGCGCAGGAGCGATTGTCGTCACCAAGTGCCAGAGCCGTACCCGCGAACTGGTCGGGCTGGAACCGCTTGTAGGAGTTGATCGTCGGCGCGAACATCGTGGTGATGTCGGCGGCGTGGCCGAGCTGGCCTGCGACGAACGAGCCGAACTTCTCCGACATTCCGCCCTCGGGCTCCTGTGACCAGCACAGGCTGGCGTCCCCGTCGCCCGACCACATGCTCACGTGCAGATGACACGACGACCCCACCTCGTCGACCTTGGGTTTGGCCATGAAGGTCACAGTCAGGTCGGCGGCGTTGGCCAGCTGTTTGACGCCGTACTTGAACAGCACGTGGCGGTCGGCCATCTCCAGGGTGTCGCAGTAGTCGAGGGTGACTTCCTGTTGTCCAAGCCCCCATTCGGGTTTGGACGACTCGATCGGCACCCCGAATTCCGGCATCTGGTTGCGGATGCGCTCGATGAACCAGTCGTCCCTGCTGGATTGGACCATCTGGTAGTCGGAGCGGTAGTCCGACAGCATCTTCAGGTTCTGGTAACCGAGGTCCCATGCCTCGCGCGGCGGCGTGGCGGCCAGGAAGAACTCCAGCTCGGACGCGAACTTGAAGCGCAGCCCGTGCGCGGCGGCACGATCGATCTGGTGGCGCAGGATGCTGCGCGGCGCGACCGACAGCAGGGCGTCCGAATCGTATTCGTAGGCATCGCAGATCACCAGTGCGACGTGCGGCTCCCACGGCACCCGGCGAAGCGTCGTCAGATCCGGCACCAACCGGATATCGGCCCAGCCGTTGGCCGCATTCGAGACCGGGAGGTCGAGCGGGTTCATCTCCAGGTCGACGGCGAAAACGAAACTGCTGGCGTTGATTCCGCTGCCGGAAAGCCCGAGCGAGCGGAACGCCGGGATGGTGAGCCGCTTGCCGACGAGCCTGCCGTAGGGGTCTGGGGTGGCGCAGACGACGGTGTTGAGCTGTCCTGCGTCGACCAACTCGTCGAATTCGTCGATGGTCAGGCGTTGCGGTGCTGTGTTCATTGGTGCTCCAGGTGACGGGTCAGTTCCCAGCTGGTGATCGTTTGGCGCAGCCACTGGTCGAAGCGCTTGGCCTCGGCACGACGGGTCGCGGCGTAGGACGCGCAGAACGCCTTGCCGAGCAGTTCGGGTAGCCATGTCGACTCTTCGAAAGCCGTTACAGCGCTGTGCAGATCGGCAGGCACGGCAGCCACGTGCTCGCGCGGTTCACCCAGCGCGACCTTTTCGCGCAGCCCGTGCAGCCCGGCAGCGAGGAGCGCGGCGGCCACCAGATACGGGCTGGCGTCCGCGCCGGGACGGCGGTGTTCCACACGCGCGCCGGGAAGGTCGTCGAGGATGGTCCTGCAGGCGGTGCTGCGGTCGTCGTTACCCCATGACGCGGCGGCGGGGGTGAACATCTCGGGGTCGATGCGCTTGTAGGAGTTGACGTACGGATTCAGCATCGCCGTGGTGTCGGCCATCCCGGCAAGCAGTCCCGCGAGGTAATGCCTTCCTTCGGAAGACAGCTGTCCCGGCCGCTCGGCGAAGATGTTGGTGCCCGCGCGGCTCAGGCTCGAGTGCACGTGTCCCCCCGCGCCGGATTTGTCGGCGAACGGCTTGGCCATGAAACTGGCGTGCAGGCAATGCTCGGCACACAGGTCGCGCAGGTACTGGCGTGCACGCACCGCATTGTCGGCAGCCTGCAGCGCTGGCGCGGGGGCGAGGGTGAACTCGAAGAATCCTGGCCCCAGTTCGGAGTGGAACATCTCCACGGTGATTCCGACAGACTCCATCCGGTTGATGAAATCCATTGTCAGCGTGTGCACTTGGGCTGACCGCGACACGCTGTAGGCGTTCTCGGTGGCTCCGAACGGGCGGCGGTCGCCTCCCCTCTGACCGGGGCTGTCGTGGAACAACCACAATTCGTACTCGAAGCCGAGCACGGGCTGCAGATCAAGGTCGGCGTAGCCGTCGAGCACCCGTTGCAGCGCGTACCGCGGCGACATCTCGATGGGTTTGCCGTCGGTGTCGAACAGGTCGGCGATGACGGCATCGGTGCCGCGGCGCCAGCTCAACTCGATGCGGGTGCCCTCATCCGGCACGAGTCGGGCATCGGGGTAACCGTTTTCGGCACTGCTGAACTGAGTGTCGGTGACCTCATCGGTGACTGAGAGCCCGTACAGGATGGTGCACATCGCCAGGCTGGTTGAGCCGTGAGTCTTGCTGGCGCGCACCAGCTTGCCGCGGATGCCGAGATCGTAGTCGGGCACCTCGAGTTGTGTCATCGGGACGGTGTCAGGCATCGCCCGCTCCTTCCGCGGTGGCCCTTGCAGGCCGGCTGGCGGGGTCGCGCCCGACCCTGAGGTAAACGTCGTCGGGGATATCGGCGGGGTCGCGGTACACCCACCAGGTGCAGGAACTCTGCGGCGAGTCGGGCGTCCATGTCGGTGCGTCGATGACGCGGGTCGGAAACCCCAGCCGATCGATCGGCATGACTTCGTTGAGTTGGCAGCAGTGCACGCAGTACGAGCAGATTCCCACGGTGTTCCAGGCCCAGTCGTGCGGCTCGGTGGTGACAGCGAAGCCGTAGGGTTCGCCCGCCCGCGGTGCGCCCTCGCTGATGCGCGCATCCAGTGATCGGCCGCCGGAACCGCACGGCGCGAAGCGGAATCCCACTCGGGTGGGCTCCTCGATGAGCTCGATATCGCCTTGCCGCCCTGTGCCGGTGAGGTGGGCGTGGAAGCCGTCGACGATGGCGATCATCAACTGGTGTGCCGATACCGGCCACGATTGATTCTCGAGGGAATAGCGGCGCGCGTGCACCTCGTACCAGTCGTCCATCAGGAAGTCCCAGAGCGCTCCGAGGTGTTCCTCCCCCACGAGCCTCACCGCGACGTCGATCAGACCGGAGACCCGGTCGACGGCGCGGTCGTGCATGGCCTGCCACACCGCGCGCGCACCTTCGACGGCGTCGGCGGCCCCCGCCTCGCGCCCCCTGCAGGCCGCTGCGGCGGCCGCAACCGCGGCGGTGAACTGCGGCCATTCGGCCTCGATCCCTGCCATTGCCTGGTCTCCGACGAGTGCCCCGAGGCGGTCGAGCGAGGCGGCGATCTCCGACTCGGCCACTCCGTGGTCGCGTATCCAGTTCGCCGTGGCGCTCGGCCACCGGTCGTAGACGTCGCGCAGTTCGGATGCCTCGAGGACGCCGACCTCGACCAGGTCCGCTGCCGCGTCTGGGTCGCCGTCGGCCAGCCGATCGACGGCAGCGCGGAAGGTGCCCTTTGCCAACTCCTGCCACGTGCCGGTGCGCGCCGTGCGACCCAGCGACGGCTCGTATCCGACAGGTGACCGGTCGACGTCGCGGGTGCTCATGACAGCCCGAATCCGCCGTCGATGCACAGATCCGTGCCCGTGATGTAGCCGGCTTGATCACTGAGCAGAAACGCTACGGCGGAAGCGATTTCGCCGGCTTCGGCGAACCGTCCGACCGGGATGCGTGAAGCGAGTGCGGATGACAGCGTCGAGGTGTCGCCGTGCGGTGCAGCCATGGCGGTGGCGACGAAGCCGGGCGAAACGCTGTTGACCCGCACCCCGTCGGCGGCCAACGCCCGCGCGGCGCTCTTCGTCAGCATCCGCAGCCCCGCCTTGGACGCCGCGTACTGCGGGGTGGGATCGGGATCGGTGAGCGCAACCACCCGCGACGCTTCGATGGAGGTGATGTTCACGACCGCCGCAGCGGCCGCGCCGCGAAGCGCAGGCCCGAGGGCGTCGATCATGTTGTAGGCACCGACGAGATTGATTTCCAGACAGCGCATCCAGGTGTCGCGGTCGACGCCGGAGAAGCCGGTGTTGTCGAGAATGCCCGCACAGTTCACCAGGTACGAGATGTCGTCGACGGCGACTTCTGCGGCGCCAAGCCGCTCCACCAGGTCACGGTCGCGTACATCGGCGCTGACGCAGACCTGGAGGTCGGCGCCGAAGTCCGGATCGAGTTCGGGCGTGCGGATGTCGATCCGGATGGCGCGGATCCCAGCCGACATCAGGGTCCTGGCGATCGCCGCGCCGATTCCCGATGCGGCACCGGTGACCACGGCGGCTCCGCCGCTGAAGGTCAGCGGTAGCACTTTCGTCGCGGCAGCCGTCATCGAGGTCCGTACCGGCGCTCGTGTTCGGCCATCGCGTCGACGAAGCACTCCCGCGGCGCGCGGATGACACCCGCACCGATCTGGCCGCCGTCGCGACCGGCCAAGCCGACGTCCATCACGGGCAGAATCTGAGTCTGCAGCACCTTGCGGGCATCGATTCCCGTCGGAGTGCCGCGGAAGCCGAACAGCGGAATCCGGTAGGTGTCGTTCTCGCCGTGGGTGATGGCGTACATCTCGCGGTTGCGTTCGATCATTACCTCCGGGGAACCGCCCTGGTACTCCTGCAGGGGAAGCGCGCATGCCTGGGCGAAGCCGCCGAGACCGATGGTTTCCGTGATCGGCGATTCACCACCCATCCAGGTGATCTCGTCTTCGGTGTGACCCTCGAACAGCTTGCCCTGGTGTATCGGCGGTGGCCCTTCGAACCAAGTATCGCCCAGCCCAGCCACTTTGATGGCGAATCCGCGGCAGGAGAACGCCATCGCCGAGACGAGCGTGGAGCCGGGCACCACCATGGCATCGGCAGAAGCCTTGGCGGCCGCCATCGACAGCCGCAGGAAGAAGTAGTCGTTCTCTGCCAGGTGCAGCATGGTCTCGCGGACACCGGCCACCCGCTCGTCGACCATGTCCAGCACCGCGGGCAGGATCTCCCTGTTGAACAGGATCGAGGCCGCCGCGTTGCGGCTGTGCACCTCGTCGCCCATCCGCAGCGCGCGGGCAATCAGCGGCTTGAGTGCAATCCCCCCACGGCGCCTGATCGCCTCCCCGACCACGGGTGCCAGCACGTTGTTGACGTGTAGCAGTCGCTCGTGCACGCCCTCGTCGTAGCAGCCGTAGTTCAGCCGCCGCGGTTCCTTGCCCTCGTAGAAGTTGCAGAACCCGCGGTTGCCGCTGGTGCGGTTCTCCACGACGAAGACCGGCATCGACGCGGTGTAGATGCCTGCGAGCGAGCCCACCGCGGCGTAGTCGTGGCAACCGCCGACTTCGATCTCGCCGGTCTCGAATCGGGCGATCGCCTCGTCGCGGTCGGCGGCGAGGCCCTCGAAAAGGGCGCCGCCGATCAGCGCCTCACGCTGCCCGCCGACGTAGTCCTGCCAGGCCATCGGCGCGCCGGATGTCAGGATCAGGTTGTCGCGATAGCCGGGGAGGACGTCGCGGGCCAGGCGCACGTCAACCACCCACGGGTCGGCCTCGATGAGCCTGGCGAACGATTCGGCGTTCGCGTCCTCGACGGAGGTGACGCCCTGCCGGGCCGTCGCCGCGCTGTGTTCGGTGCTCACCACGCGACGACACCGCCGTCGACGAGCAGCGTCTGCGCGGTGATGAACGATGCGCGCGGCGATAAAAGGAACTCGACTGCTTCTGCCACCTCTTCTGGCTCGCCGATGCGCTTCAACATCGCGTAGCCGGCGCTGATCTCCTCCCCTCCTGAGACACGGGCCATCGACGGGCTCATCGGGGCGCGGATAACGCCGGGCGCGACATTGTTGACCCGGATGCCACGCGGTGCGAGCTCTTCTGCCAGGTAGCGGGTATATGCGGCGATGCCTGCCTTGGTCGCTCCGTACACCGACGCGCCACGAAACCTGCCGAAGTGACCGGTGAGGCTGCCGATGTTGACGATCGCGCTGCCGTCGGTGAGCAGCGGGGCAACCGCATCGGTCACCCGCGCCATGCCTGCGATGTTCACCTGGAACATCAGCTCCAGTTTCGCCTCGTCGAGTTCGGAGAGGAATGAATCGCGAAGGATGCCAGCGCAATTGACCAAGCCGTACAAAGACTCGCCGTCTGCGCCTACGGTGGCGACTGCCGAGGAGACGCTTTCGCGGTCACTGACGTCCATCACGACCGTCGACGCGCCATGTAGGTCCGCCTTGTCGAGGTCGAGGGCGTCGACCGCAGGCTTGAGGTCGGCAACCACCGGTACGTAGGAACTCTGCAGGAGGCGACGACAGATCGCCTGCCCGATGGTGCCGGCCCCGCCGGTCACGATCACTTTGTTTCCCAACGTGTTAGCCCTTCTGCACAGGTGACACGGATCACGGACAAAACCCAGTCTCATCGACAAAGATCTATTGGTCAAGTTTTTAGGTCTTTAAAGCCAAACCGTCTCTGAGCACTGCTCGTGCGGTAATCTGCTGGCAAAGGAAGGGGATCTCATGCCGGCGGTGGAAGCGACCCAGGCATTGAGTCCGGTGCGCCAGATTCCCGCCCACGAGTTGGTCGTCGACCAGATGCGTAGGGCGTTGGAACTCGGCCAATTCCGGCCCGGCGACCGGCTGCCAACCGAGCGTGAACTGGCCGAGATGCTCGATGTCTCCCGCACCACCGTGCGCGCCGCCGTCGCAGTACTCGAAAGAGAAGGCCTGATCGCGGTGCGCCGCGGGCGCGGCGGTGGCTTCACCGTGCAGGCGCCGCCGATCGACCCCGCGGAGATGCGCCGCGAGATGCGGCGCAACAAGCTGGCCATCCGGGACGCGTTCGACTACCGGATCATCGTCGAGACGGGGGCGACACACCTCGCCGCGCAACGGCGCCGCAACGCCGACCTCGCCGCGCTGCACAAGCTGCTCAACGGGATGTCCGACGCCCTCGAGGTCGCGATGTCCGAACAGTCCGCGCAGCACACCACCGAGTTTCAGACGCTGGACAGCGCGTTTCACATGGGCATCGCCCAGGCGGCGCAGAACGATCGCCTTCTCGACGCGGTCGCCGACGCCCGACGGCGGATGTGGCTCCCGGTCGGGGCGATATTCGGCCGCTTGGAACCCAACGCCAACGACTTTCACGAGTCGATCCTCGAAGCCATCGAGAACCGCGAGCCCGAACTGGCGGCCAAGCGCATGGAAGCTCATATCAACGACACCCGCTGCACCATCGAAGCCTGGCTCAAGCGCTGAGGCCGACTTCACCTCCTAGAGAACGTTTTCCGGTATTTCGGGCAGTGTCTGACCGCCGTCGACGACCAGCGTCTGCCCCGTCACGAAGCCGGCCTCCTCGCTCGCGAAGTACATCACCGCTGCTGCGATGTCTGCCGGTGAGCCCAGCCGGTGCTGCGGGATGCAGGCCCGCATCCTGGCGATGGCGTCCTCCCCCAAACCGTCAAGCCCTTCGGTGGCGATGCTGCCGGGAAGCACGGCGTTGATGGTGACCTCGTCGGCGGCGAGTTCGATGGCTGCACTGCGCACGAACCCCAGCTGGGCGGCCTTGGAAGCACCGTAGTGGCTCAACCCCGGATAGCCGGTCACGGGTCCGGTGATCGAGGAGGTGACGACGACTCGGCCGCGCCCTGACTCCTTCAACGCCGCGCGGCAGGCCTGGACCGAGAAGATGGTGCCTGCGACGTTGGTCGCCATGATCGTCGTGACGTCGTCTACATTCATCTCATCGAGAGTGCGCTCGGGATAGATTCCGGCGTTGGCACACAACACATCCAACCCACCGAGCCGCTCGGCGGCCTCGTCGGCCATCTGCTGACACGACCGCGGATCGGCGACGTCGGTGACGACGGTGTGCACTCGCTTTCCTGTCGGGTCGAGGCGTTCGGCCGCCTCGGAGAGGGCGCTTGAGCCGCGGCCGCTGATCGCGACCGCCGCCCCCGCGCGCAGGAACTCCTCGGCGATACCGAACCCGATGCCCCGGCTTCCGCCGGTGACCAGAACCCGCGCGCGCGACCAGTCGGTCACGCCTTGTCCGCGGGCAACAGGTCCTCGGGCCGATCGTCGAACACCGTGCTGCCGATACGGGCATACCGCTGCGGGCTCGTCTTCTTCCAGATCGCTGCCACTGCAAGCGATCCGAACAGCAGGAGCGCAACGATCCACGGAATGGCCTTGAAGAACAACGTGTCCGACGCCGCACCCGCGGCTGCGGTCATATTCGACGCCATCAGGTAGATCACGAAGAGCATGCCGAACCCGCCGATCAACGGCGCCAGCAAGGTGCGCCACCAGTGCGCGGTCTCGGGATGCTCCTTCTTGACGTGGAAGTACACGATCGTCGAGATCGACGACATCGTCTGGACGATCAACAGGCATAGCGTCGCCAGAATCGCGACCAGCACGAACAGCACCGCGTAGGGATCGCTGCCCGACACCGCGCAGATCACCAGCAGCACACCGGCGAATGCGCTCTGGGTCAGCGACGCCACCCACGGCGAGGCGTGCCGATGGTGTGCTCCACCCAACCGGTGCCAGAACAGTCTGTCGCGACCGAATGCGAACAGGTAGCGCGCAGCGGAGTTGTGGATCGCCAGCGCGCACGCGAACGATCCGCCGAGCACCAGCCACTCGAACACGGTGACCGCCCACGTGCCCAGATAATCGCGGGCGGGCGAATACAGCAGCTCAAACGGGGTGGTCCCGGATGCCAGTTCGACCGATTTCTGCGGTCCGTTACCGACGATGACGGCCCATGACACGAAGGTGTAGAACACGCCGATGCCGATCACAGCGATCATGGTCGCCCGCGGCACGATCTTCCTGGGATCCCTGGACTCCTCGCCGTAGATGGCTGTGGACTCGAAGCCCACCCACGACCAGAACGCCATCAGTAGCCCAAGTCCGACGACTCCACCCGCAATCCCGTTGGTGCTCAACGCGCTGGCCGGGTTCAGCGATGCAAGGCTCATCCCGTCCGGATGGGCCAGAAGCGATGCGACCGAGCTGATCGTCAGGATGGCGATCTCGCAGACCAGCACGACGCCAAGCACTTTGGCGGCCACCGAGATGTCGAAGTGGGACAGCGCCGCGATCACCACCAGGCAGACGGCGGCGTAGACCTCCCACGGCAGGTCGATGCCCAGCTGCTCGCCGAACGCCTGCTTGGAGAAGGCCGCGAAGATGCCGATCAGGCCGGCTTCCATGGTCATGTACGTGAACATGGACATCACCCCGGCGGCCAGGCCGGGAATCTTCGACCAGCCGCGGGATACGAAGGTGTAGAACGCGCCTGCCGCGGTGATGTGCTTCGCCAGCGCGACGAATCCGACGCTGAACACCGTGAGTACCACCGTGGCGATGATGAAGCCCGCGGGAGCGCCGATGCCGTTGCCGAAACCCACCGCCACCGGCAGGTTGCCGGTCATCGCCGTGATCGGCGCCGAGAACGCCACCACCATGAAGACGACGCCGACCAGGCCGATCGCTCCACGTCGAAGTGTCGTTCCACCCGCGTCTGAGTCTGCCGCAGTCCGCGCCGCGGGTACTGAATTCACGGCCATGAAGGCCTTCCTTTCCTGTGGGCAACGTGATGTGCGTTACTCGTGACGGAAGCGTAAGACCCTAAAGAACTAAAAACAAGACCTATAGACCAAATGCGGACGGTGGTGACGTGTTGTTAACGGGCCGAAGCGCCGTTGCCGTCTGCTAGGTGGTCCGCGTCGAACGACCTGTGACGATCCGAAAGGCTCGATTCAGCCTGTTGCGCAGGTATTCCGGCGACTCGTCGTCGACTTCCGGGTCGAAGCGACCGTGCTTGTCCAGCACATCAAGGTAGGTCGCCGCGAGCACGGCAGACCACAGTTTCAGCCCCTGCTGAACGCGGCTGTCTTCCGCGGGCGCATCGAAGCGATCGGCGAGCACGGTCGTGAGCATCTCGACACGCTGGGCGCCGACCTTCTTCTGGAGGTCGTGTGATGAGGTGATCGCCTTGCCCATCCGGCGCATGCGCTCCAGCGTGACGGGACCGGTGCCGTCGACGATCTCCCCGATCACCGAGGAGTGCGCCGTCATCAGCGCTTCGACGAGGGGCGTCTGCGCATCGATCTCGCCAAGCGCCTTCACCACCGAACCGAGCATGTCTTCGGCCACGGTCAGCACGATCGCGTCTTTGGTTCCCAGCGCGCCCTCGACCTCGTCGGCCGGGATGCCGGTGGCCGCCGCGATCTGCGCCATCGAGGTGACGTCAAACCCCTGATTCGCCAACAGACCCAAGGCGATGTCGACGGCTTCGCGACCGGCTTGGTCGTCCATCGTCGGAAGGTATCACTTCTGACGTGCGCAAATGCCAAGAATTCACCCCAATGAAAGGACGTGGCGGTAGGGTTCCGCCACGTTGGCTCCGCCCTCCCATCGGAAGGTTTGGCAATGACCAGATCACGGCTCCTCGCAGCCACCGCCGCGTCCGTCCTCGTCGTCACGGGATTGGTCGCATGTGCTCCCCCTGAGAAGAAGGACGAAGGCAGTCAGACCGAGTCCGGCGTGAACGCCAGGGAGGCCACGTCGGCGGCCGACTTCGGCGGAATGGACGGCCTCGTCGAGGCCGCGAAGGCCGAGAAAGAGCTCAATGTGATTGCGCTGCCGCCGGACTGGGCCAACTACAAGGAGATCATCGACAACTTCTCCAGCAAGTACGGCATCAAGGTCAACTCCGCGCAGCCCGACGCCAACAGTCAGGACGAAATCAACGCCGCCAACCAGCAGAAGGGCAAGAGCACCGCGCCCGACGTCTTCGACCTCGGCCAAGCGATCGCGTTGGCGAACACCAACCTGTTCGCGCCGTACAAGGTCGAGAAGTTCGACGACATCCCAGCCGAGTTCAAGGATCCGGACGGCACCTGGGTCAACGACTACGGCGGCTACACGTCCATCGGCTACGACTCGGCCAAGGTGCCGGAAGTAACCTCCGTCGCCGATCTGCTCAAGCCCGAGTTCAAGGGCAAGGTCGCCCTCAACGGTGATCCCACCACCGCAAGCGCCGCCGCCAACGGCGTGCTGATGACCGCGCTCGCCAACGGTGGGTCGGTGGACGACATCGCTCCCGGCCTCACCTTCTTCGTGAAACTCAAGGAGGCGGGCAACTTCGTACCCGTCGACCCGACGCCTGCGACGATCGAGTCCGGACAGACGCCCGTCGTCATCGACTGGGACTACCTGAATGCGGCCGAGACCAAGAAGATCCCGACATGGAAGGTGTTCGTTCCCAACGATGCACTCGTCGGCGGCTACTACTTCCAGGCGATCAACAAGGACGGACCACACCCCGCGGCGGCCCGGCTCTGGCAGGAGTTCCTGTACAGCGACGAGGGACAGAACCTCTTCCTGAAGGGCCTCGCCCGACCGGTTCTCGCGGACGCGATGGAGAAGGCGGGCACCGTCGACAAGACGCTGCTCGACGCGCTGCCCAAGGTCGACGGCACACCCGTGATTCCGACGGACGAGCAGAGCAAGAAGATGGCCGACTACCTCGGGGCCAACTGGTCCAAGGTGATCAGCTGATCCGGACATCCTGACGGGTCAGCTCGGCCTGGACCGCGCAGATGTCCACGTCGTCCAGCGGGCGGTCGGCGCGGATGGACAGTGCGGCCGCGACACCGGCGCCCTGACCGGTGACGGCGCAGCACGACATGTTGCGGGTCGCCGCGTGGGCGATGCGGTCCCCTCCTGTGGCACGGCCTGCGACGATCAGCTGACGGACCGTGTGCGGCAGCAGTGACCGGTACGGGATCTGCAGGTAGCGCCCGGTCGTCGGCAGCACCAGCACCCCGTAGCCGTCGATGAACTCGGGGTAGATGCCGATGCTGTCGTCGAATCGGCCCTGCTCACGCACGTCGGCCTCGGTGAGGTTGTAGACCGCGTCGATCTTGCGTGTGTCGCGGATGCCGATGGTCATCCCGAAGTTCCGCAGGCGGGCCGCCCCGCAACCGGGTGTGTAGCGGCGCAGCGCCTCGATGGCGAGCATGGCTTGCCTTCGGCCCTCGATCTCGTAGCGGGTCAGGCTGTCGGGGTCGGTGCCGTCACATCCGGCGAGGTGAACAAGGTTCATGTAGGTCAGCTCGCCGGTGTCGTGCATCGCACCCCAGGTGCCGCCGATGGTGTTCAAGTGGTCGGGGAGCAGGCCGTCGGCGATGGCCTTCGCGAACGGCTTACCGAGGTAGGGCGAGTAGAGGTCGGCGTCCTTCTCGTCGGTGTCGGCGGCGAATTCGCCTGCCGCCCAGTCGCGGTACGTCTGCGGGTCCTCGGCGACGCCGGCGAGAAACGCTGCCTTGTCGACGCCTGCGAGGTGAAACATCACCGAGGCCGCCATCATCTCTTCCACCGGTGTCTTGTGCACAGGCGCCCCGGCGCGGGCGGCTACGTCAGCGTCGCCGGTGGCGTCCACGACCCGGCGGGCCAGGATCGCCTCCCTGCCGGCCTTCGACTCGGTGACGATGCCGATGATCTCCTCGCCGTCCATCAGTGGTGCGACGAACTGGCGGTGCAGCATCGCGTGGATGCCCGCCTCCTCGACGAGGCGGTCGGCGACCAGCTTGAAGCCCTCCGAGTCGAGTTCGTAGGACAGCGACTGGCTTTCGGGCACCGCCGCGCCCATCTCCTTGGCGCGTTGCTCGAACTCCCAGCCGATGCCGCCGGCTTCGACCGTCTGCTCGCGGCGGTACCAGGCGAAGCCTTCCACGCCGACGGCGGTGATGTTGCCCCCGAAGCAGCCGAACCGCTCGACGAGGGCCACTTGCACGCCGGTGCGCGCGGCCGCCAACGCGGCGGCCAGACCGCCTGGGCCCGATCCGACGACCAGCACGTCGGTCTCGTGGATGACGTCGATCTCGCGGCTGGGTTCGGTGACGGTTCGGGGCGCGGACATGGAGCGGAATCCTAGACCCCGGACATGTCGGACAGCCGAAGCTGCCGCGTCAATCGGGTTGAGCGGGACTCCGTTTGCGGTTCCACGGCCACGTCATCAGCGCCCACACGACCAGCACGATTGCGACCTCGGCCAGCAGGTAGATCGGCCACGGTCCGAGTGCATCCAATACCGAAGCAGTCGGGGGTTTCCTGTTGAGATAGCCGTAGTTGGTTCCGGTGATCGCGTTGAAGATGATGGTGAACGCCGCCCACGCGAGCGTGACGATGATCGCGAATCGATAGTCGCGCCAACTCGGCCGGTTCCGTTGCCCCCACGTGAGATAGATGGCCGCCCAGACGACGAGCACGTGCAGGATGAAGAACGTGAGGAAGAGGTGGCTCGGGAAGTCCGGCGCACCTTCATCCGGCGTGCCGATGTCGGGTGTGATCAGCGCCTGCGAGCTCAGCACGAGACCCCAGTAGTACGCCAGCACGAAGGCCCAGTGCCGCTGCGTCCACAATGCGTAGGCCGCCGTGAGTTCCGCGATGTCGCAGAGCTGCAGCGGTATCGAGGTCTGGATATCCGGCCGGATCAGCTTGTACACCAGCGCGACGGCGAACGCCACGAGGATCAGCACCGCCAACACGCGCCCGAGCACGCGGGCTTGCGCTTCGGTCTGCCGCCGCCCGACCCACACCAAAAGCACGGCGCCGACCACGAATACGGCGAGCACGGCCAGGTGCGACGGACCGTACGCCGAGAACTCCCGTTGCGCGGCAAGCAGCTCCACGTCAATTACGGTAATGCCACAACGACGCTGAAGGGCGGATTGCATCCAATGTCATCACTACGCAGCAAAGTCGTTATCGTCACCGGCGCCTCGTCCGGCCTCGGCGCGGAAACCGTGCGACTGCTGTCCCGCGAAGGTGCAACGGTTTTCGGTATCGCGAGAAACATCGACCGGCTCGCCGAGGTGTTCGCCGATGTAGAAGCAGGCGGCTACGCCACGGTTGAATTGAGTTCGGCGTCGGCCTGCCGGGATGCGGTGCAGCGCTGCGTTGAGCAGTTCGGCCGCCTCGACGTGCTCATCAACATCGCCGGCAGCCACCAGATGCGCCGAACCGAGTCGGTGACCGACGACGACTGGGCGCAAGACCTCGCGGTCAACCTCAGCGGTCCCTTCTACCTGTGCCGAGCAGCGCTCCCCCATCTGCTCGCCCACGGCGGCAACATCGTCAACGTCGCCTCGATCGCCGGCGTTGAAGGCCAGGCGTACTCGGCCGGCTACTGCGCCGCCAAGCACGGCCTCATCGGTCTCACTCGCGCCCTTGCCGTCGAGTACACAAGGGATCGGCTGCGCGTGAACGCGGTGTGCCCGGGCGGCATGCTGACGCCGCAGATCGAGAACTTCGCGGCGCCGCAGGACGCCGACTTCGACCTGATCATGCGCACCGCCTCGGCACGCGGCATGATGGCGCCCCTCGATGTCGCCCACGTGATCGCATTCCTGGCAAGCGACGACGCCGCCGCAGTCCACGGTGCGGTCTACCGGGTCGACAACGGCAAGGGCGCGGGCTAGTTGTCGTGATCCGAGTGGATGTATCTGTCATTCATCCGCGGTGAAGGTGTTAGGCGGCTTGGTTGTTGGGTGGTTCGGGTCCGCCGGGTGTTTGGGTGGGGTCGGGGGGTTGGTGTCGTTGTCGTTGTGCCGCTTGGGTTTTGTGCTGTCGGTTCGGGGCTGCCTGGTCGTCGGGTGGTTGTAGGAGTGCTTCGGGGCGGTGGTAGTAGTTGGTTCGGGTTTGGCCGTGGTCGAGGTGGGGTGGGGGTGTCCATTCGCATTCGCCGTGGGTGTTGATGGTGGTGTGCCAGCCGTCGTCGTCGACGTCGCGGTTGTCGGGTCCACACGCCAGGGTCATGTCGTCGACGTTGGTGTTGCCGCCGTTTTTCCAGTCTTTGGTGGCGTGGTGGGCTTGGCAGCCGTAGGCGCCGACGGTGCAGCACGGTTTGGTGCAGCCGCCGTCGCGGGCGATCAGCATGATCCGCTGGGCGGGTGAGGCGACCCGTCGGGCGCGGTACAGCGCCAACGCGTGCCCGGTGGCCTTGTCGAAGATCGCGAGGTGGTGGTTGGCGTGGGCGCCCATCCGGATGACGTCGGCGATCGGGATTTTGGTGCCGCCGCCGGTGACCCCGACCCCGGCGCGGCTTTCCAGGTCCTGCAGGGTGGTGCGGATGATCACCGACACCGGGAGCCCGTTGAGGTGGCCGAGTTCCCCGCTCATCAACGCGATCCGCCCGATGACGAGCATCGCGTCGTGTTGGCGTTGGGCCAGGGTGCGGGTGTCGTTGTCGATCTGGGCCTGGGTGGGGGTGCCCGAGGTGCACGGCTCGTCGTCGGCGGGGTTGCACATGCCGGGGGCGGCGTATTTGGCGAAGATCACTTCCCACACCGCCCAGGTGTCGGGGGTGAAGTTCGCCGTCGCCGCGGTCATCGCGTCGCGGCCCTGGGCTTTGGCGGTGAACCCGCGTGTGCGGGCCCGTTCGGTGTCGTCGGGTTCGGGGCCGTCCTGATCGAGCAGGAACAACCGCAGGTCGGCGGTCTCCCGCAACTCTTTGGGGCCGACGCCGACCGCGACGCGCACCAAATCCACCTCGAACTGTGACCGGGTGAGGGTGTCCACCCAGGACGGCAGGCGTTTGAGGGCGTCGCGGATCACGCTGATGTGTTCGCCGGTGATCAACCCCGCCGACTGGGCGGCGGCCACCGCGGGCAGCAGCGGGGCCAGCGGCTGCCCGGTCAGGGTGGTGCGGGCGGCGAGGTCGGCGGCCTCGCCCAGCCGCCGCGACGCTTCGCCGGTGGACAGCCGCCAGCGGATCCGCAGCACCTGGTTCCAGGATTTGGCGCCCATCTCCCGCGGGGTGGTCTCGGCCTGCAACCGGGCCAACAGCCGATGCGTTTGGGTCGGCATCCGACACATCAGTGTTTCGTAGTCATCGAGCACCGACACCACCTCGGCGCGGGTCAACGCATCGAAGTCGCAGGCGGCGACAGCGTCATAGGCCGCGGCAAGGTTCGCCACCGCCTCCCGCACCACAACCACCGACATGACTCGAACATACATTCGAACACCGACAAACCCGCTCGACCAGCGCCCGACACCAACGCGCGGGTCACGCCAACTAACCGGCGGTGATTCCGACGGCCTTCTCCAGGTCGGCGAGCGAGTCCTCGAGATGCATGAGAAGTCGTTGCAGGTGCGGAATGCTGCGGCGGCAGCCGACGAGCCCGAAGTCGAGGTTGTCGGCGTTGTTGGTCAGCGTGATGTTCAGGGCCTGGCCGTCCAACGCGATCGAGAGCGGGTAGTTGCCGTCGAGTCGGGCACCACGCCAGTACAGCGGTTCGCGGGCACCCGGAACGTTGGAGATCACGATGTTGAACGGCGGCGGCGCCGACGACACGAACCCGGGCACCAACCCCAGCGCGATGCCGCCCATCAGGAACGCCGACAACGCCAGCGCCTGGTTTCGGGGCAGCTCGGCGAACACCTTCTTGTTGTCACGCATCGACATGTTGATCGCGTCGAGCCGCTTGGCGGCGTCATCCATGTCGGTGGCCAGGTTGCACAGAATGGTGCCGACCATGTTGCCGCCGGCATCCTGCTCGTCGTCGGCGCGGAGGCTCACCGGGACCATCGCCACCAACGGCGTGTCGGGCAGTGCGTCGGCCTCGATCAGGTAGGCCCGCAGCGCTCCTGAACACATGGCGAGCACGACGTCGTTGACGGTGACGCCCGCCGCCGACTTGACGGCACGAATCCGTGAGAGCGGCCACGACTGCGCGGCCACCCGCCGCGCTCCCCCGATCGGCACGTTGAACATCGTCTTTGGCGCGCGGAACGGCAGGGTCAGCTGCTGCTCGACCAGCGCAGCCCTGGCCACCGACAGTGTCGACGGCGCCAGGGAGGCCACCGACCCGACGGCATCCGTGATCGACTCGAGGGTGGAACGGGACTGGCCGGGTCGCTTGGTCCTCGGCTTCGGGCCGAGCGTCCACGGCACCCGCACCTCACGATCATCGGGGTCCGTGGTCATCGACCGGATCGTCAGGCGCTGCGCGGAGATGCCGTCCAGCAGCGAGTGGTGGATCTTGCTGTAGATCGCGAACCGGCCGTCTTCGAGGCCCTCGACAAGGCTTGTCTCCCACAGGGGTCGGTGCCGGTCCAGCAGGGTGCCGTGCAGACGCGACACCAGCTCGAGCAACTCGCGGATGCGGCCGGGACGCGGCAGGCCTGACCGGCGCAGGTGGTAGTCGATGTCGACGTCGTCGTCGAAGGCCCAGGCAACGTTGGCGATGCCGCCGAGCATCCGGCCCGGATGCTTTCTGAAGGTCGGCTGGAAGTCGTCGTTCTCGACGATCGTCTCGTGCAGTTCGCGGATGAACTCCGGGCCGCTGCCCTCGGGAGGCTTGAACAGCTGCAGACCTGCGACATGCATGGGATGTTCGCGGGATTCGCCGATGAGGAACATCGAATCGGTCGGCGAGATCAGCTTCATCGAGGTGACGGTACTCTTTCGCCGGGAGGTGGCGATGACGGACACCGTCGGCAGGGTCGCAGGCAAGGTCGCGTTCATCACCGGAGCGGCGCGCGGCCAAGGCCGCGAACACGCCATCCGGCTGGCGGAGGAAGGCGCCGACATCATCGGCGTCGACGTGTGTGACGACATCGAAGGCGTCGGCTATCCGGGGGCGACGCAGGCCGATCTCGACGAGACCGCGGCACTGGTCGAGAAGATGGACCGGCGCATCGTCACCGCGAAGGCAGACGTCAGGGACCTCGATGGACTTCGCGCAGCGCTACAACGTGGCGTCGACGAGTTGGGACGCCCCGATGTGGTCGTGGCCAACGCCGGTATCAGCGGTGTGCCCGTCGCAGCCGCGTCGATCGAAGAGGCCGACTGGCAGACGATGCTCGACATCAACCTGACCGGCGTCATGCACACGGTCAAGGTCGCCCTTCCCCATATGTCTGACGGTCGCGGCGGATCGATAATCCTGGTGAGCTCGATGCTCGGACTTCGCGGCGGCGGTTACATGGCTGCCTACGCGTCTGCCAAGCACGCGTTGGTCGGCCTGAAGAACTCACTGGCCAATGAGCTTGCCCCGCAATGGATCAGGGTCAATTCCATCCATCCCGGCAACATCCGGACACCGATGCTCGACAACGAGTGGTTCCATCGCACGCTGCGGCCGGACCTCGACAACCCGACGATGGACGATGCGGCCGCGGTGATCGGGCACTTCCACATGCTGCCCGCTCCCCTCATCGAGGCCAGGGCGGTCAGCAACGCCGTGCTCTTCCTGGCCTCCGACGAAGCGCAGTACATCACCGGGGCGGCACTGCCGATCGACGCGGGAGCGGTTGCGAAGTTCTGACGTATTCCAGCTAGCCGGTATAGCACTTGGCCGTCAGCGTCGATGACCCGCGCGGTGCCGCGTGCGAACGTGATCGACATGGCTACCCGAAGCGTCAGACGATACGACCTCATCGCACTGCTGGTGTGCACGGCAATCGTCGTGTGCGGATTGATCTCGTCGCGGCCATCGGCTGCCGAACCGGGCGGCGTCGAGAAGCCGACGATCGTACTGGTGCACGGCGCGTGGGCCGACACCTCCAGTTGGAACGGCGAAATCCAGATACTCCAGGCGCAGGGCTACCCCGTCAGGGCCATCGCCGATCCGCTCGAGAACCTCACCACAGACTCCACCTATGTCGCCGACTTCCTCAAAACGATCGATGGCCCCGTCGTCCTGGTAGGCCATTCCTACGGTGGTTCGGTGATCACGAATGCCGCCGATGGCAACGCCAACGTGAAGGCGCTCGTGTACGTCGACGCCGCCGCACCCGATGTCGGTGAGACCAACGGCTCACTCAGCGGGACGGACTCGGTGCTCAAGCACAAGTCCGACGACGAGCTCTTCGACAAGCTTCCCTATCCGGGAGCGCCTGCCGGAACGGTGGACCTGTATCTGAAGCGGGATGTGTTCGTGGCGAACTTCGGTAACGACCTGCCCGGCGACGTGGCCACGCGGCTCTGGGCGACGCAGCGCGCCGCGTCGACCGCCGCCTTCGACACACCGTCGCGCTACGCGGCGTGGAAGACGGTCCCCTCGTGGTACTTCATCAGCAGCGGCGACCAGATCATCACCCCGACGTCTGAACGCGCGATGGCGGCAAGGGCACACTCGACCGTCACCGAGTTCGACGGCGGTTCTCACCTCACCCTGATCTCTCATCCGGATGCGGTGACGGCGGTCATCGTCAATGCGGCTCAGTCTGTTTCGCGCAACCTCGCCGACACCGCCGCCGCGAAGGTGTGAGTGTCGCCCGGCCAGCGCGCCGAGATGTAGCGCCCGTCGTCGACGACGAAGGCAGGGCGTGAGTCGGTGGCGGTGTCGCGCATCATTCCCGACGTCTGCTTGCGCCGATGCAGGGAGTCGCCGGCGACATTGCAGAAATCTTTCGGATCCTCAAGCGCGCGAGTGACTTCGGCTTCCACCGACATGTATCCGACGGGATCGCCCGGCTTTTCGGAATACGTGCGGTAGTAGTCGGGATCCCAGAACCGTGTGAAGCGGGTGAGCCGCCACGCAGTCCGCTCGAGATCCCATGTGAGCGCGGTGGTCTTGCGGCCGTAGAGGACCGAGCGCCCAGTCGACGGGTCAACCGAACGCGCCGCAAGGAGCACACCGTGGCAGATCGCCGCGACCAGTTTGCCGCTCGTGAACGCCTCGACGACCAGTGCCTGCAGAACGTCGCTGTCGATATAGCTGCGCATACCGCGGGCGCGGTGGCCGCCGGGCAGCAGCAGGGCGTCGACGCCGTCGAGACTGGCTTCGGTCCATGCGACAGGGTGCTGATACTCGGTGGATTGCAGCATCCGCGCGTATGCGTCGCGAGCGTCGCGGTTGGCGCGCAGAAGTCGACCGAGCACCGCGGCCCTGCCCAGGCCGGGCACCTGCGACCACACGTCGAGGCCGCGGCCGGAAACCATGATGTCGTCGGCGGCGGCAACCCTGCCGCTCTCCGTGCTGAATGCGACGGTGTGTCCGTCGCCAGTGAGCACCTGCCAGCTGACCGCGACCTCGGTGGGGTCGAAGTCGGTGTCCGGGATCGGTATCAGGACGGTGGCCACGCGTCGAGCATGCCGGTCCATCGCATTCAACTGCCCCAAAATCGCCACCTTGGAGGGCTGGGAGGTATCTACTGATTCCCTACCGCCCGTCTGTGCGGCCCCTATGAGTGAAGGGAAATCACCATGGGCTATGGCAGGTACATCGGCTATGTCGGAGCGCTTGCGGTGGCAGTGGGGGTTGGGGTCGCGACCACACCGGGCATCGCGTACGCCCTGCCTGCTGAATCAGGTCAGGAGTCCCCGACAACGGGTGAGTCGTCAACGACGCCTCCGTCTTCCTCCCCGTCGACGGCGAACTCCTTGACCACAATCCCATCGCCGACGATCAAGGGTGATGGAGCTCCCTCAAACAGATTGAGCAGCAATGATTTGCGGTCCGCGCTTTCAGACTTGCCGTCACGTCTGGCCAATACGGTGTCGAAGGTCCTCGGAGGCCGCGACGGCGCGCCGGTGGTGGTGCTGAGGAGTTCCGGCGGCGCGCAAACCGCTACCAAAGATGTTCGCGATGCCAAGCCATCGGCGGTCAACGCATTTACAGCTGTGTCGAAGCTGCCCGGCGTCGACACGGTTGACCGAGAAGAGTCGAGCAGGCTCGCGCAGCAGGACGGCGAGCGCAGCAGGCAACAGGTCCAGTCGCTCGCTCACGACACCGATCAGTCCGGCGTCCCGGCAACAGGACAATCCTCTCGGTCTATCGGTCAGACGGCGCCGACGCTCAACTTGACGACGGCCGCCATCAACAGCCCGTCGGTGAAATCCCTGGTCACACCTCCGACGGCGGTGGTGCCTGCGCCGCGTCCGGACCTGGCTGACATCTTGGAGGAACCGCACACCCAACTTGTAGGTGTGGTCGCGCACCTGGCGGACGCGGTGCTGGACGTGTTCCTGACGCCGTTCGGGCCCGGGAGCCCGGCGCAATCGCCGGTGCTATGGTCCGTCCTTGCCTTCGTGCGGGATGAGTTCCAGCGGCCATTCATCCCGCAAGGCGCTTCCGGCCAAACCACGACGAGTCTCAACCAGAGCCCCAATTTGCTGGTCAACCCTGGCGCTGAGGCCGGTGACCCGTCGCTGTCGGGCTACGCCTCGGTGACGGTGCCGGGCTGGACACAAACCGGCACACCGACGGTGATCAAGTACGGCACCGAGCGCCGGTTCCCCGTGCCGACCGCGACGCCGGGCCCGGTCCTACCCAGTCTTCTTGCATTCCCGAGCAGTGACGGCGCCATCCCGACGCCCGCGGAGGGACAGCAGTTCTTCGGCGGTGGACCCGTCGCGGATTCGACGCTCACCCAGACGGTCGATCTTCGTGGCGCTCAGGGGTTGATCGATGCCGGCGACGGGACCTACAACCTCAGTGGCGACCTCGGCGGCTTTCTGATCGACCCGTCCAGGTCGACCGTCACCGTCAAGTTCCTGGACGAGAACGGGACGCAGTTGGGCACCGGCACGCTGAAGCCGGTCACCGCGTGGGATCGCCTGGGCTCCACCGGATTCATCCACCGCTCCGCCTCCGGAGCCATCCCGGTGAACACCCGCACCGCGCAGGTGGTGGTGACCTTCGACGACCGCAACCCGGTACTCGGCAACTACAACAACGCCTACGCCGACAACCTCTCGTTCACCGTCAACGACCCCACTCTCACACCTGCCACCCTCGCGCGGCCGGAGTCGAAGGTGGGCCAGCTCGATCACGTGTTCATGGTCTACCTGGAGAACAAGGGCGTGGGTCAGATCGTCGGCAGCCCCAACGCGCCGTACATCAATGAGCTGATCGGCAAATACGGATACGCGTCCAACTACTACGGGGTGACCCACCCCAGCGACCCGAACTACTACCCGATCATCGGCGGGTCGGACTTCGGCTTCAACTACAACTGCCCGTCCAACTGCTTCCCCGTCGGCACCCCCAACCTCGCCGACAGCATCGAGCAGGCAGGAAAGACGTGGGGCGGCTACATGGAGGGCGGGGGCGGTTACAGCACACCCACCGACCGACTGCCGTTCCTCGCCTTCACCGACATCTACAACGACCCCGCCCGCGTAGCGGCGCACTTGTTCGACATCTCGCAGCTCAAAACGGATCTCGCCAGCCCGTCGAAGACCCCGAACTTCGTGTGGTTCGCCGCGGACGACGAAACCAACATGGAGGGTCCCACTGACGTTCCCTTCGGCATCTTCCATTGGGCCCTGGGCTTTTTGAGCCCCGCGCATCAGTACAACGTCGCAGCCGGCGACGCGTGGCTCGATGATCAGGTGACCACCATCATGGAGTCGGAAACCTGGAACGACCCGAACACGAAGAGCGCCATCTTCATCACCTTCGACGAGGACTACAACAACATCACCACCGGCGTCGGAAACGAAGGCAACCACATCGTGATGATCGTCATCCCGTCGCCGGGGGCCGCCTACGATCCCGATACCAACCCTGACGGTATGCGCACCGGCGCATTCGTTGCCGACGACTACTACAACCACTACAGCCTGCAGCGCACCATCGAGGACTCCCTGCGAATCGGCCCAATCACCAACAACGACAAGTACGCCCAACCAATGAACGAGTTCTGGGGCCCAGATCCGGCGTCAGGGCTTCTTGCTTAGAGCCGCGGTCGGCCAGCTGTCGATGGCCGAGTCGATGTCCGCCGCATCCGCGTAGGCGGCCGGCGCGAGACCGTCGATCACCTGTGATCCATCGCGTACACGTGCACGTCGGCTGACTTCCCCTTCAGGGCGTGCGCGTCCCTGTCGACGAGTCCGGCGGGCCGGGACCCCAGGGCGTCGATGGTTTGTTGGGTGAGAAGGATGGTGTCGCCGGTGTTCTTCGTGAGTTGTTCCACGCGTGCAGCGACGTTGACGGTGTCACCGATCAAGGTGAACTCCAGCTTGCTTCCCCCACCGATCGTTCCGGCGATCACCGGCCCGGTGTTGATGCCGATACCTATCCGAAGCTCGTCGCCGAACCGCTCCGCCACACGGCGACGAATCGCGATCGCGGCACCCACCGCGGCGTCGGCGTGATCGGCGAGTTCGTTGGGCGCACCGAACACCGCCAGCGCGCCGTCGCCGAGGAACTTGTTGACGTGCCCACCGGCGTCGACGACAGCAGGCACCACGATGTCGAACAACGCGTTCAGGCGTGCGACGGTGTCCTCGGCGGAATTCGACTCCGCGAACGGCGTGAAGTCGCGGATGTCGACGAACATCACCGTCACCTCACGCCGCTCACCGGTGAACACATCGTCACCCTGCTCCAGCAGCCGCGTCGCCAGAACCGGGTCGACATAGGTGCCAAACGCACCCTGAAGTCGTTGCCGCTCAGCCAAACCCGCCTGCATCCGATTGAACGACGCCGACAACGCACCCAAATCATCGTCCTGCACCACCGGCAGCCGCTGGCCGTAATCGCCCGCAGCAACGCGCTCGGCTCCTGCGGCAAGGTCGCGAAGAGGCTGCAACGCGGGCGAGAACGAGGCGCCGACGCCGAGCGGCATCGCCAAGGTGAGTGTCAGCGCGCACGCAATCGCTACGGCGAGAACAGGTCCGCGGTCGGCCACATCGAACACGGCAGCCAGCATCGCGGCAGCAAGATAGGCACTGAAAACCGCCGCGGTCATGGAAAGGCTCGTCCAATTGGCGAATGTCGGGCGTGAGCGGGGCAGGGAGTCACCGATCCCCGTATCGGCGGCGATGGCTGTCCGGGCCGGCCGGAAGATCCCCTCGACGAAGCCGTGCATCGAGACCAGCATCGTGGAAATGCCGACCGCGACACCCAGGATCCCGTACTGGACGAGGCGCGCACCGGTCGCGCCCGCGATCGAGCCGACTCCGACCATGAAAAGTGCATTCCAAACGGCGTCGGACACGATCCCTAGCACCACCCCGCGACGGGCATAGTCGTACGTAGCCCTCAATACTTTCAGCGGATCGACCTCCGAGCCCGAGGCCCACTGCTCAACAGCGCGCATACCTTTGAGGCCGGGAAGAATCAGCATGTACGTCCGCACCGCCACGGCAACCGCGGTGAAGAGGGCCGCTACACCGTAGTGGCTGGATCTCTCGAAGGCGACGATGGTCATCGACCAGACCAGATAGGTCAGCAACGCTATGGGAAACATCAGGGCGCCCAGCGCCATTGAGTATCTCGTAGCGTAGCGGTCCCACAGCCACTGGAATATGCGGTCCATGGCGCGAGATTAAGCCTCCGCTAGCCGTCTCCCTCCCGAATCGCAGCATCGTCGAGGCCGAATATCTTCGCGGGAGCAGCTTTTCCCTTCAACTCATGCGCTCCGCGGTCGGCCAGTCCGGCGGGCCGGGACCCCAGGGCGTCGATGGTTTGTTGGGTGAGAAGGATGGTGTCGCCGGTGTTCTTCGTGAGTTGTTCCACGCGTGCAGCGACGTTGACGGTGTCACCGATCAAGGTGAACTCCAGCTTGCTCCCCCCACCGATCGTTCCGGCGATCACCGGCCCGGTGTTGATGCCGATACCTATCCGAAGCTCGTCGCCGAACCGCTCCGCCACACGGCGGCGAATAATCATCGCGGCACCCACCGCCGCGTCGGCGTGATCGGCGAGTTCGTTGGGCGCACCGAACACCGCCAGCGCGCCGTCGCCCAGGAACTTGTTGACGTGCCCACCGGCGTCGACGACCGCAGGCACCACGATGTCGAACAGGTCGTTGAGACGAGACACCGTGTCCTCGGCGGAATTCGACTCCGCGAACGGCGTGAAATCACGGATGTCGACGAACATCACCGTCACCTCACGCCGCTCACCGGTGAACACATCGTCACCCTGCTCCAGCAGCCGCGTCGCCAGAACCGGGTCGACATAGGTGCCGAACGCGCCCTGCAGTCGTTGCCGCTCAGCCAAACCCGCCTGCATCCGATTGAACGAGGCTGCGAGTGCGCCGAGATCGTCATCTTGAACCACCGGCAAGCGCTGGCTGTAGTCACCCGCGGCAACGCGCTCGGTGCCCTGCGCGAGATCGCGAATCGGCCTCAGCGAGGGGGCGAACACCGCGCCAATCGTCGTCGGTAACGCGAAGAAAATTATGAGCGCACAACCAATGACGACTGCTAGTGCGGGGGCATCCCTTACCCGACCGATGATTGCTGCAAGCGTCGCGCCGCCAACGGCGAAAGCGAACATCGCCGCGAGCATCGATACGTTCGACCACGCAGCGAAAGACGGGCGGGAGCGTGGTAGCGAGTCACCGATTGCCGTGTCGCCCGCGATGGCCGCTCGTGCCGGACGCAACGCTGCTTCCGCGAAGCTGTGCACCCCGATCAGGGCCACAGCCGTTCCAAGGGCAGCGCCCAGTATCGCGTACTGGACCAACCGCCACCCGGCCGCGCCCGTGGTCGCACCCACCACGGCTCCAAGGACGCCGGGTCCGACGAAACCGGCAATCACGCCGCGGGCAACCACTCCCCGCACCCAGATATAGGTGGCGTCCAACGCCCGTGCGTCATCGACGGTTTTGTCTGTGGCCCATACCTCCACGAGGCGACCGCTTCCGACGCCGGGAAGGACCATTACGTAAACCAGCACCACCGTGGCGACGAGGGTGACGGCCGCACCCTCCGCGTAGCGATCGGAACCTTCCAAGGCGACGACGAAGGACGAGGACAGGAGGTAAGTCGGCAGCAGAACAACGAGGCTGACCGCGAAGAACGCCCACGAATACGTCGCTCCGTACCGATCCCACGCGCTCTGCCAGATGCGGTCCATGGCGCGAGATTAAGCCTCCGCTAGCCGTCTCCCTCCCGAATCGCAGCATCGTCGAGGCCGAATATCTTCGCGGGAGCAGCCTTTCCCTTCAACTCATGCGCTCCGCGGTCGGCCAGTCCGGCGGGCCGGGACCCCAGGGCGTCGATGGTTTGTTGGGTGAGAAGGATGGTGTCGCCGGTGTTCTTCGTGAGTTGTTCCACGCGTGCAGCGACGTTGACGGTGTCACCGATCAAGGTGAACTCCAGCTTGCTCCCCCCACCGATCGTTCCGGCGATCACCGGCCCGGTGTTGATGCCGATACCTATCCGAAGCTCGTCGCCGAACCGCTCCGCCACACGGCGGCGAATAATCATCGCGGCACCCACCGCCGCGTCGGCGTGATCGGCGAGTTCGTTCGGCGCGCCGAACACCGCCAGCGCGCCGTCGCCGAGGAACTTGTTGACGTGCCCGCCGGCGTCGACGACCGCGGGCACCACGATGTCGAACAGGTCGTTGAGGCGAGACACCGTGTCCTCGGCGGTATTCGACTCCGCGAACGGCGTGAAATCACGGATGTCGACGAACATCACCGTCACCTCGCGACGCTCACCGGTGAACACATCATCGCCCTGCTCAAGCAGCCGCGTCGCCAGAACCGGGTCGACGTAGGTGCCGAACGCGCCCTGCAGTCGTTGCCGCTCAGCCAAACCCGCCTGCATCCGATTGAACGACGCCGACAACGCACCCAGATCATCGTCCTGCACCACCGGCAGCCGCTCGCTGTAATCACCCGCAGCAACGCGCTCGGCTCCCGCGGCGAGGTCCCGAATGGGTTGCATGGAAGGCGAGAAACCGAGCCCGACCGAGACGGGTACCGCCAGAATCAAGGTCAGTGCGCAACCGATCGCCACGGCAATGGCCGGCGCGGTGTGGGCCTCGTCGACGACAGCGCCGAAGAATGCGCCGATCACCGAGAACGAGAACGCGACCGCCACGACCGAGATGTTCGAGCGGGTGGCGAAAGTCGGGCGCCAGCGGGGTAGCGAATCGCCGATTCCAGCGTCAGCGGTGAGGGCGACCCTGGCCGGGCGCAGTACCGATTCGATGATGTTGTGGATCGCGACCAACTGGATGCCGATTCCCAGGAGGGCCCCGAGAACCCCGTACTGAACGAGACGGGTGCCCGTAGCACCGGCGATAGCGCCGACGAGGACCGACACCATCCCCAACCAGACACCGGTGATCCACACAGATCGGGGAACTGCTTCGCGCGCATAGGTATACGTGCCCTCGAGTGCCGCAGTCCGATCAATAAAGTGACCCGCCGCCCATTGCTCCATCGGGCGCAGCGATCGACGACTGGGAATAGCGATCATGAACAGAAGCATCGGCACAGCGCAGGCAGTCACGCCGATGACTTCCAGGTAACGAGCTGACTTTTCGAACGCCACGATCGGCACCGTCACGAAGAGGTATATCGGCAACGAGAACATGCAACTGATCGCCCACACGGTCCACGTGAATCTCGACCCGTGCCGGTCCCAAGCCCATTGCCAGATGCGGTCCATGGCGCGAGGTTAAGCGGCCGCACCCGCCAAACCGAGGCAGACGAACAAAGTGTGCCAATCGGGCTTCACCGATTCCCGCACACCACCGCGCAGTGCAGCCCAGACTCGAACCCAGCCAAGGAGACGACCAATGACCAAGTACGTATACGACTTCACCGAGGGCGACAAGAGCCAGAAGGCGTTGCTCGGCGGCAAGGGCGCCAACCTTGCCGAGATGACCAATCTCGGTCTGCCGGTACCACCCGGGTTCACGATCACCACCGAAGCCTGTCGCGAGTACCTCGCGCGCGGCAGCGCACCCGGTGAGCTCCGGGTGCAGGTCACGATGGCGCTACGGCAGTTGGAGGACGGGATCGGCCGTCGCCTCGGGGACCGCCATGACCCGCTGCTGGTGAGTGTCCGCTCCGGTGCGGCTTTCTCGATGCCCGGAATGATGGAGACCGTACTGAACATCGGTCTCAACGACGCCAGCGTGAAGGGGCTTGCCGAAGAGTCCGAGGACGAGCGCTTCGCCTGGGATTCCTATCGGCGGCTGCTGCAGATGTTCGGCAAGACGGTTCTGGAGATGCCCGGCGAGGTGTTCTCCGACGCGCTCGACAAGGCGAAGTCGACGAAGGGTGTCGCCACCGACGTCGATCTCGACGTCGACGACCTCAGGGAACTCGTCTCTGTCTTCAAGGACCTGGTGCGGGAGCATTCGGGCCACGACTTCCCCCAGCACCCGCGCGAGCAACTGGACATGGCGATCAACGCCGTCTTCAACTCCTGGAACACCGAGCGTGCGCGCCTGTACCGCCGACGCGAACGCATCCCGCAACACCTCGGCACCGCCGTCAACATCTGCACCATGGTCTTCGGCAACCTCGGCGAGACGAGCGGTACCGGTGTGGCGTTCACGCGCGACCCGGCATCGGGCCGAACGGGCGCCTACGGCGACTATCTGGCCAATGCCCAGGGTGAGGACGTCGTCGCCGGGATCAGGAACACGCTGTCGCTCGACGACCTCAAGGCGATGGATCCGGCATCGCACAAACAGCTGATGAAGGTGATGCGTCGGCTGGAGACGCACTACCGCGATCTGTGCGACATCGAGTTCACCATCGAGCGCGGCAAGTTGTGGATGCTGCAGACCCGCGTCGGCAAGCGCACCGCCGCAGCCGCTTTCCGGATCGCTGGTCAGCTGGTCGACGAGAACCTGATCACGATGGACGAGGCTCTGTCGCGGGTGTCCGGATCGCAGCTGGCCCTGTTGATGTTCCCGCAGTTCGACCGCTCGGCTCAGCGGGAACTGCTGACGCGCGGGATGGCCGCGTCGCCGGGTGCTGCCGTCGGCCGCGCGGTGTTCGACTCCGCGGCCGCCAAGGCGTGGCACGAACGCGGTGAGCAGGTTGTCCTGGTGCGCAAGGAAACCAACCCCGACGACCTCGAGGGCATGATCGCCGCGAACGGAATCCTCACCGCCCGCGGCGGCAAGACGTCGCACGCGGCCGTCGTGGCCCGCGGCATGGGCAAGACGTGCGTCTGCGGTGCCGAGGCGCTCGACGTCGACGCCGTGGCCCTCACCGCGCGCGTCGGCGACGCGGTGATCGAGGAGGGCGACGCGATCAGCATCGACGGGTCGACGGGCGAGATCTTCCTCGGCGAGGTACCCGTCGTACCCTCCCCCGTCGAGACCTACATCGAGTCCGGGTTGGCTGCCGCCCTCGACGGAACCGACGACGAGACCGCCGCACTCGTGAATGCCGTCGATCGACTCCTCACCCACGCCGACGAATCCCGCCGGCTGGCGGTCCGCGCGAACGCCGACACCGCCGAAGACGCCGTGCGGGCGAGATCGCTTGGCGCACAGGGTATCGGTCTGTGTCGAACCGAGCACATGTTCCTCGGCGATCGTCGCACGCTCATCGAACGGGTCATCATCGCCCGCACCGCCGCGGAACGCGCAGACGCGCTGGACTCGCTGCTGCCCCTGCAGCGCAAGGACTTCACGGACCTGCTCGACGCGATGGACGGTCTACCGGTGAACATCCGACTGCTGGATCCTCCCCTTCACGAGTTCCTTCCTGATCGCACCGAGCTCGCGGTGAAGGTGGCTCTCGCCGACGCTGCGGGCGAAACGGGCGATCAGGTGGATAAAGACCGCAAGCTGCTTGCTGCGGTCGAGGACCTGCACGAGTCGAATCCGATGCTGGGGCTGCGCGGCGTCCGTCTTGGGCTGGTCACCCCGGGACTGTTCGCACTGCAGGTGCGGGCCATCGGCGAGGCGGCCTGCGATCAGCTCGCCGCGGGTAAGAACCCCAAAGTCGAGATCATGGTCCCGTTGGTGGGGTCGGTGATGGAGTTGCACCTGGTCCGCGATGAGGCCGAGCGCATCCTCGCCGACGTCGCCGCCGAGCGCGGGGTCACGCTGACGATCCCGATCGGCACCATGATCGAGCTACCCCGGGCCGCGTTGACTGCTCATCGGATCGCCGACGCTGCCGACTTCTTCTCCTTCGGCACAAACGATCTCACGCAGACGACGTGGGGATTCTCGCGCGACGATGTCGAGTCCTCCTTGTTCGCCGCCTACATCGACAAGGGCGTGTTCACGATATCGCCGTTCGAGACCATCGACGCCGACGGCGTCGGGCGGCTGGTGGAGATCGCAGCCGCGGAGGGCCGCAAGACCAAGCCCGGCCTGAAACTCGGGGTCTGCGGCGAGCACGGCGGTGACCCCGAGTCCATCCACTTCTTCCACCAGACCGGGCTGGACTACGTGTCCTGCTCCCCTTTCCGGCTCCCGGTGGCACGCCTTGAAGCCGGGCGGGCGGCCGTCGGCTAACGCCTCGCGATCAGCGGTTGCACCTGCCGCGCGACGAACTCGATGAACTCGCCGATGTCCGCGTCCGCATCCGGTTGGAACACGATCGTGTCGGCGCCCGCGGCGATCCACCGGCTCGCCCCTGCGGCGATGTCATCCGCCGACCCGTGGACGGCGCGGTCCTCGGCGGGGTCCAACTCCCAGAACGCCACCTCGTCGCGCGCCCGCTGTGCGGCATCCGGCCCGGTCGCGCAGATCAGGTAGACGACGGTCGAATGAGGTTCGGACGCATTGCTTTTGGCGCGGCCGGCCTCGACGTGCCGAAGGGCTTCGGTGAGCTCGTCCGGTGACGTGCCGCCGGTGATCACCGTGCCCGAGCCGATTTCGCCGCTCAACTCGAGGGTTCGGGGACGCTCAGCACCGATCAGCAGTTCGATGTTCGTGCGGGGCGGCCAGTCCAGGCCGACGTCCGTGAGCTTCACGTATCGACCCTCGTGGGTGACGCGTTCGCCGCGCAACAGAGCGGCGAGCACCGTCACGTACTCGCGGAGCAGGGTCATCGGCGAGGCGACCTTCTCGCCGATCTGCGCCATCCAGTCCTGGACACCGTGGCCGAGGCCGATCCGGACGCGGCCGGGGTACGCGCGGTCGAGGGTGGCGATCTCCATGGCGGTGATGGCCACGTTTCGCATCGGGACGGGCAGCACCCCGATGCCCACCGTGAGGCGTTCGCTGTTGGCCAACGCGATCGCCGCGGCCGAGATTCCGCCCGCCAGGAAGCAGTCCTCCCACAGCCACAGCTCGTCGAGGCCCGCGGCGTCGGCGGCGCTGGCCGCCGACGCGAGGTGCTCGGGTGCGATCTGCGGGCGACAAACTGCGCCCATACTGACGCTCCGGACCTTTGCCGCGGACTCGGTGTCCATCGCTTCATCCTTTCCCGAGCTTCGCGAAAGTCGAGGTGATGCTATCCGGCGGCTCGGTAAGCAGGATCCCGAGACCAAGTAGTTACCCCGATATTCGACAACTCGATCCACTCATCGTCCTATCCTCGAAGTGACCATGACACACGAAGCAGCGCCGCAACGAAAAGCCAGACATACCAGAATGCTTCGGGTCTCATCCCTGGCCGCAGTGGCTAACCCGTCTTACACCAGGATCGATACCTGGAACCTGTTGGAGAAAGCGTGTCGACGTCTCCTCGCTGCCCATCAAGCTGGACTGCAGACCACTGTCGAACTCGCTCGAGTAGAGCGCTTTCTGGACCGGCTTGGCGCCTACGAGAGGTACTGGCTCTATCCGGGTTCGGCAAACCTGGAGGCGTTCCGCAGATACCTTGCGGATCTGGAAACTGAACGGCTTGCCGAAGAAGTTGCCTTGGCTGTGCGACTGCTGTCGGAATACGGGGATCGCGCCGCGTTGTTCGACACCGCAGCGCCACTCGCCGACCAAGAGCTCGAGGCGCGCGCCAAACAGCAGCGGTTCTATACCGTCCTGCTTGCTGACGATTCACCACCGGCAGTGCCCGAAAGCTTGGCCGAGAATCTTCGTTCGCTGCGCCGCCCCGCTGATGACGTGCAGTTCGAACTACTGGTGGTTTCGAGCGTCGAGGACGCCATTACCGCAGTAGCGCTCAACGGTGAGATTCAGGCCGCCATCATCCGCCATGACCTGCCTCTGCGATCGAATGATCGGCTGCCCCTGATGACGGCGCTTCTCGGCGCCAAGAGCGGTTCGGTGACAGCCGAGGGTGATTACGCCTGGATCGAATGCGGACAAGGTATCCGACAACTGCGTCCGCATATCGACCTCTACCTGCTCACAGACGAATCGATCGCCGCTCCCGCCGAGGACGAACCCGACATCTTCGACCGCACTTTCTACCGCCTCAACGATGTGACCGATCTCTACAGCACGCTGTTGGCGGGGATTCGAAATCGCTTCTCCACACCATTTTTCGACGCCCTACGCGCGTTTGCCGAAGCGCCCGTCGGCCAGTTCCACGCGCTGCCGGTCGCACGCGGCGCCAGCATCTTCAACTCGAAATCGCTGCAGGACATGGGCGAGTTCTACGGACGCAACATATTCATGGCGGAGACGTCGTCGACCTCGGGCGGCCTCGACTCGCTTCTCGACCCTCACGGCACGCTGCGGGAAGCAATGGACAAGGCGGCCAGTACCTGGTGCGCCGAACAGACTTTCTTCGTCACCAATGGAACCTCGACAGCGAACAAGATCGTCGTCCAGTCACTTGTGCGTCCCGGCGACATCGTGCTCATCGACCGCAACTGTCACAAATCCCACCACTACGGCCTCGTACTCGCCGGCGCAAGCCCGCTTTATCTGGATGCATATCCCCTTGCGCCGTACGCAATCTACGGTGCGGTCTCGCTGCGCACCGTCAAGAAGGCACTCCTCGATCTTGAGGCGGCCGGGCAACTGGACCGTGTGCGAATGCTTCTGCTGACGAACTGCACCTTCGACGGTGTCGTCTACAACCCGCGGCGGGTGATGGAGGAGATCCTCGCGATCAAGCCCGACATCTGCTTCCTGTGGGACGAGGCGTGGTACGCGTTCGCCACCGCTGTGCCGTGGTCACGCCAACGGACCGCGATGGTCGCCGCCGAAGAACTCGAAAACATGCTGTCGTCCTCCACCTATGCGCGCGAGTACAGCCATTGGCAAGCGTCAATGGACGGCATCGACCGCTCCCAATGGGTCGATCACCGACTGCTTCCCGACCCGGACCGGGCGCGCGTACGCGTGTACTCGACTCACTCAACGCACAAGTCGCTTTCGGCTTTGCGGCAGGCGTCGATGATCCATATCCGCGACCAGGATTTCAACACCCAAAGCCGCGACACGTTCGGCGAGGCGTTCTTGACCCACACTTCGACCTCCCCCAACCAGCAGCTACTCGCATCGCTGGATCTTGCTCGACGCCAAGTCGATATCGAAGGTTTCCAGATGGTTCGGTACGCCTACAACATGGCGCTGGTCTTTCGACACCGAATGCGCATCGACCGTGTGATCAGCAAGTGGTTCCGGATACTGGACGAAGCCGACCTGATACCCGATGAGTTTCGGTCGTCTGGCGTGCGCTCCTACCGTGAAGTCAGCCAGGGCGGACTGGCAGGCTGGAACGAGGCTTGGCGGTCCGACGAGTTCGTGCTGGATCCGACCCGGGTCACACTGTTTCTGGGAAAGACCGGAATGAACGGGTACGACTTCCGGGAAAAGATTCTCATGGACCGTTTCGGCATCCAGATCAACAAGACGTCGATCAACAGTGTCTTGCTGATCTTCACGATCGGCGTGACGTGGTCCAGCGTGCACTACCTTCTCGATGCGCTCCGCCGTGTCGCCGGCGACCTGGAGCGCAGCATGCGCAGCGCGGGCAAGGCGGAGAAAGCCTTACAGCGGCGACGGATCATCGAAATCACCGAAGACCTGCCACCCCTGCCCGACTTCAGTAGCTTCGACGAGGCATTTCGGCCGCACACCGAAGGCTCTTTCGGGGACATGCGCTCGGCGTTCTACGCGGGCTACGAGGAATCCGACCGCGAACACGTGCTACTCGGTGCGGCGGGGCGACAGCTGGCCGAAGGCAGGACCCTCGTCTCGACCACATTTGTCGTACCGTACCCGCCAGGATTCCCTGTACTTGTCCCCGGCCAGGTCGTCTCGAAAGACATCCTCTACTTCCTTGCACAGCTCGACGTCAAGGAAATCCACGGCTACAAACCAGAATTGGGGCTGTCGGTTTTCACCGAGGCGGCCATCGGTCGCATGCACGCGTCGCGCTCCGAACTGCGCGGATGACCGCGTCGTCACACCGCAAGCATGTCACGCAGCCAGTCGTGGAAGGCGCCGATGTGGTGCTCGCTGGGCACCAGCACCCCGCCATTGCGGTACACGCGCGAATCCATTGCGGGCTGGCACCTTTCGGCCGCCTCGAAGTCCTGGGTGTTGACCCGGTGGAACAGTTCGACCGACCGGCTCACGTCGCGGCCGGATTCGACCACCTCAGGCAGGTACAGCCAGTCACACTCGACGATGGTGCGATCGGCCGCCATCGGGAACATCCGGTGCACGATGACGTGGTCGGGCACCAGGTTGACGAACACCTGCGGGCGGACGGTGATCGCGTAGTAGCGGCGGTCCTGGTCTTCGGTGACGCCGGGAATATGGTCGAGCCCCTCGGATCCGTCGATGGTGAAACCCTTGACGCCGTCCCCGAACTCGGCGCCGTGGCCGACATAGAACTGCGCGGCATAACCGTCCGCGAATTCCGGAAGCACCTCGGTCAACTCGGGGTGAATCGTGGCGCAGTGGTAGCACTCCATGAAGTTCTCGATGATGAGCTTCCAGTTGGCCTTGACGTCGTAGACGATCCGGCGGCCCACGCTCAGGTCGGCGATCGCGTAATGGTCGATGAAGTCGACGTCACCGAGCCGCTCGACGATCTCCTGCATGACCGTGGCCTCGAACGACGGCGGCTCGTCGGCCAGGCACACCCACACGTAGCCCAGCCATTCGGTGACTGCGATCTTTCGAAGCCCGTACTCGACGCGGTCGATGTCGGGCATCTTGGTGAGGTTCGGGGCGGCGATGAGCTTGCCGTCGAGATCGTAAGTCCATGCGTGATAAGGGCATTGGAAGGCACGCCTGACCTCGCCGCTCTCCTCGGTGCACAGTTGCGCGCCGCGGTGACGGCAGACGTTGAAGAAGGCGTTGACGTCGCCCTTGCGGGACCTGGTGACCAGCACGCTCTCCCTGCCGACCTGCACGGTCTTGAATGCGCCTGCCTTGTCCAGATCCGAGGAGCGCACGACGCAGAACCACATCGTCTCGAAGACTTTCTCCTGCTCCAGCGAGAAGACTTCGGGGTGGGTGTAGTAGTGGCCTGCAAGCGTGGAGATCAGGCTCTCAGGAAGGCTGGGAGCCTCGTCGAATGTGGTCATCACACTCCTGTCAACGTCGGTGGTACGGGCTGAGGGCTGGTAATTGGCGATCAGACGGTGGCGGCCGCCGTGGCGATCTGACGGCGCCAGCGGGTGAACAGACGCGGCTGGTCGACGCCGAGGACCGCGACCAGCCGGCCGTCGCGCCGGTAGGTCGCGAGGAAGCAGCGGTCGTCGCAGCTGCCTTCCTCGATCGTGATCTCGTCGCCGGGCGCCGCGATGCCTGCGAACTGGATGCGTGAGCCGTACTGGTCGGACCAGAAGTACGGCGCCTTGACCGCGGCACCCTGGTCGGTGCCGCCTGCGAGCAAGGTGGCGACGGCGATGGCAGGCCGTTCGAGCGCGCCCGTCCAGTGCTCCACTCGGTGCGCGGTCCCTGTCGACATGTCGTGCCATGCGGCGCAGTCGCCGACGGCGACGACGTGGGGAACGTTCGTCTGACCGTTGGCTCCGCAGATCACTCCGTTGCCGAGTTCGAGCCCGCTGCCCCGCAGCCATTCGATGTTCGCGACGCCGCCGATACCCACGACGACGACGTCGGCAGGCAGATGGCGGCCGTCGGCGAGGTCGACCCCGGTGACCCTGTCGACGCAGTCGGTGTTTCGGAGCGCGCGATTCTCACCGGTCAGGCCGGTCACGCCGACGCCACAGATCAGGGTCGTTCCGTTCGTCGCATGCGCCCCGGCGACGACCGCGCCCAGCCGCGTGCCGAGCTGAACCTGTAACGGCGTCGGGGCCGCCTCGACGACGGTGACACTCATGCCGAGCTTGCGGGCGGTCGAGGCGACTTCGGCTCCGATGAATCCCGCGCCGATGACCACCAGCGCAGCGCCCGGGCGCATATCGGCGCGAAGTGCGACGGCGTCGTCGATGGTGCGGATGACGTGAACGCCTGCCATGGATTCGCAGCCGGGCCAGCGGCGGGCCCGCGAGCCGGTGGCGATCACGAAGCCATCGGCATGCACCCGGGTTCCGTCGGCGAGTTCGATTGCGCCTGAAGCGGTATCGAATTCGGTCGCGGCCGCCCCGAGCAGCCATTCGGCCTGCAGATCGTCGTCGTCGGCCTCGAGCGCCAGATCGGCCTCGGTCATGTCGCCTGCGAGGAACTCCTTCGACAGCGGTGGACGGTCGTAGGGTCGACGGGTCTCGTCGCCGACGACGGTCATGCGGCCGTCGAAGCCCTGCGACCGAAGCGCGCGGGCCGCGGACAGCCCCGCCAGCGACGCGCCGATGATCGCAACATGCTTCATGGTTGTCCCTGCGAGAGCCGCGCGCGGATGTCCGGCGGAAGGTTGGGCTTCTCGTCGCTCAGCGCGACGCGGATCATGCCGTCCTCGACGACGACCGCATGCGCGCGCACCGGCAGCTTGGCCGGAGGGGCGTCGACGGCGCCGGTGCGCAGATCGAACCGGGAGGCGTGCAGCGGGCACTCCACCTCGCATCCCTCGACCCAGCCGTCGGCCAACGACGCGTCCTGATGTGAGCAGGTGTCGTCGATGGCGAAAACCTCGCCGTCCTCGGTGTGGAAGACGGCGATCGGCGGGTCGGCCTCGACGCGAAGCGCTTCACCCGGCGGCAACTGAGCCAGAGGACAGACTTCGAGCATTTGTTGCCTCCTAGTTTCGCGGAGATGAAGCGTATAGAGAAACACGGCTCGTAATACGCAACAGTGTGTCGGCTCTCACAGAACCTTTGTCAAGCGGAAACGCGGCACTTTTTCCTGGGAATCTCATATCGCCCACAGACCACTCGACACAGCAAACGACACTGGTCGCCGCACCTTTTCAAGCGTGCGGCGACCAGTGGGTTGTGCTGCTTCTACTGAGGTGTGGGTTCCTTGACTGCCGCCTCCTCGGCGACTGCCGTTTTGCGGAGGTCAGCGATCATCGGATCGCGGGTGAGATCCAGGAACAGTGATACGCACATGCCGATCATCACGATCACGAACGGCGCGGCCACGATGATCGTCATCGTCTGCAGGCCGTTGAGGGCGTCGTTCCCGCCTGCCCACAGCATCAGCACCGCCACCGCTCCGGTGCTCAAGCCCCAGAATGCGACCGCCCATCGCGACGGATAGACCGATCCGCTCTGGGACAGCGTGCCCATCACCATCGACGCGGCGTCGGCGCCGGACACGAAGAAGATCGCGACGAGCGCCATCACCAACAGTGACGACAGACCTGCCAGCGGCATATTGCCGAGCATCCCGAACAACGTCGATTCGGGTTCGCCGCTGCCGAAGATGTCGATGCCGTCGCGCTGCTGGCCGATGCCCGCACCGCCGAAGATGACGAACCACAGCAGGCTCACCGTTGTCGGAATGAGGATCACGCCGATGACGAACTGCCGGATGGTGCGGCCCCGGCTGATGCGCGCCAGGAACATGCCGACGAAGGGTGTCCACGAAATCCACCACGCCCAGTAGAAGATCGTCCACGACGACAGCCACTTCTCGGTGTCGCCGCCCGCCTCGGCGGACCGCGCCGACATCGCCGCGAGGTTGGCCGCGTAGTCGCCGAGCGCAGTCGGCAGCAGGTTCAGGATCAGCACCGTCGGCCCGACCACGAACACGAAGATCGCCAGCACCAGTGCGAGCACCATGTTGATGTTGGACAGCCACTGGATGCCGCGCGATACGCCGGACACCGCGGAGGCGACGAAGGCGAGCGTGAGCAGCGCGACCACCGTCACGAGCAGCAGCGTGCCCGCCTTGCCGACCCAACCGAGAACCTCGAAACCCGACCCGATCTGCAACGCGCCGAGACCAAGCGAGGCTGCAGTGCCGAACATCGTCGCGAAGATCGCGAGGATGTCGATCGTCTTTCCGATCGGGCCTTCGACGCGCTTGCGGCCGAGCAGCGGGATGAACGAGGCGCTGATCAACTGCCGCCGCCCCATCCGGTAGCTGCCGTAGGCGATCGACAAGCCGACGACCGCATACATCGACCACGGGTGGAAGCCCCAGTGGAAGAGAGCCGTCGCGAGCGCGGTGCCCGCCTTCGAATCAGCGAGCCCTGGTGGCGGGTTGACGAAATGAGTCAGCGGTTCGGTGACGCCCCAGAAGATCAGACCGATGCCCATGCCGGCGCTGAACATCATCGCGACCCAGCTCACGGTGTTGAACTCGGGTTTCTCGCCGTCCTGGCCGAGCGGGATCCTGCCGTAGCGACTCAGCGCGAGCCATGCCGCGAACAGCACGAAACAGGTGGCCGAGACGATGAACAGCCACCCCATGTTGCTCACCACCCAGTTCAGGATCGACGACATCGTCGAACCGAACGGGGTCGGCCAGATCAGGCCCCAACAGAGGATGGCGAGGACGAACACCGCGGTGACGCCGAAGACCACTTTGTCGGTGATCGGCGGACGCTGACACAGCGGTACCTCGGTGTCATGGCCGGGCGGAACCGGTGCGCCTGGACCGGGAAAAGTGTGGTGAAGCTTGGCCTTGAGATCGTCGATCTCGACCGGATGGTCTTGTTGTGCAGTCACATAAAGCTCCTGAGGCTGATACAAGCAGGTGTGACGAGGGCCACACCAACGCTGATATATTAGAGTGCGGCGCAGTGATACACCAGCGTTTCGGCTGAAGTTCTTTAGAGTTCGGCGCGCTATCCCACCGCCAGCGTCGCAAAGCGCGCCCGATTCGCAGTTTGGACGTGCAGTCAGCCCTGGTAGCCCATGCGTTCGGAAACCGATGCTGCGGCGCCCACCACTTCGGGTGCGATCTCGCGAGCGCGGTCCTCCGTCAGCCGGTAGACGGGTCCAGAGACACTGAGCGCGGCGATGACCGTGCCCGTGTGATCGCGAATCGGAGCCGCGACCGCGGTCAGCCCGTGCTCCAGTTCCTCGGTCGAGATGACATAGCCGTCGCTCGCCACGGAGATGAGCTGACGGTCGAGATCGTCGAGCGAGGTGATGGTGTGCTCGGTGTAGCGAGCAAGCCCGAGCTCCGTCAACAGTTCCCGTCGTGCCTGCGCCGACATGAACGCCAGCAGGATCTTGCCGCTGGAAGTTGCATGAAGAGGCGTCAACTCACCGACCCAGTTGTGGCTGCCGACCGACGTCGGTCCCCGAGCCTGGTCGACATTGACCACATAGTGCGATCGCAGGACCGCGATGTTGACCGTCTCGCCCACCTCGACGGCCAGCCGCTCACAGATCTCGCGGCCCTGCTGGGTGATGTCGAGTTGTCCAGACACCGCATTGGCCAGCCGGAGAATGCCGAACCCGAGCCGGTATTTCCCCCGCTCGTGCGCCTGCTCGACCAGTTCGTGCTCCTCGAGCGCGGTGAGCAGGCGCGAGACGGTGGACTTGTGCACGCCGATGTCGGTGGCGAGGTCTGTCACCCCGGCTTCACCGAGGCGAGCAAGGATCTCCAGGACGGAAACCGCGCGGTCAACCGACTGCACGCCCCCGCCGCCTGCGTCGGAGCTCCCGTTGCTCACAGGCGCGACCCTACCCAGGTACTGCGGCTCCGCTGTGACCTACCCCGCGCGGGCGCGTTGCTCAGCGAGGAACAGGTTGCGCAATACGCACTTGCGGGTTGACCGCGGAGGGCTTCGATTCTATCTTGGTATATCAGTTGCAGATCAATCCATGACCAATTTGGAGAAGCCACGAATATGGGATCACCCCGCGTTGTGATCATCGGGGCCGGCATCGTCGGCACGAACCTCGCCGACGAACTCACCGCCCGCGGCTGGGACCGTGTCACGGTGCTCGACCAGGGACCGCTCCCGCTGACCGGCGGGTCGTCCTCGCACGCGCCGGGGTTGGTCTTTCAGACGAATTCCTCGAAGACGATGACCAAGTTCGCCGCCTACACCGTCGAGAAGTTCCTGTCGCTGGACGTCGACGGCGAGTGGTGCTTCAACCAGGTGGGTGGCCTCGAGGTGGCGACCACCGAACAGCGGCTCGCCGAACTGCACCGCAGACAGGGCTGGGCGACGGCGTGGGGCGTCAAGGGCAGGGTCATCGATCCGCAGGAATGCGCGAAGCTGCATCCGCTGCTTGACCCCAACCGGATCCTCGGCGGCCTCCACACCGAAACCGACGGGCTCGCCAAGTCCGCACGCGTCTGCGTCGCACTCACTCGCCGCGCACAGGCCCGAGGCGCGGAGTTCCTCGGCTCGACCAAAGTCATCGGCGTCGAGCACAGCGGCGGGAAGGTCACCGGCGTGACCACCACGAACGGCACGGTGCCCGCCGACATCGTCGTCTCCTGCGGCGGTTTCTGGGGCCCCGATCTCGGCGCCCTCATCGGCATGGACGTTCCGCTGTTGCCGTTGGCACATCAGTACGTCAAGACACACCAGATCCCCGAACTCGCCGGGCGCAACACCGAGATCTCCGAGGCGGGCCTTCCGATCCTTCGGCACCAGGATCAGGACCTCTATTTCCGCGAGCACGTCGACCGGCTCGGCATCGGCTCGTACGCCCACCGCCCGATGCCGGTCGACATACGCGAACTGCCCGACGGCGAGATCACCGCAGACGCGATGCCGTCGATGCTGGCGTTCACCGAAGAAGACTTCGCCCCGGCGTGGGAGCAGAGCAAGCAGCTGCTGCCCTGCCTGCAGACGGCGACGATCGAATCGGGTTTCAACGGCATCTTCTCCTTCACCCCGGACGGCGCCCCGCTGGTCGGCGAATCACCCGACGTCGCCGACTTCTGGATCGCCGAAGCGGTGTGGGTCACGCACTCCGCAGGCGTGGCCCGCGCGGTGGCGCAGGTGCTGATCGACGGCCGGTCGGAGATCGCGCTGAACGGCTGCGACGTGCACCGGTTCGAAGAGGTGCAGCTCGACCCCGGCTACGTCAGCGAAACCTCGCAGCAGAACTTCGTCGAGGTTTACGACATCCTGCATCCGTTGCAGCCCAAGGAATCTCCCCGCGATCTGCGCATCAGCCCGTTTCATGCTCGGCAGAAGGAACTCGGGGCGGTGTTTCTCGAGGCAGCGGGATGGGAACGGCCGCACTGGTTCGAAGCCAACGCGGTGTTGGTCGACCAGCTGCCCGTCGAGTGGCAGCCGCCCGCACGCGATGACTGGGCGGGCATGTTCCACTCGCCCATCGCCGCCGCCGAGGCGTGGCGCACCAGGACCGCGGTGGCCCTCTACGACATGACACCGCTGAAGCGTCTCGAGATTGCGGGCCCCGGCGCGGTGGACCTGATGGAGCGGTTGACCACCGGCAAGATGGACAAGTCGGTCGGTTCCGTCACTTACACAATGGTTTTGGATGCCGCGGGCGGAGTGCGCAGCGATATCACCGTCGCCCGGCTTTCGCACGACACGTTCCAGGTCGGCGTGAACGGAAACCTGGATCTCGACTACTTCCGCCGTGAGGCGCCGTCCGACGGAAGCGTCTCGGTCCGCGACATCACCGGCGGGACGTGCTGCATCGGCCTGTGGGGTCCGCGCGCACGCGACGTCGTGACGGCACTGAGCCGTGACGACTTCAGCGGCGAGTCGTTCAAGTACTTCCGGTGCAAGCAGGTGCGGATCGCCGGGGTGCCGGTCATCGCGATGCGGCTGTCGTATGTGGGCGAACTCGGTTGGGAGCTCTACACCACCGCCGAGCACGGCCTGCGGTTGTGGGACGCACTGTGGGCCGAGGGGCAGCGCTTCGGCATCGTCGCCGCGGGCCGGGCCGCGTTCAACAGCCTGCGGATGGAGAAGGGCTACCGTTCGTGGGGCACGGATATGACCACCGAGCACAACCCTTTCGAGGCGGGCCTCGGGTTCGCCGTGCGAGCGCAGAAGGACGGCTACGTCGGGCATGACGCGCTCGCGGGCGTGTCCGACGACACCGTGGAGCGACGCCTGGCCTGCCTGAAAATCGACGACGGCCGTTCGGTGGTGCTCGGGTCGGAGCCGGTCTTCGTCGACGGCACGTCGGCCGGCTACGTCACCAGCGCAGCATTCGCCCACACGATCGGGGCTCCTATCGCCTACGCCTGGCTCCCCGCGACTGCGGGTGTCGGAACCGGCGTCGAGATCCAGTACTTCGACCGCCGCGTCGCAGCCACCGTCGTCGCCGAGCCACTCGTCGACCCCGAGATGAAGAAGATCCGCTCATGACCCAGACCTTCACGTTGACGCTGAGCTGCCAGCAACGCCCCGGCATCGTGCACGCCGTCAGCTCGTTTCTCTTCTCGCGCCGCTACGACATCGCCGAGCACCAGCAGTTCGACGACGTCGCCAGCCAGTCCTTCTTCCTGCGCACCACGTTCGTCTGCCCGGACGACGACGTCGATGTCGCCGCGCTGACCGAGCAGTTCTCCTCTGTCGCAGCCGGATTCGGAATGGCGTTCCGCTTCAACGGAACAGAACAACCGCGGGTCATCGTGATGGTCTCAAAGATGGGGCACTGCCTCAACGATCTGATCTTCCGTTGGCGGGCAGGCACTCTCGGTGGCGAACTGGTCGCGGTGGTGTCCAATCACGAAGTGCTGCGACCGATGGCAGAGGCGGCAGGCCTGCCGTTCGTGTACATCCCCGTCACGCCGACCACGAAGCCAGAGGCTGAGGCTCGGCTGCTGGCGCTCGTCGACAACCTCGACGCCGACGTGGTCGTGCTCGCCCGCTACATGCAGGTGCTCTCAGACGGGACGTGCACTGAGCTGAAGGGCCGGGCGATCAATATCCACCACTCGTTCCTGCCCGGGTTCAAGGGCGCCAAGCCGTATCACCAGGCCTATGACCGGGGCGTCAAGCTGGTCGGCGCGACGGCACACTACGTCACCCCTGACCTCGACGAGGGGCCTATCATCGAGCAGGAAGTGATCCGAATCGACCACTCGCACAACGCAGCCCGTCTCGCGACGGTCGGCCAGGACGCCGAGGCGCTCGCGCTGTCCCGCGCAGTGCGGTGGCATTGCGAGAACCGGGTGTTGCTGCACGGGCATCGGACCGTGGTCTTCAGCTGACCCTGTCGGTCAGACGATCGCGCGGACGGCTTTCTCGAATCCCGTGACGTGTTGCAGCGCGATCGCCGCGGCGGCATCACCATCGCCGTTGGCGATGGTCCGCAGCAGCGCGGTGTGCTCACCGACATGCTGCGCGACCGTGGGAAGCCGGTCGAGGAACAGGCAGAAGATCCGCGTCGCGAGGTTGTCGTACCGAATCAGGACATCCTCGAGATGCGGATTGCCGGTTGCGTGGTAGATGGCGCGGTGCACCCGCAGATCCCACCGCATCAGTTCATGGCGATCGATGGTCTCGATTTCCAGCGCGTCTGTCTGGTCGGCCAGCTCGAGCAGGTGCGCGCGGACAGCTGATGATGCGTTGTCTGCAGCCGCCCGGGCAGCCACCGGCTCGAGGTTCACGCGGATCTGGGAGATATGCCGCAGATCGGCTACATCGACCCCGGTGGCAAAGGTTCCTCGGCGTGGGAAGGACACCACAAGCCGGTCGGCCTCCAACCTCTTGAGAGCCTCGCGCACCGGCGTGCGGCCGAGCTTGAGCCCCGCGGCCAATTCGCTTTCCACGATCGCCTCGTTTGGCCGGATGTCCAGCATGATCAGCTTGTCCTGGATGACGAGATACGCCTGATCCGCGAACGACATCGCCCCAAGATCCACTTCGCCGAGCGACTCAACACCGACCACTGTCACGGCACGCTTCCTCTCCCTGGTGCGACAATGATATATCAGTGCGCTAGGCGTGGACCTACAGCAACGCCCGGATCGCCTGCTCGAATCCGACCACGTGCGACAGCGTCAGCGTAGCCGCGGACTCCTCGTCACCCGCGACGATCGCCTCCAACAGTGCGATGTGCTCCCGGACATGGCTCGCGACGTCGGGCAGTCGGTCGAGGAACAGACACCAGATCCGAGTCGCGTGTGCGTCGAGGCCGACGAGGATCGTTTCCAGGTGCGGGTTACCCGAGGCGCGGTAGATCTCGCGGTGGACGTGCACGTCGTGCCGCAGCACGTCGCGGGGTTCATCGCTGTCGTCGATCCCTGCGATCCCCTCGGCCAGCCTCGTCAAGCGCGCCCTGGCTTCGGCCGTGGCCGTTCGGGCGGCACGCGCAGCCGCGACCGGTTCCAACTGCTTGCGGATCTCGGAGATATCGGCGAGATCGGTCATGTCGACCGCTGTCGCGAAGGTGCCGCGACGCGGGTAGGCGATCACCAATCGATCGCGCTCCAGGCGCTTGAGGGCCTCCCGCACCGGTGTGCGGCCCAGTCCCAGTTCGGCGGCCAGATGGTCGTCGTTGATCGGCTCGCCGGGCCGGATGTCCAGCATGACCAGGCGCTCGCGCACCGTCTCGTAGGCGCGGTCCGCGTTGGTCTCGGCGCCGGCGTCAGCGTCGACGAAGGACAATTCCGACAAGGTCATCGCTGCCCTTTCTCATCCTGACCGGCCTATTGACGTGGTCGCGATCTGATCCTAGTCTATCCCACAGTTGATATATTAGTGAAGTATCAACTGCCATGTCAGAAAGGCGACCATGAGTCTCGACACCGCAGAACTGGCCACCGCGGGGGCGGCCAACCCGATCTTGGGCGAGAGCCTCGCGTCGGTGGATCCCGAAGTCCACCGTGCGATCGCCGATGAGTTGATCCGTCAGCAGAGCACCCTCGAGATGATCGCCAGTGAGAACTTCGCGCCGCTGGCCGTGATGCAGGCGCAGGGTTCCGTGCTCACCAACAAGTACGCCGAGGGCTATCCCGGCAAGCGGTACTACGGCGGCTGCGAACACGTCGACGTCACCGAGCAACTCGCCATCGACCGGCTCAAGAGCCTGTTCGGCGCGGACTTCGCCAATGTGCAGCCACACTCGGGCGCCCAGGCCAACGCGGCGGTGATGGCCGCACTGCTGACACCAGGGGACACCATCCTCGGACTCGCCCTGCCGCACGGCGGCCATCTCACACACGGGATGAAGCTGAACTTCTCAGGCAAGCTCTACGACGTCGCCGCCTACCACGTGACCGAGGACGACCACCTGATCGACATGGCCGAGGTCGAGCGCCTTGCCCACGAACGCAAACCCAAGCTGATCCTGGCCGGATGGTCGGCATATCCGCGGCGGCTCGACTTCGCCGAATTCCGCCGCATCGCAGACGAAGTCGATGCATATCTGATGGTCGACATGGCGCACTTCGCGGGTCTGGTCGCCGCGGGTCTGCATCCGTCACCTGTCCCCCACGCTCACGTGGTCACCTCCACCACGCACAAAACCCTCGGCGGCCCGCGCGGCGGGATCATCATGACCAACGACGAGGCACTGGCCAAGAAGATCAACTCGTCGGTCTTCCCCGGCCAGCAGGGCGGTCCGCTCGAGCACGTCATCGCCGCCAAGGCGGTGTCGTTCAAGCTCGCCGCAGAGCCGGAGTTCCGTGAGCGCCAGCAGCGCACCCTCGACGGGTCGAAGATCCTCGCCGAGCGCCTCCTGCAGGAGGATTCACGCGAGGCGGGTATCAACGTGGTATCCGGTGGCACCGACGTCCACCTGGTGCTGGTCGACCTCCGCGAATCCGAGCTCGACGGCCAGCAGGCCGAAGACCGCCTGCACCGGGTGGGAATCACGGTGAACCGCAACGCTGTTCCTTTCGACCCCCGGCCGCCGATGGTCAGCTCCGGCGTGCGCATCGGCACCGCGGCGCTGGCGACGCGCGGATTCGATCTCGACGCATTCGGAGAGGTCGCCGACATCATCAGCCTCGCGCTGCGACCCGGCGCCGACGACGCCGACCTGGACGCCCTGCGCGCTCGAGTCGACGTCCTGTCGCGGCGGTTCCCGCTCTACCCGACCCTCACGGAGGCCTAGCTGTGACCTCATCAGCGCCTCCCGGTGCGCACCTGCCTGACCATCCCGAATTCCTCTGGCGTACACCGGAACCGAAGAAGACCTACGATGTCGTCATCGTCGGCGGCGGTGGGCACGGCCTTGCGACCGCGCACTACCTGGCCAAAAACCACGGCATCACCGACGTCGCAGTGCTCGAGCGCGGCTGGCTGGCCGGCGGCAACATGGCGCGAAACACCACGCTGATCCGGTCGAACTATCTGTGGGACGAGAGCACCCGCATCTACGAGCACGCGCTCAAGCTCTGGGAGGGCCTCGAAGAGGATCTCGGCTATCCGATTCTGTTCAGCCAGCGTGGGGTGCTGAACCTCGCACACAGCCTGCAGGACGTTCGCGACAGCGTGCGGCGGGTCGAGGCCAACAAGCTCAACGGCGTCGACGCACAGTGGGTCGACCCCGACGAGGTCAAGAAGCTGTGCCCGATCGTCAACATTTCAGCCGACATTCGCTACCCGGTGCTCGGCGCGACGTATCAGCCGCGCGCAGGGATCGCCAAACACGACTACGTCGCGTGGGGATTCGCGCGCAGGGCCGATGAGGCGGGCATCGACATCATCCAGAACTGCGAGGTCATCGGGTTCGACACCGACGGCGACAGGGTGACCGGAGTGCGCACCACCCAGGGCACCATCGGCGCAGGCCGGGTGGCGCTCTGCGCGGCCGGACATACGTCGACGCTCACCGACATGCTCGGTATCCGCACGCCCCTGCAGAGCCATCCCCTTCAGGCGCTTGTCTCCGAGCTTCTCGAGCCGGTCCATCCGACGATCGTGATGTCGAACGCCGTGCACGTGTACGTATCTCAGGCGCACAAGGGCGAGTTGGTGATGGGTGCGGGTGTCGACTCCTACAACGGGTACGGGCAGCGCGGCGCCTTCCACATCATCGAGCGCCAGATGGCTGCCGCCGTCGAGCTTTTCCCCATCTTCGCCCGCGCTCACCTGCTGCGCAGCTGGGCCGGAATCGTCGATGTCTGCCCTGACGCGTCCCCCATCGTCGGCCGTACGCCGTACGAGAACCTGTACCTCAACGCCGGATGGGGCACAGGCGGTTTCAAGGCAACACCCGGAATCGGATGGTGTCTTGCCGACACGATCGCCAACGACGAGCTACACCCCTACATCGCTCCGTTCAGCATTGACCGGTTCGTCACCGGCGCGCTGGTCGACGAACACGGCGCCGCTGGCGTCGCGCACTAACGGCCTTCTACGAGTACAGGAGCCAAACATGCAGCTCATCGAATGCCCGTGGTGCGGGCCGCGTGAGGAGACGGAGTTCCACTACGGCGGCCAGGCGCACGTCGCCTACCCCGAGGACCCGCAGGCGCTGACCGACGAACAGTGGGCGCACTACGTCTTCTTCCGCAGTAACCCCAAGGGTCTTTTCGCCGAACGGTGGACCCACAGCCACGGTTGCCGCCGATGGTTCAACGCCGTCCGCGACACCGCCACCTACCGATTCCAGCGGGTCTACCGACCGGACGAGCAGAGGCCGACGATCTGATGAACGCACCGTTCCGCACCGGCCAGGGTGGCCGCGTCGCGCGAGACACCACATTGACCTTCACATTCAACGACCGTGAGCTGACCGGACACGCGGGCGACACGCTGGCCTCCGCACTGCTCGCCAACGGCGTGCACCAGGTGACCACCAGCATCAAGCTGGGCCGCCCGCGCGGCTTCACCGCCGCATGGGCCGAGGACACCGGCGGTCTCGTGCAGATCGAGCATCCGTTTCCCGAACCGATGCTGCTGGCGACCACCGTCGAACTGTTCGACGGCCTTGTCGCGCGGGGCATTCCGGGTCAGGGCCGGCTGGCGGAGATAGCCGATACCGCCAAGTACGACCGCACCCACACCCACACCGATGTTCTGGTCGCAGGTGCGGGGCCTGCCGGGTTGGCCGCTGCGTTGACGGCAGCACGTGCCGGGGCGAGGGTCGTGCTGATCGACGAGCAGAACGAGGCAGGCGGCGAACTGCTTGGCGCAGGCGACCTGATCGACGGCAGGCCAGCGATGGAGTGGGTAGCCGATGCCGTCGCCGAGCTCGCGAACCATCCAGAGGTGCTTCATCTGCAGCGCACCACCGCGTTCGGTCACTACGACGACGGCTTTGTCCTTGCGCTGGAGCGCCGTACCGACCACCTGGGTGCAGAAGCGCCCGCCGTCGTCAGCAGACAGCGAATTTGGCGGATCCGCGCGCGCCACATCGTGGTCGCCGCCGGCGCCCACGAAAGGCCCGTGGTGTTCACCGACAACGACAGGCCCGGCATCATGCTCGCCAGCGGCGCGCGCACGTTCCTGCACCGCTTCGGCGTCAGGGTCGGCGGGCACGGCGTCGTCTTCACCACCAATGACAGCGCGTACCCTGCCGCGTTCGACCTGCACGATGCGGGCGTGACGATCAACGCGATCGTCGATGCACGTGCACGCGTCGGGCAGGATCTGCGCGACCAGTGCACCGCGCGCGGCATCACGATCCATCCGGGTTCGGTGGTCAGCGGAACGCGCGGCGAGGCACGTGTCACCCACGCGATCGTGGACAGGCCCGGTGGCGACGCCGCCCCTGCCGTCATCCCGTGCGATGTGCTGCTCGTCAGCGGTGGCTGGAATCCGGCGGTGCACCTGTTCAGTCAGGCCCGGGGAAAGCTGCGTTACGACGACGCCATCGGCGCGTTCGTGCCCGGCGAACCACTCGAAGCGGTCAGCGTCGCCGGCTCGGCCGATGGCGTGTTCGACCTACCGGGATGCCTGCGCAGCGGTAGGGTGGCGGCGGCATCAGCGGTCGCCGCACTGGGCTTCTCCGGCGAGTCGGAACCCGTTGCGGGCGAAGCGGACCCGGCTCCGACACACGCCCCCGGCGTCGTCCTCTGGTACGTGCCGGACGCGAATACCGCGACCCGCCAGTTTGTCGACGTGCAGCGCGACGCCACGGTGGCCGACCTGGTCCGCGCAGTGGGTGCGGGCATGCGCTCGATGGAGCACATCAAGCGCTACACGACGATCGGCACCGCCCACGATCAAGGCAAGACGTCCGGCGTCGTCGCCTCCGGGATCACGTCCGAACTGCTCGCTGTCCCAATGGAGGACCTCGGCGTCACCACGTTCCGGCCGCCGTACACGCCGGTGGCCTTCGCCGCGCTGGCAGGGCGCGACCGCGGCCACATGTTCGACCCGGAGCGGGTGACCGCGGTGCACGACTGGCACGTGGATCGCGGTGCGGTGTTCGAGGACGTCGGGATGTGGAAGCGTCCGCGTTTCTACCCGTTACCGGGTGAAGACATGGAGACCGCGGTGCTGCGCGAATGTGCCGCTGTCCGAGGCGGAGTCGGGATACTCGACGGTTCGACACTGGGCAAGATCGACGTCCAGGGGCCAGACGCGGGTGCGTTCCTCGACCTGCTCTACACGAACATGATGAGCACGCTGAAGGTCGGGATGGTCCGCTACGGCGTGATGTGCGGCGTCGACGGGATGGTCATCGACGACGGCACCGTCATGCGGTTGGCCGACGACAGGTACATGGCGTTCACCACCACCGGCGGCGCCGCGCGGATCCTCGACTGGATGGAGGAGTGGCTGCAGACCGAGTGGCCCCACCTGCGGGTGCGGCTGACGTCGGTCACCGAGCAGTGGCACACCTTCCCGGTCGTCGGCCCGAGGTCGCGCGATGTCGTCGGCGCGGTGTTCGGCGACATCGACGTCAGCAACGAGGCCTTCCCGTTCATGGCGTGGCGCGACACCGCCGTCGACGGCGTGCACGTACGGGTCGCGAGGGTCAGCTTCTCGGGTGAGCTCGCATACGAGGTCAACGTTATGGGCTGGTATGCGACCGCGCTGTGGGAGCGGCTCATCGCCGCGGGCGAGCGCTACGGGATCACCCCGTACGGCACGGAGACGATGCACGTGCTGCGCGCCGAGAAGGGTTACCCGATCATCGGCCAGGACACCGACGGCACGAACACCCCGCAGGATCTCGGCATGAGTTGGGCGGTGTCGAAGAAGAAACCCGATTTCGTCGGCAAGCGATCGTTCACCCGCAGTGAGAACCTGAATCCGTTGCGCAAGCAGTTCGTTGGGCTGCTGCCCACCGATGCGGACACGGTGCTGCCCGAGGGGGCCCAGATCATCGACTACATGCAGGACGGGGAGCTGCCGCCCCCGCCGATACCGATGCTCGGACACGTTACGTCGAGCTACCGCAGCGCGGAACTGGGACGCCCGTTCGCGCTGGCGCTCGTCAAGGGTGGCCACGCCCGCATCGGGGACACCTTGCATGTACCGGTCGACGGCACGCTGGTGCCCGTCGAGGTCACCGGTTCGGTTCTCGTCGATCCAGAAGGAGCACGCCGCGATGGCTGACACTCTGATCCGCCGTAGCCCGTTGCATGGCTACGAAACGCGTTTCACGAACCTTCCGGAGTCGGCGACCGTCGCCGACGAGCCGTTCGCCGCGATGGTCGATCTCTGGGTCGACCCGGCCGGGCCCGGAGGCGCCGCAGCCGCAAACGCCATCGGCGTCGACGCGCTGCCTGCAGCGCCGTCCACCACGGCGGCGGGCCGCGACGTCACCGCGATCTGGCTTGGCCCGCAGGAATGGCTGGTCACCTCGGATAGCCGCGATGGAGAAGACCTCGAGGCGACGCTGCGCGATGCCGTCTCCGAACACGGCGGCGCCGCCATCGACGTCTCCGCCCAGCGCACGACGCTGCGGCTCCGGGGGGCGCATGCACGCGACGTCATCGCCAAGGGTTGTTCGCTGGACAGCCACCCCGCGGTGTTCGGGCCTGGCGCCGCAGCGCAGACCGTCCTCGGTCAGGCGGGCGTTGTGTTGATCCCGTTGAGCGACAACGGGACCGACTACCGCATCGTCGTGCGGTCATCGTTCGCCCGTTATCTCGCCGACTGGCTGATCGACGCCGCCGAAGAGTTCGGCGTCGACTGGTAACTCGCATTACGCCTGAACTGATGTAGCGTCTCTACGGACTGATATCTCAGCTGGCGTGTGTTGTGTATGAGGAGGTGGGCTCATGGCCAGCCCGCTGCTGTCCGATCAGGCCTACGACGCGATCCGCGACAAGATCGTCACGCTCGAGATCGCACCTGGTGCACCCATCGAAGAGGAGCAGCTGGCCGCCGAACTCGGTGTCGGCAGGACTCCCGTGCGCGAGGCGATCAAACGCCTCGCGTACCGCAAGCTGGTCGTCGTATATCCACGCAGCGGAAGCTACGCCGCCGACCTGGATCTCGCTGACCTGGAGGCGATCTGCGATATGCGGGAGCGCCTAGAAGGGCTCGCGGCCGAGCGCGCGGCCACCGAGGCGCGGTACGAGGAACGCCAGGAACTGCAGAAGCTCCTCGACGACATCGACGCATGCACCGACACCGCAAAGCTGCTCGACCTCGACGTGCTCGTGCACCGCGCGATACACCGGATGGCGCACAACCCGTATCTGTTCGACACGCTCACTGCAAGCCTGGACCTGTCCCTGCGCATGTGGAATCTCGCCCGAGAGCGCCTCCCCGATCTCGACCACCACGTGCACGGCCAGACGGAAGTGCTGCAGGCGATCCTCGACCGCAACGGCGCCCGCGCCCGCAAGTTGGCCGAGGCACACGTGCGCGAGTTCGAGGACGATATCCGCAAGATGTTCTGACGCTCTAGCGCCGTCGCGCCGACCTGATCGTGACGGCCTTGGACACCAGTCTCAGGAGCCCCGCGCGATCCACTCGGCGAGGTGGGGTGCCTCTGCACCGATGGTGGTGTGGTCGCCGTGGCCGGTGTGCACACGCGTGTCCTCGGGCAAGGTCAGCAGCGAGTCGCGGATCGAGTCGATGATCGTACCGAAGTCACTGTAGGACCGGCCGGTGGCGCCTGGACCGCCGTTGAACAGGGTGTCGCCGGAGAACAATGCACCTGCCTCTGGGGCGTACAGGCAAACCGAGCCGGGCGAGTGTCCCGGCGTGTGGATGACCTGAAGCTCGCTGCCTGCCAGCCCGATCCGCTGATTGGAGTCGAGGCTTATGTACCTGTATTCGGGGTGCGACATCTTCCACAGCACGTCGTCGCCCGGATGAAGCAGGATCGGTGCATGAAGTTGCTCACCCAACTCGGGTGCGACCGTCACGTGATCGTTGTGGCCATGGGTGACGATCACGGCCACGACGTTTCGTCCGGCGACCGCGTCGATGATCTGTGGCGCGGTGTGCGCGGCGTCGATGACGACGACCTCGTCGTCATCGCCGACGACCCAGACGTTGTTGTCGACCTCCCAGGTGCCGCCGTCGAGGCTGAACGTGCCCGACGTGACGACGCGGTCGATGCGCAGGGCCCCGCTCACAGCACGACCACCGAACGCAGCACCGCGCCCTTGTGCATGGTTTCGAAGGCGTCCTCGACCTCGTCGAGCTTGATCCGCTCGGAGACGAAGCGCTCCAGCGGCAGCCTGCCCTGCTGATACAGGTCGACGAGCGTCGGGAAGTCCCGCTCGGGCAGGCAGTCGCCGTACCACGACGACTTCAGCGCTCCGCCGCGGGAGAAGAAGTCGACAAGCGGCATCTCCAGTTTCATGTCCGGCGTCGGAACCCCCACCAGCACAACCGTTCCCGCCAGGTCGCGGGCATAGAATGCCTGACGCCACGTCTCCGGCCGGCCGACGGCGTCGATCACGACGTCCGCGCCGAATCCTCCCGTGAGCTCCTGCACGGCCTCGACGGTGTCTACTTCGGCGGCGTTCACGGTGTGCGTGGCGCCGAGGTCACGAGCCCACTGGAGCTTCCGCGGGTCGCGGTCGATCGCAATGATCGTGCCCGCGCCTGCCAGCCTGGCGCCCATGATCGCGGCATCGCCGACGCCTCCGCAGCCGATCACGGCGACCGAGTCGCCACGCGAGACGTTGCCGGTGTTGACCGCGGCACCGAGGCCTGCCATCACACCGCATCCCAGCAACCCGACCACGGCGGGGTCCGCGTCGGCGTCGACCTTTGTGCACTGGCCCGCGTGCACGAGCGTCTTCTCGGCGAAGGCGCCGATTCCGAGTGCCGGGGTGAGCTCGGCGCCGTCGTCGAGCGTCATCTTCTGGGCGGCGTTGAAGGTGTCGAAGCAGTATTGCGACCTGCCGCGCTTGCAGGCACGGCATTGTCCGCAGACCGCCCGCCAGTTCAGGATGACGAAGTCGCCGACGGTGACCGAATCCACCCCGTCGCCAACCTCTTCCACCACGCCTGCGGCCTCATGTCCGAGCAAGAACGGAAACTCGTCATTGATGCCCCCCTCGCGGTAGGTCAGGTCGGTGTGGCAGACACCGCAGGCCTGGATCGCCACGATCACCTCGCCGGGCCCTGGGTCAGGGATCGTGATCGTCGCGACCTCGACCGGTGCACCCTTGGCGCGGGCGATCACACCTCGAACTTGCTGTGGCATAGAAGAACTCCTCGTTGTTGGAGATTGCTGATGACGAATCTGGTTAAAGGACGATGCAAAGGCGGAAGGCGTCATAGACCGCGGCGTGGATGTTGCGGCTCGCGACCGCGTCGCCGATCCGGAACAGTTGGTAGCCACCATCGGAGTTGCGGACGACCTGCTGAGGGCGCAGATCGAGCAGGGCCTGCTGATCGACCTCGCCGAGGTTGGATGAACCGGGCACCAACTCGAAGTACAGCTCGTCCTGCGGGAGGGTGCCGTGTTCGACGACGACCTGGTCGACGAGACGCTGCTTCGTTGCGTGCGCGTATTCGTTGTACAGGTCGACTTCGAGGCGACCGTCCTTGCGCCGCACTCCGGTCACACGCTCGTTGAGCGTCACCCGGACATCGAACTCGGCGAATGCCTTGAAATAGCCGGGGTAGTTCACGCCGCCGACATCGGGCGCCAGCGTGCGCTCCGGGGTGACGAACTCGACCTCGACCCCGCTTCGCGCCACCACTTCGGCGGCATCCATTCCCGGGTGTCCGCCGTTGTCGTCGTAGAAGAGCACCTTGCCGCGAGGGCGGACCGCCCCGCAGAGCACGTCCCATGCATCGGTGACCAACTGCGAACCCTCGGTGAGGAAGTCGGTGTTGGGCAGTCCTCCCGTGGCCACCACCACGATGTCGGGGTTCTCGGCGAGCACCTCGTCGGCTTCGGCGTAGGCGTTAGTCCGGATGTCGACATCGAGCAGTTTGCACTCGGCCAGCCGCCAGTCGACGATGCTGATCAGGTCGCGTCGCCTTGGCGCCGACGAGGCGAGCCGAATCTGGCCGCCCGGTGCGTCGGCCGCCTCGAACACCACCACCTTGTGGCCGCGCTCGCCGAGAACGCGGGCCGCCTCGAGACCTGCAGGCCCGCCACCGATGACGACAGCTTTGCGCGCCGGTCCGGTCGCGGCGGGCACGTGGTGCGGCATCCGGTCCTCACGCCCCGTCGATGCGTTGTGCACGCACTTGGCATCGCGGCTCTGGTAGATCTCGTCGAGGCAGTAGCTGGCGCCGACGCACGGGCGGATCCGGTCTTCCTCGCCCGCTTGGATTTTCGCGACGATATGAGGGTCGGCGATGTGCGCGCGGGTCATGCCGACCAGGTCGATCAGCCCGTCGCGGATTGCGTGACGCGCCGTCGCGACGTCGTTGATCCTGGCGGCGTGCATGACCGGGATCTGCAGGGCTTCCTTGACGCGGCCCGCGAACTCGAGGTGGGGCGCGACCGGCGTGCCCATCGGCGGGATCACTCGCGACAGTGCCTCGTCGCTGGCCATGTAACCTTTGATGACGCTGATGAAGTCGATGCCCTCGGCCACCACACGCTTGGCGATCTCGACGCCGTCGTCGTACTTCAGGCCGCCTTCGATGTCCTCGTCGAGCGACATCCGGATTCCGACGGCGAAGTCCGGCCCGGCCGCCTCACGCACTGCCCGGATAACCCGCAGCGGGAACCGAAGCCGGTCCTCGAGGCTGCCCATCCCGTACTCGTCGTCGCGGTGATTGGTCAACGGGGACCAGAACGCGTCGAGCAGATGGGTGTAGGCCTCGAGTTCGATGCCGTCGAGACCCGCCTCCCGGCATCGGGCCGTCGCGTCGGCATATGCCTTCACGATGCGGTCCATATCCCAAACCTCCGCGACCTTCGGGAAGGCGCGGTGCGCGGGCTCCCGGATCGCCGAGGGCGCGATGACGGGAAGCCAGTCGCCGTCGTAGTTGCTCGTGCGCCGGCCCAGATGGGTGATCTGGCACATCACCGCCGCGCCGTTCTCGTGCACCCCGTAGGCCAACTCGCGTAGCCACGGCACGATCTCGTCCTTGTAGACGTGCAGGTTGCCGAAGGCGGCCGGGCTGTCGGGGGCGACGACCGCGGAGCCGCCCATCATCGTCAGGCCGATGCCGCCCTTGGCCTTCTCCTCGTGGTACAGGCGGTAGCGCCGCTTCGGCATGCCGTCTTCGGTGTACGACGGCTCGTGAGACGTGCTGACGACGCGGTTACGCAGGGTCAGGTTCTTCAGCTGGAACTGCTGAAGAAGTGGATCGATGAGCTGCATGGACATAACTAACCGGCCTTCTGATATTTCAGATGCGTTTTCTAACACGTCAAACTTTTTGTAATGTATGTCACCTGGGCGCCGTGGTCAAGGCTGGCGGGGTCTAGAAATTCCGCCCTTGACCCGATGACCTGGCTGACCTACCGTTATGAGACCGACTCATATATCAGATGTCGATTACAACTCGACGGAGGGAGCCAGGTAGATGACGATCAGCGTGTTCGAGCTGTTCTCTATCGGCATCGGCCCGTCGAGCTCCCATACCGTCGGCCCGATGCGGGCAGCAGCCCGCTTCGTATCCGACCTTCACACGTTGGGTGCCTTCGACGACGTCGACGACGTCCGGGTCGACCTCTACGGCTCCTTGGCAGCGACGGGGGCGGGGCACGGCACGTTCACCGCGGTGCTGCTCGGTCTCGAAGGTCACCGGCCGGAAGAGATTCAGACCGACGAGATGGAGCGCCGCGTCGACGACATGCGCGCGACAGGCACCATCGCCTTCGGCGGGTCACGACAGATCGCGCTCACCGAGCAGGATCTGGTGCTGCGACCGTTGACGATCCTGCCGTTCCATCCCAACGGCATGACGATCACCGCCCTGGACGCCGACGGCCTCGAACTGCACCGCGAGACGTACTTCTCGGTGGGCGGCGGCTTCGTCGTCACCGAAGCCGAAAGCCAGGAGTCCACGCCGAGACAAACAAGCGCCCGATCGCTGGCATACGGTTCCGCGAAGGAGATGCTGGAACTCTGCAGCCACCACGGCTATGGCATCAGCGAGCTCATGCTGTCCATCGAACGCGAAACGCGCCCGACCGCAGAGATCCGCGAGCGGCTGCTGCACATTCGCGACGTGATGGTCGAGTGCGAGAAGCGCGGCATCAGCCGCGACGGATTCCTCCCCGGCTCACTGCGGGTTCGACGCAGGGCCAAGGACTGGTATGACCGCCTCACCGCCGAAGACCCCGACCGCAGGCCCGAGTTCGCCGAGGATTGGGTGAACCTCGTCGCCCTCGCCGTCAACGAAGAGAACGCATCCGGAGGCCGCATCGTCACGGCACCGACCAACGGTGCCGCGGGCATCGTCCCCGCCGTGCTGCACTACGCGACGCACTACACGCCCGCGGGCCGACAGAATCCGGACGAGACGGCGATTCGCTTCCTGCTCGCCGCGGGAGCCATCGGATCGCTCTACAAGGAGCGCGCGTCCATCTCCGGCGCAGAAGTGGGCTGCCAGGGCGAGGTCGGTTCCGCCGCGTCGATGGCCGCAGGCGGACTCGCTGAAATTCTCGGAGGCACACCCGAACAGGTGGAGAACGCCGCCGAGATCGCCATGGAGCACAGCCTCGGGCTCACCTGTGACCCGATCGGGGGGCTTGTGCAGATCCCCTGCATCGAACGTAACGCGATTTCCGCAGGCAAGGCCATCAATGCTGCCAGAATGGCGCTACGCGGTGACGGCGCGCACCACGTGACGCTCGACCAGGTCATCGAGACGATGCGGACGACCGGCGCCGACATGCATTCCAAGTACAAGGAAACATCGACCGGAGGGCTCGCAGTGAATGTCCCCGTGAACTACGTCGAGTGCTGACGGCCATGTCTGCGCTGGTGAGCACCCACCGACCCGAGTGGGAAACGATGATGCACCTGGACTGCTACGACCGCAGGATTCTCGCGTTCGTCGTCGGCCGGGCACCCGATGAGCCGCTGCCCGAGAGGGAATGCCGGAGCTGGTTCGGCATCAGCCCGCGCGCGGTGATGCGGCGGTTCAACGCCGTCGTGGATGTGTATGTGTCGCACCACGTCCCACTCGGCGAGCCGGATCTCGAACTGCTCACCCGGGCCGAACGGTACAGGTCGTAACAGGCGCGTAGATCTCCACCGGTGCGGTCTTCCCCTTGAGGCTGAGTCCTGGCCGCGCGGCGAACTCGCCGTGATCTTCGTCGAGCATGGCCAGCGTCTGCCCGGTCAGCAGAACCATGTCGCCCGTCTGACGGGTAGCCGATTCGACCCGCGCGGCGATATTGACCGCATCGCCGATCACCGAGAACTCCAGCCGTCCCGCGCCGCCGACATTGCCTGCCACCACCGGTCCCGAGTTCAACCCGATCCCTACCGACAGCGCCGTCCCGAACTCGTCGCGGACGGCATCGGAAATCTCCAGTGCGGCTTTCAACGCTCGGTCGGCGTGGTCGACATACCGTCGCGGCGCTCCGAAAACCGCGAAAAGCCCATCACCCGCGTACTTGTCGACGTGTCCGCCGTGCCGGTGAACCAGCGGAACGATCCGTTCGAAGAGCCGGTTGAGAGCAGCGACGACCTCGATCGGACGCACCCGTTCGGCGAACGTGGTGAAACTGCGGACGTCGACGAACATCAACGTCACTTCCACCTCGTCGGCCTGCAGAGCGGCACCTCCGAGGATGTGCTCGGCCACATCGCGATCGACGTAGGTTCCGAATGCCTCTCGAATGCGTTCCCGCTCGGCCAGACCCGCCGCCATCGCGTTGAATCCGACCTGGAGACGCCCGATCTCGCTGGCGTCGTCGACGACGACGCGCGTCGAGAAGTCGCCTGCCGCAACGTTGTAGAGCGCGCGGCGTAGTTCCCGAACTCGCTCGGCGATCGACCGCGTCGCCACGAAGAGTGTGAACAGACCGACCACGAGTGCGACCGCGACAAGTCCGAGGATCACGGCAAGCGTTCGGTATGGCTGGAATCCGACGTCCGACAGGTAACCCACCGCCAGCGTCGCGACACCAAGCAGTGGTACGCCGGTGGCCAGGGTCCACGCCATCGCCATCCTCAGTTGAATACTCGGCCCGTACCGGTGGTCGGCCGGGCCACCGTCCAGTGCGCGGGCCGACACCGGCCGCATGATCCATTCGGCGATCAGGTACCACACCGCGGTCGTGGTGATGCCGCCCAGGATCACCGCGCTGAAGATGTATGCCGCGGCCGCAAGTGACTCGGTCGCTCCCAACAGTGCGAAGACCACCGCGCCGAGTCCCCAGGTCAGCGCGGAAACGCGAACCGCCTCGGCAGGCGCGCCTAGCGCCATCCGTCGTTCCCTGTCCGTTGGCTTCCTGCGTTGCCGAAGCCAGGCGGTGCTCATCGCGTAGCGACTCCGGCGAACGCGGATCAGCACCGGCACCACGACGATCGCGAATATCGCCAGCGCCGCTCCACCCCGCAGCAGGAGCCGGTTCGTTGCGGCCGGGTTCAACAGAATCGGCGCGGCGAAGGACAGCAGGACGAATACCAGAGCGCCGCCGGAGGCGCTGACCAGTACCGCACCCCAGACCCAGCGCCTGAACGTGACATGCCGCAGCGGGTCCCCTTGCGCCTGCGCAGACGCGGGGAGATCCGCCGCATCCAGTCGAGGCGGCGTCGTACCGGCAGCGGCTACGGGCATGCGTCGAGCGTCGCCGACGGTTGTGCGACCGCCTAGCGTAGTGCGCTACTCGACCGGGCTGCCTTCTCCCGACAGATGGTTGGTCGCTATCAATTCGCCGAGACGCACCAACAGCGGCGCGGGGTCAGCGAGGCATCGCGCCACATCGGGCTCGATGTCGGTGAGAGCGTAGGCCGCGGCGATGCCGGCCTTGTGCAGTGCGTCGGCGGTGAGCTGATTGCGGCCACACACCGCGACGACCGGCACCCCAGCCGCTCTGGCCGCGGCCGCGACGCCCGCAGGTGCCTTGCCGCTCAGGGTCTGCTCGTCGAGGGCGCCTTCGCCCGTCACCACAAGGTCTGCGCGAGCGAGTCGTCCGGCGAAGCCGACCAGGTCGAGCACCAACTCGACACCAGGCCGAAATTCGGCGCCGAGAACCGCGAGCGCGGCGAACCCGGCTCCGCCCGCCGCACCCGCGCCCGGGCTGTCGCGGTCGTCGGTGCCCATCGTGGCGGCGACGACATCGGCGAAATGCGTTAGCGCATTGTCGAGTTCGCGCACCTCGTCGGGTCCTGCGCCCTTCTGCGGCCCGTACACGGCGGCCGCGCCGTTGGGCCCCGTCAGCGGATTGTCCACGTCGCTGGCGAGCACAAGGTGCACACCGTCCATCAGCTCACGCACCGCCGCAAGGTCGATGCTCGCAATCGACGTGAGGCCGGCACCGCCATCGGGTACCGGTGTCGCGCCGGCGTCGAGCAGACGGGCTCCGAGCGCGGCGAGCAGCCCGGCGCCACCGTCTGTGCTCGCCGAGCCGCCGATGCCGAGCACGATGGTGCGGCAGCCCGCCGCGACGGCCGCTGCGACGACCTCGCCGACGCCGCGGCTCGACGCCGTCAACGGTGCCGAGATCCCGCCGGGCAGCCGGACCAGACCGGCCGCGTCGGCCATCTCCACCACGGCGAGGTCGCCGCGGCGAGCGAAACCGGTGTGCACCGGCTCGCCGGTCGGACCCGACACCACAACGGGCACTTTGTCGAAGCCTGCGGCGAGTGCGGCCGCGACCGTCCCGTCTCCCCCGTCGGCGACCGGCACGGTTTCGACGTCGGCGTCCGGCCGCACCAGGCGCACCCCTTCGCCGACGGCGTCGGCGACCTGCGCGGCGGTCAGTGACCCCTTGAACTTGTCGGAGGCGATCAGGACGGTGGGCATGGTCGGCATCAGTCCAGTAAAGCGACCGCGGTCGGGGCGCGCTCACCCACTGTCGCGAGTTCCTCGAATTCCACTACGTTGTCGATCTCGGTGCCCATGGACACGTTGGTGACACGCTCGAGGATCACCTCGACGACGATCGGCACCCGATACTCGGCCAGCAGGTACTTCGCGTGTTCCAGTGCCGCCTGTAACCGACCCGGCTCGACGACGCGGATGGCCTTGCAGCCCAGTCCCTCTGCTACCTTCACGTGGTCGACGCCGTAGCCGTCGAGCTCGGGGCTGTTGACATTGTCGAAGGCCAGCTGCACGCAGTAGTCCATGTCGAACCCGCGCTGCGACTGCCGAATCAACCCCAGATACGAGTTGTTCACCACGACGTGGATGTACCCGATGTTGAACTGCGCACCGACCGCGAGCTCCTCAATGAGGAACTGGAAGTCGTAGTCGCCCGACAACGCGACAACCATCGCGTTCTCATCGGCGGTGGCGACGCCGAGCGCCGCGGGCACCGTCCACCCGAGCGGCCCGGCCTGCCCGGCATTGATCCAGTGCCGCGGCTTGTACACGTGCAGCAGTTGCGCGGCCTGGATCTGGGACAGTCCGATGGTGCTGACGTATCGGGTGTCGGGTCCGAACGCCTTGTTCATCTCCTGGTACACCCGCTGCGGCTTGATCGGGATGTTATCGAAGTTGGTTTTGCGCAGCATGTTTCGCCTGCGCTCCCGGCACGACTCCGCCCACACCCCTCGGTCGGGCATGCGACCATCGGCGCACCACTCCTCGGCCGTCTCGACCAGCACCTCGAGCGCGGCCTTCGCATCGGAAGCGATCGCGTAGTCGGGCGCGAAGACGCGACCGATCTGGGTGGGCTCGATATCGACGTGCACGAAGGTGCGACCCCTGGTGTAGGTGTCGACACCGCCGGTGTGTCTGTTCGCCCAGCGGTTGCCGATACCGAGCACGAAATCCGATTCGAGCATCGTCGCGTTGCCGTACCGGTGCGAGGTCTGCAGCCCGACCATACCCGCCCACAGCGGATGATCGTCCGGGATCACACCCCACGCCATCAGGGTCGGAACGACTGGCACACCGGTGATTTCGGCCAGGGTGACGAGCAGGTCGGCGGCGTCGGCGTTGATCACACCACCGCCTGCGACGATCAGGGGCCGCTCGGCGGCGGCCATCATCGTCAGCGCCTTCTCGGCCTGCTTGCGGGTTGCGGCGGGCCTCGTCACCGGCAGCGGCTCGTAACTGTCGATGTCGAAGTCGATCTCGCCCAGTTGCACATCGATCGGGAGGTCGATGAGAACCGGACCCGGTCGGCCCTCACGCATCAGGTAGAAGGCCTTCTGGAACGTGCCTGGCACCTGCGCCGGTTCCATAACTGTGACAGCCCATTTCGTGACGGGTATGGCGATGTCGGCGATGTTGATCGCCTGGAAGTCCTCCTTGTGCAGCTTGGCCACCGGCGCCTGGCCGGTGATGCAGAGAATCGGGATCGAGTCGGCCGATGCGGAGTAGAGGCCGGTGATCATGTCGGTGCCCGCAGGTCCCGACGTCCCGATGCACAGCCCGATGTTGCCCGCCTCGGCCCTCGTGTACCCCTCGGCCATGTGGGAGGCGCCCTCGACATGTCGTGCGAGCACGTGCTTGATGCCGCCGTGTGCGCGCATCGCGCTGTAGAACGGGTTGATCGCCGCACCCGGCAGCCCGAACGCCTGGGTTGCGCCCTCCCTTTCCAGGATCAGGACCGCGGCGTCGACCGCGCGCATCCTCGTCATGGTTGAGTCCTTCCACTGAGTCGCTCGACGCCACGAAGAAGCCCTGAGTGGTCGAGTCCGCCGTCACCGTTGGCCAGTGCGCTCGCCATCAGTTGCGCGACCAGGCCACCGAGGGGCACCACCACGCCTGCCTCTCGCGCTGCCGAGGTGACGATGCCGAGATCCTTGTGGTGCAACGCGATCCGGAAACCCGGGTCGAACGAACGGTCAAGCATGTTCTGCTTCTTCTGCTCCAGCACCTTCGACCCTGCAAGTCCGCCCCCGAGCACTTCGAGGGCGGCCGCGGTGTCGACGCCGTACGCCTCGAGGAAGACGACCGCCTCGGCCAGCGCCTCGATGTTCGCGGCGACGATGAGCTGGTTGGCCGCCTTGACGGTCTGGCCTGCGCCGCTCGGGCCGACGTGCACGACCGTTTTGCCCACCGCGTCGAGGATGGGCTTGGCAGCCTCGAAATCGTCTGAAGCGCCGCCGACCATGATCGAGAGCGCGGCGTTCTTCGCGCCGGCCTCCCCGCCGGAGACGGGCGCGTCGACAAGGCGCATGTCCTTGGCAGCGGCCTGCTCGGCGAGTTGAGCGGTGACGTCGGGTCGGATGCTGGAGAAGTCGATGACGAGCGTGCCGGGCTTGGCGTTGTCGAAGACCCCGCCCTCGCCTGCGAGCACGTCGGTGACGTCCGGCGAGTCCGGCACCATCACGCAGACCACTTCGGCATCGCGGACTGCGTCGGCGATCGACTCCGCAGCGCGGCCGCCCGCCTCGACGAGCGGGGCGGCCTTCTCCGGTGTGCGGTTGAATCCGACGACCTGATTGCCCGCGTTGGCGAGGTGGACCGCCATCGGGCTGCCCATGATGCCGAGTCCTATGAAGGCGATGTTCGTCATGACAAGTCCTCCTTAGCTTTTGGTCCAGCCGAAACTGTCGGCCGATGTGCCAGATGGTTTGTATTCGAGGCCGACCCAACCGTCGTATCCGCCTGCGCTCAGATCGTTGAGCTGCGCGAGCAGCGGAAGCGATCCTGAGCCGGGTTCGTTGCGCCCTGGGGCGTCGGCGATCTGAACGTGGCCGATGCGGTCGATGTGGGCGGCGATGACCTTGTCGACGTCGTCGCCGTTGACGGCGAGGTGGTACAGATCGGCGAGCAGGGCGATGTTCGGCTCACCTGCGCGGTCGATGGCGGCGAGCGCGTCGGCCGCCGTAAGGAGCGGGTAAGCGGGTGCGCCGCTGACCGGCTCGACGAGCACGGTGCCGCCGATCCGGGCGGCGCCCTTGGCGGCCAGCGCGAGGTTCTCGGCGCCGAGCCCGTCCTGCTGCTGCGGCGACGCGTCGTCGACCCGGTTGCCGTACAGCGCGTTGAACGTCTTGCAGCCCAACCGCTCTCCTATGCCGACGGTCACGTCGATGTTGTCGCGGAACTCCGCGGAGCGCGCAGGCCACGACACCAGGCCTCGGTCGCCGCCAGCCATGTCACCGGCGAAGAAGTTCAGCCCGACAAGCTTCACGCCCGCGTCCTCGATTGAGGCGATGAACGCGTCGATGTCGGCGTCGGCAGGGACCGCCTCGGCGAACGGCCACCAGAACTCCACACCGTCGAATCCGGCCTGCTTCACCGCATCCGGCCGCTCCAGCAGCGGAAGTTCGGTGAACAGAATCGAGCAGTTGACTTCATAGGGAAGCGGATGACTCATGCGAATATCTTCCGTATTGTGGAAACTCATTTCTGAATAACGAAACTCTATGCCGTGGCTGAAAACGCGTCAAGAGCCTGTTTTTCCGTATCGTGGATATAGTCTCTGAATACCGGAAAAGCGATAAGCCTGTGGAGGACGACCTCATGGCAGATGCGGCGCCCGAACCCAAGACCCGTACCGGGTCGGTGCAATCGATCGAGCGCGCCTTCACGCTGCTCGAACTGATGGCCGACGCAGGCGGCACCCTCCCTCTCTCGCAGCTCGCGAACGAGTCCGGCCTCCCCCTGCCGACGATCCACCGGCTGCTGCGGACGCTGGTCGACCTCGGCTACATCCGCCAGGAGTCATCGCGTCAGTACGTCCTCGGCCCCCGCCTGATCCGGCTCGGCGACGCATCGTCGCGGATGCTCAGCGTGTGGGCGCGCCCGCACCTGGCCACGCTCGTCGACGAACTCGGTGAGTCGGCGAACCTCGCGATGCTCGACGGCGACGAGATCGTCTATGTCGCACAGGCACAGTCGCGACACTCGATGCGGATGTTCACCGAAGTGGGCCGTCGGGTGGAGCCTCATTGCACGGCGGTCGGCAAGGCGATCATGGCCACCATGCCGATCGACGAAGTGCGCGAAATCCTCAAGCGCTCCGGCATGCCGAGCCACACCGACACCACCATCACCGATCTCGACGAGTTCACCGCCCAGCTCGCGTTCTCGGCTGAGCACGGATATGCCGTCGACGAGGGTGAGCAGGAAACCGGCGTGCGCTGTGTCGCCGTCGCAATACCCGAAACGGCATCTCGGCTCGCGCTTTCGGTCTCGGGGCCCGCTGGCCGGGTGACCGACGACCTCATCAAGCGGGCCGTGCCGCTGCTGACGAGCGTCGGCAAGGCGCTCTCCGCCGATCTGAGCTGAGCCCGGTGCTGGATCGGGCGCTTGACGGCGCCAGTGTGGATGCCGCGGTGTTCGCGTTGCGACCCGATTACCGCACCCTGCTGTTGGCGGTTGACGGGTTGGTGCCAGGACCAGGCGACGATGCCAGCGAAGGGCTGCTTCGACAGGCCGAAACCGTGGCGCGCCAACGACTTCGCGACCGGCCGGTGGAACAGCTTCCGCATATCGCGGCATGGCGTGATGCCTACCGCGCGTTCGGGGCCAAGCCGCAGCGCACCCGTAACAGCGTGGAGGCTTTGACCCGTCGCGCCGAGACCGGACTGCCCCGGATCAACCGACTCACCGATCTCTACAACGCGATCTCGGTCCTGTACGAACTACCCGTCGGTGGTGAGGACCTGTCGCTCTATCGCGGAGCTCCCCAACTGATCCGCGCCACAGGGACCGAACCTTTCGACACGGTTTCGGGTGGAACCGCCGTCATCGAAACCCCCGATGTCGGCGAGGTGGTGTGGTGCGACGACGCCGGAGTGACGTGCCGACGCTGGAACTGGCGGCAGGCCCGCCGCACGCAGCTGAGCGCGGAAACCGCCACCGCGTTGTTCATCCTCGACGTTCTTGACCCGATGACCGACGAGGAACTGAACACCGCAGCCGACGATCTGAAGACGCGTCTGCGCGGACTCGGCCCCGATGTCGGTATCGTCTGCCGATTACTGTCGAACAGCTGAGTCGCGCTGCGGCGCATAGAAAACCGGCCAGAGCTTGGCGCTCTGACCGGCTTTCGTCTATGGCTACACGTCGGCTCAGAAGTAGGTCGTCGCCGTTGTGCTCGTTCCGTTGTCGCATGTGACCGTGACGGTCCAGTTCTTGAAGCGCGGAACGGCAGGCACGATCCTCAGGTCGTACGTCGAGTTGGCAGGCAACCCGAAGCTGCGATTGAAGTCGTCCGTCGCGTAGGTGCACTGCGAGGTGTCACCGCTGCGGTCGGTGATGTGAGACTCGAGACCACCCAGGACCTTGTTGAACGAGACCGTCGGCCCCAGCTTCGGCGCGGGCGGGGGTGGCGGCGGCTGGTTCGGCGGCGGGGGCGGGGTGTTCCCGTTCGAGCAGCCCGACACGATGACCTTGGCGCCGGTCTGGTTCTGCAGCTTGGCCAAGTGCAGCACTCTCCGCTGCACCCCGCGTGGCCGCAGAGGCTCCCACCTCTTCGCCGTAATTGTTCGAAGCCGCCGCCGCGCACTCATTGGTCGCGACCGCCACGACCACGCAGTGGCCTGCTCCGTTGGCCGAACAGTTCGTCAGCGCACCCTGGAAAGCCTGGTCCTGGTTGCCGCTGATCGCCGAGCCACCGGCCATCAGGACGGGCGGGTTCTCGCTGACGTATCCGAGTGCCACCGCGATGTACTGATCGGCTGCCTGCGCAGGCGCGGCGACGGCGACCATGCCTGCAACGGATGCCGCCGACGCCAGCACGGTGCCGACGAGGGCCCGGCCTCGACGGCTGGTCTTGATGGTGCTTGTCATGTTCTCTCCTGTAGGTAAGTCGCTGCCCCGGCGTGGGGCGCGGTTGGTGCTCGGGTCTTTCGTGGCGGGTTCTTTAAGTGGGTCTGCCGAACCCTCGGCAGCTCCTTCGCGTTTTCCCGCTGCAGCAATAGTCGTGCGCGGCGAACGCCCAGGTAATCGCCGGAAAGCCAGAATTCACCTGTTGCGAGGGGAGGATTTCCTATCCGGCAGGTAAGGGCCGCGGTCCGGCGTACCGTCGAGGTTGGTCAAGCGAGAGGAATCACCATGGCCGATTCCAAGCAGGGCAATTACGACCCGAAGAAGGGTGGCAAGTTCTCCCCGACCACCAAGGCCAAGCCGCCGCCACCCCCGCGGCCCGGTCACAACAAAGACAAGTAGCGGCCGCAAGGCACCTAAGCTCACCGCGCAGTGCGCCCTAGGACGCAGCAGGTGAGTCGGTCATGTCTGGGATCGACAGGGCGACGATCAGTTCGAGGACTTTCTGAGGGTCGTTGAGACGTTCGCCGAACAGTTCACGAAGTTGGGTCATCCGGTACCGCACGGTTTGGGCGTGTACGAACAGGTCCGCCGCCACGGCGTCGCGTTGGCCTCGATGCAGCAGCCAGGATCGCAGTGTTTCGGTAAGCCTTTCGGCGGTGTTGGGACGCAACTGATCCAGCGGGGCCAGCGCCAGGCGGCGCAGATCGTCGGCGGCTTCGCGGTCGGCGCCGAGGACCAGTTCGACGAGATGAGTGTCGGTGTCGATCGTGCCGGTATCGCCTGGGAGATCGAGTTGTCGGGCCCGCAGGACCCGGTGATACGACGAGCGCGCCTGCGTCCAGATACGGGCGGGGCCGACGATCGCCCGGCGGTCTTGCAGTTCTCGGAGTAGCCGGGATCTGTTGGGCCCGTGCATGTCGCCGACGAGCAACACGACGACGGATTCGGACGAATCGACGCCGGGCAGGTCATCGCCGAGTGCAAGTGTGGACTCTCCGAGTCGGGACACCAACCCACGGGTCTGCGCCGACGGAAGCAGAACCACGGTGAGAGTGTCCGGTGGCTGCCAGTCGGCTCGGTCGGCACTTGCCTGCAGCGTCTCGGCGGACGCCCCGGTGAGGAGGTGCGCAGCGAGCCGGTCGAGATGGCGCCGCCTCTCTCGGTCCGAGGACGCCACTTCGTCGGCGTGCCCGGAAACGCTTGCAGCGGAGAGCTCATCGATGAACGCGAACACCAGTTCGGCGAAGCGGGCGATCATCAGCGGTGGCACGCCGCCGTCGACCGCGGATTGAGACAGCTCGCGCCACGCCACGCGCGCCCCGACGCGATAGGCCGACAGCAGCGCGTCCACGGATCGACCCGAACGTGCCTCACCTCGACCGAGCTCGTAGGCGCCTTCGAGCGCAGGCGCCAACGTCGGGCCCGGATCGGAGCCGGTCGAGCTGGCAGCGAGATGAAGAAATGCGCCGAGTGCCATCTGCACCGCGCCCTCGATGCGTTGACCCATCCGTCCGCTGAACGCATCGGCGTAGCTGGGCACCTCCACGGTGACGGCCGCCACAGTGTGTTCGGCTACCGCTGGCAGAACGCCCCGCAAAGCGGCCACTACCTGGTCGTTCAGTACCAGGTCGGCGACACCCCGGCCGGCTGCCCCCGCGGCCTCATCCATAAAATCTATCCTTTTGGAACAAATTTGTCTCTCTGATTCACACTCATTGGCCAAGAGTTTATACGTCAGATGATGGATTGTGGTCTTATGACGACAACAGCACCCAGGGCCACCCCGATGGGCACGCTGCGCAACCAGTTTCTCCAGCTCGCCGAGCGGATCACCACCCCGCTGGTTCCCGCCGACTACCTCGACATCATCGACCCGCTGCGCTCCGGCACGGAGCTGCGCGGCCGGATCGTCGCAATCCACCCTGAGACACGCGACGCTGTCAGCCTGGTCATCAAGCCGGGCCGCGGCTGGCGCCCTCACACCCCTGGGCAGTACATCCGCGTCGGCGTCGACGTCGACGGCGTGCGCCAGTGGCGGGCGTACTCGCTGACCTCCGACACCAGTCGGGCCGACGGTTGCATCGCGATCACCGTCAAGGCGATCCCTGACGGCAAGGTCTCCAACCACCTGGTGCAACGGGCCACGGTCGGCACCGTCATCCAACTCGACCACGCCACAGGCGAATTCACGCTCCCTGCCACGGCACCCACCAAGATCTTGTTCCTCACCGCTGGCAGCGGCATCACCCCGGTGATGGGCATGCTTCGCAACATGACCGAGCACACCGACGTCGTGGTCGTGCACAGCGCCCCGACACCCGACGACGTGATCTTCGCGGGCGAGCTGCGCATGCTGGCAGGCCAGGGCCGAATTCGCTTGATCGAGAAGCACACTGACACCGACGGCATGCTCAGTCCCGCCGAACTCGCCGACCTGGTCGGTGACCTCCCCGAGCGCGAGACATGGGCATGCGGACCGACGGGCATGCTCGACGCCCTCGAGCAGCACTGGAACGACAACGGCATGGCCGAGCGCCTGCACACCGAACGGTTCCGGGCCACCGTGGTCACCGCCGGTGAAGGAGGGACCGTCACCTTCAGCAAGTCCGCGACCGCCGTCGACGCTCCTGGCGACCAGACGCTTCTCGACGCAGGCGAAGCCGCCGGAGTGCTGATGCCGTCGGGATGCCGGATGGGCATCTGCTTTGGCTGCGTCGCCCCACTTCGCCAGGGAGCCGTACGCGACCTTCGCAACGGCGACATCACCATCGCCGCACCCGGTGACGGCGTCAAAATCCAGACCTGTGTTTCCGCGGCAGCGGGCACCTGCGACATCGACCTGTAAGGGGAACATCAATGACCACTCTGCAACGGCAAGAAACGAATCCGATCGCCCACCTCAGTTCCGACGACATCGAGAACCTCGGCCGCGAACTCGACGCCATCCGCCAGCAGCTGCTCGACAGCCGCGGCGAACGCGACGCCGCCTACATCCGCAGCGTGATCGACTTCCAACGCAAGCTCGAATTGGGCAGCCGCGCCGTGCTGCTGTTCTCGCTGTTCCCGCCTGCATGGCTGGCAGGTACGGCCGGGCTCTCGATCGCGAAGATCGTGGAGAACATGGAGATCGGCCACAACGTCATGCACGGTCAATGGGACTGGATGCGCGACAACAAGATCCACTCCACCACCTGGGAGTGGGACAACGCCTCCCCCTCCGACATGTGGAAGCACTCGCACAACGAGATCCACCACAACTACACAAACGTCGTCGGCAAGGACGAGGATCTCGGGTACGGCATCATGCGGGTCGACGAGGATCAGCGGTGGATGCCGTTCTACCTCGCGCAGCCGCTGTGGAACTTCATCAACGCCTGCTTCTTCCAGTACGGAATCGCGGCCTACGACCTCAAGATCGGCAAGTACCTCAAGGGCAAGACCGACAAAGAAGAATTCCGCGTCCAGGCCAAGGGTGTGCTCGCCAAGATCCGCAGGCAGATGACGAAAGACTATGTGCTGCACCCCCTTCTGTCCGGACCGTCAGCGGTCACCACGCTGACGGCGAACATGACGGCGAACCTGGTCCGCAATCTGTGGACCCACTCGGTCATCATGTGCGGACACTTCCCCGAAGGCGTGCAGACCTACGAGAAGCGCTCGATAGACGGCGAGACGCGCGGCGAGTGGTACCTGCGGCAGATGCTCGGGTCGGCCAACATCAGCGGAAGTCGGTTGCTGCACTTCATGACCGGCAATCTGTCCTTCCAGATCGAGCACCATCTGTTCCCGGATCTGCCGAGCAACCGCTATCAGGAGGTCGCGCCGAAGATCCAAGAGATCTTCGAGCGATACGGCCTGACCTACGTCAGCGGCCCGATAGTCAAGCAGGTCGGTTCGGCGTGGAAGAAGGTGTTCCGGCTGTCGCTGCCGAACGACGCGCTGCGCAAAGCAACTGCGGCGGTCAACCCAGCCAACATCGTGGCGCTCGTATTCCCCTCAGAGTCGATCGAGATCGACGAAGAAGCGGCGTAACCCCGTCAGCTACCAGTTGCTCGGCGAATAGTCCTTCAGGAAGCAGCCGTGCAGATCTTCGCCGGACTCCCCGCGCACGATCGGGTCATACACGCGGGCGGCACCGTCCACGAGGTCGAGCGGGGCATGGAAACCTTCGTCGGCGAGCCGCAGCTTTGTCGGGTGCGGACGCTCGTCGGTGATCCAGCCCGTGTCAACGGCAGTCATCAGAATGCCGTCGCACTCGAGCATCTCAGCGGCGCTGGTGCGAGTGAGCATGTTCAGTGCGGCCTTGGCCATGTTCGTGTGCGGGTGCCCGGGGCCCTTGTATGCCCGGCTGAACTGACCCTCCATGGCCGACACATTCACGACGTACTTGCGGCGCGACGGTGACGCGGCCATCGCCGGGCGCAGCCGGCTGACCAGAATGAACGGCGCGGTCTGGTTGCAGAGCTGAACCTCGAGCAACTCCATCGCGTGGACCTCATGGACGCGTTGCGTCCAACTGTTGACCGACGCCGTATCGGGCAGCAGACCGCCCGCGTCGATGGCCGTGCCCGCGGCGATCCGGTCCGGCGACGCGCTGCGGGCCGCCAGAGCCAGTTCTGTTAGTGCGTGCGGCGCCTGGTGCTCGGCGAGGCTGCCTGCAAGCGCTGCAGGATGGGCGTCGCTGACGCGGTCGAACGTGATCACGTCGGCGACGTCTAGCGCCGGGCTTCGTTCGGCCTCGACGAGCGCCGCGTAGGAGCCGGGGCTTCGGCGCACGGTCTGGGCGGCGTTGTTGATCAGGATGTCCAGCGGGCCCTGCGCGGCGACGGTGTCGGCGAGCGCGACGACCTGCGCGGGGTCGCGCAGGTCGATGCCGACGATGCGCAGGCGGTGCAGCCAGTCGGCGCTGTCGGGCATCGCGGCGAAGCGGCGCACGGCGTCGTTCGGAAAGCGGGTCGTGATGGTCGTATGGGCGCCATCGCGGAGCAGTCGCAGCGCGATGTACATGCCGATCTTGGCGCGGCCACCGGTGAGCAGGGCGTTCCTGCCTTCGAGGTCGGTGCGGGCATCGCGCTTGGCGCGGTTGAGCGCGGCGCACTCCGGGCAGAGTTGGTGATAGAAGGCGTCGACCACCGTGTAGCGGTTCTTGCACATGTAGCAGGCGCGCGGTCGGAGCAGCGTGCCCGCGGTGGCCCCTGCCGCCGTCGACACCAGGGGCAGGCCTGCGGTTTCGTCGTCGATGCGGCCAGGTGCGCCGGTGGCGGTAGCGGCGGTGACAGCGTGGTCGGCGGCCGTCACCGCATCGCGCTTGGCATTGCGACGGGCCTTCTTGACCGCCTTGAACATGCTCGCTGTCGCCCGGCGCACCGCAACGGCATCGGGATGCTCGGGCGGCAACGACTCGACGTCGGCCAACACCTGCAGGCACAAGTCGAGCTTGTCCGGATCGATCGCATTCACGCTGGAAGAATACGGGCCGTCAGTAAGGAACCTCTCGTCCGGGACGGGGAGCGATGGCAACGTCAGACACGGTTTTGCAGGAGATGATCGACGAGTTCGCACTGCGCAAGCTGGTCCACGCCTACTGCCGCGCCGTGGACCGGGGTGATACCGAGCGCCTCAGAGACCTTTATCACCATGACGCGGTCGACGCGCACGGCGGATTCTCGGCGGGCACAGCCGAGGAGTTTGCATCCCAGCTCGCCGCCGGACGCGCGTATGTCCGGTCGATGCAGCACAACATCACGACGGTGAACTTCGCGATCGCAGGCGATGCGGCCGAAGGCGAGATCTACACCATCGCGGTTCACACGCTGGTCGGGAGCGGTCGAGACATCGACCTGATCGTCGGCGGACGCTATCTGGACAAGTACGAGAAGCGCGACGACACCTGGAGGATCAGCAAGCGGACGATAGTCACCGACTGGGCGCAGGTGCACGACCCGTCGGTGATGGATCTGAGCCACCCGATCACGAAAGACACTCTCACGGGCACCCTTGACGCGAGCGATCCCTCTTACGGGTTTTTTTCGTTGTTCGGTTCCGCTCCACAGTGCTGAGCGACCGCTTAGCATCGGGGCCATGCCGGAAACGACGACGCATCCGGCGATCTGCCGAATCTGCTCAGCGCACTGCGGCGTGATCGCCACCGTCACCGACGGGCGGCTGACAAAGGTCACCGGTGATCCAGACAACCCGATGTTCAAGGGATACACCTGCGCAAAGGGGCGGGCACTGCCTGCGATCCACAACAACCCGCAGCGCCTGCTGAGCAGTCAGAAGCGCGGCGCCGACGGCACCTTCGCGCCCATCGAGGCGCAGCAGGCGATGGACGAGATCGCGGCGAAACTGACCGCCTTGATCTCCGAGCACGGGCCGCGCTCGGTGGCGCTGTATCTGGGCACCAACGGTCTGCCGTATCCGGCGTCGGCGTTGATGGGCAACGCGTTCATCCGTGCCATCGAATCACCGATGTTCTTCACCGCCAACACAATCGACCAACCCGGCAAGCAGATCGCGCTGGCCGCACACGGGCACTGGCTTGGCGGTGACCTCAGTTTCGACGACGCCGACAACTGGCTGCTGGTCGGGACGAATCCGTTGGTGTCCAAGGCGATTGGCATTCCCGGCCAAAATCCCGCACAGCATCTGAAGGCCGCTGTCGCGCGAGGAATGAAGCTGATCGTGGTGGATCCGCGACGGTCGCAAACCGCAGCGCGGGCCGCGATCCACATCCAGCCGCGGCCCGGCGAAGACGTGTCGATCCTGGCGGCCTTCATCAACCTGATCATCACCGAGGGACTGTGCGACACAGAGTTCCTGGCCGAGAACGTCGATGGTTTCGACACACTCGCGGCGGCGGTGTCCCCATTCACGCCGGAGTACGCGGCGGAGCGCGCCGACGTTCCCGTTCAGCAGATCATCGATGCTGCACGGCTTTTCGCGGCGCATGGCGCGCGGGGCGGAATGGTGAACGCGGGTACCGGTCCGAATATGGGGCGCAACGGCAGCCTGCTCGAGTATCTGTGCGTTTGCCTCACCACCGTGTGCGGACGGTGGGCGCGTGCCGGCGAGAAGGTGCTTCGCCCGAATACCCTGCTTCCGGCGTTCACCGCCAAGGCTCAAGCGCACGCACCGTACGAGGGGTGGGGTTACGGCGAGAGGCTGCGGGTTCGCGGGCTCACCGACACAGTCGCCGGAATGCCAACGGCCGCATTGGCTGACGAGATCCTGCTCGAGGGTGAAGGTCAGGTGCGGGCGTTGATCTGCGTCGGCGGGAACCCGATGGCAGCGTGGCCCGACCAGCGCAAGACGGAGCAGGCGTTGGAGAGCCTCGAACTGCTTGTCACGCTGGACACCGAGATGTCGGGCACATCGCGGATGGCCGACTATGTCATCGCGCCGCTGATGCAGATGGAGACGCCTGCGATGACAGCAGGCAGTGAACTGATCAAGTACTACACCAGCGGCACCGGGATGCCGGCGCCGTATGCGCAGTACGCGCCGCGGCTGATCGACCCGCCCGAGGGTTCTGATCTCACCGAGGAGTGGCAATTCTTCCTCGGCCTGGCCAAGCGGATGAACCTGGAGCTGTGGTTCGTCAACTTCTTCGGAAGTGGCGGAGGCAGATTCATGGAATCAGCACCGATCGTGGTGCAGCTCAACGGTGACTCCGAACTCACCACGGAAGAACTGTTCGAGCAGATGTGCTCGACGTCGCGCATTCCGCTCAACGAGGTACGCAGCCATCCGCACGGAAACATCTTCGATGTCCACGAGGTGGTCGCGCAGCGGGACGCCGACTGCTCGGCGCGCTTGGACGTCGGAAACGAAGTGCTGTTGTCCGGATTGGCCGAGATCCTGGCTGAGGACTTCCGGGCGACGCAAGACGATATCGCGTTCCCCATGCGGCTGATCCCGCGTCGGCATCCGAACTTCATGAACTCGTCGGGCATCACGCTGTCGGCGCTGAACCGTGGAAAGCCGTACAACCCGGCGTATGTGCATCCCGACACGCTGGCGTCGTCGAATCTGAAGTCGGGTACCGCAGTGGTGGTCGAGTCGCGGCACGACCGCATTCCGTGTGTGGTGGAGGCCGACGACACCATGCGCCGCGACGTGATCTCCATGCACCACGCCTTCGGTGGCTTCCCCACCGATGACCGGCACTATCGCGACCACGGCAGCAATGTGGGCAGGCTGGTGCCGACCGACGCCGAATACGACCCCATCACCGGTATGCCGCGACAGGCGAACATCCCAGTCCGGATTGTCGCAAGCAAAGTCTGACGTCGTTTCGATCAAAACCAAGTAGTCACCGAACGCGGGTGACCGATTTCCAGGTAGCGGCATCAGCCCTTGAGTCCTGATCCACAGAAGGAAGCGGGGTGACCAGGAGTTGAATCAGTAGGCTCTGGGGCATGCCGTTGAACAGCGGTGACGTTTTCGCCGGGTACACCATCGAGCGGTTGCTCGGCACGGGTGGCATGGGCGAGGTCTACCTCGCACAGCACCCCCGGCTACCTCGTCACGACGCGCTCAAGATCCTGACCAGGGACTCCGCGGTCGACGGGGAGTTCCGCGCGCGGTTCATCCGTGAGGCCGAACTGGCCGCCACACTCCGGCATCCACACATCGTCGGCGTCCTTGATCGCGGTGAGTTCGACGGCCGGCTGTGGATCTCGATGGACTACGTCGACGGCACGGACGCGGGCCGACTGATCCGGGAGCACTACCGGGACGGCATGCCGGAACAGGACGTCGCGGAGATCGTGACAGCGGTGGCCGACGCGCTCGACTTCGGCCATGAGCGCCGTCTGCTGCATCGCGACGTCAAGCCGGAGAACATCCTGGTGACCGAATCCGACGGCCGTCGGCGCAGGGTCTTGTTGACCGACTTCGGCATCGCCCGCCGGTTCGACGACGTCAGCAACCTCACCGACGACGGCGTGGCGGTGGGAACGGTCAACTACATGGCCCCCGAGCAACTACTGAACAAACCACTCGACGGCCGCACGGATCAATATGCGTTGGCCGCCACGACATTTCACCTGCTCACCGGCGCGCCACCTTTTCATGACTCGAACCGCGCGGTGGTCATCAGCCAGCATCTCTCTACGCCGCCGCCGCGGATCTCGGACCGCCGACCCGATCTCGCGCATCTCGACCCCGTCCTCGCACGGGCACTCGCCAAAGACGTCGACCAGCGTTATCCGACGTGCCTCGACTTCGCCCGTGCGCTCACGCAGCCCGGGCCGCGCCGGGACACCGCGACACCGAATCCAGCCACTGCGCGCCTGGAGCGTCTTGAGGTGCACGGAACAGCGCACGGCGTCAGGCGAAGCGCCGTCGATGCCCAAGGTCAGCATGGGACCCTGTCGTTCCAGTTGGTGCCGTACGGCCGAATCGAGAACCTGCCCGCCGCGCTTCCGGTCGAGATAGAGACTCAGCTCGCCACCGTCGCGCTCACCGACGGCGACGAGGTCGAAGTCAGCGGCGTCTGGGACGGCACCACGCTCGAGGCCGACACCATCGCCACGTTTGCGGCAGATAGTCCTCCGAAGCGCCGGTCGTCCCCGCCGCGCGTCGACGTGTCGCCGGACACGTCGCCGAAGCGCAGGCGCGGGTGGATGGCGGCGATCGCCGCGCTCGTCGTCGTCATCGTGTTGGCGGCGGCGGCGGTTGTCTGGTTCACCGACGGTTTCGGCGCCTGGACTCGCCCAGGGCCGATCATCAAGCCGGTGAGCGCATCGGTTTTCTCACCCGGCGGCTCCCCCGACAACCCGCAGAAAGCCGGCTTGGCGATCGACGGCAACCCGGACACCGCGTGGCCCACCGTCACTTACAGGGACCCAGTGCCTTTCCCGAATTTCATCGAAGGAGAGGGACTGGTGCTGCACCTGTCCGATCCGACCGCGCTGAGCGCCGTCACCATCGACCTGTCCAGCACCGGTACCGAGGTGCAGATCCGGTCCTCGCCTACAGAGAACCCGACCTCGTTGGCCGAAACCACCGAGCTGGTCGGGACCACACCGCTGCAGCCCGGCGAGAACCGCATCGAAGTTCACGACAGCACCGAGACGTCGAACGTCTTGGTGTGGATCAACAAACTGGGCACCACCGACGGCCAGAGTCGGACGGAGATCTCCGAGATCACCCTGCAGGCGGCTTCTTAGCGGCCGCCAAGCGTCGGCACCTCCGATCCATCACCCGAGAACCGGTCTGTTTCGCGCTAATCGGGTAACCCACAGGAATCCCTTCATCGAGGGTCCAGCGCGCCGTGTCCACGCTGGTTGTATCGGCCACAACTAGAGAGCCAAACGAAGGACTAGCGATGTCAGAGAAATGGGCGATATCCCGAGTCGGGAAGCCCGAGATCGTCGTCGGCCAAACACTGGAGCAAGCCATGATTCGGATTCAGATCTTGCCCCTACCTCCCGTCGCCTGGACGGACTGCTTCCTGCAGACGGTTCGTGGGCATGGAGTCACGGTTACCGGAACAGAAACCCATCCCGACAAGATTGAAGCCATTGCACATCCTGCGGAAGTCGAAGATGTGCTCGAAAAATTTGATTCTGCGATTGCGAGCGCCAACAAGTACGTCGAAAAGGTGGTTCGTTCCCGACGACAGACCGACCGCGACACCAAGAATGCTGGTGCCGAACAGAGGCAAAAACTACAGGCTGAGCTAGACCGACTCGCGGAAAAGCTCTCAAAACCCGAATACCGCGAAGGTGCGGGTGTCAGCTGATAGCAGCAGGCGCTAGGAAAACTCGAACATCCACTGCCACAACGGCTTTGGTGGAGAACATCGGCGAGGTCGCTGGCGCAGCTCAGCGGCGTGACCATGCTAGGGTAGATACCTATAGAAGCAGGTAGTCAATGAATCGTCGTCTTGACGACATTTTGTACGCAATAGAGCATCCGCTGGGACCGTTGCGGGAACTGGGCTCGTACGCAAATCATCAGAAGAGCGTGGATGACCTCATTCGCAATATCGAGGCAAGAGTCCTTCCAGATTAAGTGCCGGGAATCCGCTTGCGGGACACGATCAGGGGTGGTCTCAGGCGTTCCGGCGTGATCGCGGTGCTTCCAGCGAGGTCGTTGATCAGCCCCTCGGCGTAGTCGCGCAAACCAGCGACGTCGATGTCGTGCGGTGCCGCACCGCAGAGCGCAAGGCCCTCTGACGCGCGCTCCAGGACTGTGACCGCGCCCTTGCGGTTGCCGCGCTGGACGTGGGTGATCCCGACAGCGAGTTGGGCAAGTGACTGCCACAACGTCCTCTCGTCCTCAGGGCCGTTCTTCCATGCCGCCTCGAGCACTTCATGGGCGTTGAAGGCCAGTCCCCGCTCCAGCAGGTCCCGGGCAAGGGCAAGGGTTTCCGGCGGTGACAAGTCGAGGTCGTCCGGAACGCGCGGAATGCCTTGGCTGCCCGGCGGAAGCGGTCGACCGAGGGCGTCGCGGGGACGCTCGTTTCGAGGCCTGCCAGATTCGTCGCGGTCGCGCTCGTGCCGGGTCATTGTGGCCCCACCTGAGAGTAGATGCGCGATTCCCAGCCGGCCAGGTCAACCAACGACGACGTCAGCGTCGCCGGGGCCTCGGCCAGGTTGCCGAGCAGCAGATCGGCCGCGATCCATTCCTTGCCGATGTCGACGGTGCGTCGGGCGCGCCCGCAGTTCGCGATCACAAGGAGGCGGCCGTCCGGACTGGTTCTGGTGTACGCCCAGATCTGCGGATCGTCGGCCATCAGCGGCGCGAAAACGCCGTCCACCAGGATGGGCACTTCATGGCGGAGCCGAATGAGTGCTTGGTAGTGCGCGAAAACCGTATCCGCGGTATCGATTTGGGCGGCCGCGTTGAGCCAGGCGTGGTTCGGGTTGACCGGCAGCCACGGATCGCCGGTGGTGAATCCGGCATTGGGTCCGGCATCCCACTGCATCGGAGTGCGGGCGTTGTCCCGGCCGATCTTGGCCATCCCGGCCAGCGCCGCCACCTCGTCGCCGCCGGATTCGACCACACTGTTGTAGAAGTTGGCGGCCTCGATGTCCTTGTGGTCCTGCGGACCTTGGAACGGGTAGTTCGTCATGGCGAGTTCCTCGCCCTGATAGACGAACGGGGTGCCGCGCATGCCGTGCAGAACAGTCGCGAGTGTCTTCGCCGACGCCGCCCAGTAATCCGGGTGGTCGTCACCGAACCGGGACACGACGCGGGGCTGGTCGTGGTTGCTCCAGTACAGGCTGTTCCAACCGGTGTCGGCGAGGGCAGCCTGCCACCGATGGAGTGATCTCTTCAGGGCGACCAAATCGAGACCGGCGTAGTCGAACTTCCCCGCGGGGCCATGGTCGACGGATACGTGCTCGAACTGAAAGACCATGTTCAGCTCACCGCGGGCAGGATCGGTGTACAGCCTCGCGTGCTCGGTTGTGACGCCGGGTGTTTCGCCGATGGTGATGTATTCGCCGTTGCGGCAGGCGAACACCTCACGCGTCATCTCGGCCAGGTAATCGTGCACATGCGGCCCATCGACGAACTCGTCCATCGCGTGGGCGAACCGCTGGCCCTGGATCGCCGGTGCGTCGGGAAGACCTTGCGCCTTGGATACGAAGTTGATGACGTCCATCCGGAACCCGTCGACGCCGCGGTCGAGCCACCAGCCCATGAGCTCGTGGACGGCCGCTCGCACGTCCGGGTTCTCCCAGTTCAAGTCCGGCTGCTTACGGTCGAACAGGTGCAGGTAGTACTGCCCGGTGGCGTCGTCCCATGCCCACGCCGATCCCCCGAAAAGCGACCCCCAGTTGTTCGGCTCGGCATCGTCTCGCGCGTCGCGCCAGATGTACCAGTCCCGCTTGGTGTTGGTGCGCGAGGAACGCGACTCGACGAACCACGGATGCTCATCGGACGTGTGGTTCACCACCAGGTCCATCACCAGCTTCATCCCGAGTCCGTGCACCTTGTCGAGCAACGTGTCGAATTCGGCGAGGGTGCCGAACGTCGGATCGATGTCGCGGTAGTCGCTGATGTCGTACCCGTTGTCGGCTTGCGGTGACCGGTAGATCGGCGACAACCAGATCACGTCGACTCCGAGCCGCGCCAGATAGTCGAGACGCCCGATGATGCCGCCGAGGTCTCCGATCCCGTCGGAGTTCGAGTCTGCGAAGCTGCGCGGGTAAATCTGATAGACGACCGCTGATTTCCACCACGTCTGTTGGGGCGGTGTCATTTCCGCCTGCCGATGACGTCCCGGTACACCGCGACGTACTTGTCGACCATCGTTGCGACCGTGAACCGGTCGGCAGCGCGCTCGGCGATCCCGCGACGGTCGAGCCCGCCGACCGAATCGATTGCGGCCACCGCGGAGTCGACATCGTCGACGAGGAAGCCTGTCACGCCTTCGGTGATCAACTCACCCATCGAGCCCCTGGAGTTGGCGATGACCGGCGTACCACACGCCATCGCCTCGACGACGCTGTAACCGAACGGCTCGTCGAAGTCGATCAGGTGCAGCAGCGCGTGCGCGCCTCCCAGCACCTCAGCGCGCATTGAAGCGTCCACAGCGCCAAGGTAGCGAACGTGCTCGCCGTCCACATGCGGTGCGACCTCGTCGTCGAAGTACTTCTCGTCCTGAATGATTCCGGCGATATCGAGCCTGCGGCCACATCGGCGGGCCACCTCGATCGCAGCAGCGGTGCCCTTGTCGGGATGAATCCGTCCGAAGAACAGCAAGTGCTCGCCTTGGCTCTGGTGCGCGGGGAACTGCTCGATGTCGATGCCGTGGTGGATGGTGGCGGAGTAGTGCAGATCGGGGTGCCGGTCGGCGTCGCTTATCGACACGTACGCGGTCGTCGCGTCGTAACGCTTGTAGACAGGAACGATTCGGTCGGACGAGAACCCGTGGATCGTGGTGACCACTGGGGTCGCGACGAGATCGCTGTAGGTGAGCGGCAGGAAGTCGAACCCGTTGTGGATGATGTCGAACTCGTCTGCGCACTCGAAGACCGACGCGATGTGCAGGCACTCTGCGACCTTGGCGTCGATCGTCGCGTCCTCCGACCAGCCACACCGCGCGGTCGCTCGCAGGCTGGCGTCGGTGATCGAGTCTGCGGTCGCGAACAGCGTGACGTGGTGGCCAGCTGCCACCAAACCCTCGGTGAGCAACGAGGCGAACTGCTCCCACGGCCCGTAGTGACGAGGCGGTGTCCTCCATGCGATCGGCGAGAGCACAGCTACTCGGATCGGACCGCCGGTCTGGACTTGGTTGGAGATGTTCAAAGGTTACTCGCAACTACGATGCTCGGGTGAGGGCAGAGATGGCGGCCGCGCACGCCGCAGTGGATGAGGCGGTCGCGATCCTGCGGGACGGGCGCGCGAAGCCGCACAAGCGGATCGACAAGGCAGCCAAGGATTTCGTCACCGAGGTCGACCTGGCCAGCGAGTCGGCGATTCAACGCTCGCTGGCGGAGTCCACGCCGGATATCGGTTTCTACGGTGAAGAGGGCGGTGGGTCGACCCTCGACACCGGCAGGGTCTGGGTCGCCGATCCGCTCGACGGAACCATCAACTACGCGACCGGGTCGCCGCTGTGCGGCGTGATGCTCGGCCTGCTCGAGGACGGCGTGCCGACGTTCGGAGTGATCGACCTGCCGTTCCTCGGCGTCAGGGTCGACTCTGGCGCGGTGGCCGACGTCGACTCGTTCGACGACGCGATCGTCGGGATGGGCGACGCTTTCCACCGGGGCGGCGCGCGAATGGACGCGTATCTCGAGATGACCATGAGCGTGCACCGACGAGCGATGCGCTTCCGCTGCGTCGGAGCAGCGTCTGTGCTCTGGACGTGGCTCGTCAGCGGCCAGATCCAGGGCATGGTCCTTGCCCACAACAACCCGTACGACGTCGTCGCCGGGCATGCGATCGCCCGCTCGGCGGGAGCGGTATGTACCGACTACGCCGGCGGCCCGCTCACACTGGATTCGCCGGGAGCCATGGCGGCGGTGCCCGGCATCCAGACCGAGCTCGCCGGCCTCGCGAGCGGCCTCGCGGCAGCAGCGCGCAACGACTGAGGCCCAGCCGGCCGTCGATCGAGGCGCCCGACATCGGTAGGGTGGGCCGCACCCGGCCAGCGATGGCGTGACCAGCGCCAACCGCTCGGCGGCGCGCATCGGTTTGAGGGCGGCCCTAGTGCGGCAACACTGCACTATAAGTATCAGTGCAAGTGTTCGAAAAGGAGATTGATGTCTGAGGTTGCAGAGCCCGACGCCGGCGAGCACGGCAACGAGCCGACTGAGATCACCTTCGACGAACACCTGCACCCTGCGCGCCCCCGGACTCTTCGGTATCGGCCACGAGTCAAGACGCCATTCGCTCGTCGGTCGCTGGCGCAGGACGGGACGGCGGCCGGCGACAACCCCGCATATGTGTCATGGCTGGTATCGCAGTCGATGCTGGCCGACGCGAATGAGATCAGTCAGCAGTTCTCCGGCCAAGGCTCGATGTGGCAGAACCCCTACGCCACTCCCAACGCGCGTGCCGCGGTGGACACCGCCTCAGTATGGTTCACTGCCTACCCGCTGTCTCTGATCACCCGCTCCGATGAGTCGTTCCTCAAATCGATGTCATCCGAGGAGATGTGGAAGGCGTTCGCAGAGATAGGAATCGAGGCTGTGCATACCGGCCCGGTGAAGCGGGCAGGCGGAATCTGGGGCTGGGATCTCACGCCCAGCGTCGACGGACACTTCGACCGCATCAGCACTCAGATCGACCCGGCGTTCGGCACCGAAGAAGAATTCCGGCAGATGTGCGGCACCGCAAACTGGTACGGCGGCACGATCATCGACGATATCGTGCCCGGTCACACCGGCAAGGGTGCGGACTTCCGGCTGGCAGAGCTGAAGTACGCCGACTACCCGGGCATCTATCACATGGTCGAAATCGATTCGCGTGACTGGGAACACCTGCCCGAGGTGCCACCGGGCGCTGACTCGGTCAACATCGACTCGGCAACCGAGGAGTGGTTGGACAAGGCCGGTTACATCATCGGCAGGCTTCAGCGAGTGATCTTCTACGCCGAGGGAATCAAGGAGACAAACTGGAGCGCGACCCGGGTCGTCAAGGGAATCGACGGTGCCGAGCGCCGTTGGGTGTACCTGCACTACTTCAAGGACGGCCAGCCCTCGATCAACTGGCTCGACCCGTCATTCGCCGGGATGCGGCTGGTGATCGGCGACGCCCTGCACTCGTTGACCGATCTGGGCACCGGCGCACTTCGCTTGGACGCCAATGGATTTCTGGGCGCCGAGAAGACCGCTTCTGAGGACAACCCGGCATGGTCGGAGGGCCACCCGCTGTCCGAGGCCGCCAATCATCTCATTGCCAGCATGGTGCGCAAGGTCGGCGGTTTCACCTTTCAGGAACTGAACCTCGCCATCGACGACATCCGTCAGATCGGCGAGGCCGGTGCCGATCTCTCGTACGACTTCATCAATCGGCCTGCGTACCAACACGCGCTGGTGACGGCCGACACCGAGTTTCTGCGCCTGACCCTGCGGACGACCCTCGACCTCGGTATCGATCCGGCATCGTTGGTGCACGCGCTGCAGAACCACGACGAGCTGACCTACGAGCTGGTTCATTGGTCGAATGTGCACCGCGACGACATCTACACCTACAAGGGTGAGGAAGTGACCGGCGAGGAGCTCGGCGACGCGGTCCGCACCGATCTCCTCGAACACATGACAGGCGAAAGCGCTCCGTACAACAGGGTTTTCACCACCAATGGAATCGCATGCACGACGGCCACGGTCATCACCGCCGCTTTGGGCATAGAAGATCTGAAGACAATCGACGATATAGACCCGATCCGACGGGCCCATCTGCTGCTCGCCATGTTCAACGCGCTTCAGCCCGGTGTTTTCGCACTGTCAGGCTGGGATCTTTGCGGAATGCTCACTCTGCCCGCAGAGGAGGTCTCCGAGCTGTTACGCGAGGGGGACACCCGGTGGATCCACCGGGCCGCTCATGACCTGATGGGTGCCAACCCCACGGCGACCAGGTCGATGGCCGGGATGCCCCGTGGTGTGAGCCTTTACGGCTCCATTCCCGAGCAACTCAAAGACGACACCAGCTTTCTTCGCCAGTTGCAGGCCATCCTCCGGGTGCGCTCGCACTACGGCATCGCCACCAGTCGACAAATCGATATACCCGAGGTGTCGCACCGTGGAATGTTGGTGTTGGTTCATCAGCTCGGCGATCCCAATCAATACCAGTTGACGGTTCTCAACTTTGCCAACGAGCAGATCGCGGGCACCGTACGTTCCAAGAAGCTTCCGCCGGGCGCGAAGGTCATCAACATGTTCACCGGTGACGAAGTCGGGGTGGTAGACGACTTGAACAGTTTCGCGATGGAGTTACCGCCCCACCACGGCGCGTCGCTTCTCGTCGATCACTCAGTCGACGAGTCCGAAGACTGATCGTCGGAGGCGACGACGCCGATCACCGCGCGGCGCTGAGCAATTCGTCGAACGACTCCTGCATACAGTCGGCGTAGTGGCCTGGATCGGGTAAAGCGTTGCGGTCCGCTGTCACGCCGATCGATACGGTTCCGTTGTAGCTCGCGATGACGTGGAACAAGTTCATCCCACCGATCAGTGGGCCAAGGCCGGTGACCCGGTTGAGGCGGGCCCCCGCGAAGAAGATCGGGTCGGTCGGCCCCGGCACATTACTCAGTGTGGTGTTCGCGATCGCGGGCGCCGAAAAGGGCACTGCGCCCGCGGCTTTCACCGTGAGACCCAGCAGCGTCGTCGGCACGGTGCCCACCAGCTCCATCAGCCGGGAGCTGCTGGCGGTATCGGAGGTATCGCGCAAGGCGGAGGCCTCCTGCGTGATCGCCGCCAGTCGTTCGAGCGGGTCGACGATCGTCGTCGCCAGCGACTGCAGCCTGCCGAACAGTCGATTGCCGCCGCTGCCGCTTTCGCTGCCGGACCGTATCGACATCGGGCACGCGGCCACGAGAGTCTCATCCGGCAGTTCTGCGTGACCGTCCAGATAGAGACGAAGCGCACCGCCGATATAGGCGAGTGCCACGTCGTTGATGGTCGCATCGGGCACGCACGCTTTGATCCGCTTGAAGTCTGCGAGTTCGTGAAAGCGGGCGTCAAAGACTCGATGCGGCGTGGCCGCGCCGTTGAACCGCGTGCCAGGAGCGAACAGGGATCCCGAGCCGGGGGCCAGCGTCGCGACCACTCCGCCTGCGAGCTTGCCCGGCAGCTCCGCGACGTGACGAAGCGCGCCGAGTGCACTGGGAATCAAGATCTTGCCCGCGCGCAGAGGGTGGAGCACGCCGTTGATCGCCGTCCTGGTGACGAGATCGGCGGTCGAGGGCAACGGTCCAGGGTTCCACGGCTTTTCCGGTGGAGCGGGACGGGGGCTGTCGGACGCGAGATCATGCATGGCCGCCATCAGTTCGACGCTTTCCATCCCGTCGACGACACAGTGATGCAGCTTCAGTGAGATCGCGAACGATCCCGTCGGAACGCCAGGGATGGAGTTCAGTCCCTCGATCACCGTCATCTCCCATGGCGGCCGGCGAAGGTCGAGCTGGCGTCCGTGGATGCGCGCGATCTGGATGCACAGCTGGCGCCAATCCCCCGGCTGCGGCAGCGCGATGTGGCGTACGTGATACTCAAGATCGAAATTCGGATCGTCGACCCAATACGGCATGTGCATGCCGCCGGGCAGATCGGTCAGCCGCCGCCGGAACGTCGGCGCAAGATGCAGCCGAGCGTCGATCTCGCTCAGGATGCGTTTGAAGGTGACTCTGCCATCGGGTGCTGTCGACTGGTCGTAGATCAGAAGCATCTGGATCTGCATCGGGGTTTCCGGCTTTTCGGCGCGCAACATCATGTCGTCGGTCCAGCTCAGCTGCTCCATCTGCACCCCCAGTGCCGCAGACCCCGATTCGACGCGCATACACGCCTGTCTGCAGCCTATTGGTGAATCCGCTCGGCACGGAAAGCCGATGCCGACCTGCGCCGAGTAGCAAATTGTCTGACGGTGATACGGATTCTATGGATTCGAGCGTCATGGGGCCGTACGGTGCAACGATGTCTCGCGTCGAAGCAGGGCAAGCGACTCGCGCCGTCCGGTCCTACCTGCGATGGGTGGCGAGAGCAAAGCCGGGCGACTACGTGATCGCGCTCAGTGGCGTGGCGGCGTCGACGCCCATAATCGGGCGCCACGTGCAGGCAATCGCCGGCATGACAGCTCTTGGCGTCGGCGGTAACACCTATGTGCCCGGCATCGTCGCCGCGATGGCACGGGCCCGCTTCGAGCCTGGCGGCCGTCAGCGACGGGCCCAATCGCTCGCGCAGACTCCGACAGTGCTGACCGAAGCCTTGGCGGACATCGTCGGTCCTGAGGACCTTGCCGACCCGTGGCCGTCACATCGACAGCCCGCTCCGTTGTGGAAGGCGGCTGGGCAACGGCGATACGTGCATCGGCCGTCGGTGCGCTACGGCGATCACGCCAGCCAATTGCTCGACGTGTGGCGTCACGATGACGTGCCTGCCACGCCCGCACCGGTACTCGTTTACATCCCCGGCGGCGCCTGGATCTTCGGGCGGCGGGAGCTGCAAGGACACGCGCTGATGGCCCACTTGGTCAGAAGAGGCTGGGTCTGCCTGTCGCTCGAGTACCGGACCAGCCCACAGCATCGCTGGCCGCGTCAGATGACTGATGTGAAGGCAGCGGTCGCCTGGGCACGGGCGAATGTCTCCCAGTTCGGTGGTGATCCCGATTTCATCGTCGCCGCGGGTTCTTCGGCGGGCGGGCACCTGGCAACGCTGCTTGGGCTGACCCCCAACGACCCGGCCTGGCAGACCGACCTGGCCGACGATGCCGACACGTCCGTCGACGCTGTCGTCAGCCTGTACGGCTTGTACGACTGGCAGGATCGCACGACCGCGCAACGCGCCAATTTCATGAGATTCCTCGAGCGCGTTGTGGTCAAGCGGTCACAGGTTCGCCATCCCGAGGTGTTCAGGGCGGCGTCGCCGGTAGACCGAGTTCATTCATTGGCACCGCCGTTTCTCGTCGTTCACGGCAGCCGGGACAGCCTCATTCCCGTCCACGAGGCCCGCGCGTTCGTCGAGAGGTTGCGGTCGGTGTCAGGGTCCAAGGTGGGCTACGTCGAGTTGCCAGGCGTGGGCCACGGTTTCGATCTCCTCGACGGAGCCCGCACCGGTGCGGTGGTCGCCGCTATCGGACGTTTCCTCGGGCAGGTCTACAAGGACCGGCCGAAAGAGCAAGCAGGCGCAGCGATCTGAGGGACCAAGGCCGGGCTACGTCAAGGCAGGCCCACCACAACGGATGGGTTGTACCCCGACACCGACGGATCGTATTCCGGCGACTGCGTAGCATATCCAGGCGGCATGTGGTCTGATCCCGGTGGCGGTGATGCATACCCCGGAAACTGCCCGTATCCCGGCGCCTGCCCGAAACCGGGCACCACCTGGCTGGCCCCGGTCAATAACTTGGCAGAGGCGAAAGCGGCGGCCTGCGTCGTGTAATCCGGGACATAGCCCTTGGTGTGCCCGCTCCATGCGTTGCCTGGGCCCGCGTGACAGATCGGATCGGCGGGGTTGCACAGGTCGATCGCCTTACCGGCGAACAGCGCAGTCGCCGACGGCAGCTTGGTACCTGCGCGGTTCGCGACGTTTCCGAAGGTGGCGATCGCCGCGACGTTGCCCGCCAACGAAGACGGGAGCGCAGCGCCCCACGCAATCCCGACGATGGGATTGCCGGCGACGATGTTGACGACGTTCGCGCCCTGCGAGTAGCCGCCTAACACGATCTTGGTGTCGGGGCACGAGGCCACCGTGGATTTGATGTGCGATATCGCGTCCTTGGCGCCGTCCCCGCTGCCCAGCTGCAGCTTGCCCGCGTCATAGTTCACCGCGTAGGTCGCGATGTTCATGCCGACGGCCTGCTCGCGCAGCGAGTCGGCGAAAGCATCGCCGACCTGGCCCATGCCTTTCGGCTCGTCCGTGCCTCGGGCAAACACGACCTCGGCGTCTGCGCAGTCGGCAGCAGACGCAACAAGCGTCGCGTTCGAAACGACGTTCAGCGCGGCGACGCTGAGGAGTACCGCAGCTCCCAGCCGGGCCCAGCGACCGGCTGATCGACCGCCAGCCGCCCCCGGGCTACCCCCGCATTGAGGAGACATGCGTCCGAATTTACTCGTATCCAGGACAAATGAAACTTCTGCGCCATCTTTACGCGTGCGTCAGCGAAATCGGTAGCTTTGGGCGCGCCCGCGCCGCCGGCTACGACATCTCCTCGGCTCCGGCATTGGCCTGCTGCCGCAGCAGCACAATCGAGGCGATGCTGATGACGGCCAGCACGTCGATGTAGCCCGCGACCGACCGGCTTGTGTGGGTTGCCGCGAGCAGGGATGCAGTCACGAATGGAGCGAGGCCACCGCCGAACACTGTGCCAACCTGATACCCGAGGGATGCCCCCGAGTAGCGCAGGTCGGTCGGGAAAAGCTCCGCATAGAGCGCCACTTGCGGCCCGAACATCATCGAGTGCCCGATGAAGCAGACGACCAGGGCGACCAATACGAGCCACGGGTTGGCTGTGTCGATGAGGGCGAACATGGGCCAGGCCCATATCGCGACACCGATGGCCCCGATCAGAAACAGTCGAGGCCTGCCGTACCGATCGCTGAGGTGAGCGAAGTACGGGATACAGATCAAGGGGCAGACGCAGGCGGCGAGAATGACGCCGAGCACCACACCCTGGCTGAGTCCAAGAGTCTGGACCCCGTAGTTCAACACGCCCGAAACGATGATGAACGCCACGGCATTTGGCAGGACGAATGCGCCACCGGCGAGAAGAATGGTTCGCCAATGGGACTTGATCACGCGGACGATCGGCGCGGAGTCGGAACGCGTCTGGCTCGGGGTACGCTGCGCCTTGAGGCGGCGGAACATCGGGGTGTCTTCGATTGCGCGGTGGATGTAGAGGCCGATCGCGACCATCACGATTCCGCTCAGAAAGGGAATACGCCATCCCCACGACATCATCTGCTGGTCTGTGAAGGCAAGCGACAGAACGAGATAGCTCGACAGTCCGCCGATGAGTCCCAGCTGCGCCCCGATCTGGACGAAGCTGCCGTAGAACCCGCGCCGACCTCGGGGCGAACTCTCAGTCAACAGCAGTGACGCTCCGCCCCACTGCCCGCCGAGCGCGAAGCCTTGCAGGATCCGCAGTGCAATCAGGACGATCGGCGCCACCCACCCGATGACCGCTGCGGTCGGCAGCAGGCCGATGACGAACGTACTCACGCCCATCAGCAGGTTCGACGCCACGAGAACAGGTTTACGGCCGAATTTGTCCCCGTAGTGCCCGGCGACCGCTCCTCCGAGGGGACGGGCGACGAAGCCAACGGCGAAGGTAGCGAAGGAGGCGAGCGTGGCAGCCGTGGAACCCAGTTCCGAAAAGAACAGGGGCCCAAGGAAGATCGCCGAAGCGGTCGCGAAGACGAAGAAGTCGAAATACTCAACGGCCTGGGCGAGAATTGCGACGGCGACTACTCGTCGCGGGGGCCTAGTGCTTGCGCTGGGGAGGTCTAGTTCATCGCGAACCGGGTCACCACCCGTCGACGCTTGTGCGATCTCTGACATGTTCGTGAGCTAAGGCTTATTCTCCACGGCGAATCGCCATGGTCATCCGATCGTCGCGCCGACGAGATGGCCGATACCGAACGTGATCGCCATGGCCAGCGCGCCGCCTATGGTCACGCGCAGGATCGCGCGCAGGGGTTTCGCGCCGCCGAGCCGGGCGGACACCCAGCCGGTGATCGCCAGCGCGAGCAGCACGGCGGCGACGGTGATCGCGATGCGCGTCGACGCGGGCGGAAGAAGAATCGCGATGAGTGGCAGTAGTGCGCCGATCGTGAACGACACCGCGGACGACACCGCGGCCAGCCACGGATTGGTCAGCTCCTCTGAATTAATACGCAGTTCGAGTTCCGCGTGGGCAGCCAGCGGATCGTGCGCGGTGAGTTCCAAGGCGGCCTGGCGCGCGGTCTGCGCGGAGAGGCCTCTTGCCTCGTAAAGCGCTGTCAGCTCCTCTAATTCGGCGTCAGGCTGCAGCGCCAGTTCTTCGGCTTCTGTGTCGAGCAGAGCCCGTTCGGTATCGCGTTGCGTGCTGACTGATACATATTCGCCGACAGCCATCGACAGTGCGCCTGCCGCGAGCCCCGCGATGCCGGCGGTGAGCACCGGCACCCGTTCGGCGGTGGCTGCGGCGACGCCGATGACAATGCCTGCCGTCGAGACGATCCCATCGTTGGCGCCCAGGACGGCTGCGCGTAGCCAGTTGAGTTTGTTGGCGACCGAACCGTGGTGTGGTTCCGGCTTGCTCGCGGTGGGGGCCTCGTCGGGTCCGGGGTCTGCTGCCATGCGTTGAGGTTAGTCCGGTCACTCACGCCGCCGATGATTTTATGGCAAAGCGACTTTCCCATTCGACAAGGAGGTTTACCCTCAGAGCTAACCATCGTAGAGAGTCATATGTGCGAACGCGATCACGGCGGCGAAACAGGTCGATGGGGAGGTAAATCCCGCGCCACCGGTCATTCCAGTACTGAAGGCGTAGTGCTCAGACTGCTCCAGAGCCGGGTCATCGGATGGACACCGAGTTGATTGACCACCATCGAGGCAGCCTGACTCACTCCCTCGGTGAAGGTGGGAAAGGCGAACTGAAGCTCGACGACATCCTCGATGCGCATCCCCGCCGCCATGCAGGTCGCGACCGTCTGGATCACCTCGGCCGAGTACTCACCGAACACGTGGGCGCCGACGATCTTCCGCTCTCCAGTTTCGACTATGAGCTTGCAGAACCCCTCTGGCTGCCCGTCGGCTACGGGCCGCAGCATGTCCTCGTAGCGGGCCACGGCGACGACGCAGTCGTAGCGTGCGCGGGCCTGCTCCTCGGTGAGCCCGACGCTGCCGTACTCGGGATCGGTGAAACTGCCTGCGGGAACGATCTCGTGGCCGACTCGACGGCACGGGCCGAGCACCGCGTTCTCGGCGGCGGCACGGCCTTCGATCGTCGCGCTGCTGACGAGCATGCTGTTCCCGTCGACATCGCCTGCGGCGAAGATGTGCGGGACGCTCGTTGTCATGAACGCGTCGACCGTCACGTAGCCACGCTCGGTGAGCACGCCCGCAGCGGCGGCGTCGACGAGGTCGGCGTTACCCGGCCAGCCGACGGCGAAGAACGCGGCGTCCACGTCGACCGCTCTGGAGTCGTCGCCGACTCGGTAACGCACGCGCACACCGGGGGCAAGTCCCTCGAGTTGGTGGACTGCGGCGCTGGTGATGACCTCGATGCCGCGCCCAAGGAAAGCGTGTTCGAGCGCGGCCGAGACATCGATATCCGCGCGCGGCACGATCCGCGGCCCATACTCGACGAGCGTTACGGCACAACCGAAATCGGCCAGAATTGACGTCAGTTGACAGCCCGTGTCGGCCGCCCCGATGACGCAGACCCGCTCGGGCAGGGCGGTCACGCTGCGCACGTCCTCGTAGGTCAGGCCGAGCTCGGCCCCTGGGATGGGTAGTCGCCCCGCCCTTCCGCCGACGGCGATGATCACCCGATCCGCGGTCCACGTGCGACCGTCCGCCACGGCGACCGTGTGGGCGTCGACGAACCGGGCGTCGCCGGCCTCTTCGACGAGGTCGACCCCGACGGAGCGAATGTGGTCGGCGACGCGCTTACGGTCATGGAGGTAGGCGCCCACCCGCTGGGCGTTGGCCAGGGTGGCGGCGAGGTCGACCTCGGGCCGCGGTCCGCGCAGGCCGAACGCCTGCCACGAACTCCAGTCCCTGACAAGGCGCGCGGCCCGAGCCAGGGTCCGCACCGGCGCGGGGCCGCTGTTGAAGGCGGTGCCGCCGACCCGTCCCCGCTCGATGAGCGCGACCTCTGCGCCCAACTCAGTGGCGTGCAGGGCCGCGGACACACCAGCGGGGCCGCCCCCGATAACGACAACCCGCATCTCGCCCGCTCCTCCTGGGACTGCGCGAAATCTCAGCCACCGTTGCCCAAGGTAGGACTTGGCTCCCCCCATGGTGAGCAGAATGCGCAATACCTCTATATCGCCGGTTGCGCGGCTTGTGCGCACAAGCGAGTCACGCCGTCGGCATTTACATAGCTTTGGCGGCAATCGATCGCGTCAACCCGAGACCTCACAGAAGGTGTGCCATGGAATCCATCTCGCTGCTCTCCAAGCACTCTTGGGCCGGCCATCGTCGGGGCTCCAGTGAATACCGCCGTCTGCTGGCGGCACTGTTCTGCGCGGGGATTGCCACGTTCGCCCAGCTCTACTCGCCGCAGGGCGTTCTGCCGCAGATCTCGGCCGACCTGCGTGTCGGCGCGGCCAGCGCGGCGCTCATGGTGTCGGCCTGCACGATCGGCCTGGCCGTCGGTGTCATTCCCTGGTCGATGATCGCCGACCGCATCGGCCGGGTGAAGGCGATGTCCGTGTCGGTCATCACGTCAAGCGTCCTCGGCCTGCTCACACCGTTCGCCCCGAGCTTTGACCTATTGCTCGCCGGACGGCTGCTGGAAGGACTCGTGCTCGGTGGGGTGCCCGCCATCGCGATCGCGTACCTCACGGAAGAGATCGCTTCCGAGCATGCCGCCCGCGCGGCGGGCACCTTCGTCTCAGGGACCAGCATCGGCGGCCTCCTCGGCCGGGTGGTCGCGGGCCCGATCACCGACATCGCGACGTGGCGTATCGGCATGTTCACCGTGGCCGTGCTGTGCGCCGCCGCTGCGGCGGGGTTCGTGAAACTCGCACCGCAGTCACGCGGTTTCACGCCGTCGAGCGGGCGCAGCGCCAACCCGGAGGGCAGCCTCGGCCACCGCCTCCTCGTCAACCTGCGCTCACCGCGCCAGCTGACGCTTTTCGCCCAAGGCTTTCTGCTCATGGGTGGCTTCGTGGCTGTCTACAACTACCTGGCATTCCGGCTGACGGCCGCGCCCTATCACCTGCCGGTGACAGTGGTCAGCCTGATCTTCCTGGCTTACCTTGCGGGTACCTGCGCATCGACGCTCGCAGGCGCGATGGCCACTCGGTTCGGCCGCAAGGCGGTTCTCCTGACATCGATCGCGATCATGATCACCGGAGTGTCGATCACTTTGTGCAGCAACCTCTTCCTGGTGTTGATCGGCTTGGTGGTCGGTACCGTCGGCTTCTTCGGCGCCCACGCGATCGCCACCGGATGGGCCGGCCGCGCAGCCAGCGTCGGCAAGGCACAGGCCTCGTCGCTGTACAACCTGTTCTATTACGCGGGATCGAGCATCATCGGCTGGTTCGGCGGTATCGCTCTGGCCCATGCGGGTTGGACCGGCGTGGCGTTGACAGTCCTCATCCTCGCCGGTGTTGCGGCGGCCGCCGCGGCATTTGTCCTGCCCCGCAACTGATCCACCGCTATAAAAGTCCGTGCCAAGCCATGAGGGAGCCACAATGACGAGCCTTGCGTCGAATGCCATGCGCCGCGCCGACGGGTTCAGCCAAGAGGTGATGGCCGCCTACGAGAACTGGAGCTACTCGAGCCTCCCCCCTTCGGTGATCACCCGAATCAAGCTCTTCGTGCTGGACACCCTTGGCGTGATCGGCGCCGCCGCCGACGCGCCAGGCATCCCTGAGGTGAACAGTCTCCTTCTCGGCTGGGAAGGCGCGGGCCCCTCGACGGTGCTCATCGGAAAGGGACGGGTAGCGCCCCCGACAGCCGCGCTCGCCAACGGCGCCGCGGCGCACGCGCTGGACTTCGACGACAATCACGATCCCGGCCGCGTGCACTCCTACGCCGTGATCCTGCCGGCGGCGTTGGCCGCAGCGGAGGCGCGGGGCGGCGTCAGCGGGCGCGAGCTCATCGCGGCGCTCGCCACCGGGGTGGAGTTGCAGGCGCGCCTCGGGCTCGCCGCGCCCAACAGCATGTCCAAAGGCTGGCATCCGACGACAGTCATGGGCGCACTCGGCGCAGCGGCCGCGGCCGCCCGGGTGCTTGGCCTGCGCGGCGGGCAATTCTGCGACGCTGTCGCGCTTGCCTTTCATCAGGCTTCTGGCACGCGCCAAGCTCTGAACGACGGCGTTCTGGCGAAGCGGCTGGGAGCAGGCTTTGCTTCCCGTAACGGCACGGCCGCTGCCTTTCTCGCCGCGGCAGGGCTGACCGGGCCGACGCGGTTTCTCGAGGGCGAAGCCGGGCTGTTTCAGCTCTACGAGCGTGGCGAGGTCCTGCCCGACGCGCTGGTGCGCGATCTCGGTCAGACATGGGAACTCATGACGCACAGCATGAAGCCCTATCCGTGCTGTCGATGCACCCACAACGCGATCGCCATCGGTCGAGCTTTGCACCGAGAAGGGTTGAGCTCAAAGGAGATCGAGAGCGTCGTCATCGGCATGAGCGAAGTGAACAACAAGATCGTCGGCGAGCCATACGACGTCGCTCGAGACTCGACGATCCACGCCCAGTTCAATGCCGGCTACTGCTTCGCGGCGGCACTCATCCACGGCCGTGTCGATGTGGCGACCTTCCAGCGGCCGCAGATCTCGGACCCCGCTGTCAGCGCCCTTGCGGCGCGTACGAGTGTGGTGTCAGACGACGCGATTGACGCGGGCGCCATGTCGCCGACCCGGGTGACCATCGGATGCAAGGACGGTCGGCGGATCGAACGCTTCCTCGAGCACATGGAGGGCAGCCCGGAGCAGCCGATGAGCGACGACGAGGTGCTCGCCAAGTTCTCGAGTTGCCTCGAGATGGGCCTCGGCGCCACGCCTGCGGCGATCAACACCCTCGCCGATAAGGTTCTCGACCTCGAGAACTGCCCGGATGTCGCCGATATCGTCGCTCACTTCCCAACTCTGACCAGCTGACCACGACGCCCTTTCCCTTTTTTGTTGTCCGACAGGCGAACTCGGCGTTGCTGGCGCACCAATCGCGCCGATGAGCACAATGCGCAAAAGCCGGAAATCGCTTGGTTCTACAGGTTGTGCGCACAAGCGGGCCTTCTCGAGCGCACGCCCGTAATTTCGATCTCGCAAGTCCAATTCAATACCAAACACTTACTCACACAGGAGAACTCAAATGACCATCACAGTCGATCAGATCCAGTCCGAAGTCCAGAATGCCCCGTCGTTGTACGGCCGGCCGATCGCGGTTCTGCACCAGGCGGTGACGCCGCCATCGTTGAACGGGGCGGTCAAGCCGTCGAATCCGTTCGGTTACCGGGATTCGTCCGCCGACATCGCCAACGCGCTGATGCAGGCCGGCTGCGACGTGCTGACTCCCGCGCGCAACCCGCGCCCCGATGTCGACGCGGATTGGACCTACCCCGACACGCTCGAGGGGATCGCCCAGGCCATCGCCGATGGAGCAGAGATCCTCTGGGCCAACACAAGCTTGTTCGACGAGCATCCGATGGCCAACTTCGGTTTCCGCGACGGGCTGTACGTCGTTGGTCAGCCACTGGACGTCGTCGAGAAGTACGAAGACAAGGACGTGTGCCAGGCCGCCATCGAAGCAATCGGCGTCCCGGTGCCCGTGCAAGCCCTCGTGAACGTGGAGAATGGACCGGCGAAAGGTCAAGTCGAGAAGGCAGTTTCGCAGAACGGTCTGACTTTTCCGGTCATCATCAAGCCGGTTCGCGGCCGCGGCAGCGCCGGTGTGAAGGTCGTCAACTCCGTCGAGGAAGCGGCCGAGCACATCGAGTCGCATGTCGGCCCGAAGTTCGGCAGCAAGTTCCTCGTCGAGGAGTACCTGTCCGGGCGAGAACTGGCCGTCACCGTGATGCCGCCGGGCACCTATGAGACGGCTGACGGCATGCGCAGCGAAGCCACCCACTGGACGCTTCCGGCGATCGAGCGCACCGGCCACCACGGCGGCGTGATGCCGTTCAGTGGAGTGGTGCCGATCCAGTCGAACAGCAAGCCCGCGGGCGACGATGCTCAGCTCCGCGAGTTCAGCAAGCATGCCGTGACAGTCGCGCAGTTCTTGAAGGCCACTGCACCGATTCGGATCGACTGCCGGGAAGACGCCAACGGTGTCATCAAGGCGATCGACATCAACATGAAGCCCAGCATGACGGGCCCGGGCCGGCCAGGCCGGGAACAGATGATCAACCTGTCGGCAATGTCCGCAGGAGAGATCGGCTGGAACTACACCGAAATGCTCGCGGGAATCGCGGTCAACGCGGCTCCGATCCAGAGGATCACGCAGCCGACTACGCGCGGACGTTTCTTCTCCGCAGGGCATGCGCTCTCCGCGAGGTGCACCGGCAAGCCGTGCGTGGCTCTCCCCCATGCCGCGTAGCTCGCGACGAGCTCGCGGCGACGGCCGAGCAGAGGTACACGAAGAAGGAGCGCCCGCCTCGACGACGATGAGGCTAGCCAGTGGCGAGACGGCTCTCGACGTTTTCGTAGTCGTCATCGACTAGGACGACCGTGCGGCCGGGCCGGTCGATCACGGAGGCCGCGATGGAAGCGCGGTAGCCGGAGCCGCAATGCACCCAGACCACCCCGAGCGGGACTTCGTTGATGCGGCCGAGCAGTTCGTGCAGCGGAATGTTGAGCGCCCCGGGTATGTGGCTCTTGTCGTACTCATTGAACTGACGAACATCGAGGACGGTGAGGGCCTCCTTGGCGAGAACTTTCGCGAGGGCGGCAAAGTCCGCGACGCGGTAGGACCGCAGCTCGGTGCCTGCGCGAAGACTGCCGATGTCACCGACTGCGGCTCCGTCGAGCTTGTCTATTCCGATTCGGACGAGTTCTCTTCGGGCCGCTGCGATTTGGTCCGTGTCCTCACCGATGAGAGTCAGCGGCTCACCCCAGCTGTAAAGCCAGCCCAGATATGTGACGAACGAGTCGGACAACTCGAAGCCCAGTGTGCCGCTGAGATGACCGGCGGCGAACGCGGTGCGGTTGCGCAGGTCGACAACCCATTCGCCGGACTCGATGCGTCGGCGCAGTTCGTCGGGATCGACAGGCTCGGGCATCGAGAGGTCGACGGGGGTGGGGCCCGCCTTGTTGATGACGCCCATGTGGGCGTAGTAGGCGGGGTAGGCCGCCAGTCCGTTCAGCAATTCGGTGACGTATGCCCCTTCGTCTTGCGTCAGTGCCGGATTGTTCGTCCGCTCGTCGGCGATGGTGGAGGCGTCGCCGCTGGCCGGTGTGGCGGAGCAGAAGCTGCCGAAACCGTGCGTGGGATATACGTCGGTTTCGGCGGGTAGCTCGTCGGCGAGGCGCCGCACCGAACGGTATTGCGCGTGCGTCAGCGCTTCAGTGTGTTCGGCGCCGAGGAGGTCCGTGCGCCCAGTGGTTCCGTGCAGCATCGATCCGCCCGTGAATACGCCACGGACAGCGTCGGTGGCGTCGCGCAACACGTAGCTGACGTGCTGGTGGGTGTGGCCGGGAGTGTGCATGACCTGCAGCCGAATACCACCGGCGTCGATGATATCGCCGTCAGCTGCCGGTCGGCGGTGGTATGCAACGTCATCACCGGCCGGCACTACGTATTCGGCTCCTACGGTCCGCGACAGCTCCAGACCACCCGTGACGTAGTCGTTGTGGATATGTGTCTCCAAGACATGGGTGATCGTCACGCCACGGTCCCTGGCCAACGACAGAACTCGGTCGATATCGCGTTGGGGATCGATAACCACACCGATTCCGTTGTGGCTAACCAGATAACTGCGGTCGCCCAGGCCAGAAGTCTCGATGATCGAAACGTCCACGACGTGCCCTCCTTCGGCTCTTTCATGGTGTTGCTAACGGATGAAGACTGTGTCAATCAGTACGTAGGCCGCTACGGCGAAGACAAGGTAGGCGAACCAGCGCTGAAGTCGGCCGGTATCCAGCTTGGTGCCGAAGTGGCCCGCGATAAGCGAGCCAAGGATCGCGGTGCCGACAAAAGCCGCGGTGGTCGACCAGTCGATGCCGGCTCCGCCGAGATGGGCGACCAGACCGGTGGCGGAGTTGGCGACGATGATGACCAGCGAGGTACCTATGGCGATCGGCATCTCGACCCCGAGTAACAACACCAACGCCGGAATGATCAGGAATCCGCCGCCGACACCAAACAGTCCTGTCAGCAGACCGACAAGAAACCCTGCGGGGATAGATCGCGGCGCACAGCGGCGCCAATTGATCCCGGAGTCACCGACGGTGCAGGCGGTTCCGGTATCTGCCTTCTCCTGGAGCATCCGAATTCCGGCTATGACCATCACCAGCGCGAAACCGATCAGAAGGATCGATTGTGACAGGTGCTTGCCGATGGCCGCGCCGAGGAAGGTGGCGGGGATACCGGCCGCGGCGAATATCCCGGCCAGTCGCCACTGCACCTGGTGCGCGCGTAACTTCGGAAGCGCACCGACCGCCGAAGCGATGCCGACCACGATCAGGGATGTCGGAATCGCCTGTTCAACACCGAGTCCCAGCACGTAGACCAACGCTGGCACTGCAAGTATGGAGCCACCGCCGCCGAGCAGGCCCAGCAGCACGCCGATGACCGCGCCGAGTACGAGGGCGATTCCGAGGCTCACTTTGGTTCGACTTTCGCCCGCATCTCGCGGGACTTCGTTTAGTTCGCCGGTGCGGTGTGGGATAGCGCGGCGATTGCGGCTCTGAGCTTGATGGCGGCGGCGTCGGCGACCTCGCGCAAGCCTGGTCGGTCAGCCACCTGAACCATGATCTGAGGGTCCATCGCGTCCACGATTACGATGCCATCGTCGCGGGGATCTGATCGCACTACCACGTTGCATGGCAATAACAACCCGATCTGTCGATCCGCATTGATCGCGCGGTGCGCCAGTGCCGGGTTGCACGCGCCGAGAATGAGATAGTTCTCCATGTCCTCGCCCAGCTTCGCCTTCAGCGTGGCCTTGATGTCAATCTCGGTAAGAACTCCGAAACCCTCTTCGAACAACGCCTTTCGGGTCAATTCCACAGCATCCTCAAATGAGGCGCGCAGCGTGGTCGATATCGCCAGTGCCATGTCCAACTCCCTTCCCAGTATTTTCCGCCCGTGGAGTCAGGGGCGGTGAAGCGGCCGATGCGTATCCGCGGACCTCGGCTGGCGCGCCGAATCCCTTTCGCAGGCACATCTTTGCGCCAGGGGTATCGAGCGCATCACATCATCGACGTGCTGGCCGCACCCGGCCCAGCCGGTTTTGCCGCAGCGGGCACATTTCTCGGGATAGCACATTGTTCAGTCCTAGTGAGACGGGTCGAGGTCAGTTATCGAGATGCTGCGTTTTCGGCGGCGACCTTGGCGCGCACCTCGGCCATGTCGAGAGCCTTGACCCTGGTGATGAGGTCTTCGAGGGCCGCGGCAGGCATCGCGCCAGCCTGGCGGTAGACGAGAATGCCGTCTCGGAAGGCCATGATCGTCGGGATCGCTTGAATTTCCAGAGCCGCGGCAATGTGCTGCTCCGCTTCGCTGTCGACCTTGGCGTGCAAGACGTCGGGATGTGACTGCGCGGAGCGATCGAAGACGGGAGCGAACGCGCGGCACGGTCCGCACCATGACGCCCAGAAGTCGATCAGCACTATCGGGTTGTCGGTGATCGCTGCCCGGAAGTCGGCGGCGGTCAGATTCCTAATCGTCATTCGGCTGTCCTTTCCTTCTGTCGCATCATTGCTGACCAGTCCCTTGAGCTCCGTCTCTGCGGTTATGCCATCCTGGCATATACCCCTATGGGTATGTTAACTACCCCCAGGGGTATTAAATTCCCATATCGGATATACCGGTGGGGGTATACCTACCGGGGTTGTATGTGCAACGGGGAGAGGGGGAAAGGGTCAGGGGGTTGTCGCCGGCGAACCCGGCGACCCATGGCGCGAGGAAAAGAGCGAATCCCGCGCAGGCCAGTGTCAGGAAGTCGTGTGTGGGGTCGGCGGCGAGAAGCGACCAGACAGCGATCACCGCTGTCAGGCCCCCCAAGCCGACCATGACTGTGATCCCAGCGGCTGTCGTGTGCGCCGCGATGCCAAGCAGGACAGTGGCGAGACCGACGATAAGCGCTCCCCGCCCGATCCCTAGGTTCACAGAACTTCGCTTCGCTTGGCCGCTGCCGATCTCGTTGACGCCGGACTCTGATTGCGGCTTATCGCCCAACCAGCCGACGCCGCCCAGGATTATGGCGAGGCCCCCGGCCACCCAGCACGTCCAGGACGTCCCGAGATCGGGGTTGTAGGCGTTGCCGACGAACGGAGCAGCGAACATGGCCAGACCGACGACGACCAAGCCCCAGTGATCAGGGGCGCGGCGGCGGGCAAGGAGAGCCAACACCCCGAAGAATGCGATGAACGCGCCGAAGCCGAACGCAAAGCCAGCCCCGACACGCGTCGAACTGACCAGGAACGCCGCCACGACGGCGCCGACGCCGACTGCTGTTGCGGCCCAGCTAATCCATTGTCTACTCGCTGGAGTCACAGAATCTCTCGGCATGCTCGAAGGCTAAAACGCTGCGCTTCGCCGAGCGAGAGCCGAAAGTCCCCCGCACGGGGCAGATGTCCCTATAACCCGCTAGTCAGAGGCTTCGCGCCTCGCCTCCGCGGAGGTGGTCCGGGCGAGCATCTTCACAACGTGCACCGGCGAGCCGTGTGTGGCTCTCCCCCACGCCGCCGAGCTCGCGGCGACGGCCGAGCAGTGGAGCCCCCGAATTTGTCGAAATTGGGATCGGTAGCAACGCTCACAGGTTTCAATTGCATCGCACTACCAGGGAAATTTCCCCATGCGTCAAATATCAGCAAGCATGATGAGATTCGTAGCCTGGTAGGCCGCGACCGACGAAGGAAACAACATGAACGCCACCAAACTGATGAGGCACATCGTCGCAGGGGCGTTGACCTCGGGCGCCATCGCTGCGGCCGGATTGGCGCTGGGCGCAGGCTCTGCCGCCGCCGATCGTCCCGCTCCCACCGGAACGTGGTGCCCAGGACAGCCGTTACCGATGGGAGGGGCGGCGTTCGGCTGGGACATGAACGTCTGCCACGACTACTGTTTCGTCAATCCTCCTGAAGGCAATGTCCCGATAAACATGAACGGCATTCAGATGGACAGCTGGGTTTGGGCCGATTCGCCACCCCCATGGTTGCCGGATGTGGGGCCGCCTCCGCCGCCCGCAGATCCTGCACCGGGTTCGTACTGCGCAACCAACCCGGTCGGATGCCACTTCTTCGGCCCGTACGGACCGGGTAGCCACGGCTAGAAAGAAAAGCGGGTCAGAGAACTATGCCCTGGCCCGCTTCTTCCTGTGGAGCCGCCGGGAATCGAACCCGGGTCCAACGGCACTTCCTCGAGGCTTCTCCGTGCGCAGTCCGCTACGTCTCTACTCGGATCTCCTGATCACGCAGACAAGTCAGGATGACGATCCCAGTCGCTGTTTGGTGTCCCCGTACATCCCGCGACCGGACGTATGGGTTTGTCCCTCTAGCTGATGCCAGGGTCCGGGCCGAGGGCGCTCCCGGTCTGACAGACACGCAGTCGCTTAGGCAGCGAGTGCGTAGTCGCGCTGATTGGAATCGGCGCTTAATTGGTTGCAACGACGCTTACGGTGGTCTCTTGCCTGCACCGGCACGCTTCCCTTGATTCGATGCGCGATGTCGAAACCGTTCGGCCCCTCGCATCCCTACCGACTTTCGGCAGGACATTTCATTCTACCGTCGATAACAACAATGACCAGGGATTAAATAGTCCCAGCTAGATCACTGTTTCACCGCGACGGTATTGAGGTCGAACACACCGAAGAGCGGTGAGATGCCAGCGTTGGTCAGGTTGGCACCGACGACCTCCGGGGTGTTGTTCAAGATGGTCGGCAGCAGCGGCCATGCCGTCGTCTGGACTTTGTTGGCGAGCTCGACCAACTTGACGTTAACGACCGACGCCGGTTCGGTCGACGACATCAGATCCTGAATTTCCTTGGCAATGGCCGGGTCGTAGTACCGCGTGATGTTGTTCGATCCGTATGTCTTGCCATCGGGATCGGGACCGAGCAACGCAGGCACCACCGCGGCCGGAGTCGGCCAGTCCGCGCACCACCCCTCGAGTGAAAGGGCCGGCGGGTCGTCGCCCTCGATGGCCGCGGTGTAGTCATCTTGGGTGAACTCGTCAACGACCACCTCAATACCCACGGCCTGCAGATTGTTCTTGATGACGTCGCTGACTCTTCTGTAGAGAACTGCGTCGTCGGTGAGCGCCAGATGCAATGGGGGGACGGTCTTTCCGTCCAGCAGCTTTTTCGCGGCCTCGACATCGCCTTGAGGTTTCAGACCCAGATCCGGCGCCTCGAAACTCACAACCGTCGGCGGGATGAACGACTCGGCGATCGAGCCGAACACATCGCCGCCGTACTCGCTCTGAATCCGTTGCCGGTCGATCGCGAGCGCGACCGCGTGGCGGACATCGGGATCCGAGATCGTTTCCGTATTCATGGCCACGTAGTCGACACACGGGCCGGGGCCGTTGATGAACCGCGGTTCGACCGACGGTTCTTCGAGCTTCGACGCGTCGGGCGCCGACATCGACGGGCTCAGCGCCACGGCGTTCGCGTCAGCGCCTTCGGCCGCGAGCAGGCGTTTAGTGGTGTCGGCGGGGGTGCCACTGAAGAACTGGAAGCGGTCGGGATTCGCCGGCCGATTGGGGTCGTCAGCGGAATCCCACTGGTCGTTGCGGACCAGCACCAGCGATTCTTCGGGCGTGTACTTCTCGATCTTGTACGGCCCTGACGAGACCGGGCGTTCGGCGTAGGCATCCTTGGTATCGGCGGCCTTGGGCACAGGCACCGTGTACAACTGCGACAAGATCCAGTCGGCATCGGGTTGCGGCCCCTTGAAGTGGAACACCAACGTGCGATCGTCGGGGGTCTCGACCGATGTCAGATCTTTTTCGGGTGTTGCGTACGGCCCCGCGTACTCGGTCTCGTTCTCCAAAAGGTCGACCATGTACGTCGCGCCTTCGTCGTACACGTCCTGGGCGAACGAACGCTGTACGCCGTACTTCACGTCGGCCGAGGTGATGGGTTTGCCGTCCTCGTACTTCAAGCCCTCGCGCAGCTTGTACGTCCACGTCTTACCGCCGTCGCTGGAGGTGCCCAACGACTCGGCCAGGTCGGGCTGCACCGATAGGTCCTCGCCGGGCTGTCCTTGACGAACGTCAGTGTCCGGTAGATGAGACGACCGACCTCACTGGAGTCGATGAGGTAGTTGTTCACGGGGTCAAGCGACATCCAGTCGACGGTGCCCAACACGTCGACCGTGCCGCCCTTGGCGGTCACGCCCTTGTCCTTGATGCGAACTATCGAATCCGCAGGTTTCGGCGGCGCGCTGCCAGCCGATTCCGGTTCGGCACTCTGCTGCCCACAGCCCGCAACGATCAGTGCGGTCGTAGCGGCCACCAATACCCACCGCCGACTCTGAATTTTCATTTGTTTCCCCCGGCCCTGCAATTTCGCCCCAAATAGCCGACGTTCAGTCAGCAAACGAAGCTAACACGGTAAGTGCATGGAAAAAGCTCAAAATTCGTACAGGCGGCAAATACGCGGAGGATTGCTTGCTAGATCACATAGTTGAGGTGCTCGACGACCCGTTTCCCTACCGCCTCGTCGCCGCCGTAGCAGATCGCGTCATGGTCGACGGCGGTCCTGCCGCCTGCCAGCCGGGTGAACAGCAGGCCGTCGAGTTCGATCGTGGCCGTCGGCTCGCCGTCGAATTCTTCGACGACCTTCGCACGCCCGTCCACCAAGACGTTGATGGTTCGCGCCAGCGGGCCGGTCAGCTCCAGCCGCACACGCGAACCGTCTGGCGCCTTGCCCAACTTCCCGACGACGAACCCCATGCTCGCCGCCATTTCGTCGAGCGCCAGCCGGGAATCAGCCTGGGTGAACTCCCTTTCCGAGTCGCCCACCGCGTCACGGACGTCGTGCTCGTGCATGAAGCAGTCGAAGGTGCGCACCCGCATGAACCGGCCGTAGCTGTCGGGCCCCGCCGGGGTCGCAGTCGGCTCGTGCCACTGGTCCTCCCCCATCGCGGTCAGCGCCTCGCGTCGCCGGCTGGTCGTCGTGCGGAAGCGCTCGAGCAGTTCCGCATGCGAAAGGTCGCGCAGCTTGCGCACCCACCGCTCGTTGAGAACGCCGATGTCGTTGCGCACATGCGGGAGCGCCGAAACGTCGATGTCGGCCTCCGGCGGACCGAGACCCTGCAGCATCGACTCGGTGCCGACCACGTGCGCGACGACGTCGTGCACCGTCCAGCCCGGCAGCGCCGTCGACTGGGACCACTGGGCGTCGGGCAGGTCGCCGACGACCTGGTCGATAGCATCCCAACTGGCGAAAAGGCCACTGAGCACATCGGATTTGTCGAGGCGGGTCACGGGGCGTGACGGGCTGTTCACGCGCCCGACGGTACCTCCCGCGACACCCCGAGGTCCGCGATTGGCACCGCGCGCCCGAACAAGTGGCCCTGCGCGAGCCTGCAGCCCGCCGAGAACACCGTGTCGGCCTGCGCCGTCGACTCGATGCCTTCGGCGATCACGTCCACGCCGAGCGAGTCACACAGCCGGATGACCGAGCGGTACAGGGTCTCGATCCGGGCCGGTTCTGGGCCCACCGCGAGGCCACGGTCGAGCTTGATGATCTGAACGGGCAAGGCGTGCAGGTATGTCAGCGAGCTGTAGCCCGCGCCGAAATCGTCGAGGGCGACCCGGACTCCGATCGCGTTGAGCCGGCTGATCTGCGCGGCCGCGTCCGCCAGGTCGACGACGGGCACGGTCTCGGTGATCTCGAGGACGAGCTGGTTCGGCGTCAGTCCGCACCGGTCGAGCGTCCGCAGGATCCGCCGTTCGAAATCGACGCTGCCCAGCCGGGCCGCGCCGATGTTCACGTGCAGGACCATGTCGAGGCCGGCGGCCTCGAGCTCGCTGCAGGCGAGGTCGAGCACCATGTCGTCGAAGACTGCGCCCAACCCGGCGGCCTCGGCCGCGGCGACGAATGCGTCCGGCTGGATGTCCGTCCCGTTGGGCGCGGTCCAGCGCGCCAGCGCCTCGACCGCGACCGGCGTCACGTCGGGCAACGTGACCACTGGCTGGTACACGAGACTGAAGCCGGCGGGAACGCCCCCGTCGGCACGACGCAGCGCGGTCGGGAAATCCGTCGACACCCCGAGCGAGGGTCGGTAGATAACCGCGGTGTCCTTGCCTACCCGCTTGCCTGCGTACATCGAGACGTCGGCCTGCCGGAGCAGATCGTCGGAGGTGGGTGTGAGCCCGCCCAGATCCGGTCGGACAAGGCCCATGCTGGCGCGGACCCGAATCGAGGAGCCGTGAATCGCGAAGGGGTCCCGCAGTGCGACGCGAATTCGGTCCGCGACCACTTCCGGCGGATCTTCTTCACCGGCGATCAGGATCGCGAACTCGTCGCCGCCGATCCGGGCCAACGTGTCGGCCTCCCCGATACACCTGGTGAGACGCTCGCCGACGGCGCTCAAAAGCTCGTCGCCGCCCGCGTGACCGAAGCGGTCGTTGACCTCCTTGAAATCGTCGAGGTCGACGAAGATCAACACGAACGGCCCATGGCGAATCGCGTCGTCGAGCCTGTCGGCGAACAGCAGCCGGTTGGGCAGCCCCGTCAAGGCATCGTGGTGCACCTGATGTGCGAGTCGGTTCTGCACGTCGTACAACTGCTCGGTCATTTGCCGTTGTGAACGCATGGCGATCATCTGTCGGACGGCGACCAACACGATCAGCACGATCGCGGCGGACAGCTCGAGCGCGCTCAGCTTCCGTCCGATGTGGAGATGGAAGCAATACAGCCCCGCCATGCCGATGAACCCGACATAGGGCAACACGAGCTGCAACCAGTCGGCAGCGTCACGCCCGCGTTTGGTTGCCGGGTACGGCGGTAAGTCCAGCACCGCGAAGGCGATCAGCAGCTCGCCAAGGACCAGGCCGAAGCTGCCCCAAAGCTGGCTGTCCCCCAAGCCGACGGTCCTCAAATAGGTGACCATCCGGTCCGACCCCGCAATGAGGATGACGCCGCTCGCCACCAACAGGTAATTCGTCCGATAAGCGCGACCTTGGCTGTAGGCGATCGCGGTGACCGTGGCGGTCACCACCGCGGTGACTTCGAGCAGCGCGTAGGCCGCCAGCACCGTGGTGCTGTCCGACCGGGGCAGGACTGCGCCGGTTCGGTCGCCGAAACCCGAAATCAGCACAAACAGCGAGAACGAGATGGCCGCGACCACGCCGTCCAAAACGGTGATGACGCGAGAGCCCCGGATCGGACCTTCGCGCCCTTCGGACACAGGGGCGCCGGAGCGCACCACCACCGCAGCGATGAGCAGGGTCAGCAACGGCGGCATGAAGTACGCAGCCACGGCGAGCGGCGGTGCCGTGTCGAAGTCGTTGGCGCGGCCCGCATACCAGAGGAGGTCGCCGACCAGCGAACTCACGAACGCGGCGACGACGACGAGCCGCCACGCCCTCGACAGTCCGCGTTTGCGACGGATCACCACGACGGCACACACGATGGCGCCGACGCCGGTGGCCGCCTGTAGCACCGTGAAGGTCGATCGGGCCACAGGATCGCCCCACAGCGCGAGCGCGTTGATGCAGAGCAGCGCAGAGAGTGCGGCAAACAAGCCGAGGCGCAGCCCGCTGCCCGAGATCCTCACCCGTAGTCGTTCCTCTCCCGATGTCTGGCGACAGCCAACTGCCATGATGCCCTATCGAGAAGGGCTGTCCTGCCATCTGTAGGAATAGGTGGAGGTGGGGCAAACTCTCATAATGGCTGGTCGGGGCCGTCGAGCGTGATCGGCCGCCGCGGGGTACCGTCCCCGACGTGTGGGCCGCGGTGCTTGTGATGGCACTTGCAGCGATGGTCGACCCGCTGCGAATCGGTGTCACGGTACTGGTGATCTCGCGTCCCCGACCCGTCAGCCAGCTTCTCGCATTCTGGCTCGGCAGCCTGGTGATGGGTTTCGCCGTCGGACTGGGTGTGCTGTTTCTTCTGCGCGGCCTCGTGTTGGAGTTCATCAACGACCTGGAGTCGACGACCACAAGTTCTACTGTCGCACTGGTCCAGATCGCCATCGGCACGCTCGGCCTTCTTTCGGCCGGGATGATCGCGTTGCGATTCCCGGTGCGGCCGCGCGCCAGGGTGCCTGCGCAGCCGTCGACGCCAACCGCATGGTCGCGGCTCTCGATGCGCGCGAGCGATGCGATGCAGCAGGGATCGCTGTGGGTGGCATTCGTCGCAGGCGCCTGGCTCGCCACGCCTCTTCAGTTCGTCGCCGCGCTCGCGGCCATCCTCGCCTCGGGCGCCTCGGCAGGCACGCAGGTCGTCGCATTGGTCGTCTACCACGCAGTAGCGCTGGCGTTCGCTGAGATCCCGCTCCTCAGTGCGCTGGTCACACCGGACAGAACTCAAGCGGTCATGCTGCGCGTGCACGACTGGGTGCTCCCGCGCCGCAGGCACCTCATCGCAGTAATCATCGCGGTCGTGGCCGTACTGCTCATCGCCAACGGCATCGGCAGCCTGTAAGAGCGCTTCAGGGGAACAGGTCGCGCGCCTGCTTGAGGAAGCCGTCGAGGTTGGCCTGGCTGGTCGGGTCGAGAACACCGTTGATGTTGACGGGATTGGTCGGATGCACGATTCCGTCGATGTCGGCGGGGGGTGCCAGGGCCTTTGCGGGGGCCGGCGCGACCCGTCCGTCGTTTCGCGCGTAGCCCGCGTCGACTTCGGGTCGCAGCGTTCGGTCTATCTCGTCTGCCAGCGCAGTGGACACCCCGGCCTCTCGGAGAGGCTGTGTCAGCGGCAGCGACTTGGTGGGGACAAGAAAGGTCGTCGTTGTCCCGCCCCTGGAATTGGTCGTGGTGGTGATGTTCTCCGGTGGCACGTCGGCCGGACTGCTGAACGCGACCGGCGTGTGCACCGTCACCCCACCGATCATCGCGTTGGCGAGGGAGATCAAATTCTCTGGTCGGTCGGGGAAGTCGGCGATGAAGTCGTACTCGGCGACCACGACGTTGGTGTCGTATTGACTTTCCACCGGCCTCTGCACCGTGTAATCCACGACGGGGAGATATGTGCCCGGCGGGAACAGGGCGAGGAAACTGCGCGACGGATCGCTGAACACGGTGAATGACAACTGGTCCGACGGCGGGGCGGTCGGGTCGTTTGCAAGCCTCGCCTGCTCGGCGTTGAGCACGAGCGTGCCCTCGGACAGGCCAACCGCGACGGCTGGGCCGCTGTTGCCGCGAATGGCCCTGTCCAGGTTGTCGGTGCCCGCAACAACGGATTCCCCGACGGTCGGGGTGGCCAGATCGGTGCCCGGCACCAGGGCTGCGGGCAGGCGGCCGTAGATCATCCCTGCGGGATAGTCGACGACGACCCGCTGGGCGTGTGGGTAGTAGCCTCTGCCCGTCCTGTTGACGTAATCGTCCCAGGGGATGCCCGGCCCCTTCGCTCCCCCGAGCACGAACACGGTCTGGCCCGAACCGCCGTCGTCGTCGCTCTCGGCGGCCGCGACACTGCTACCCAACGCGCCCGTCGCGCCGAGGAGTGCGCTTGCCATCACGCCTGCGATAAGCGCCTTCGGCGACGCCAGGCCTATTGGAGTCATCGCACTCCAATGGTAATGAGTCGGGAGGAAAATTCCGAGAAACTGGAATAATAATCCGGGTTACCGGATCACACGGCTAGTATTCACTGGTGTCGGAGCAGTCGGAGACACCTGGCACTGCCGGAGGAGGCGGCATCTTTGCGCGGCTAGGCAATTTCGTGGTGCGGTGGCCCTGGATCGTGGTCGGCATCTGGGCTTCGCTCGCGGTCGTCCTGCCGCTGACGTTCCCCTCGCTGACAGAAATGGCCCAGCAGCGGCCCGTCGCGATCCTTCCCGCTGACGCGCCTGTGACGGTGACGAACCGACAGATGACCGAGGCGTTTAAAGAGTCGGGGTCAGAAAACGTCCTGTTGGTGGTGCTGACCAACGAGGGCGGGCTCGGGCCCGCCGACGAAGCCGGCTACCGCACCCTGGTCGACACGCTGCGCAAGAACAGTCGAGATGTCGTGATGCTGCAGGATTTCGTCAGCACACCGGGGCTTCGCGAGGTGATGACCAGCGAGGACGAAAAGGCGTGGATCCTGCCGGTCGGCATCGCGGGCGAGGTGGGCTCGCCGCAGTCCTACGCGGCATTCACGCGGGTCGCCGACTCCATCGATCGGGCAGTCGAGGGAACCTCGTTGACCGCACATCTGACGGGACCGGCGGCCACCGTCGCCGACCTCACCGATGTCGGCGAACGGGACCGCTTCCCGATCGAACTGGCGACGGCGGTCATGTTGCTGGCCATCCTGCTGATCATCTACCGAAAGCCGGTGACCATGATGCTGCCGCTGATGACTATCGGCGTATCGCTGGTCATCGCGCAGGCTCTGATCGCCGGCCTGGCCGAACTGGGTTTGGGCGTCTCCAATCAGACCATCATCTTTCTCACCGCGATGATGGCAGGCGCCGGAACGGATTACGCCGTCTTCCTCATCGGCCGTTACCACGACTACGTGCGACTCGGCGAGGATTCCGACCACGCGGCGATGCACGCCCTTGCCTCCATCGGCAAGGTGATCGCCGCCTCGGCCGCAACCGTCGCGGTCACCTTCCTCGGGATGATGTTCGCCCAGCTGGGCGTCTTCTCGACGGTCGGCTCCGCGTTGGCGCTCGCCATCTGCGTAGCGTTTCTCGCCGCGATCACCCTGCTGCCCGCGATCCTGGTGATCGCGGGCCGCCACGGCTGGATCGCGCCACGGCGCAACCTCAGCACCCGGTTCTGGCGCCGGTCTGGCATTCGCATCGTGCGCAGGCCCGGCGCCCATCTCGTCGGCAGCTTGATCGTTCTTCTCGTGCTCGCCGGCTGTGCGGGGTTGGCACGCTTCAACTACGACGACCGTAAGACGCTGCCGGATTCCGTCGAAAGCTCCATCGGATATGCCGCGATGGATCGGCATTTCTCGCTGAGCACGTCGATACCCCAGTACCTCTTCATCCAGTCACCACACGACCTGCGAACACCACAAGCCCTCGCCGATCTCGAGCAGATGGCGCAGCGCGTCAGCCAATTACCAGGCATCGCAACGGTTCGGGGTATCACCCGTCCCACCGGCGAATCGCTGGAACAAGCAAGGACCACCTATCAGGCTGGAGAGGTAGGCGGTAAGCTGCGCGACGCGTCGACCCAGATCACGAGCCGAGGCGATGACCTCGATCTGCTGTCTAACGGTGCAGGCGACCTGGCGGACAGCCTGGGTGATGTCCGCGGGAACGTGCGTCAGGCCATCGCAAGCGTCCGTGGCCTCGTCGACGCCCTTGGCTACATGCAGAAGCAGTTCGGCGGCGCCAAGATGCTCAAGGACTTCGACAAGGCGGCACAGCTCGTCACGTCCGTGCGCGCTCTCGGCGACTCCATCGGCGTCAATCTCGGCAACATCACGACGGCGTTCGACTGGGCTGGTCCGGTGCTGACGGGCCTCGAGGGCAGCCCGATCTGCGATACCGACCCTTCGTGCAGCAATACCCGCACCCAGTTGCGGCGGTTGGTCACCGCACGCGACGACGGAACCCTCGACAAGATCGCCGACCTGGCCCGACAGCTGCGCACGACACAGCCGACACAGACGCTCGATTCGACGGTCACCGGTCTGCGCCGTGCGCTCGACACCGCAATGAGCGCGATGCGGTCCGTGGGACTGGGTGACCCCCACAGCATGCAGACCCGCCTGACGACCCTGCAGCGCGGCGCCGACACCCTCGCCGACGCGAGCCGACAATTAGCCGACGGTGTCGCGCTGCTCGTCGAGCAGACCAAGTCGATGGGCGACGGACTCAACGACGCATCGATGTTCCTGCTTGCGATGAAGCACGATGCGGCCAAGCCGCCGATGGCGGGGTTCTATATCCCCCAGGGGCTGTTGAACGGAAACGAGTTCAAAAGAGCCGCAGAGCTTTTCATTTCGCCGGATGGCCACGCGGTGCGCTATCTGGTCCAGACGGATTTGAATCCGTTCACGACGGAGGCGATGGATCAGGTCGGCGCGGTGACGACGACCGCTCAGGGTGCGCAGCCGAACACGGAACTCGCGGACGCGTCGATATCGATGGCGGGATATCCAGCAATGCTCCGAGACACGCGCGACTACTACAACCACGACATCCGGCTCATCATCACCGTCACCATCGTCGTCGTGCTCCTGATCCTGATGGCCCTGCTGCGTGCGATTGTCGCGCCGCTGTACCTGGTGGGTTCGGTGGTCATCTCATATCTTTCCGCGCTCGGCCTCGGCGTGATCATGTTTCAGTTCATCCTCGGCCAACAATTGCATTGGAGTACACCGGGTTTGGCGTTCATCGTGTTGGTTGCGGTGGGTGCGGACTACAACATGCTTCTCATCTCCCGGCTTCGCGACGAGTCGCTGCACGGGGTGCGCTACGGCGTCATCCGAACCGTCGGCTCGACCGGAGGCGTGATCACCGCGGCGGGGTTCATCTTCGCCGCCTCGATGTTCGGTCTGGTGTTCTCCAGCATCACCACCGTCGTGCAGGCCGGTTTCGTGGTGGGCGTCGGACTCCTGCTGGACACCCTGCTGGTGCGCACCCTGACGGTGCCTGCGATTGCCGCCATGGTCGGGCGGGCGAACTGGTGGCCGTCACGCCCCTGAACCGATGACCCCGACCGCGACCATGACGCAGCCCGCGACGGCAAGGACTGCGGCGACGTCCCGGCGGCGACGCGATCGGATCCAGTCGTTCAGCGTTGTCATCAACGCACGGGTCTTTTCCGGCGCTGCGAGGTAACTCAACAACGGGATCTCGACGAGTGCAAAGGCCACCACATTGAACGCGAAGAGCGCGGCGGCCTGCGTCGCAGGTGTGGTCTTGGACGAGAATATGACGGCGAGTGCGGCCAGATAGTCGATGGAGGGCAACGCTATCCCCATACCGGCCAACCACGCGACGCGCAGCGAGCTGCCCTGCCTGAGATCGCGTGCTCGCGCTGCGAGTCTTCGCGAGATGGTCGGCGCCACCGGTCCTTCGACTGACGCGCCGTCTCCCCCGACCCCCGCGACCACTCGCGCGCGCTCAGGCCGACGTGCCGAGATGTTTGTGGCGAGCACGAGGGCAATAAGGAGGGCGAGCACGCCGATCACGATCTGAACTCTAGGGAGGGTGAAATGCGTTGCCTGTGTCAGTGTTTCGCGGATGACGAACAGGACGATGAGGCCCGCGCTCAAGCCCATGGTGAAGCCGCCGGACAGGAATGCGAGCAGTTGCAAAGTTGGTCGCGGCCGGTTCAGCATCAACAACGTCATGCCGATCCGGAACGGTTCGACGCTGACCACGATGGCCATTACCAGCAGTGTTGGCCACATGACAAGCGCTCACGCGTCGATGCGGGTGAACTGCTCGTGCCGGTACCGCTCGACGCAGGCCGCCCGCCTCACCTTGCCGCTGGTCGTGATCGGAATCGAACCGGGTTGCACCAGAACGAGATCCGCGATGCTCAGGCCGTGTGACGTCGACACTGCCGAGGTGACCTGTCGCTTGACGATATCGAAACCTTGGATCCAATCCTCCTTGGAAGCGCCGCGATTCTTGAGTTCTACGATCGCGACGAGCTTCTCCGAGCGATCGTCTGGAACAGAGATCGCCGCGACCCGGCCTCGGGATATCTCGCCGATGGTGGCCTCGATGTCGTCCGGATAGTGATTCCGGCCGCGCACGATCAGCAGATCCTTGATCCGGCCGATGATGAACAGATCGTCATCCGAGACGAAGCCGAGGTCTCCAGTTCTCAGCCAAGGCGCATCGGGTGTTCCCGCCGATGGGGAAACGATCGTGCCGCCGAATGTCTGCTCGGTTTCCAAGGGTTTGCGCCAGTAGCCGGCACAGATGTTCTCACCGTGCAACCAGATTTCCCCGACCATGCCCGCCGGACGCTCCGTTCCCGTCTCGGGATCCACGATGCGCACAGCAGGAGAGACCGGCGATCCGTAGCTGACCAGCGGTGTCCCCGATCCGCTTCGCTTGGCGTGCCCGGCGGACAGCTTCTCGGATTCGAAGGTGACAACGTTCGGCTTTCGGCCGGGTGCGGCGGTCGCCGCGTACACGGTTGCCTCCGCAAGGCCGTAGCTGGGCCGTATCACATGAGCGGGCAGATTGAATCTCGCGAACCGGTCGGTGAAGCGTTGCAATGTGGCCGCATGGACCCGTTCGCTGCCGCAGATGATTCCCCGCACGTCGCCGAGATCGAGACCGGCCATATCGTCGCTCGACGTCCGCGCGGCGGCCAGTTCGAAGGCGAAGTTGGGGCCCGCGGACAACGCACGGGAATTGTTGGCCAGCAACTGCATCCACCTTGCCGGCCGGGCTAGGAATGCGATAGGGCTCATCAGGACGGATCGCCATCCGCCCAGGATCGGCGCGCACACGCCGAGCACCAATCCCATGTCGTGGTAGAACGGCAGCCACGACACAGCGGTGGTGTTCGGCGGGGACACCTTTCCACAGTCTGCGAAGAGATCGGCGATCACCTGCTCGAAGTTGGCCGCCAGGTTCCGGTGCGAGACAACCACTCCCGCTGGTGTACGGGTCGATCCTGATGTGTATTGCAGATAGGCGGTGCTGGTTTCACTCTCCCGACGGTGCGAAGGCCCTTTCCTCGTACTGAAGTCCACCGAATCAACCTCGACGACCGAGGGAGTCGAAGCCCCGCCGCCTTGCGCCCGCGCATACTCACCGACGTGGCCGGCGAATGCGGACGTCGTGAGAATGGTTGACGGCGCGGCGTCAGAAAGCACCGCGGTGACCCGTTCGTCATGAACGCCTGCGACCGGCACCGAAAGCGGAACCGCGATCTGGCCGGCCTGTAACGCGCCGACAAAGGCAGCGATGTAGTCAAGGCCCTGCGGTGCGAGTATCACCGCCCGGTCACCCGTCGTCCCGCTGAGCCCGAGCTCGTATGCGATGTTGAGCGATCGCCGATACAACTGCGACCATGTCAGGCTCTCGGAGACACCGGCCCAGTCCTGCTCGTAGTCGATGAACGTGAAGGCCACATCATTGGGCTGCAGGCTTGCTCGCTCCCGGAGCACGGCGGTTAGGGATGAACCGAACATGGTTGTTGCCCTTCCTGGTCGGCTGCGATGGTGCGGCTCAAGCGCGCGCCGCGGTGTGCAACGCGACCGCGGCGCGACCCTCGGCGACGCGGACACACGCGGATTTCAATGCCTCCAGATAGACCGCAATCGATTCGCGGGCCTGCGGGTTCTTCGGGAACACCACCGTGGCCGCAGTCTGGGTGTCGAGCCTGATGACGAATATGGACAACTGGTATGAATGCCGGTCGTCGCCGTAGATTCCGATGTTGAGCTCGTCCAATCCAGCGGTCAGCAGTGCCGACAGCGGCGGGGCGCCAGCGTCCATGAAGTTCAGCACGGGAAAGTTCGGGCGAGGCCGGCTCAGCCATGGCGCCAACTCCAGTACCCGGTAGTACGGCACACCGAGGATGTCAGGTCCCGAATCAAAGGACGCCTGCGCCGCACGCGCCGTATCGCTGAACGATGTCGCTGTGACGGGGATGGTGATCGGGATCAAACCGGTGAACCAACCCATCGTCATGTAGTCCTCCGGTGTGCTGCGCGTGTCACTTGGCGTCAGGCCGTAGTAGGTCTCGGCACCGGTCAACTCGTGCTCTGTGAGCGCAGCGCACGCCAAAAGGCCACCGATGAAACGGGCGTCGGCTCCGATGCATGCGGATTCGAATCGGGCTGTCTGCTCCTGGTCCATCAACGTCACGGTGAGGACATCGGAGTTGCAGCGCACCGACGGGTCGCCCAGTGGCAGAGGGAAATCCGGGAAGCTTCCATTGTTGTTCTCGGCGAACCGCGTCCATGTACGAACCTCAGGAGACTCGGCTGTGAGCGATGATGTGTACCGATGCTGGCGGACGCAGAATTCGTCGTAACTGCCTGCTTCGGGCAACGCGACCGGCGGGCTTCCGCTCACCAGCGCGTTATACATCATCAGGAACTCCATGATCGTCACGCCGACGAACATCGCGTCCATGTGCAGATGGTCGATGCACAGGTACAGCGTGAAGTGACTTGTGTCCTGCAGGATTCCGAAGGTAAAGCAGTCCCACTGCAGTGGATCCGGCGTTGCGACGATGAACTCCCGAATCTGTGCCTCTGTCATCTCGCCGTGTTTCGTCGCGACGAACTCGATCTCAGCGGAGTTGCCGATGGTATGCCGGACGATCTCTCCGCCGGCTCCGTAGGCGAACCAACTGCGGTATGTGTCGTGCCGTCGGAGGTGGGCGTTGATGACGTAGCTCATGGCCCGGGTATCGCATCGGCCAGGCAGGTCACAGGTGACGACGAGCAGCCGTGAGTAGTCCAGTCCCTTGGCGGTCTGTTCAGCGTAGCCACGAAGATGCTGCGCCTGCATGTAACTGACCGGGACGGAACTCACCGGGGCCGCGGCGGCCTTCGCACGGGAGGTAGGCGAAGCATGCCACGATACGACTGAGCGTGTGCCCGGCTCCCACTCGTCGATGTTTCCGATTGCCACTGGCCCTACGCGCAATTCGAACCTCCTCGATTGAAGCGATGTGATGCGACTAGGTCGTCGCCGGTGCGCTGTCCGGGGCAGCCAGCTTGTCGCACAGGTGTCCCGCCAACACGCGTACGGTCGTGATGTCGGTAGGCCCGATGCGGATTCCCGTTTCGGTTTCGATGCGGGTGCGTACCTCGAGGTTGCCAAGGGAGTCGAGACCGTACTCCGAAAGCGGACGGTCCGGGTCGACGGAGCGACGCAGGATCAAGCTGATCTGATCGGACACCAGCCGCCGGAGCCGGGTCGGCCAATCGTCGGCAGGCAGCGAGTTCAGCTCGGCGAGGAACTTGCTTGTGTCCGTTCGACTCTGCGTAGAAGCCCGGAAGGCTTCGGCGAACCTGCTGTGTTGCGCGAATGCGGTGAGCCACGGCGCCCCAACGATCGGCGCGTAACCGGTGTACGTGCGATCGTGGCTGAGCAGTGCCTCGAATGCGTGGGCACCCTCGTCGGGGCTGATGGCGGTCTCAACCTCGTCTGCGAACGCCGCACCGCGCCCGATATCCCCCCACGCCCCCCACGCGATCGCCGTGGCAGGAAGACCCTCGGAGTGCCGCCAGTGAGTGAACGCATCCAGCCAGCTGTTCGCCGCGGCGTACGCGCCCTGACCTGGTGAACCCACCAGCGCGGCGGCAGACGAGAACGCGCAGAACCAGTCCAATTGCTGTGTCGCCGTCGCCCGGTGCAGATTCCACGCGCCGTGAACCTTCGGCGCCCAATCACGGTCGATCAACTCGTCGGTGATGTTGCTCAACGTTGCATCCTCGACAACACCCGCGGCGTGAAGAACGCCGCGTAACGGAAGCCCGGTTGCAGTCGCGGCTTTCACCAGACGATCCGCCGTTTCCGGTGCGGCGATATCGCCGCACTCCACGACGACGTCCGCCCCCGTCGCACGAATGCGCTCGACGGAACGTTGTGTTCCTGCGTCGGGCTGCGACCGCGAGTTGAGCACGATCCGACCACAGCCCGCCGCGGCCATCTTCGCGCCGAGGAAGAGGCCGAGCCCGCCAAGACCACCCGTGATGAGATACGCACCGTCGGGCCGGAATGCCCGGGCCTCCTCGGGTGGCACCACCACGCGCTCCCGCCCGGTGTGCGGGACGTCGAGCACGAGCTTGCCGACATGTTCGGCCGCGCTCACCACCCGGATGGCGGTTGCGGCGTCGCGAAGCGGGTAGTTCGTTGTCTGCGGCAACGGCAGCGCACCGTCTGCCATCTTCTCGTACACCGTGTTCAGAAGCCGTCGGATGGTGTCTGGATGCGTGACGGTCAGCAACGCCAGGTCGACGGCGTGGAACGCGAGGTTGCGGCGGAACGGGAACAGTCCCAGTCGGGTGTCACCGTAGATGTCACGCTTGCCGATCTCGATGAACCGCCCACCGAAGGACAGCAGTTCCAGCCCCGCACGTTGCGCTGCGCCCGGAAGGGAATTGAGCACGATATCGACGCCGTAGCCGTCGGTGTCATTGCGGATCAGCTCGGCGAATTCGGTGCTGCGCGAGTCATACACCCGCTTGATACCCGTGTCGCGCAGCAGTTGTCGGCGCCACGGGCTGCCCGCTGTTGCAAAGATCTCGGCACCCGCGGCTTTGGCCATCGCGATCGCCGCCTGACCGACACCGCCGGTCGCGGAGTGGATCAGCACTTTGTCGTCCGCGGTGATCCTGGCCAGGTCGTGCAGGCCGTACCAGGCGGTGGCATGCGCCGTTGGCACCGCCGCCGCCCGGTCCAGCGGCAGCCCTGGCGGCAGAGTGACCGCGAGGTTGGCATCGCACGTAACGAACGTGCCCCAGCAGCCGTTGGCGGACAGACCACCGACATGGTCGCCGATCCGATGATCTGTGACCGTCGGCCCCACCGCGGTCACCACACCGGCGAAATCGGTGCCCTGCTTGGGCATCCGCCCCTCGAAGCTCGGATAGCGTCCGAACGCGACGAGCACGTCGGCGAAGTTGACGTTGGATGCCGTGACGGCGACCTCGATCTGGCCCGGGCCGGGGGGGACCCGGTCGAAGGCGGCGAGCTCCATCGACTGGATGTCACCGGCTGCGCGGATCTGTTGGCGCATACCGTCGCGTCCGCAGTCGACGATGGTCGTTCGTCGCTCATCGGGGCGCAGTGGGCTGAGACTCAAACGCGCCGTATACCATTCGCCGTTACGCCAGGCTGTCTCGTCCTCGTCTGACCCCGCCACCAGCTGCTGTGCGACAAGCTGTAGATCGGTCGCCACATCCGTGTCGATCTGGGTGGCGCGTAATTCCGGATGTTCGATGCCGATAACCCGCATCAGGCCACGGAGCCCGGCCTGCGCCAGGTTGGCCGCATCGTCGGGCAGGACGGTCTGCGCATTTCTGGTCACGACGAACAGCCGAGGCGACTCCCCCGGTAGCTCCGCCAGCTCGCAGGCAATGCGCACCAGCTGCCGCACGGACTCACTGCCGCCGGTGGCCCATCGCCCGTCATGGTCGCCGTGGGGTGATGCAATCACCACTATCACGCTGTCGAACCCGCCTGTGCGGAGCCGGCCACCGAGACTTTGGCCATTGGTCGTGGGATCGTCCTGCTGCGGCCAACGAATGGAAATAATCTCGGCGCCTTGGCTTCTCAGCGCCTCAGCCAATCGGCTCCCCAGCAGATCCGCGCCATCGGCGGTATCGATCAACAGCGATGTACGCGCTTCGGTGTACGCCTCGTCCGGCAGCTCCTGCTTCTCCCATTCAATGGTCAGCAGCCGCTCGTTCAGCACGTGATCACGCTGGCCCTGCGGCACTTCGGTACCGAACCTCAGCCCCCGCACCGAAAGGAGGACCGTTCCCTGCTCGTCCAACACGTCCAGGTCGGCCTCGACCCCCGTGTTGTCGGCTCTTGTGACGCGGGTATAGCAGTAGCGCGCATGGCGGGCCGGGCCGTAGGCACGAAGACTTCGAATGCCCCACGGCACCGGAAGTACGCCCGCGCCGAGAGCTTGGACGTCGGGATGGGCCTCGACGGACTGGAAGCAGGCGTCGAGCAGTGCCGGATGCACGCCGTAGGACGCCTGCTGCGAGCGGATCGCGCCTGGCAGTCCGACTTCGGCAAGCACACTGCGGACTTTGCCGTCAGCGGGGCGCGCGGCGACCAGTCCGGCGAAGGCCGGACCGAACTGGACACCGCGCTTGTCCATCCGCGCGCGCACCGCGGAGCCTTCTTCGGAGTGAGGGTGCGCTGCGAGCAATGCGGACAAGTCGTGGCGAACCGGCTGCTGGTCGTCGGCGACCGCACGCAGGACCGCGGAGGCCCTTCGCACGCGCTGGCCGTCCTTGGCCGTGTCCACCACGAAGTCGACGACGCCCGGCGACGCCACCGAGGCGGTGGCTCCGAGTGCGGTCTGCTCGTCGAGCAGAAGCGCCTGCTCGAAGCGGATGTCGCGGACTTCAGCACGGTCACCGAGGATCGTATGCGCAGCGGCCATGGCCATTTCGGCATACGCGGCGCCGGGAAGGACGGTCACGTTGCTTATCTGGTGATCTTCGAGCCACGGCAACGCGCCGGTACCGACATCGGCCTGCCAGACGTGTCGCTCCGGTTCCTCCTGGAGACACACATGCGAGCCCAACAGCGGATGCACCGAAACGGTGCAGGCGCCCGGAGTCTGCGCGCCGTCGCCGTCCCGGGCCAAGAGCAGCTGCCGGTGCGTCCAGGTCGGCAGCGGTGCATCGACGAGGCGACCGTCGGGATACATGCAGGAGAAGTCGATTTCCGCGCCCGCGTTGTGCAGTTCGGCCAGGAAGTCGCGCAGCCCGTTCGGCGTTGGCTGCTCACGCCGCATGCCCGCCAATACAGCCACCGGCATGTCGAGTCCACGGGCGGTCTGGTCGATGGCATGGGTTAGCAACGGGTGCGGCGCGAGTTCCCCAAAAACCCGGTATCCGTCCTCGAGGGCCGCCTGGACCGCGGCGGCGAATCGCACCGTGTGACGCAGGTTGTCGGCCCAGTAGTCGGCATCCAACGTCGGCCGGTCGCGTGGGTCGTACAAGGTGGCCGAGTAGTACGGAACCGTTGGCTCCAACGGAGTGAGGTCCGCAAGCGCCTCATCCAGCTCGTCGAGTATCGGGTCGACTTGGGGAGAGTGCGAGGCGACATCCACGGCCACCTCACGCGCCATCACCCCGCGCTGCTCCCACGATGCAACCATGTCGCGAACCGACTGTGTGGCGCCACCGACGACAGTCGACTGCGGCGAGGCCACCACGGAGAGTACGACGTCGGTCACACCACGAGCCGCCAGTTCCGAAAGCACCTGCTGGGCAGGCAGTTCCACCGACGCCATTGCGCCGGATCCCGCAATGCGCGACATCAGTTGCGACCGGCGACAGATGACGCGCACCCCGTCTTCCAAGGTTAGCCCGCCCGCGACGACAGCCGCGGCGGCCTCCCCGAGGGAGTGCCCGATGACGGCGCCGGGGCGCACCCCGTATGACATCATCGCGGCGGCCAATGCGACCTGCATGGTGAAGAGGGTCGGCTGGATCCGGTCAATACCTGACACGGTTTCGGGTGCCGACATCGCCTCCGTCACAGAGAAACCGGATTCCCTTGCGATAAGTGGCTCCGCCTCTGCGACCTTCGCGGCGAACGCCGGTTCCGCGGCGAGTAAGCCAGCGCCCATCCGCGCCCATTGCGAACCCTGTCCTGAGAACACCCAGACCGGTCCGCGATCGTCCTGGCCGACGGCGGCCTCGAACGGTGCGTCCCCGTCAGCAACCTCACGCAAGGCCTCGGCCAGGCCCGCGACGGTGCTGGCGGACACCGCGGTGCGCACTGGTCGGTGCGAGCGACGGCGCGCCAACGTGTACGCCAGATCCGATAGCGCTATCGAGTTCTCGAGAGTTTCCGCGCGCTCTGTGGCCCAGTCGGCCAGTCGGCGTGATGTCCTGCGCAACTCATCGGGAGAAGTCGATGACAAGGGGAACAATAAAGAAGCCGCGGTCCTTGCGGACGCGACCGGCCGAGACGGTGCCTGCGTGACGGGCGCCTGTTCCACGACTGCGTGGGCGTTCGTTCCCGACAGCCCGTATGACGACACAGCCGCCCGCCGAGGTCGGCCGCCGTTGGTGGGCCACGGCGTAATCGACTGCGGCACGAAGAGTTCCGTGTCGATGCGGGCGAGATCGTCGGGTAGGCGGGTGAAGTGCAGATTCTGGGGGACCTCGCCGTGTTCCAGGGCGAGGACCACCTTCATCAGCCCGAGCACTCCGGAGGCCGACTGGCCGTGCCCGAAGTTGGACTTGACCGAGCCGAGCGCGCATGGGCCGTCGATTCCGTAAACGTCGGCAAGGCTCGCGTATTCGATCGGGTCCCCAACAGGAGTACCGGTGCCGTGCGCCTCCACCATGCCGACGGTGCCCGCGTCGACATCACCTGCCGCCAACGCCGCCCGGTAGACCGCGACCTGGGCGTCCCGCGATGGAGTCGCAATGTTGACGGTGCGGCCGTCCTGGTTGGCGGCGGTGCCTCGCACCACGGCCAAGATCCGGTCACCGTCACGAATCGCATCCGGCAACCGCTTGAGCAACACCATGCCGCAGCCCTCGGCCGCCACGAACCCGTCGGCTGCGACGTCAAACGCATGGCAGTGTCCGGTCGGTGACAACATGCCCTGCGCCGAACCCGACGCAGTCTTGCGAGGTTCCAGCATTATCGAGGCGCCACCGGCGAGTGCAAGATCGCTTTCGCCGTCGTGCAGGCTGCGGCAAGCCATATGTAGTGCGAGCAGACTGGACGAACATGCCGTGTCGACGGTGACCGCGGGACCGTGCGCCCCAAGGGTGTAGGCGATTCGCCCGGACGCCAGGCTGAAGTTGGTTCCGGTGAAGCCGTAGGGCCCCTCGAGTGCATCGGCGTCGGCGGCCAGTAATGCGTAGTCGCTGTGTGTCAACCCGACGAAGACACCGGTCAGTGAGCCGCCCAGTGCGGCCGGATCGACACCGGCATGTTCGACCGCCTCCCAAGAGGTTTCCAGCAGGAGGCGGTGTTGCGGGTCGATTGCGATCGCTTCGCGCTCACTGATGCCGAAGAACTCGGCGTCAAAACCCGCGACGTCGTCCAGGAACGCACCCCACCTGGACACCGATCGACCCGGAACACCCGGCTCAGGGTCGTAGTACTCGTCGGCATCCCAGCGGTCGGAGGGAATCTCGGTGACGAGGTCGTCGCCACGAATGAGGGCCTGCCACAGTCCTTCAGGAGAGTCAATGCCTCCTGGCAGCCGGCACCCCATTCCGATAACTGCGACGGGCACAGCAGATGTATCGCGCACGGTCACCTCTCTTCAGTTCGGAAGGAGACCCGTTTCAATACGGGTGCGGGGGAACGAGTTTCACAGGTCGCTCCCGGGCGGCTGCCGAAGTGGCGGCTCGACGTCGGAAGGTCAAGCCGCCACGCCAGGTCGGTGGCCTCCCCCATCAGCCGAAGTTAGCACAATTCATCCAGGCCATTGGACTGATCATCCGGAATCTGGAGCTAGGGCTGGGGAGCCAACTGGCCAAGTTACCCCTCGTTCTGTCGCCTGCACTTTGCTCTTCTGAATCGATAATCTTTGCTGTGGGGTGCCGAGCAATCCAAGAACCGGATATGGTGTTGGCGTGTACCCAGATGACACCGGTAAGGACCTCGCTGCCGTCCTTTCCTACCTGGCAGGCCGCACTCTCAGCAAGGAAGAGATATGGACTGCCCTCGAACTCCCCAGGTCGACGTATTACGACCAGGTCGAGAAAGGGACGCTGGTCAGTGCGGACAATCTGAGCAAAGCCGCAGCGAACCTCGGTATCAGCCGCGCCGAACTGCTCACCCGGTACCGGTTCATCCACCCCGATGAGGTCACGAAGTTGGCCGAGGAAATCGGCTGGCACCCGACCGCACCGCAGTCGGACGCGCCCGCCGCGGTGACGAAAACTCCAAAGCGGCGAACAAGGGTTCCGAAACTGCACTCGGTCGAGGGCGCGCCCGCCCGCTAGCAGCGCGCCCGAGAATGCGTTCACAGCAATCCGGGAGGAGCCGGCGAGAGCTGACAGCTATCGCACATCGATCGCCGCCACCTGCGGTGATATTGACGCCTGTCAAGGTTCGACACGACCCGACGATTCGGCACTTCTCGACAGCGTTGCCGCTGATGTAAATATTGCCTTGCGGTGGTTGCACGCTTCAGCCTGCTGCGATCATCGCGACCGCGGCCATCGCAAGCACCATGCCGAGCGCCTGCCACCGGGTCACCCGCTCGCGTAACACCAGGATCGCGAGCAGCACGGTCGCCGCCGGATACAACGACATCAGCACACCGGCAAGCGACAGCAGTGAGGCATGCAGGGCCAGCAGCATCGCGATGTTGGCGCCGACGTCCAACACCGCGGCCAGGAACGCCAGCCGCAACGGCGTTCCGCTCGGCGGAGCAAGGTTGCCGCTCACCGCCGCGGCGACGATCACCGTGAGGCTCGCCGCCAGCCGCGAGAACACCAGCGGCCACAGGTTGGCATCGGGCGGCGCCTGCGCGATCAGCACGAAGTTCATTCCGAACGCGGTGCCAGCGCCCACCGTCAGCCACGCGACCTTCTTCGTGAACTTGTGCGGGTTGACGTCTTTGTCCGTCGCATCACGGCTGACGAGCACGACGGCCACCAGTGCGAGCACAACACCGACACCCGCTATCGGGCCCGGCCGCTCCCCCAGCGCGAGACCGACCCCGACGGGGATCGCCGCGACGAGTATCGCCGTCAGCGGCGAGACCACGGAGATCGGCCCGGAACCCAACGCGGCGTAGAACCACCAGATCCCGAACGCCTGGCTGAATCCGCACAATCCGCCCCAGATCATCGCGCCGTGCGAGATTTCGCCGCCGACGATCAGCGAGATCACCAGCAGCAGCGCCAGCGCGACCGGGTAGGACACCAGGACGACGCGCAACGCGGCCACCCGCCGCGATGCGATGCCGCCGACGAAATCGCTGATGCCGTAACCCAGCGCCGAGGCCAGCGCGAAGACGATCCCGATCAGGTCTTACCCTTTGCGCGCCTGCCTAATTCGCGAGCGACCTCGCGCTGGGCGTCCCGCTTCGCGATGTCCTGACGTTTGTCGTGGGCCTGCTTACCGCGGGCCAGCGCGAGTTCGACCTTCACCTTGCCGTCGGAGAAATACAGCGACAGCGGGACAAGCGTCAGGTTGCCGTCGCGGATCTTGCCGATCAACGTGTCGATCTGACTGCGATGCAACAGCAGTTTGCGGTTGCGCCGTGGGGTGTGGTTGGTCCAGCTTCCGGAGTGATACTCCGGGATGTGCAGATTGCGCAACCAGATCTCGCCGTCGTCGACGGTGGCGAACGCATCCGCCAGCGATGCCTGTCCGTCGCGCAGGCTCTTCACCTCCGTGCCCATCAACGCGACCCCGGTCTCGAACGTCTCGAGAATCGAGTAGTTGTGCCGCGCCTTGCGATTGGTCGCGACCACTCGGTTGTTGCTCGACTTCGTCGGGTCGGCTTTCTTGGCCATGGCTATCTTCGTACGTAGAGCCGAAGGGTGGCGTAAGAGGTGATTCCTGCCATCGCGACGCCGACGAATATCAGTATCGGCGCGATGTAGAGAATGTCGGCATAGTCCACTCTCGCAATGAGATTCGCCTCGTAGAACTGGTTCAGCGCATTCTCCAGGAACAGCGCACGCACGATGATCAAGCCGATGATCGAGATAACCACACCTGCCAGCGCCGCCAGAGTTGCTTCCAATAGGAACGGCAGCTGCGTGTACCAGCGGCTCGCGCCAACCAATCGCATGATGCCGACCTCGGTTCTTCGCGTGTAGGCGGCGACTTGAACCATGTTGGCTATCAACAGGACCGCTCCGACAGCCTGTACGAGCGCCACCGCGAACGCGGCATTTGACAGCCCGTCGAGCACCGCGAACAAGCGGTCGATCAGCTCCTTCTGGTTGAGCACGTTCAGAACACCGGGCTGGCCGGCCATCGAATCGTCGAAGTCCTTGTGCTGCTCGGGATTATCCAGCTTGACGACGAACGAGGCGGGGAACGCGTCCTTGCCCGCGACGTCCTTGTACTGCGGAAACTTCTTGATCGCATCGTTGTAGGCGTCGTCGCGGTTCAGAAAACGCACAGACCGCACGTCATCGCGGTCCTCGATCTTCTGCCGCAGCGACTTGCACGGATCGGAGTCACACGTCGGATCGTTGGCCGACACGTCGTTGGTCAGGAACACCTGGCTCTCGACCCGGTCTAGGTAGATGGCGCGGGAGTTGTCGGCGAGCCGCACCACAAGAAGACCACCACCGAACAGGCCGATGGAGATCGCGGTGGTCAGAATCATCGCGACCGTCATCGTGATGTTGCGACGGAGGCCGGTCCAGACCTCGTTGAGCAGGAACCCGAAGCGCACTAGCGATCCATTCCGTAGATGCCGCGCTGCTCATCGCGGACGAGGCGGCCCAGACTGAGCTCGACGACGCGCTGGCGCATCGAGTCGACGATGTGATGGTCGTGAGTGGCCATCAACACCGTGGTTCCCGTGCGGTTGATGCGCTCGAGCAGATCCATGATGTCCTTACTGGTCTCGGGATCCAGGTTTCCCGTCGGCTCGTCAGCAAGCAGCAGCAGCGGGCGGTTCACGAACGCCCTGGCGATCGCCACGCGCTGCTGCTCACCGCCGGACAGCTCGCCGGGCAGCCGGCTGGCCTTCCCCGAAAGCCCGACCATCTCCAACACGTCCGGCACCACGCGGTTGATCACGTCGGGTCGCTTGCCGATCACTTCTAGCGCGAAGGCCACGTTCTCGAAGACCGTCTTCTGCTGCAGCAGGCGGAAGTCCTGGAAGACGCAGCCGATCACCTGCCGCAGGCTGGGGATATGCCGTCCCGGGAGCTTGTTGACGTGAAATTTGGAAACCCGAACGTCACCCGTACTCGGATGCTCCTCGGCAAGCAGTAGCCGCATGAATGTCGACTTGCCCGAACCGGACGGACCGATGAGAAAAACGAACTCACCTTTGTCGATCCTGACCGAGACATTGTCGAGCGCCGGTCGCGCCGAAGACTTGTACAGCTTGCTGACGTGGTCGAGCGTGATCATCACGGCACGCCAGTGTAGCGGTGAGACAAGGCAGGGTCCGTCGAGCTATCTCGGCGCATCGGGCGTGGCGGGTGCCGTTCCCGGTGCCGGCGGCGCCGTCGTGGGTGCCGTCACCGTCGGCGTCTGCGTCAGCGTCTGCGGGCCCAGCGGGCCGCCGGGGCCGTCCGGATCGACCACCGTCGTGGTCGGGCTCGGCGAACTCTCGTCGGTCGGACTGGTCGTCGTGTCGTCGGGTCCTGGCGTCGTGGTCTCCGTCGTCGTCGTCGGCGGCGTCGTCGTCGTCGTGGTCTCCGGCTCCTTCGGACGCCGCACCTGTGTGCGCGGCACCCAGGTGTAGTTCGGGTCGGGCACGAACCCCGGCGGCACCACCGCAGGCGCCGGTGCTTCCGGCGCAGGTTCGGGCTGGAAGCTCTGCTGCACCCAGAACAATGCGACGAAGGCCACGATGAGCACGACGGTCGAGACCCGGACGCGGCCGCCGAGCTTCGCCTTGAACCAGTCGGTCATGGCTTCTGCTCCGGTTCGCGCTGTGTCTCGTCATCGTGGGCGGGCGGCTCGGACGCGTGCGGAATCGAGGCCACGCTAGGGGTCTGCCCGTCGGCGGCGGACGCGATTCCGGCTTGGCGCAAAGCACGAAGCACGAGAACACGTAGCCGTCGCCCGACCTCGTACTGTTTGCCGGGCAGCGTCCGAGCCACCATCCGCAGGTTCACCGTGTCCAGTTCGATGCTCTCGACGCCCATCAATTGTGGGGCGTCAAGCAGCAGATCGGTGAGTTCGGGATCGTCTGCCGACGTTTTGGCCACCCCGTGCAGGACATCGTTGACGACGTTCAGATCAGCCGACGTGGGCACCGGGATGTCCACCACCGCACGCGCCCAGTCCTTTGACAGGTTCAGCGACCTGATGATGTTTCCGTTGGGAATGGTGTACACCTCGCCGTCGGCGGTGCGCAGCTTCGTCACGCGGAGCGTGACTTCCTCCACGGTGCCAAGCGAATCCTGGGCCGCACCACTACCCAGCTGCACCAGGTCACCGAAGCCGTACTGCTTCTCCGTGATGATGAAAAAGCCGCTCAACAAGTCCTGAACCACCTTCTGCGCGCCGAAGCCCAACGCGGCACCGAGCACAGCAGCAGGCGCCACCAATGAACCGACCGGAATCGAGAGGATGTCGGTGATCTCCACCGCGACCACGACGAAGAGCAGCGCAACAGAGACCCACGAGATCACCGAGGCGACGGCCTGACGGTGCTTGGCGCTCTCGGTGCGAACCAGCTGATCACTCTCCCGGTACTCCGCATCGATACGCCGGACGATTCGTCGGGCCCCCCAGCTGATGAACCGTGCCGCGAGCAGCCCTCCGATCAACAGCAGCGCGATTGGTACCCCCCGGGAAAGCAGCCAAGTGCCGATTTCTCCATGCCAGAAGCCCTGCCAGATATCGCCGATATCGAGGGCGAGAAGAGTGCTATTCGTCATCTTGTGTATTGCGCCAACGGATTCCGGCTTCCAGGAATCCGTCGATGTCTCCGTCCAGTACCGCAGCGGGGTTGCCGACTTCGAACTCGGTGCGCAGGTCCTTGACCATCTGGTACGGGTGCAGGACGTAGGACCTCATCTGATTGCCCCACGAGCTGCCGCCGTCACCCTTCAACGCATCCATCTCGGCACGTTCTTCTAAACGCTTGCGCTCCAACAGCTTTGCCTGGAGTACGCGCATCGCCGAGACCTTGTTCTGCAGCTGTGATTTTTCGTTTTGGCAAGTCACGACGATACCCGTCGGGATGTGGGTGAGTCGAACCGCCGAGTCTGTGGTGTTCACCGACTGCCCGCCAGGCCCGCTCGATCGGTACACGTCGACGCGCACGTCGTTCTCGGGGATGTCGATGTGGTCGGTGGTCTCGGTCACCGGCAACACCTCGACCTCGGCGAAGGAAGTCTGCCGTCGCCCCTGGTTGTCGAACGGGCTGATCCGTACCAGCCGATGGGTGCCCTGCTCGACCGAGAGCGTGCCGTAGGCGAAGGGGGCGTGCACGGCGAACGTCGCGCTCTTGATACCCGCCTCCTCGGCGTAGGACGTGTCGTACACCTCGACGGGGTACTTGTGCTGCTCCGCCCAGCGGATGTACATCCGCATCAGCATCTCGGCCCAGTCCGCGGCGTCCACCCCGCCTGCGCCCGAGCGGATGTTGACCAGCGCCTCGCGTGCGTCGTACTCGCCTGCGAGCAGCGTGCGGACCTCCATCGCCTCGATGTCTTCGCGAAGCTGCTTGAGTTCCGCATCGGCCTCGGTCAGCGCGTCGTCGCCGCTGGAGCCACCCTCTTCGGCGGCCATCTCGTAGAGCACAGGAAGGTCCTCGAGCCGCTGGCGCAGCTCCTCGACGCGACGCAACTCGCCCTGGGTGTGAGACAGCTCACTGGTCACCTTCTGGGCGTGCGCCTGGTCGTCCCAGAGCTTGGGATCGGAGGCGTCGACTTCGAGTTTTTCGATGCGACTCCGCAACCCCTCGACATCGAGCACCCGCTCCACCGTCGTCAGGGTGGAGTCGAGGGCGGCGATATCGGCTTGACGGTCGGGATCCACGGGGATTCAGGTTACCGGCCAGGCACTTCTTGCTGACCATCGGCAGCACGGCAGGCGCTCGTTCTAGAGTCTGATGGGGGAACCAGCTTGGCGACAGACGCGACAGCCCCCTTGCATGTCGCCGGGCAGCGACAGTAAAGGCACACATATATGCCCCAGAGGCGCCCGTACCACGTGGCAATCGTCGGCTCCGGTCCATCCGGATACTTCGCCGCGGCGTCACTGCTGAAATTCGCAGACGGTGACGACGACGCCGACGTGTTGGTCGACATGCTCGAGATGCTGCCGACGCCGTGGGGCCTGGTGCGCTCCGGCGTCGCACCGGATCATCCGAAGATCAAGTCGATCAGCGCCCAGTTCGAGAAGACGGCGCTGGATCCGCGGTTCCGGTTCTTCGGCAACATCGTCGTCGGCGAGCATGTGCAGACCTCCGAACTCGCCGAACGCTACGACGCGGTGATCTACGCCGTGGGCGCGCAATCCGACCGGGCACTGGGCATCCCGGGCGAAGAGCTGCCGGGCAGCGTCGCCGCCGTCGACTTCGTCGGCTGGTACAACGCGCATCCGCACTTCGAGGAGATGGCGCCCGACCTGTCCACCGGACGGGCCGTGGTGGTCGGCAACGGCAACGTCGCACTCGACGTGGCGCGCATCCTGGTCACCGACCCCGACATCCTTGCGACCACCGACATCGCGGATCACGCGCTGAGGGTGCTGCACGACCGCGGTGTCGAGGAGGTGCTCGTCATCGGCAGGCGCGGGCCGCTGCAGGCCCCGTTCACCACGCTCGAGCTTCGCGAGCTCGGCCACCTCGAGGGCCTCGGCGACGTCGACGTCGTCGTCGATCCCGCTGATTTCGCCGACATCACCGACGAGGATCTCGAAGCGGCGGGCAAGACCGTCCGCAACAACATCAAGGTGCTGCGGGGATACTCCGAAACGGCACCCAAGGGGGCAACGCGGCGGATCGTCTTCCGGTTCGCGACGTCGCCGATCGAGATCAAGGGCGACGGCAAGGTCGAGTCAATCGTGTTGGGCCGCAACGAACTCGTCGTCGACGACACCGGGCGGGTATCGGCGAAGGACACCGGTGAGCGCGAGGAGGTGCCTGCCCAGCTGGTCGTCCGAGCGGTGGGGTACCGGGGCGTTGCGACGCCGGGACTGCCGTTCGACGAGCGCAACGGCACCATCCCGCACGCGAGCGGCCGGATCGACGGCAGCCGCAACGAGTACGTGGTCGGCTGGATCAAACGCGGGCCGACGGGTGTCATCGGCAGCAACAAGAGCGACTCGCAGGAAACCGTCGACACGCTGGTCGGCGATCTGGGCGGCGCGGAGTTGGCCGACTTTCCCGACAACCATTCCGAGTCGCTCGCGGAATGGTTCGTGGAGCGCCAGCCCAAGGTCGTCACCGACGACCACTGGAAGCTCATCGACGACCACGAGCGCGCGACGGGCGGGACCGGCGGCAGGCCGCGGGTGAAGGTGACGAGCGTGGCCGAGCTACTGCGAATCGCGCACGGCTGAGACTCACTCCCTTGGCGGCAGGATCGAATCGGCCTCGATTGTGACGAGCACGCGGGTTTCGGGCTGTCCGGTGAAGTTCGGGTACGGGATGCCGAGGTACTTGTGCGAGATCTCGTCGATGCTCTCCTGCCCGCCCTCGGTCGTCATGTCGATGACGCGGCCACGCACGGCGTAATAGCGGAATACGTTGTCCGGGTCGACGACATTGACCGCCACCCGCGTATCGCGCATCAGGTTCCTCGCCTTCTGATGGCCGTCGACGATGTTGATCACGACGTGTTCGCCGTCGGTGGTGACCCAGGTCTGTGTCAGCTGGGGTGAGCCATCGGGCATGAGCGTGGCGACGAAGCATGGGCTGGGCTTGCGCAGGAGGTCGAGCAGTCCGTCGGGCAGCGGTTGGGGCACGCCTTCCAACGTACGGGTGGCCGATCATGTCGGACACCGATGACTTTCACATCGATCGAGCCCGGTAGGCGGTAGCGTCATTGGTTGCTCGCTGGGCTGACGGGAGGCAACCATGAAGCGCTGCATCGTAGGTGGATCCGCTGGCCTGCTGATGGCTGCCGGGGTGATCGCGTTGGCGCCGCCTGCGAGCGCGGGCTGCCTTTACGGGGGCCCCGTCATCAGCAAGTGCGATGGCCCCCTTCAGCCTGACGGCACCTGGCAGCGCTGCGTCGGCGTTGCCAGCTGGGTGAATACCGGGCTGAGTTCCCACCTTGTTCCCGTGAAGCAATGCGATTCGATGGGCCCCACCCAAACTCGTTGGGATTTTGCGTTCGCTGACCCACCGGCGCACATCGACGGCTGAGGCCGCTCACGCTATTTTGTCGGACCACTGCCGTAGTGTCGAACATATGTTCGAACAGGATGAAACCTCGCTGATAGCGCGAGATCGCCGAATTGGAGCGGCTCAAGTCGGCAGCCGCCGCTGGTCAGGCGCGGCTGACGGCGGCGCTGGCCCAGCAACGGCGCACCGCGGAGGCTGCTGCCGGTGTGCCGCGGGCCAAGCAGTTACGTGGGTTGGCCAGTGAGGTCGGGTTGGCGCGGCGGGATTCCCCTGCGCGCGGCGGCAGGCATCTGGGGTTCGCCACGGCGCTGGTGTTCGAGATGCCGCACACGCTGGCGGCGTTGGAGTGCGGGGCGCTCTCGGAATGGCGGGCGACGCTGATTGTGCGGGAGTCGGCCTGCTTGGCCGTCGAAGACCGACAGACGCTGGATGCCGAAATGTGCGCCGACGTCACCGGGCTGGAGGGCAAGGGTGATGCGCGGATCACCGCTGATGCCAAGGCGATCGCCTACCGCCTTGACCCGCAGGCCGTGGTGGATAGGGCGGCCAAGGCCGAAGCCGAGCGCACGGTCACGATCCGCCCCGCCCCGGACACCATGGCTTATGTGTCAATCCTGTTGCCGGTGGCCAAGGGGGTCGGGGTGTACGCGGCGCTGAAGCGTGCGGCCGACACCACGTTCGACGAGCGGTCGCGCGGTCAGGTGATGGCCGACACTGCGTTCGAGCGGATCACGGGTCAGTCGGCCGACGTCGCCGACCCGGTGGCCGTTGAGATGGTGATCACCGACGAAACGCTGCTGGGCGGCGACGACACCGCGGCGGTGGTGAGCGGCTACGGGCCCATCCCGGCGTCGGTGGCCCGCGGATTGGTCAATGGGGCGGTCACCGATGAGCGGTCGCGAGCCACCCTGCGGCGGCTCTACCGCCATCCGAAGTCGGGTCAGTTGGTGGCGATGGAGTCGCGGTCGCGGTTCTTTCCCAAGGGCCTGGCGACATTCATCGGGCTGCGCGACCAAACCTGTCGCACACCCTATTGCGACGCACCGATCCGACACCGCGACCACGCCCGACCCCATCACCGCGGCGGCCCGACAAGCGCCGAAAACGGACTGGGCCAATGCGAACGCTGCAACTACGTCAAGGAGTCGCCCGGCTGGGAAGTCAGCGCGCGAACCGATGAAACAGGTTTGCACGCAGCCGAATTCGTGACACCGACCGGCGCCAGCTACAGATCGACCGCACCTCCGCTGCCAGGTCTGCCCGGCATCGAATTGACCGAACTGGAAACCAGGATCGGCATCGCCATCGCCGAATACGACGCCGCATAGTTGACGGCTGAGCCCTAGTTGAAGCGACTTCCCCACTCACCCGATTGGTCCGGCTTCGGCGGCGGAGGCCCATCCGACGGCGCGAACGCCCATTTGTCGGGATTGTTCGGCGTGTAGACGACCGGGAAGAGCTGTCCCATCGTGGGCCATTCGTCGACGTCGACCTCGAGCCGTTGATAGACCACGTGTTCGTTGAGGGTCGGTCCGTTGATGACACCGGTGATCGTCACGAACTGCCGACCGGTCTCGTCTGGACGGGGACTGACGCCGGTGACGACCAGGGTGCCCTGCGCGAGATCACCACGCATTCCGCGGCGTCGCATGATCCACGGCCCGGCGATCAGCACGACCACCCCGATGAGCAAGACGAGCATGCCGAATTCCCACACACCGCCATGGTAGGGCTGCTGCCATGAGGTCGGTCGCGAATGACCTCGCCCTCGAACTCGCAGATTCGCGAATCCGTTGACAGCCTGTCTGTTGTCTGACATCTTACATCTGTGAGTCAGGGCCCGGATATGCGGCGGGAGCAGCGCCAGCTGCTCTCCGCAGAGGTACGCCAGCAGCTCGCCGAAGAAATAACCAACGGCACATACGCGCCGAACGAGAAGCTGCCGTCGGAACCCGAGTTCGCGAAGCGCTACGGGATAAGCAGACCGACGTTGCGCGAGATTCTCAGTGGCCTCGAGCGTGACGGATTGATCCGCCGCGTTCATGGAGTCGGCACCTTCGTCACGCCCAAGCGGACACGCGTGCACAGCGTCCTCGACCTGGATATCGGAGTCACCGAGGCCGTCAACGCCGCGAAAGCCAACCTCAATGTCGAAGTCATGGAAGCGAAGGTGGGACCGATCAGGGCGTGGATCACCGCCGCGCTCGAGCTGCCCGAAGACGCCGAAGCCCTGCGGGTCGAGCGCGTCATCCGCGTCGACGGAGTGCCCGCGACCCACGGCTTCGACGTGATTCCGCTCAATATTCTCGAGGCGGCGGGCTCCCCCGCCTATGACGGCGGATCGATCTATCAGTTCTTGGAAAGCCAATGCGGCGTCCATCTTGTCGGCGGCGTCGCCGAGATCTCACCGGTGCTTGCCAGCGCGCGGCTGGCCAAAATGCTGGACTGCCCACGCAACAGCCCCTTGCTGCGCCTCGAGCAGACAGAACGATCAGCAGGTGGTGTTCCGGTCTTGATGTCGCAGGAGCACTACGTCCCCGGCGTCTTCAGCCTCACAGTGCACCGCCTCCGGCGCGACCGCACTGATGTGGCGGGCAGACGTGATCCGCAGGACAGGGGCTGAGGAATGTCAAGGCAGCCCACACAATTCACCACCACTATTTCCGCCGAGAAAGTGAGCCCTGCATGACCGACGACCAGTTGTCAAGGACAGCGGAGGCAGTACCACCCGCCTCCGACGAAGACGAGTTGCGAGCCTTTGGCTACGAGCCGCAGCTCGAACGGTCGATGGGAGCGTGGAGCTCGTTCTCGATCTCCATCTCCTGTATGTGTGTCACCGCAGGGGTTTTCACCACCTACGCCTACTCGCTGGGGATGGTTGGGCCTGTCTTCGTGTGGACATGGCTCATCGTCTCCATCGGGCAGATCCTCGTCGCTCTGGTACTGGCCGAGCTGGCGGGCCGCATGCCGATCAGCGGATACGCCTACCAGTGGACGTCGCGACTGATCAACTCGCACTATGGCTGGTTCGTCGGTTGGGCCGGTCTGATGGCGTTCATCCCCGGGTTCACCGGGCTCAACTTCGGCCTGGCGCCGGTCTTGTTGAACAGACTGGGCCTCGAGATCACCGCGACGTCCACGCTCGTCGTCGTGATCATCGTGCTGGCGTCCCAGCTGGCAATCAACTTGGCGGGCGTGCGCATCGCGTCGCGCATCAACAACGCCGTCGCGTTCGCCGTCGAAATCGGCTTGTCGATCATCCTGACCGCGATCCTGCTGGTCGTCGGTTTCATCACGAACCCCGTTCAGGGCGTTAGCTTCTTGAACACCAGCGCGGTCGCCGAAGGCAACGGATTCACCACGGCCATCCTGCTCTCCAGCCTGCTGGCGATGTGGGTGCTCACCGGTTTCGAGGGTGCCGCCGATCTGGCGGAGGAGACGAAGATGGCGACGCGTCATGTGCCCAAGGCCGTGATGCGCGCGCTGCTGTTTGCGATCGTCGTCGGCTTCCTGATGATCGTCGGCCTGACCATCAATATCGACAACCTGACCGACACCATCGGTTCCGACGTGCCCGTCTCACACATCCTCGAGACTGCGCTCGGGTCCGTCGGGGCCGCGATCTTCGAGTCCGTGGCGATCATCGCGCTCTACGCAGGCGGTCTCGCCAACATGGCGGCGGCCAGCCGGTTGATGTTCTCGCTTTCGCGCGACAACATGCTGCCCGCGTCGTCCACCCTGAAGAAAGTGTCACCACGCACAAAATCGCCGAGTGCAGCACTGCTCGTCGTTGCGGCGTTCAGCCTCACTCTCGTGCTGGTCGGCACCTACGGTTCGTCGCAAGCCATGGCCCTGATCGTGGGCATGGCGGCGCTGGGTTACTACGCGGTGTACGGGCTGACGGTGATCGCGGTGCTGATCGCGTCGCGCAACGGCTCACTGCCGACCAAGACGAGTTTCGATCTCGGGAGTTATGCCGGACCGGTGAGGTGGGCGGCCCTGCTGTGGACGGTGTTCGTCGTCGGATGTCTCACTGTGCCTGAGCTGAACCATCAGACCGCACTGACAGCGGGAGTGTTCTTCGTTCTGGCAGGCATCTGGTACGCGGCGATCCTTCGCAACCGAATCAACGCTCAACAGGCGGGCGTACCCCAAGGCGGTGCGATCCGTTGAGCCGGACAGTCGACCGCTTCGTCAAGCAGGGATTCCGCAGCGCCGCACCCTACAACGCTGAACATCACGACTTCGCTTGGCAGCATCGCCAACTCGCGAGACTGATGTCCAACGAGTGCCCGATACCGCCGTCCGAAGGAGTTCGGGCTGCGGTGCGGGAGGCATTCGACATCGGACACCTCTACCCCTATTCGGGTAAAGATCTGGTTGCGGCTCTGGCGCAGTACAACTCGGTTCCGCCGTCGTCGATCGTCCTTGGCAACGGTTCGACGGAGGTGCTCGACGTCCTGGTGCGGTTGTTGGTCGGCCCCGGTGACGAGACGATCATCGCGTCGCCCACCTACGCGTTCTTCGAGAGCCAGACGCGCATCAACGGCGGCGTTCCGAAAGCCGTGCCGTTGACGCCCTCGTGGGATCTGGACGTCGAGGCCATGCTCGACGCCATCACCGACCGAACGACGATCATCTTTCTGTGCAGCCCGAACAACCCGACCGGCAAGGGTTTTCGCAAGGACCAGCTGGTTCGGCTGCTCGAAACCGGTATCCCGGTGGTGGTCGACCAGGCGTACCTGGAGTGTGGCTACGCCGAATCATTCGCACCCCTGGTCTCCGACCACTCGAACCTCGTCATCGCACGGACCATGTCCAAGGGCTTCGGGCTGGCGGCATTACGGGTCGGTTACCTGATCGGCGACCCCGAACTCATCGACATCGTCCAGAGAGTCCGGATTCCGTTCAGTATCAGCCTGATGGGGATCTGGGGCTGTCTGCAGGCACTTGCCGAGCCGGAAGAGCTGAGCCGACGACGCGAGTTCATCAGCTCGGAGGCCGATCGGCTGCACGCGGCGATGCAGAAAATGGAAGGTGTCGAGTCCTACCCCTCTGACGGCAACTTCGTTCTGGCTGACATCTCCGCGAGCGGTCGGTCGGTCTCCGCTGTGGTCGACTCGTTACTCGCCGAGGACATGCTGATCAGAGCCATGGGCGCACACGGGCTGAAAGGGTCCCATATACGGGTGACGGTCGGGACCACCGAGCAGAACGACCGGTTCCTCAAGCTGCTCGCAGAGCTACTCCTGCCCCGTCGGCCAGGTGTAGTTTCTTGACCCGGGGCGAGCGGAGGATTCCTTGAGCCCTCACTTTCTGGCGTTCGACATCGGCACCAGCGGCGTCAAGGCCGTGGTGGTCGACGCCGACGGCGCGCTGCTGGACAGTTCCTACCGCGGCTACGACCTTCAGATGGTCGACGACGGCGGCGTCGAGCAGGATCTCGACCACATCATCACGTCGTCGCTGGACGCCGCTGCGGAGTTACTCAGCCGGGTCAGGGGTGGCAGCGGTAGCGCAATCTGTATCAACGGCATCAGCGTCACCGCCCAGATGTTCAATCTCGTGGCGGTCGACGAATCGGGCAAGCCGTTGCTTCCGATGATCAGTTGGCTGGACCAACGCGCTGAGGGCGCTGCGCGGGCGCTGGCCGAAATCATGCCGCCCAGTGCGCAGTTCAAGCGCTTCACCTCTGTCGTATCCGCCAAGGACATCGTCCCGAAGATCCTGTGGCTGCGCGACACTGCGCCCGAGGTGTACGCACGCACGGCCAAACTGTTGGACTGCAAGGAAGCTGTCGTCCTGCATCTGACCGGGGCCGCGGTCACCGATCATGCCGGGGCATCGGCCTATCGCCTGTTCGCCCACGACACCAGGGGCTGGGACAGCGACGCGTGTGACGCTGCGGGGATAGATCCGGACAAACTTCCCGCCGTCCGCGCCGCCACTGACGTGGCCGGCAGGCTGTTGCCTGACATCGCACTTCGATTGGGCTTGCCTGCCGACATCCCGGTGTACGTCGGTGTCGGCGACGTGCCCGCGAGCCAATTAGGTTCTGGCGCAGTTGATCCTGGCGACCTCCACGTCAGCCTCGGCACGGCGGTGTACTTCGGCCTGATGATGTCCGAGCGGCGCGTCGATCCATGTCGCCAACTCGGGGCGCTGGCGCACGCCGAGGCCCACCAGTGGATCCTCTGGCTCGAAATCGCCACCGGCGGAGCGGCACTCGCCTGGGCGCTGCGCATGCTCGGGCTCGGAGATCCCGGCCCGGTGGACTACGCGCAGGTCGAGCAGATGGTTCGGGACAGTGCACACGATATGGACGGTCTGCTGTTCGCGCCCTGGCTCAGCGGAGAGCGCGTACCGGTATTCGACGATGCCGCCCGCGCCTCGTTCGTCGGCCTGAGCCTGCACCACGGACCCGGGCACATTCTGCGCGCCGTCATGGAGGGTGTGGCCTTCCAGATGCGGTGGGCGCTGCAGTACGGCCTCGACTACGGAGAAGCGGTCAAGAGGATCCGCGCGGTTGGCGGTGGATCGATGGGGTCGGTGTGGACCCAGATCATCGCCGACATTCTGGAGCTTCCGCTGGAGACCATCGCCGCACCGCAGGATGCAGGCGCGATCGGCGCGGCAGCGTGCGCCATCGTCGGCAGCGGAGCCAAGCCCGACTACTCGTTCCTCGCCGACCGTGTGGCGGTCACCCACACCTATCTGCCTGATGCGGGCCGCTCGCTCGAATACTGCGCCCGGTATGCCCAGTACCAACAGCTTTACGACGCGCTTTATCCGATCTATCACCACCAGCGAGACGAGGCGCAACTGTGACGGACCGCTGCGTGGTCTTCGATCTCGACGGGGTACTTGTGATGTCCGAGCACCTGTGGGAGCAGGGCTGGGAATCGGTGTCGGCCGAGCACGGCTACGCCTGGCTCCCGGAGGACACCAAGACCTGTCAGGGTAAGAGCGTCCCCGAATGGGCCCGCTACGTCAGCGAACGCACAGGCATGGACGAACAAGCCGCGGCCGACGCCGTCATCGCCGTGGTCGCAGCCGCTTACGACCGTGACGAGGTTCCGCTGATCGACGGCGCACTCGAACTGGTGCAGGCTGCCGCGATGAGAGTGCCGGTAGCGCTTGCCTCCTCGGCGCCCCGCGCGATCATCGACCGGGTGATGGCGACGACGCCGGTCGGAGAGTACTTCGCCGCGACGGTTTCGAGCGCTGAGGTGGCCGCGGGAAAGCCCGCGCCCGATGTCTACCAGGAGGCCGTCGCCAGGTTGGGTGCACGCAGCGCCGGCAGCTTTGCAGTCGAGGACTCGAGCAACGGCATCCGGGCCGCCGCAGCGGCGGGGCTCACGGTTCTCGGCATGGAACACGCGCTGTATCCGGTGGATCGCGACGCTTCAGGCCGTGCCGCCGGCGTCTTTCACAGCCTCGAAGACGTCACCGCCGTGCTGGTGAGTTTCCTCGACGAACGCTAGCTGCGATTGATCCGGCGAGCCCGGAATCTGGTAGGACTGCACCCATGACCTCGGTCGCAGAAGACCTCGCGCTCGCCCTCGACCTCGCCGATGCCGCCGACGCACTGACATTGGACCGCTTCGGCGCGCTCGACCTCCATATCGAGACCAAACCCGATCTGACTCCGGTGACCGACGCCGACAAGTCAGCCGAAGAGCTGTTGCGCTCGTCGCTGACGGCCAGTCGCCCTGAGGATTCGATCTTCGGCGAAGAATTCGGTGGCACACCCGCTTTCAGCGGTAGGCAGTGGGTGCTCGATCCGATCGACGGCACGAAGAACTTCGTCCGCGGGGTCCCGGTGTGGTGCACGCTGATCGCGCTGCTCGTCGACGGCTCCCCCGTCGTCGGCGTCGTCAGCGCACCCGCGCTCGGACGGCGGTGGTGGGCAGGCGAGGGTGAGGGCGCGTTCACGTCCTTCGGCGGTGCAGAGCGGCGCATCTCCGTCTCCGGAGTCAACGACCTCGCCTCGGCCAGCCTGTCGTTCTCCGACCTCACCGGATGGGGTGACCGCCGATCACCGTTCCTCGACCTCACCGACGAGGTCTGGCGGGTCCGTGCCTATGGCGATTTCTGGTCCCACTGCCTGGTCGCCGAAGGCGCCGTCGACATCGCGGTCGAACCCGACCTCAAGCCGTGGGACCTCGCCCCCATCGACATCCTCGTGAGGGAGGCAGGCGGTTCGTTCACCAACTTCGACGGCAAGCCGGGGCCACACGGCGTCAGCGCGGTGTCGACCAACGGATTGCTTCACGATGCGGTGCTGGCCAGGTTGAACGGGATGTGAAGCACTTAACATTCCTTTTCTATCTTACTCTGGAGTAAGATAGGTGTCATCGGCACTCTACTGAGCGAGGCTGCACACACATGACCAACACAATCGACCGCAAGTCCGCGCGCGCCCCCAAGAGCAACGGGCGAGAAAGCGCAGTCGGACAGCAGAAGCACAAGCGGACCCCGACGGACATCGGCCTTGCGCTGATCACACCGCTCGTCGGACAGGAGTTCCTGGACCGCTACAACCTGCGCGATCCGCTGAACCGCGGGCTCAAGTACGGCGTGAAGCAGGTCTTCTCCGTCGCCGGAGCGACCAACAGGCAGTTCAAGAAGGTGTCCGGCGCCAAGGGCGGCCCGACCCGGCTCAAGGCCGGCGGCTCACAAAAAGGGTCGGACTATTTCGACCTCACCCCCGACGACGACCAGAAGATGATCGTCGAGACCCTCAACGAGTTCGCCGAAGAGGTGCTGCGCCCCGCCGCCCGCGAGGCTGACGAAAGCGCAAGCTACCCGGCCGATCTCGTCACGAAGGCCAACGAGCTCGGCATCACCGCGATCAACATCCCCGAGGATTTCGACGGGATAGCCGAACACCGCGCGGCGGTGACCAATGCGTTGGTCGCCGAGGCACTCGCCTACGGAGACATGGGATTGGCGCTGCCGATCCTTGCGCCTTCCGGTGTGGCGTCAGCGCTCACCCATTGGGGTAGCGCCGATCAACAGGCCACCTATCTCAAGGACTTCGCAGGCGAGAACGTGCCACAGGCCTGCCTGGCGATCGCCGAACCGCGTCCGCTGTTCGATCCGACCTCGTTGAAGACCACCGCCGTTCGCACGCCGAGCGGGTACCGCCTCGACGGCGAGAAGTCATTGGTGGTCGCCGCCAAAGATGCCGAATTGCTCATCGTGGCAGCGCAATTGAATGGCAAGCCTGCGCTGTTCATCGTCGAGTCGTCGGCCAAGGGACTGACGGTCACGGCCGAGCCGAGCATGGGAATCCGCGCAGCGGCGCTCGGCCGGGTCGAGCTTGCCAATGTGATAGTTCCGCTGTCGGCACGCCTCGGCGAGGATGCCGCAACGGATGCCGACTACTCCGAAGCCGTCGCGCTGTCCCGGCTCGGCTGGGCCTCGCTGGCCGTCGGCACGGCCCACGCGGTCCTCGACTACGTGGTGCCCTACGTCAAGGAGCGCGAGGCGTTCGGCGAGCCGATCGCTCACCGTCAGTCGGTCGCGTTCATGTGCGCCAACATCGCTATCGAACTCGACGGCCTGCGGCTCATCACCTGGCGCGGCGCATCGCGCGCCGACCAGGGCCTGTCATTCGCCCGCGAGGCCGCGCTCGCTAAAAAGCTCGGCACCGACAAGGGCATGCAGATCGGCCTCGACGGCGTGCAGCTGCTCGGTGGCCACGGCTTCACCAAGGAGCACCCCGTCGAACGCTGGTACCGCGACTTGCGCGCGATCGGTGTCGCCGAGGGCGTCGTAGTCATCTAACGCCAGCCATCCTCACTTTCTGAACGGAAAACTTCTGACATGGCAATCAATCTGGAGCTTCCCCGCAAGCTGAACGCGGTAATCGAAATGGCGCATCAGGGCGCCGCCGAGATGCTGCGCCCGATATCTCGGAAGTGGGATCTGCGCGAGCACGAGTATCCGGTCGAGCTGGATACCCTGGCCACGCTCTTCGAAGGCATCTCGCAGGCGAGCTTCGTCGAATTCGCGGGCGCCGAGGCGTTCCGCGACGCCGAAGCCGCCAAGGAAACCAACCACAACGGCGGCAACATGTCGGCCGTCCTCAACGCGATGGAGATCAGTTGGGGCGACGTCGCATTGCTCCTGTCGGTGCCCCGCCAGGGCCTCGGCAACGCGGCGATCAGCGGGGTGGCCACCAACGAGCAGCTTGAACAGCTCGGCAAGGATGTGTGGGCGGCGATGGCCATCACCGAGCCGGGCTTCGGCTCCGACTCGGCCGCGGTGTCGACAACCGCCAAGCTCGACGGCGACGAGTACGTCATCAACGGCGAGAAGATCTACGTCACCGCCGGGTCGCGCGCCACGCACATCGTCGTGTGGGCGACGCTGGACAAGTCGCTTGGCCGCGCGGCGATCAAGTCGTTCATCGTGCCGCGCGAGTACCCCGGTGTGACCGTCGAGCGACTCGAGGACAAGCTCGGCATCAAGGCGTCCGACACCGCCGCGATCCGCTTCGACAACGTGCGCATCCCGAAGGACAACCTGCTCGGCAGCCCCGAGATCCAGGTCGAGAAGGGCTTCGCGGGCGTGATGGAGACCTTCGACAACACGCGACCCGTCGTCGCCGCGATGGCGGTCGGCATCGCCCGCGCCGCCCTCGAGGACCTGCGGAAGATTCTCACCGACGCGGGTGTGGAGATCTCCTACGACAAGCCCGCACACTCCCAGAGCGCCGCGGCCGCCGAATTCCTGCGGATGGAAGCCGACTGGGAAGCCGGCTACCTGCTGATGGTCCGGTCGGCATGGCAGGCCGACAACGACATTCCGAACAGCAAGGAAGCGTCGATGGGCAAGGCCAAGGCGGCCCGGGTCGCCACCGACATCACCCTCAAGGCCGTCGAAATGGCGGGCACCACAGGCTATTCCGAGGAGACGCTGCTGGAGAAGTGGGCCCGCGACTCCAAAATCCTCGACATCTTCGAGGGCACCCAGCAGATTCAGCAGCTGGTGGTGGCGCGCAGGCTGCTCGGCCTGTCGTCAGCCGAACTGAAGTAGCCGCAGTCGGTGAGCGTGGCTCAGGTCAGGCCGATGTGCTTCTGGATCCGGTGCCCGCAGCCGCTCGTGGTGCAGGTTCCGGTGAGCCCGGCGAACCCGTCACAGCCGCACAACTGGCAGGCGGTAGATGAGTCATCGACGTCAAGGCCTGCGGCGGTCAGCTTCTCGTGCGCCGCGGTGAAGGCGCGCTCCAGATCGTCACCGACCTCCTCGGCGACTCTCCGCTGGTCCTCGCGCAGTGTGTCCTGTTTCATGGCTTTTCCTTCCGTTGATGGCGACGTGCGCCTGTTTGCATACGCAAACGCTAAGTGGCGACCATGCGCCTGCATTGAGTACTTCGCTACTCGAGTTCCGGTCTCATGCGGGGCGGCTGACCGACTAGCGTCGGGGCTATGGACAACTTCTCGGCCCTTGTCGCCCGTAAGAACGACGATCGCATCGACTGTGCGGTCGAGACCCTTACGGAGTCCGACCTCCCGCCCGGCGATGTGACGATCCGGGTCGCCTACTCCAGCGTCAACTTCAAGGACGCGCTCGCGGTGACGCCCAACGGCGGTGTGGTGCGCGACTATCCGCTCGTGCCCGGCATCGACCTCACCGGCGAGGTCGTCGCATCGGAGTCGCCCGACTTCGTCGTCGGTGACGCCGTGCTTGCCCACGGATACGAGATCGGCACCGGCCGCAACGGCGGCTACGCCGAATACGCCAGAGTGCCCGCCGACTGGGTCGTCGCGCTCGGCTCGCTGAGCGCCCACGACGGCGCCGCCATCGGAACCGCGGGCTTCACCGCGGCGATGAGCGTGCAGGCGCTGATCGACTGGGGTATCAAGCCCGACGACGGTCCGATCGTGGTGACCGGCGCGACGGGCGGCGTCGGGTCGGTCAGCATCGATCTTTTGTCCGCCGCAGGCTACGAAGTGGTGGCGTCGACAGGCAAGGCCGACAACGACGGTGTCGCCGACAAGCTAAAGGCACTCGGCGCCGCCGACGTCATCGGCCGACTGCCAGAGGATCCCGACGCCAAGCCGCGCCCACTTGCCAAGACCCGGTGGGCAGGCGCCGTCGACTGCGTCGGCGGCAAGACGCTTGCCGACGTGCTCAGCACGCTGCGCTACGGCGGCGCCGTCGCCGCCAGCGGCCTGACCGGAGGACCCGGGTTGAGCACCACCGTGCTGCCGTTCATCCTGCGCGGAGTGTCGCTTCTCGGCATGGACTCGGTTCAGATGCCGATCGCCCCGCGTCGCGCGCTGTGGGAGAAGCTGGGCAGCACGCTTGCACCGCAGCATCTTTCGGACATCACCAACGACGTCGACGTCAAGGACATCGTCGCAGTCCTCGATGAGATTCGTGAAGGCCGCCACTCCGGCCGGGCCGTGGTCACGGTGTCCGGAGGCTTCTAGTGCGCCTACTGCTCGTCGCCGTGTGCGCCGCCGCCATCGCCGCAGCGCCGACTGCTGCTGCCGAACCCGCGGGCGACAACTCGAACTATGCGCCCTACGGCGACGGTGTGCCGACCGTCATCTCCGGTGGCCCGGCGCCGACGATGAACGGCGTGCCCTGCGTCGCAGGACATCTCGGCACGTGCATCTCCATGGCGCAAAACCAACCCCCGCCGAGGAGACCCTCGACGGGGGTAGGTCACAGTCCTACGATCAGGCGCTGATTACCCGAGGTAGCTCTCCATATCGGGCTTCATCTGCTGCAGCTGCGCGCCCCAGTATCCCCAGCTGTGCGTGCCGTTGGCCGGGAAGTTGAACACGGCGTTCTTACCGCCCGCGGCGATGTAGTTGTCGCGGAAGGTCTCGTTGGTCCGAATGGTCAGGCCCTCGAGGAAGGTCGCGGGCAGGTCGCCGCCACCGAGCTCGTTCGGCGTGCCGTTGCCGCAGTACACCCACAGCCGGGTGTTGTTCGCGACGAGCGCCGGGATCTGCACCATCGGGTCGTTGCGCTTCCACGCGGGATCGGTTTCCGCCGGACCCCACATCGGACCGCTGTCGTAGCCGCCCGCGTCACCCATGGCCAGGTTGATCAGGAACGGCCATGTGCCCTCGGAGGGGTTGAGGAAGGCCGAGAGCGAGCCGGCGTAGATGAACATCTCCGGGTGGTACACCGTCAGGATCATCGCCGAGTTACCGGACATCGACAGGCCTACCGCGGCGTTGCCGGTGGTGGATACGCCCCTTTCGGCCGACAGCCACTGAGGCAGCTCGGCGGTCAGGAAGGTCTCCCACTTGTAGGTCTGGCAGCCGTTGTTGCCGCAGGCGGGCTGATACCAGTCGGTGTAGAAGCTGGACTGGCCGCCGACCGGCATGATGACCGACAGCGGGCTCTCGTAGTACCACTCGAAGGCCTGCGTCTCCAGATCCCAGCCGTTGAAGTCGTCGCGGGCGCGAAGACCGTCGAGAAGCAACACCGAATGCGACCCGGTGCCCTTCTGGAACTGGATCTTGATGTCGCGGCCCATCGAGGGGGACGGAACCATCAGGTACTCAACGGGCAGCCCCGGACGGGAGAACGCGCTCGACGTCGCCGATCCTCCCGCGAAGCCGATGATCCCCGGTAGCAGGAGCGCCGCAAGAGCAGCGACTGTGAACCTGCGCGCCCAACGGCCTCGGAACTTGTCAACGAAGGTCATAACAGCAGTCCATCCATCTTTCGGTTATCGCGAACGCCAATACCCTGTCTTGCCCGCTCTACAGCATCCGAGCGGACCGAAGTATCTCAGTTGTGCGTTGTGAGTAAAACATGTGAACAAGGCAGGGAAAACCCGGGCGGCCGGTCTGTGGCTTATTCGTAAGCGAAATTTATCGTGACGCCAGAGTCAATTGACACCCCGAGGGCAACGCTCTCCTTCGGGCCGTTCGACGTATCCTGGCCTCTGATGGCCATCGACCGCGGCGGGGCTGCCACCAGCCGGTTAACCGTTGACGACTGGGTCGCGGCGGGCTTCGAAATCCTCGCTGAAGAGGGCATCACGGCGCTGAAGATCGACCGCCTGTGCAGCCGACTCGGGGTCACAAAAGGCAGCTTCTACTGGCACTTCACCGACATCGCCGGTTATCGCGCAACGCTGAGGATGGCGTGGGGGGAATTGCGCGACGAGGACCGACGCCATTTCACCGATATGTCGGGTATCGGGCCGCGGGAGCGGCTGTCGCAAATGATGTCGTCGTTGATGAGCGCCAGGCATTGGACGCTGGAGCGGGCCATGCGCGAGTGGGCCAGAACCGACGATGCCGTCGCGGCCAGCGTGCGAGCGGCCGATCAGCGGGTCCTCGACGCCGTTCGGCAGGCGTTCGTCGATCACGGCTTCGACGCAGACGACGCCGACCTGCGCGCCAACGCCACCTTCGCGGCGGGCATCGGCTTTCTCCACCTCTCGGGGCAGACGCCGAACGCGCGCGGGTTGGCCCGCAGGGAGCGCTTCCTCGATCTCATGCTGTCGCGCTGATCCGCTTCCATACCAAAAAGTATGGTACGTTCGCGACCATGACCTCGGCCCAGGCCATTCCTTCTCAGTCGCCGGATATCAGCGCAGAATTCGTCGCCAACCTGGCGCAGCGCGCACAGGACGCCGAAGAACGGCGTCGGCTCCCCGCTGCAACTGTCGACGACTACATCGCGTCCGGGCTGCCGGAACTGCTCGTGCCTGCCCGCTACGGCGGCCTACAGGCCCCGTGGCAGGAGATTCTCGACCCGGTCCGCCGGATGGCCCACGGATGCGCCTCCAGCGCCTGGACGCTGGGCTTCTACACCCTGCACAACTGGATGATGGCGCTGTTCGGTGAGCAGGCTCAGGAGGAGGCGTTCGCAACCCGGCCGTTCCTGGCGCCCGCTCCCCTTGCGCCAACCGGCCGCGGTGTCGCCGTCGACGGCGGTATCCGGCTGTCGGGACGGTGGTCGTGGGCTACCGGGGTGATGCACGGCACCTGGGTCATCGTCGGCGCGCTGTGCGGCCCGGACACCGGCATATACCCGGCGCTGGCGCTGCTGCCGATCGAAGACGCCACCATCCCCGACGTCTGGCACACCGACGGGATGTGCGCGACGGGTTCCAACGACGTCGTGGTCACCGACGCCTTCGTCCCCGCCCACCGACTGGTGCGCGTCACCGACATCTACAAGGGCACCGCGCCGGGTGCCGCCCTGCACGACTGCGACACCTATCGCTGGCCGATGGTGCCCGCATTGGCGCTGCTGGCGGCGATGCCGGCATTCGGCAGTGCCGAACGCGTGGCGGACATCTACGCCGAACGTCTCTCGCAGCGTGTGCTGGCCTATGAGGGCGTCACGCAGAAGGACAAACCCATCGCCCAGGCCCATCTCAGCGAGGCCAGGGTGCGGCTTCGGGCTCTGCGGGGGCTGCTCGACGACACTGTCGGTCAGCTCCAAACCCTCATCGCCGCAGGCGATCCCGTGCCCCGACCGGTTCGCGGCGAGGCGCGGCTGGCTGCCGCGCACATCGTGCACGAGTCACGCGACGTCATCGCCCGGTTGCTCGGCGCGTCGGGGGCAAGCGCGCACTTCCTGGACAACCCGTTACAGCGCATCAAACGCGACGTCGACGTACTGTCCGGGCATGTGGTGTTCGACTACGACACCAGCCGCGAGCTGGCCGGCGCGCTGATTCTGGGAATGGATGTCCCACGAACCTCGATGGTCTGAAAGGAGCCACCATGGCTGACGACGTTCGCGACCGCTTCACCACGTTCTTTCAGAGGCGGGTGGCCAACCCGCTGATGCGACGGCTGCCCATCCAGACGCTGCTGGAAACGACCGGACGCAAGTCGGGGAAGCCGCGCCACACCCCGCTTGACGGCAGCAAGGTGGGCAACGAGTTCTGGTTCGTCTCGGAGTTCGGCGAGAAATCGCAGTACGTGAAGAACATCAAGGCCAACCCGAAGGTCCGAATCCGGCTGCGCGGCCAATGGCACAGCGGCACCGCCCATCTGATGCCCGACGACGATCCGCACGAACGGCTGCGCTCGCTGCCGCAGTTCAACAGCTTCGGTGTGCGCACCTTCGGCACCAACCTGCTCACCATCCGGGTCGATCTGACCGACTGAGACGTCGACGCGTTTTAGGGTGAGCCCGTGGACGGCACACCGTTCGGCCGGTATCGGCTGGTCGAGCTTCTGGGTCGCGGCGGCATGGGCGAAGTGTGGAGGGCGTTCGATACCGCCATGAACCGGGTGGTCGCCTTGAAGTTGCTCCCGCCGAACCTCGCAGACGATGAGCAGTACCAGGCGCGGTTCCGCCGGGAGGCCCAGATGGCGGCCAGGCTGGACGAACCTCACGTCGTCCCGATCCATGACTTCGGTGAGATCGACGACCGCCTGTACGTGACCATGCGGCTGATCGACGGCAAGACCGTCACCGAACTGATCGCCCGCGACGGTCCCCTTGCACCCCACCGCGCCGTCTCGATCATCGAGCAGATAGCCGCCGCGCTGAACGCCGCCCACCGCGTCGGCCTTGTGCACCGCGACGTCAAACCGTCGAACATTCTGGTGACCGAAGACGACTTCGCGTACCTCATCGATTTCGGTATCGCCCGCGCGGCGGGTGCGACGAAGCTGACAAGCACGGGCGCCACGATCGGCACCTTCGCCTACATGGCACCCGAGCGATTCACCGCCGATAAAGCCGACGCGGCAACGGTCGACACGTATGCGCTGACGTGCGTTCTGTTCGAGTGCCTAACCGGCGTCCAGCCGTATCCGGGCGACAGCATGGAACGCCAGATCACCGGCCACCTGACGGAGCCGCCGCCGCGGCCATCGACCGTGGTGCCCGGGTTACCGCACCAAGTGGACGAGGTCATCGCGACCGGCATGGCCAAGAACCCCGCCAAGCGCTACGGGACGACAAGGGAACTGGCTGCGGCCGCCCGCGCCGCGCTCTCGGGATCGATTGCCCCGAGTTCACCTGTCCCCGCGAGCAATTGGGGTCCGCCACCGCCTCCGGCGGTGCAGTACCCCTATACCGCGCCGCATGCGGTAGCGGCAGGCGCTCCCACCCAATACGGCACGCAGGGAACTCCGCCGTGGCCTCCCACCCCCGGCCCCGATCATGGCCACCCTTCGCCGCCGTGGTGGCGCCAGCCGGCAGTCCTGATTTTGGCGAGCTTGGTGACCGTCTTCGTCATCGCTGCGGCGGTGGTCGTCGTCATCGTCTGGCCCGACGACGGTTCCGGGTCTCGCTCGACCCCGACCGCTGCGCCCCGCGATCAACGCCAGGCAGGCGCCCCGACCGTGATCACGTCTATGCCGTTCACCATCTCCATTCCGACCGACCCGCCCTCGTCCCCTACGTCCGGACCGTCGGAGCTGCAAACCGCCGACGGGCTCAACGCTCTGCTGGACAGCATCCGAAATCGCTTCGGGGACACCATGGGATTCCAACTGAACGTCTACCCCGACTACGCGATCATCGAGCGGGTCGCACCCGACAACAGCCACGTCGAACAGGACTTCACGTATCGCGGTGGCCAGTGGCAGAGCTGGGGCTCTGACACCACGACCGGTGCCTTCGATTTTCTCGCCGACCTCAGCGCATTCGACGTAGGCGCGGTGGCCGCAACGTTGGCGGGCGCGCCGCAGGCTCTCGGTGCGCCGCCCGCCAACTCGCAGGTCTACATGATCGTCAGCGGTGTGGAGGGTGGCGGTCTGGAGTTGGCGGTCTATTCCATGGCCCCTGGCACCGGCTTCATGCAAGTCAACCCCGACGGGAGCATCAAGCAGGTCTTCCCGCCATAACGGCACCCATCGGTTGAGGCGTTGACGCGGGCCCTCGAAAAAAGTAACGTCGGATTTACTTTTCAGCACACCGTCGACGGGGAAGCGGACCATGGAATCGTTCATTCACCTGCGAAAAGGCACCACCCCGCGGCGGCTGCACGCCGACCTCGACGGGCTCAAGGACGACGAGCTCGGCCGCGGCGGGTTCACCGGCCGCACCGCCAACATGTACCGCCGCAACGACCCGACCGCGTACCGCAGCGCGGGCCCGCTGCGACCCGTCGACGTGTTGGCCAGTGAGCTGAAGCCGAGCGATGCCACCGACGCGGCGGGCGGCCCGATGCTGCTGTTCTCCAACGCCGACTGCCAGGTGCTGCTGTCCCGGCGCTGCGAGCCGATGCCGTACTTCGTCCGCTACGTCGACGGCGACCTGCTGTGGTTCGTGCACAAAGGAGCAGGCCTGATCGAGACCGAGTTCGGCCCGCTGCGCTACCGCGAAGGCGACTGGGTGTACATCCCCAAGGCGTGCACGTTCCGGCAGGTGCCCGATAGTGACGACGGCGGCGCGTCGACGGTCTTGCTCATCCAGACGACCGACGAGCTGAGGGTGCCTCCGCCCGGCAGCCTCGGCAGGCACTTTCCGTTCGACCCGTCGCAGGCGGTGATACCTGATCCCGCGCCTATGGATGATGACGGACGCGACGAGTACGAAGTGCGGCTGATCCACTCCCCGATCGATGGAGCTGGAACGACCTCTCTTTATTACCAACACCATCCGCTCGATGTGGAGGGGTGGCGCGGCGACAACTTCCCGTTCACATTCAACATCTCCGACTACAACGTGGTGACGTCGGACAGCGTGCACCTGCCGCCGACCGTGCACCTCTTCATGCAGGCCACCGGCGTCTACGTGATGAATTTCCTGCCCAAGCCCGCCGAGGGCGTGCCGGGCACCGAGCGCACACCCTGGTATCACCGCAACGTCGACTTCGACGAGATCGCGTTCTTCCACGCAGGCTCGCTCTACGGCATCCCGATGCCACCAGGGCTGATTTCCCATGCACCCCAAGGCGTTCACCACGGCGCACCGGAGAAGGCGCGCGAGAGGGCGCGTCGCAAGTTCGACGAGTACGACAGGGTGGACTGGTCGGTGATCGCCATCGACACCCGTCGCAGGCTCATCCCGTCAGACGAAGTATTGGCCAACGATCTCGGAGCGGCGCCGGCCGCGACATCCCACAGGGGCCAACACTGATGAGCGCTTGCGCGAAGAAGCGAGGACACTGATGACCACCGCAGAGGCGCCTGTGAAGTACGACTACGACCGCATCCCGTATCTCGTTGCCTACCAGAACAACTCTGGAGTCCGCGACACCTACGGCGGCGTCGCCGAGTTGGTCGTGATGGAGAGCTACCTTCTGAAGCCGAAGGACAAACCGTCGGACACCGTGCTGGTGTTCATGCACCCCATCGGCGGCGGCGCGTACCTGCCGATGATCAACGCGCTGGCCCGTGGCGGCCACCACGTCATCTACTGCAACAGCCGATTCCGCGGCACCGACGTCGCACTGATGATGGAGAAGGTCGTCGAGGACCTCGGCGAATGCATCAAGGATGCCAAGAACCGGTTGGGCTATTCGAAGGTCGTGCTGGCCGGCTGGAGCGGCGGCGGTTCGTTGTCGGTGTTCTACCAGCAGCAGGCGCAGAACCCGACGATCACGGCGAGCCCGTCGGGCGACGGACCCGACCTGACCAAGCTCGGCCTGATCCCCGCCGACGCCATCATGCTGCTCGCCGCGCACGTCAGCAGGCACGGCACGCTCACCGAATGGCTCGACGCGTCGATCCTCGACGAGTCCGACCCGTCGAAGCGTGACCCGGAGCTGGACCTGTACAACCCGGACAACCCTAACCAGCCGCCGTACACCGAGGAGTTTCTCGGGCGGTACCGAGAAGCACAGATCGCCCGGAACCGGCGAATCACCAAGTGGGTCAAGGAAAAGCTCGCTGAGCTCAAGGCCGCCGGGCGCCCCGAGGACGAGTTCGGCTTCGTCGTGCACGGCACCATGGCCGACCCCCGCTGGCTGGATCCCGCGGTCGACCCGAACGAGCGGGCGCCAAGGATGACCTACCTGGGTGAACCGCAGCTGGTGAACAACAGCCCCGTGGGGCTCGCTCGGTTCTGCACCCTGCGCAGCTGGCTGTCGCAGTGGAGCTACGACGACGCCAACGGCGACGCCGTCAAATGCGGGTCCGATATCGCGGTGCCCGCCTTGGTGATCGGCAACCTGGCCGACGACGCCTGCACGCCCAGCCATACCCGCCGGTTGTACGAGGCGATCGGGCATCCCGACAAGGAAATGCACGAAATCCCTGGCGCCAACCACTACTACTCGGGACCGGATCAGCGCGAGACCCGCGCCAAGGCCGTCGGCATCTGTACGGAATGGCTGCACAGGCACGGGTTCTCGCAATGAGTACAGGACCGCTGGACGGGGTCCGCGTCATCGAGGTCGGCACGTTGATCTCGGGACCGTTCGCGGGCCGACTGCTCGGCGACATGGGCGCCGAGGTCATCAAGATCGAGCCGCCGGGCGCGCCGGATCCGCTGCGCACCTGGGGGCAGGCCGAACTCGACGGACATCACTTCTTCTGGACGGTTCATGCCCGCAACAAGAAGGCCGTCACTCTGAACCTGCGTGAGTCCGCCGGCCGCGACCTGTTCCTCGACCTCGTCGAGCGCAGCGACATCATCGTCGAGAACTTCCGGCCGGGCACCCTGGAGAAGTGGGGACTCGGCTACGACGCGCTGGCCGCCCGCAACAAGGGCATCATCCTGGTCAGGGTCTCCGGCTACGGCCAGACCGGACCCGACGCGCACAAGGCGGGCTACGCGTCGGTGGCCGAGGCCGCCAGCGGGCTGCGGCACATGAACGGATTCCCCGGCGGACCGCCGCCGCGGCTCGCGCTCTCGCTCGGCGACAGCCTTGCGGGTATGTTCGCCGCCCAGGGCGCGATGGCCGCGCTGTACCGTCGCACCGTCACCGGCGAGGGCCAGATCGTCGACGCCGCGTTGACGGAATCCTGTCTGGCGGTGCAGGAGTCGACGATCCCCGACTATGACGTCGGCGGTGTCATCCGTGGCCCGTCCGGCACCAGGCTCGAGGGTATCGCGCCGTCGAACATCTACCGCAGCGCCGACGGCAGCTGGGTGGTGATCGCCGCCAATCAGGACACCGTCTTCCGGCGGCTGTGCGCGGCGATGGGCCAGGCCGAGTTGGCCACCGACGACCGGTTCGCCAATCATGTTGCACGCGGCCGCAATCAGGATGAGCTGGACAAGATCATCGGTGACTGGGCGGCCGAGCGCGGGCCCGAGGACATCATCTCCACGCTGTCGGAGGCCGGGGTGATCAGCGGGCCGATCAACACGGTGGCCGAGGTCGTGGTCGATCCCCAGCTGCAGGCGCGCGGGATGATCGCCGACCACTGGGACGAACGCATCGAGCGAAACGTCAAGGGACCCGGCGTGGTGCCGGTGCTTTCGGAGTCGCCGGGAACCATCCGCAACGCCGGTTCGGCCCGGCCGGGTCAGCATAACGACGAGGTGTTCTGCGGCCTGCTCGGCAGGACGGACGCCGAGTTGGCCGCGCTGAAGGAGGCGGGCGTGATATGAGCGGGCTACCCGAACACGTCGACATCCGCGAGGTCGCGATGCGCGACGGCCTGCAGATCGAGGATCCGATCTCGTTGGCGGACAAGGTCAAGATGCTCGAGGCGATCGTCGCGACCGGCGTCAAGGAGATCGAGGCCACCGCATTCGTGTCGCCCAGCAAGGTGCCCGCGCTCGCCGACGCGGCCGAACTGGCCGCCGAGTTGGCCAACTTTGACGGCGTCGAGTTCTCCGCCCTTGTGGCCAGTCCGAACGGTGCAAAGCGCGCGATCGCCGCGGGCCTGCACTCCATCGAGTACGTGGTCTCGGCCGCCGACGGCCACAGCCGCGCCAACGTCGGCAAGTCCACCGCGGACGCCGTCGCGCAGATCTCCGACATCGTCGCCATCGCACACGACAGCGAAGCCACGGTCGAGGTCATCATCGCCACCGCGTGGGACTGCCCGTTCGACGGCCCGACACCGCCGCAGCGTGTGCTCGACATCGTGAAGGCGGCCCGCGACAACGACGCCGACCGGCTGGCGATCGCGGACACCATCGGCACCACGACGCCCAAGCGGGTCAGCGACCTGGTCGCCCAGGTCCGGCCGCTGTCCGGCGAACTCCCGCTCGGCGCCCACTTCCACAACACCCGGGGCGCAGGGCTTGCCAGCGCGTACGCCGCCGTCTGCGCGGGCATCACCCGGCTCGACGCCTCTGTCGGCGGCCTCGGCGGCTGCCCGTTCGCCCCTGGCGCGAGCGGCAACATCGCCACCGAGGACCTGGTCTATCTGCTGCGCGACAGCGGAATTCACGTCGACGTCGACCTGAACGCGGCGATCGCGGCGGCCCGCGTCGCGCAGACGGCCGTCGGACACGAACTGCCCGGTGCGCTGCTGCGCGCGGGCGACCGAATGCTCGGTGAGTAGACCGTGCGGAACACGGCGTCGGGAACGCTGACACCGAAGGGCCGCCAGACCCGGCATGCCATCGAGCAGGCCGCCAGAAAGCTGTTCGCCGAACGCGGTTTTCACGGCACCACGCTGGCCGACATCACATCCGCGGCCGGTAAGTCGCCCGCGGTGTTCTACCGCTACTACACCGACAAGGAGGACCTGCTCGCCGCGTTGGCCGAGTCCTTCCTCCGCGACATCGTGACGCCGTCCGGGTTGAGCCTGCATCTGCCCGAATCTCCGTACGACAGCGAATTCTTTCACTCGGTGGTCACCGGCTACTGGAACATGTTCAAGCAGAACATCGGGATCATGATCGCGGTCGCTCAGCTGGCCGCGACCCAGAGCCGATTCGCCGATGTGCAGAATGAGTTCAGGCGCTTCGGCATGGACATCGTGGCCGCCTCCGTCCGGCGGGCACAGGAGCAGGGCCACGGCACCGAGCTCAATCCCGAGCACACCGCCGCCGCGATCGCGCTGCTGTTCGAGAACTTCACCACGGTCTTCGTCGGCCGCTCCGGTCTCGGCATGAAGATCGACGACGAGGACGCCATCGCGACGCTGTCGACGATCTGGAAGAAGACGCTGTACGGGTTCTGACGGACTCACAAGGAAGCCGCGCACGCGAGGAGCAAATAGAAAAGGAGTTCACCGTGGATTTTGCTCTCCCCGAGCACCTTCCTGGCCTGCTGGCCGAGATGGACGCGTTCATCGAGGCAGAGATCAAACCGCTGGAGCGCGAGAACATCCAGTATTTCGACCACCGCCGCGAGAACGCCCGCACCGACTGGGACAACGGCGGGATCCCGCGGCGGGAATGGGAGGACCTGCTCGGCGAGATGCGCAGACGCGCCGATGCGGCCGGCTGGCTGCGCTACGGCCTGCCTTCGCAGTTCGGCGGCCGAGACGGCAGCAACATCGACATGGCCGTGATCCGGGAGCACTTGGCGCACAAGGGTCTCGGCCTGCACAACGACCTACAGGACGAATCGTCGATCGTCGGCAACTTCCCTCAGGTGATCATGATGGACCGGTTCGGCACCGACGCGCAGAAGCGGGAGTGGACCGACGCGCTGATCACCGGCGAGCGCTCGATGGCGTTCGGGCTGACCGAACCGAACCACGGTTCCGACGCCACCTGGCTGGAGACCACAGCTGTACTGGACGGCGAGGACTGGGTCATCAACGGGGCCAAGCGGTTCAACACCGGTGTGCACCGGGCGACCCACGACCTGGTGTTCGCTCGCACGTCGGGTGAAGCAGGCCAGGCCCGCGGTATCACGGCGTTTCTCGTGCCGACCGACGCGCCGGGGTTCTCCGTGCCGTACTACTGGTGGACGTTCAACATGCCTACCGACCACGGCGAGGTCGAGCTCAAAGACGTCCGGGTGCCCGGCGACGCCATCCTCGGTGAGGTCGACCGCGGCCTCGAGGTCGGTCAGACCTTCCTGCACGAGAACCGGATTCGGCAGGCGGCCAGCAGCTTGGGTGCCGCCCAGCACTGCATCGATCGGGCAGTGGAGTATGCCGGAGAGCGCATAGTGTTCGGCAAGCCGCTCGCGGTGAACCAGGCCGTGCAGTGGCCGCTGGTGGAACTGCAGACCGAGGCGCAGATGGTGCGGCTGCTCGTGCGCTATGCGGCCTCGGAGTTGGACCGCAACCACCACATGGAGGTGTCGGACAAAGTATCGATGGCCAACTACCGCGCCAACCGACTGGTCTGCGACGCCGCCGACCGGGCCATGCAGGTGCTCGGGGGCGTGGGCTACAGCCGGCACGAACCGTTCGAGCACATCTACCGTCATCACCGCCGCTACCGGATCACCGAGGGCGCAGAGGAGATCCAGATCCGGCGGGTGGCACAGCGACTCTTCGGTTTCGGCCGCAGGTGAAACAGCAACTGGCAGAGGTACTTGCGCCGGTCCTCGGCGAGGTGAGCATCGAGAACCTCACCACGCTGACCGGCGGAGCCAGCCGCACCACGTGGGCCTTCGACGCCGTCGGCCCCCACGACCGTCAGGCCCTGATCCTGCGTACCGGGCCACCCGACGATATGCACGCAGGCATGGAGCTGGAGGCAAGCGTCCAGCAGAGAGCCGCGGCCGCTGGGGCACCTGTCCCCCACATCCTCGCTGCCGACAATTCACCTGCCGCACTGGGTAATCCCTATCTGATCTGCAATGCGATCGCGGGTGAGACCATCGTCAGGCGTATCCACCGGTCGCTGGATGACGCAGGCCGCGAGCGACTGCTGCGCCAATGCGCGCAGTCATTGGCCGCGATCCACCGGGCCGACCCGGCCGGCATCGGACTGGAGCGCTCCGAACAGCTGTCCGAATGGCGCGACCGGCTCGACGAAATGGGCGATACCACAGCGACATTCGAGTGGGCGTTCCGATGGCTGGCCGCGAACCGGCCGCCGCAGACGCCACCGAGGCTGGTGCACGGCGATTTCCGCATGGGCAACCTGATCGTCGACGAATCCGGCCTTGCCGCCGTGCTCGACTGGGAACTCGTCCACATCGGCGAGGTCTACGAGGACCTCGCCTGGTTCTGCATCCGGGCCTGGCGCTTCGGCGCGCCCGACGTGCTCGGGGCGGGCGGCCTCGGCAGCGTCGAGAGCTTCCTGTCCGCCTACGAGGAGGCCGCGGGCATCGATCTCGACCGCGATGCGTTCCGCTGGCACCTGACGGTCGCGACGCTGCGGTGGGGCGTCATCTGCCGGTTCCAGGCCGAGCGCCACCTGTCCGGGCAGACCCCGTCAGTCGAGTTGGCCGCCATCGGCCGCCGCGTCAGCGAAACCGAATGGGATGTGCTGGATCTGCTGGAAGGGGACGCGCACGTGAGGAGCACAGACGGCGGGAGTCCACGATGAGCTCCCTCTACGGGCGGCCGACGGCCGCCGAACTGATCGCGGCGGTCGCCGACTTCCTGGATTCCGACGTCCGCCAAGCTACCGATGCTCAGGTGTCCTTCCACGCCAGGGTCGCCGCAAACGTGCTGCGGATAGTCGAGCGCGAACTGACCGACGACCGACCCGCACCCGACCTTCTGGGCTACCCGGACGAAGAACACCTTGCGGCGGCAATCCGGGCAGGCGATCTCGACGGAAGGGCAGCCGATGTGCTGCCGTGCCTTCGTGAGCTCGTCAGGCATCGATTGGCCGTCGCACATCCCGGCTATGACGAGGCGACGTGACGATTGAGGTCGGATCGGCCGCATCACCGACGGCGCCCGCCGAGTGTGCGGATTCGTCCGCGACGCGCCGCGTGCGCTTACATAGCCGCACAGTCGCACCTGGTCAGCGACAACAGAGCGACAAACTCGCGCGCGAGTCGGAGCGACGGGTGAGGCCCTCGCTAGACCTTCCTGGCCCTAGCCAGCCACGCGGGCTCGTCGACGCGGCTGCCGATCGGCAGTCCGAGCTGCTCGGCGTGGATCTCGGTGACGACACCGCGATAGGTCGTCGGCTCGAGCGCCTCCAACTCCCAGCCGTCGGCGAACGCGTCCCGGATCGTCTCGCCGCTGACCTCGGGGCCGAAGCCGCGACCCTGGTCGGAGAGCGCGAGGACGTGCACGATGCCGCCGGGCCGGAGGGCGTTACGCAGGCTGGCGACGTATCGGGGCCGGTCGCCGTCGTCGAAGATGTGGAACAGCGCGCTGTCGACGATGGTGTCGTAGCCCGGCTGGTCGGCGAGGTTCATCGCGTCGGCGACCTCGAATCGTGCTCCAACGCCCTTGTCGTCGGCGTTGCGGCGGGCCTGCTCGACGGCCTCCGGCGCGAAGTCGATGCCGAGCACGTCGTAGCCGAGCCCGGTGAGCAGGATCGTGTGTTCGCCGGTGCCGCAGCCGACATCGAGCACCGCGCCCCGGATCTGCCCGGTGCGTTCGAGCTCGACGATCGCTGATTGCGGTTCACCGATCACCCACGGCGGGGTGGTCGTTCGGTAAAACTCGTCAAAACGGGAGAGAGCGGGTGTCTGGTCCATGACTGACAGTGTTGTACCTGAACCGAACTTGAGGTCAACCGTCGCCGACGTCGCCGACAGGCTCTTCACAGCGATCGAGAAGGGTGACGCACCTGCTGTCGAGGCACTGTGGGACGACGATGTCCTGGTCTGGAAGTCCGCCGAACCGCAGGACCAGACCAAGAAGCGCGCCGTGGCGGTCATCTTCTGGTTCATGAACGCCACCACCGAGCGCCGCTATGAGATCCTCGACAGGCAGTTCTTCGACGGCGGATTCGTCCAGCAGCACATCCTGCACGCCGCCGGTCGCAACGGTGGATTGATCTCAATGCGGGTATGCATCGTTATCAAAGTGGGCGCAGGTGGGCTGATCAGTCGCATCGACGAGTATTTCGACCCGGCGGAGATCGCCCCCCTGCTCGACACGAACAACTAACAGGATGG
>CAVWPQ010000002.1:0-35196 GCA_963756865.1 uncultured Actinomycetota bacterium | reverse complement strand
GTCGCGACGCGGACCGCTTCGACGAGTTCTGTGACCACCTGCTGGTCCGTGAGGAGAACACCGGCGAACTGGTCGGCTGCTATCGGATGCTTCCTCCGCCGGGTGCCATCGCCGCCGGAGGGCTCGACAACGCGACCGAATTCGACGTCGCCGCCCTTGATCTCTTGCGGCCGTCGCTGGTGGAGATGGGCCGCGCGGTGGTGCGCGACGACCACCGCAACGGCGCCGTTGTGCTGCTCATGTGGGGGGCATCCTGGCCTACCTCGACCGATGCGGTTATGACTACGTCACGGGTTGCGTGTCGGTACCCGTTGACGATTCGGATGCCGCGCCCGGCAGCCAGATCCGCGGCGTCAGGGACTTCGTGCTGCGAAGGCACGCCGCCCCCGACGAGTACACCGTGTACCCGTACCGGCCCGTGACCGTCGACGGCAGGGGGCTCGACGCCATCGATCCACCCGCGCGGGTCTCGGTTCCTCCGCTGATGCGCGGGTACCTGCGCCTCGGCGCCGAGGTGTGGGAGAACCGGCACACGACCCGGAATTCGGCGTCGGCGACTTTCCCGCACTGCTCGACAAACGCAAGGCCGACACCAGATATCTGAAACGGCTGAGGTCGGTCACGGCGGCAAGTGAGATGGCCGACGGGATGGCGTCGTGACACCGACAGCCCCTGGGTTCCGCGCGCCACGTGCGACGCGACCTGCGTGGCAGCGGGCAGCGCGCCAAGCGGCAAGCCCGTCGTGGTCGCGGTACGGGTCGCGGTTCGAGTGACGCTCGCGGTGGTCCTGCTGTCCGCGGTTCCGCTGCTGGCGATCCCCCTGCCCGGCCGCTCGCACGTCCAACGCGGTTACTGCCGGCTGATGCTGCGTGCCCTCGGAATGCGAATCACGGTGTCGGGCGGGCCGATCCGCAACCTTCGCGGGGTTCTGGTCGTCAGCGGCCACGTGTCGTGGGTCGACATCTTCTCCATCGGTGCGGTGATGCCGGGGTCGTTCGTCGCCAAGGCCGAGATGATCAGCTGGCCCGCACTGGGTATCGCCGCCCGCCTGATGAAGGTCATCCCGATCGAGCGGGCGAGCCTGCGTCGGCTGCCCGACGTCGTCGGATTGGTCGCCGCGCGGCTGCGCGCGGGGCAGACCGTGGTGGCATTCCCAGAGGGCACCACGTGGTGTGGCCTTGCATACGGCGAGTTCCGGCCCGCGATGTTCCAGGCAGCCGTCGATGCCTGCAGGCCGGTGCAGCCGCTTCGGCTCAACTACCACCACCGCGACGGCACACCGTCGACGGTGGCGGCCTATGTCGGCGACGACACCTTGATCGCGTCGATCCGTCGCCTGGTCACGGCGCGCCGCACGATCGTGGGTGTCCAGGTCGAGTCGCTGCAGTTGCCGGGCACCGACCGGCGCGACCTTGCGGCACGCTGCGAGGCGGCGGTCCGCGGGGGTCGGGAACGACGAGCACACGGGCACGCGCTGGTCGCCTGACCGGGCATTCAGGGCGGCCGCGCCCCGGCGGCTAAGATTGAACGGTTATGACGACTGACAAGTCGGTCTACCTGGATCACGCCGCCACCACCCCGATGCATCCCGCTGCCATCGAGGCGATGACGACTGTGCTGGCCACGGTCGGCAACGCGTCATCGCTCCACGGCACAGGACGGGCGGCGCGCCGCCGCATGGAGGAGGCGCGCGAAACACTGGCCAAGCTGCTCGGCGCGCGTCCATCCGAGGTGATCTTCACGGCGGGCGGCACCGAGAGCGACAACCTGGCTGTCAAGGGCATCTACTGGGCACGCCGAGACGCCGAACCGCAGCGGCGACGCATCATCACCACCGCCGTCGAGCATCACGCCGTGCTCGACGGCGTCGAATGGCTCGCCGAACACGAAGGCGCCGAGGTGACGTGGCTGCCGACCGCTTCGGACGGATCGGTCTCGCCAGCCGCGCTGCGCGATGCATTGCTGGAGCACGACGATGTCGCGCTTGTGACGGTGATGTGGGCCAACAACGAAGTCGGCACGATCATGCCGCTGACCGAACTGGCGGCGGTGGCAGCCGAATTCGACATACCGATGCACAGTGACGCTGTCCAGGCGGTCGGTCAGATACCGGTTGACTTTGCCGCGAGCGGACTGTCGGCGATGAGCATCGCGGCACACAAGTTCGGCGGCCCCACCGGTGCGGGCGCATTGCTGTTGCGCCGCGACACCGCGTGCGTCCCGCTGCTGCACGGCGGGGGACAGGAACGTGACGTCCGTTCGGGCACACCGGATGTCGCAGGCGCAGTGGCGATGGCCGCCGCCGCCGAAGTTGCGATCGATGGCATGGAAGCCACCGGCACCCGGGTGGCCTTGCTGCGTGACCGCCTGGTCGAGGGCGTGCTTTCGAGTATCGACGACGTCGTGCTCAATGGTGCGACGGGTGCACACCGGCTTCCCGGTAACGCGCACTTCACCTTCCGTGGTTGCGAGGGTGACTCGCTGCTGATGCTGATGGACGCCAGGGGAATCGAATGCTCGACGGGCTCGGCGTGCACGGCCGGAGTCGCGCAACCGTCGCACGTGCTGATCGCGATGGGCGCCGATCCGGCCAGCGCTCGCGGGTCGCTGCGGCTGTCCCTCGGCCACACCAGCGTCGACGCTGACGTCGACGCCGCGCTCGAGGTGCTGCCCTCCGCGGTGGAACGGGCCCGCCAGGCGGCGCTGGCCAGCTCGGGAGTTGTTGAGTAGTGCGGGTTCTGGTCGCGATGAGCGGGGGCGTCGACTCGTCGGTCGCCGCCGCGCGGATGGTCGACGAGGGCCACGACGTCGTCGGCGTGCATCTGGCGCTCTCGGCCACTCCGGGAACGCTGCGCACCGGCTCGCGCGGATGCTGCTCGAAGGAAGACGCGGGCGATGCGCGCCGGGTCGCCGACATCCTCGACATCCCGTTCTATGTCTGGGATTTCGCGGACAGATTCTCCGAAGACGTCATCGACGACTTCGTGTCGTCGTATGCAAGGGGTGAGACCCCGAACCCCTGCGTGCGGTGCAACGAGCGGATCAAGTTCTCGGCGCTGTCGGCTCGCGCGCTCGCACTCGGCTTCGACGCCGTCGCCACCGGCCACTATGCGCGGCTATCAGGCGGGCGGCTGCGGCGCGCCGTCGACAGCGACAAGGACCAGTCCTACGTGCTCGGTGTGCTGACCGCAGAGCAGCTGCAACACGCGCTGTTTCCGATCGGTGACACTCCCAAGCCGCAGATCCGCGAGGAGGCTGCCCGCCGCGGCCTTGCTGTCGCCGAGAAACCGGACAGCCATGACATCTGTTTCATCCCGTCCGGCGACACCAGGGCGTTCCTCGGCAGCCGCATCGGTGTCCGCCGCGGCACCGTCGTCGATGCGGGCGGGACGGTGCTCGCCGAACACGACGGGGTGCACGGCTTCACCATCGGCCAGCGTAAAGGGCTCGGCATCGCGGGTCCGGGGGCGGACGGCCAGCCGCGCTATGTGACCTCGATCGACGCCGAAACCGCGACCGTGCACGTCGGTTCCGCCGGAGACCTCCAGGTATGGACGTTGGTCGGCGAGAAACCCGTGTTCACCTCCGGCGCCGCGCTGCGGGGCCCGGTCGAGTGTGCCGTGCAGGTGCGGGCACACGGCGGCATCGCCGACGCGGTGGCCGAGGTACGCGACGGACACCTGGTAGCCGATCTTCGGGCGCCGCTGCAGGGTGTCGCACCGGGCCAGACGATGGTGCTCTACCGTCCCGACGCCGACGGCGACGAAGTCATCGCCAGCGCCACCATCGCGCGCAGTGCCTAGTCGGACCACGATCAAGCGGCGAGGTACGAGCCGCGTTGTGGGGGTACCTCCCGCGCGAAGCGTAGGGGGAGAGTCCGACGCGAGGACCTAGTCGGGCACCTTGGCCATGATGTTCGTCATGACGATTCCCGGCACCGACTCGGGGAACGAACAGAACGACACTTCGGCCAGCACGACGTTCTTGATCCGGTAGTCGCGGCCGCAGGTACCCGGCGACCGCATTGTCAGCGTATCGGCGTCGGCGGTCCACTCGCCGATGAAGGTCGATCCGAGTTCTGTTGACCCGCAGTCGTATACCTGGCCGACGAGATCAGCGAAGGCGTGCCGGGCGGTCTCCTGATCACGGTATGCCGCGGCGCCTTCGGAGATCATGCCGCCCTCGGGCGGGTTCTGGAACGTCGTCTTGTGGAACTCCTCGACGTCGGAGCCGAACGTCTGCGTCTCGGCGAAGTACCACTGGCACTCCTGCGGCGTCCCGTTCATCAGGTCGCTGACGTCGACGGGGATCTTGCCGTCCATGCTCGGCACGATCGTCAGGCTCTCGCCCGCGCCGGTGATCGCCCGCATCTGGGCCTGGTCGAGAATGACCGATTCGACATCCACCGGCGACTGCGATTCGTCGTCGATTCCGGGTGCGGTCCGCGTTGCCACGCCCTCGATGGTCTGCGCGCAGCCTGCGACCAGCAACGCGACGGCGCACAACACCGTCAGTCGGCCAGCCGCTGAGGACATGGTGTCCGCTCCTTCCTGTTCCGCAGACTAACGCGTGTGGCCCGTGTGGCGAATAGTGTTGGTGAAGTGACGAGTAACGATTTGGCTCCTGACGTGCGCGGCTTCGCCACGGGTACCGGAATCGGGTCCTGGCCGGGAACATCGGCGCGCGACGCCGCCGAAATCGTCGTCGGTGAACTGCATCGACTGCCGCATCTGGCTGAGCTGCCCGCCCGCGGCATCGGCGCCGACCTCATCGGCCGGGCGGCCGCCTTGTTGGTCGATATCGCCTTCGACACCGTGCCTCGCGGCTACCGGATCGCCGCGGGGCGCAGTTCGGCCACCCGCCGCGCAGTGAGCCTGCTCGCCGAGGACGTCGACGCGATCGAGGAGGCGTGGGAGAAGGCGGGTCTGCGCGGGGCGGAGCGGACCGTCAAGGTGCAGGCGCCCGGCCCGATTACGCTCGCGGCGCATTTGGAGCTGTCCAACGGGCATCGGGCAATCACGGATGCGGGCGCCGTGCGCGACCTGTCGCGTTCGCTGGCCGAGGGCGTTGCGGCCCACCGCGCCGAGGTTGCTCGAAGGCTGGAATGCCCGGTCGTCGTGCAGTTCGACGAGCCGTCGCTACCCGCCGCGCTTTCGGGGCGGCTGTCCGGGGTGTCCAGCCTGTCGCCGGTTCATCCGGTCGACGAGGCGGTGGCGTTGGCGCTCCTCGACGAGTGCGTCGACGTGGTCGGGGGCGCGGTGGCGCTGCACAGCTGCGCGGGCGAGCTGCCGTGGCCGCTGCTGCAGCGCAGCAGCCTGCGCGCGGTGTCCTTCGACCTGTCGATGCTGACGGCCGACTCGCTCGACGCTGTCGGCGAATTCGTCGAATCGGGCCGCACCGTGATGCTTGGTGTGGTGCCCGTCGCCGCGCCGGAGCACCGGCCGTCCGCCGAAGAGGTGGCTCGGTCGGTCGTCGACCTGACCGATCGACTCGGCTTCCGCCGCGACGTGCTGTGCGAGCGGGTCGGCATCACTCCGTCCTGCGGGTTGGCGGGAGCGACAGCGCAGTGGGCCCGCGTCGCGATCGACCTCGTCCAGAAGGCGGCCGACGCCATCGCCGACGACCCGGAGGCGGTCTTGAAATAGTGTTTGCCGGGCAAAGGTCTATGTAACAATGCAAGCGCGAGACCCTGGGCTGGTACGCCCGGTTGGTCAGGAAAGGGATCGTGGCGCAGTCAACAGTCCGCATCGCGGCAGGAGCAGGCGTCGTCGCGGCATCTCTGTTGATCGTCGGACCGAACCCGGCTGACGCCGCCGCCGACAGGCATGGTTCGGGGCAGTACAACAACGACTACCGGAAGAACGGCTCCGGCGCGCAGGGCGGCTATGCGAAACGCGCCGCGTCCAACTTCGTAACAGACGTCGTCGACGGCATCAGCACCATCGCGGGCATCGACAACAACTCGAAGCCGAATCTCGATCCGCCCAAGATGGACCTGGGCACCAGCGGAAGCGCCACCGAGGATTTGTTCGTGGTGCAGAGCTTGGCCCCCGAAGGTCAGACGGCGATGCGGTCGGCGGCGATAGCCGAGGCGCCGGTCGGCGACAACGTGTCGGCCGCGGCCGCACCCGGGGGCGGATCCGGCTACTCGGGTCAGCCCACTGCGCCGTTTCATGCGCCCAATGTGACGTTCGGCAACGGCCGCATACCGGGCACGAAGGTTGCCGAGCCTCGTTCTGCGCGCGAAGCGGTGCTCATGGGGGACGCACTGCCCCAAGCGGCGGTGCCCTTAGCACCTGCGGTGCCAACGGCGATCGAGATCAACATCCCGCCCCTTCCGCCGCCGCTGCCGCCGGTCGAGCGAATGCGGCCCGCTGACCTGGTGGTGGGGGAGTTCGGCACCGGCACCACAGTCACAGTCACCGATCCGTTGGCCGGTGTGGCCGGGTTGATTTTGATACCAGCGATCGGGGCGGTTCTCGGCTACCGGCAGGCGCGTGCCGCACAGTCGCTGCGGGATTCACTCCGTAGCTGAGGTCTGTCTCAGATCTTTGCGCAGGATCTTTCCCGCGGTCGACTTCGGGATCGCGTCGATGAAGGCCACCTGCCGCACCTTCTTGTACGGAGCGACCTCACCCGCGACGAAGTCCATCACGTCTTTCTCGGTCAGCTCGGAACCTGATTGCTTGACCACGAACGCTTTGGGCACCTCTTCGCCCGATTCGGTGTCACGCACGCCGATCACCGCGGCGTCGGCGATCGCGGGATGGCTCAGCAGCACCGCTTCCAGTTCGGCAGGCGGCACCTGGTAGCCCTTGTACTTGATGAGTTCCTTGAGGCGGTCGACGATGTAGACGCAGCCCGACGAATCGACTCTGGCCAGGTCTCCGGTGCGCAGCCAGCCGTCGTCGTCGATGGTCTCCTTGGTCGCCGCTTCGTTACCGAGGTAACCGGCCATCACGTTCGGGCCCTTGAACCACAACTCGCCCGTCTCGCTGAGACCCTTTGCGGGAATGCTGATTTCGTCGCCGGTGGCAGGATCGATCAGTTTTGAGGCCGAGTTGGCCGCCGTCCATCCCGCGGCGCCGATGGGAGCGACCGACCCGACCAGGTGCTTGCCGCCGTCCAAAGGCGTGCAATGGCTGACGGGGCTGAGCTCGGTCATGCCGTATCCCTGCACGACGCGACATCCGATGCGGTCGGCGACGGCGTGGCCGAGCTCTTCGTCCAGCGGTGCCGCGCCGGACAGCACGGCACGAAGCGTCGACATGTCGTAGGAGTTGACCAAGGGGTGCTTGGCCAGCGCCACCGCGACGGGCGGCGCGATGTAGGCCACCGTCACTTTGTGGTTCGCGATGTTGGCGAGGAACTCCTCGAGATCGAAGCTCGCCATCATGATCAGCCGCGCCCGTGCATGCAGAACGGCGTTGAGTAACACCGTCATTCCGTAGATGTGGAAGAACGGCATGATCGCGATGACGACGTCTTCGGGTTGCACGTCCTGCACGGGCCGGGTCTGCGCGACGTTGGCGACCAGGTTGCGGTGGGTCAGCATCACCCCCTTGGGGTTGCCGGTCGTACCCGAGCTGTAGGGCAGCACAGCGAGGTGGGTGGCGGGGTCGAAACTGACGTCAGGGGCCCCGGCTCCGGCGGCGAGCAGGTCATCGACGCTTGGGTGGCCGTCCGCGCCGTCGAGCACCACCAACTGGTCGTCGGATATGCCGACCGCCGCGGCGGCCTCCTTGGCCTGGGGCAGCAGCGCGCTGACGGTGATGAGCATCTTGGCCTTCGAGTCCGTCAGCTGCTTGACGATGTCCTTCGCGGTGAACAACACGTTGATGGTGGTGGCCGTCGCTCCTGCACGCAGAATCCCGTGGAAGGCGATCGCGAACGCGGTGCTGTTGGGCGCCAGCAGGCCGACCACGTCGCCGACGGCGATGCCGCGATCGGCCAGAGCGCCGGCGAATAGATCGATTTTGCCGACCGTATCCCGGTAGCTGGTTTCACCGCCCTGCTTCGCATCTACCAGTGCGATGCGGTCGGCCGCCGCGTCATCGAGGTTGCCGAACAGATAGTCGTAGACGCTGGCGGAAGGAATGTCGACGTCGGGAAATGGGCTCGTGAAGCTCATAGCGTCGATCGAACCACGTCGGCCCCGGCGGGGGTCAGCCTTCGTCGAGCTGGCTGATCAGCTTCTTCGGCGCGACAAGGCGATACGACGCGTCGACGAGTTCGCCGACCTCGGCCCAGTCGATCTTCGGCTTGGCGGCGAGATCGAGTCCGAGCCAGCCCGCGGGCCCGAGATAGGCGGGGTAGAAGATCCGGGTGTCCTGTTCGAGCGCTCTGCGATCGCTTTCGTCGACCTTCACCATGATCGACCGCGGGTACTGGATGTAGTCATCGCCCTTGCTCGCGGGTTTCACACTGCCGCCGTACATCACGAACATCTTCGACACGAAGAAGGCCGGTCTGCCGTGGGAGACCTTCTCGAATGCCTCGGGGAAGCCGAGCGCGATCGTGCGCACCTTCGCGAGTACGGGGTCGTCGTCGCGGAACATGATCGGGTGCGGCATGTCGCCAAGCTACCCGTTTCGCGACATCTGCTCGGCGCGCAGTTCGGCGTGCATCTCCCATGGCGCCTGCGGCAGCACGTGCCCGGTTTCCAACAGCGACTTCAGATTCGACATGACAGCCGCCCATCCCGCGGAGGCCGCCTCGTAGTCCGATGCAGTCGGGATGTCGGTGTGCGTCACCGTCAGCCGGACGATGTCGTGGTGCGGTTCGATGTCGAAGCGCACGACGGATGGCGCGCCCGCCTCGTCGGCGCCGCCGAACGTGATGACAAGCAGACGCGGCGGCACCGCCGCGATCACCTCGCCATCGACATCGGCGATCCCTGACCCGTCCGTGCGCAGGTGCTGCCAGCGTGAGCCCGGTTGCCAGTCAGACACATTGCTGTGGCCCCAGTACTCGGCGGTGAGGTCGGCGTCGGTGAGCGCCTTCCACACCTTCTCCGGGGTGCTGTGGATGTAGGTCACGTACACAAATGATGGCTTGCCGTCGGTCGCGGTCATGTCCGTCCGTTCTGCCTCTTGCTTCAGCGCGTGCAGCGCGTGAAGACGCGGGTATTCGAATTCCTGAATCCAGCGATGCGCAATCTCTTGCAGCGGAACGGGATTCAGGTAGTGCAGCTTGAGCCGCCCATGCCGCACGGTGCTGATGAGATTGGCCGCCTCGAGCATCGACAGGTGCTGGCTGACCGACTGCCGCGCCATCTCCAGGTACTCGCACAGCTGGCCAAGGGTCTGGCCGTTGTCTTGTCGAAGCCGATCCAGCAGCAGTCGACGGCCGGGGTCGGCCAGTGTCTTGAACACCATGTCCGTGGGGTCGTCCGCCACCCGACCATTATGCAGGTATTTACCTGCATAATGTCAAACGTCCATGTCACCGTGCTCGGATAGCCTGCGGGGGTGAGCCCGAAGGCAACCAAGGCGCAGAAGGCGCTCGCTGAACAATCCGAAGACGCCCACGAGGCCGACCTGCGTCGTCGCTGGCAGGAACTGGCCGACGAGGTGCGTGAGCATCAGTTCCGCTACTACGTCCGGGACGCCCCCGTCATCTCCGACTCCGAGTTCGACACGCGGCTGCGCGAGCTGGAGGCACTCGAGGACGACCACCCCGAACTGCGGACGCCCGACTCGCCGACGCAGCTCGTCGGCGGCGCGGGGTTCGCAACCGACTTCACATCCGCCGAGCACCTCGAGCGGATGCTGAGTCTCGACAACTGCTTCACACCCGAGGAACTGGCCGCGTGGGCCGCCCGCATCAAGGGCGAGATCGGTGACAACGCGCACTACCTCTGCGAGCTGAAGATCGACGGTGTGGCGCTCGCGCTGGTATACCGCGACGGAAAGCTGACGCGCGCCGCGACGCGGGGTGACGGCCGTACGGGGGAGGACGTGACGCTCAATGCGCGCACGATCGACGACATTCCGCAAAAGCTCACCGGGTCAAAAGAGTTCCCGGTGCCCAAGGTGCTGGAAGTTCGCGGCGAGGTGTTCTTCAGGGTCGCCGATTTCGAGGAGCTGAACGCCGGGCTTGTTGCCGAGGGCAAGCCGCCGTTCGCCAACCCGCGCAACAGCGCCGCCGGTTCGCTTCGACAGAAGAACCCCGCCGTCACCGCGCGCCGCAGGCTGCGGATGATCTGCCACGGCCTCGGCCGTGCGGAGGGCTTCAGCCCGAAGACCCTGCACGACGCCTACCGCGCGCTCGGGTCATGGGGCCTGCCGGTGTCCGAGCACACCGCGAAGGTGCAGGGCATCGACGCGGTCACCGAACGGATCGCCTACTGGGGCGAACACCGCCACGACGTCGAACACGAAATCGACGGGGTGGTCGTCAAAGTCGACGAGGTGGCGCTGCAGCGCAGGCTCGGGTCGACGTCCCGCGCGCCACGATGGGCGATCGCCTACAAGTACCCGCCGGAAGAGGCGACGACCAAGCTGCTCGACATCAAGGTCAACGTCGGGCGCACCGGTCGGGTCACCCCTTTCGCATTCATGGAACCCGTGAAGGTCGCAGGCTCGACGGTCAGCCAGGCCACGCTGCACAACGCTTCTGAGGTCAAACGCAAGGGCGTACTCATCGGCGACACGGTCGTCATCCGCAAGGCAGGCGACGTCATTCCCGAAGTCCTCGGACCTGTCGTCGATCTGCGCGATGGCTCCGAACGTGAATTCGTCATGCCGACAACATGTCCCGAGTGCGGAACGACGCTGGCCCCCGCGAAGGAGGGCGATGCCGACATCCGCTGCCCGAACACGAGGTCCTGCCCCGCGCAGCTGCGCGAGCGGGTGTTCCACGTCTCCGGACGCGGCGCCTTCGACATCGAAGGGCTCGGCTACGAAGCCGCGATCGCGCTTCTGCAGGCCGGTGTGATCACCGACGAGGGTGACCTGTTCACACTCGGCAGCGAGGATCTGCTGCGCACCGAGCTGTTCACGACCAAGGCCGGCGAGCTGTCGGCCAACGGCAAGCGGCTGCTGGTGAACCTGCAAGATGCGAAGGCGCAACCGCTGTGGCGAGTGCTCGTCGCGCTGTCGATCCGCCACGTCGGCCCGACGGCCGCCCGCGCGCTGGCCACCGAATACGGCGACCTCGACGCGGTCATGACGGCCTCCGAAGAGGAGCTGGCTGCTGTCGAGGGTGTCGGACCGACCATCGCCGCCGCGATCACCGAGTGGTTCGCCGTCGACTGGCACCGCGCGATCATCGACAAGTGGCGCGCTGCAGGCGTGCGGATGGCCGACGAACGCGACGCGAGCATCGAGCGCACGCTGGAGGGTATGTCCATCGTGGTGACCGGATCGCTGACCGGGTTCTCCCGCGACGATGCCAAGGAGGCCATCGTCGCGCGCGGAGGTAAAGCGGCGGGCTCGGTGTCGAAGAAGACGGCGTACGTGGTGGCGGGCGATGCGCCGGGCAGCAAGTACGACAAGGCCGTCGAACTTGGGGTGCCGATCCTCGACGAGGACGGCTTCAGGAGATTGCTGGAGAACGGGCCGGACGCCGGCTGACGGTCAGCGCAGGATCGTCGCGACGATTCCGGCGAGGTAACCCAGTCGCGCCACCTCGGACGGCCGGAATTCAGGGCCGCCGGGGCGACCCAGCACCACCGCCGTGTTCGGATCGCCCAACGGGGCGGCAGCAAGCGTGGTGTCCATGTCCTGCCACACCTGGGGCACCCAGTCCGCCTTACCGTCAAGCGTTTTCGCCGAATCGATCGGCAGCCAGGGCACCTCTGTCGTATGTGTCTCCGGCGCGCCATGGCTGCCGACAATGCGGGTGATGCCGGACTGGGTGAGACGCGCAACGGTGCACCAGCCGACCCGCAGCACACGCGGCGCTTCGTCGGCGAGCACCTGGAGCTTCGCCGGTTTGTCCGGCGCGGCGGCGATGTGGTCGACCAACTCCAGTTCCCGATGCGCCTCGAGCAGCCCGGTGTGCGGCCGGATGCTGTCCACCCACACGCCCTTGAGGTTCTCCGCCGCAGTGATCAACAGGTCGGGCATCGCGCCGGGCGGCAGGTCGACGATCAGATCGTCGACCGCGTAGCCCGAACCGCGCTCCACGACGTCGAGGGACAGGATGTCGGCGCCCACCGAGCCGAGCGCCACGGCCAATGAGCCAAGGCTGCCCGGCCTGTCTTCCAGCTGGACCCGCAGCATGTACGAAGGCACGCGCAACACCCTTGCACAAGGCCACGGGGTCGGCATGCCGGCGCGACGACCGCTTGCGGGAGGAGCCGACAGGCCCCTGTGTGGCGTGACTAGGCTTTCATCTCGTGTCGCAAATCTCCCGAGATGAGGTAGCCCATCTCGCCCGCTTGGCTCGACTCGCGCTGAGCGACGACGAGCTGGACGGCTTCGCAGGCCAGCTCGGAGCCATCATCGAGCACGTCAGCCAGATCCAGGCCGTCGACGTGACCGACGTCGAGGCCACGGACAACCCGCTGACGTCGGTCAACGTCACCCGGCCGGACGTCGTCGAGCCCGGGTTGTCCCAGGAGCAGGCGCTCGCGCAGGCGCCGAAATCGGTCGACGGCCGGTTCGCGGTGCCGCGGATCCTCGGTGAGCCCGAATGAGCACCGATCTGACCAGGCTGGACGGCGCTACGCTCGGCGCCAAGATCGCGGCCAAAGAGGTGTCGTCGACCGAGGCCACTCGCGCCTGCCTCGATCGGATCGCCGAAACCGACGGCCAGTACAAGGCGTTCCTGCATGTCGCCGAGGAGCAGGCGCTTGCGGCGCGCCGCGCGCGTTGATGCCGCCGTCGAGGCAGGCGAGACGCTGCCGTCGCCGCTTGCCGGGGTGCCGTTGGCGCTCAAGGACGTGTTCACCACCACCGACATGCCGACCACCTGCGGCTCGAAGATCCTCGAGGGCTGGACATCGCCCTACGACTCGACGGTCGTCGGGCGGCTGCGCGCGGCGGGGATCCCGATCCTCGGCAAGACGAACATGGACGAGTTCGCGATGGGTTCCTCCACCGAGAACTCGGCGTTCGGCCCGACCCGCAACCCGTGGGATGTCGAGCGGGTGCCTGGCGGATCCGGTGGCGGAAGCGCGGCCGCACTGGCCGCGTTCCAGGCACCGTTGGCCATCGGGTCGGACACCGGTGGCTCGATCCGGCAGCCCGCGGCGCTGACCGCCACCGTCGGCGTCAAACCCACCTACGGCACCGTGTCGCGGTACGGACTGATCGCCTGCGCGTCGTCGCTGGATCAGGGCGGGCCATGCGCGCGCACCGTGCTCGACACAGCACTGCTGCACCAGGTCATCGCGGGTCACGACCCCAAGGATTCGACGTCGATCGACGCCGATGTGCCCGACATCGTCGCCGCTGCCAAGGCAGGCGCCGACGGCGATCTGCGCGGCGTCAAGGTCGGTGTGGTCCGCCAGCTGCGCGGGGACGGTTACCAGGAGGGCGTGCTGTCCTCGTTCAACGCCGCGGTCGACAAGCTGACCGAGCTCGGCGCCGAGGTGTCAGAAGTCGACTGCCCGCACTTCGACTACTCGCTGCCCGCGTACTACCTGATCCTGCCGTCGGAGGTGTCCTCGAACCTCGCCCGCTTCGACGGCATGCGGTACGGGCTTCGCGTCGGCGATGACGGGACCCACAGCGCAGAAGAGGTCATGGCCATGACACGCGCAGCCGGATTCGGACCGGAAGTCAAGCGCCGCATCATGATTGGTACCTACGCGCTGTCGGCGGGTTATTACGACGCGTACTACAACCAGGCGCAGAAGGTACGCACGCTGATCGCCCGGGATCTCGACGAGGCGTACCGGAAGGTGGACGTGCTGGTGTCGCCTGCGACGCCGACCACCGCGTTTCCGCTGGGCGAGAAGGTCGACGATCCGCTGGCGATGTACCTGTTCGACCTCTGCACGCTGCCGCTGAACCTGGCCGGACACTGCGGCATGTCGGTGCCGTCGGGGCTGTCGCCCGACGACAACCTGCCGGTCGGACTGCAGATCATGGCTCCCGCACTGGCCGATGACCGGCTCTACCGGGTCGGCGCCGCCTACGAGGCGGCCCGAGGGGCACTGCCGACGGCGGTCTAGCGCGACAAAGCCTGCCCGCGAGGGCGACACAGGGGAGGATAGGACGCATGCGCATTGGAACCCTGACCGGTGGCGGCGACTGTCCCGGGCTGAACGCGGTGATACGGGCAATCGTTCGCACCTGTGATGTGCGGTACGGCTCGTCCGTCGTCGGATTTCTGGATGGCTGGCGCGGTCTGCTCGAGGACCGTCGTATCCAGCTGCGCAACGACGACCGAAACGATCGCCTGCTCGCCAAGGGCGGCACCATGCTCGGCACCGCGCGCGTGCATCCGGACAAGCTGAAGGCCGGTCTCGACCAGATCAAGCAGACGCTGGACGACAACGGCATCGATGTGCTCATTCCGATCGGCGGCGAAGGCACCCTGACCGCGGCGCACTGGCTGTCCGAGGAGAACGTTCCCGTCGTCGGCGTGCCCAAGACCATCGACAACGACATCGACTGCACCGACGTCACGTTCGGCCACGACACCGCGCTGGGCGTCGCCAGTGAGGCCATCGATCGATTGCACAGCACCGCCGAGTCGCATCAGCGGGTGATGCTCGTCGAGGTGATGGGACGGCACGCGGGTTGGATAGCGCTGAACGCCGGCCTGGCGTCGGGCGCGCACATGACGCTGATCCCTGAGCAGCCGTTCGACGTCGAAGAGGTGTGCCGGCTCATCAAGGCGCGCTTCGTGCGCGGCGATGCACACTTCATCTGCGTGGTCGCCGAGGGCGCCAAACCCGCCGAGGGCTCGATGAGGTTGCGCGAAGGCGGAATCGACGAGTTCGGGCACGAGAAGTTCACCGGCGTCGCTCAGCAGCTCGCCAGCGAGGTCGAGAAGCGGATCAACAAGGAGGTGCGGGTGACCGTTCTCGGCCACGTGCAGCGCGGCGGCACGCCGACCCCCTATGACCGCGTGCTGGCCACCCGGTTCGGCGTGAACGCCGCCGACGCCGCCCACGCCGGCGAGTACGGGACGATGGTTTCGCTGCGAGGTCAGGACATCGGCCGCGTGCCACTGGCCGATGCCGTGCGTCAGCTGAAGCTGGTACCGCAGAGCCGGTACGACGACGCCGCCGAATTCTTCGGCTGATTTCTTTCCGCGAGCTGGGCCCACGCGTCTGTCGCAGTGCGTTTGCGTCCGCTCGCGGTGAAAAAGTGACCCACTAGGATCGGGGCATGTCTGTTTCCACGGCCGAACTGGTCGACTACGACGACGTCGTCGCCCGTTACGACCCGGTACTCGGACTCGAGGTGCACGTCGAGCTGTCGACGGCCACCAAGATGTTCTGCGGCTGCGCCAACAGCTTCGGCGCCGAACCCAATACCCAGGTCTGCCCGGTGTGCCTCGGCCTACCCGGCTCTCTACCGGTCCTCAACCGGACCGCCGTCGAGTCGGCGATGCGGATCGGGCTCGCGCTGAACTGCGAGATCGTGCCGTGGTGCCGGTTCGCCAGGAAGAACTACTTCTATCCGGACATGCCGAAGAACTACCAGATCTCGCAGTACGACGAGCCGATCGCGATCAACGGCTACCTCGACGTTCCGCTCGACGACGGCACCACGTGGCGGGTGGAGATCGAACGCGCACACATGGAGGAAGACACCGGAAAGCTCACGCACCTTGGTAGCGAATCCGGCCGAATCGCAGGCGCGACCACGTCGCTGATCGACTACAACCGCGCCGGTGTCCCGCTCATCGAGATCGTCACCAGGCCGGTCGAGGGCACCGGTGAACGCGCCCCCGAGATCGCCCGCGCCTATGTGACCGCGCTCAGAGATATGTTGCGGGCTCTCGGCGTATCCGATGTGCGGATGGACCAGGGTTCGATGCGGTGCGATTCGAACGTCTCTCTCAAGCCGACCGGTGCCACCGAGTTCGGTACCCGCACCGAAACCAAGAACGTGAACTCGCTGAAGAGCGTCGAGGTCGCGGTTCGTTACGAGATGCGCAGGCAGGCAGCGGTTCTGGACTCCGGCAAGCGCGTCCATCAGGAGACCAGGCACTTCCATGAGGACGGCTACACCTCGCCGGGCCGAAGCAAGGAGACCGCGCAGGACTACCGCTATTTCCCCGAACCCGACCTCGAGCCGATCGCACCTGACGCGGAGTTCGTGGAAAAGCTGCGGGAGACCATTCCCGAGTACCCGTGGTTGGCGCGCAAGCGCATACAAGAGGACTGGGCTATCTCCGACGAGGTGATGCGCGACCTCGTCAACATCGGAGCGCTTGATTTGATCGCCGCCACCGTCGCGCATGGGGCGTCCAGCGAGGCGGCCCGGGCGTGGTGGGGGAGCTTCCTGGTACAGAAGGCCAACGAGGCAGGCGTCGAACTCGACGCGCTGAACATCACGCCTGCACATGTCGCGGCCGTCGTTGTCCTCGTCGATGAGGGCAAGCTGTCCAACAAGCTGGCCCGCCAGGTGGTGGAGGGTGTGCTGGCCGGTGAAGGCGAGCCCGCCGATGTGATGAAGGGGCGCGGCCTCGAGATGGTCCGCGACGATTCGCTGATCCAGGCGGCGGTGGACGAAGCGCTGGCCGCCAATCCCGATGTGGCAGAGAAGATTCGCGGCGGCAAGGTAGCTGCCGCCGGTGCCATCGTCGGTGCAGTGATGAAGGCGACCAAGGGTCAGGCCGACGCGGCGCGGGTGCGCGAACTGGTGCTGGCGGCCTGCACCTAGATGGCGGCGGTGGACGCCGAACTGTTGGCGGTGGTGGAGCGTTCACCTGCGGCGACCGCGGCGCACGATCGGGCCGGCTGGGTCGGACTGTTCGCACCCGACGCTCGCGTCGAGGACCCGTACGGCTCCCAGCCTCACGTCGGATACGACGAGATCGGCCGGTTCTACGACACCTTCATCGCGCCGCGGCAGATCATCTTTCATCGGGACGTCGATGTTTCGGTCGACTCAGCGGTGGTCCGCGACCTGCTGCTCGAGATCGTGATGGCGCCGGGCGTGACGTTGGATGTCCCGATGCATCTGCGCTATGACCTTCGAGACGCCAGTGGCGACTGGGAGATTGAGCGTTTGCGCGCGCACTGGGAGCTTCCGACGATGATGGTCCCGATGCTGCGCCACGGCGTGAAGTCGCTGCCGCCGTCCCTGCGACTGGTCCGTGAGCTGGTAGGCAACCAGGGGATCGGGGGCAGCGTGGGGTACCTGAGAGGCTTGCGGCGTCCGGGCAGGCGTGCGAAGCGCAGTGTCGCGGCGTTTCTCGACGCGGCCGTCACCGGCGACCAGATCACCGCACGACGGGTGTCGGGCAACAGCGCGATCACGCACGGCGAGCAGACCTCGATCTCGTTGGGAGAGTGCGTCGATCGCCTGCGTGGTGGCCGGTGGTCGAAGTTGATCGCCACCGGCGACACCGTCAGCGCGTCCGTCACCACAACGTCCGGCCGTGGCGTCATCTTCTGTGAAATCCCCAGCGCGGCCAGGGGAATCGCTCGTGTCCGCTACTTCGGGTCGGTCAAGGGGTGTGAGCGCCGGCAGTGAGCCCGTCCCACGCCGCGATTGCGGCTTCGGCGATGGCCGACAGCTTGGTCTGATTCGCGCCGTCGCGGGCCTGGATCGCCATCCCGTGATTCACGGTGTTGTAGAACGCGGCGATCATCGCAGCGTCAGCGTCTGTGGGAACGTCGCCTTCGGCGATCCCGCGTTCGACTCGCGCCCGGAAGTCGTCCTCGGTTGCGACCCGCCAGCTCGCAAGGTGCTCGTGCACAGAGCGAGTCTGATCGGTGCACGAGGTCGCGGCGAGCACGATCATGCAACCGCGCGGTGTGTCGGGATCGCAGAATACGACGGCGTGGTGTCGTAGCACCGCTGCGATGGCTTCGCGTGCTGTGGGCTGGTCTCGCAGTTCGGTGGCAGCGGTCGCTCCCAGCGTCTCGTTGTAGTACGCGACCGCTTCGCGAAACAACTCCTCCTTGCAGCCGAACGCCGCATACAGACTCGGCGATTTGATATTCATCGCCGCCGTCAGGTCGCTCATCGACGTGCCTTCATAGCCGTATCGCCAGAAAACCTCCATGGCCCTGCGGAGGGCACTGGTGCGATCGAAGGTGCGGGGCCTGCCGCGCGTAGCCAAACCGCACCCTCTTTCTGTATCGAACGGCACATAGCCGTTGACAAGCATACTCTCGCTTGATAATTATGTATCGAACGACACATAAAAGGAGTTCCGATGACTGAGTTGGCTGGAAAGGTTGCCCTCGTGACGGGCGGAAGCAGGGGAATCGGAGCCGCCATCGCGGCGCGGCTGGCCGAACGCGGCGCCGACGTGGCGGTCACCTACGCGCGGTCGGAAGCTCGGGCACAAGAGGTCATTGGCCGCGTCAAGGCGCAGGGCCGCCGAGGTCTCGCCATCGGTGCGGACAGTGCCTCCGCCGACGAGGTGAAATCCGCGGTCGAGCGGACGGCTGGCGAATTCGGCCGGGTCGACATCCTCGTGAACAACGCCGGCATCTTTCCGAATGGGCCGATCGACGACGTGTCCGTCGAGGAGATCGACCGGACACTGGCGATCCATGTCCGCGCCGTCTATGTGGCCAGCCAGGCCGCCGTGCGGCACATGCCCGCGGGCGGTCGGATCATCAGCATCGGCAGCAATCTTGCTGAGCGAGTGTCCTTTCCGGGGCTCACGTTGTATTCGATGAGCAAGGCCGCGCTCCTCGGCTTCACCAAGGGTCTGGCACGCGATCTCGGCGAGAAGAACATCACTGTGAACTTGATCCAGCCCGGCTCGACTGACACCGACATGAATCCCGCCGACGCGGCCGGCGCAGACGAGCAGCGGGCGCAGAGCGCGCTCGGCCGCTTCGCCGACGCCGGTGATGTTGCGGACTCCGTCGCATTCCTTGCGGGTGCGGGCGCGGCCAACATCACCGGCGCGGTGTTCACCGTCGACGGCGGCACGAATGCGTGAGCCATGGCTTGGCTGACACTCGTGTGCGCGGGTCTTCTTGAGATCGTCTGGGCGACTGCGCTGAAACAGTCGGAGGGATTAACCCGTCCGTGGCCGAGTGTCGTCGGTGTTGGTGGCGCGATCATGAGTTTCGTTCTGCTTGCGGTGGCGCTACGACAGCTACCGGCGGGCACCGGCTACGCGGTTTGGGTGGGGATCGGCGCGGTCGGCGTGGCGATAACCGGGATCGTCTTGCTCGGCGAGGCGGCCAGCGCGGCGCGGGTGCTGTTTCTGACAGTCATCGTGGTCGGGGTAGTCGGGCTGCGGCTCGCCGAGGGGTGAGCCGCTTCGCCGCACTACGTGTTGTCGGCGTTGCTGCGCGGGAAGCCGCCGCCCGACGGGAAGACCGGGAAGACCACGTCGTCGAGCTTCTCCGGGTCACCCGCGGTCTTGTTCACCGTCGCACCCCAGACGTTCCCGTCCGGTGAGGTCTGCAGCGCCCACGCGTGGCCGTGCACGTCCTGGCGGACCACCTCCGGTTCACCGGTGACAGCGCCGGTGTCGGGAGCGAGTCGCACGGCCACCGTCTGCTTCGGGTTGATCAGGTTGACCAGCACGGTGCCGTCGAGAGCGGCGCACCCGGCCGCCCCGGGCTTATCGGGCCAGGTCCAGACGGTCGAGGTCTTCGAGTCCTTGGTGATGCGCTGCAACCGGTCAGCCGTCGGGGTGCGGTCGACGACGTAGAGCGAACCGTCCGACGGATCCATGCACAGGCCGCCGCCCGACCCCAACCCGCTCAGCGCGGTGGTCTGGGGGGCCTGGTTGACGGTGGTCGGCTGCTCGATGCGCAGCAACTTGCCTGCAGACGATGCCGGGTCGGCCGCGAGCGCGGGGTCGCCCGCGTCTCCGGTGAGGACCATCAGAGTGGTCTCGCTGGTGAACTGAAGGGCGCCCATGTTTCCGGTCGCGCCCTTGGGGATCCCGGTGAAGATCGGCTTCGGGATGTCGCCGTCGGCGATGCGGACGACCCGGTTGTCGGTCGGGGTGCTGACGTAGGCGTACATCAACCGGTCCTGGGCGTACGTCGGCGACAAGACGATGTCCATCAGGCCGCCGTCACCGCTTCCGTCGACCGGGATGACGGTCTTGACCTTCGGTTCCGCCCGAACGGAGACCTCTTTGACGGCGCCGGTGACGCGTTCTGCGACCAAGGCGGACTGGCTGTCGGGCAGCATGATCAGGCCGCTGGTGCTCTCCAGACAGCCCTGCATGACACCCGGTGCCGGGCATTCCTTGGGAAACGGCTTGGCGGGTAGCGGAGGCGGCGGAGGGGGAGACGAACTCGGGCCGGCCCGCAACTCGGGCTCTTCGGTGAACGGCTGGCTCTGGGCGCTGTCGAAACGCGCACAGCCGGACAGCGCGAGCACCACGGCACAGGACAATGCGACGACGCCCCGCAACGGCCCACGCACACTCATGCCCGCCAGGTTACGGATTGTTCGGCGGTGCGCGCCACGCCGGTGCTCCCGCGTGCCTGCTCCTCACCCGCGAATACGAGGCCAAAAGCGCCGCGCCAATCCTCGATTCACCGATAGTGAGCACTTACCCTGGGCAGGTGAGCAGTAATCCTCAGTGGCAGCGGCCCGACGATATGGGCCGACAGACGTCGGCGAGCCTCGTCGACCCGGAAGACGATCTGCCCTCGTCGCATTACGCAGGCGATTTCGAAACCACCGCCATCCCGAACTACAAGACCGATTCCCAGCCCGGATACGGGCTGATCAGCGACCCCGAGCCGCTCCCGTATTCACAACAGGGCGACAGCGCGCCGATGGCGTCCTACGTCCAACCCGCCGATATCGGTCACGGCTACGACGATCGCCGGACAGACGACCGGCGCGGCACCCAGGACTTCGGTCTGATGCTCCTGCGCTGGGCGGTCGGCGCCCTGCTGATCACCCACGGTCTGCAGAAGGCATTCGGCTGGTTCGGTGGGCCGGGGCTGGACGGCTTCCAGGACCGGCTTAACGATGTCGGCTACCAGCACGCCGACATGTTGACCTATATCGGCACCGGCGCCCAGATTCTTGCCGGGCTGCTGCTGATTCTGGGCCTGTTCACCCCGCTGGCCGCCGCAGGCGCACTGGCGTACCTGGTCAACGGCCTACTGGTGGAGGCGATGGCCGCCCACAATGAGGCCAGGCTCCGGGACTTCTTGACCGACGGGCACGAATACAAGGTCATCCTGATCGTCGCTGTCGTCGCGATCATCCTCGCAGGCCCCGGGCGCTACGGTTTGGACGCAGGTCGCGGCTGGGCCCGTCGGCCGTTCGTCGGTTCCTTCGCTGCGCTTCTCATCGGTATCGGCGGCGGAATCGCGCTGTGGGTGTTCCTCAACGGCGGCAACCCGCTGTCCTGACGGCTCAGCCGTAGGGATTGGGCACTCGACCGGCGCTGGCCTCGGTCAACCGCGGCAGCGTGGAGAACGTGACGGCGGGAAGCGTGAGCTCGCGGCCGTCCTTGAGTTGGGCCCGCGCCCATGAGCCCTTGTTGAAGGCGAGGCCGTCGATGTTCTCCCAGCTCACAGTCTCGCTGCGGGTAAGGCTGCGCGCGGTGACGGTATCGGTGCCCGCGACGGTGCGCAGCCGGACGATGAAGGCGGACAGGACTGCCGGAATGATCAGCAGCGGCGCAAACCACGGCGATGCCATCACCAGCGACAGAATGCCCAGCACCAGGAAGCCGACGGCGAAGTGCGCCATCGGCGAGATCCGGATGACGACCGGCTCGACAGGGGACGGCTGCGGTTGCGAAGTCACGCCTGCCATCGTCCCATTGCGTCGCGCCGGTAAGGAATTTGACGGTTGACCAGTGCGGAGACTACGGTCATCTGTTGTGGAGAACCTTGGCTTGCTCGTAGTAATTGGGTTGCGCGTTGATACCGCGCTTGCCCTGACTCGGGCATAGTCACACGTATCGACGCGCAACCCTCGTACAGCGGCCACGCTGACGGGGGTTTTTTGTTGCCCCAGCAGTGATTTGAGAGTCCACAAAACAATCCAGACAAATGAGGACATCGTGAGCGCACCAACCACACGACCCCCGGAACGGTCGGCCAACCCGCCGTACGGGGATCTGGCCGAGGCCAACGCCGCGCAATCCGCGGCGAAGGCAGCCGGCCACGGCCAGTCAAGCCAGCCCAAGAAGGTTGCCCCGCAACAACTCACCGGAGCCCAATCGGTCATCCGGTCGTTGGAGGAGCTCGACGTCGAGGTCATCTTCGGCATCCCCGGCGGCGCCGTGTTGCCGGTCTATGACCCGCTCTTCGACTCGCAGAAGCTCCGTCACGTCCTCGTCCGCCACGAGCAGGGCGCGGGACACGCGGCAAGTGGATACGCTCACGCCACCGGCAAGGTCGGAGTGTGCATGGCGACGTCGGGCCCCGGTGCCACCAACCTGGTGACGCCGCTGGCCGACGCGCACATGGACTCGATCCCGGTGGTCGCCGTGACGGGTCAGGTCGGACGCGCCCTCATCGGCACCGACGCCTTTCAGGAAGCCGACATCTCCGGCATCACGATGCCGATCACCAAGCACAACTTCCTGGTGCGCAACGGTGACGACATTCCGCGGGTGATGGCCGAGGCCTTCCACATCGCGAGGTCGGGCAGGCCCGGTCCGGTGCTGGTCGACATCCCCAAGGACGTGTTGCAGTTGCAGTGCACGTTCAGCTGGCCGCCGAAGTTCGAGCTGCCGGGTTACAAGCCGAACACCAAGCCGCACAACCGCCAGATCAGGGAAGCCGCCAAGCTGATCGCGGCGGCGCGCAAACCGGTGCTCTATGTCGGCGGCGGCGTCATCCGCGGCGAAGCGACCGAGGAACTGCGCAGTCTCGCCGAGATGACCGGCATCCCGGTGGTGACCACCCTGATGGCGCGCGGCGCCTTCCCCGATAGCCATCCGCAGAACATGGGCATGCCGGGCATGCACGGCACGGTGGCCGCGGTGGCCGCGCTGCAGCGCAGCGATCTGCTGATCGCGCTCGGCACGCGGTTCGATGACCGGGTGACGGGCAAGCTGGACTCGTTCGCGCCCGAGGCGAAGGTCATCCACGCGGACATCGACCCGGCCGAGATCGGCAAGAACCGGCACGCCGATGTGCCGATCGTCGGCGACGTCAAGGCCGTCATCACCGAGCTGATCGAGGCGCTGCGCCGCGACGAGACCACCGCCATTCAGATGGACAAGTGGTGGGAGTACCTGCGCGACGTGAAGGCGACGTACCCGCTGAGCTATGGACCGCAGAGCGACGGCAGTCTGTCTCCGGAATACGTGATCGAACAGCTCGGCAAGATCGCGGGCCCCGACGCCGTTTACGTCGCAGGCGTTGGGCAGCACCAGATGTGGGCCGCGCAGTTCATCTCGTATGAGAAGCCGAAGACGTGGCTCAACTCCGGCGGGCTCGGCACCATGGGCTACGCCGTTCCCGCCGCCATGGGTGCGAAGTTCGCACGTCCCGACGCCGAGGTGTGGGCCATCGACGGCGACGGCTGCTTCCAGATGACCAATCAGGAACTGGCCACCTGCGCGGTGGAGGGCGCGCCGATCAAGGTCGCGATCATCAACAACGGCAACCTCGGCATGGTGCGCCAGTGGCAGACGCTGTTCTACGGAGAGCGGTACAGCCAGACGGATCTGTCCACGCACAGCCACCGCATTCCCGACTTCGTCAAGCTCGCGGAGGCGCTCGGCTGTGTCGGATTGCGTTGTGAGCGGGCCGAAGACGTCACCGACGTGATCAACCAGGCGCGCGCCATCAACGACCGGCCCGTGGTGATCGACTTCGTCGTCGGTGCCGACGCGCAGGTGTGGCCGATGGTGGCCGCAGGCACCAGTAACGACGAGATCCAGGCCGCCCGCGGTATTCGTCCGCTGTTCGACGATCCGGAAGAAGGGCACGCCTGATGTCCAGCATGCCAACCCATACGCTCTCGGTGCTCGTCGAGGACAAGCCGGGCGTGCTCGCGCGCGTGGCATCGCTGTTCTCCCGACGCGGCTACAACATCCAGTCGCTGGCGGTCGGTGCCACCGAGCAGAAGGACATGTCGCGGATGACCATCGTCGTCAGCGTCGACGAGTCTCCGCTCGAACAGATCACCAAACAGCTCAACAAGCTGATCAACGTGATCAAGATCGTCGAGCAGGACGACGACAACTCGGTGTCGCGCGAACTGGCACTGGTCAAGGTGCGCACGGATGCGACCACCCGCGGCCAGGTCATCGAAGCGGTGAACCTGTTCCGCGCCAAGGTCGTCGACGTGTCGACCGAGTCGTTGACGATCGAAGCGACCGGAACGCCGGCGAAACTGGAAGCGTTCCTGCGGGTGCTCGAGCCGTACGGAATTCGCGAGCTCGTGCAGTCAGGAGTGGTGTCGCTGTCGCGCGGACCGCGCGGCATCGGCGTCAAGTAATGCCCCGAACTCAGGCAGAAGAACGATTAGAGAAGGAAATACAGTGGCAGTAGACATGTTCTATGACGACGACGCAGACCTGTCGATCATCCAGGGACGCAAGGTCGGCGTCATCGGCTACGGCAGCCAGGGCCATGCGCACTCGTTGAGCCTGCGCGATTCCGGCGTAGAGGTGAAGGTCGGCCTCAAGGAGGGCTCGAAGTCGCGGGCCAAGGTCACCGAGCAGGGGCTCGATGTCGATACCCCCGCCGAGGTCGCCAAGTGGGCCGACGTCATCATGCTGCTGGCACCCGACACCGCGCAGGCCGAGATCTTCGCAGGCGACATCGAGCCGAATCTCGAGGACGGCAACGCGCTGTTCTTCGGGCACGGCCTCAACATCCACTTCGGTCTGATCAAGCCCCCTGCCAACGTCACGATCGGCATGGTCGCTCCGAAGGGCCCGGGCCACCTGGTGCGCAGGCAGTTCGTCGACGGCAAGGGCGTGCCGTGCCTCATCGCCGTCGAGCAGGATCCCAAGGGCGAGGGCCAGGCGCTCGCGCTGTCCTACGCCAAGGGCATCGGCGGCACGCGCGCCGGCGTCATCAAGACCACATTCAAGGACGAGACCGAGACCGACCTGTTCGGTGAGCAGGCCGTCCTCTGTGGCGGCACAGAGGAATTGGTGAAGACCGGCTTCGACGTGATGGTCGAAGCGGGATACGAGCCGGAGCTGGCCTATTTCGAGGTGCTGCACGAGCTGAAGCTGATCGTCGACCTGATGTACGAGGGCGGCATCGCGCGGATGAACTACTCGGTGTCCGATACCGCCGAGTTCGGCGGCTACCTTTCGGGGCCGCGGGTCATCGACGCCGACACCAAGAAGCGGATGAAGGACATCCTCTCCGACATCCAGGACGGCACCTTCGTCAAGAAGCTGGTGGCCAATGTCGAGGGTGGCAACAAGCAACTCGAGGATCTGCGCAAGCAGAACGCCGAGCACCCGATCGAGGTGACCGGCAAGAAACTGCGCGACCTGATGAGCTGGGTCGACCGCCCCATCACCGAAACGGCGTAGCTATCAGTCGGGCGCCGACCACGGGAAGTTGATCCAGCGATCGGTTCGGCGCCACACGTATTCGCAGTCGACGCTCGACTGCGGCTTCTGGTACAGAACCGCGCAGCGGGCGTCGGCGACGTGGTCGGCGCAGAAGTCGCGCACCAGCGCAAGCGTCTCGCCGGTATCGGCGACGTCGTCGGCGATGAGCACACGGGCTCCCGCGAGGTCGACGGTGTTGGGCACCGGAGGAAGAACCACCGGCATGTCAAGGCGCTCGTCGACGCCGGTGTAGAACTCCACGTTGATCACCGCGACATTTTTCACGCCGAGCGCGTAGCCGAGCGCACCCGCGACGAACAGTCCGCCCCGCGCGACGGCGAGGATCAGATCGGGTCTGAACCCGTCGGCGGCGACGTGCTCTGCCAGTTCATCTGCCGCTGAGCCGAAATCGCTCCACGGAAGCTCTTCTCTTTCGGCCGTCACGGCGACAGCCCAGGCAGTGCCTTGATGCCGAACTCCTTGCCTAACACCGTGCGCGCGGCGTAGTAGCCGGCCATCCCGTGCACCCCGCCGCCTGGCGGTGTCGCTGACGAGCACAGATAAACCTTGGGAATCGGGGTGGCCCACGGGTTCACCCGCGGTGTCGGCCCCGCCAGCGCGTGATAGAGCGTGTTACCGCCGACGCCGATGTCGCCGCCGACGTAGTTGGCGTTGTGATCGGCGAGCCGTGCGGCAGGAATGCTGCGCGCCGCCACCACGATGTCACGGAAGCCCGGTGCAAAGCGTTCGAAAATCGCTGTCACCGTCTCTGTTTGGTCCACAGAAGAACCCGAGGGGACGTGGGCGTAGGTCCACAGCGGGCGGCGGCCCTGCGCGTCGACGCGGTTCGGGTCGGCAAGGTGTGGCAGGGCGGCCAGGATCATCGGCCACTCGGGGTGGATCCCCGCGGCCGCCTGCCGCTCGGCGTGTGCCATCTGGCTGCGGCTGCCGCCCATGTGCAACGTCGTTGCGCGCGCCAGCCGCTGATCCTTCCATGGGATCTCGTCCGACAGCACGAAGTCGACCTTTGCCACCCCTGGCCCGAACCGGTACCGCCGCAAGGCCTTTGCATATCGCGCGGGAACAGCATCGCGGTAGATCGACAGCAGTGCGGTCGGTGCGGTGTCGTACAGCACGACCCCGCCCGGCGGCTCGGTGACCTCTTGGCCCGCGGTGATCGTGCCGCCGTGCGCGCGCAGGTCGGCCATCAACGCATCGGGAATCGCCTGGCTGCCGCCGACGGGTATCGGCCAACCGACGGTATGGGCCAGGGTGGCCAGCATCAGCCCTGCTCCCGCCGAAACCAGCGATGGCATCGTCGAGATCGTGTGCGCGGCAACGCCGGTGAAGAGAGCGCGCGCATCCTCGCCACGAAGCAAACCCCACGCGGGGCTGCCTTGGGCCAGCACCCGAAGGCCGGCTCGCACCGTAGTCACCAGATCGGGCGGCAAAGAGCGCTTGTCTCCCAGAAAGAACCCAAGTGCGCCTGCACTGTGCTCGACAAGGGGTCCGAACAGGCGTTGCCACGAGGTGCCGACCTCCAACTCTGCACAGGTGCGCTCGAGGTCGTGATATCCGATCGCGGCGGCCCGGTCCGGCAGCGGGTTCCCGTAGGAGACCTCAGGGACGGACAGCGCTACCCCACGGGCAGGCAGGTCGAACTCGGCGAGAAAGGGCGACGCCAACGCCAGTGGGTGCACGGCCGAGCAGATGTCGTGCACCACGTCGGAGAATTCGGGGTCGGGCAGGGTGCGCGCGCCACCACCCAGCGTTGGTTGGGCCTCCAACACCTGCACCGAGAGCCCCGCTCGTGCGCAGATGACGGCTGCGGCCAAGCCATTGGGTCCACTTCCGACGACGGTCACGTCCACGCCTGCAATTGAAGCCCATTAGTCTGGCCGGGTGAGTCTCCCCGTCGTACTTATTGCCGACAAATTGGCCGAATCGACCGTGGCTGCGCTCGGCGACCAGGTAGAGGTCCGCTGGGTGGACGGCCCTGACCGCGAAAAGCTGTTGGCCGCCGTGCCAGAGGCCGACGCGCTGCTGGTCCGTTCCGCTACCACCGTCGACGCCGAGGTGCTGGCCGCCGCGCCGAAGCTGAAGATCGTCGCGCGCGCCGGTGTGGGCCTGGACAACGTGGACGTCGACGCCGCCACCGCCAGAGGCGTGCTGGTGGTCAACGCCCCGACCAGCAACATCCACAGTGCCGCCGAACACGCGCTCGCGCTCATGCTGTCCGCCGCGCGGCAGATTCCGTCAGCCGACGCGTCGCTGCGCGAACACGCATGGAAGCGGTCGTCGTTCTCGGGTACCGAGATCTACGGCAAGACGGTCGGCGTCGTGGGCCTCGGCCGGATCGGCCAGCTCGTCGCTCAGCGGCTCGCCGCGTTCGGCACCCACGTCGTCGCGTACGACCCGTATGTGTCGCCCGCCCGTGCCGCGCAGCTCGGTATCGAGCTGCTGACGCTCGACGAACTGCTGGGCCGGGCCGACTTCATCTCCGTGCACCTTCCGAAGACGCCGGAGACCGCCGGGTTGATCGGTAAGGAGGCGCTGGCCAAGACGAAGCCCGGGGTCATCATCGTCAATGCCGCTCGCGGCGGTCTGATCGTCGAGGAGGCGCTTGCCGAGGCGGTCGCCAGCGGGCACGTTCGGGCCGCGGGACTCGACGTGTTCGCCACCGAACCGACGACCGAAAGCCCGCTGTTCGACCTGCCTCAGGTCGTCGTCACCCCTCATCTCGGTGCATCGACCGCCGAGGCGCAGGATCGCGCGGGTACCGACGTCGCGGAGAGCGTGAAGCTGGCGCTCGCGGGCGAGTTCGTACCCGACGCGGTGAACGTCGGCGGCGGTGCTGTCGGCGAGGAGGTCGCGCCATGGCTCGACCTGGTTCGCAAGCTCGGTCTGCTGATCGGCGTGATCTCCACCGAGCTTCCGGTGTCCATCTCGGTGCAGGTGCGCGGCGAGCTGGCGTCTGAAGAGGTTGAGGTGCTGCGACTTTCGGCACTGCGGGGATTGTTCTCCTCGGTGATCGAAGACCCGGTGACGTTCGTCAACGCTCCCGCGCTTGCCGCCGAGCGCGGTGTGGAAGCCAGCATCACGACCGCCACGGAAAGCCCCAACCACCGCAGCCTCGTCGACGTGCGCGCGGTGTGCTCCGACGGCCAGGTGGCCAACGTCGCAGGCACGCTTTCGGGGCCGCAGCAGGTCGAGAAGGTCGTGCAGATCAACGGCCGCAACTTCGATCTGCGTGCCGAGGGCATCAACCTGGTCATCAATTACGCCGACCAGCCGGGAACGCTCGGCAAGATCGGCACACTGCTGGGCTCGGCCGGTATCAACATCCACGCCGCGCAACTCAGCGAGGACGCCGAAGTCGGCAGCGCAACGATCCTGATGCGCATCGACCGTGACGTCCCGCAGGAGCTGCGCGCGGAGATCGCCACGGCCGTCGGCGCCAACCTGCTGGAAGTGGTGGATCTGGCATGAAATTGGCGGTGATTGCGGGCGACGGAATCGGTCCCGAGGTCATTGCCGAGGCGCTCAAGGTCCTCGATGCGGTGCTGCCGGGAGTCGAGAAGACCGAGTACGACCTCGGCGCGCGGCGCTATCACGCAACGGGCGAGACACTGCCTGACGGCGTCGTCGACGAACTGAAGGGTCACGACGCGATTCTGTTGGGCGCCATCGGCGATCCGTCCGTGCCGAGCGGCGTGCTGGAGCGCGGGCTGCTGCTGACGTTGCGCTTCCAACTCGACCATCACGTGAATCTCCGGCCGTCACGGCTGTATCCGTCCGTCGAGAGCCCGTTGGCCGGTAACCCCCCGATCGACTTCGTCGTCATCCGCGAGGGAACCGAAGGGCCGTACACCGGCACCGGCGGCGTCATCCGCGCGGGCACAGCGCACGAGGTGGCGACCGAGGTCAGCCTGAACACCGCGTTCGGCGTCGAGCGGGTCGCCCGTTACGCGTTCGCGCGTGCCGCCGAGCGGCGCAAGCACGTGACGCTGGTGCACAAGACGAACGTGCTGACCTACGCGGGCAGGTTGTGGTCGCGGATAGTCGACGAGGTCAGCCGGGATCATCCGGACATCGAGGTTGCCTACCAGCACATCGATGCGACCACCATCCACATGGTGACCGACCCGGGCCGGTTCGACGTGATCGTGACCGACAACCTGTTCGGCGACATCATCACCGATCTGGCCGCCGCGGTGTCCGGCGGAATCGGGTTGGCGGCCAGCGGCAATATCGATGCGACGCGGACGAATCCGTCGATGTTCGAACCCGTTCACGGCAGCGCACCCGATATCGCGGGGCAGGGGATAGCCGATCCGACCGCGGCGATCATGTCGGTGGCGCTACTGCTCAACCACGTCGGCGAGACCGCCGCCGCCGCGCGCGTCGACAAGGCCGTCGAGCAGCACCTGGCCACCCGCGGTGACGCGAAGTTGTCGACGACGGAGGTCGGCGAGCGGATCATCGCGAGCCTGTAGGCCACCCCGTGGCGACGCTGCGGCGCCAGTGCTGGTTGTTCGCGATCGGTTCGACGTTCTTCGCGATCGCGACCCTGCCGGGGATGTCGGCAACGGCGGGTGCCGGCCTGTCCAACCTGTTGTGCTTCATCGGGTCCTGGTTCTTCACGACCGCGGGGTGGATGCAGTTGGTACTGGCTCGGCCGGCCCTTGGCGTCGGGTGGTACTCCGCGGCAACGCAATTCGTGGGAACGATCCTGTTCAACATCAGCACCGGGTCAGCACTGTTGGCGCACGCGGTCAAGCCGGAACGGCGTCTGGTGTGGGCACCCGACATGTTCGGGTCGATCGCGTTCCTGGTCAGCGGTGCGCTCGGCATCGCGGCGGTGACCGCAGTGGTCGGGCTCATCGAGTTGAAAGCTCGCGACTGGCAGGCCGAGTGGGTCAACATGATCGGGTGCGTCGCATTCGGGGTCTCCGCACTCGGTGCCTTCGTCACAGCGTCCGGGGTCAGCGCCGATGCGCTGCTCGCCAATGCAGGCACCTTCATCGGCGCGCTGTGCTTCCTGGTCGCGGCGCTACTCGTGCTGCCGCGGCGAGGTCGCAAGAGCGCCGAGCGTGGGGGATAAGTACAAGAATCGACTGATTCCCGTCCATAAGACCCACGCTCGCCGTGTTAGCTATCCCGTTCGTGCACGGACTCGACGGTGTAGAGATGCGGGTCGAAGCTGATCGCCAATGCGGCCGCGCCGGTCATGTGCTCACGTGCGGTCGGGTCGGCCAGCATCGCCTGGTATGCCTCTGCGCTGTCCCACTGCGCGTAGTTCACCACCCTGGTTCGGTCGGTGCTGAGATGAATGTTCGCAGACCTGAACCCGGGCTGGTGTTGCATCACCTTCTCGGTGGCCGACGTCAAGAGTTCGGCAAGTTCCCCCGCCGTCTCTGGTTCGACGGTGAAGACGTTGATCAGGGTGGCGATTTCGCTGTCCTGGCGGATGGTAGTCACAGTCACGATCCGTTCCGTTGTCAGGTTCCTTACATATCGACAGTAGCACTGATGTAAGGTTCCTGTCATGAGAGCATCGGATACCGAGGGTGCCGTCGGCTATCTGGTCAAGCGGGTGCAGCAGTCACTACGCCGTCAGTGTGACGCCGCGCTACGGACAAGCGGACTGTCGATGGCGCAATACGCGGCGATGCGTGCGCTGTCTGATCATCCGGACGCGTCGGCATCGGAGTTGGCGCGGTTGTGCTTCGTGACGCGCCAGTCGCTTCAAGACCTGCTCGCCGGGTTGAGATCCGCGGGATTCGTCAGAGAGTCCAAAGCGCCGTCTCGCGGACGCGCACGTTCACTGGAGTTGACACCCGCAGGAGTCAGACGGCTTGCGTCGGCGCACGCAGCTGTCATGGATATCGATTCGCTGATGCTCGAAGGGGTTTCGGCCAGTTCTCAGCGTCAGGTGGCGGCAATGCTCACCAGATGCGCAGAAAATCTCGAGAACGGCTGATGATCCTAACGCTTGGCCCGCCGCTGGACTTCCTTGACCTGAGCCCAGTTCACCTGTGGTCGGGGGAGACCGCGTTTGTCGAGGTACTTCTGTGCAGATCGCCTGGCGTTCCTGATGAAGTCGAGCACTGCCAATTTCGATGGAGGCGTGAAGCTTCGATCCGAAAGATCCATGCTCCGTCACGCTGCTGCGCTGTGCCGTTCGCGCCATCGATCGCGGCAGGCAGCGAAAAGGTCAGTTCGCCCGACGCCCTGTCGTACCCGCTCGTCGGTTGAGCCACTTGGCCGCGTCATCCCACACGATGCACCTCGGTGACGTCGAGTTCTTCTGGCGGGCTTGTGAAATCGCGTGCGGGCCAGAACAGCGCGCGACGCGGGGTCACATAGATGAGGAGGCGGACGTAGTACGGCCACATCAGCCGTTGGCCAAGCCAGGTACTCCAGAATGCGCCCGCGGGTTGCCGTTTGGACACCGTCTCCATTAGGGCCGCCAAATCGGGGTCTGATGCGACGTCGGTGACACACCGGCCATGTGACTGGCGAACCGGTTTACTGCGGCTTGTCGTCGACCTTGAGGTCGAACTTGACATCGGTGCCCTCGACCTTCGTCACGTTCACGTCGACGCCGTAGGTCTCACCCCCGTCGTTGAGCGTGCACCTGGTCGTCGCGCCGACTTCACCCTTGAGGTCATCGGGGCATTCGACGGATTCCGGCGCGCGTCCGACCTGATTCTCGAGCTGGGCCGAGATCTCCTTCGCCAGATCGTTCTTGTCGACCGAGACGCTCGTTCCTGCGGAGAAGGAACAGGCCGCCGCGGTCGCGACCGCCGCAGCGGCCAACACCGCCGATCCGAAAAGTCGCCGCATCAAGGGCACCTCCTGTGCGTGTGCATTAGCGCAGCAACTGTGGCATACAGCGCGCGCTCTGTCGCGGCTTTGGCTCAGGATTCGGCGCGATCGCTGATCAGCGGGTCCGCATCGACCGGGACCAGGGGTATCGCGATCAGCGGGAAGATGGCGCAGAGCGCAAACGCTGCGGCGTAGCCCGCAACACCGATCAACGCGCCGAACAAAGGCGGCGCGACGCCCGCGGTCAGCAGTTGGCTGGTGTTCTGTGTGCCAAGCGCCCGTCCGCTCCAGAACGGCCCGGCGATCTCTGCGATCGCGGTGAACGCTAATCCGTTGTCGGACACGGTGATTACCGAGGCGATGATCACCATCGCGACACTGATCGGCGAGTCGAGCCAGTCGGTCAGCGCCAACAGTCCCATTGAAGCGGCCGCCGCCAGCGCGATGACGCGAATCGGCCGCAGCCGCGACCCCGCGATGTCCGACCAGCGGCCCGCCGCGATCCGGCCCGCGGCGCCGAGCACTTGGGCCAGCGTCACCAGCAGACCTGCCGACGCCGCCGACCAGCCGCGGTCGGTCATCAACCACACGAGCGTGAACGTCCACACCACGACCTGGGGCGCCACCAGCAGTACCGAGACGGCGTGGATACGCCACAGGGTCGCCGACCCCCGGTAGGGATTGGCGAGATGGTGCTCGGCGGCCTCGGCGCGCGGCGGGCGCGGCGGATCCTTCACCGCCACCGCACAGACGACCGCCGCGACCACGCACAGCGCGGCGGGGAACAACAGCGCAGCGGAGACACCGTAGTTCTCGGCCAGCCGCGGAATCACCAACGCGCCCAACCCGACTCCCAGAGGCTGGGCGGTCTGCCGGATGCCCATGACCAGGCCGCGCTGCTGCGGCGGGAACCATCCCACCACCAGCCTGCCGCTGGCCGAGTTGCTGCTCGCCGCCGCCATTCCGCCGAGCAACAGAAACGCGCCGACGGCGAACAGCGAGTGCGCCGAAGCTGCCGCGAATGCTGCGCCTGCCGTCAATGCCGAGCCGACCGCCAACACGATGCGTTCGCCGATCCGGTCGACGACATAGCCCCACGCGATCAGGGTGAAGACCATCCCGAAGCTCGGCATCGACGACAACAGCCCGGCCCCGGCGAGGTCGAGTCCGCGTTCGATGTGCAGCGTGGGGATGAGGAATGCCGCACCGTTGATGAATACGTTGGCGAACAATGTCGCCCCAAGCGCGATCACAAGCATTGACCAGCGCCGCATGGTGGTGATCGTCCCTTCCGCCATCGGGTCATGGTCGCACAGTCATCTCAGCATATTGAACTCAGCTCTCAAATAGTGAGAACACGCATCGGAGGAGTGGGCTGCCGATCGCCATACCGCCGCCATCTAGGCTGAGACGATGCGTCTAGGTCGTATCGCCAGCCCCGACGGGGTTGCCTTCGTCAGCGTCGAGGGATCTCCCGATGACTCAGCTGCGGTCGTCAGGGAGATCGCCGAGCACCCGTTCGGTAACCCGACATTCACCGGGCGGCAGTGGCCGCTTGCCGATGTCCGTCTGCTTGCGCCGATTCTGGCCAGCAAGGTGGTCTGCATCGGGAAGAACTACGCCGCACATATCGCGGAAATGGGCGGTGCGGACGTGAGGAGCAATGGTGGGATCGGTGACTTCTCCGACCCCATCATCTTCATGAAACCCAACACCGCGATCGTCGGACCCAACATCCCGATTCAACTGCCCGCTGATGCGAACCCGGTGCACTTCGAGGGCGAGCTGGCCGCCGTGATCGGCAGACCGTGCAAGGACGTCCCTGCGGCGCGGGTGGCCGAGAACATCCTCGGCTACACCATCGCCAATGACGTGTCCGCACGCGATCAGCAGAAGAAGGACGGGCAGTGGACCCGCGCCAAGGGCCACGACACGTTCTGCCCGGTTGGCCCGTGGATCGTCACCGACGTCGATCCATCCGATCTCGCGATCCGGACCGAGGTCAACGGAGAAGTCAAGCAGGACAGCCGAACGTCGAACATGATCCACGACGTCGGTGCGATCGTGGAATGGATATCGGCGGTGATGACCCTGTTGCCCGGTGATCTCATCCTGACCGGCACGCCTGACGGCGTCGGTCCGATCGAGAACGGCGATACCGTCAGCATCACCATCGAGGGGATCGGTACGTTGACCAATCCCGTTGTGCGAAAAGGCAAGCCATGACGGCAGCGGACGCGAGGAGCAATAAGGCAGATGCGGACGCGAGGAGCAATAAGGCAGATGCGGACGCGAGGAGCAATAAGGCAGATGCGGACGCGAGGAGCAATAAGGCAGATGCGGACGCGAGGAGCAATAAGGCAGATGCGGACGCGAGGATAGCTCCGTGTGCGCTTCTGCCCTTCGCCGACCGGCACGCCGCACGTCGGTCTGATCAGGACGGCGCTCTTCAACTGGGCCTACGCACGCCACACGGGTGGTGATTTCGTCTTCCGCCTCGAGGACACCGACGCCGAACGCGACAGCGAGGAGAGCTACCACGCGCTGTTGGACGCGCTGAACTGGCTCGGCCTCAACTACGACGAGGGCCCAGAGGTCGGCGGACCGTACGGTCCCTACCGCCAGTCCGAGCGCCGCGACATCTATCGCGACGTGGTGGCGAAGCTGGTCGCCGCAGGGGAGGTGTACGAGGCGTACTCCACACCCGAGGAGGTGGAAGCCCGTCACGTCGCTGCGGGCCGGAATCCGAAGCTGGGTTACGACAACTACGACCGAGACCTCACCGACGACCAACGCGAC
>CAVWPQ010000001.1:0-211080 GCA_963756865.1 uncultured Actinomycetota bacterium | reverse complement strand
TCAGCGACGAGCAGTCCGCAGTTCGTAGGTAGTGGCCGCACACACTGACCGCGGCGGTGTCCTGCCGGGCATGACGACGAGAGCGATGCTCGGGCACCGGCTCAAGGCGTTGCGCCAATCCAAGGGGGCGAGCCAGGCGGACGTAGCAGAGGCGACCAGTTTGTCACGGTCGTTTGTCGCGATGCTGGAGAAGGGCGCTACTGAAGTCGCGGTCGCTCGGCTTTACAGCCTGGCGGACTACTTCGGGGTCACACTGAGCGACCTCATCGGAGATGACGATCCCGCGGTCGAGTATGTGCCCGGCGAACTGGCGCGTGCGATACCCACCGATGACGAAGGAGTCACCTTGGAGCTGCTGGCCCGACGATCGTCGGCGCCAATGCAGCCTTATCGAATCGTCCTCGAATCGGGCGTGACGCTCGACGGTCTCGCCCATGGTGGTGATGAATGGGTGACGTGCGTTGCGGGTACGTGCACCATGACAGTCGGTGCCACGACGGTCGAATTGGGTGTCGGCGACACGGTGTTCTTCTCAGCACGACTGAATCACGCGTACCACAACGACTCTGGAGAAAAAGCGATCTTGATCGGATGCACCCTGGTCTTGGCGGGATAGTCGTCAGCCAAGCTTTACAGCACCGACGACGGTATTCGGCCGCCGAGGCGTCGTTCGGTTCGAGAGGCACTTCAGCGACTTATCCAAGGGGGCCCGTTGCGAAATGTGCGACATCGCGGAGTGTTCCTTGCCGAACTTGAGCCAGATGACATCGTTTCGTGCCGACACTGTCGAGCCCAGACGATGTCAACTGGCCCCGCGATTGGCCAAAGCGGTGGTCTACATGGCGGTAAGACCGCAATCACCGCCACCAGCAACGCCTCGAAGGTGCTGATCTTCCGAGTCGTTCCTCCTCCGTATCGATCTACGGTGACGTCACAAGCGGAGGTTGCGCCTATTCGCTGCGAGACGTGATCAGTTCAGCCTCACGCTCCTTGATCGCGGCAAAGAGCGGTACTCGGAGAAATACCCGTCTTGCTTCCACTTTGTCGCGTCGGAAAGCGTGACGAATGTGTTGCCGTGCTAACCCGACCAATCGCTTTCAACATAGAGCGTGATTGCACGCTTCTTCCTCGACTCCGTGCGCTTCACACTATCCGCGCAAATGGGAGATGCTGGTAAGTCGGCAGGTACCGCGGCTTGCGAGCTGGAACAGGCAAGCGCCGTTACGTCGCGTAATACAGTCACGCATATCCCCAGGAAAACGAGCTGCCGCGCAACAAGCCAGGTGACTGTTTGCACAGTTCACAGGGTATTTACCGGGCAAGTTCAAGGGGTTCGAGTCCCCTTAGCTCCACTCATTAATCGTCGGGCATCGCTGCTCGCAGCGCCGTTCGAGCGTCGACGGCCCTATTCGCTATCGCCGATCAGCGTGGCGACGTGATCGTCGACGTAGGTGGACAGTTCACGCGAGGGCCGGTAGTAGTTTTGGCTCAAGATCGGCCGCGCCGGCAACTCGACCTTAGGAGGGTCGACTTCGTGGTAGTCGATGGTAGACAGCAGGTGCGACATCATGTTGAGCCGCGCGTGCTTCTTGATGTCCGATTCGACGACGTACCACGGACTCTGCGGGGTATCGGTGTGCACCATCATCTGGTCCTTGGCCCGTGAATAGTCCTCCCAGCGGTACACCGACTCGAGGTCCATCGGAGACAGCTTCCACTGGCGCACAGGGTCATTGAGCCGCGACTTGAACCGGCGCAGCTGCTCGTCGTCTGACACCGAAAACCAGTACTTGCGCAGCAGGATGCCGTCCTCCAGCAACATCTGTTCGAAGAGCGGAGTTTGGCGCAGGAACAAGGAATGTTCCTGCGGCGTACAGAATCCCATGACCTGTTCGATACCGGCACGGTTGTACCAGGACCTGTCGAACAGCACGATCTCGCCCTTGGCCGGCAGCTCCGCGATGTAGCGCTGGTAATACCATTGACCACGTTCCCTTTCCGTTGGCGCGGGGAGCGCGGCGATCCTGGCCACACGGGGGCTCAGGTACTCGGTTATGCGCTTGATGGTGCCGCCCTTGCCTGCGGCATCGCGACCCTCGAAGATCACCGCGATACGTGCCCCGGTATGCCGCGCCCATTCCTGAAGCTTGACGAATTCCGTTTGCAAGCGAAAGAGTTCGGCTTCGTAGACGTCTGTAGGGATCTTTCTCTGCGGCTTCTTTGGCTTGTTCGACTTGCCCGATGCCTTCGTGCTTCCCATGACGGAAGCGTAGTGCCAGCCGACGTTCTACATCCGGCAAACGAAATCGCTACTCGTTGTCACCTGCCGTCGAGACGGTGGCATCGACAGTCGACGTGAACCCGGCACCATGCTCGGCCGGCCACATCCAGTCGCGCACCTCGGGGATGTCGTCACCGTGCTCACGGGTGTATTCGCGGGCGATGATCCGCTTGTCCACCATCTGTTGACGCAGGGTGGCGCACGTCGATTGAAGCGACGGCACCCTGTCGATCACGTCGATCACGAGGTGGTAGCGATCGAGATCGTTGAGCATCACCATGTCGAACGGCGTTGTCGTTGTGCCCTCTTCTTTGTAGCCGCGGACATGGAGGTTCTCGTTGCCTGCGCGGTTGTACGTGAGCCGGTGGATCAGCCACGGATATCCGTGATAGGCGAAGATCACCGGCCGGTCGCGGGTGAAGAGCATGTCGAACTCGCGGTTGGACAGGCCGTGTGGATGTTCCTTCTCGTTCTGGAGACGCATCAAGTCCACCACGTTGATGAAGCGAATCTTCAAGTCGGGCAGATTCTTCCGAAGCAGGTCGACCGCCGCGAGACCTTCCAACGTCGGCACGTCACCACAGGTCGCGATGACGACGTCCGGCTCCTCGCCGAGGACCTCGCTACCCGCCCATTCCCAGATCCCCAGCCCTCTGGTGCAGTGCGCTACCGCCTCTTCCATGGTGAGGAAGTTCGGGCTGGGCTGCTTGCCCGCAACCACCACGTTGACGTACTGGCGCGACCGCAGACAGTGGTCGTAGGTGGAGAGCAGCGTGTTCGCGTCCGGCGGCAGGTAGACGCGGACCACTTCGGCGCGCTTATTGACGACGTGATCGATGAAGCCGGGATCCTGGTGACTGAAGCCGTTGTGGTCCTGACGCCAAACATGGCTGGACAATAGATAATTCAGGCTCGCGATCGGTCGCCGCCACGGAATGTGGTTGGTGACTTTGAGCCACTTCGCATGTTGGTTGAACATCGAGTCGATGATGTGGATGAACGCCTCGTAACAGTTGAACAAACCGTGTCGGCCGGTGAGCAGGTAACCCTCCAGCCAGCCCTGGCACTGGTGCTCGGACAGCATCTCCATGACCCGGCCGGCGCGGGCGAGGTGCTCATCGACCTCCGCATCGAAGAACTTGGCGTTCCACTGCTTGTCGGTCGCGTCGTACACGCCTTGCAGGCGATTCGACGCGGTTTCATCGGGTCCGAAGATGCGAAAGTTGTCCGGGTTCAGGCGCACGACGTCGGTGAGCCAGCTCCCCAGCACCCTGGTGGACTCGGCGATGGTGGCTCCCGGTTCGGGCACGTCGACGGCGTAGTCGCGGAAGTCGGGCAGCCGCAGATCTTTCAGCAGCTGACCGCCGTTGCTATGGGGGTTGTCGCTCATCCGGAGTTCGCCCGTCGGGGCGAGCGCGGCGATCTTCGGATCCAGTTTGCCGTCGGCGTCGAAGAGTTCCTCCGCCCGGTAGGACGCCAGCCAGTCGGCGAGCACCTTCAGGTGTTCAGGTGTATCGCGGGCGTTGGCGAGGGGAACCTGGTGTGCGCGCCACGATCCGGTGGTCTTCTTCCCGTCGATGTAGTCAGGCCCGGTCCAGCCCTTGGGGGAGCGGAAGACGATCATCGGCCAACGGGCCATCTCCTGGTCACTCTCGGGCCTCGCTTTGATCTCGGCGATCTCGTTGAGCACAGTGTCGAGCAGCAGCGCGAATGCACGATGTGCGTCAGCTGGATCGCCATGATCGAGCGCCTCGAAGAAGTACGGGTTATGGCCGTAGCCGACCATCAGGCTGTGTAGGTCTTCGGTCGGAATACGATCCAGCACAGTCGGATTCGCGATCTTATAGCCATTGAGATGCAGGATAGGCAGGACGACGCCGTCGTTGACGCGGTTGGTGAACTTGTTGGAGTGCCAGCTGGTCGCGAGCGCCCCGGTCTCCGCCTCGCCGTCGCCGACCACCGCGGCCACGAGCAAGTCAGGATTGTCGAAAGCGGCGCCGTAAGCGTGGGAGAGCGCATAGCCGAGCTCGCCACCCTCGTGGATGGAGCCGGGTGTCTCGGGGGCTACGTGCGACGGTATGCCGCCGGGGAACGAGAACTGCCGAAACAGCCGGCGGATGCCCTCGGTGTCCTGGGTGATGTCGGAGTAGATCTCGGAGTAGGTGCCGTCCAGGTAGGCGCTGGCGACCAACCCGGGACCGCCATGCCCAGGGCCGGTGACGTAGATCGTGGACTGGGCGCGTTCCTTGATCACCCGGTTCAGATGCGCGTAGATGAAGTTCAGGCCAGGGGTGGTGCCCCAGTGGCCGAGCAGACGCGGTTTGACGTCGTCTCGCGACAAAGGGGTCCGCAGGAGGGGATTGTCCAGTAGGTAGATCTGCCCCACCGACAGGTAGTTCGCGGCTCGCCACCAGCCGTCGAGTCGGGCGAGCGTTTCGTCGCTCACAGGGTTCAAGACGGCCGAACGCCAGGCCGTGCTCACGGTGGTCATGGCGACACTCATTCCTATGTCATAGGCCGCACCCCATTCAACTGCTGAACCCGGCGGCGGCACGGTGGCGCGGACGCTCGAATCGTCACGCCAACCGGCAGGCCTCACGCTGCTTGCCAGTAAGGCCGACACTACCGGCGTTTCGGTGACTGACACTCTGCGAGCTCAAATACCTTGACCTGCTGGACGGCTGCTCACCACATGTGCGCAGTCGTGTCACCGTCCCAAGTGACCGTTGGTCCACGTGAGTCCTCGATACCTGGCTACCGTGCTGTCGGTCAGTAGCGCCATTCGAGCACTTCGGCGATCGGCGCCCGCGGTGTGGCAGCGAGTGATTCGTCGAACACAGCGCGGCCGACCCTGATCAACAGCTGAGGCGTGCCGCTGTCACCGGTCAATCCGCGAACCACGTCGCGGCTCTGCGCAAGCTCGGTCAAGTGAGTGAGCGTGCACGTGGCCAATCCTGCAGCAGTGCACTCGAGAAGGACGGCGGACAACGCCTCCCCGCACCGCACCACATCAAGCCGATTGTCTTCGCGGTGCGTAGACAAGACCGCGATCTTGGATTCGTCGATCGACCCGCCAACGGCGGGAGGCGCGTCGCTGGATGTGCCGAAGCCTCGCGCGATGTCGACGCGGCCCGACATCGCCGGAGACGGGAGCGCAGACGGTGGAACGCCCTTGCCGTAGGGAAGAGGCGAGGTCCACCAACTCAGCTCGGCGGCGTAGGACGGGTCGTTCGCGCGCATCGACTCGGTGAGTCGAGAGGCAAAGGCAAGAGTGGGTCGCGCGTCGTCGGGCACGACGTCGAACATCACTTGGTAAGGATGGACAGTCTGCCGCAGAGAGCTTTCGACGTCGGACCAGTCGGTGGGCGCACCGAAAGGGTGGCGGTCCGTTCGGCGCTTGCTGATTGCGGCCGCACGGGCATGCGTTCGCTCGGTCATTCCCATTGCCGCCGCGCGAAAATCCATCGTCGCGATGTGAAACGGATCATGAGCATCGGGGAAGCGTCGCACCGCGGTGTACCAGCCCACGTCGGCCATCGCGACGACGAGGTGGTCAAGCGCTGCTCCGCAACTGAGGTAGATCTCTCGACCCTCGGGGTCGGCCGAGTTCATCATCTGGGTGAGGTCGGCGTAGAGGTGAAGTGTCGGACCTTTGACGACCCAGCGCCACGGCTGGCTGTTGTGAACGGACGGCGCTCGACAGGCCAGCTTTACGGCTTCCTGGATCACCTCGAATCCCGGCGCTCTCTTCGACATTTCCCTGTCCCTTCGGACAACGTGAGTGTGACGTGAGTCCACTCTCGTCGAATGGGATGAGACTCGGTTGCAGGACAAAGCCCCCGCACCCGAGGACTTAAGTCCCCTGTATCAGGGCGGGTCAGCCAATTACGTTTCAGTGGCCGCAACACCAGCTTGCGCGATACACCCGCGGGAGAACACACGCGCGCTTCGCCAGTTGATACCCGACGTCTATCGCGGGTTCGCAGCGATGAGCGAAGCCGCACTCGTGGAAGGCGCCCTGAGCACGAAGGTCAAGGAACTCATGGCGATGGCGATCGGTGTTGTGCACGGCTGCGACGGCTGTATCGCCTCGCATGCGAAGGGCGCGGTCCGCGCCGGCGCGACGTCGCAAGAGGCAGCCGAAGCCATCGGGGTGAGCATCCTGATGCACGGCGGCCCGGCCACGATATACGGCGCCAGGGCGCTGTCGGCATTCAACGAGTTCGCGCAAGCCGGCGCGAACGCGTGATCCCAAGAAAGAAGGAATCATGAATAGCCAGGTTCGAAACCGCACCAGGATGTTCGCCAGGGTGTTGGGACCGTTCTTCACGGTTGTCGCCATCGTGGTATCGCTGCGCGCACCGGATATGCGAGCGCTGCTCACCGAGTTCACGGCCAGCGATGTGTGGCCGTGGGTGACGGGTGCGTTCATCCTGATGGGCGGCATCGCGATCGTGGCGTTCCATCAGTACTGGCGCGGCGCCGCAGCGATCATCGTCTCCGTGCTCGGGTGGCTGCTCGTGATACGCGGAGTTCTGCTTCTCGCGTTTCCGGACGTCTTTGCGTCCGCGGCAGATCGGATGATCGGCGCGGTGGGAGCGTGGAAGGCGGCCTATGTCGTGATGGCTCTCATCGGGCTCTATCTGACGTATGTCGGATGGAGGCCCGTCAGAAGTCCCGAGCAGGGTTACGAGCTGCACGCCGGTGTCGATGTCCCGCGTGCCGCCTGACCTCCGTTTTCTTCATCAGATCACCTCGAGCACTTCCGCGATGGGGCGCCGACGAGTGAATACGGCGGGCGACACGAGATCAGTCTTGCCGCCGACGCGGATGAGAACCTGCGGCTCGGAGCGGTGGATGCCCACCAGTCGTCGCACGATCTCTCGGCTGGCGTGTACCTCCATCATATGGGTCAGTGTGCAGGTGGCCAATCCGGCGGCAGTGCATTCCAACAGCACACGGGACAATGCCTCACCGCAGCTCAACACATTCTCCTGGCTGTCGTCGTAGGTCGACAGGATGAGGATTTTCGAGTGATCCCGGTGAACCACCGGCGTCAGGCTGTCGTTGTCGTATGTCGGGAAGTCGCGGGCGACGTCGACCTGCGCTGCCTGCGCAGGCGATGGCAACGCTGTCGGGGGAATACCGTCGCCTGAATCCGAATGATGTGTCCACCAGAGCAATTCGTATCGGTAGGAAGCATCGTTTCGACGATGCTCCTCACTCCGCCGAGATGCGTCAGCCAGGGCTGGGCGACCGTCGTCACCGATGACGTTCATTTTCACGGGTGTGTCGGCGAGAGTGGCGAGCAGCGTGGCTTCCAGATCGGCCCACGGTTCCGGAGCGGTGAACGCGAACCGATCCGTGCGGCGTTGCAGGATCGCATCCCCCAACGCACCGTCGTGCTCGTCCACATGCTCCGCACTGCGAAACATGATCGAAGCGAGATGGTCGCGGTCGTGTGGGCGTGGGAACCGTGCGATCGTGGTCTGCCAGCCAGCAGCGGCAGCCGCGACCCGGAGGTGATCGAGGGCAGCGCCGCAACTCATGAGCACTTCGCTTCCCGTGGTGTCGGTGTGGCGGGCGACGCGGTCGTGATCTGCGAAAAGGTGCAGACTGCCGTGGTCGAAGACCCACCGCCACGGCTGACTGTTGTGCAACGACGGTGCACGGCATGCCAATTCGGCTATCGCCGTCAGCTCGTCGATCCTGATTGTGCCTTCAGGCGTCATCGGAATGGACATGTGTCACCTCTCGGCTGTGCGAGCTTTCTCCGCCCTGGATCGTCTGTCCCTGGACTCCGCGCGAAGCCGTCAGCAGCCTCGTTCTGAGGGGCCATCAGCGCACGACAAGTGCCGACGAGTCGTTGTGGTGGAAGACGACATGCTTTTTGGAACCGACGATCTCGGCCAGTTCATCCACATCGGCGGCGCCGATGACTGCCAGCTGAATTCGTTCGTCACGCTTCTTCAGGAAATGCGCGACATCCGCGGACTTGGCGATGGGAAAGATGTGGACGCCGGGATATCTTTGGCGCCACTCGGCCGCCACTCGATCCACCGCCCGTTCGCCATCGGCTTTCTTGTCTCCCAGGAGAAGCACCGGCGCTCCGCGTAGGGCGGCTTCCTCCATTGCCCGCTTGATGACCCTGTCGTGGCCGAGTCGTCGCGTAGCGGCAACGACGATCCAGCTCATTTTCTTGTCATGTTTGGCAACTGACGGACGAATGACAGCGACGGGACAGTGTGCCTCCTTGGCAAGTTCGGTGACCGTAGAACCCAGGATCGACCGCGCATACCGTCCGATGCCGATCGACCCCACGCAGATCATTCTGGCGTTCCACCACGTTTTCGCCAGTGCCGTTCCTGGACGTCCCTCGATGACATCGGTCTCGATGTCTACCGCTTTGCCAGTGGCCTCCACTGCGCTGCGCGCGGCCTGCAGCGCCGCCTTGGCGTGATCGATGTCGTCGTGATAACCCTCTGATTCCGAGTGGGTGGAGACTACGGAGACCAAACGCAGGGGAATTCCTCTGGTGACAGCCTCATCAATCGCCCATTCGGCGGAACGGATCGCGGCGTCTGATCCATCGATCCCGACTATTACCGCAGGTTTTGAGTTGTTGTCGGTCATCCGAGAGCTCCTTTCGATCTCTCGACATTAGATTTTTCTACTGATTTCGGCTGGGGCACTTAGTCATCGGCAAAAGGCCAATGGTCATTTCTGCCGTCGCGTCGGACCCGGAGTACCCGATCGCGCGGGGCAACCGCTGACCAATCACTATTCGCGGTCGGAGAGGGTCTCTCTGTCTCTCAGAACGCGATCCACGTGGTCTTCAGGCCGGTGTACTTGTCGAGAGCATGCAACGACAGGTCGCGTCCGAACCCCGATTGCTTGAATCCTCCGAACGGCGTCTGAGCACTGAGCGCGTCGACGGTGTTGACCGATACCGTGCCCGCGCGCAGGGCAGCCGCAACGCGATGCGCCCGGGAGAGGTCTCTGGTCCACACCGAAGCAGCCAGGCCGTAGACGGTGTCGTTGGCCATTCGGACGGCCTCGGCCTCGTCGCCGAACGTCTGCACCGCGAGAACTGGACCGAAAACCTCCTCGGTGACGAGCTCGGCGGTTGGTGCCAGATCAGTGACGATGGTTGGAGCGATGTAGCAGCCTCGACCGTTGACCGTCTCCCGTTGCCCTCCCATCGCGACCCGGCCTTGCGATCGGGCCCGGTCAATGAAGCCGAGCACACGTTGGGTGTGCTCCTCGTCGACGATCGCACCAAGGACCGACGCAGGGTCCAACGGATTTCCTGGTGTGATCGCGGTGGCTTGCTCGATGAGCCGGCTCAGGAATTCTTCGGCGATCGGCGCGTGCAGGAGGAGTCGGGAATTCGATGAGCACACCGCGCCCTGGTTGTAGAACGCGCCGAAGATCGCCTTCTCGACCGCCGCGTCCAGGTCGGCATCGTCGAAGACGACGTTCGGGCTCTTGCCGCCGCACTCCAGCCAGACCTGTTTGGCATTGGAGTCCGCCGCGTAGCGCAGGAAGCGCTTGCCGGTCTCCGTCGACCCGGTGAAGGCGATGACGTCGACGTCGCCATGGCGGCCCAGCGCCTCGCCCGCGCTCGGCCCAAGACCGGGCACCACGTTCAGCACGCCGTTCGGCACGCCGGCCTCGACGGCCAACTCCGCCAGTCTGATCGACGAAAGCGGGGCCTGCTCAGCGGGTTTGAGGACGACGCTGTTGCCCGCCGCCAGCGCGGGCGCCACCTTCCAGACGGCGAGGTCCAGCGGGAAATTCCACGGTGTGACGGCACCGATGACGCCAAGCGGCTCCCGGGTCACCAAGGCGAGGTTGCCCGGCTCGGTCGGCGCGATCTCGCCGCTCTGCTTGTCGATCGCCTCGCCGTAGAACGCGAAAAGGTCAGCAGCAGATGGTACGTCGACGTTGTGCGCCTCTTCGACGAGCTTGCCCATGTCCATCGAGTCCAGCACCGCCAGTTCGTGGCTGTGCTCGGTGATGAGCTCGGCCAGTCGTTGCAGCACTTTCTTGCGATGGCTGGCCGAGGACTGCGACCACGAGCCCGCCTCGAAGGCCGCGCGCGCGGAGGCGACGGCGGCGTCGACGTCGGCCGCCTCGGCGGACGACACCGGGGCGATCACGTCTCCGGTGGCGGGGTTCACCGAGTCGAAGGTCGCGCCGGACGTCGCGGCGCGGAAGTCGCCGTCGATGAAAATCTCTGTCCGAGGCTTGATCTCGTCAGCGAGCCGGGTCCAGTCGTCAAGCGTGGTCATCCAGTCACCTCGGGGATCATGTGGGCCGGTTCGATCGGTGTGATGGGTAGATACATGACAGGTTCGCTCGCCAGCTCGGTGACTTCGCGGAGATACGGCACCGGTCCGACCGGCTGGGGCTCGTCGAGTTCCTCGGCGTAGCGGTGGCCGGCCCACACCGCGGCCGCGATCGTGGACGGCGCCCATGCGTCTCCGACGGCCTTCACGCTCGCCAGACCAGCGTGCTCCCACTCGGATTGGCGCGCGTTCAGATCGTCGTACAGTCGGTTTTCCGGCAATCTCGCCGTCACCATCACCACCGAGTCTGCCGGTATCTCACCGTCGTCGCCGGTGAACATGCATGCCGTCGACACGCCACCGGCGGTGACGGCGGTGACGGCCGTGTTCGCGCGCACCTCCACGCCTGCGCGGATGAGCCGCTTACCGATCCGCATCACCTCCATGGTGTTGACCGTCCATTGCGACGCGTACGCCGCAGGGGTGACCAACACCACGTCGAGCCCTTCTTTGGCCAGCAGTTCGGACACCACGCCGCCCATGTAGTAGTGGTCGTCGTCGAACACCACGACCCGACGGCCGCGGGGCCGGACGCCCGCCGTGATCTCGTCGGGAGTCAGGACGTCGGCGTTCTCGGCGATGTCGATCGGGTGGGTGTGGAATCGCCCGACGCCGTCTCTGCGCCAATGGGATCCGGTGGCGATCAGCACGTGGTTGAAGTCGTTCTCGATGATGTCGTCGGCAGTCATTTCGCTCTGCATGAAGACGTCGATGTTGTCGAGCCTGCCGATCTGTTGGGCGCGATAGTCCACCACCCGGATCCAAGCTGACAGCCCGGGTAGTTTGGACTCGCGCTCCACGCGGCCGCCGAGCACCCGGGTCGCTTCGGCGAGGCTGACGGTATAGCCCCGATTACCCAGTGAGCGCGCGGCTTCCATTCCCGCAGGACCTGCGCCGACCACAAGGACGTGTGAGTCGGAAGCCTTGGGGCGAATGCGTTCGGGATGCCAGCCCCGCCGGAATTCCTCTCCCATGGTCGGATTCTGCGTGCACCGGATCGGAGACATGGTGAAGTCACCGGAGACACAGATGTTGCACCCGATGCATTCTCGGATGTCCTCGAGATCCCCGGTTTCGATCTTGCGGGGCAGGAAGGGGTCGGCGATCGACGGGCGCGCTGCGCCGATCATGTCGAGCACACCGCTCTTGATCTGGTGCACCATCATGTCGGGTGAGGTGAAACGGCCAACGCCGACAACAGGTTTGGTGGTCAGGTCCTTCAGGCCGCGCACGTAGGGTTCCTGTTCGCCCTCGGGGCCGAATCGTGAGGTCACCGAGTCGTCTTCCCAGCTGCCCAGGACGAAATCCCACAAATCGGGGTGCTCGCCGAGCATGCCGATGACGTCCTCGATGTCGGCACGGTTGATGCCGTCGTCACCGAGGAGTTCGTCGATGGTGATCCGGCAGGCGATGGCGGCCTTTCCGTCGGCCTCTTCGCGGGCGTCTTCGAGGACTTCGCGCAGGAACCGCGCGCGGTTGGCGATGCTTCCGCCGTATTCGTCGGTGCGGTTGTTGTACCGGCGCGAAAGAAAGTGGTGTAGCCCGCCGAGTGCGTGTCCGGCGTAGACGTAGACGATGTCGTAGCCGGCCTGGATGGACCGGCGTACCGCGTCGCGGTGCCATCGCCGAACGTCGGCGATGTCCGCCTTGGTCATTGCCCGCGCCTGGACCGGATCGTTCGAGAACGTGGCGACCGGCAGATGTTGGGGACTCAGCGGGGTCTCCCGGCTGATCAGGTTCGGGCTGTTGAGCCCGTTGTGTGCCAACTCGATACCTGCAAGCGCACCGCCGTCATGAATCTTGTCCGCGATGCGCGCGACCGCAGGGAGGTCCTGGTCGTCCCAGAGGCGGAGCTCGATGAAGGGGCCGATGTCCGACGTCGGGTGAATCTCGACCTGCTCGGTGCAGACCACCGCCCAGCCGCCCTCGGCCTTGACCTGACGCATGTACGCCTCGCCCGACGGGTCGCGGTATCCCATGCCGTTGCAGTGCGGCACCTGGTAGAACCGGTTTCGCGCGGTGACCGGCCCGATCTGCACGGGTTCGAAGAGGATGTCGTATCGAGGGTCGCGCATTGGGTCGCTCCTGCGTTCGTTGGGCTATCAGTAATCGTGGTGTCATCTCTAACCTGGGTCAACTAGTGGTTTCAGCGGTTTTGCATCTGTTTTGACGATGAGTGCGTAATGCTGATGGTCCCGAAGCGGCGAGGAGGCGAGCATGCGACGACGTCCCGACGTCACGCTCACCCAGCTCCGGTACTTCGTGAAAGCCGCGACGCACTCCTCGATGACCAAAGCGGCCGACGAGTTGCACATCGCACAGTCGGCGGTCTCGGCCGCTGTCAGCCAACTCGAGCAGCAGATCGGGACGCAGTTGTTCATCCGGCACCGCGCGCGTGGCTTGGCTCTGACCGCAGCCGGTGAGGAGATGTTGCGCGACACCCTGGCCCTGCTGGCGCATCTCGACGAGGTGCTCGACGGCGCGAGCGGCCGCGTCGACCAGGTGCGCGGGACGGTGCGGTTGGCGTGCTTCACCACGCTGACGCCGTTCGTGCTGCCTCGTCTGCTTTCCGATCTCGCCGTTCGCCATCCGGATCTCGAGGTCGAGGTCATCGAGACATCGGCCGACGAGGTACGCACGGTGCTGCGCAACGGGACCGCAGAATTGGCCGTCACCTACGACCTGGCACTCGGAACCGGTGTCGAAGTCGAGCATCTCGGTGTCGCGGCCCCCTACGTCGTGCTACCGCCGGGACATCGGCTGGCCAAGCGCAAATCCATTCGGTTGACAGACCTCGCCGATGAACCGATGGTGCTGCTCGACCTTCCCGACAGTCGGGACTACTTCGAGTCGATGCTCGCCAAGGCCGGTGTGACACCCAGTGTCCGACACCGCACGGCCAACTACGAAACGGTTCGCGGGCTGGTCGCACGGGGACACGGGTTCTCAATCCTCAACCAGGTGCCTGCGCACCCCGACACCTACGATGGGGGCACCGTGGCCGCCGTCGCCATCCGAGACGACCTTCCCGGGTTGCCTATCGTCCTTGCCCGACTGCAGTCGATGCGTGCTACAGCGCGAGCGCGTGCTGTCGCTGCGGCGGCCCGTTCCATCTTCGTCGATCACGACCGTTCGCGCTGAGGCGTCATCAGTCGTCCACGGATCGCGCTTTGGGTGGCGGCGTCGATGACCGTGCCAGCAAGAGCGAGCGCACCGTGCGCGATCGCTGTCTCGGCTGCGGAAGTGATTGTCGCTGCGGCGAACTCGGGCTGATGGTTGACGGCGGGCAGCGAGTCGATGCCGATGTATGGATGTATCGCCGGCAGCACCTGCGAGACGTTGCCCATATCGGTGGATGCCCGCGCCATCATCGTGTCGGGCCCTGCGCTGAAGTGCCGACCCGCCGCGGTCGCCCGTCGCTCGTAGCAGGCGAGAAGTTCTTCGTCGGTGCGAAACTCCGCATACGGTTTGGATTCCGGCGTGACCTCGAGCTCAGCGCCGGAAGCCAGCGCACCCGCTTCGAAGCAGCGCATGATCCGCGGCTCGACTTCGGACAGCTCGGCCAGGGTTTCGGCGCGCACGTACCAGCGTCCCTCGGTTCGTTCGGCGATCGCGTTCGGCGCCTCTCCGCCACGGGTCACCATTCCGTGTACCCGGACCGACGAGGGAAGCTGTTGACGCAGCAGCCCGATCGCGACCTGGGCGATCGTGAACGCGTCAGCGGCATTGATGCCGCGCTCCGGATAGGCCGCGGCATGCGCTGACTTTCCTTTGTATTCGATGTGGCTGTGCGACACAGCGAATGGCCGTGCCCGCGCCACGTCGACCGGCCCGGGATGGATCATCGCGGCTGCATGCTGCGCGTCGAAGCCGCCGCGTTCGAGCAGCTCGATCTTGCCGCCGCCGCCTTCTTCAGCCGGGGTGCCGATCACGGTCAGTGTCAGCCCGAGTTCGTCGACGACGGGCGCAAGGGCGAACGCGGCGCCGACGGTGATCGCCGAGATGAGGTTGTGGCCGCAGGCATGCCCGAGGCCGGGAAGCGCGTCGTATTCGGCACACAGCGCGACGTGCAGGTCCCCACTGCCGATCTGCGCTGCGAACGCGGTGTCGAGGCCGCAGTACCGGTCGGTGACACTGAATCCGTGGTCCGACAGTTCGCCCGCCACCCGCCGAGCGGAACGGAACTCCTCCCAAGCAGTTTCCGGGTGGTCGTAAAGATCCCTCGACAGCGCCACCAGAGCGGGTTGAGCCGCGGTGACACGTTCGGTGATCGCAGTGTCGACGCTCGTCATTGGTCTCCCGGCACCCCATAGGACGGCGCGTGGGTCGGGTCGATACCGCGCACCCGATAGTCGTCCTTCTGCGGCTTCCACACCTGCCAGAGGTCGATCAGATCGTTCACCGGATCGGCGCCCCAGTCGACACGCAGGTCGGTTACCGACCACGGGACGTCTTCGACCACAACAAGACCCGCGGAATGCACAGGACCTTCCTCGCCGCCGGCGGCCAGTGCCGCGCGGAGACCGTCGAGCAAGCGATCTTCGAAGGCTGCCGAGTCGCTTTCTGCGTAGCCGATCAGCAGTTCGGCGATCACCTGTTCGTCTTTGAGCATGTTTCCGGCCGCCACTGCTTGATCGCCTTGCGCGTGGGTGTGCACTCCCAGGCTGTGCGCCCCTGAGTGCACTGCGGTGTTCCCGTTGCTATCAACGGCAGTCAGTTGCCGGTAGTCGGGGAACTCTTCATGTGCCAGAGCCGCTTTGAGCGCACCTTCGGCGTCCGCGCCACCTGCCAGTGCGTCGAGGGCGAGCGGCCCGAGCGCAGGGTTGGTGACGTTCTGTGAGGCGACGACACCGACGTTGGCGCGCGTGTGTGCACAGCGCGACGCGACCGCAGGGCTCGACGAACAGATGACGATGCCGAATGCGCCCTTCCGGGGATCTCTTGCAACGAGAGAGAACGTCATCGGCCGGTCCCGTCCTGCTCGCTGATGACTGCGGTGGCGTCGATCTCCACCAGCCACTCGGGGCGGGCAAGTGCCTCGACGACCAGACCGGTCGAAACCGGGTAGACGCCCTTGAGCCAGCGCCCCATGACCCTGTACACCGTTTCGCGGTAGCGAATGTCGGTGAGATAGACGGTGACCTTGACGATGTCGCGCAGCGAGCTGCCCGCCTCATCGAGCAGCATCGCGATATTGCTCATCGCCTTCTCGGCCTGAGCCTCGACGTCGCCGACGCCGACCGATTCCCTGGTGTCGAGATCTTGGCCGATCTGTCCACGCAGATAGACAACTCCGCCGGCGACGACGGCCTGGCAGAGGTCGTTGTCGAGGTTCTGTTCGGGGTAGGTGTCCTTGGTGTTGAAGGGCCGGATCCGCGTGTGGGTCATCTGTGGCGTCTCGGCGCTCATTGAAGCGTCACGTTCCTTTCCGGTCCGGCCTTGTAGGCGAGGTAGCTTCGCTGGATCGCAATCTGGTCGGCGAGGTATTTGGCGTCGTGCCATACGCCCCAGATAAAGCTCGAACCGCGCCGTGACAGCCAGGGTAGGCCGAGGAAATATAGTCCGGGCTCGGATGAAATACCGCGCTGGTGTTTGGGTTTGCCGTTCTCGTCGAACGCGTCGACCTGCAGCCACTCATAGTCGAATGCGAAGCCGACCGCCCAGATGATCGAGGTGACTCCGGCTGCGCCGAGGTCGAGTTCTCCGACGGGGTTGGTCACGCAGTCCGGGTCGGGGCCGAACACGCGGGCTTGCGGCTCTTCGGGTAGGTCGATGCCGGTGCGGGCGATGTAGGCGTCGGCCTCGTCGAGCATGGACAGGTAGTTGGCGTCGCCGTTGTCGATGTTGACTCGAAGGTCGGAGGCGAAGCGCATCACGCCGTTGTCGAACGGGCCCGCCATGCCCAGCAAGGTGATGCCGCTCGACGCGAGGTCACGAAAGTCGACGGTGTTTCCGCCGTGCGCTCCGCTTACCGCGATCGTCACGTGCTCCGCGCCGCGCGGAGGCGCCGAGGCATCCCATTTGCCGAGTACTCCCAGCCACCAACAGAAGTCGCGGCCGCGATAGCTTCGCGGCGGCCGGTCATGCGGGCCGACCGCCAGGTACACCTGGCGACCCGCGGTTTGGAGTTCGTCGGCAATCTGCACGCCCGACGAACCTGCGCCGACAACGAGGACGGCGCCTTCGGGTAGTTGTTGCGGGTTGCGATAGTCGCTGGAGTGAATCTGATGGATCCCCGCGCTGTCCGGAACGACTGTCGGAATGATCGGCCGCTGAAACGGTCCTGTCGCGGCGACGACGAAGCGTGCCTCGATCGGTCCGTCGGACGTTTCCACACAGAAGCCCGCCCGACCGTGGTTCTTCCGTACCGAGGTCACCTCGACGCCGGTGCGAATCGGCGCGTCGATTTTCTCGGCGTATGCCACGAAGTAATCCGCGACCTGATCCTTGGTGGCGAAACCGTCTGCGTCGATGTTGAATTCCTGACCCGGAAACCTGTCGTGCCAGGCGGGGCCGTTGGCGACCAGGGAATCCCATCGCCATGAACGCCACCGCTCGGCGACGCGGTCGCGTTCGACAACGAGGTGCGGCACTCCGAGCAATCCCAGATGTTCGCTCATCGCGATCCCGGCTTGGCCCGCACCGACGACGAGAACCTCGGTTTCTTGGCTCGGCATCTCAACCTCCGGATATGTCGGGCGAACTCGTGTGTTGGTTCCATGATTCAGGTGAAAAGAGCATCTGTACAACTCATAAATTCGATCTAGTACATCGGTAAAAGTGATTCAGATGTCCCAGACAATCGGCAGTGATTTCGCCGCCCGGGTGAGCCAACCATGCACAACGGGCGGTCGGCTTGGGTCCAGCCGAAGGTTGGGAAGCTTGGCGAACATCTCTTCGAGTACCACCTCGCCGATCGCACGGGTGACGATGTGGCCGATGCAGAAGTGAGAGCCGAAGCCGAACGAGAGATTGCCTTGGTCGAGGCGGTCGATGTCGAAGAGCTCCGGGTCGACAAAACGTTTGGGATCCCGATTGGCAGAGCCGATCACCAAGGCGATCTCGGTGTGCGCGGGGATGGGAACCCCTCCGAGGATGACGTCTTCTGTCGTCAGTTTCTCGGTGAATCCGAACGGGGGAAGCCAGCGCAGTCCTTCCTCCACGGCGGCTCGGGCCCAGGTCGCAGGATCCGAAGCGACCCGCTGGGCTTGGTCCGGCCGGCCGAACAAGCCAAGCAACGTGTTGGAGATGAGGTGCGCAGGCTCTTGAAACCCGCCGACGATCAGCACGCCGACCGTAGGGGCGATGTCGGCGATAGCGCGCAGTTCGCCCGGTGGCATGCCGTGGTGGAGAAGATGATCCAGGCCACTTTGACCCGGACGCTCGACGAGGAGGGGGACACGCGCTTCGAGGTAGTCCCATACCTCGGCCTTGACGTCTTTGACACGTTCGGCGACTTGCTGGTCGCGGCCGTAGTCGACCAGATAGTCGGCGTAGACGTGGAACCACCGACTCAGCGTGGCGTCGTCGACGTCGGTGAAGCCGAGCACGTCGCCGATGACGCGCTGGCTGATGGGTTCGAAGATCTCGAGGGTGGCATCGGCCGCCCCTTTCGACCGGATCGAGTCGATGTAGCGCACTACGGTGGCGCGGATTCCGTTCTCGTGGTAGCTCTTAACCGCTTTGGGTTGGACGGGAACCCTGGAAGCGTTCCGCAGTGCTCGATGCTCATCACCAGTCATGCTCATGACATTGGGGCGTCCGTAAACGGTTTCGTGTGCCTCCTTGGTGGGGCCGAAGACGGTGTCGTTGGCTCCTGCCTCCTTGCACAGGTCCCAGGTGGTGACGAGCACGCGACCCGTCTCGGGTACGTAGACGATCGGCGCCTCATCACGCATCCAGCCATAGAACTGATACGGGTCGTCCTCAAGAGCGTGCAAGGAAACGTCCGCGACGATGTCGAAAGCAGACTCGACCGGATCAGCCTGTCTGACTATGGATTTCGCCGGCACTGTTCAGGCTTCCGGTTGGTTCAGTTTCCGCGGTCAGCCGATGGCGCGCGGGATGCGGCCTCGCGGACGCCGCGCGCTCGCCAGTATCCGACCACCGCGAGCAGGATCACCACGATCAGAGTGCCGATGGTGAACGCCTCGAAGTTCAGTTGCGAAACACCCCACACGTCCTGGAACGAGTACTCAAGGCCGAAGAGGCTCTCGATGGTGCCAGGGAAGACCGCGACCCACGAACCGAGAGCGATGAAGGCCAGCACCACGCCGGCAAGTACGTAGAAGCCGGTGGTGCCACCGGGAACGCGATAGGGGCGGTGCACATCGGGAAAGTCCCTGCGCAGCTTCATGACTGCCGGAACGATGAGCAGGTAGCTGATCAGCAGAGTGGACACCGCCACGGTCAGGACGACGACGAAGACCGATGCGGTGGTGCCTTCGACGAGCGTCAGAGCGGCGATGGCGAAGATGGTGGACACCACGCCCGACAGGATGTTCATTCGGACCGGGGTCCCCAGCTTCTCGTGGAATTCGCCGAAGAACCCGCCGAAGAAGGCACCGTCGGCGGCGGCCATCGCCTGCATCCGGTCGGTGGCCATCATCCACGCGCTGCCTTGAGTGAGCAGCGCGAAGACGAACAGCAACGCGGTAAGCACCGTCAGGAACCCGGCTGCGGGTCCGTAGACGGAGTAAGCACTTTCCAGTGCCGCCATTACGCCCGCGTCGGCGATCTCGTCTGCCGGTGTGGCCCAGATGATTGCCAGAACGGGAAGGACGTAGGCCAGCATGGTGATGACGCTGCCTCGCCTGATGGCGGCGGGCACATCCTTCTGCGGGTCGTGCATCTCTCCAGCCGCGGAGTTGGGCGCTTCGAATCCCAGGTAGGCAAAGAGCGCGATCGGAACGATCGCGAGGAATCCACCCGCGGTGGGGGACAGGGACGCCAGGGTGATGGGCTCGAAACCCTGGGTGAAGCCGTAGATGACGGCAGTGGCCACCAGGCTGATCAGGACAAGCAGTTTGGCGATCGCGCCCGCGCTGATGACGGTCTTACCCTTTTGCAGGCTCACGATGGCCAGGCCGATCGCCACCCAGATGAAGATCAGCTTGAACAGGTAGTCGCCGGCGCTGCCCGCCTCGATGTTGAAGACATACTCAGTCCAGACTGCTGATGCGATGAAGACCAGCGAGCCGCCGAGCCAGATCGGATTGGTGATCCAGTACAGGACGACGGCGATCGCGGCCCAACTGCGCCCGAACGCGTATTTGACCCACTGATAGGGCCCGCCCTCCTGAGTGAATGCACCACCCGTCTCGGAGAAGATCATTGCCGACGGGACAAGAAACGCGCCGGCGAGGAAGACCGCCCACAGCAGTCCCTCTGGACCTCCGGAAGCCATGATTCCGATGGTGTCGACGCTGATCACCGCCGCGACGATGAACAGCACGATGTCGCCGCGGCGCAGTGTCTTGATCAATCGGGATTCTTGCTCGGCGGCCAGTTCGGTCGATGCGGTGACGCCGTCGGGTCGAACGCGATCGGGTGTTTCCGTCATGACAATCTCCGTTGTGTGAGACGACCTGGCACAGTCACCGCGACCACGCCGTGGTCGTGACGCAAACCACTATGCGCCCAACCGAATCAGCTGTAAAACACAAGAAACTGACTTATTGCATCGCCAAATCCGATGCAAGGACACCGGTCAGAGTGCGCGCAGGCCGGCGAGCGTCCTTTGCAACAGTTCGCGGCGTTCGTCGATTGTCATCGAGTCGCCGGGGGTGGCATTAACTCGCAGATAGCCCTGTGTCACCAGGTCGTCAACGAGAAACCGCGTCGCACCGAGCGGCAAGGACAAGCCGGCGGCGATCTCGGCGACCGTGGTGCTGTGCACGCACCACTTCAGGATCTGGCCCCGCACATCATTTCTCGGCCAGCGCGGCGGCTTCGCCGTGGTGTTCAGCGCTTCGACGGGAGTCTCGAGCGGCAGTCCGACACTGGAGTCGGCGCGGCTCACCGGCGGCGCGGATGGCCGGCGCAGGCTCGGCTCGTCCGCGGCTTCCGGTTCTGTGAACCAGTCGTCCATCGGCGCGGAGTGCTTCCCTGGGGTATGGGGCGAAGTACGCAGCGCCTTGTAGTTCTCCAGGAACCACAGGGCCTGGTCGGCATGTACCGATGCGCGCAGCTCGTTGGAGACGACCTTGAGTACGGTGCGGTCGGTGTCGATGACGAATGTGGCCCGTCTGACCGGCATCAGCCGGCCCAGCAGGCCACGGCGTCGAGCGTGCCGGCCACGCCCGGCCGCCTCACGCGCCGCGACGGATCTGCGCAGCTTGGCGAGCCTGCCTCGGCGCACCCCGAACATCTCGGACACCACCCCGTCGGCGTCGGACAGCAGCGGATAGTCGAACGAGCGCTGCTGGGCGAAGTGGGCCTGCCTGTCGACGGTGTCGGTGCTGATGCCGACCCTGTGGGCGCCGACCGCGGCGAACTCGCTGCTCAGGTCCCGAAAATGACAAGCCTGGACCGTACAGATCGGTGAGGACGCTATTGGGAAGAAGAAGAGCACAACCGGCCCGCTGGAAAGGAGCGCCGACAGTGTCCGAGGCCGACCGGTGTGGTCGTACAGAGTGAAGTCAGGCGCCTTATCGCCCGCGATCATCGGCAAAGACTAACGCCTCACCCCGGCGGCCACGGTACGAACTTCGACACCCGATCGATCACGTCCTGGTACTCGGGCCTGCGCGTCAGGCTGCGTTCCTCCATCATCGGGATGCTGGCGCCGAGGAACAGCGCCAACATCACCGCGGCGCCCGCCATCAGCCACCACCAGTCAGCAGGGGCGGCCGCCACGCCGAACAGGCCGAGCGCAAACCAGAAGCTGAACTCGCCGAAATAGTTCGGATGCCGCGACCAGCTCCACAGTCCGCGATCCATCGCCTCGCCGGGCCTACGCACCTTCGCGAATCGGTGCATCTGCACGTCGGCCACCAACTCCAGTGTCACGGCAGCCATCCCCGCGAAGAATGCGACGACTGTCAGCCACCCGACACCGGGACCGGGTCGCGTGACGGCGACGTACACGGGCACCATGCCGATGAACACCTGCAGCGTCGGGATGAGGTGGATGGCGACCAGGTCAGCGACGAATTCGGCACGTCCTGCACGTTCGCGGAACATCGGGTAACGCCAGTCCTCGTGATGCAGACCCGGGAACGAGTACACCCAGTTGCCGGTCAGTCGCACTGCCCAAAAGACGACCACGATGGTCAATAGCGCACACCGCAGGAGGTCGGCCTCAGAGCCGGCTTGGCTCCACCAATAGAAAAGCAACAACGGCGGCGCGACGCTCCAGAACGCGTCATAGAAACTGGAGTTGCGGTATGCGCGGCTGAATCCGAACACCACGATCGTGGCGATCACGTCGGCGATCAGCGTGTCCAGCCAGAGGTGTGCTGTCTTCGGTCCCCAGGCCAGCCACGCAGCGGCGGCCGCGACCGCGACGACGTAAGCGCCAAAGACTATTGCCAGCGAGGTTGCCTTTGACCTACTGGCGCTCAATGATCTCCTCGGGAAGGCGGCGGTGGCAGGGAGTAAGGCTAGTACGCCAGCCGCTGTCGAGGTGGACGCACCGTCTGTCAGGCGCGGGAGATCTGGCCGTCGGGCTCCATGCGCACGTTCCCTGCCTCGTGCGCGCCCGGCGAATCCGGCAATTCATGCCGACCGCCGGGGCTTCGGCGTCGCAAGAACCACACAAGGCCACCGACCGACAGCATCCCGGTGGCGATCGCCATCGGCCACAACGAGAGTTGAGCCAGCCACACCCGCCGCTGGACTCGAACGATTCGCTGCTGTGCGTGGCGAAGCCGGGTCAGCTTGTTCATGCGCTCCGGTATGCCCACGATCGGCTGCACGAAACGGTCAAACGTCGGTATCGCGCCGTAACGACGACGGCGTCGATAGCCTCGTGCACGTGTCTTGGCCCCGCATGACGCCGAGTGCGCTCTTCGTATCTGTGGCGCTGGCCTACTCCGTGGGTGCAGTGCTGTCCTGGCAATCGTTCGGCGCTCAGATAACCCCGGCGTTCTTTCCTCCTGCCGGCGTGACGGTGGCAGCGATGCTGCTGACACCGCGCTCACGGTGGTGGGTCATCGTCACTGCGATCGTTGTCGCCGAGCTTGCCGTCGATCTCTGTTACGGCGCAGGCGCACGCACCGCGTTGGGATACGCGGTTGCCAACTCGGTCGAACCTGTCGTCGGGGCATCGTTGGTGTCGGCCTGGTGCAGGGGAGTGCCCGACCTTCGGAAGCGTCGCGATCTGGCGAAGTTCCTCGCCGGGGCATGCGTGGCGGGGCCGTTCGTCGGTGGGGTGATCGGCGGCGCGGTGAGTGCCGTCTCGAACGACATCGCTTGGGTCACGGCGGTTGCGCACTGGTGGGCGGGTGACGGCATCGGCGCCCTGGTGGTCGGCGCTCCAATTCTCTTGTGGCCAAGGCAAGTGCACAAACTGAGATCTCGACTCCCCGAAACCGCCGCGGTGCTCGGCGTCACCGCACTGCTTTCGGTGGCGGCGCTCTGGTGGCAAGCGCCGCTGGCTTTACCGTTGCTCCCGGTGATGGTGTGGGCGGCGCTTCGGCTCGACGTGATCGGCACCGCACTGGCGGGAGCGGTGGTGGCGTTCACCGTCAACTACATGTCGGGCACCGGGCACGGCGCATTCGGAGAACTCGACGTCGCGCAGCCGGTTCGGCTCGCGGTGACACAGCTGTTCATCGCGGTGATGGTGCTGGTGGCCATGCTGATCGCGCAAGAAACCGCCGGGCGCGTTGAAGCGGTCAGAGCAGGAGAAGCCGAACGCCGAGAGCGCGATCGGCTGCAGATACTGGCACAACTGGCACAGCGGCTTTCGGCCGCGCTCACGCCGAGCCAAATCGGCGATGTGGTCGTCAAGCAGCTGTTCAACGATGCAGGGGCACAAGCGGTGGCGCTTGGCCTGGTAACGACAGATGGACTCCGGTTGGAGTGGGCGAAGACGGCCGGCTACCCGCAGCTCGTGCATGACAAGTTCGCAGGCGGGGTCCCGCTCGATGACCTGACGGCCGCCACTGAAGCAGTGCGTACCGGCCTGCCGGTGGTGATCGGCAACTCGGCGGAATACCAACGGCGGTACTCCAATAACGCAGACCTGATGGTGTTGACGGGCGCAGAGGCGTTGGTGAACTGGCCGCTGACCTCTGGTATCAGGCCGGTCGGCGTGCTCGGCATGATGTGGACGCGGCCACAAACCTTGGATGCCGCGCAGTTGGCGTACATTTCCGCCGTCGCAACAATGGTCGGGCAGGGCCTGGTGCGCGCTCAGGTGTACGCCGACGAGCATGCCAGGGCCGCGGTGCTACAGGCCGCGGTTCTGCCCGCGGAACCGGCCGACGTCGCCGACCTCGACGTGGCAGTGAGCTACCAACCGGCAGACGGTGAGCACGGGCTCGGTGGCGACTGGTACGACGTGATGGTTTTGCCGAAGCAGCGGACCTACTTGGCGGTGGGTGACGTTGTGGGGCACGGTCTTCCGGCCGTCGAGGACATGGCACAGTTGCGCAGCGCCGGCCGCGCCATGGCGTTGCAGGGGCTGCCACCGGCCCAACTGCTGGCCGAGCTCAACACCTTCACCGCCCACGCCAGCCACGGAAGGTTCGCCACGATGGCCGTGGCCGTCTTCGATCCGCAGGCCGGTGCGCTGACGTACGCTCTGGCCGGTCATCCGCCTGCATTGTTGCGTCGCTCGCGCGACGGGACCGTCATCCGACTCAATGACGCCCACGGCCCAGTGCTTGGACCCATCCGCGATGCCACCTACACCGAGGGGCAGGTGCGGCTCGAGGCCGACGACATCCTGGTCATGTACACCGACGGCCTGATCGAGGGACGCGGCTGGGACATCGAGACAGGTATCTCCAAGGCGCAGGAGCTGATCAGGGGCTGGGGGTCGGAGACCGTGTTGGCCGACGGGTGCAGGCAACTCACCGAAACGCTTGCCTCGCCACCTCGCCGAGACGACGTCTGTGTCCTCATCGTGCGCCTGCGGGACGCCGAGTCCTCGCCCTGACTCAGTTCTGCATCTCGCATATCACCACCGGTATGTCGCGATTCGTCCGTTGCTGATAGCCGGCGTAACCCTTGTATGACGCAACGATCTTCGGCCATAACTCGGCCTTCTCTTCTGCGCTGGCGGTACGCGCATGAACGGCGTGCCGTTGGCCGTCGATCACCAGGAACGCGTCGGGGTGCGCCTCGAGATTGCGGTACCAGTCAGGGTTGCGGTCGTCGCCACCCTTCGATGCGATGAGCACCACCCGCTCGGAGTCGTGAACAGGTGTGGTCAGATAACAGGACCGGGGCAACCCCGACTTGCGCCCCGTGGTGTGGAGCTCGACCAACGGCATCCCGAACGGTTTGGCCAGAAGTCTGTTTCCGCTGGCTGTGAGAACCAGCCGGTGCCCCAGGTTCATCAGCTTCGCGCCGGTGTCTTTCAACGAATTCAAGTTCATAAGGTCCCCGATCAGGAGTCGCCGCTCGATTTTAAGGTCATGATGATCCTCCTGATCAACCCGAGCAGGTCACACTGGCACTGGACTATTCCCAACGAACGGGGTATCGAGCCGATATGGACGGGATCGCGGCTGCCGGCGGGCACACCGTACTCGCCGATGCCGATGGCACCGCGTATCGGTCGTTGCGACAGCGACCAGTAACGAGGGCAGAGCGATATGCCCTCGGTAAAAGTCTGCGGAAGCGGGTACCGCGCAAGTCGCTCGCCGACTGGACGGCGCCTTCTGACCGTCCCGACCCTGTCGACCTCATCAACATCAGTCACCAGGGGAGGGTCGACCGGCTGATCCCGATCCGGGTCGGCCGGATGGTCGACTCACCGTACGGATTTCTGCGCGGAACCGCGGTCGTGATGGCCGAGGACGTCGCGCATCTGCCCGCGACGGGGATCACCCCGGTGGTGTGCGGTGACTCGCACTTCGGCAACTTCGGGTTCTACGCGTCTCCCGAGCGGGATCTGGTGATCGACCTCAACGATTTCGACGAGGCCCACCCAGGTGGCTGGGAGTGGGACCTGCGTCGGTTGGCTGCGAGTATCTGGGTCGCCGGACGCCACAACGGGACGTCGGAAGACCACTGCGGAAACGCGGTGCGATCCTGTGTGGCCGCCTACCGTCACGAACTGCGACGGCTCGCCGACCTGCCTTTGTTCACAAGATCTTTCGTTCGGCTCGACGTCGACAAGCTGGCCGCTGAGACGGCGGGTCCGCTCAACGAAGAGGTCATGAGGTCGGCGAAACGAGCGCGCCACCGCACAGGCGACCGGGCGCTGCCCCGCTTCACCCACGAGGTGGACGGCGAGCGCAAGATTGTCGAAGAACCACCCCTGATCACCCGGCTGCCCGAACGAGAAGCGGAGTTACTGGCCGAGGCACTCGACGGATATCTGGAAACTCTGCCCTCGTACTGGCGACGTGTTCTCGGCGGCTACACGTTGGTCGACGTCGCGCACAAGGTCGTCGGGGTGGGCAGCGTCGGCCTGCGCGCGTATGTGGCGCTGCTGGAAGGTTCATCGGACGAAGACGTTGTCTTCCTGCAGCTCAAGCAAGCTCGCCGATCGGTGCTCGGGCGCTACGTGCACGGCGAATCGGCATGGCACGCGCACCAGGGACAGCGGGTCGTTGAGTATCAACAGTCCCTGCAGACGGTCAGCGACCCGTTACTGGGCTGGACCACGATGGACGGCCTGCAGTACTACGTGCGGCAGTTCCGGAATATGAAGGGGCGCATACCTTTAGATGCTATCGACGCTTCCGCGCTTTCCGACTACGCGGGTGTGGTTGGCCAGCTCCTCGCCAAGGGGCACGCGAGGACCAGCGGCGCCTCGATGATCGCCGGGTACATGGGCAGCTCCGATCGGGTCGACAAGGCACTGTGCAAGTTCGCGCGGCGCTACGCCGATCAAACCGAAGCCGACCACGCCGCTCTGGTCAGCGCCGTCGACCGCGGTCTGCTGCCCGTCGAGCGCGGGGTCTAGTCAGCAGTGTTCGCCGCCGGTCGCCACCGGCGCGGTGTTGTCGAGATCCGCGAGCTGTGGCGCGATCTCTTTGGCTGTCAGTGCGAAGCCGGTGTCCGGGTCGTCGACCGCCACACCGAACGTGACTCCCAACACCCGACCCTCGCGATCCACCAGCGGTCCGCCCGACGCGCCCTTCGCGCCGCCCCTGATCGTGTACACCTCACGCGACACCGTGGTCGTGCGGTAGATGTCGGGGCCGTCGAGTTGAATGACCTCGCGGATCCGGGCCGGGATCGCCGCGATGTCGCCGTCCTCGGGATAGCCCAGCAGAACCGCGTCGCTGCCGCCCACCGCCTCATCGGCCGCGAACGACAATGGCACTGCAGGCAAGTTCGGGACCTCGAGGATCGCGAGGTCGCGTTGCGAGTCGTACGACACCACGTGCGCGTCGAAGGTTTGGCCGCCGACCTCGACGGTGAAGGTCTGGCCGCCCGCCACGATTTGAGCAGGCGTCATCACGCGATTCGGCGCGACCACGAATCCGCTGCCCTCCAAATCGCAGTTGGGTGAGCCGCCTCGAATCCTCACCACGCTGGCTTTCGCGGCCACGACGGCGGATGCGTCGGCCAGTTGCGGGTCCGGCGCCTCGACGGAGACGACCGGTTCGCGCGACGTCGCGGCGCTCGGCGCAGGCGAGGGCGACTCCTTGGCTTGCCCGCAGCCCGACACAGCAGGCGCGGCGGTCAGCACGACGGCAGTCAGAGTTGCTGCTCCAAGGCGATTTGGGCTCACGGACCGACGATACGCACGTGCTGACGTTGCTGAGGGTGGAATCCGGCGCGTCAATACTGTGGATGGCAGCCGGCAGCGCCCGAGGTCTTGCGAGACGTCAGACATCGGTAATCACTCTCACCGTGCCCCGCCGCCTCGGGTGTGATTCGCTCGAAATGTGCCTCGCCGCAGGTCGGATTACCAGTGGGAATGCCGGGTATACGCCGATAGGAGTCGAGGGGGGTAACGCGTGGACGTGCGGTCTCATGTGTCGCAAATGAGCCAGGAGACCAGGGAGGCTCTCGCGCAACGCATCAGATCTCGCCTGGTGCGCAGCGACGACCCCGCAGCGGACCACGACGTGAGCATCGTCGGAGGCGGCGTATCGGCTCTCACGCTGGCACTGGAGATTCGCCGAGCGCGCCCAGCCACGCGGATTCTGATCATCGCGCCGAACGACCATCCAGTTCCCGAGGTCACTCACACGGTCGGGGAGTCGACCGTCGAAGTCTCCGCGCACTACCTGCGCGACCGACTTGGGTTGGGCGACCACCTGCAGTCCTCTCAGCTCCGCAAGATGGGCTTGCGGATGTTTTTCTCGCACAACGGAAACACCGATATTGCGCAACGGATGGAACTCGGAAGTTCCTCGTTCGTGCCGCAGGTGACGTACCAGATCGACCGCGGCAGGCTGGAGAACGAACTCAACCGACGCTGCCTGTCCGACGGCGTCGAGATCGCCCAAGGCCGAGTGCGCTCAGTGGAACTCGGCTCTGGCGATGGTCCGCACACGATCACTGTGCAGAACGGTGACGCCGTCACACAGACCACGACGCGATGGGTGGTTGACGCGTCGGGCCGCAACCGGATGCTACCGCGGCAATTGGACCTCAAGCGGGCCAACGAACACCACTGCAACGCTGTGTGGTTCCGCGTGGCAACCGAAATCGACGTCGGCCGGTGGAGCGACGACCCGATCTGGCAGGGGCGCCTCACTGAGGGTGACCGTGCGATGTCCACCAATCACCTGATGGGTGAGGGGTACTGGGTTTGGCTGATTCGACTCGCATCCGGCGCCACGAGCGTCGGGATCGTGGCCGACCCGGAGTTTCACCGGTTCGACGAGTTCAACACCCTCGAGAAGGCCAGGGCGTGGCTGCGCGAACACGAGCCGCAATGCGCGACGGTGATAGCCGAGCACGACCACCTGATCAAAGACTTCCGTGTCATGAAGAAATACAGTCACGGCGCGACGAAGGTCTTCGACGGGTGCGACCGTTGGTGCCTCACAGGTGATGCAGGCATATTCCTGGATCCGTTGTACTCATCGGGGCTGGATCTCGTCGCGATCGGCAACGGTCTGATCACCGACATGATCGCCCGCGAACTGGACGGCGAGGACGTCGTCGGACGAGGCCAGATCAGCGACTCCCTCTTTCGGTCACTCACCGAGATGTGGCTGGCCATCTACCAGGATCAGTACACGCTGATGGGAACGCCGACCGTGATGTCGGCGAAGATCATCTGGGATGTCGCGTTCTACTGGGGATTCGTCGGTCTCCTCTACATGAACGGCCGATTCACGAGCGTCGCCGATGATCCCGGTGTCGTTCCCTACCTTGAAGGACTCATCGCGATGAGCAATCGCGTGCAGCGGTTCTTCCGGGAGTGGGCTGCCATCGAAAGCGGCGCTCCCTGCGTGCCATTCGTGGACCTGTACTCGCCACTGAACTTCATGGTGACGCTGCACACCGCCATGATGGGGCCCAGCCCGGACTTTGCCGAGCAGTTCGATGCCAACACCCGGCTGCTGCGGCAGCTCGCAGGTCAGCTGGTCGAAACGATCCTTTCGGAGAAATCATCGATGTTCGGAGACGACGACGCCATGCGGCAAGTGCAGGACTGGCAACGGGATTCGCTACTGCACGAGCTGCGATCGGACTACCGCAGGCAGCAGCCGACCAATCCGGTCAGTGGTGACTGGATCGTCGCGACATCGCCAGTCCTGCAGTCCCGTTGACCATGAGCACTGAGCGCGGCGGCCAGGCGCCGTTGGCCATTGTCGGCATCGGATGTCGTCTTCCCGGCGGCGCCGACTCCACGCAGAGCCTGTGGACCCTGCTGTGCAACGAGATCGACGCGACGTGCGTCGTTCCCGAATCACGCTGGAACGCCGATCGATACCACGACCCGAACCCAGCGAAGGTCGGCAAGATCGTCACCCGGCGAGGTGGATTCCTCCGCGAGATCGATCAATTCGATCCGCAGTTCTTCGGAATGTCACCGCGCGAGGCGCACTCGCTCGACCCACAGCAGCGCCTTCTGCTGCACGCGACGTGGGAGGCGCTGGAGGACGGAGGAATACCTGCCGACGGGTTGGCGGGCACCGATGTCGGCGTCTTCATCGGCGGGTTCACCCTCGACTACCAGCTGCTGCAGAACCAAGGCCGTACAAGTCGTTACCGATTCAAGTCCCATTCGGCCACCGGGATGATGATGACGATGCTGGCGAACCGCATTTCGCATGCGTTCGACTTCCGCGGGCCCAGCATGACGATCGACACGGCGTGTTCCGGCTCACTCGTCGCAGTCCACCTTGCGGCCCAGAGTATCTGGCACGGTGAGTGCGACCTCGCCATTGCCGGTGGCGTGAACATCATGATCGGCCCCAATACCGCCATCGCGGAGTCGAAGAGCGGATTCCTCAGTCCCGAGGGACGTTCCAAGGCCTTCGATGACTCCGCCGACGGCTATGCGCGCGGAGAGGGCGGCGCCGTCGTCGTCATCAAGCCACTGGAAAAGGCGCTCGACGACGGCGACGAGATCTACGCGCAGATCCTCGGCACAGCGGTGTCTCAGGACGGCCACACCGACGGCATCACCGTGCCCCGCGAGGAGGCCCAGGAAGCCGCGATCAGAGCGGCGCTTCGACGGGCGGGCGTCGAACCGACAGAGGTCGGTTATGTAGAAGCGCACGGCACCGGAACACCTCTCGGCGATCCCATCGAAATGCGGGCACTCTCCAGCGCGCTGACGCTCGACCGGTCGGCGACCAATCCGCTTCTCATCGGATCGGTCAAGACCAACATCGGCCACCTCGAGGCCGGCGCGGGTGTGGCCGGGTTGATCAAGGGTGCGCTGATCGCCAAGCACGGCTACATCCCGGCGAATCTGCACCTCCGAACCCCGAATCGGCTCGTGTCCCTCTCCGATCTCAAGATCGACGTCCCCGCTACGGGTCGGCCGTTCCCCGCCTACGAGCGTCGCGTCGTCGGGGTGAACTCGTTCGGGTTCGGCGGCACCAACGCCCACGTGGTGCTCGCCGAGCCGCCTGCGCAGGCCGACAACGCCGTCGTAGACGATGTGCCGCAGCCGGTACCGACCATCCTGCCGATCTCGGCCCGCTCCGAAGAGGCACTGGTTGCGGCCGCAGGGCGGCTGGCCGGGCACCTGACCGCGAACCCTGATGTCGGCCTGTTGGATCTGGGGTACACGCTCGGCCAGCGGCGCACTCACCTGAACCACCGGCATACCGTGATTGCCGACACCATCGCCGAAGCGCGAGAACAATTTCAGGCCCTCGCCGACGGGGGGCAGATCGACACGGGTCGCACCGACCCCACCACCCCGAAACTGGCGTTCGTGTGCACCGGCATGGGCCCCCAGTGGTGGGGGATGTGCCGCGGACTGCTCGACGTGTTCCCCGCGTTCACCGACAGCATCCATCGCAGCGACCGCGAACTCTCCCGTCACGCGGACTGGTCGTTGATCGACGAGCTCCGGTGCGAAGAGAACCGTTCTCGGATGGCGGAGACGGAGTTCGCGCAACCGGCCAACTTCGCCATCCAGGTCGCGCTGGCCGAGCAACTCGGGCACTTCGGGATTGCGCCCGATGCCGTCATCGGCCACAGCGCCGGTGAGGTGGCCGCTCATCACCTGGCCGGCCTGCTGACCTTCGAGCAGGCGATCGAGGTGATCTACCACCGGAGCCGACTGCAGCAGCGCACCAGCGGGCAGGGCCGGATGCTGGCAGTCGGGCTCGACGCAGAAGCGCTGATGCAGACCATCAGCGGGACGGTGCTCGACGAGTTCGGGCGGCGCGTGTCGGTGGCAGCGATCAACAGCCCGTCGTCGATCACCGTCGCCGGTGACGGCGACCTCCTCGGTGAGATGGCCCGCCAGCTGGACGATGCGGGGATCTTCAACCGGTTCCTCTCCGGGAAGGTGCCCTATCACACCCACTACATGGACGCGGTGAAGGTCGACCTCCTCGACGCCTTCGAAGGGCTGTCGTCGAAAGCCGCTGCGCTGCCGCTGTATTCGACAGTCACAGGCGAAAAGTTGGAGGGATACCAGGCCGGCGCCGCCTACTGGTGGCAGAACACCCGCGCCACCGTTCTCTTCGAACCGGCAGTCCGCAGGATGCTGGAGGACGGTTACACCCACTTCGTCGAACTGGGCCCCCATCCCGTTTTGGCGGCATCGATCCTGGAAACCGCTGGAAAACAGCGGGTTTCATTGATGGCGACCCAACGTCGGGATCACGATGACGGCCGTACGCTGCTGAGCTGCGTCGGCGCACTGCACTGCAACGGGCACGAGGTCGCGTGGAAGTCGGTGCACCCGCGGGAGGGGAGTCGACCTCTTGCGCTCCCGTCCTACCCGTGGCAGACGAAACGCTTCTGGAATGAAACCACCGAGGCGGTGGAGTCCCTGTTCTACGAGCCGGTGCACCCACTTCTCGGTCAGTCGGTGAGCGCCCTGCATCCCACGTGGGAAGCCGAGCTCAGCGCTGTTCTCAACGCGTTCCTCGCCGACCATCGGGTGCAGGGAAGCGTCGTGGTACCGGGGGCGGTCTATGTCGAAATGGCTCTGGCAGCGGCGAACGCGGTCTACGGGTCGAACCACAGCGTGGACGACCTCATGCTGCATCGCGCCGTCATCCTCGACGAGACCTGCGACCCCATTCTCAGGACGACCCTCAACGAGCACGACGGCACACTGGAGTTCGCCGCGTTCACGGCGACCGCCGACGGGGATTCCAAGTGGACCGTCACCGCAACCGCGGAACTCAACACCCTGCCGCCGGCGCCGCACCCGCATGACCCGTCAGACGGCGTCGACCCGGTCACCTCGATCAGCGGCGACGACTTCTACGCGCGCACCCAGTCAAGAGGATTCGACTACGGCGACGCGTTCCGATCCGTGCTGAGCGTGACCGCCGGCGAGGACTGGGCGGTTGCGGAGATAGCCGTTCCGACCGCGATCACCGGCGAACTCGATGACTTCCGATTCCATCCGGCGCTCATCGACGGGGCCTTTCAAACGCTCTTCGGCGCACCGTTTTCCGGCCAGGAGGAGCAGCAGGACGCCTATCTGCCGACCCGGATCCGCCACTGCGCGATCTACGGCGCTCCCGAGGAGCACATGAGGGTGCACGTTCGCGTCGGGACGGCGACCAGCGAAGAGGTCGAAAGCGACATCACGATCACCGCCGCCGACGGGACAATGCTTGCCGTCTTCGACGGCTTTACGGTCCAGTCGCTGAGCGCGTCATCGCGAGTCTCACCTGAGCGTATCGACAAGGGTCTCTTCGAGATTCAGTGGATCGCGGCCGATGACGAGGCGCGTGACCAGGTTGAGAGAGCGGCAGAGAATTTGTCCTGGCTGGTTCTGGTCGACGACTCCGGAGTCGGCGCAATGGTCGCTGAAGAACTACAGCGCCGCGGCCACCAGGTCCGCACGGTCGAGCACGGAAGCGCCGAGCAAATGGAGCAGCTGTTCGCACACCTCGGCGATGGCGATCTCGCAGGCATCGTCAACTGCTGGCCCCTCGACATCTCCGACGTTCGCTCCGCCGATGAGAACCAGGAGATCGGCGCGTTCACAGTGCTGCGGCTCGTCAAAGCACTCGCCAAGCACGACAGCGTCGAGTCGCGTCTCTATCTCGTCACGGCCAATGCGCAGCCCGTTCCCGACACCCCGGTGAAATCCGTTGACCAGGCCGCTATCTGGGGCCTTGGTCGGGTGTTCGGTCACCAGGAACTCGCCGAGTACTGGGGCGGTCTCATCGACATCGACACTGCTACGACGGTCTCCGATCGTGCGGAAACCGCCGCGCGCATCTGCGACCACCTTCTCGACGGCGGCGAAGAGGATCAGATCGCGATCCGGGGCGCAGCGACGTACGTGCCGCGTCTGCGCCCCTGCAGCGCCCTGACGCGACCGTTCCCCACCAAGCTCACTGCGGACGCGACGTATGTCGTCACCGGCGGAGCAGGAGCGCTCGGCCGCGTGGTGGCGACCTACCTCGCCGAACGGGGGGCACGCCACATCACGCTGCTGGGCCGCAGCGTCATCCCGCCACGGAGCAGCTGGCCGGCTCTGACCGAAGACGAGCCCCACTTCGCAACGGTGAGCACCATCAGGGCGATCGAACGCCTTGGTGTCCAAATCTCGACGGCCAGTGTCGATGTCGCCGACGGCGAACAGGTCAAAGCGTGGCTGAGCGATCACGTCCGAGATGGTGGAAGGCCAGTCAGGGGGATCGTGCACGCCGCCGGTTCAGTGCGCGATCAGCTGCTCGTGAATGCGCATGAAGCCGACTTCGCCGAGGTGATGGCGCCCAAGATCACCGGCACGCGAGTGCTGCACGACGCCTTCAAGGATCACGACCTCGAGTTCTTCGTCATGTTCGGCTCTGCGGGGTCCACCATCGCCGCGCCCGGCCAGGGGAACTACGCGGCCGCCAACGCCTTCCTCGACGCCTTCGCGCATTATCGGCACGCGCAAGGCCTCCCGGCACTCACGATCGGCTGGGGGCCGTGGTCGGTGGGAATGGTCGAAGAGCTCCAGCTGGAGAAGATCTACGCTCAGCGCGGCATCGAGCTGATCACACCCGCGGTGGGCGCACGAATCCTCGACCGGCTCATCAATCAGAGGACATCCAGCGTCGTTGCCATCAGTGCCGACTGGGGTCTAGCCCGGCAGGCTGGATTCGCCGGACGCCTTCCGCCGATGTTCGCCGAACTCGGGCTTGCCGAGACATCCACCGCTGAGACGGATTCCAACTCGGTACTCGACATTCTCGCGGCAACCCCGGAAGGCGAGCGGCCTGCTGTCATCGCGGCTCACGTGAAGCTCATCGTCGCGGCTGTCTTCGACTGCGGAATCGACGATTTCGAGCCCGATGACATGCTGGAGGACATCGGCCTGGATTCCATGATGGCGATGGATTTCCGGGTTCGGATAAACATGGTGTTCTCGATCGACCTCCCGGTCCTCGAGATACTTCGGGGGGTCAGCGTCAACTCACTGGCCGACCGAGTTCTCGCCGAGCTCCACGCTATCCATGGCGAGGTGCCCGCGGCCACCGACGAGTCATCACCGCCGCAGCCCGCCGACGACGACGTGGACCGGCTGATGGAATCGCTGTCGGATGCCGAACTGCAGGAGATGCTCGCCGAATTGGAGGCACAGGCCGAGCCGCAAGCGGGGGAGGCGCAGTCGTGACGTCGGCGGTCAGCGTTCGCGGTTTGTCGAAGGCTTATGGGCGTCTACACGCGGTGCGGGATTTGGATCTCGAAGTGGGTTACGGCGAGATCTTTGCGATCCTCGGCCCCAACGGGGCAGGCAAGTCGACGACCATCGAGATTCTCGAAGGTCACCGCAAACGCGATGCAGGGCAGGTGCGCATCCTCGGCGAAGATCCGGAGACCGCGGGGCGGAGTTGGCGCGCCAGGATCGGCATCGTGCTGCAGGAAACCAGCGACTTCGGGATGCTCACGGTGGCCGAAACCGTGCGCATGTTCGCGAAATGCTATGGCAAAGCTCGAAGTCCGGAGGGCCTGCTCGAACTCGTCGGACTCGCATCGAGTTCTGATTCGAGGGTCCGGACACTCTCTGGTGGGCAACGCCGCCGCCTCGATGTCGCGCTCGGCATCATCGCCACGCCCGAATTGCTTTTCCTGGACGAACCGACCACTGGTTTCGATCCCGAAGCGCGACGGCAGTTTTGGGATCTCATCAGGCTCTTGGCCGACGATGGCACCACCATTCTGCTCACCACTCACTATTTGGAGGAGGCGGCCGCTCTCGCGGATCGCGTTGCGGTCATCGCCAACGGCCAAGTCGTAGCGGTCGATTCGCCGACACGACTGACCGCGCACGTGAATGCGGCTGCGACGGTGCGGTGGATGGAGCGAGGCGAACTCCGCGAGGAGCAGACCGACCGCCCGACAGAGCTGATCAGGCAGCTGTCGAGGGATGGTGCGGAGTTGGCTCAGCTCACCGTCACCCGACCCACACTCGAAGACGCCTACCTGCACTTGATCGGGCTGGTGTGATGGCAATCGAATCCCCCGAGAGTGCCGCGACGGCCAGACACCGCGCGGACGACTCGCGCTCAGGCCTCCCTTCCGCAGTGCGCATCGGGTTGTCCCGCGTCGTCCCAGAGCTGAAGATGTTCTACCGGCGGCCCGAACAACTGGCGCTGACGTTTTCGATGCCCGCGGTGATCTGTGTTCTGTTGGGTTCGATCTTCACGGCGAAAGTGCCCGGGACGGACACCAGTACCGGCGCGGTGATCGCCGCGAGCATGCTCGCCTACGGGATTCTTTCGACGTCGTTCGTCAACCTCGGCATCGGCATCGCAGCCGATCGCGAAACGGGCGCATTGAGGCGACTGCGCGGAACGCCGGCAACCGCGTCGTCGTACTTCATCGGGAAAATCATGTTGGTCGCCATCGCGAGTTTCGCAGAGGCGGTGATTCTCCTGCTGGTGGGCGTGCTGATCTTTCGACTCCGGCTCCCCACCGATGTGTTCGGATGGTTCACGTTGACGTGGGTGTTCATCCTGGGCATCGTCAGCTGCTCACTCCTTGGCATCTTCGTCAGCAATCTGGTCAGTAACGCCCTCTCTGCTGCTGTGATCACCAACGGTCCTGCGGTCGGGCTTCAGTTTCTGTCAGGCACCTATGTGCCGCTGATGGTGCTGCCGACGTGGATGTTGATCGTCGGTTCGTTCTTCCCCGTGAAGTGGATGGCTCAGGGATTCCGGTCGGTGCTGCTGCCGCCGGAGATGGTCGCCTTCGAACCGGCAGGTAGCTGGGAACACGGGCGGACATTCCTGGTTCTGGCCGCGTGGAGCGTCGTGGGTCTGCTGGCGTGCCTGTCCGTATTCCGCTGGTCGGACAAGAACTGATCGGAGCCGCGTCGATGCCCCCTCTTCTCACGATCACCTACCACTTCTTCCTCCAGATCGCCGTCATCCTCCTGACCTACCGCCTGTTGTGGCCGTTGTTCCGCCGACTCGCTCAGGTTCAGGTGGTCGCCATCATGGTGGCCGGATTCCTGCTCGGGCCTTCGGTATTGGGTTGGTTCTGGCCGGCTGCCCAGCAATGGCTGTTCCCCACCAAGCTGACCATCGGCGCTGAAACGTTCACCCACCCGAACCTCACTGTCATCTACGTCGTCGGCCAGCTCGGGCTGGTGCTCTACATGTTCCTGGTGGGGGCATCGTTCAAGTTGGACATCCTCGGCGCACACGTCAGGAAGGCCGGTGTCACCTCGGCCGCGGGCATCGGTGTGCCGTTGATCCTCGGTGGCCTCGTCGGGTGGTGGATGGTGAGCCTCGGCGGATACTTCACGGAGAAGGTCGTGCCTTGGCAGGGCGGTCTTTTCGTCGCAGCCGCCGTGGCCATTACCGCGTTTCCGATGCTGGCGTGGATCGTCTACGACTCCGGACTGCTCAACACCCGGCTCGGGACCATGGCGCTGTCCTGCGCCGCCATTGATGACGCATGCGCCTGGGTCCTGTTGGCGACGGTGGTGGCGACCGCCAAGGGAAGTCTGTTCGGGGCGTTTCTGGCCATCGGAGGCGGACTGGCGTACCTGCTGGCAATGGTCTATGTCGGCCGTCCGCTCCTCGCGAAATTGCAGACCTGGACCCCGCCCCGCGCCGCTGTCGAACGCACGGGGGGCTTGCCGATCGCGCACCTCACCGTCGTTCTGCTCGTCGTGCTGACCGCGAGTTGGTTCACCGACGTGGTGGGAATCTATTCCGTCTTCGGCGCTTTCGTGGCCGGCGCCGCCATGCCACGCGGTGCGCTGCTCGAGGCGATCCGCGAGCGGTTCGAACCACTGGTCGGCTACCTGCTGCTACCCGCGTTCTTCATCTACTCGGGGCTCAACACTCAGCTCACGCTGATATTGGACCCGTCCACTCTGCTCATGGCGGCCATCGTGCTCGTCGTATCCTTCGCCGCAAAGTTCGGTGCCATCGGACTCGCAGCGCGTTCGCAGGGCATGAGCTGGTATGAGGCCGGTTCGATGGGAGCCCTCGCCAACGCGCGCGGGCTGATGGAACTCATCCTGCTCAACATCGGATTCGAGGCGGGACTCATCTCTCCGAAGCTGTACACCATCCTCGCGCTCATGACGATCATCACCACGTTCGTCGCCACGCCGCTGCAGCGGCTGTTCGAACGCCGCCTGCAGAAGTCGGGGCTGAAGTTCGGCCCCACCGGGGAGGAGCCTCGCGGCGAGGTGCCTGCGCTGCCCTCCGCATCCCGCTCCTGAAGGTTTCGATTATCTGAGCGCACAGGTGTGAATCCGCGCGCACACGGGTATTGGGTGTACAACCGTTCACCGAATTACCGGACGCGAGGAGGATTCGACTGTGGCATCGACGCTGCGTGACCTAGTGCGGTGGAGTAGCAGGCCGGCCGAGGATGTCGACACCGCTACCACGCCGAGAATCAATGTTTTGCGTGGTCTGGCGGCCAGGGCGACGACACCGTTGTTACCCGATGACTACCTCAAACTGCTCAACCCGCTGTGGACGGCGCGTGAGCTTCGTGGCGAAATCGTCGACGTCCGCAACGAGACGGCGGACTCGGCCACGGTCACGATCAAGCCCGGGTGGGGATTCTCCGCCGACTACCGGCCCGGCCAGTACGTCGGCATCGGCCTGCGCGTCGAGGGCCGATGGCACTGGCGCTCGTACTCTCTGACCTCTGTGCCAGTGAAGGACAAGAAACGAATCACAATCACCGTCAAGGCAACGCCCGAAGGCTTTTTGTCCTCGCACCTGGTCGACGGCGTCACGCCGGGGACTATCGTTCGGCTCGCGGCCCCCAAGGGAGACTTCGCCCTTCCCGACCCGCCGCCTCCGAAAATTCTGTTCGTCAGCGCAGGCAGCGGCATCACCCCGCTGATGGCGATGCTGCGCTCTCTGGCCGCGCGCGGTCAGTGCCCCGACATCGTCCACCTGCACTCTGCGCCGACCGCGGAGGACGTCATCTTTCATGACGAACTGCAGAAGTTGGAGGTCAGCGAGCCCGGCTACCGGCTATACCTCCAGCTCACCGAGCAGGACGGCAAGCTCGACTTCGACAACCTCGACGATCTCGTGCCGGACTGGCGAGACCGGCCGACGTGGGCGTGCGGTCCGACACCCATGTTGGACACGGTCGAAGAGTTGTGGGACGCAGCGGGACTTTCCGACGACCTGCACATGGAGCGGTTCACCATCGCCCGCACCGACAAGGGCGGCGAGGGTGGCACCGTGACGTTCGCGATCTCGGACAAGACCATCGAAATCGACGGCGCCACATCGCTTCTGGAAGCCGGCGAAAAAGTCGGAATACAAATGCCCTTCGGCTGCCGGATGGGTATCTGTCAGACCTGCGTCCTTCCGCTGGAAGACGGCCACGTCAGGGACTTCCGGTCGGGAAACGAACACGGAGCGGGGGACCGAATCAACACCTGCGTGTCCACCGCGTCCGGCGACTGCACGCTCAAAATCTGAGGAGGAAACCATGGCAATCACCGATATCAAGCAGTACGCGCATCTCACTTCAGAAGACGTCGAGGCGCTCGCACGAGAACTGGACGCCATCAGGAGTGACATCGAGGAATCGCGAGGTGAGCGTGACGCCCGCTACATCCGGCGCGCGATTCAGCTGCAACGCGCGCTGGCCGTCGGCGGCAGGGCCGTTCTGTTCGCGAGCCGCAACAAGGTGGCGTGGGGGGTCGGCACGGCGATGCTCGGCACCGCGAAGATCATCGAGAACATGGAGCTGGGGCACAACATCATTCACGGGCAATGGGATTGGATGAACGACCCCGAGATCCACTCCACCGAGTGGGAGTGGGACACCACCTCACCGAGCGAGCACTGGAAGAAGTCTCACAACTTCATCCACCACAAGTACACGAACGTCGTCGGCCTCGATGACGACATCGGTTACGGCATCATGCGCCTCACCCGTGACCAGCGGTGGGAGAAGTGGATGATCTTCAACCCCATCATCAATCTGACGCTGGGGACGCTGTTCGAGTGGGGAGTCGCGGCCCATGGTCTCGAGACGACGAAATTCCGCAAGGGCGAGAAGTCGAAGGGCGAGGTACTCAAAGATCTGAAGATCATCGGCAAGAAGGTCGGTAAGCAGGTCGGCAAGGACTACATCGTGTTCCCCGCCCTGGCCGGCCGCAACTGGAAGCACACGATGGCCGCCAACGCGGTCGCGAACCTGATGCGCAACTACTGGTCGTACATGGTGATCTTCTGCGGACACTTCCCAGACGGTGCGGAGAAGTTCACCAGGGAAGAGTTCGACAACGAAACCCAGGCCGAGTGGTATCTGCGACAAATGCTGGGATCGGCCAACTTTCACGCAGGCCCGCTGATGGCGTTCATGAGCGGTAATCTCTGCTACCAGATCGAGCACCACCTGTTCCCAGACCTGCCGAGCAACCGCTACGCCGAAATCAGCGAGCGGGTGCGGGCGCTATGCGAAAAGTACGACCTGCCGTACACGACAGGATCGCTGGGCCGCCAGTACATGCAGTCGTTCTTGACGATCGCGAAACTCGCCCTGCCCAACAAGCTATTGAAGGCAACCTCGGACAACGCCCCCGAGACGAATTCCGAACTGAAGTTCCGGATCCGCGACGGGATGCGGGAGAGCTTTGGTATCGATCCCGCCACCGGCAGACGCCGCGGCCTGCGCACCGCGATACGTGAAGTCGAGACCGGGGCGATCGCCGGCCCGTGATCTCACGAGGTTTGTTTCTCCGATTGCGGGTAGTCGTCTGCAGGCGAAGGAGGAACACACATGCCGAATGAATTGCAGGGCCGCAAGATCGCTTTTCTGGCCGCCGACGGTGTCGAGCGGGTCGAGCTGGAACAGCCGCGCGACACCATCCAGAACGCCGGGGGAGACGTCACACTGTTGTCAGTGAAGTCCGGCGAAATCGATGCACGCAACCACGATCTCGAGCCTGCCGGAACGTTCACCGTGGACCGAGTGGTCGGAGATGCGCGCGTCGAGGACTTCGACGGGCTGGTGCTGCCAGGCGGCACCGTCAACGCCGACAAAGTACGGCTCGATGAATCGGCGGTGTCGTTCGTCGGCGAGTTCGTTCGCTCGGGCAAGCCGGTCGCCGCCATCTGCCACGGGCCGTGGGCCCTGGTGGAGGCTGACGTCGTCCGCGACCGAACGCTGACGTCGTATCCCAGCTTGCGGACCGACCTGCGCAATGCGGGCGCCACGGTCGTCGATCAGGAGGTCTGCGTCGACGGGAACCTCATCACCAGCCGGTCACCGAAGGACCTGGACGCGTTCTGCCAAACGATCACGGATCATTTCGCCAACACACCTTCTCACTCCTGATCGGGCGGGTCTTCGGGTGGGGGCTTGCCCAGCCAGGTTTTAAGGCGGACAAGCTGACTCAGTACCAGGCCGACGCCGAGCAGCAGCGCTATCGCGATGACGATGACGGCTGTCACTATGGCCCACCTCTCCAGTGGTCGATGCGGTTGTGGTCTGGGGTGAAACCGTGGGCAACTCCCCATAGGACGGCCTGGGTCCGGCTGCCGACGCCGATCTTGCGATAGATGGTGCGGATATAGGACTTCACGGTGTTGGGGCTCAGGTAGGTCAGTCTCGCCACGTCGGCATTACTTTTCCCCTGCGTGATGAGGGCGAGGATCTCCGACTCGCGGTCGCTGAGCCCTTCGCCTCGCCCTGGCCAGTCGAGGCCAACGGCGCTGCGTGCGCGCGGCGGGGCATCGCTGATCACCTCGTCGCCGGCGTGCACCGCCTCCAGTGCGGCGACCAACTCACGCGCAGGCAACGTCTTCGACAGGTATCCGTGCGCGCCGTGTTGGCGGGCGCTTTCGATGAGATCCGGGTGAAAGTTCCAGGTGTAGACCACTACTCGGCGTGCGCGAGGGTTGGCAACCAACTCGCCGATCTCCTGGTGGTCGGATTCCGGCTGGGCGAAGGAGTCGTACAGGACGATGTCGACGGCGTCGTCGAGTGGCATGGTGGCGTCGATCTCGGCGACCACCACCCGGTCGCGGTAGTTGTCGAACATTTTGGCTATGCCCATCAGCACGACGTCGTAGTCGTCGACAAGCGCGACCGTGATCGCCTTCTTGGCGAATGAGGACATGGCCGAAAGATTACCTCCCTAGGGGTGTATTAGAACCCCCCCTAGGGGTCTTTTATTGAAACAGAGCCGAGGTCCACTCGGCGCCACCTCAGAAGGGTTCATCATGATTGTTCTCGGAATCATTCTCATCGTCCTCGGGCTCATCCTGCCCAGCCTGGTCCCGGCATTCGCGTTCGCGCATGTGCTCTTGGTCATCGGGGTCATCCTGCTCGTTGTCGGCGTCATCCTGGCGGTGCTTGGATCGGCCGGCCGCGCCGTCGGCGGTCGCCGCCACTATTACTGAGCCCAGCCAATCCTCTACGTAGAAGCCATGATTGAACGGAGACTGAGATGCCTATTTGGGGATGGTTTTTCATTGCAGCCCTAGCCCTTGTCGCCATCGCGGGCCTGATCGTCGCGCTTTCGGCCGGCCGTCGCAGACGGACCGATCACCTCAAACAACAGTTCGGTCCCGAGTACGACCGGACTGTGACCGAGACGGGCGAGCAGCAGGCGGCTGAGAAGGAACTGGTCGCCCGCAAACGCAAGAGAGCCAAGCTCGACATTCGTCCGCTGTCGCGCGATGCACTGCAGGCGTACTCCGATCGCTGGCTCCAGGTGCAGACCGCGTTCGTCGACAATCCTTCGAGCGCTCTGGATGACGCGGACGGACTTCTCAATGACGTCATGCGAGAGCGCGGCTACCCGGTCGACGATTTTGATCAGCGAGCAGCCGACATCTCGGTCGACCATCCCGCGGTCGTCGAGAACTACCGAGCCGCCCATGCCATCCACCTCTCGGATCGCAGCGGGGACGGCAGCACCGAGAAGCAACGCCAGGCGTTCGTCCACTACCGGGCGCTCTTCGACGGGCTTCTCGATCACGGCGGAAATGATGACCGGCCACACGACACAGATTCAGCACAGGAGGCAAGGGCATGACCACTCACGACTATCCAGGCGAGACCGACCCGTCCACGCAACTCGATCCGAGAACGGCGAGCACCGAACGATTGGTTGCCGATCCCACTTGGCAGCGCAAAGCTGACGAGTTCGTCGCCAATCGGAACGAACGCGTCGACGACGACCCATCGCATGCTCAAGCGGAATCGCCAACCGAGACGTCGCTTTTCGCCGAGACGGACCGTGCGGAGCTCCGGCGCGGGTGGGACAGCGTGCAAGCCGGCTTCGTCGACGATCCCAAACGCTGTGTCGAACAAGCAGACGGTTTGGTGTCTGATGCCGTCGAGCGACTCAGCAATAGCTTCGCAGAGGCGCGTTCGCGACTCGAGCAACAGTGGAGCCGCGGCGAGGAAGCCTCGACCGAAGATCTTCGTGTTGCGCTCAAGCGCTACCGAGAGTTCTTCGACCGACTGCTCGCCGTATAGAACTATCGATTACGACTCAGGGGCGCTGCTCAGCCGTGCGGCGCCTCTGAGATCTTCGTGTCTTCCTGGCCGAGCGTTTGGCAATAGATCAAGACCGAGGCCTTCGTGGCGGTGATCTCCAGATTCGCCGGATCCTGGCCGCTCTTGTCCTTCAGCATTTTGCTGACTTCGTCGTTCTGCTTCTTCTCGTCCTGCGTGAGAAAGTCCTTGCACTTCGTGTCGCCGCCGGTGTTGACGATCTCGGAGGCGGAGCATCCGCTCATTGCTGCCGCAACCGCTGATGCAGCCAGGACGGAGTAGACGATTCGCTTCACTGGGGACCTCTCTCGCACGGGTATGGCACCGAGTTAATGCACAGAAATCGCAGAGTTGAAACCTGGCAGTGAGTTTTGCTGGCTAGGCTGGGCAAATGACCGCCATCGCTGACGTCCTCGGCGGCGCGCTCCTGGTGGCGCTCGCCGTCGGTATGGCGGCACCCGCATACGCCGACGAGGACACCGACGGCTATATTTCCATGCTCGACATCGCCGGGTTGATCGATCACGACGGTGACCGCTGCAACATGGTAAATGGCTTGTGCCATGGCCAGTTCGAGGACGGCCCGTCGGCCATTCCCACCGGAATGTGGGTCTGCGAACAGATCGAGCAGGGCCGCTCGCGTGACTCCATCGAATACGATCTCAGCCACGGCGAGGGCCTCATGCCGTCCTCCTACAACGCCCCGGTCATCTACGACGCGGCAACCGCCTTCATGTGCTGAGCGAAGTTACCCGCCGGTAGACTGCCCAGCAGGCGAATGGAGGGGTTCGTGATCGAACACAAGACCATCGATATCCACGGTGAGCGGCTTGCCTACTACGACGAAGGTCAGGGCGAGGCTCTCCTGCTCATCCACGGTATGGCGGGCAGCTCGCAGACGTGGCGGGAGATCCTGCCCCAACTCGCCAAGAAATACCGGGTGATCGCGCCTGACCTGCTGGGGCACGGACAGTCAGCCAAACCGCGGACCGACTACTCGCTCGGTGCGTTCGCAGTCGGGTTGCGTGATCTGCTGGACGGGCTCGAGGTGGACTCGGCGACCGTGGTCGGCCACTCCCTCGGCGGGGGAATCGCGATGCAGTTCCTCTATCAGCACCCTGACTACTGTCGGCGGCTCATCCTCATCAGCAGCGGCGGGTTGGGCCAGGATGTCGGCTGGATCCTCCGCCTGCTGTCAGCGCCTGGCGCCGAACTCGTCATGCCGGTGATCGCACCGGGATTTGTTCTGCGCGCCGGTGATTCGGTCAAGTCGTGGCTGTCATCGTTGGGGCTTCGGTCGCCGCGCGGCGCCGAGATCTGGAACGCGTATTCGTCGTTCTCCGATGCTGCGACCCGCGAATCGTTCCTGCGCACGCTGCGGTCGGTGATCGATTACCGCGGACAGTCGGTCAGCGCCCTGAACCGGCTGCAGCTCAGGGCCGACCTGCCCACGCTGGCCATCTGGGGTGAGGACGACACCATCATCCCGGTCGATCACGCGTATGCAGCGCTGGAGATGCGGCCGGACTGCCGCCTCGAGGTGTTGGGTGGGGTGGGTCACTTCGCGCACGTCGAAGCCCCCTCACAGGTCGTCGACCTGATCGACGATTTCATCGTCGCGACCAACGCGTCGGTCACGCGCGACGCGTGACACGCCACGCAGTCATTTCCGGTGCGGGCATCGGCGGACCCGCGCTGGCTCATCAGCTCACCGCGCGCGGCTGGACGACCACCGTCATCGAGCGCTTCCCTGCGCGTCGCAACGACGGCCAGAACGTGGATATCCGCGGTGCCGCCCGCGATGTCGTCCGACGGATGGGTATCGACGACGACGTCCGCGCCGCCAACACGGGGGAGGTGGGCACGCGTTTCGTGAGGGCCGACGGTTCGGCCGCGGCGTCGTTCCCAGTGTCCTCGCCTGGGCAAAACGACGGGCCCACAGCGGAATTGGAGATTCTGCGCGGAGAACTGTCCCGGATCCTCATCGAGCGCACCATCGAGCACACCGATTACCGGTTCAACACCCAGATCACCGACGTCACTGACCACGGCGACCACGTCAGAACCACGTTGCAGGACGGCGCCGTCATCGACGCTGACCTGCTCGTCGTAGCCGAGGGATTGCGGTCGCGATCACGCCGATTCGTCACGCCGGCAGCCGTCGAAGAACTCGGCATGTACTTCGCCTACGCCACCCTCCCGCGTAGCGACGCCGATGACCGATGGTGGAACTGGCATCACGTGACCAGATCGCGCGGCGTGCATCTGCGGCCGGATAACTTGGGCACGACTCGCGCCGTGCTGACCTTCATGTCGGACGTGCGAGGTCTGGAGAACCTCGAGGAAGCCGACCAGATCGCCATTCTGCGAAGCACTTTCGCCGACGTCGGTGGTGCCGCGCCGCGCGTTCTGGCCGAAATCGATGTGGGCGCTCCCATGTATTTCTCGTCGGTCGGCCGACTGCGGAACGATTCCTTCTTCAAGGGACGCATCGCATTGCTCGGTGACGCCGCCTCCTGCAATGCCACCTTCGGTGGCGCGGGCACCAGCTTGGCATTGATCGGCGCCTACGTCCTCGCCGGCGAACTTGCGGCCACCGAGGATATCGGGTCCGCACTCGGCCGATATCAGCTCTTGATACGCCCCTTCGCCGCCGCCGCCCCGCAGGTGCGTCCCAGCGTTCTGCGAGCTGCGAATCCTCGGACGACGGCAGGCATCCGTGCGCTTCACGTCGCCGCCCGACTTGCCGCGAGCCCTGTCGTCAAAGCCATCGGCGCACTGACCGGCAATTCTCTGATGAGCATCGCCGACGGTGCGCCGCTACCCGACTACCCGCACGAGACGATCAGCAGGCTGTAGCAATCGAGCACTAGTGGTGCCACCTTGACCATGCCGCCTGCTTGGTGGTGCCTGCCACACCCGCGACGTCACCCCACGAATGGGATTCGGCCAGAGTTCGGGCTGACTGTCCCAGGCACTCACCGAGATGCTGACTGAGGCCGAGCAGCGCTTGGAAGGCCGCCGGGTCGCTGCTGGCGGTCAGCGCGCCGAGCAGCGTGCGCACTTGCGCCTCGATATCGCTCGGGTTGGGGTTCATGCCAGCCGAACCTCGCGAACGTCGTCCGGATCGTCGAAGCGCCGCGGCCACGACGCCTCAGGCCAATGCCATGTGGCTGTGCCTGCCGCGGGCTGATATTCGACCGTGTACAGCGTGCCGAAGCCGGCCTCGAACTCATCGTTGCGCATCGGGGATGCCAACATCGCCGCGACCAGTTGACTGCTTGTTGTTGTGTCGGTGAGCAATTCGTCGAGTCGCGACAGTCGTCCGACGCTGTTGAACCGGGCGGCGTGGGCCGGGCGCTCGACGTGGTCGAGCCGGTGGTTGGTCGTTGCACGCAGCTCGCTCACCTCGGCGGGGTGTCCGGGCGCGACGAAAACGGTCGCGTGATCGGCTGCGCTGTCGACCAACGCGATGTTGTAGGACTGCGAAACGGGGATTCGCCGCAGTGCGTCTACCGCCTGCCCGACGGTTGCGCAGGTTTCCAGGATGTAGCGCACGACGATGGGGATGCCGAAGCCTTCGCCAACATCGGGGCGCCCACCGAACGTCAGCGAAACCGCAAGGCCGTCTTCGTTCATCCCGTCCAACAGCCCCCAGAGCATGTCGCTGGTGCCGATCACCCGGCGTCGCCCGGAATAGTCGGTGGACGCGATGACAGCTTCGAATAGCGCTTCGTCGTAGTCGTAGTTGCGCACAAGAGCGGGCTGTTGACCCGGCAGCACGGCTTGTGAACAGCCAACGGCGAACGCGGGCAGCCGCCACATCGACAGCATCCGTGCGGCGACCGAGTCGTCACGGCTGAGACGACACAGCCGCTCCCATGTCGGGACCAGTTCGGGCATGTATCGGGCGAGGGCCTCGCGACACTCGCGTAGCGACGGCCGCGCGGCCAACCCCTCCCGGGTGTACCAGCTGCGGTAGGCCGACCAGGTGGCGTCATACAGCGCCCGCCAGCGAGGCCCTGGTTGGGCTTCCCGATAGGCGTGCACCGTCATGGTGCGGCCGACGGTCGCCGGGTGGACCGGGGCGGCCGAGGCCATGCGCAACCCGTAGGTGACCCACTCTCGCCAGTGAGCGTCGGGCGGGGGCAATGGGGCGGGCGTGGCCGCCTCGAGTACTGCGTTCATGCGTCAAGGTTTACTTGACGACAGAGCTCCCGTCAAGTTTTCCTTGACGGTGGGAGCCACCCTGAGTAGAGCGGTCCCGCTGGCTCACGCACTGAACCAGCGGGACCTAAGTCCAAGTGAAAGCCGGCTTTCTCCACGCGAACCTGCCGTCGCTCATACCCGGCGGCGGCTGACGCAAAACCGCGCGCTCGAGTAGCCGAAATGCCTGCCCGCAGAGCGTGCATCGATTTTGCATTGATTCGTGTGATCGAAGGAGCGTTGTGTCTGAGGGCATCCACCAGGGCGCTGTCGTCGACGAAGACACCCAGCCTCGAATTGCTGCTGCAGCGCACGCATTTCGAGGATCCGTCCGGATGTTTCCGTGCTCCGTCGGGTGACACTGGGCCAGTCCCCGCGCAGCTGCTATCGCATCGTCGATAAGGCGGGAAGTCTGCACTCGATCGTCATCGTCGCCGATCGGATGACGGACGATTCAGGTGTTCCACTCGGCGCAGCCGGGTACTTTATCGATGTAACCGAGGCGGTGCGGCTCGGCGTCACCGTGGCCGTCTCGGACATCGTGACCTCGCGGGCCGTCGTCGAACAGGCGAAAGGTGTGATCATGACCGCCTACGGCGTGAGCGCAGACGACGCATTCACCCTCCTCGTGCAGCGGTCTCAGGACACGAACATCAAGGTCAAAGACATCGCTACGCAGTTGATCGAGGCGCTATCTGAGGGCTTGGCCAACTGCCGGAGGGTCGACGCCGTCCTACGGACGGTTTCTGCGAGTGGTTGAACGTTCATGATTCAACCGTCCATCGCAGCCGACAATCCCGGGGGAGATGTCCGCCCGGACTCGCCGCATTACACGGTCGGGGCGGTGGCTAAGCGACTCGGCGTTCCGACAGCGACCTTGCGCAGTTGGACTCAGCGCTACGGCATCGGTCCTTCCCAGCACAGTCCCGGGCAGCATCGGCTCTACAGCAGCGCCGATATCGCCGTCGTCGAAGTCATGCACGACCTGATCGGTAAGGGCGTTCCACCGGGAAGTGCGGCACGCGCCGCCCTCGACTCGCTGACCCCGCAGCGAGCCGACACCGCGACGCTGGTGACTGCTGCGTTCAATCTTGACTCTGCGGCCGCAGGCCGGTTGTTGGACGGGCATATTCGCCACTTCGGCGTGCTGGAAACGTGGGAGGAACTCGTCCGCCCGGCGTTCGCGGCCATCATCGCGCGGCAGGACGGCGGCGAAGCGTGCATCGATGTGGAACACGCGCTGTCCTGGACCGTCTCCCAGTCGCTGCAGCGAGTCTCCAACTCGCGCTCCGAGGCGCCGGCGTCGGTGATTCTGGCGTGCACTGCACACGAGACGCACACGCTCGCTCTCGAGGCTTTGCGGGCTGCGCTCGGCGAACGCGGCTTCGGCGCGTTGATGTTGGGCGCCGACGTGCCTGGGACCGTGTTAGTCGACGCCATCGAGCGGCGACCCGATCGTCGCGCGAGTGTCGTGTTGTGGTCATCGCATAGTGCAACCGCCGACATCGGCGCAGCGCGGGCCGTCATGGACGCGGGCGCACACCTGCTTGTCGGGGGAGGGGGCTGGACGTCAGCCAAGCTCCCACGTCGAGTGAGACGCGTCGCGACGCTTCAAGCCGCAATCGAGCACCTCGTCTAGGAGTGGGCTGCCGATAGGCGGGTATACCGCCGGTTCAACCGCGGCAAGGCAAGGACATTTGCGTGAGCAGAACCACCCAACGTGAGCTCGGAGATTCGGACAGCCCGATCGAGGACGAGCTCGAGGACGCGTTCAACCGGATGATGGCCGAGGGCACCCAGCGGCTGCATCGGCCGTGGCGCGAGGTGCTGACCACCGGCTTCTTCGGCGGTACCGAGGTCGCGATGGGCGTCCTGGCGTATTTATCGGTGCTCACCGCAACCAATGACCCGCTGCTCGCCGGACTCGCCTTCTCCATTGGCTTTCTTGCACTGCTCCTCGGCCGCAGTGAGTTGTTCACCGAGGGATTTCTTGTGCCGGTAACGACGGTTGCCGCCAAGCGCGCAAGTCTGGGGCAGTTGGCCAAACTGTGGAGCGGAACGCTGGCCGCCAACTTGGCAGGGGGCTGGGTGATCATGTGGCTTGTCATGACCGCGTTCCCGAAACTGCGGCCACAGACCATCGAATCGGCGCGTCATTTCATCGAGGCGCCGGTATCTCCAGAGTCATTGTCGCTGGCGGTGCTCGGCGGAATGGTCATTACGTTGATGACCCGGATGCAGCACGGTACCGATTCAATGCCCGCCAAAATCGCCGCCGCTGTGGCAGGCGCGTTTCTATTGGCCGGCTTGCAAATGTTTCACTCAATACTGGACTCGCTTCTGATCTTTGGCGCTCTGGTATCCGGGGACGCACCGTTCGGATATTTCGACTGGTTCGCGTGGTTCGGCTACACCTTGGCCGGAAACATTGCTGGGGGACTCGTCCTGGTGACCCTGCTTCGCCTCCTTCGAAGTAAGGAACGGCTGCAGGAGGAGCGAGATGACGCGCAGAACTCGCCAGATTGACACATCGCTTCGAGATCTGTTGTCGAACAGCCGTCAAGCGTCCTTGCCGGACACAGCGCTCGGCCATTTCGCCGGTACAGGTCGAGGGCGCACCAACTGCGGCCACCAGAACCACCGACCCAGGAGCGCGGCGATCGACGGTGTCATGAATGCCCGGATCACCAAGGTGTCGAACAACAGTCCCATCCCGATCGTGGTGCCCATCTGAGCGACGACGACCATGGCGCTCACCGACATCGACATCATGGTGAACGCGAACACCAGGCCCGCGGCGGTCACGACGGACCCGCTGCCACCCATGGCGCGGATGATGCCGGTGTTGATGCCCGCCGGGATCTCCTCCTTCATCCGCGCCACCAACAGCAGGTTGTAGTCCGCGCCGACCGCCAACAGGATGATGACCGCCATCGCCATCACCATGAACTCGAGATCCAAGCCAACAAGATGCTGCCAGAACAGAACTGACAGGCCGAAGGACGCGCCGAGTGACAGCACCACGGTGCCCACGATGACGGCCGCAGCGACGATGCTGCGCGTGATGAGCAGCATGATGATGAAGATCAGGATCAGCGCGGCGACGCCGGCGATCAGCAGGTCGGTCGCATTGCCGTCGCGCATGTCCTTGAAGGTGGACGCGGTGCCGCCGAGGTAGACCCGCGATCCCTCCAACGGCGTGCCCTTGATGGCGTCGAATGCGGCGTTCTTGATGTCGTCGATGCGCTCGATGCCATCGGCGCCGAGCGGATCGTTCTCGTGGGAGATGATGAAGCGGACCGCGTGGCCGTCCGGCGAGATGAAGTTCTTCATGCCGCGCTTGAAGTCTGCGTTGTCGAAGATCTCCGGCGGCAGGTAGAAGGTGTCGTCATTGTGGGAGTCGTTGAACGCGTCGCCCATCGCCGACTGATTCTCACTCATCGCGTACTGCTGCTCCTGCTGGCCCGACTGTGTCGAGTGCATCGTCAGCATCATGTCCCGCATTCGCTTCATCGACTCGATCTGTGGCGGCAACATCATCTGCAGCTGCGGCATCAGGGTGTCGAGCCGCTCCAAGTCCGGAAGCAGAGCTTGGATGTCATCCGTCAAGGCGTCGGTACCGTCCAGCGCGTCGAAGATGGCCCGCAAGGTGTGGCACACCGGGATGTCATAGCAGTGCGGCTCCCAGTACAGATAATTTCGAACCGGGCGGAAGAAGTCGTCGAAATCGGCGATGTTATCCCGCAATTCGATGGTGTCGATTGTTGTGTCCCGGATTCGTTCCACCATGGAATGCGTGACGACGGTCATCTCACCCATCAGCGCGCTCATCTTCGTCATCGCATCGATGGTCGTCTGCATCTCGTTGGCCTGCGTCAGCATGTCGTCCATGCTTCGTTCCGAGTACGAGCGGTTCAGCTCCTGGAGGGTGCCGCTCATGCTCATTTGAGACGGAATCGTACTGAACTTCAGGGGTTTACCTTCGGGACGCGTGATCGATTGCACCCTTCCGATGCCCTTTACCTTCGTGATGGCCTTGGTGATCCGCTCGATCACCAGGAAGTCGGCCGAATTGCGGAGGTCATGATCTGACTCGACGAGAAGCATTTCGGGGTTCATTCGCGAGACGGGGAAATGCCTCTCGGCTGCCGCGAATCCCTGTTGTGAAGGCAGATCGTCTGGCAGATACATCCGGTCGTTGTAGCTGGGCCGGTAGCCCGGCAGGGTTAGTAGGCCGACCAAGGCGAGCAGGACGGTCATGGTCAGGATCGCGCCGGGCCACCGGACGATTGCGGCACCGAGGCGCCGCCAAAACCGAATCCGCATGGCGCGCTTGGGTTCCAATACTTTACCGAAGCGGCTCGCGACGGTGATTATCGCGGGGCCCACAGTCAGCGCCACGAGCACCGCGACGACCATTCCGACAAAGAGCGGGATACCAAGTGATTGGAAGTAGGGCAATCGGGTGAACGAGAGGCAGAACGTCGCGCCTGCGATTGTCATCCCCGAGCCGAGGACGACGTGGGCTGTGCCGTGAAACATCGTGTAGTAAGCGGACTCCCGGTCTTCGCCGATCGAGCGGGCCTCCTGGTAGCGCCCGATCAGGAAGATCGCGTAGTCCGTTGTTGCGGCGATCGCGAGGGTCACCAAGAGCTGAGTCGCGAACGTCGACAGCCCGATGAGGTGGTTGTAGCCGAGGAAGGCCACCACACCCCGGGTGGCCGACAGGCTCAAAATCATTATCGTCAACACAATCAGGACCGTGACGACCGAGCGGTAGAAGAACAGCAGCATGAAAATGATGACGCCGACCGTCACGAATTCGATGATCCTGATGCTCGCGTTGCCCGCGTTCTCCTGGTCGGCCTGCAGTGCAGGCCCGCCGGTGACGTACACCTTGACCCCCGGTGGTGGAGTCAGTCCGGCGACGAGCTTTTGGGCTGCGATGACCGACTCGTTGCCCAGCGCCTCGCCCATGTTGCCCGCGAGATACACCTGCACGTACGCAGCTTTGCCGTCTTCGCTCTGGGCGCCGACTCGCGTCAGCGGATCGCCCCAGAAGTCCTGAATGTGTTGGACGTGCTTCGTGTCGGCACGGAGCTTGGCGATCATGTCGTCGTAGAACCGGTGGGCGTCCTCACCGAGGGGCTCGTCGCCCTCCAGCACGATCATGGCCGAGCTGTCGGAGTCGAACTCCTCGAAGACTTTGCCGATGCGCATCATCGCCTGCACCGACGGTGCGTTCTTGGGCGACATCGAGACCGCCTGCATCTTGCCGACCTCTTCGAGCTGCGGCACCGAGACGTTGAGTGCCGCGATGAGCGCGATCCAGCCGATGATGATGGGGACGGCCAACCGTCGGATCCACTTGGCGATGCCACTTCTCCGCCGCTGTCCAGCGCGGATGACGCGGTCCTCCGTCGGGGCGCTCACCAGGCCATCACCCGCTCAGTCAATCAGAACCGCTCCGCCCATCCAACCCGTTTGATCTGCTCTTTTCCGGTTAATACCTACCTCATGGCTGACATCGTCGATCTCATCTACGCCGACCACGACTGGCTGCGGCGTCAGTTCTTCCGGCTCGACGACGCAGAGTCCAAGGACGACCTCGCCGCTGTCTGGCAAGTGCTGAGCATGCGTCTCGATGCGCATGCCGACGCCGAGGAGACGGTTTTCTACCCGGCGCTGCTGAAGCACGGCGGTCGCGACGACCCCGGTAATCCCGAAGGCGACCCGAAGGACGAAACCGAAGACGCGATCACCGATCACAACGCGATCCGAGAGGCGGTACGGGCGTCGCGTCGCCACGAACCGGGCACCGACGAATGGTTCGAGGCCGTGATACGAGCGCGCAAGGAAAACGGCGAGCACCTCGATGAGGAAGAGCGTGAGGCCATGCCCGACTTCATCAAGAGCGCGTCACTCGAGCTGCGTCACGAACTGGGAATGCAGTGGCTGCGGTTCTACGCAGAACACGAAGCCAGCCAAGGAATCGACGGCCGGGACAAGGACGCCGACGCCTACATCGAGAAGCACTCCTGACATATCGCGGTAGATTTCCGCGCGTGAGCGAAGACAGAGTTCGTGTGCGGGTAGGCGCCGGCGGCGTGGCAACGGTGACGATGGTGCGCGCCGATAAGCACAATGCGCTTGATGCGGCCATGTTCGACGGTCTGATGAATGCCGCCGAACAACTGGCAGGTGACGCGTCGGTTCGTGCGGTCGTGCTGCACGGCGAGGGCAAGAGCTTCTGCTCCGGTCTGGACGTGGCCAGCTTCATGGGCGGTCGCGGCGGCACAGGCGTCCTGCTGACCCGAGAGGGCGATCGGCTGGCCAACTTCGCCCAGCGCGTCACGTACGACTGGTCGTTGGTGCCCGCGCCGGTGATCGCCGCGATTCACGGCAACTGCTTCGGTGGCGGTCTGCAGATCGCGCTTGGTGCCGACATCCGGATCGCCGCGCCGGACGCGAAGCTGTCGGTGATGGAGGTCAAGTGGGGTCTCGTTCCCGACATGGGCATCACGCAGACGCTTCCGCGACTCGTTCCCATCGACGTCGCCAAGGAGCTGACATACACCGGCCGCATTGTTTCCGGGGGCGACGCCTCTGCGCTCGGATTGGTCACCCGCACCGCCGACGACCCGCTCGCCTCCGCGCTGGCACTCGCAGAAGAGATCGCGCAGAAATCTCCCGACGCCATCCGGGCCGCCAAGCGGCTCTACAACGAGACCTGGGTGAGCAACGACGCCGCCGCCGCCCTGGCGCTGGAATCCGAACTGCAGGCCGGGCTGATCGGCAAGCCCAACCAGATCGCCGCTGTCATGGCGGGGATGTCGGGGGAGCAGCCGGTCTTCGTCGACCCGGGTACCGAGACGGTGAGCTGACCGCGTGGGTGCGCTGGATGGCCGGGTCGCGTTCATCACCGGAGGGGCACGCGGGCAAGGGCGCGCTCATGCCCTGGCACTGGCGGCCGAAGGCGCGAACGTCGTCATCGCCGACGCACCCCGTCCCATGGATCTGACCTACCCACTGGGCACCGAGGACGATCTTCGGGTCACCGCCAAGCATGTCGAGGAACTCGGCTCGCTCTGCGTGCCGATCGCGATGGATGTCCGCGATCCCGCTGCGGTGGGCGCTGCGATCGAGGAAACCGTAAGTAGCTTGGGAAGTCTCGACATCGTGGTGGCCAATGCCGGGATCGTGAGCACCGGGCCGTTGGACGAGGTGACCGACGAGATCTGGCGTCAGCTGATGGACACCAATCTGACGGGCGTATTTCACACCCTGCGGGCAGCCGTCCCGGCGATGCGACGGCAACGTTTCGGACGGATCGTCGTCACCTCGTCCATGGGCGGCCGGATGGGCATCCCAGACCTGGCGGCGTACAACGCCACCAAATGGGGCGTCATCGGGCTCGCGAAATCCTTGGCCTTGGAAGTCGCCAAAGACGGCATCACCGTCAACGTCATCTGTCCGACCACGGTGCACACGCCGATGGTGCAGCCCGAGGGCGACGACAGTGTTCCCGACGAACTGGTCCGGCGAATGATGAAGGCGAATCCAATTCCTGCGCCGTGGATTGAACCGGAGGACGTCAGTCGCGGGCTCCTGTATCTGGTCACGGATCCAGGCGTCATCACCGGAAGTGTCCTGGAGATCGGCCTCGGCGGCAGCGCCAGAATTCACTGACCCGAAAAGGGAGGTTTGTGGCCACGCGGTGACGGGAACGCCGGTTGTGCTCTTTCGCAAGGAGGCGACCATGGCGACACCCGCTGACACCCAGAGCGTGATCCGCAGTCTCATACCCGCCCGGATCGACCGATTGCCGTGGTCGTCGTTTCACACCCGGATGGTGGTCGCACTCGGTGTGGCCTGGATCCTCGACGGCCTCGAGATCACCATCGCGAGCGCGGTCGCCGAGACTCTGACCCAGCCCGAGACGCTTGGCCTGTCTTCTGCGGCGGTCGGGCTCCTTGCCACCGTGTACCTGGCAGGCGAGGTGGTCGGCGCGCTGTTCTTCGGGCGTCTGTCCGACAAGCTCGGCCGACGGAACCTGTTCATGATCACCCTGGGTGTGTATCTCGTCGGCAGCGGTCTCACCGCGTTCACCTTGGGCAACAGTGGAGGCTGGATCGCCTTCCTCTACCTCACCCGGTTCATCGCAGGGATGGGCATCGGCGGGGAGTACGCCGCGATCAATTCGGCGATCGACGAACTGATCCCAGCGAAATACCGGGGCAGGGTCGATATCGCGGTCAACGGTACGTACTGGGCCGGTGCGATCCTCGGCACGCTCGGCACGTTCATCTTCCTCAAGCAGATGGACCTGAGCCTGGGTTGGCGGCTGGCCTTCCTGATCGGCCCGGTCCTCGGCCTGGTCATTCTGCTGGTGCGGCGGAATCTGCCGGAGAGCCCGCGCTGGCAGGTGATGAACGGGCGGGTCGAAGAAGCCGAGGCCTCGATCTCGAGAATCGAACACCAGGTGGAAGCCACCGGCGTCGAGCTGCCTGCCATCGACGAGAGCAAGGCGATCGAGCTCAAGCCGACCGAAAAGATCGGCTACCTTGCGCTGACCCGAGTGCTGTTCCGCGAATACCCGAGCAGATCGATCCTCGGTGCGTCGCTGATGATCAGCCAGTCGTTCCTCTACAACGCGATCTTCTTCACCTACACCTTGGTGCTAGGGAAGTTCTACGGCGTGGCCTCCGAGGCGACACCGCTCTACCTCATCGCCTTTGCCGTCGGAAACCTGTTGGGGCCGTTGACGATCGGGCACTTCTTCGACACCATCGGCCGCAAGAAGATGATCGCGGGCACCTACCTGCTTTCCGGGTTGTTGCTGGCCGTGAGCGCGGTCCTGTTCAACGCCGGGCTGCTCAACGCGATCACCCAGACGATCGCCTGGTGCATCATCTTCTTCTTCGCCTCGGCCGGGGCCAGTGCCGCCTACCTGACCGTGAGCGAGATCTTCCCGCTGGAGGTCCGGGCGAAGGCGATCGCGGTGTTCTTCGCCATCGCGCAGTGCTTCGGGGCACTCGGCCCGGTCATCTACGGCGCGCTCATCGGCGACGGCTCCGAGCCGTTCATGCTGTTCCTCGGATACCTGCTCGGTGCGGCGGTGATGATAGCCGGAGGGCTGATTGCCTGGTTCCTCGCCGTCGACGCCGAAGGCAAGTCGCTGGAGGACATCGCGACCCCGCTGGCGGCCGCAGGCACAAGGCGCACGGGTTCAGTCCGCGCGGAGGGGGCCACCCGACCTCGGTCGCCGTGAACGTGAACGCGGGAGTAGCGTCGCAGGGGTGAATCTCGGTCCGTGGGGCGATCTGATGATCCTCGCTGCAGTGATGGAAATAGTCTTCGCCACTTGCGTATTCATCTACATCGGCCGTCTGGAGAGAAGGACGTCGCACCCTCTCGGGGACACGGTGGGAGCCCACAAAGCGGTGCTTGCCAAACTCCGCAAACGCGAGCCGATGTCGCGGGAAGAACTGGACTATGCGACCGAGCTGGTCGATGACGCCCGATCACCGCTTGCCTACGCGATACCCGCCGCCCTGTTCACCATCGGATTCTTCTATGTGGTCGGGTGCCTCTTCATGCTCCATCTCGATGGTGGCAACCCGTCGTTTCGAACATTCATCGGCGGCATCCCGATGTTGACCTCCATGAACATCGCCAACCAGCTGCGTAGGGTCGCGCGGCTGAAGGGGCGACTGCACGAGGTTCCGCTAATCCCCGTCGTTCCACAGGGAGAGTTGGCGAGCCGGCTGTCGTGAGTCGGAGGGCTTCCCAGATTGCCTTGCCGGGCGTTGACGCACGTTCAGCGGCCACCAGAACCAGCGGCCAAGCAGCGCGGCGAGCGACGGCGTCATGAACGAACGCACGATCAGCGTGTCGAACAGCAGCCCGAGTGCGATCGTCGTACCGATCTGACCGAGGATCCGTAGGTCGGCGAATACGAACGACGCCATGGTCGCCGCGAACACCAGCCCGGCAGCCGTCACTACCGCGCCGGAACCGGCCATCGCCCGAATGATGCCTGTGTTGATGCCTGCACCGATCTCCTCCTTGAACCGTGAGATCAACAGCAGGTTGTAGTCCGATCCCACCGCCAACAGCAGGATGATGGCCAGCGCCAGCACGATCCAGTACAGCGGGATACCGAAGAGGTCCTCCCAGATCAGCACGGAAAGCCCGAACGAGGCACCCAACGACAACGCGACGGTGCCGACGATGACGATCGCGGCGACGATACTTCTGGTGATGAACATCATCACGAGAAGAATCAGGCAGAGCGCAGCGATCCCGGCGATCATGAGGTCGTACTTGGCCCCGTCCTGAATGTCCTTGTAGGTCGCCGCAGTGCCCGTGATGTAGATCTTGGATCCGGCAAGCGGCGTGCCCTTGACGGCCTCCTGTGCGGCATGCCGGACCGGGTCGATGTGCGAAATGCCTTCTGGCGTGGCGGGAATGCCGTCATGGGTGATGATCATCCGTGCGGCTTTACCGTCCGGTGACAGGAAGAGCTTGAGCCCGCGCACGAACTCGGGGTTGGTGAACGCCTCAGGGGGTAGGTAGAACGAGTCGTCGGTCTTCGACGCGTCATACGCCTGGCCCAACGTGGTGGCGTTCTGCAGTGCCGCCTCGGTTTGATCATTGATGCCGGAGGTGGTGGCGTAGTTCGTCAGGGTCAGGTCGCGGTTGGTCTCCTGGGTGTCGATCTGTGGCGGAATCAACGCGAGCAGCTTCGGCTGCAGTTCGTCGAGCTTGGCGATACTCCCCGAGACGTCACTCAGCTGCGCGGTCAACGCGTCGATCCCGTCGAGCGAGTCGAAGAGTGACCGCAGTGCGGCGCAGGCCGGGATGTCGAAACAGTGTGGCTCCCAGTAGAAGTAGTTACGCATGGGCCGGAAGAAGTCGTCGAAGTTGGCGATCTTGTCACGCAGGTCGTTTGCCGTGGCGACAGTCTGCTTGAACGCTTCGCTCTGCTCGTGGGTGATGTCGCCGGATTGTTGTTGCAGCGCAAACTGTTGGCGCAGAACGTCAATCGAGTTGTTGATGGTGTCGACCTGCTTGAGCAGATCCGCACCGCGGTCCTGTTGGAAGGGCAGATTGTTGATCTGCGACGCGCTGCCCGCGCTGATCTGGAAAGGGATCGACGTATGGTCCAGCGGCGTCCCAAGCGGTCGGGTGATGGACTGAACCTGCGCGATTCCGTCGGTATGGAAGACGGCCTTGGCGACTCGCTCCAGCAGGATCATGTCGGTGGAATTCCGCAGATCGTGGTCGGCTTCGACCATCAACAGCTCCGGATTCAGCCGCGCCTCCGAGAAGTGGCGTTCGGCGGCCGCGTACCCGACATTCGCGGGCGCACTGGCCGGCATGAAGGGACGGGCGTCGTAGCTCGTCTTGTATCCCGAAAGGGAGAGCAAGCCGATCGCGGCGATGGCGACCGTGACCAGCAGGATGGGAGCAGGCCACCGGACGATGGCCGTACCGATCCGCCGCCAACCCCGCGTCCGCATGGGGCGACTGGGCTCGAAGAGTCCGAAATGGCGGCCGATGACCAGGAGGGCAGGCGCCAGTGTCAACGCGGCCACCACGGCGACGAGCACGCCGATACCTGCGGGTACGCCGAGGCTGTTGAAATACGGGAGCCGGGTGAAGGTCAGGCAGAGCACCGCACCGGCAATCGTCAGGCCCGAACCCAAGATGATGTGCGCGGTGCCGTTGTACATCCAGTTGAACGCTGACACCCGATCCTGCCCGCCCAGGCGCGCTTCGTGGAACCGGCCGAGGATGAAGATCGCGTAGTCGGTTCCCGCGGCGATGACCAACAACGTCAGCAGGTTGGTCGAATACGTCGACAGCTCGATGATGCCGGCGTTGGCGAGGACGGCGACGACGCCGCGCGACGCGGTCAACTCGATCATCACCGTGAAGATCACGAGGAACACGGTGGTGAGACGACGGTAGAGCACCAACAGCATCACCATGATCACCCCGAGGGTGATCAGCGTCGTTTTCAGCGTGCCGTGGCGGCCGACCTCGAACTGGTCGGTGACCAGGGGAGCGGCGCCGGTGACATAGGCCTTGATGCCGGGAGGCGGGGGCGTGTCGTTGACGATGGCGCGTACCGAATCGACGGACTCATTGGCCAACGACTCGCCCTGGTTTCCGGCGAGGTACAGCTGCACCAACGCCGCCTTGCCGTCGGCGCTCTGCGAGCCCGCCGCCGTCAGCGGATCGCCCCAGAAGTCCTGGATGTGCTGGACGTGCTTGGTGTCCTTGGCGAGCTTTTGGACCAGGCCGTCGTAGTAGTGGTGGGCCTCGGCGCCCAGCGGCTGGTCGCCCTCGAGGACGATCATCGCCGAGCTGTCGGAGTCGAACTCGTCGAACACCTCGCCGATGCGTTTGGCGGCAAGCAGCGACGGCGCGTCCTGCGGACTCAGCGATACATTGTGTGCCTCGGCGACGGTCTCCAGCTGCGGCACGAAGACATTCGTCATCACAGCCAGGCCCAGCCAGAAGACGGCGATGAGCACAGAGAACCGCCGGATCGCGGTCGCGACGCGGTAGGCCAGGTCCGGGCGTTCTGCCGCCTCGGCCAGGTGGTGGCTCATCCGGACTTGTCCAGGCAGTAGGTGACGGCGTTGAGGGTGTCGATCGACGTCACGTCCTGTGATCCGAAGATGGCATTCAGGCGATACACAGAAAACCCGGCGATCACCACGGCCAGCACCGCCACCAGCAGCATCCACCGTCGCATCAGTCGGCTTCGGATCGAAAACCGCTGCATCCGTGACCCTTTCGACCGACGGTTAGATCAACTAGGTTGACAGTACGGTACGCGATCGAATGCAAGAATGAACCCCCGGCCCTGCGCAGGTGAGGAGCGGGTGATGGTCGACGATTTCGATCTCACGCGGTTTCGCGCGCTCAGTTTCGACTGCTACGGCACGCTCATCGACTGGGAGGCGGGGATCGCTGCGGTGCTGTCCCCGTGGGCACGTGAACAGGGAGTCGATATCGGTGACGAACGGCTGTTGCTTGCCTACTCCGACAGCGAAGCGGCGGCCGAGCGGGAGACCCCCTCGGCGCTCTATCCCGAGGTGCTCGCGACGGCTTTCCGCCTGACCGCGGAAAAGCTCGGCCGACCGGTCAGCGACGTGTGGACGCAGCGGCTCGCGAACTCGGTGCCCGACTGGCCGGCATTTCCGGACTCGGCCGATGCCCTGGCCAGGTTGGCCGAGCGGTATCAGCTCATCATCCTGTCCAATGTGCACCGCGCCGGGTTCGCAGGCAGCAACGAGCGGCTCCGCGGTGACTTCGCGGCCGTCATCACCGCCGAGGACGTCGGCGCCTACAAACCGGCCGAAAATCACTTCCGCGCGCTGGACGCGACACTTCCCGGGCTCGGCGTGCAGCGCTCCGAGTTGCTTCACGTCGCCCAGAGCCTGTTCCACGACCACGTCCCGGCGAAGCGCGAGGGGTTGCCGTCGGTGTGGATCAACCGGCGCCACGACCGACCGGGTTGGGGTGCGACGCCCGAGCCGTCAGCGGAGTACACCTACAACCTCGAGTGCGCCTCGATGGTCGATTTCGCGGACACCGTCGACCGAGCCTTCGCCGGTCGACTCAGATGATGTTGAGTTCCGTGCGGCGGTATTCGCCGGCGAACCGGGTGGCATCGAAGGCAGTGACGTCGACGGCCGGTTTGGTACCCAGGTAGAGGTCGCGGACCGCCTCTCCCACCGCGGGCCCCTGAAGGAAACCGTGTCCGGAGAATCCGGCTGCGTACAGGAATCGGAATCCGCTGGTGTCGGCTTCTCCGATCAGGGCGTTGCAGTCCGGCGTCATCTCGTAGAGCCCGGCCCAGCCGGACGCGAACTCCACTGCTGTCAACGGCGGCGCGAACTGCGCCAGCGCTACGCGCAGTTGGTCATGCCAGTCGGTGGTCACCGCCGTGTCGAAGCCAACCTCCTGCTGCTTGTCCGCGATCCCGATCAGGAGCCCGGAGCCGTCGTCGTTGCAGTGGAAGTAGGCGGTCGTGCTGTAGTCGATGGTGAACGGAACGCGCGGTGGCCGCGGGTGAAGCGTTGTGGTGAAGGCGATCTGGCGTCGGAGGGGTTCGATCGGAAGATCCACCTCTACCATGGCGCCGATCTGCTTCGACCAGGCGCCGCACGTGCAGATGACGGTCGGGGTGGTGTAGATCCGCCCGTCCCGGGTGTGTACGGCGACCCGCTCGTCGTCGGACTGCTCGATTCCGACGACGGGAGATGCTGTGCAGATCTCGGCGCCGAGTCCGGCGGCGGCATCGGCGTAGGCGTTGACCACCGCGCCCGGTCGCGCGAAGCCGTCGGTGGGTGACCACGCCGCGGCGACAACAGCGTCGGCGTCGACGAAGGGCGAGAGCTCGGCGGCTTCTGCTGCAGTGATGATCCGGCTGTCGACGCCGAGAGAGTTCTGCAGCTCGATGCTCGCCCGGTAGCGAGCGACGTCGGCTTCGTCGCGGATGAGGAACAGATAGCCGACCTGCTGGTAGCCGATGTCCACGCCGAACTCGCCGGTGAAGCGGTGGAAGGCCGTCAGGCTGCGCGCGCCGAGCTCGATGTTGGCCGGGTCGGAGAACTGAGCCCGCACGCCCCCGAGGGGTTTACCGGATGAACCTGACGCGAGCTCGTTCGCCTCCAGCAGCACGACGTCGCGGACGCCTGCCCGGGCGAGCTGGTACGCGGTGCTGGTGCCCATCACCCCGCCGCCGATGATGACAACCGTCGCGTCCCTCATATGTCGAGCATCCGGCGCATCATCTGGTTCAACTGTGCGCGCAACACCGGACCGTCGACGTCGGCGAGCAACGGATGCATGACGGAGACGCTGATCGCGCTCGACAGCATCGCCGCGTGAAACCGCGCCTCGACGCCGGCTTCCGTGCCGAGCAGTGCGGCGTAGAGGCGTTCGATGAACCGCTGAAACGGCTCGTACTCCGCTTGAAGACGAAGGATGACAGGATCGAACATCGGCACGCTGAAATCGCCGCGGCGATCGATGGCCTGTTCGATCATCCGATCGAGAAGAATCTCGCGGGCCCGCGGCGGATGTCCCTCTGCCTCTGCGGCTTCGAGCGCGTCTTCGAGCTTGCTCATCTCCCGCTCGGTGATCGCGATGACGATTTCTTCCTTGGTCTTGAACTGCCGGTACACCGCGGCCTTCGTCACGCCCATCTCGTCGGCGATCATCTGCAGCGATGTCCCGCTGACGCCGCGTTCTGCGATGAGCTTCAGTGCCGCGTCCATCACCCGGGTCTGGGCGGCGGTGCGCGTGACCGCGCTGAAGATGCGGTCCTCATGTGTGGACGTCACAGCGTCGAGGTTAGTCGAGGATTGACCGCTCGGTTGCCGATCGGCTACCGTCCGGGTTGCCGATCGGCAACCGACACTATGCAGGGGAGAACTCGACAATGAGACGACCTGATGGTGAGTTGATCCTGTTCTGGACGTTGCCCGCGGTGGCAGCCATCTGGATATCGGCGTTCTTCCTGTTTCCCGGGTTCCTACACCCGATGTCGCCGACGATGTCGGCCGAGCAGGTCGCAAGCTTCTATCAGGATGAGACCGCGCGGATCCGCTACAGCATGATCCTGTTCAACTGGTTCGGCGTCGGCCTGATCCCCATTGTGATCCTGATGGCGATGCAGATCCGTCGGATGGCTCACCGGACGCCGATCCTGTCGTACTGCCTGATCGCGTGCGCGGGCGGTCCACCCACGATCTTCCTGATCGCCAACATGTTCTGGCTCCTCGGCTCGTTTCGCCCCGACCGCGCACCCGAACTCACCCAGTTGCTGAATGACCTTGCGTGGCTTACCTTCACCATCCTCGTTCCCTATCTGATCGCGCAGTGCCTTCTGCTGGCGCTTGCGATCTTCTGGGACCAACAGGACCAACCGGTCTTCAAACCGTGGGTGGCGATCTTCAACGTGGTGGTCGCGGTCGCGCTGGCGCCCGCGGCGTTCACAGCGCTGTCGCACACCGGTCCGCTTGCCTGGGATGGTCTGCTGTCGTTCTGGGTAAAGAACATCGCCATCGCCGTCTGGATCATCGTCATGGGAGTCGTTCTCGGCCAGAACATCCGGGCGCAACGAACGCAGGAGCAGGTGGCCGCATGAGCAGGCTGTGGTGGAACGTCCGGTACCACCACAAACGTGAACTGTGGTTCGCGTGGTGGGTGATGGTCGTCTTCTACAACCTGTACGGCGTGTTGTTCTTCTTTGTCACCCGCGTGCAGCCGCCGCCGAGCCCGGCGTGGGACACCCCGACGGTGGCGCGCTGGTTCGCCGACCACGGCCACGGCGTGATCGCCGGATTCGCCATCGTGTTCCTCGTCGCGGGAATGTGCGCTCCGATGAATGCGCTGCTCGCGTATTCGATGCGGCGAATGTCGGTCAGTCGGGCGTTCGCCTACTCCTACCTGATCATCTATTCGCTGGCCGCCGTTCCGGGCATGCTGGTGATGGCCATGGCGATGACGGTCGCCGCGTTTCGGCCCGACCGCGACCCCGAAATCATCGGATGGCTCTACGATTTCGGCTTTCTCTCGTTCAGCGGCACCATGGGCGTGTTCCTGATCGGCTCGCTGGTCTATATGGTGGCGATCCTGCTGGACAAGAACAATGTCTTCCCGAAGTGGTTCGGCTACCTCGGCCTGTGCAATGCGCTGACCGAAGTGGTGGTCGCGCCTGCGTGGATCTTCCAGCGCGGTGCCTTCGCGTGGAACGGCGCGATTGCGTGGTGGATCAACATGGTGGTCTTCGTGCTCTACACGGGCGTGTTCATCGTGCTGCTTCGCAAGATGATCGAACGCGAGGACTTCGGCACCGGTCGGTTACCGGACGTCGGCGCGAAGGAGGCGTCGCGATGACGGACCTTGCGGGCGCACCCCGGCCAGAGGCGGACAACGACGCCAAATTCGTGCCTGGGCAGCCCGACATGTGGATGTTCGTCCTGTTCGAAACCCTTCTCTTCACCGGGTACTTCTCGGTCTATCTGGTCTCCCGTACGCAGGATCGCGAAGCGTTCCTGGCCTCGCAGGCCGATCTGGATCTGCGCGTCGGCGTCTTCAACACCATCGCCCTGCTGCTGAGTTCGTGGGCGATTGCGCGGTGTGTGCAGGCGTCCCGCGGCGGCAACTATCCCGCGGCGCTGAAGAGCGCGTTTCTGACGGCCTCGTTCGGAGTGGTTTTCCTCGCGTCGAAGATCGTGGAATGGGTCACCGAGATCCGCATGGGGAACACGTTCACCAGCGACGAATTCTTCTCGCACTACTTCTTTCTGACATCGATCCACTGCATCCACCTGCTGATCGGCTTTGTCGTACTCGGTGTGGTGATCTACCAGCTGAGGAGCCCTGCCCGACGCTCCCAGCAATTGGTGGAGACCGGCGCGACCTACTGGCACACCGTCGACTTCCTGTGGGTCCTGATCTTTGCATTGCTCTACGTCGTGAGGTGAACCGTGACCGCCACATTCAACAAGAGACTCCTGATCGTCTGGGTCATCCTGACGTCGTTGACGTTGATCTATGTCGCGATCGATCACAGTGTCGACGGCGATGGAACGCTGCGAGCCAGCACCGTGGTGACGGTGAGCGCGATTGTCATCGCACTGGTCAAGGTGCGCATTATCTTTCGCGAGTTCATGGAAGTGCGCCACGCGCCCCCGTTGTTGTGCCGCATCACCGACGCTTGGGTCGTGCTGGTCGGCGTCTGCCTCCTTGGCAGCTACTTCGTCGGCTCGGCGATCGCCGGTTAGGGATTGCGTTCGGCATTCCTCACCGCGAAGGCCCTCGTTGCCCCACGCTGTCAGAGTGAACTGGGATGCGTGGGTGAGGAAGTTCGGCGGCGCTCGCGATCCGCGCTTCGACGTGCTGTTCGAACCCGTGAAGATCGGTCCCGTCACGGCGAAGAACCGCTTCTTCCAGGTACCCCACTGCAATGGCATGGGCTATCGCGATGTTTCCGCGCACGCGATGATGCGGCAGGTCAAGGCCCAAGGCGGCTGGGCTGTGGTGTGCACCGAGGAGGTCGAGATCCATCCCACCACCGACGTGACGCCGTATATCGAAGGACGTCTCTGGGATGATCGCGACATTCCAGCTCACGCCCGTGTCGCCGAAGCGATCCACGACGGCGGCGCCCTCGCAGGCATCGAGCTCACCCACAGCGGAATGGCCGTCGCCAACCTGGGCACCCGAGAGGTCCCGATGGGGCCGTCCGATCTGCCGGTCCTTTCGACTCATCCGGTTCAGGCGCGCAGTATGTCGAAGACCGATATCGCCGCACTGCGTGCCTGGCATCGCGCCGCAGTGCGTCGGTCTCTGCAGGCCGGCTACGACATGGTTTACGTCTACGCCGGGCACAACCTCGGTGTCGCGCAACACTTCCTGTCGCCGCGCTACAACCATCGGACCGACGAATACGGCGGGTCATTGGGAAATCGCACGAGGCTCCTGCGCGAACTCATCTCCGACACCGCCGAGGAATGCGAAGGGCGTGCCGCGGTCGCGGTGCGACTCTGCGTCGACGAACTGTCCGGTTCGCGCGGTTTCACCCGTGATGACATAGGCGAGGTGGTCGCCGAACTCGCCGAGCTGCCCGACCTGTGGGACTTCATGGTCGGTGACTGGGCAGTCGATTCCTCGCCGTCGCGCTTTGCGATCGAGGGATCCCACAGCGAGCACCTGCGAGGCCTCAAACAACTCACCACCAAACCGGTGGTCGGCGTCGGCAGATTCACCAGCCCCGACTTGATGGTCGACCAGATCCGTTCGGGCATAATGGATTTCATCGGGGCTGCGCGGCCGTCGATCGCGGACCCGTTTCTCCCCAACAAGATCGAGGCGGGCCTCGTCGACGACATCCGGGAATGCATCGGATGCAACATCTGCGTGTCAGGCGATCTCACGATGTCGCCGATCCGCTGCACGCAGAACCCGACCATGGGTGAAGAGTGGCGCAGGGGGTGGCATCCCGAATACGCGCCACCCGCGCAACGCGCGGGATCGGTGTTGGTGGTCGGCGCAGGACCGGCGGGCCTGGAAATCGCCAGGACTCTCGGGCATCGAGACTGCAGCGTCACCCTGCTGGAGGCGGGGCGCGAACTCGGCGGCAGGGTGCGCAGGGAAGCGGCCCTGCCCGGACTCTCGGCATGGATCCGGGTGGTCGATTATCGCGAGCAACAACTCGCCAGGCTCGACGGCGTCGAGATTCACCGGCAGAGCCCCGTCAGCGTGGACGACGTGCTGGAGTTCGGGTTCGCCCACGTCGTCGTCTCGACCGGCGCGACCTGGCGCGCAGACGGGGTGGGCCGATGGAATCATCACCCCCTTCCCATCGCAGACGGTGCGAATGTGCTGACACCCGACGACATCATGTCGGGCGTGCGCCCGTCCGGATCCCGCGTGGTGATCTTCGACGATGACCACTACTACATGGCGGGGATCCTGGCTGAACTCCTCGCAAGCGAAGGATTCGCAGTCACCGTCGTCTGCCCCAAACCGCAGGTATCGGCCTGGACCTCGAACACGCTCGAGGTCGATCGCATCCAAGCCAAGCTCATCAACGCAGGCGTCGCGCTGCGCACCAGCCAGTCGCTCGTCGCAGTGGATGGGGACGCCGTCACAGTGCACTGCGCCTACACCGGTGCCGCGTCCGAGCTTGCCGCCGATTCCGTCGTGCTGGTCACCGCACGTCGACCCAACTACGACCTCTACCAAGGGCTCGAAGCCCGAATCGGCGAGTGGCACAGCGCCGGAGTGCATTCCGTTCGCAGGATCGGCGACGCCGATGCGCCATCGACCATCGCCGCCGCGGTTTACGCCGGACACAAAGCCGGGCGTGATTTCGGCAATGATGACGTTGACCCGGCTCTGGCGATCCGGCGCGAAGTCACGGCGTTATCCGACGATTTCCCGATTCGAGGTGCCCGATGACCGACAAGCCGCTGGATGCGAACACCCGCCTTGCCGCGGAACGAAACCGCCTTGCACTCGAACGCACATTGATGGCATGGACGCGAACCAGCACATCGTTGATCGCCTTCGGGTTCACCATCTACCAGATCTTCCGATACCTCTCGGAGAACGACCGGCTGCGCGACCCCTACGTCAGCCCGCAGGTTTTCGGCGTCGTGATGATCCTCGTCGGGTTGGCCGCGCTCATCCTCGGCTGGATCCAGCATCGCCAGGAACTACGAGCCTTGGCGGCGGAGTTCGGGCCGATGCGCTACTCGATCGCCTCGATCGTCGCCGCGCTGATCGTCGCACTCGGCCTCATCGCGCTACTCGGAGTCACCCTGCGGATGTAGCGGTCAGTACTGTCGGCGCTTCCGGCGTGTGCGCCCCTACCGACCCGCGTTACTGGCCAGTTCGACGGCGTAGGAGTTCACAAACCGTCCTGCACCGGGCCCGCCATTGCATGACCCGTCGGACTCACCTGGACGCTTGACCCACAGAAATGCGTCGACGTTCCCGTTCCCGGTGTCCGTCGTCGGCGCCGCGCCGAGCGCGCGTCCGCTCGGGTTGCACCAGTACATGTCGCCGTCCGCCGGACCCGCACCGTTGCGCGACGTGTCGATGACGTAGGGCTTACCGCCGGTCATCCCGGAGATCGCGTCGCCGTATCCCATCGACTCGTCGGTGGTGAAGAAGTTCGCGGTGTTGAGGCTGAAGCCCCGCGCCTTGGCGACACCGACCTGGTTGAGCCGGTTGGCCATCTCGTCGGCGGCGACCCACCGCGAATGGCCCGCGTCGACGTACACGGCCGTCGCGGGGTTGCTGGTGAGCCTGTCGACGGCGTAGCTCATCAAGTCGAAGCGCTCCTGGCGCTGGTCACCCGAGAGGCAGTCGGCCATGGCAAGCGCATCGGGTTCGAGGATGACCGCCGCAGGCCCGGATCCGATGGCGCCTGCGACGCCGTCGATCCACCCACGGTAGGCGTCGCCGGAACCGAACCCACCCGCGGCGAAGCTGCCGCAGTCGCGATGCGGAATCCCATACAGCGCGAGCACCGGCATGGTGCCCGCGGCCTGTGCGTCGACGATGTACTTCGCGTCGACAGAGGGGGTGGACAGGTTGTCCATCCAGTACGCCGTCGGCGTGTTGGCGATGGAGTCCAGCTGGGGATTCCGCGGATCGACGCCATCGGCGGCGGCTCTGGCCTTGGACTTGGGATTGACGTAGAAGGGCATCCCGACCAGCGGATTGCCATCGGCGGCCAAGCGCACGGAAGGGGCCGGACCGACCTGCGCCGGCTCAGGGGTCAGGACTATGCCGGCAACTGCGGCAGCTGCCAGGAAGGGAGTGATCCACCGCGCGACTGCGCCTACCGCTGAGGACATACCCCGAAAACTTAGTGCCCGGGCCGCGCCCGCTGGTTGGCGGGGTCAGTCGACAGAGACGATGTCGGCGTCGTCGACGAACACCAGGCTGCCGTCGGCGAGCCTGACCGCCCACCGTCGTGCGGCATCAACGATGTGGTGCTCACCGATGTCCACCGCCTCGCCGGAAATGCCACCGAAGTCCTCGACGACGAACCCGAAGACCTCCTCGGGCGTGTCCGGGTAGACGCGCACTGCAGCGTCGACCTTGACCTGTCCCGCACCACCGGCCGCTGTATCGCCAGGCGATTGCGTCATCGGTCCCCACTTCCTCCCAGAGTGTTTACCTGCACGTCAACTATTGCACGAACTATTGCACCTCTGCCGAGGTCGGGTGGTTGTTTGGTCAACCCCGGGCGGGCCGGGCATGCGGTTTGTCGGATGCGGCGAACTCCTGTTCGGGCCGCCCCGTGGTGCCGTATCGGAGCTGGATCTTGACCTCGCCGGAGTTGGCGAGCGTCGACAGATACCGCTGCGCTGTTGCCCGCGAGACCCCGATCTCCGCAGACACCTCGGCCGATGACATCGGCTGACCCGATGCGCGAAGCGCCTGTAGCACCAGTTCCTTCGTCGGAGAGCCCACGGCGGTAGGGGACTGCAGGGGTGCAATCTTGGGCCGCAGAGCGTCGAGGGCGGCATCCACCTCGGTGCCGCCGAGATTGGTGCCGGACAAGATCTTGCGGTACCGCGCGTAGCCGCCCAGTCTGGCCGCGAGGTCGGTGGGCGCGAACGGTTTGACGATGTAGCTCAGCGCTCCCGCGGCCATCGCGGCCCTGATGGTCGGGGCGTCGGTGGCCGCACTCAGCACCATGCTGTCGCAGCGCAGCCCGCGGACGAAGTCGATTCCCGAACCGTCGGGTAGATAGACGTCCACCAGTGCCAGATCGACGGGTTCGGCCTTCTGGGCGGCCGAGATCGTCGTCGCCGTCGTCGTTACCGTGAAGCCCGGCAGGGCTTTGACGATGCCCGCATGCATGTTGGCGACGCGGAAGTCGTCGTCGACGACGAGCACCTTCAGTTCTGAGCTGCCCATTGGGCTTCCTCCTCTACCATCACGCCCGGCAGGCGGGCGATGAACTCTGCGCCGCACAACTCGGCGTCCGGGTTGCCTACACTCGACAGCCGAATATCGCCCTCCAGCGCCCGGGTGATCTGTCGGGACAGTGCCATGCCGATGCCGCGTCCTCCGGGGATTCCGGAGTCCGGCTTCGTCGACTTGCCTTCGGTGAACACGTCCTCGACGAAGTCCGGCGCAACGCCGTCGCCGGTATCGGCGACGGCTATGTGCAGCGTCGAATCATCTTGCAGCAATTCCACTTCCACTACCTTGGCTTCGCTGGCGCCGGTGCGCGCCGCGTAGATCGCGTTGTCGAGCAGGTTGCCCAACACGGTCGTCACATCTACGGGCAGTGCGAGCCGACCCGGTACCCAGGTGTTCTCACCGAGCGTCAGGGTGACCCCGGCTTCTCGGGCCGCGGCGGACTTGGCGGCCAGGAACGCCTGCAGGAATGCATCGCGGATGGCGTCGATACCCGGAATCGCCGAGCCAAGCGGGCCTGACCCGAGCAACTCCTCCACATATTGGCCGGCCTCGTCGACATGGCCGCTGTGCAGCAGGCCGTTGAGCAGGTGCAGCCGATTGGCGAACTCGTGGCGCTGCGCGCGAAGGACGGTACTCATCAGCTGCACGGCGTCGAGTTGGCGCGTCAACGATTCGACGTCGGTGCGATCACGCACGACGAGAACGGTTCCCAGATCTCGGCCGTCTCTGGACACCCGTCGGGCCGACACCACGACGATCCGTTCGCGCACGGTGGCGAGTGTGGGGGTCGGATCGGCAGACCTGAAGACGTCGAGCACCCGCGGGGTGAGGCCGATGTCATCGACGGGCCTGCCTGGCTCGTTCTCGATCGCGAGCATGTTGCACGCAAGGTCGTTGACGAACGTGACATTCCAGTCGGTGTCCACGGCCAGCACGCCCTCGTCGATGCCGTGAAGCACCGCCGCCTGGCCGCGAATCAACTCGGCCATCTCCGACGGTTGCAGGCCCAGCGTCAGGCCCCGCCACCGGCGGGCAAGAAGCACGGAGCCCACCACACCGATGACCAACGCCAGGCCGACCAGGATGGCCGCCTTTCGCACATCCGCCCACAATTGGTGGTGTACTTCCGCGGTGGATATCCCCACGCTGACCTCTCCGACCACCCGATTCGAATTGGGCGCGTAGACAGGAACTTTCGCGCGCACGGACCGGCCGAGAGTGCCCTGCTCACGGTCCACCAGCTCGTGGCCCGCCAACGCTTCCGATGGGTCGGTGCTGACGCGCTTGCCCAGCTCATTCCGGTCGGGGTGGGTCAGTCTGATGCCTTGATTGTTGGCGATCACGACGAACAGCAGGTCTGCGTGGGTCTTGACCTCGGTGGCCAACGTCTGCAACTGGCCGTCGGCCAACTCGTCGGTGAGCGCGGGGCTCGGGACCAACGGGGTGACGTCATAACGCTCCACATCGGCGCGAACCGCGGGGGCGTAGGCGATCGCCCGCGCGACATCCAACGACTGGTCCTCGTATTGGGACGCGAGACGGTCATGGCTGAAGAAGGCGAGCATGCCGCCCGCCAACCCCAGCGTGAGTGTCACCACCGCGACTTGCAGCACCAGCACCTGGGTGGCGAGGCGCAGATCCACGCGCCGCATCCGGACCATGCAGGAAGCGTACGTCGACGCACTGAGCACAATGCGCAAAACCTCGAAATCGCCTGTTGCGCGGGTAGTGCGCAGAAGCGAGCCACCGCGTCAGCTGCTCCGTAACTTCGGCCGAAACGACGAGCAGGGAGACCGCAATGCTGATGCAAGCCGACACCGACGCCGCGCGGTTGCGCGAACTCGGATACGAACCGGAACTCGCCCGAACTCTGTCAGTGCCCGACCTGGTCGTCCACGGGCTGATCTACATGGTGCCGCTGGCGCCGATCGGCATCTTCGGAATCCTCTACGACATGTCGGCCGGGGCGGTAGCCGCGGTCTACGTGATCGCAGCCGTCGCAATGTTGTTCAGCGCGATCAGCTACAAGGAGATGGCCCAGGTGTTTCCCGTCTCCGGCTCGACCTACAGCTACGTGAGCCTCGGAACGAACCGCTTCCTCGGGTTCGTGTCCGGATGGGCGATCCTGCTCGACTATCTACTGCTTCCCGCGCTGTTGTGCGTGCTGTCGGCGAGCGCGATGACCACGATCGTGCCCTCGGTGCCCGCATGGATGTGGGTGGCTTTCTTCGTTGCCGTCACCGCCGTGACGAACTTGCTCGGCATGAACGTCACCGCGAAAATGAACAAGTACTCCCTGTACATCCAGCTCGCGATCCTCGCTGTGTTCCTCACCTGGGCAGCGGTTTTGGTCATGCACGGACAGGCTCACCTGACGCTGGACCCGTTCCATCCGCACGGTGGGGCATCCTGGTCGGTGGTGGCAGGAGCGATCCCGGTGGCGGCCTTCAGCTTCCTGGGTTTCGATGCCGTGTCAACGCTCAATGAGGAAGCCAAGGGTGGTGGAAAGGCTGTGTCCAAGGCGACGATGCTCGTCATGTACATCTCGACGCTGTTGTTCGTCGTGCAGGTCTACTTCGCGTGCATCCTGGTGCCGAACGGCACCCATTACGCCGATGGGACGGCCGCCAACAACGCCTTCTACAACCTCGTCGGCGACATCATGGACAACAAGTTCAAGATGTTCATCGTGCTGAACTCGGCCCTGTTCGCCGCGTTGGGCAACATGGCGGCGGCCAATGCGACAGCGTCGCGGCTGGTTTACAGCATGGCGCGCGACGGCCACCTGCCGAAAATGTTCGCTCGAGTGAGCGGCAAGCACAAGGTGCCGGTGAACGCGATGGTGATGATCTGCGCGCTGGCGCTGGCGATCGGAATCTTCGGAGTCAGCCAGGCGAGCCTGCTCACCACACTGGTGACTTTCGGTGCCCTGCTGTCATACATCCTGATGCACTTCAGCGTCATCACGCACTTCTTCAAGCGCAACGGAAGCCGCCGGTGGTTCACCCACCTGGTCTCGCCGTTGCTCGGTGCGGCGATCCTGCTGGTCGCGCTGTGGGACGCCGACGTCAACGCCAAGATCGTCGGAATCATCTGGCTCGCCATCGGTCTCGGCGTTGCCACCTACCTGCGGGTGTCCGGACGGGAGCTCAGAACTTCCGACGTGTGACGTCTTCGCGCTTTGGCGGCGGCGACGGTACCACTGTGTGGCGAACCGGATCGCCGCCGCTAAGCCGCCTGCAAGAGCGGTGAGCTGGACCCAGTAGTTCTTCATCGCATCAAGCACCCCGTGCGCCCAACCACCAACACCAGGACCAGGTTTGGCCATGGGGTGCACGGGAATCCGAAGCGGCACCGTCTCGGTTGTGACGCCGCCGTCGACGCCGGGACACGAGATGACGGCCTGTAGCTCGAGATCCCCTGACACGTGCGGCTGCACCTGCCAGCTGAACAGAATGCTGACGTCGTCGCCGATGGACTTGTCGATTGTGTCCAGTGGCGTGACCGTCGCATCCGAGGCGATCACGGATAGCTTCGCCCGGACTATCGTGCCCACCGTGACATTGACGGGCAAGGGCTCCCGTGGCACATCGGTCGGAACCGTTGCCCGGATCATTGCTTGCAGACGCTGGGCATCGCCGATGCTCAGCGCGATGTTGTCGGTCTGACCCTCCGCCAAGAAGGGGGGCGCATGCCACTCGGCGTTGCGCGTGATCATGCGCTGCACATCAGGCGGAGCCGGCGCGGGTGGTGCCACCGTGAAGGCGCGCGAGGGGTTGGGACCGGGGGGAGCCGCAGAGCTCCGCGGGCTCACTGTCAGTGTCTGGCTGGGCGTGCTCGATGCGCTGGGTGTGCTCGGAGTCGCGGCATCTCGCGATGATCCGCAGGCCGAAAGCATGAGCGCGGCAAGCCCTGTCGCGAGTAGCGGTACGACCCTGAAGCGGCGCATGGCAACAACGTAGGCCCGGCGAAACAGGTGGTAACGAGTAGTCCACTACCTGTTTTCGCCGGGCCGTTCGGGGATGGGCTCGATGGGCTGGATCACACCGGGTTGATCTCGTCCAGGCTCTTCCCTGTGGTGCGCGGACCGAAGGGCACGAGCACGGCGACCGCGCCTGCCAGGGCGATGAGCACGACGGTGAACATCGCGGCGGCACCGTAATGATTCAGCACCGGGATGAGGATGAACGGAAGCGCCGCGCTCGAGAGCCGTGACACCGAGTACGTCCATCCGACTGCCGTCGCCCGGACATCGCTGGGGAAGATCTCCGCCTGGTAGACGTGATAGATGTTCGAGAAGACGTTGCTCGCCGCTGTGGTCAACAGTCCGAACATGATGATCATCGCCGGGGCGCTCACCGTCGCGAACAACACGCCACACACCGCCATGATCGCGACTGTGACCATGATCAGGTACTTGCGTTCGAACCTCTTCAGCAGCGGAATGGACGCCAGCGACCCCAACGGGTAGCCGATGAACGACACCGCGGTGAAGAGAAGCGATGACGTCACGTCATAGCCGCGACTGACCAGGACCAAAGCCGCCAGCGTGCCGAACCCGTAGTAGCCGAAGGGCTGTAACAGGTGGAACACCGCCATGACGGTCAGCCGCTGCCGGTAGGGCGAAAGGCGCAGACGCGCCAGCGCAGCGGTAGTCGTCATCGGCTTCGCGTCGGTGTCGTCCTCGTCTTCGTCATTGAAGTCGGCGGTGCCGTCGGCAGCCGGCGCTGAACCCGCTTCGAAGGCCCTGACTGCGGCCTCGGCCTCATCGGTCCGACCGACACCAGCCAGCCACCGCGGCGACTCCGGCAGGCCACGACGCAAGTAGATGACGAACAGCGCGCCGATCGCACCGACCACCAACAGAACTCGCCAACCGTCGAAGCCGAAGATGCTGCGACCGTTCATGGACAGCGACAGGAATCCGAGCACCGGAACCGCAAGGAAGGAACACGTGTACGTCCACGCCGCCAGGCGTCCGCGGTCGGCCTTGGGCAACACGTCGGACAGGTACGAGTCGGCGACCGGGTATTCCGCGCCGACACCGATCCCCGCCATGAAGCGTGCTCCGACGAGCATCCACGGATTCGGCGCGATTGCGCCGATGATGCTCCACACCGAGAACCACACCAGGTTTATCAGGAACGCATTCCGTCGGCCGATGCGATCCGCGATACGGCCGAATGCCGCTGCGCCGACGAACATTCCGATGAACGACGACGCCATCAACAGCTGCAGAGCAGTGCCGCCGAAGCCGTACTCCGTCTTCAGTGCGGTGGCGATGGAGCTGGACAGGAAGATCTCGTACACCTCGAAGAACAGGCCTAGCCCGATGGCGACAACGACCTTGCGGTGAACGCGCCCGACGGGAAGGTTGTCGAGGCGCCGGCCGATATCGCGCAGCCCGACCTTGCGGTCGGGCTGCGTCAGTGTTGCGGTCACTTGGAGTCTCCGTTCTGATTCGAATCGGTCGAATGGCTGTTGTCGCTGTTGTTGCTCTGGTCGTGCGAGGAATTGCTGCTGTCGCTGTCGTGGTCGCTTGACGAGCGGCTGTAGTCGCTGTCGTGATCGCGGTGCGAGCGGCTGCTGTCGCTGTCGTGATCGCGGTTCCAGAAGTTCCAGCGGTTGTCGTGGTCACCGGAGTAGTTCCACCGGTAGTTGTTGCTGTTGTTCCACTGCGAGGGATCCGGGTAGGACGACTGATCGGGCTGGACCTGCTGGGCAGGAGGCGGCGGCGGGCTCTGGGGTGCTGCCTGATGGCTTGCCGGCTTCGAGTAGCTGCCGCTCGACATCGACGAGTGCGACGACGAAGGGTACGTGGGAGCGGACGGCTGGGCGGCAGGCATGGGCGCCGGAGCCGGAGCCGGGGCCGCTGCTGGCGCCGGTGCGCTATGGCCGGCCATGTTCGTCGGGGCGCTGCTGGACGATCCGTGCAGCGCTCCGAAGAGGCCCGCCGCCGCGGCGGCGACGAAGCCCGCACCGGCGAAGGCCATCACGCGCGGGCGTGTGTACCAGGGCTGCTGCGCGGGGTAGGCCGCCGGAGCCGAATTGAACTCGGGCTGCTCGGCCGACCACGCGTATGCGGGTGCGAACTGCTGGCCGTAGGCCGGGCGCGCTGCCGTCTGCGGGAAGTAGGCGGCCATGGTCGGGCTGTCGGCAGACGGGGTCCGCCACGGGGCGGCTTGCGTCTGGGTCCAGTCCTGGTTCTGGTTGGAGGGCTTGTAGGTGGTCATTTCGTGCTCCTTGTTCGTGGTTTCGCTGCATGTGCTGCACCGCTGCAACTGAAGTTAGGGAGCCAGTCGCGCCAAAGCCCGCTTGTGCTCACAAGGGGTGCTAACAGGCGATTTACACCTTTTGCGCGTTGTGCTCATGCGCGCTGACGCCTGTCGGTGACCATGGGTAGCATCGAACACATGTTCGAGTTGTTTTCGGATGCGGAACTGGTCGACGCGATGGGCGAGGCCACTCGCGACGAGTCGGCGATGATCGCGCAGCGGCTGTCCGCGGTCGGGGAGCTCCACGCGAGGCGGGCGCGGGAGCTGGCCGAGTGCCGGTTCTGGCTCACCGACCCGTTCGAGGCGGTGGCGGCCGAGATCTCGGCGGCGCAGAACATCGGCCGAGGTCGCGCGCGAGGGCAGATCTCGACCGCGCTGGTGCTGCGTGATGAATTGCCCGCTGTGGCCAAGGTGTTCGCCACCGGGGAGATCGACTACCGGATGGTCGACATGATCATCAGCCGCACCGCGAACGTCGACCCTGCGCGAAAGCACGACCTGGATGATGCGGTCGCGCGCCATTGTCGGAAGTGGATGCGGCTGTCGAAGCCGAAACTGCGCGACCGTATCGATCTGTGGGTGACGAAGTTCGATCCGCTGGCAGTACGCGTACCACCGAAGATCAAAGAGAACCGGTATGTCGAGGTCGGCGAGACCACCGCGGGGATGGCCGGCATCTGGGCCAACATCGACGCCGCCGCCGCCGCGCTGTTCGACGCCAACCTCGACGCATTGGCCGAAACCGTGTGCGACAACGATCCGCGCACCAAAGAGCAGCGCCGCGCGGACGCGATCGCACCGCTATCGCGTCGCGAGGCTGTCTTGGCGTGCCAGTGCGGCTCCGATGATTGCCCGGTAGCTGCCGAGCGGAAGACGATCAGTGACATCGTCATCAACGTGCTTGCCGAGCAGGCCACCCTGGACGGCACCAGTGATCATCCGGGCTATCTGCCGGGGTTCGGGATACTGCCCGCAGAGTCGGTGCGCGACCTGGCCGCCGCAGGCGCCATGTGCAAGCCGCTGGCGATGCCGGGCGAGCAGGCCGCGCCGGGGTACCGACCCACAGCGGCGCAGAAAGCGCTGATCCGGTGGCGGGATCTGACGTGCCGATTCCCCGGCTGCGACAAACCCGCCCAGGTGTGCGACGTCGACCACACCACGCCCTACCCATACGGACCGACACATCCGTCGAACACCAAGCTGTACTGCCGCACCGATCATCTGATCAAAACGTTCTACGCGCGTTTCGGCTGGAGCGATCGTCAACTTCCCGACGGCACCGTCGTGGTCACAACGCCGACCGGGCACATCCTACGAAACCCAACCTCACGGCGGCGCAATGTTTCCCGCGCTCGCCACACCCACCGGCGATCTGGGCGATCTCGCCGTGCCCGAGGAGTCACCGCACCGCGGCGAGATGATGCCGACCCGTCGCCAAACCCGCGAGCAAGACCGCCGAGACCGCATCAGCAAGGAACGTAAAGAGCGACAAGAGATCAACGCCGAAGAACGCCGCAAACGTGCGGCATGGCTCGCCGCCAACTACGAACCACCACCGTTTTAGAAACGGATGTCCATTGTCACTGCCCGTATGCGGGCGGAGCCTGGAGGTTCGGGGCAGCCGCGGCAAGAAGTTCCGCACGGTCGCCGTTCAACGGCGGATAGATGCGCTCGCCGTTGATCACCCGCTTGGTCGCCTTGGCGTCGTCGCCGCGGCTGACGACCTTGCGATCCCAGCCCTCGGTGTACACCGCGCCTGAAGGACCGAGATCGAGCACGGTTACGTACCAGGGGATCCGCAGTGACAGCATCGGTGCATCGAGCAGGTCGCTGATCACGTTGTAGCCGGCGTAGCGACCCATCGGCCTGCCGTGCTGACACGACATCACCGACATGTGGTCATCGTCCATCCGGGCTGCGGCCACATCGCCAGCGGCGAAGACACCGTCGACGCCGTCGACTCTGAGGTAATCGTCGACGGGCAGCCGGCCGAGGCGGTCGCACGCCACGCCGATCTGGGCGGTCAACGGGTTGGCTCGCATTCCGGCGCACCACACCAACGTCGCCGACGCAATGACCTCCCCGCCCGACAACGTCACGCTTCGCGCATCGACGGCCGCGACGCCGGCTCCGGTCATGGTCTCGACTCCGTTGCCCGCCAACGCCTCCTCGATCACCGGACGAGCCGAATCGCCCATATCCGAACCGACGAGCGGGTTGTGGTCGACGAGGATCACCCGCGGCGTCACTGCCGAACCGAGAGCTTCGGACAGCATCGAAGGGAGCTCGCTCGCGGTTTCGATACCCGTAAGGCCCGCGCCGACGACTACCGCGGTCGCGGATGCGGGATCGCATGCATCGAGGTTGCGAATGTGGGTCTGCAACTTCGTCGCGCCGTCATAGGTGTCCACATCGAAGGCGTACTCGGCCAACCCGGGAAGATCCGGCTTGGCCACTTTGCTGCCCACCGCGAGTACAAGGCGGTCGTAGCGATGCGTAGTGCCGTCCGCCGTTCTCACTGTCGTCGCCGCAGCATCGATCTCGGTTACGTCGGCAGTGATGTGGCCGATGCCCACCGGATCGAGAAGGCCCGCCAGCGGGATTCGGCACGGGCTGAGATCGGCTTCGTAGTTGCGCACCCGGATGTCGTGATATGGCTTGGGACTGATGACGGTGATGTCGACATCGCCTGGCGTGGCATCGAGTTCGTCGAGCCGTCTAGCGGCACCGAGCGCGGCCCACAGTCCGGCAAATCCGGACCCGAGAACGAGGACACGCTTGGACGGCGGCATCCCGATATCGTCACGTGTCGCCGAAGCGGAAACAAGGGCACGGCGCTACGGCGTGAGCCGCGCTGCGGCGAGCCATGCGGCTTCTTCGCCGGGTGCGGGCAGGACGCGGCCGCCTTCGACCGCGTAATGGGCAGGACTGCTCTGGAAGACCATCAGCACCCGGTCGGCCGGTTACCGCTAGCCGGTAGCGCGCGTCGTCAGCACCGGGCCGCGGAAGTCGTGTTCGATCCGTGCCGCCTCCCGTAGCGCGGCGTCGCGACCGCGGTCGACTTCGATGAGATGCAGCGCGAGATCGATTCCCGATGTCACCCCGCCGCTGGTGAGCACGTCGCCGTCGTCGACGACGCGTGCCTCCGGGTGCACATCCACGCCCAACTCGCGCAGATCATCGATTGCCGAGCGATGGGTGACCGCAGGCCTGCCCTTGAGGATTCCGCTCGCCGCGATCAACATCGCACCGGTGCAGACACCGGCGATGCGAGTCCCCGACGCGTGCAGCTCGGCGATGGCCGAGGGGATGACGCCGCGCTGTACCTCGCCCCACGCACTGGCGCCGGCCTTCGTCGACCAACCTCCGCCCGTGACGATGAGGAGATCGGGTTGGCCGAGGGCTCCGTCCGGAGTCAGCGTCATGCCGTGCGAGCCGGTGACCGCTGAACAAGGCTCCATGGTGACGAGGCTGACCTGGTAACCGACGGCCACGAGGATTTCGAACGGAGCCACGGCGTCGAGTTCGTCGACACCGTCGAACACGACAATCTCGACGCGCGTCATCGGGTGATTCGAGGTCATCGCTCGCTCCTACTTCAGATAGTCCTGGCCGCCGACGTATATCGTCTCTCCATTGCGGTGGGGTGCGTGGGCAGCCCGCGCAATCGCACTGGCGAACTCGGCCGTGGTCGGCAGACCGCCGCTCGCGGTGCGGCGCAAGGCCACCGCGTCGGGATCGTGCCGCTCGAAGAGGCGCACCATGGTGCTTCCCTCGACCATGTCGCCGGAGACCACCACGAAAGTGACTCCCGCCGCGTCGAATACCGGTAACTCGGCGCGCAAGGCAACCTCTCCCGCCTGCTTGCTGACCGCGATCGGCACATAGTCATTCGGCACCGGATCCCGACCGTAGAAATGCGCCAGATGGCTCGTGACGAAGACGATTCGCCCTCCGGGTCGCATCAGCGGGAGCGCGAGGTCGGCCAGACGTACCTGCGCGTCGCGGTTGAGCCGCATCGCGTAGTCGGGGGCGGCGCCGGGTTCCAGGCCACCGGATGCGTTGAGTACCAACATATCCAGACCGCCCAGCCGCTCGCTGATGTCGTCGAGCATTGTCGACGTTGCCCGCTCATCGGTCACGTCCGCTCGGACAGCACTGGCGTCACCGCCCGCCGCCCGGATCGCGTCGACGACGGCGTCCGCGCGCTTGGACTTCTCGCGGTAGTTCACGACGACGTGCCGCTGCGGATCTGCCAACTGAGTCGCGATCTCGGCTCCGACGCCGCGTGACGCCCCGGTGACGAGGACGACTCTGGTCACGACTGGCTGCGGGCCATCGCGTCGGTGAGGTCGTAATCCACCGAAACGCCGCCCCACGCCTCGCCCGCCCCGTACGCGACCAGCGTCATCCGCCCTGTCGCAGGGATGGACTGCTCGGCGATGCAGGTATCCAACGCCAGGGGGATCGAGGCCGCCGAGGTGTTGCCGAACTGTTCGACGCTGTCGACGAAAACGGCGTCGCCGGCGTCGACCTGCTCGCTGACCTTCTGCAGTATCCGTGAATTCGCCTGGTGGCCGACGATCACGTTTGGCTGAAAACCGATGTCGTGCAGGCGGTTCAAGGTCTCTGTCATCATCTTCACCGCACGGTCGTAGACCTGCATCCCGTCCAGCTGTATGCCGCCGCCGATCTCGCCCCGCATCAGGTCCACCCGGTCGCCGTCACAGCCCGCGTGCCAGTGGTGGTCCTGAAATGTCTGGCGGGTCTCGATGAGCACAGCGCCGACACCATCCCCGAAAAGAGGGCCGGTGTTGCGATCCTTCTTGTCGATGAGGCGTGACATCGCCTCGACGGCGCAGACGATCACCGCGCCGCCCTCCCGGCACAGCGACAGGCCGGAGATCATCCCGTACACGAAGCCGCTGCAGGCGGCGTTCACGTCGAATGCGAGGACGTCGGTCGGCAGGCCCGATTGCGTCGCGACCCGTTGGGCGATACCGGGCACCGCTCCGCCGGTCGAGCAGCTGACGACGATCAGCGCTGCGATGTTCGTGCGGCCGAGGTGGCGCTCGACCAGCGGTGCGCAGACCTGGGCGGCGACATCCTCGAGCGGTACGTCGGCATCCATCCACCAGCGCGCGCCGACGCCCGTCCGGCGCCGAATCCACTCATCGGTCAGGCCGATGGAGTCGAATTGGCTGTTGTCTACATGAGTTCCGGGCGTTGCGGTGACGATATCGACGATGCCCGCCGTCACGGAGATCCGATCAGTTCTCGGAAGTAGGTGCCGATCTCCGATGGCGTCAGGCAGTCAGCGACGCGCTCGAGGTCGGCTTGAACGCCGAACTCCTTCTCCAGCGCCTGGCTGAGGTCGACGACGTCGAGCGAGTCCATGTCGAGGTCATAGATCTGCTTGCCGAAATCGGCGACCTCGGCGGTAGGAGTCCGGCGCCGGATGATCGACAGCATCACCGAGTTCATCCGTTCGTCAGTGGACGTCATTGTATTTCGCCTTTCATCGTTTCTCGTCGAGCTTGTAGAGGACAGCACCTGAGGTGGTGATCGACCGCGCGGCAACCACGATCTCGGCGATCGTGCCCGCCTTCTCGGCGACCAGATCGACACTGCTCTTGTCAGTCTCCAGCACCACCACCACGTCACCGCGTTCGACAGCGTCCCCGACTGACACCAGCCATTCGACGACGAGTGCATCGGACAATCCGTGCCCGAACTCCGGTACCAGGATGTCAACGCGATCGCTCAACCGCACATCTCCTTGATCGCGCCGATGACATCGGATACGCCTACCAGGTAGTGCTTTTCGTAGTCCGCAGGTGGATAGAGCCGGCGTGGCGCGGCCAACCGACGCATCGGCGCCCGCAAGTGCTCGCTACCGTGCTCTGCCACGGTCGCGACGAGTTCGGCTCCTACGCCTGCGAACCCGACCGCTTCGTGCACCACAAGCAGGCGGCCGGTCATTGCCACCGACCTGAGCACGGTGTCGGTGTCCATCGGCGCGATCCAGCGCAGGTCCACCACCTCGACGTCGATTGTCGGTGCTACCTGCTCGGCCGCCTCGAGCACTTCCTCGAGCGCCGCACCCCATCCGACAACGGTGATGTCGGCTCCCCGCCGCACGATGCGAGCACTGAGAGGCGATTCCGGTGTCGATGGATCGCGGGGATGCTGATTTCTCTTCCAGTACAGCCGTTTCGGTTCGTAGAAGATGACCGGCGAGCCCAGTGAGCAGGAGTACGTCAACATCGCGGCGGCGTCGGTCGGGCACGACGGAAATGCGACGTGCAGACCGGGCGTATGCGCAAAGTACGCCTCGTTCGACTCGCTGTGGTGTTCGACCGCCCTGATGCCGCCGCCCACCGGCACCCTGATCACGAGGTTGAGCGCGATGTCGTCGTTCCAGCGCGATGTCATCCGCGCGGCCTGGGTGACGATCTGATTCATACCGGGATAGATGAAACCCTCGAACTGGATCTCGCAGACCGGTTTCAGGCCACTCAGCGACATTCCGATCGCCTGTCCCACGATGGAGGACTCGGCGAGGACCGCGTCGCGGACGCGATCCGGTCCGAAGCGTTTCTGCAGGCCCTTCGTCACTCGGAACACCCCGCCGAGTCGGCCGATGTCCTGACCGACGAGCACGACCGATTCGTCGCTCTCCATCAGGTCGGCCAGAGCGCCGTTGAGTGATTCCGCCAGGCAATCCCGTTTCGTGTCGGTCACGAGGCGTAGGCCTCCAGCAGTCCTTGCCGTGCGGCGGCGACGTCGCCGTCGACCGAGCTCAGCCATTCTTCGTCGACGACGCCGTCGGCGACCAACGCGTCGCGGTATTGCACGACCGGGTCGTTCGCGACCGCCGCGGCGAGTTCGTCGGGTTGGCGATAGCTGGTGTGCGGATCGGATGTGGTGTGCCCGCCGATGCGGATTGTCCTCAGCTCGATGAGGCCGGGGGACTGCGACGTCTCGACGTAGGACATGGCTTCGGCGCAACTGAGATAGGTGTGGTCGGGGTCGTCGGCCGAGATGGACCACGACCGAACTCCAAACCCCTTGGCGCGGTCGGCGATCGAGGTCAGCATCTGTTCATGACTCGGTTTGGAGATCGCCCATCCGTTGTTCTGGCAGACGAAGAGGACCTGCGCTGACTCCACCGCGGCCAGGTTCAACGCCTCTGACATGTCGCCTTCACTGGTTGCGCCGTCGCCGACGTAGACCACCACGGTTTCTCTCATGTTCTGCAAGCGCCTGCCGATCGCGTATCCGACGCCGTGCAGCGCCTGGGCGGCCAACACCAGGGTGTAGGGAAAGAATCCGTGTTCACGGGGATTCCATCCGCAATAGGTGCGGCCGGCCCACTGCGCCACCAACGACACCGGGTCGATACCTCGTACGACGGCGACCGCATGCTCCCGGTAACTGGGGAAGATCACCGCGTCGTCGCCGATCGCCATCGCCGAACCGACCTGGGCCGCTTCCTGGCCCCTGCACGACAACCAGAGGTCGATTGCGCCCTGGTTGTCCAACAGGCCTGCCTCTTCGTCGATGCCCCGGGCCATCAACATGTGACGCAACATCGCGCGTCTGGCGTCCGCCTCGACGGACCCGGTGTTCTCCACATAACCAAGCTAATGCCAATGAGGTGTTTCTACCGACATTGGTCCTGGTGAGGTCGATGCGTCGCCAGCACGCAGCCGACGAGGATCAAGACGAGCGCGGCCACGTTCCACGCGGTGAGCGGTTCGTTCAGCACGATTACCCCCGCCGCGAGCGCCACCGCCGGGTTCACGTAGGTGAACACCAGGGCACGCGCCGCGCCGACCTCGCGGATCAGGGCGAAGTAGACCACGAAGGCCAATGCCGTGCAGATGACAGCCAGTCCGGCCAGTGCCAACATCACTCGCGTCGACGGCATCTCGGTCGGCCAGGTCGCCGCGGCGGGAGCGGCGTACACCAGGGCAGCGAATCCCAGGCATGTGGCTGTCATGGGCAGGGCTGGCACGTCGGACAGATGGCGCGCGGCGATCAGCGGAGCGATCGCGTAGCAGGTGGCCACCAGCAGCACCTCGATGACCGGCCAGGCTGTGCCCCCCGAGAGGTGTGGACCCGCGAGCACCGCGACCCCGGCCAGCCCGACACCGAGCCCGAGCACCCGCCGGAAACCGAGTGTCTGCTCACCCCCGGTGAAGCGGTCGAGGACCGCGGCGATGATCGGCGAGGCGGCGATCAGCAGCCCGGTCATCGAACTCGTCAGGTGACGTTCGGCATCCGAGAGCAGATACCAGGCGGCGATGATCTCCAGGAACGAGAAACCGAGCAGCGCCTTCCAGTGCCTGCGGACCATCGCCGGAATCCCGCTCGACAGCGCGAGCGGCAGCAGCACCGCCGCACCGACCGCCGTCCTCGCGAACACCAGCACCGGAACCGACACACCTTCGACGGCGACCTTGATCATCAGGTACGGGATGCCCCAGATGACGCTCATCGCGATGAACAGAAGCCACCCGCGTGAGCTCACGGCGCTACCCTACGAGGCACGTCCGACGGGCTTGACCCAGGTGGCGATCACCGAAGGTGTTGTCATGCCGGTGTCTTGAGCCGTGACAGCTCGGCGTATCTCCCGATGTGGTGGTCGGTGGTGCCGAATTCGTACTGCATCGCCGTCAGCCTCTTGAAGTAGTGGCCGATCGCCAGTTCTTCGGTCATGCCCATCCCACCGTGAAGCTGGACGGCCTGCTGGCCGACGAACCGGGCCGCTCGTCCGACCGTGGCCTTCGCGGCCGACACCGAACGAGCGCGCACGTCGGCCTCGTCCTCGAGGTGTAGGACGGCCAGCAACACGGCGGCAGCCGCCTGCTCCACCTCGATGTGCATATCGACCATCCGATGCTGCAGCACCTGGAAGCTGCCGATCGGCACGCCGAACTGCTGGCGCTGCTTGCTGTATTCGACGGTGTCCGCCAACACCTTTCGCATGCACCCGACGGCTTCCGAACAGACGGCGGTCGCACCCTCGTCACGTGCCTGCTGCAGCGACGGCCATGCCTGACCGTCGCCTCCCAGCAGTGCGTCCGAGGGCAGGCGCAGGCCGTCGAGGACGATGTCGGCGGCGCGTCGGTCATCGACGGTCCGGTAGCCGGTGAGCGAAAGGCCTTCGGTCACCGCGTCGAGGTCGACGAGGAAAAGTGAGAGCCCCGCCGCGGTGGTCGCGGTGACAAGTAGATGCGTGGCCAATGGCGCGGTCATCGCCATCGTCTTGCGGCCGTTGAGGGTCCAGCCGTCGCCGTCGGGCTCGGCGGTGGTTGTGACGTCCTGCCAGCGGTCGCCTGACTCGGGCTCGCAGGCGGCCAACGCCGCGATCGCGGTGCCCGCGGCGATCCCCTCCAACAGCGATGCGGCCTTCTCTCCGCCTGCCCGTTGCAGGAGCCCGCCGCAGACCACGACCGTGTCGACATAGGGCTCGACCACAAGCGCATGACCGAGCGCCTCGGTGATCACCATGAGTTCGACTGGGCCGCCGCCGATTCCGCCCACATCCTCAGGCAACGTGGCGCCGAGAATTCCGAGTTCGTCGGCGAAGCTTCGCCAGATCTCGGGCTGCCAGCCTGCACCGGTCTTGGCCGCCGATCGGCTCTTCTCGAGGTCGTAACGGGTGGACAGGAACTTCGTCAGCCCGCCGCGGAGCAATTCCTGTTCCTTGCTCAGGTTGAAGTCCATCTACAGCCCCAATTCCGCTTTGGCGAGGATGTTGCGCTGAATCTCGTTGCTGCCCGCGTAGATAGAGCCTGCGCGGTCGTTGAAGTAGCGCAGCGGCGCCACCGCCTGCCACGGCTCGCCGCTGACATAGCCGTCGGGCGGCGGCTCGTACTGGGTGACCGGGCCGCCCGGGCGGGTGGCGTGTGGCTGGTATGCGCGGCCGCGGGGTCCGGCCGCCTCCATGGCCATCTCGGTCAGGGTCTGGCTCAGCTCGGTGGACACCACCTTGAGCATCGAGGACGCGGTGCCGGGGTTCTTACCTTCCGACACCGCCGCGAGCACCCGATACTCGAGAATCTCGAGCACCTCTGTGCGGATCTGTGCGTCGGCGAGCTTGCGCGCGAACGCCGGATCGTCGATAAGGCGACCGCCGTCGGGACCGGGCATCTCAGCGGCGACGGTCGAGATCTCCTCGGCCATCGCCTGCAGCGCAGGCGAAGATGCTCCGCCACCGCGCTCGAACTCAAGCAGGTACTTGGCGACGGTCCAGCCGTCGTCGATCTTGCCGAGCACATTGGCCTTGGGCACCCGAACATCGTCGAAGAAGACCTGGTTCTGCACCTCCTCGCCCGACGTCATCACCAGGGGACGGATCTGGATGCCCGGCGAGGCCATGTCGATGAGGACGAACGTGATGCCCTTCTGCTTCTTCTCGCTGCGTGACGTTCGCACCAGCCCGAACATCCAGTTCGCCTCGCGGGCGTGTGTCGTCCAGATCTTGCTTCCGGTGCACACCAGGTCGTCGCCGTCATCGACCGCCGCCATCGACAGCGAGGCCAGGTCCGACCCGGACTCGGGTTCGGAGTACCCCTGACAGAAGAACACCTCGCCGGTGAGGATGCGGGGCAGGAAGTAGTCCTTCTGAGCCTCGGTGCCGAACGCGATGATCGCGTGGGACACCATCCGGATCCCCATCGGGGACAGGGAGGGGGCACCGGCCAACGTCGATTCGCGGCTGAAGATGTAGTGCTGCGTCAGGCTCCAGTCGCAGCCGCCGTACTCGACCGGCCAGGCAGGCGCGGCCCAACCGCGCTCGTGCAGGATCTGCTGCCACTGCATGCTCGCGTCGTGATCTGCATAGACGCTCGTCATGAGCCTGCCAGCCGTGCGCAGGTCCGGTGTCAGCTTCTCGTCGAGGAAGCTGCGCACTTCGTCTCGAAAAGCGGCGTCAGCCGCCGACCACTGCAGGTCCATGGGTTCCCCTCTGCTCGGTGAGCACATAGTAAACCTAGTTACTCAACTGGGGTAATCGCCACGAGGTGCGCCGATGAATGGCCCAGAAGGCGGTACCGCTTGCTGGCAGGCACTGCGGTTTAGTTGCCGGAGTACTGGTAGCTATTACTTGTTTCTGCAATTACCTATTACGAGCATGAATTTTTCACTTTTGTGCGTGTTTGGCAATTAAGCAGATAATTGCGAAAAATGGACAAAGGAGGCATTCAGCGTTTGCACAGCCTTGTTGCGCTCTGACTATTTAACGAACGGGTGTCGCGGAGAACTGAACCGGAATCCGCCGCTGGGCGAGAAGCGATTCCATCGCGTCGCCCGCCACCGGCCGCGACAGCAGGAAACCCTGCGCCCGATGGCAGCCGTGTCGCAGCAGGGTCAGCGCGGCCTCCTCGGTCTCGACGCCCTCGGCGACCAGTTCGAGACCGAACGACTCGGCCAGCGCGATGACGGCACGCACGATGGCGAGATCGCCCGGGTTCGTGCCCAGCTCGCGCACGAAGCTCTTGTCGATCTTGAGCGTGTCCACCGGCAGCGACTTGAGGTGCGAAAGCACGCTGTAGCCGGTGCCGAAGTCGTCGATGGCGATCTGGACACCGACCTCCTTGAGGCCGGCAAGGGTGATCCGCGTGGTCTCGATGTCCTGCACAACCACGCTTTCCGTGATCTCCAGGCATACCGAACCGCCGTCGAGGCCGAACTCGTCGATGATGTCTGCGACCGTCTCGACGAAACCCTCCGTGACCAGCTGAACAGGGGAGACGTTGAGGCGAAGCACCGCGTCCAAACCGATGCCCTTCGACCGCCACTTGCGGAACTCCGAACACGCGGCACGCATCACCCAGCGGCCGAGCTCGCCAGCGAAGTTGATCGACTCGGCGACACCGATGAACGCATTGGGGGAGAGCAGCCCTCGCGTCGGATGCTGCCAGCGCACCAGCGCCTCGAAGGCGAGGATCTCGCCGGTGCGCATGTCGACCTCGGGTAGGTAGTGCAGGATCAGCGCGCCGTTCTCGATCGCGCTCTGCAGATGCAGCTCGATGTCGTTGCGGAACTCGCCCTTCAGCGACATGTCGTCGGAGAACACCGCGATCTTGTTTCCGCCACCGCCCTTCGCGGCGAGCAGCGCCTGGTCGGCACGGCGCAGCAGGTCCGAGGTGGTGTCTCGGCCGGGTACACCGAGCGCGACACCGATGCTGACCGTGCGGGTGAGCATCTCACCGTCGATGGACACCCGTTCGCGCAGCGTGGCCTGCAGACGGTTGGCAAGGGATTCGGCTGCTACCGCGGACATCGGCCCCACCGGCACGACGACGAACTCGTCACCGCCGAGGCGCGCGATCAGGTTGGGGCCTTCGGCGCCTTCCTCGAGCCGCTTGGCGAAGACGCGGATGAACCAGTCGCCCGCAGTATGGCCGAGGTAGTCGTTGATGGCCTTGAGCCGGTCCAGGTCGAGGAACAGGGCCGAGACCGGGCCGGGTTGTCCCGGCGCCAACCGCCGGTCGAGGTGGGCGATCAGGGCGCGGCGGTTGTTGAGGCCCGTCAGGTCGTCATGCTCGGCGAGGAAGCGAAGCTGGTCCTCGGCCACGATGCGCGCCTGCAGCTGTGCGAACAGTGATGCGATCGCCTTGAGGGCGTTGAGCTCTTCTGGCATCCAGTCGCGGTTGCCGATCTTGACGAACCCGAGGCAGCCCGTCGTGACGTCGCCCGAGAGCATCGGCACGACCGCCATCGTCACCCCGGGGATATTGGCGGCTGCCTCGATGGTCTTCTGGTACTCGTCGGTCGCGGGCTCTGGGCGGAAGACGAGGATTTCCTTGGCCGTTTCGGCGGCGGCGAAGACGGGGTCGGCATCGGCGAAGTACACGGTCCCGATCGGATCGGGGTCGGGGATCTCGGGGCGCAGCGGCCATTCCGCGACGAGGACGGTGGCATGGATGTGGTGGTCGTTGTGTCGCAGGAAGCTGAAGTCGACGCCGAAGTGGCCGACCAGTTGACCCAGCACGCGGTGACTCACCGCGGAGGAGGTAGCCGCACTCACCGCCATCAATTCGGTTGCGACGGCGGTGACGACTTCGTCCAGGTTACGAGCCACGTTTGCTCCTGGGTCTGCTGTTATGCCAAAGACTACTGGTATCGACGGCCCGACGCTGGCTCCGCACCGACGTGGCGGGCGCATCGGCGAACCGGAGCACCAGCGCCACTGATTCGCCAGACTCGATAGCTGAAAGCGCACGAAAGTCGTCGCTCAGCCGCCGAAGAGTTGATGCGTAGCCCTGCGACAGCGTTTCCAGATCCGCATCGTTCTGGGCGTAGAGGAACACCGGCGATACGGGTTGGACCCCAAGGCCGTGCATCTGGGCCGACACCCACACCGCTTCGACGGCGGCTCCCGCACGCGCATAGTCCGTCAGAGCAGTGCCGTCCATCGACACCACCGCGAGACACGAACTGGCCATGACACGTTCGCGGGTATCGGAGCCCAGCGCTGCGCCCGCACCCCATTCGTCGAGACGCGCCATCACCTCGGGGCGTTTCAAAACATCCAGCTTGACCAGGTCGGCGGGTGCCAGTTCCAGGCTCGCGACGTCGATGCCCGAGTCCTGTTCCTGGTCGCCGGGAAACCGCACTTCGGAGATCATCTCGGCGTGCAACCGTGGAGTCAGGTAGCGGATGCGATCGGACTCCGCGAGGATTTCGGCGGCCTCGGCGACCTCGTCGGATGTCGTCAGCAGGTGCAGCCGGGCACCTTCGCGCTGTGCGGTGGCATGAAGGTGTTCGACGACGTCATCGGACAGCAAGACCTGCTTACCGCGGTGGCGATTGGTCTCTCTGGCCAGCACGGCGTCATACAGCGCGGCCAGATCGGGATCGGACTCTCCGCCGAGGCGCAGCACGGCCCTCAGCGGGGTCGAACCGTCGCCTGGCTCGAAGGTCACCGGCCCGAGGATCCCGTCGGCGGCCGCGGCCACCCTGGCGTTGAATGCCGCGGCGCCGACCCCGACGGCGCTGGCGCGGTGACCGACGTCCATGGTCGAGGTGTACTCGGGGGCGAGCGCGATCGTGATGGCCGCCTCATCGGCCGAAATGCGCCAGGGCTGGGCGTTCCCTCCCGATGGCGCGCGCACCGCGGCCGCGACCGCTCTGGCCACAGGGGCGGTCGGAGCGGATTGGTCGTGATGGCCCGGTGCAGCCTCGGCCTGATCTGCCGGGGTCGGCTCGTGGATCGCGTCCATGCGGCGCGCGATGTCGATACGCATCCGGCCCGAGGCCAGCTCCTCGCCGAGGCCGATACGCCTGACGGCCTCGCCTATCAGCGCGGCGCTCGCGGCGACCTCGGCGACCAGCTGTGGCCAAGTGGCCAGCGTGGTTCCGACCTCGACAAGAGATGCGGCCATCCGCGGCGACAACTGCGCGCCGTCCATCATGCGCAGTGCGTAGGGCACCTTGTCCTCGCTCGGTAACCCGGCCAGATCCGTCAACTCAAGGTCGCCGAGCAGTCCGTGCAGAATCGGGCGGTCCGGCTCGAGGTCGAACCGTTCGACGTCCAGCGTGCCGCGGTCGCCGGTGGCCATCAGCACCGGGATGCGTCGTGCGCGTGCCACCTGGCGAATCAACACCTTGGTGTCCAGTGAGTCGCATTCCTCGACGACGACGTCGACTCCGTCGAGAAACGCGTCGACCGACTCCGTCGTGATGCCCCGGTCGAACACGTCCACCGGAAGGTACGGGTCGACTTCGGCGATTCGCCTCGCCGTCACTTTCGCCTTGTTGAGACCCAGGTCGAACACGGTGCCCGGAACTCGGTTCAGGTTGGACAACTCCAGTTCGTCGAAGTCGGCGAGGCGCAATCGGCCGCACAGCCCTTCCTGCGCAAGTAGGTGCGCGATGGCATGTCCGACGCTGAGCCCGACGACACCGACCGTGCACAGGCCGAGCCGCTGCTGCTCCTCGGCGGTGATGAGGTTCCGGTTGCGGTTGAGCCGCACGGCACGAAACCCTTGCGTGCCGAGAATGCTTGTGACGGTTCGCCGCCAGGGGTAATACGCCCAGCTCTTGGGCTCTGCGACCGTTTCAGGCGCCGGTACCGGACGCAGCCCGCGCAGTTCGTCGCGTTGCTCGTCCCACCTGTCGATGAATTCAATGCCTGCGTCTGCCCTCAACTCCGCGAGCAGTTGATGATCGTGCGGATCGGTCTCAACCAGGACCGTTGCGGTGAAGGATTCGCCGCCGGCTGAGGTCACAGGCCGCTTCCGAGCGCGCGAGCCCCGACGTGGTCGAGCTGACGCGCGAGAATGGCCATCTCGTTGAAGATCTTCGAAACCTGCTCAGGCTCGGCGTCGTTGGTGAAGGTGCCGCGATCCCACCACATCATCTTCGTACGGTATCGGTCGTCGGGGTACGGCGTCGCGGGAACCTTCGTCGCGACGACGCCGCCGGACGAACGCCAGCGATTGAGGACGTGTGACCCAGCGGTCGCCACGACGAACTGTGCGTCGAGCAGCGCCATGGTCGTGAACGGCGTGCGCGCCAAGGTGCTGCCGATGGCCCGGCTGCGGGTCTGGTCGTCTGTCATCCAGGCCGTCTTCATCTCCACCACGCCGAACGGCAGCCGGTCGGAGATCATCTTGTGCACGGTGGACAGGCCCGGCCGGTCCGCCCATTCGACGATGGCGTGGGACTCCTCGGGTGACTCCAGCGGACCCTTGGCGCGAATCCCGGCCATGATCTTGCCTGCGTCATTCACCACCACGTGGAACAGCTGAGTGTTGGCGTCGTCGGCGAGCGAATCCATGTCGAGAGCGCGTTCGATCCCGTGCATGTGGTAGCTGCGTGCCGCACCCTCGACGAATTGGGCCCATAGGGCAGGGTCGGCGGCCGGCGTTGAAACGACGACTGTGCACTCGGTGTCGGAATCAAACCATCTGATTCCCTCATCGAGTGGAGTGTTAATCGCCGAACGGTTCATGCTCAGCAGAGGAACGGTCATTTCTGTCCCATCTTTCAGGCAGCGACGACCAGAATCGTCGAGTAGTCGCAGTTGCCGGAGAGGTATTCACACGCGGTCTATATGAATACCCAGGTATCGAGTATTGCTCTTTTTAATACTGTTATTCCAGCTAGCGAGCCGATCTTGTCTCGCAAATATTTCCTCGGTCGGCTACATTGTTTGCACGGTTAACAAACTTGAATTGCTCGGCAACTTTCGACATCGTCAATATCCGCAGATAAACGTATGTTTTAAAGAGATTTGGGCGAAAGCACTGACGGAACTCAGAGAAGCGGCTGACGTTGCCGTAAATGAAGGTCAAGTTCGTAGGCAGTTGACCCGGTGGCGAGGCAGCGAGTGTGGTCATCGAAAGCGCCAGCACGGGACGGCGTTTCCGGCCGCAGTTGACTGCCCGCACATCGCCGGAGTGAGACAGTGTGGGCTGTCCGGATGTGATGAACCCGACTAGGGAGGGTTGAGGGGATGTCCGCCCGAACGAATGGTGACGCCGACGCCGACGAGTACCCACGGCACGGCCCAGGAGCGCTGCCGACGAAAGATGTCGGCCGTCTCCTTTTGCGGTGTGAGGACCGTCCGGGGTTGGTAGCCGCGGTGAGTAGTTTCCTGGCCACCGCGGGCGCAAACATCGTTTCGCTGGATCAGCACGCAACAGAACAGTCCGGGGGCACCTTCATGCAGCGGACGATTTTCCACCTGCCCGGCCTGACGGCGGCACGCGACGGGTTGGAACGCGACTTCGCCGGCGAGGTCGCGAGCCGGTTCGACATGGACTTTCGGCTCACCGAGGCTGCCAAGCCCAAACGTGTCGCGATCCTGGCGTCGAAGGAGGATCACTGCCTGCTCGATCTGCTCTGGCGCAATCGTCGCGGTGAACTGGACATGTCGGTGTCGATGGTGGTGTCCAACCACCCCGACCTCGCCGAGCAGGTCCGGCCGTTCGGCGTGCCGTTCATTCATATCCCCGCAACGAAGGACAATCGGGCAGAAGCCGAACAGCGTCTCCTCGATCTGCTGCGCGGCAACGCCGATCTGGTCGTGCTGGCTCGCTACATGCAGATCCTCACCCAAGACTTCCTCTCCGAGGTCGGCTGCCCGTTGATCAACATCCACCACTCGTTCCTGCCCGCGTTCATCGGCGCGGCGCCGTACCGGCGGGCCAAGGAGCGCGGCGTGAAGCTGGTCGGAGCGACGGCGCACTACGTCACCGAGGAACTCGACGACGGGCCGATCATCGAGCAGGACGTCGTACGCGTGGACCACCGGCACTCCGTCGACGACCTCACTCTGCTCGGCGCGGACGTCGAGCGGGTGGTGCTATCGCGGGCCGTGCTCTGGCACTGTCAGGACCGCATCATCCGGTACGGCAACCAGACCGTGGTGTTCTAGTACCGCGACGAGCCCTGGTCGACCGATATCTCCTGCGCGGTGACCAGTTTCGAGTCGTCGGTGGCCAGCCAGCACACCGCTGCGGCGATGTCCTCCGGTTGCGCCACCCAGCTCGGCAGGAACGGCGTCAACATGTTCATCAGGCTCTGGTTGCCGTAGGACTCGGCGGCCTTCGCGATCGCCGCGACCATCTCCTCGGAGCCCATTTCGGTGACGACGGGTCCAGGGTGCACGCTGTTCACCCGGATCGAATGCCTGCCCAGTTCAGCGGCGAACGCCCGCGCCATTCCGGTGACCGCATGCTTACTCGCCGTGTAGTGAATCATGAACGGCTGCAGCTTAACTCCGGCGGCGGAGCCGATCAGGATGATCGATCCGCCGCGGCCGCCGTCGATGATCGCCTGCGCGCCTGCCATCACCGTGTTCCACGTGCCGGTCACGTTGATGTCCATCACGTCGCGGAACGCCTCGGGCGTGATCTCGTTCCATGCCGCTGGGGCGGAGATTCCGGCGTTGGCGACGATGACGTCGAGCCTGCCGAATTCGGCGACGCCTGCGTCAACGGCCTTGCGCAGTCCGTCGAGATCTCGGGTGTCCACGGCGGCGGTGACGATGCGGCGCCCAGTGGCTTCCACGAGCGTGGCCGTTTCATCCAAATCCGCCTGCGTCGCTGAGGGATACGGCGCGCATGCGGGCAGCTTGCCTGCGAGATCAACCGCGATGATGTCGGCACCCTCGGATGCCAGCCGGACGGCATGCGCGCGGCCCTGACCCCGCGCGGCCCCGGTGATGAAAGCAACCTCGCCGTCCAACTTCGCTCGACTCCCGCTCGTCCCCTGCCCTGCGGGCGTGGGCCCACCGGTCCTCGCTCGTTCCTCGCTGCGATCCTCACTCGCGTTCGTCTTCGGGAGCTTCACGCTTGTGCGCCTTTCACAAGATTGCCTCCGATGATGAGCCGCTGGATCTCGCTTGTGCCTTCGTAGAGACGCAACAGCCGGACGTCGCGATAGATCCGTTCCACCGGCACGTCGCGCATGTAGCCGCTGCCGCCGTGCACCTGGACCGCGAGATCGGCGACCTTGCCTGCCATTTCGGTGCAGAACAGCTTCGCCGCCGACGGCGCGATCCTTCGGTCCTCACCGCTGAGCCAGAGTCGTGCGGTGTCGCGGACGAGCGCGCGGCCTGCAAGCACGCCGGTCTGCTGATCGGCGAGCATCGCCTGCACCAGTTGGAAGCTCCCGATGGGCTTGCCGCCCTGGGTGGCGGTGGCGGCGTAGGTGACCGATTCGTCGAGGGCTCGCTGGGCGATGCCGACCGCCAGCGCGGCGATGTGTACGCGGCCGCGGGCAAGCGACGTCATCGCCGCCCGGTAGCCGATGTCCTCGCTACCGCCGATGAGAGCGGCGTCGGGAACACGGACGTCGGTGAAGCTGACATCGGCCGTCCACGCGCCCTCCTGGCCCATCTTGGCGTCCTTGACCCCGACCTGGACGCCCTCGGTGTTCGCGGGTACCAGGAAGACGGCGATGCCGGGACCATCGTCGTCAGCGGGCCTGCTTCGCGCGAAGACGACGAACAGATCGGCGATGGGTGCATTGGTGATGAAACGCTTGTCGCCGTTGATGATCCAGTGATCACCGTCTCGAACCGCCTTCGTGCGCAGGCCTGAGGGGTTTGATCCGGCACCGGGCTCCGTCAACGCGAATGACGCCACCTCGCCGTTGGCCAGCCGTTCGAGCCATTCCGCCTTCTGCTCGTCTGTGCCGAACCCCACGAGAACTTGACCGGCGATGCCGTTGTTGGTGCCGAACATCGACCGCAGTGCCAGCGATGTGTACCCCAGCTCCATGGCCATTTCGACGTCTTGGGCCAGGTTCAGGCCGAGGCCGCCCCACTCCTGGGGGATCGCGTAACCGAACAGTCCCATCTTCGCGGCCTGCTCGCGGAGGTCGTCGGGAACGCGGTCGTCGGCGAGGATCTCCTGTTCGCGCGGGACGACCGCGCTGCGAACGAACTGGCGGGTCTGGGCCAGGATCTCCTGAAAGTCCTCGTCGCCGACTTCAGCGGTGGTGGTCATGAGGCAAAATCATATATGAAATATGATGAGCGAAATCATTGAGGATAGGTGACCAGATGTCATTGCTGACTGATCAGGTAGCGGTCGTCACCGGTGGTGCGCAGGGCTTGGGTTATGCCATCGCCGAGTGTTTCATCGCCGAGGGCGCCCAGGTGGTGCTCGGCGATCTCGACCTCGCGGCGACGGAGGCCGCCGCCGCGCGTCTCGGGTCCGACGCGACCCTTGCGGTGCGGTGCGATGTGACCAAGTCCGATGAAGTCGATGCGCTGGTGGCCGCCGCGGTCGAACACTTCGGTGGTCTCGACATCATGGTGAACAACGCGGGCATCACCCGCGACGCGACGATTCGCAAGATGACCGAGCAGCAGTTCGACGAGGTCATCGCCGTCCACTTGAAGGGCACCTGGAACGGCACCAAGGCGGCAGCGGCGATCATGCGGGAGAACAAGCGCGGCGCGATCGTGAACATGTCGTCGATATCGGGCAAGGTCGGCCTCGTCGGCCAGACGAACTATTCGGCGGCCAAGGCCGGCATCGTCGGCATGACGAAAGCCGCCGCCAAGGAACTGGCCCATCTCGGGGTTCGGGTGAACGCGATCCAACCGGGACTGATCAGGTCTGCGATGACCGAGGCCATGCCCCAACACATTTGGGACCAGAAGCTGGCAGACGTGCCGATGGGCAGGGCAGGCGAGCCCGCCGAAGTGGCGAAGGTGGCGCTGTTCCTGGCCAGCGATCTGTCGTCGTACATGACGGGCGCCGTGCTCGAGGTCACCGGCGGGAGGCACGTGTGAATAACCGCGAGGCAGTGATCTGCGAACCGGTGCGCACACCGATCGGTCGCTACGGCGGCATGTTCGCGTCGCTGACCGCGGTCGATCTCGGGGTGACGGCGCTGAAAGGCCTGCTGGACCGGACGGGCATCGCACCAGAAGCGGTGCAGGACGTGATCCTCGGCCACTGCTATCCGAACAGCGAGGCGCCTGCCATCGGCCGCGTGGTCGCGCTGGACGCAGGCCTGCCGGTCACCGTGCCGGGAATGCAGGTCGACCGCCGCTGCGGATCGGGCCTGCAAGCCGTCATCCAGGCGTGCCTGCAGGTGCGCAGCGGCGACAACGATCTCGTCGTCGCGGGTGGGGCGGAGAGCATGAGCAACGTCGCCTTCTATTCGACCGATATGCGCTGGGGCGCAGGCCGAACCGGCGTCACAGTGCACGACGGGTTGGCGCGTGGCCGCACGACCGCGGGCGGGCAGCACTACCCGGTGCCGGGCGGCATGCTCGAGACCGCCGAAAACCTGCGCCGCGAGTACGGCATCTCGCGCCAGGAACAGGACGCACTCGCCGTGTCGTCGCATCAGCGGGCGGTCGCCGCACAGCAGGACGGTATCTTCGCCGAGGAGATCATCGGCGTCACCGTGCGCACCCGGCAGGGCGAACATGTCGTCGACACCGACGAACATCCCCGCGCGGACTCCTCCGTCGAATCGCTGGCGAAGCTGAAACCGATTCTTGGCAGAGATGATCCGGATGCGACCGTTACCGCAGGCAACGCCAGCGGACAGAACGACGCGGCGTCGATGTGCGTCGTGACGACACCGGAAAAGGCGGCCGAACTCGGACTCGAGCCGCTTGTCCGGCTCGTGTCGTGGGGATCTGCGGGCGTGGCACCGGGCATCATGGGGATCGGTCCGGTGCCCTCGACCGAGGTCGCGCTCGGCAAGGCCGGGCTGCGGTTGAGCGATATCGACCTGATCGAGTTGAACGAGGCGTTCGCGGCGCAGGCGCTGGCCGTCATGCGGGAGTGGAAATTCACCGACACCGACCGGGAGCGCACGAACGTGCACGGGTCGGGGATCTCACTCGGTCACCCGGTCGGCGCCACCGGCGGCCGGATGCTCGCGACGCTCGCGAGGGAACTGAACCGGCGCGGGGCCCGCTACGGACTGGAAACCATGTGCATCGGCGGTGGGCAGGGCCTTGCCGCGGTGTTCGAAAGGGTTGGGGCATGAGCAGAATCGCGCAAACCATTGGCTTGACGGACATTCAGACCGAGATCGTCGCCAACGTGCGGCAGTTCGTCGACAAGGAGATCATCCCGCACGCACAAGAGCTCGAGCATGCCGACACCTACCCGCAGGACATCGTCGACCAGATGCGAGAGATGGGTCTGTTCGGCCTGATGATCCCCGAGGAGTACGGCGGCCTCGGCGAGTCGCTGCTGACCTACGCGCTGTGCGTCGAGGAGCTGGCCCGCGGCTGGATGAGCGTCTCCGGCGTGATCAACACACACTTCATCGTCGCCTACATGCTGCGCCAGCACGGAACCGACGAGCAGAAGAAACGCTTCCTGCCGCGGATGGCGACCGGTGAGACGCGGGGCGCGTTCTCGATGTCCGAACCGGAGCTCGGTTCCGACGTGGCCGCGATCCGAACGCGGGGCAAGCGCAACGACGACGGCACCTACACCATCGACGGCCAGAAGATGTGGCTCACCAACGGGGGAAGCTCCACGCTGGTGGCGGTACTGGTGCGCACCGACGAAGGCGCGGAGAAGCCGCACCGCAACCTGACTGCGTTCCTCGTCGAAAAGCCAACCGGCTTCGGTGAAGTCGCGCCGGGGCTGCTGATACCGGGCAAGATCGACAAACTCGGATACAAGGGCATCGACACCACCGAGATGATCTTCGACGGCTACGTCGCCAAGGCCGACGACATCCTCGGCGAGACACCCGGCCAGGGCTTCTTCCAGATGATGGACGGCATCGAGGTCGGCAGGGTGAACGTGTCGGCGCGGGCGTGCGGCGTCGGCATCCGGGCCTTCGAGCTCGCGATCCGGTACGCGCAACAGCGCCAGACGTTCGGCAAGCCGATCGCCGAACATCAGGCGATCGCATTCCAGTTGGCCGAGATGGCGACCAAAGTCGAAGCCGCGCACCTGATGATGGTCAACGCGGCCCGGCTCAAGGATTCCGGTGAGCGCAACGATGTCGCAGCGGGGATGGCCAAATACCTGGCGAGCGAGTTCTGCTCGGAGGTCACCCAGCAGAGCTTCCGCATCCACGGCGGCTACGGATACTCCAAGGAATACGAGATCGAACGGCTGATGCGCGACGCCCCGTTCCTGTTGATCGGCGAAGGCACCAGCGAGATCCAGAAGAACATCATCAGCAAGCGACTGCTCGCCGACTATCGGATCTGACCGTGGCCGTAGGAGAGTTCACAACCCGGCCACAGCTTTCCGAAGAGGTGGCCCGGTTCGTCCGCAACCGGATCTTCGACGGCACCTACGCGGCGGGCGAGTACGTGCGACTCGACCAGTTGGCGGCCGATCTGGGAATCAGCGTCACACCCGTTCGTGAAGCCCTTTTCCAGCTGCGTGCCGAGGGGCTGCTCGACCAGAAGCTGCACCGCGGGTTCGCAGTGCTGCCGGTGACCCGCCGCGACATCACCGATGTGTCCGACGTGCAGGCGCACATCGGCGGAGAGCTCGCCGCGCGGGCGGCCGCCAACATCACCGACGACCAGGTGCGTGAGCTGGAATCGATCCAGGCGCAACTGGAGGTCGCATACGGGCGCGACGACCACGAGCGGGCGGTGCGGCTCAACCACGACTTCCACCGTGCCATCAACGTCGCCGCCGATTCGCCGAAGTTGGCGCAGCTGATGTCCCAGATCACCCGCTACGCACCGGAATCGGTGTTCCCGGTCGTCGAAGGCTGGCCGAAGCGGTCGATGCGCGATCACCGACGGGTGGTCGCGGCGCTGGCCAAACGCGACGCCGAGCAGGCGCGCGCCGCGATGTCCGAACATCTTTCGGCCGGTGCCACGCCGCTGATCAACCACCTCGAGCAACGCGGCGTGGTCAGCTAGCCCTCAGCGGTCGGCGTCGGTGTAGCGGATGACGCCGCGGATGTTACGGCCGTCGAGCATGTCGCGGTAGCCGTCGTTGATCTGTTCGAGGCTGTACTCGCGGGTCAACATGTCGTCGAGGTTCAGCTTGCCCGCCTTGTACATCGACAGCAGCATCGGGATGTCGTACTGCGGGTTGCCGTGGCCGAAGATGCTGCCCTGCAGGTTCTTCTGCAGCAGGCTGAGCAGCGCCACGTTGAGCGTCACCTCGGTTTCCAGCACGGCGCCCATCGCGGTCAGGACGCACGTCCCACCCTTGGCGGTGACCGAAAGATAGGTTTCGATGTCTGAACCGTTGATCCTGCCGACGGTGACGATGACCTTGTGCGCCATCCGGCCCGCGGTGATGTCGGCGATCTCGGCGGTGGCGGACTCGATATCCGAATACGTGTGAGTGGCACCGAATTTGATCGCCAGGTCGTGCTTCCACGCGGCGGGCTCGACGGTGAACACATGTCGGGCGCCGCAGTTGACCGCGCCCTGAAGTGCCGCGGTACCGACACCGCCGAGGCCGATGATGACCACGTCCTCACCCGGTCGAACATCGGCGGCCCGCGTTGCCGAGCCCCAGCCTGTCGTCACTCCGCAGCTGACAAGGGCGGCCGCCTCGAACGGGATGTCCTTGTCAATCTTGACCACTGAGGTCCGGTGCACGACCAGATACGGAGAGTATGTCCCGAGCAGCGAGTAGGGGTAGACGTTGCGCCCCCGCGCCTGAACCCGAAATGTCGCGTCCGACACGGCCGTCCCCGACATCAACCCCATGCCGAGGTCGCAGAGGTTGCGTTGACTGGACTGGCAAGCGCGGCACACCCCGCACGAGGGGATGAACGATGCGGCGACGTGATCACCGGGTACCAGATCCTCGACACCCTCGCCGATCTCGATCTCCTCGACCGACCACGGCTGGTGGAAATCCCAGGCGAGCGCACCTTTGGTCTTCATTGTCGCTCCACCGTTTCGGTGATGAGCATTCTTTTCAGCGCCGCGACGTCGACCTTGCCGGTGCCGCCGCGGGGGATGGCGTCGTCGGATTCGACGAGCAGCCAGACCGTCGGAACCTTGAAGGAGCTCAGCAGCTTTCGTGCCGCTGCCCGAAGGTGTTCGACCGGCGCATCGGCGATCACGGCGGCACCGACCTGTCCGGCCACGTCGGTGACGAACGCGTTCTGGACACCGTCGATGCCGCGCAGCGCCTGCTCGACCTCGCTGGGATATACGGTGGCTCCGCTGACCTTGAACATGTCGTCGGATCTGCCGTGGTAGAACATGAAGCCGTCATCGTCGAGGTGTCCGAGATCGCCTGTGGGGTAGTAGCCGTCGGCGGTGAACACCTCTTCGCGGCTGCGGCGGCAGATACCGCGCAACGTGTTCGGTCCGCGGATCTGGATCATGCCGATCGTTCCCGCAGCAACCGGTGAGCCGGTGTCGGTGTCGACGATGCGGACCTCTGTGCCTTCGAAGGGCTTGCCGCAGGAGCCCCATGCCGATTCCGGCATATCGGTATCGGCGGGGTAGCCGCAATAGGGCCCGAACGCCTCGGTCATTCCGAACAGCTTGGCCCGCGCGCCCGGTGCCGCCCGTTGGCCTGCAGGCAGCAACGCCTCCAGGCTGCCCGGTCGTAACGCGGAGAGATCGGCGCCGATCGACTCCGACTGGCGGGCAAGGGCTTGCGCCTGGTCGGGCCAGCCGCGGAACAGCGTCACCTTCTCGCGTTGGAGGAGACGGAGGGTGGTTTCGGGTTTCGGAACCTCCTCGGTGACCAGTGTCGCGCCTGCGAGCAGCGCCGAAAGGATGCCGCTGCCGAATCCGCCCACCCAGAAGAACGGCATCGGTAGATACAGGCGCGTGTCTGCGTCGATGCAGCGGGCCGCGAGGCCCGAGCGGACGGCCCCGAGCGCGTTGCCGTGAGAGTGGATGACGCCCTTGGGTGGACCACTGCTTCCCGATGTGAACATGATGACCAGCGTGTCGGCTGCGGTGACGGTTCCGCATACACCGTCGACATCGGCTGTGCCCTCGGTGAGTTCGTCGGGTGTCCACACCGCGCGCAGCGCAGGCAGATTCGCGCGTTCCATCGCGATGTCCTCGTGATAGCGATGACCGCGGAACTCGTCGACGGCGACCAGGTATTGCACGGATGCGACCCGTAGCTGCGCGACCAGTTCGCGCGCGGCAAGCAGAGTGCTCAGCGGGACGAGCACCGCGCCGATCCGGGTCAGCGCGAGCGCGGTCTGCACCCAGCGCACCCCGTTGGGCATGACCAGCCCGACCCGGGTGCCCTTGGTGACTCCGGCCGCCAGAAAGTACGCCGCCATCGCGTGTGTCGACGCGTCGAGTTCGGCGAACGTGAGTCGTCGCACCGGGTCGATCACCACCGGCTTGTCCGGATACCGCGCGGCGCGGTGCCGGATGAGTTCGTCGATGGTCGAGGGCGATTCAGTCATCGAATACCGCCGCCAGCCGCTTCATGTCCACCTTTCCGCTGGATAGCACCGGTATCCGTGCCGGAGGAACGGCGACGATCCGCTTCGGGATCTTGTAGGCGGAGAGCTCACGCTTGAGCTCGTTGCGCAGTGACGACTCGTCGAGGGCACCATCGGTGGCGATCACCGCGACCACCGCCTGCCCGCGGTCGGGATCGGGAACCCCTAACACGTACGCCGGCGCGCCTCCGCTGATCCTGGTGAGTGCTTTCTCGACTTCCGCGGGTGAGACGTTGGCGCCCGCACTCTTGATCATCGAACCGCGCCTGCCAACGAAGTAGTGGTACCCGTCGGCGTCGGTGCGCACGAGATCGCCGGTGTGAAACCAGCCGTCGGCGTCGAAGCATTCCTCGCGGCTGCGTTTGTAATAACCCTGCATCAGGTAGGGCCCGCGGATGCACAGCTCGCCGTGCTCGTCGACCTTCGTCTCGAACCCCGGCGCCGGCTTGCCGAACGACCCACGCCGCTGCTCCGGCTGATCGGATTCGTCGCCACTGAGCAGAACCACACTGCCCGCCTCGGTCAGCCCGAGCATGTTGTGCCGCAGTTCGTGGTCGGCGGGTCGCACCTGTGGCGCCATGATCGGGTACAGGTTGCCGCGCCGCACCGACGACAGGTCACGGGCATCGAGGCTGGGATGCCGCGCCAGATGGGCGATGCCCGCGATGAAACCGTTTGTCATGGTCGGTTTTTCGGACTCGAGCAGATCGAGGGTCTGCGCGGCGTCGGTGGTGTTCGAGCACACCAGCGTCGAGCCCGCCACCAGCGTGGCCAGCAGGCCGAAGGCGAATCCGCCGATCCAGAAGAAGGGTGAGTTGCAGAACAGTTTGTCGTCGGCGGTCAGTCCTCGGACCGCGTTGAGATTGCGCTGATGTCCCAGAAGGGCCGCGTGAGTGTGCACCACGCCCTTGGCCGCACCCGTCGAACCTGAGGTGTACACGATCGCCAGCGGGTCCGATCCGTCGACGTCGGCTTCCAGCGCAGCGAGCAATCCCTCGTCGGCTGTGGCCTCTGGACGGCTGTCGATCAGCACGTGGCGCAGCAGCGGTGCCGAGTCCCGGATCCCGGCGATGCGCTCTCCGAAGTCGTTGGCGCGGTGAGACGATGCGGCCAGCAGAATCGCCACGTCGCTGTGAGTCAGCTGAGTCAGAAGCTCCTGCGCGGTGGCGAAAGTGGTGAACGGTACGACAACCGCCCCGATCCTGGCGGCCGCCAACATCCCGACAACGAAGTCGGACCCGTTCGGCTGCAGCAGGCCGACGTGCGTACCTTTTCCGGCGCCGATGGCGACGAGGCCGCGGGCCAGTTCTGCCGAGCGGCGCTCGGCGTCGGCGTAGTTGAGTCGGTCCGCGTCACAGACCAGCAGCGGATGCGAACCCCGTGCCTCTGCCTGCCGTCGCAGCGTCGCAGCGACGGTGTCGGGTTCAGCCGCCACGGATGGCGCTCAGATCGGGCTTGCCGGACGGGGTGCGGGGGATGGCGTCGACGATCTCGATCTCGGTGGGGATCTCGTAGCGTGCCAGCCGTTTCCGCAGGAACTCCATCAGCTCCGCGGGATCGGTCGTTGCCGACTTCCTGAGCTCGACCATAGCGACGGGGGCTTCGCCGAGGCGCTCGTCGGGCCTGCCCACCACGGCGGCACCCTGCACGGCGGGATGGCTTTCCAGCGCGGCCCTGACGTCGTCGGGCATCACCTTGAAGCCGCCTCGGATGATCGCCTGGTCGGCGCGGCCGAGGATCCACAGGAAGCCGTCGTCGTCGATGCGGGCCATATCGGTGGTCCGCATCCACTCCGCCGACGATCCCAGCTGACCCGGCTTGACCTCGAGCAGTCCCGCCCGGTCGGGCCCGACCGGATTGCCGTCGTCATCGACCACCCGCAGTTGCGCGCCGGGGTTGGCACGCCCGACGCTGCCGCGTTTGGCCTGCCAATGCTTCTGGTGATCGGCCAGCGACCAGCCGGCAACGCCACCGCCGAACTCCGTTGCGGCGTAGGACGTCAGCACGGGGATACCGAACTTGTCCGTAAAGGCGTCGGCATCCTCCGCGGACAGGGGCGCGGTGCCCGACGTGACGACGCGGATGCTGTCGAGATCCTCGCGGCGCAGATCTGAGTGCAACACCATCCGCAGTGCCGCGGGGACAAGGGAGACCGCGCGAGGTCGGTGCCTGCGAACCGCGTCGGCCCACTTGTCGAGGTCGAATCGGTCGAGGAGCACGAAAGGCCTTGCCTCGGTGATACATTGCAGCACCCGGAACACACCGCCGATGTGTACAAGGGGTGCGTTGACGATCGCGACGCCGCCACGAACCGCTGTCGGAGCCGCGGACTGCACCGGTTCCGGGCCCATCACGCTGTGCGCCAGCATGCCGTAGGTCAGGTCGATGCGCTTCGGGGGTCCCGTGGTTCCGCTGGTCAGCATTCGCACCGCGACCCCGGGTCGCTCGCCGTTGTGGCCGTCGCCGGCTTCCAGTACTCGGGGCTCGGCGTCGAGACTCGAGATCGACACTGTGGTTGAACGGGATTTCGTGCCGACCAGCTTGGCTAGATCGTCTGTGTCGCCGATGATCACCGGCAGTTCGAGTGCGGCGACGTCGCCCTTGGTCCTGTCGTCGCCGCGCGAGGGATTGATGACGACGACCGACCCGCCCGCCAGTAGTACGCCGAGGAACGCTGCGATGTGTGCACGGCCGGTTGCGCAACAGCATGCCGACCTGGCCGCGGCCGCCGACCAGCGTTTCGATCCGTCGCGCCAACACGGCCAGAGCGCCGTAGGTGAACCAATCACCGTCGTATTCGATCGCGGACGCATCGGGTGCGAGGTCGAGCACGGCGGCAATTCGTTGGCGCAACGGGTGTTCGGTCATCACCGGATCCGCGGCTCGGATTTCACCGGCCCACCCCGCGCCGCGAGCTCGGCGGTGCCGATTGCGTTTCCTAGCCGGGTGTAGATCAGGTTCTGCTCGAGCGCGGCTCGGTACGGCTTGTCGAGCGACTCCCAGATCGCCTTCACGGTGCCCTGGGTCGCCGACGGCGGTTTGGCGGCGATCGTCGCCGCGATGGCGTTGGCGCGGCCCCAGAGCGCCTCGCGCGAGACCACCTCGGTGACCAGCCCGATCCGCAACGCGGTGTCGGCGCCGACCCGCTCGTCGTTACCCATCAGGGCGACGCGCAGGGTCTCGGCAAGACCGACGCGCCGCATCATGCCGATCGGCTCGAGTGCACAGACCAGACCCGCGGAGACGTGCGAGTCGAAGAACGTGGCATCGTCGCTGCAGATCACGACGTCGGACTCGTTGACGAAGTAGAACGCCCCCGCGGTGCAGATGCCGTGCACGGCGGTCACCACCGGCTTCCACATCTTCTGCCACTTCGGGCTCAGCAGTTCTCCTGGGTCCTCATGGTTCCAGATGTTGTCGGGTTGGCCGTAGGACGATTTGACGTCCAGGCCCGCGCTGAACGCGCGATCGCCTGCCGCCCGCAGCACCACCGCGTGCACCGAGTCGTCGAGCTTCACGATCCGCCACGCCCGCGCCATCTCCTCGCACATCGTCCGGTTGAACGCGTTGAGTACGTCCGGCCGGTTCAACGTGATGGTGGCGACATGGTCGTCGGCATCGACGTCGAGCAGGATGGTGTCGAAGGACGCGCTCATCGGCATTGCCAGTTGGGTGCGCGCTTCTCGACGAACGCCCTCGGCCCCTCGAGCGAGTCCTCGGTATGCAGGTTGCGCTCCCTGAACGCCTCCGCGAGGATCTCGCCCTCGTGCAGCGGTAGGTCGAGCGTCTTGTGGATGGCCAGGCGGGTGCCCCGAACCGCCAGCGGTGCATTGCTGTTCACCATGTCGGCGATCTCATGCGCACGCTCGAGCAGCCGCTCGTCGGTGACGACTTCGCTGATCATGCCCAGTTCGTACGCGCGCTGTGCATCCATCCGCTCGTGCTTACCGGTCAACGCCATCCGCAGTGCGACGTTTCGCGGCAGGACGCGTGCCAGTCGGACCATCTCGCGACCCGCGACAAGGCCGATGCTGACGTGCGGGTCGAAGAACGTGGCCTTATCGGACGCGATGACGATGTCGCCGGTGGTGACCCAGTCGAGCCCGGCGCCGCAACAGATTCCGTTGATCGCGGCCAGTACCGGCTTGGCCATCCTGCGGAATGGCGGGGTGCCCTCCTGCGGCGCCTCCCACTGGTCGTAGGTCGACAGGTAGGCGTTGGCGTTGATGACCTTGCCGTCCTCGGGGATCTGCTTGGCGTCGGCTCCTGTGCAGAACGCGCGGCCCGTTCCGGTGACGATGAGAATCCAGACGTTCTCGTCGCTCTCGGCATCGTCGTAGGCCGCCCGCAGTTCGGTGATCATGTACGGGCTCAGCGCATTGAGAGCCTCGGGGCGGTTCAGCGTGATGATGGCCTTGTGCCCGTCGACCTCGTAGTTGATGGTGTCGTACGACCTAGCTGCCATCGGCGTTCCCTTCGTCGGTCATCGGCCACCGAACTCCGGCGTGCGTCGCTCACGGAACGCGGACGCGTGCCGGCTGTAGTGGGTCGCCTGCTTGGCGCGACCGACCGCGACCGTCGGCGCGTCGGCCAGCCGGGTGAGCAGCCACGTCGAGCCCGAGTCCGGGCTGAAGCCACGGGTCACGAACGGCTCCCAGAACACCGCGTCGTGGGCGGCAACCGTCGTGGCCACCCAGTCGGCGCCCGCGCAGAAGTCGCCGCCCTCACCGCGAATGTGGATGACCCGCAACGCATCGTCGGTTGCGGCGTCCGTCAGTGTGCCGACGAGTGCGTCGACCATCGAGCGGCTCAGTGAGTTCCGTCGTGCGGGGCGGTCGAGGCTGCGCCGCAGCACCTCCCCGTCCCGGTGCGCTGGCACCGCACCGTCGGCGGAACCGACCTGTTGACTCACCGCCGGGTCCCTTCTCGAGCCGTATACGGATACCCATACAGTAGGCTAAACCATTACTATCCTATACAAGATAGAAAGGAAAGCCCCGATGGCGAACGGCGACACCCCCCGGTTCGGCGAGCAACCGCTGGCCCAGACCGTTGCCGCCGCGAGCGCGCTGCGGCATCTCACGGGTCAGCTGTTGTCACTGGAGCATCCGCACCCCACCGTGGACGCCATGCTCGTGCAGATCGGTGCTTGGCAGAAAGAACTGGAAGGCGCCGTCGCACCCGATGCCACCCCGAGGATCGGTGACGACGGCGCAGACGCGCAGCGGGTGTACCTTTCCCACGCATTCGACATCGGCGCGTTCAACCCGTGCTTTCCCACCTACGAGTTCGACCGCATCGACGCGGACACCGCGGAGGGCACGGTCACGTTTCCCGTCGTCTACGAGGGCCCGCCGGGACTGGTGCACGGCGGCTTCCTCGCCGTCTTCTTCGATTGCGTGATCCAGCATCAGAACTGTGCCACCCAACTGTCGGGGAAGACGCGCTCGCTGAACGTGAAGTTCCGCAGGCCGACGCCCATCCTCACCGAACTGCGCTTCGACATCGCGGCCGAGCGAGTCGACCGGGGTGTCACGTCGACCGCGCGGCTGTCACTGGATGACGAGGTGCTGTGCATTGGCGAGGCCACCACGCTCGCCCTGTCTCCGGACAAGCTGACCGGGTTTGACTTCGGCAAGCGGCGGGTCTGAGCGCGTGGAGCTGAACGGGATTCGCCAGCCGCGCGTCGCAGAGATCGTTGCGGCGCGGCTGCGCGACGAGATCCTGTCCGGCAGGCTGAAGGAGCTTCCTTCGCAGGAGAGCCTGTTCGGACAGTTCGGGGTGAGTCCGCCTGCGCTGCGCGAGGCGATCCACATCCTGGAGACCGACGGTCTGATCTCGGTGCGGCGCGGCAACGTCGGGGGAGCGGTGGTGCACCTGCCCTCGGCTGCGCGCACCGCGCACATGATCAGCATGGTTCTGCAGACCCGCGACTCCACCCCGGCAGACGTCAGCGAGGCGCTGCTGCACCTGGAGCCGATATGCGCGGGGATGTGCGCATCGCGCGAGGACCGGATGACCGAGGTCGTTCCGTACCTGCAGGCCGAAATCGACCGTCAGAGAGAACAGTTCGACGATGCGTCAGCATACGTGCCCAACGCGCGGCGCTTTCACGAAGCGCTGGTCTCCCGGTGCGGCAACGAGCCGATGATCCTGTTGATCGGTTCGCTCGAGTTGATCTGGTCAGCGCACGAGTCGTCGGTGTGGAGCGACGACGATGTGAACCACAAGACGATGCGGGCGGCGCTCCGCGACCACCAGAGGGTGTTGGACGCGATCGGCGACGGCAACGCACCGCGCGCGGTGAAGCTGGCCCAGGGCCATCTCGCCGCCGCGCGGCGCAACACGCTCGCCGCGGGTGCGGACAAAACCATTGAGGCAAAACTGATTTCGAGGAGCCGGTAACGATGACTGCGTCAACAGACGACCGCGTGCTGTTCGAGGTCGATGCCGACAAGCGGATCGCGACGATCACCTTCAACAACCCCAAGCAGCGCAACTCCTATGACGCGGCGATGCGCGAGGCCGTCGCGCGCTGCCTGGATCAGGTCGCCGAGGATGACGACATCACGGTGGTGCTTCTGCGCGGTGTCGACGGGGTGTTCAGCACCGGCGCAGATATGAACAACGCCTACGGCTGGTATGGGAAGGACGAGCAGGGCAAGAAGAGCAGGCCGAGCCAGCGGCGTCGGCTCACCGTGGACCGCAAGACATTCGGCTTCTACCACAATCTGATGGGCTTCCCGAAGGTCACCGTCGGTGAGATCAGCGGATACGCGCTCGGCGGCGGTTTCGAGATGGCCCTGATGACCGACATCTCCGTGATCGCCCGTGACACGAAGATCGGCATGCCTGCCACCCGCTTCCTCGGGCCCGCGCTGGGCAGCCTGCACATGTTCTTCCACCGTCTTGGCCCTGTGCTGTCCCGGCGACTGCTGTTGACCGGCGACATCATCGAAGCCGGTGCGGTCGAGCACCTCGGCGTCTTCACCGACACGTGCGAGCCGGACAAGGTCGCCGCGAGGGCGAGGTACTGGGCGGAGAAGGCCGCGAAGATGCCGGCCGACGGCGTCGTCATCGCCAAGGAGGCGTTCCGTCTCGTCGAGCAGAGCCAGGCCTATCAGGGTGAGGAAGTGGCGAGCTATCTGTTCCACGCCTATGGGACGAACCTGCAGTTCGCGGAAGGCGAGTTCAACTTCGTCAAGACGCGGGCGGCGCACGGGACGAAGGAGGCATTCCGCCTGCGTGACGAGCATTTCCACGTGCCCGAGCCGGAGTGAGGCCGATCACATACTGGACGCAATACAGTATCTGCTACTTTTGTAACGTTCCTAATACCAAAAGCTGAGGTCACGCAAACATGGGCACACCTGTCATCGTCGGAGCCGCCAGGACGGCGATCGGCCGGTCCTTCAAGGGCACGCTGGTCAACACACCGCCGGAAACCCTGATCACCACGGTGCTTCCCGAGGTCGTCCGCCGGTCAGGTGTCGACCCGGCCGCCTTTGACGACATCATCTTCGCCGAATCGCATTACGGCGGAGGCGACCTCGCGCGCTATGCAGCGGCGGCCACCGGCATGGAAGACGTTCCTGGTCAGTCGGTGAACCGGCACTGCGCGGGCAGCCTGACGGCGATCGGCAACGCGGCCGCGCAGATCGGCTCGGGGATGGAGCGCGCGCTGGTGGCAGGTGGTGTGCAGTCGCTGTCGATGACCCCGCTGGTGAACTGGCGTATCCCCGGCCCCGAGCTGAAGTTCGAGGAGCGGTGGATGCCGCCGACCCACCCCGAGACGCCGGATGCGCCGGGCAAGGACATGTCCATCACGGTCGGCTGGAACACCGCGCAGTCGGTCGGCATCACCCGCGAGGAGATGGACGCATGGGCGGCGCGATCGCATCAGCGCGCAATCGCCGCGATCGACGCGGGCAAGTTCCTCGACGAGATCATTCCGCTGAAGGTGCAGCAGTTCGACGGATCCGTCATCGACTTCAGCGTCGATGAGTTCCCGCGCCGCGACACCACCGTCGAGAAGCTGGCCGGGCTGAAGGTGCTACACCCCGAGATCGAGGGCTTCTCGATCACCGCGGGCAACAGCAGCGGCACCAACGACGCCGCGGCTGCGGTGGCACTGGTCGACAGTGACTACGCCGACGCCGAGAAGCTGACCAAGATGGCGACCGTGAAGGCGTGGGCCTCAGTTGGTGTCGCCCCTCGCGACTGCGGGCTGGGTGCGGTGAAGGTGATCGGCAAGGTGCTCGACCGTGCGGGCCTGAAGCCCTCGGACGTCGCCTTGTGGGAGATCAACGAAGCCTTCGCCTCGGTGCCCATCGCGGCGTGCCGCGAGCACGGCATCGACGAGGAGCTCGTCAACTTCTCCGGAAGTGGTTGCAGCCTTGGCCATCCCATCGCGGCATCGGGTGCGCGCATGGTGACGACGCTGGTGTACGAGTTACAGCGGCGCGGCGGCGGTATCGGTGTTGCCGCGATGTGCGCGGGCGGCGGCCAGGGCGGCGCCGTCGTCATCGAGGTCTAGCGATTTCGGCGTGATTGGTAGCGCTGGGCGCAACTAAGCACGCCGAAATCACTTCTTTTTGGGCGCGACTGGCTTCTTCTTGGACGTGTCGATCAGCCGTTCGGCGTGGTCGAGAATGCATTCGAGGCCGTAGTCGAAGTTGAAATCGTCTGCCGCGCCGATGCGGTGGCCCTTGGCGGTCGCCTGCGCGAGCAGCGGTGCGGTCGCCGCGTCGACGACCATGGTCTCCTCGAAGTCGCCTGCGCCGTCGGCCGACCGGTTCTTGTCGTAGAGCCGCTGCAGCACGACAGACCCACGCACATGCACCGACACCGCGGAGTAGGTGTCGAACGCATCCTCGGGCGAGAGCCCGGCCTCGGCGAGGCTCTCGATGGCCTTCTCGACCGCGGCCACGCCGAGCTTCGCGGCGCGCGGGCTCAATGCCGACCGGATCAGGATCAGGTCGCACAGAATCGGGTTGGACAGAAACGTCTTTCGCATCGTGCGCGCATGGTTGGCCAGCGTCTCGCGCCAGTCCTCGGCCTCCACGTACGGGGTCGCGAACACGTACTGCTTGAGCGCGCGGTCGGTCATCGCGTTGAGCAGGTCGTCCTTCTTGCGGAAGTACCAGTAGATGCTCGTCACGCCGACGCCGAGGTGCTTGCCAAGAAGCGGCATGCTGAGGTTGTCGATGCCGACGTCCTCGGCGAGTTCGAATGCGCCCTTGATGATGTCGTCCGGATTGATCGACCCGCGTTCGCGCCGCGGACGCTTTTCCGCGGTTGCCTGCTTGGCCACGAGGGGCACCTCCCATTGTGTCGTTCAACTACTGTAAGACCTATAGTAAGCTTTTCCAGCAGATTTGGCTTGACCGTCAGCGTGGAGGCACCGTGGATCTCGGGCTTGCAAACGCGACCGCGGTAGTGGTCGGCGGCGGCCGGGGCATGGGGCTGGCGGCCGCGCGCTGCCTCGCTGACGACGGTGCGCGCATCGCGATCGTGGGCAGGACCCGGTCGGTTCTCGACGAGGCGGTCGATGAGCTGTCCGGCCGTGGCAGCCCCGATGCGGTGGGTCTGGTCGCCGACGTCACCGATGCCGAAGCGGCTCAACAGGTTTTCGACGATGTGAGCGGCCGGTGGGGCGGCGAGCTCAACATCCTCGTCAACGTCGCGGGGCCGAGCGCGGTCGGGACGTTCACCGACCTCACCGACGAGCAGTGGCGCCAAGCCGTCGACGAAGGCGTGATGGGCATGGTGCACTGCGTCCGGTCTGCGCTGCCCTTGCTGCGCACGGCGGAGTGGGCGCGGATCGTGAACTTCTCCGCGCATTCGACGCAGCGTCAGAGCGTCATCCTGCCCGCCTACACGGCGGCCAAGGCGATGGTCACCAGCATCTCGAAGAACCTGTCGCTGTCCCTGGCGCCCGACGAGATCATGGTGAACGTCGTGTCGCCGGGCAGCATTCTGTCCGAATCGCTTGCCGGCTGGGCTGACTCCGTCGGCATCGACGGAGGCGATCCGTATGCGGTGATGGCCGGTATCGACAAACACTTCGGCCACCCCGCGCATCTGCCGCGCGCAGGCAGACCCGAAGAGATCGGCCCCGTCGTCGCCTTCCTGGTCTCACGCGCCAACTCCTACATGACCGGCGCCAACATCAATGTCGACGGCGGCAGCGACTTCACCTGACAGGAGGCGACATGGCAACGGCACGCGACGCACGGGACTGGGCGCGCACGACATTGCGCGGAATCGGCAACAGCCTCTACACGCCGTTCAGCGGTACCGACGGCGACGACATCGACTGGGATGCATACCGGACCCTTGTGCGCTACTGCGTGGGCGAGCTCAACCACCCCATGCTCTGGTGCACCAGCGGCATCGCGGAATTCTGGTCGTTGACGATCGCGGAACGAAAGCAGTTGCTGGAGATCGCAATCGAAGAAGGCCGCCGAGCCAATCCCGATGTCGTCGTTCAGGCATGTACGGCGGCCACGGCCGCGAAGGACTGCCTCGAGCTGACCCTGCACGCACAGCAGGCGGGCGCCGACATCGTCTACATCCAGACACCGATGATGGAGGCCCACGGCGGCCAAGGGGTGCTGAACTTCTTCCGCTACATCGCCGATCGCACCGATATCGCCCTCGGCCTTTTCAACTCACCGTCGTCGGGCTATGTGCTGACACCTGCGGAGGGCGCCCGCATCTACTCGGAGATCCCCGCCGTCTGCGCGACGAAGGAAGGCGCCTTCCGGCCTGCAAGCAGCCGGCTGCTGCACGAGCTCGCGCCCGACCTGACGATCTGGGAGTGCGACCTGACCGTCTATCGCGCGGGCTGGTTGCGGGCGGGGATCGTCGGTCCTGCACAACTCGGGACGGCGGGCTACCTGTACGAGACTCCGCAGCAACGGGTCATCTCCGAGTACTGGGAGCTCGTCTGGAGCGACAAACTGGTCGAGGCGATGGACTACGCGGAGAAGTCCGGACTCGACCAGTTCGGTATCGACATGGCGTCGTGGTTCACCTGCTATCCGGGCCGGCCGGACTACTTCACGCACTGGGGCGGGGCGTTCAAATACGCCGCGTCGGTGCTCGGTCTGCCGATCGGTGACTACCCACATTCGCGGCCGCCGCAAGCCGTGTTCCCCGCCGAGGGCAAGTCGCAGATCGATGCAGCGTATCGACGGTACGGACTGGTCCAGGACTGAGGTGTGCAGCGGGTGCGGAAGACGCTACCGAAAGGTGTACAGTAAGTGCCGTGAGTGCTGACGACCCGGTCCTCTACGAGCTACGCGACACCGGTGTCGCCCTGCTGACCCTCAACCGGCCAGAGCGGATGAACGGGTGGGGCGGCGGGCTCGCGGCCAAGTTCTACGCACTGCTCGACGAGGCCGATGTCGACCCGGATGTGCGGGCGATCGTCGTCACCGGCGCAGGCCGGGCGTTCTGCGCAGGCGCCGACATGGGCGACCTGTCCTCGATCGAGAAGGCCAACACCGACGGTGACGCCGACATATCCACGTTGGTCGGCGAGCGACATCCGCATTTTGTTGCGACGCTGCGCAAACCGGTCATCGCCGCGATCAACGGAGCCTGCGCGGGCATTGGATTGACCCAGGCGCTGATGTGCGACATCCGGTTCGCCGCCGCGGGGGCGAAGTTCACCACATCCTTCGCGCGCCGTGGCCTCATCGCGGAATACGGCATCAGCTGGATCCTCCCGCGCGTCGTTGGCTGGGGCGTGGCGATGGACCTGCTGTTGTCGGCCCGTGTCTTCCTCGCTGAGGAGGCGAAGGCACTCGGACTCGTCAACGATGTCGTTGCACCGGACGAGCTGTTACCCCGTGCGATCGCCTACGCCGAGGAGATCGCCGCCAACTGCGCGCCGAGTTCTCTGGCGGTGATCAAGCAACAGGTGTACGCAGACACCATGCGCGACGTGTTCGAAGCGAGCGAGCATGCCGAGAAGCTGATGGGTGAATCCATGCAACGCCCCGACTTCATCGAGGGCATCACCGCATTCTTCGAGAAACGCACACCGAACTTCCCGTCGCTCAAGGAGGTATCGCTATGACTCCCAAACTCGACTACATGGCGATCGACGTCGACAACCACTACTACGAGCCGACCGATTCGTTCACCCGGCATCTGCCGAAGGAGTTCAAACGTCGCGGCGTGCAGATGCTTACCGAGGGCAAGCGCACCTTCGCCGTGATGGGTGGCGTCGTCAACCAGTTCATCCCCAACCCGACGTTCGACCCGATCATCGAGCCGGGTTGTCTGGATCTGTTGTTCCGCGGGGAGATTCCCGAAGGCGTCGACCCCGCGTCGCTGATGAAGGTCGACCGGCTGAGCGAGCACCCCGAGTACCAGAACCGCGATGCCCGGGTGAAGGTCCTCGACAAGCAGAACCTCGAAACGGTGTTCATGCTGCCGACTTTCGCGTGCGGGGTCGAGGAGGCCCTCAAGCACGACATCGAGGCGACGATGGCGTCGGTGCACGCCTTCAACCTGTGGCTCGACGAGGACTGGGGTTTTGACCGTCCGGACCACCGGTTCCTCTCGGCGCCGATCATCTCTCTTGCGGACCCGGACAAGGCCGTCGAGGAAGTCGAGTTCGTGCTGAGCCGCGACGCCAAGATCGTCTGTGTGCGGCCCGCTCCCGTGCCGGGTGTCGTCAAACCGCGCTCACTGGGCGATCCGGTGCACGATCCGGTGTGGGCCCGGCTGGCAGAAGCCGGCGTTCCCGTGGTCTTCCACCTTTCCGACAGTGGCTATCTCGCGATCGCCGCGCTGTGGGGTGGACAGGCGACGTTCGAGGGTTTCGGGAAGAAGGATCCGCTCGACCAGGTACTGCTCGACGACCGCGCCATCCACGACTCGATGGCGTCGATGATCGTCCACCAGGTCTTCACCCGGCATCCGAAGCTGAAGGTGGCCAGCATCGAGAACGGCTCCTACTTCGTCTACCGCTTGATCAAGCGGCTGAAGAAGGCGGCCAACACAGCGCCGTATCACTTCAAGGAGGATCCGGTCGAGCAGCTGCGCAACAACGTCTGGATCGCGCCGTACTACGAGGACGACGTGAAGGTGCTCGCCGCGACCATCGGCGTCGACAAGATCCTGTTCGGTTCGGACTGGCCACACGGTGAGGGCCTGGCGGATCCGATGGCGTTCACGGCCGACATCCCGCAGTTCCCCGAGTTCAGCGCGGAAGACACAAGAAAGGTCATGCGAGACAACGCGCTCGAGCTGCTCGGCGTGCACGTTTCGGCCTAGTCATGGGGGAGTGGACCATCGGCGACGTCGTCGACGCCATCGCTGACGTCATACCGGATCGCACCATGACGGTCTGCGGTGACCGCGTCACCACCTATGGCGAGATGGCCGCGCGCACACGCCGACTGGCCAACTTTCTGGCGGAGGAGGGGTTCGGCTCGCATCGCGACCGCGACGGGTTGGACAACTGGGAGTGCGGCCAGGACCGTGTCGCGTTGATCATGTTCAACGACCGCTATCCCGAGATGGTGATCGGCTGCCTCAAGGCTCGCACGGTCCCGGTCAACGTCAACCACCACTACACGCCGCGTGAGGTCGCCGACCTCCTCGGGTATGTGAGGCCACGCGCCGTCATCTACCACCGCGCACACGGCGCGAAGTTCGCCGACGTGCTCGCCACCCTCGGTGCCGACCTGCTGATCGCCGTCGACGACGGCAGCGACGCCTCCCACGTTCCCGGCGCCGTAGATCTGGACGACGCTGTGGCGCAGGGCGATCCGCACGCCACGATCGCGGGATCGCCCGACGACGTGATCATGTACTGCACTGGAGGCACGACCGGACGGCCGAAGGGTGTGCTGTGGCGCCAAAGCGACACCTACGTGTCGTCGATGGTCGGCGCCGACCACGAAACGCCCGCCGAGATCCACGACAAGGTGAGGCGGAACGTCGGCCCGCCGTGGTTCGCGGTGTCGCCGCTGATGCATGCCGCCGGTCTGTGGACGGTGTTCTCCGGCACGCTGGCAGGACTGCCCGTTGTGCTGTATGACGATCGAAACAAGTTCGACCCGGCCGTGGTGCTGCGCACCGCCGAGCGGGAGAAGGTCGGCATGATGACCATGGTCGGTGACGCCTATGCGGCCCCCATCGTCGAGGAACTCAACCGCGGCAGCTATGAGCTCTCGTCGCTGTATGCGATCGGAACTGGTGGCGCCGCAACCAATCCCAAGCACGTGAGTGCCCTGCTCGAGAAACTCCCCGCGCTGACAATCATCAACGGCTACGGATCGTCGGAGACCGGAAACATGGGATTCGGACACAACAAGGCCGGCTCCCATCGGGAGACCTTCGACCTGCGCGAAGGCGGAACCGTGGTGTCCGACGACCTGACCCGGTTCGTCGCAGCGGGGGATCCAGATGTCGGCTGGGTGGTGCGCACCGGCCGGATACCGCTCGGCTACTTCGACGATGCCGACGCGACCCTGCGAACCTTCCCCGTGGTGCAGGGACAGCGCGTCGTGGTATCCGGCGACCGCGCATCGCTGGAGGCCGACGGCACGCTGCGGTTGTACGGCCGCGACTCACTTGTCGTCAACACCGGCGGGGAGAAGGTCTTCGTGGAGGAGGTCGAGGCGGTGCTGCGGGCATGCCATGGCGTGGCGGACGCGTTGGTCGTCGGGCGCGAAAGCGAACGGTGGGGTCAGGAGATCGTCGCCCTGGTCCAGACCCATTCGGATGTCGAGGTGGACCGCGACGCGCTGCACGCCTCATGCGTCGAGAACCTGGCCCGCTTCAAGGCGCCGAAGGAGTTCATCTTCGTCGACAAGGTCCGCAGGCTCGGCAACGGCAAGGCCGACTACCGGTGGGCGAAAAGCCAAGCAACGAAACGGGCATTGACATGACACAAGACATGACACACGAAGCCAACAGGGTCATTGACTGCCTCCTCAACGTCCACTTCGGCGAGACCGAACAGCAGCCGAACTGGATGCTCAAGGTGCGCGACGACTACTTCAAGGGGCCGGAGTCGATGTTCGCCCCCGTCGACCTGGCCGAGCTGCTCGACGAGATGGACGAGCAGGGCGTGGCCAAGGCCATCCTGATGGACAACCTCGCCAAACCGTCGGTCACCGCGCGCAAATTCGTCGAGTCGAGACCCGATCGGTTCATGCTGGCGATGGGTGGCGTCAACCTGCTCAAGCCGATGCCGTCGCTGCGTGAGCTCAGTGCCGTCGTCAACGACCTGCCCGTGGCGTATACCGTTGTCGGACCGAGCTTCTGGGGCGACGGGCAGTATCCGCCGAGCGACGCGGTCTACTACCCGTTGTATACGAAGTGTGCCGAGATGGAACTGCCGCTGTGCATCAACACCGGGCTACCGGGGCCGCCGATCCCCGGTGAGGCGCAGAACCCGATCCACCTCGACCGCGTGTGCGTGCGCTTCCCCGAACTGAAGCTGTGCATGATCCACGGTGCCGACCCGTGGTGGGACGTGGCGATCAGGCTGATGATCAAGTACCAGAACCTGCGGCTGATGACATCGGCGTGGTCGCCGAAGCGACTGCCGGAAAGCCTTCTGCACTTCATGCGCACCCGCGGTAAGAACAAGATCATCTACGCCTCCGACTGGCCGGTGCTCCGGATGCGCCGCGTTGTGCCGGAAGCGCTCGCCCTCGACCTGCCCGAAGACGTGCTCGACAACTACCTGTACAACAACGCCGCTGAATTCTTTTTCGGAGAACAGGTCGGCGGACGCGAGGAGCAAGGGGACAGCTGACCATGGACCGATACGAGCTGCGGAGGCTGGACTACAGCCTGTCGGAGGATCACCAGGCGATCCAGGAGGCGTACAAGCAGTTCTTCAAGACGCATTGCCCGATCGAGACCGTCCGCGCCGCAGAGGAATCCGGTTTCGACAAGAGCCTGTGGGAGCGGCTGTGCGCGATGGGCGCCACCACGATGGCGCTGCCGGAGTCGGCCGGCGGCGACGGCGCGACGCTGGTCGATCTGACGTTGGTGGCCGAGGAGATCGGCCGGTCGCTGGCGCCGGTGCCGTGGATCGACCACGTCGTCGCGACACGGCTGCTGGCCCGGCTCGGGGCACTGGATTCTGAACTCGTCACCGGAAAACAGTTGGCAGCCCTCGATCCGCAGCACAAGGCCGTGACAGGGGTGCGATTGATCCCGACCGGCTCCATCGCCGACCAGATCCTGGTGCGTGACGGCAGCCCAGAAAGTCCAGATATCGTCGCGCTGACATTCGGAACACGCCCCGTCAAGGTGGACAACATCGGAAAGCTGCCGATGGCGTGGGTCGATCCGGCCGCGGCCGACAGCAGGACGGTCGTCGCGAGCGGCGCCGACGCGCAGGCGGAATACCAACGTGCGCTGGATGAATGGCGCGTGCTGACCGGCGCCGCACTGGTCGGTCTCGTCGAGGAGACCATGACGATCGCTGCCGAGTTCGCGAAGAACCGGTACACGCTCGGGGTGCCGATCTCCACCCTGCAGGCCATCTCGCATCCGCTCGCCAACATCGCCATCACGGTCGCGGGCGGCCGCAACCTGGCTCGGCGTGCGGCCTGGTTCCTCGACAACGAACCCGACGAGCGACCGGAACTGGCTCCTTCGACGTTCGTGTTCATGGCCGAGGAAGCGTCGAAAGCCGCGACGATGGCCGTGCAGGTGCAGGGCGGCCTCGGCGTGAGTGCCGAGGCGGCGGCCACCGCGTACCTCGTGCGGGCCCGCGGATGGGCGCTGGCAGGCGGCGATCCCGGCGTCAGCGCGAAGTACATCGCCGAGATCGTCGCGGCGCGCGAGAGCGGAGCGAAGTAGTGGACTTCTCACGTGTTCAGCTGTCCGACGAGGACGAGGCGTTCCTGCACGAGTCCCGTGACTTCCTGCGCGATCTCGTCACCGACGAAGTCCTCCGCCGCGACCGCGAGACCGGCGACAACTTCGACGAGGGCGTGCATCTGGCGCTCGGCGAAGCCGGATACCTGACGCGCGAATGGAAACCGGAAAGCGAGGGCGGATTCAGCCGGGTCAGGAACCGCATCTGGCAACTGGAGAAGCGCAGGGCGCACGTACCGTGGGTGACGTTCGGCACCACCGCGATGATCGCGCGGTCGGTGGAGAAGTTCGGCTCGCTTGAACTCAAGGCCGAAGTCATGCCGAGGGTCTTCAACGGACAGGTTCGGTTGTGCCTCGGCTACACCGAGCCCGAGGGCGGCTCCGACGTCGCCACCTGCAAGACCCGTGCGGTGCGCGACGGCGACTCCTGGGTCATCAACGGCGCCAAGATGTTCACCACCGGCGCGCACAACTGCCAGTACGTCTTTCTCATCACCAACACCGACCCTGATGCACCGAAACACAAGAGCCTCACCATGTTCCTGGTTCCTCTCGACTCGCCGGGTATCGAGATCCAGGGCATCCGGACCGTCGACGGCGACCGGACGAACATCGTCTACTACAGCGACGTACGCGTCGACGACAAGTACCGCCTCGGCGATGTGAACGACGGCTGGACGGTGGTCAGGGAACCGCTCAACGTCGAGCACGGTGCCGTTGAGGCCGCCCCCGACGGCCTGGCGGATGTGTCGATCATGATGCACCAGGCGGGCTTCATGGCCACCGCCGCCGACAAGGCGGCCGCCAAGGTCGCCGAGGAAGGCCCGGACGGCCGCAGGCTCATCGACGACGGCTCGGTGGCATTACGCCTCGGCCGCAGCATCGCCAGGATGGAGGCGTCGCTCTCGGCGACGAGCATCTTCGGGCGGGTGGCGCTCGCGCAGACGATGCGTGACATCTCGCCGGACCTGATGGACATCCTCGGCACGGCCGCGTCGTTGCCGATCGGGGCCGACGGCGCCGCCGACGATGGTGCAGCCGAATACGTCTACCGTTTCGCGCCACTTGTCGGCATCTACGGCGGGACGCTCGAGGTGTTCCGCAACATGATCGCCCAGTACGTACTCGGGCTGGGCAAGCCCAACTACTCACCCCCGGTGCAGAAGAAGGCTTCGTGACACCCGAACCGGCGCAGCGCCGCAAGGTCCTCGTGATGGGCGCAACCGGTTTCGTCGGTTCGCACGTGACCCGCAAGCTCGTCGAGCGGGGCGACGACGTACGGGTGTGTTTGCGAGAGTCCAGCAATACGGTCGCGATCGACGACCTCGACGTCGAACGCAGCTACGGCGATCTGCGCGACATGGACGCGATGCGCGCGGCAATGTCCGACCGCGACGTGGTGTTCTACTGCGTGGTCGACACCCGCTTCTACCTTCGTGATCCGTCGCCGCTGTTCGAAACCAACGTCGAGAGCCTGCGCCGTGCGTTGAACGTCGCGCTCGAGTCCGATCTGTTCCGGTTCGTGTTCTGCAGCACGATCGGCACGATTGCGATCGCGGACCGAGGCGAATCCGCAACGGAGGACATGCCGTTCAACTGGGAGGGCATCGGCGGGCCCTACATCGAGTCGCGTCGCCAGGCTGAGGACTTGGTGCTGGACTACGCGAGAAACCGCGGCCTGCCCGCCGTGGCGATGTGCGTGTCCAATCCGTACGGGCCCCGCGACTGGCAGCCCAGCCAGGGTCAGATGATCAAGGCCGCCGCGCTGGGAAAGATGCCGATGTACGTCAAGGGCGTCAGCACCGAGGTCGTCGGCATCGAGGACGTGGCCGACGCGTTCCTGCTCGCGGGCGACCGCGGGCGTGTCGGCGAGCGCTACATCATCTCCGAGACCTTCATGCCCATGCGCCAGATGTTCGAGACGGCGGCGACGGCGGTTGGCGCGAAACCGCCGCGCTTCGGCGTGCCGCTGGCGATGCTCTACGCCGTCGGCTGGGTCATGGGAGCGGCAGGCCGAGTGCTTCGGCGCGACATTTCGATGAACGTCACCGGGGTCCGGCTCCTGCACATCATGTCTGCCGCCGACCACAGCAAGGCGGCACGGGAACTCGGATGGCGGCCCCGCCCGACCGCCGAGTCGATAAAGCGGGCAGCCAAGTTCTACGTCGAGCAGGCTAGGTCGTGAGAATCGTCGCGGCCGCGGTGCCCGGCGCACCGTAGAGCTGGGCGAACCCGACGCGCGGCTCGCCCGCTACCTGGCGGTCGCCCGCCTCGCCGCGCAATTGCCGCACCAGCTCATGGATCTGGCGCAGTCCCGATGCGCCGATGGGCTCGCCGTTGGCGATCAAACCGCCGTCGGTGTTGACCGGCATCGCGCCGTGGATCTCCGTGGCGCCGTCGGCCAGCAGCTTCTCCTGGTCGCCGTGCTCGCAGAAGCCGCACTCGGCCATGTGGATGACCTCGGCGCCCGCATCGGTGTCCTGCAGCTGGATCACATCGACGTCATCGGGTGCCACACCGGCCTTTTCGAACGCGGCCTTGGCTGCGTACACCGTCGGCGCGACGTCTTCGTCGACGGGCGCGAACGTCGTGTTCACCTCGTAGGCACCGTAGCGGCGGGTGCGCACCTCGACCGCGCGCAGATAGACCGGCTTGGACGTGTACTTGTGCGCGATGTCGGCACGGCACATCACCACCGCGGCTGCGCCCTCGTCGGGTGCGCAGAACATGTACTGGGTGAGCGGATAGTTCAGCATCGGCGAGCTGAGGATGTCTTCCTCGGCGATCGGCTTGCGGCGGAACGCATTCGGGTTCAGCGCGCCGTTGCGGAAGTTCTTGGCGGCCACCTTGGCGAGCGCCGCCTGCGAGATGCTGTGGTCGTGCAGGTAGCGGTTGGCCTTCATGCCGAAGAACTGGGTGGTGAGGTACTGACCGTTCTCGGCGTACCAGCTCGGCATTCCGACCAGCGCCGGGTCCTCGGTGAACGCGCCGCGCGGGTGCTTGTCCAGCCCGATCGCGATGCCGATGTCGTAGTCGCCGAGCCGGATGCCGTCCGCACACGCCTTCGCCGCGCTCGCCGCGGTGGCGCAGGCGTTGAACACATTGGTGAACGGGATACCCGAGAGCCCGACCATGCCGACGATGGCGTCCGGGTTGGCCACGGTCCAGCTTCCGCCGGTGGCGAACTGCACGTCGCGCCATTCCACGCCCGCGTCGGCGACCGCGGCAAAGATGGCGTCGACGCCCATCTCCATCGCCGATTTGCCCTCGAATCGGCCGAACGGATGCAGCCCCACGCCGATGATGGCGACGTCATTCATGGGCCGAGTGTATCTCAACTGTAACTCTTACAGTATTGTAGTCCAAGTGGCATCGGCGACCGAGCACAAGACGACGTTCTGCCGGATCTGCGAGCCGTTGTGCGGCATGATCGCGACCGTCGAGGACGGCACGCTGACATCGTTGCGCCCGGATAAGGACCACCCGCTGTCGTCGGGGTTCGCATGCCAGAAGGGCATCGCGTTCACCGAGGTGGTCAACGATCCCGACCGCGTCACCACGCCACTGCGCCGCGGACCGGATGGCTTCACCGAAGTCACCTGGGAGGAGGCGCTGACCGATATCGCCGACCGGCTCAAGGCCATCCTCCGTCGCGACGGCTCCGGCGCGGTCGGCTGGTACATGGGCAACCCCGGTGCGTTCAGCTACGCGCACACGTTCGCGGCGCTGATGTTCATCAAGGGGCTCGGGCGCCACAGCCACTACTTCACCGCGTCGTCGCAGGACACCAACAGCAGACTCATCGCCAGCCAGCTGCTCTACGGGGTGCCGACGTCGGTGCCGATACCGGATATGACGCGCACCGATCTCCTGGTGATGTTGGGCGCCAACCCCGTTGTCTCGCACGGGAGTTTCCTCACGGTGCCCAGGATCAAGGACCGCATGCATGACATCGTCAAGCGCGGTGGTCGCGTGGTGGTGGTCGATCCGCGCCGCACCGAGACGGCCGCGGCGTTCGAATGGCTCGGCATCGTTCCCGACACCGACGCTCTCTTCCTGCTGTCGCTGCTGCAGGTGATGTTCGACGACGACCTCGTCGACGCAACCCGGATCGGCGACCAGGCCGACGGGATCGATTGGCTGCAGAACCTGTGCCTGCCGTTCAGCCCCGAGGCGACATCCGGGCAGACCGGCATCGAACCCGACACCGTCCGCTCGCTCGCGCGCGAGCTCGTCGGCACGCAACGGGCCGCCGTCTACGGCAGGCTGGGCACCTGCGTCGGCCGGTACGGCACCCTGACCGCGTATCTGATCGACGCCGTCAACCTCGTTGCGGGGAATCTCGATGCGCCAGGCGGATCGGTGTTCGGCCTGATGCACACCGTGGGCCAGCGGTGGCAGAACACCGCGATGGGGTTCGCGCTGAGGCGGATGTATCGGCGCAGGACGCGCGTCGGTGGTATCCCGAACGCCATCGGTTCAGAGCCCGCCGCACTGATGGCCAAGGAGATCACCACGCCGGGCGATCGCCGGATCAGGGCCATGTTCGTCTCGGCGGGCAACCCGGTCCTTTCGGTGCCGAACGGCAACGAGCTGGAAGCCGCGTTCGAGACGCTGGAGCTGTCCGTGGCGCTCGACTTCTATGTCACCGAGACCACGTCTATGTGTGACTACATCCTGCCCGTCACCACGATGTACGAACGCGACGACTTTCCGTACACCTTCCAGGCGTTTCAGGCCACGCCGTTCCGTCAGGCGACCGAGGCCGTCATCGCACCGATCGGTGAGTCACGGACAGAATGGGACATCATCGAAGATCTATCGGGCCGGCTGGGCGGAGTGCAGGGTGCGGTGCGAAAGGCGTTGGGCGCGTTCGGGTTGAAGCTCAAGCCGCAGCTCATCGTCGACGGGCTGATCCGGATGTCGCAGGGCGGTGACCGGTTCGGCATGCGGGGCGGGTTGTCGCTTCGCAGGCTCGTCGAGCAGCACCCGCACGGAGTCGTCGTCGCACCACACATTCGCACCGGCGTGCTGCGAGACGCGGTGGCCTACTTGTCGCGCCGCATGAAGTTGGTACACGCCGACATCGCCTGCGAGGTCGACAAGCTGACCCGCGGCACGCATCCCGACGGCTACCCGCTCCGCATGATCGGAATGCGGGAACCGCGCTCGGAGAACTCGTGGATGCACAACTCGCCGCTGCTGATGCGTGGTGACCGAACCCAGCACGCGCTCATTCATGTCGACGACGCGGCCGACCTTCACATCGCCGACGGTGACATGGTGCGAGTGACGTCGCCGTACGGGCAGATCACCGTTGGTGTGACAGCTACCAAGGACCTGATGGCAGGGGTGATCGCGGTGCCGCACGGGTGGGGTCACAAGGGCACTGGGACGTGGCGGGTGGCGAACAAGGCAGGCGGCGCGAACGTCAACCAACTGACGTCGAGCGACCCCGCCGACGTCGAATCCCTGTCCGGCATGGCATGGCTGACCGGCGTCCCGGTCCGCGTCGAGCGGGTCTGACCCCTTCCCCCGCGAAACGACATTCCAGCACCCCCGCACCCGGCACTTTCGGTGCATGCAACATCCAGTCGTTTGGCGAGGTCGCGGTGACCGGTGGGCGGGTGTTCGACGTCTAGTCTGGTGTGCGGCGGGAGTTATTCGTCGGTGTCACGCGAGGCAGTGGCGAACGTGCTGTCGTCGACGCGGAATTGGCAGTCTCGCATCGCTGGTGTCGCCGTTGGTGCGTTCTATCGCGAATGTGGCATCGCGAATCACCCGCGCCGCGCCACGAGCTGACGCTGCGCGATCGCGCCACCGGTGCCTGGCTGTGGTCAAAGCGGCGGGCAATCGTCACGGGCGTCGCGGCCTCGGCGATTCACGGTGCGGAGTGGGTCGATGCTGATACGCCGATCGAGCTCATCTACAAGCACACGCACGCGCAACCGCCCGCCGGCATCAGTCGCCGCGCAGTGAACGTATCGCCGACGACGAGATCTGTTGGGTCGATCGCGATTTCCCGTCACGACAATTGCGCGCACGGCCCTCGATATCGGCCGCTACCACCGGCGCGATCGAGCCGTCGCACGCCTCGACGCGTTGATGCGGGCCGCGCCGTGTCTCCACTCGAAGAGGTGTTGTTGCTCACCTAAGCGATACCGCGGCGCCCGCGGGCCAAAACTCAGGATCAGCTTGCGGATTCCGCTCGTCGATGGCGGAGCCGCCTCGCCGCGGGAAACCTGGCTGCGACTTGATCTACATTGACGCGGGTCTGCCCAAGCCGCACGACCCAGATACCGACTATTTGACACCGATCGGCATCGCTGCTGCGAACCAGTCGACATGGGACTGGTGCGAAGCGATACAGAGGTCGTCTCCGAGTATGCCGGCGATCACGCCACTCGATGACTCAGATCGCTCAGCGAAGTAGCGTCAAGGACATCCGCTGCAGGTGCAGATCCCCGGATGAGATCCGCGAGCCGCCTCGCAGTTTCATCGCTCCACCGGTCATCAACGCGCAGCCGATCGACACGCCGCCGATCGTGCAGCATGCTTGACGGACGACCTCACACCCGATGCGAAACTCACGCCGCCCGGCCGAACGCCGACCCCTCACCCAACCTTCCGCGAAACGACATGTTGCACTGCACCCCTGACATTGCCTCGTACTTTCGGTGCTGGAATGTCGTTTCGCGGAGAGGGATGGCAGCTAGGCGATGGCGCCGGAGTCCTTGAGTTCCTCGATGCGGTCCCATTCCATGCCCAGTTCCATCAGCACGATCTCGGTGTGCTCTGACGCCTGCGGCGCGCGGGTCGTCTCCAGCGGCTCGTGGTTGAACTGAACCGGGCCGCGGACCACCTTGAACGGTTCGCCGCCGTCGGCCGCGTCCACCTCGACGATCATGTCGTTGGCGATGGCCTGCTCATCGGTGGCGAGGTCGAGGAAGCTCTGGAACGGCGCCCACTGCCCCTTCATCGTCTTGAGGTGCTCGCGCCAGTAGTCGAAGGGCAAGCTGGCGATCGACTCGGCGATGAGTTCGGCTGCCGCGGCGGCGTTCTCGATGAGCGGCATCACGTCGGAGAACCGCGGATCGTCGGCGAGCTCGGGCAGGCCGAGGTGTTCGAACGCATCGCGGATGTAGCCGGTGGGGCTGACGATGCACAGATTGATCGTTCCGCCGTCGGACGTCAGATAATTGCCGAGGAACGGATTCACCGTCGGGCCAACGGAATCCGGCATCAGTGAGCGCATCGTCTCACCGACCTCCATGCCCTGGGTCATGCTTGCTCCCGCAGACCACCAGGCCGTACTGAGCAGCGAGACGTCGAGTTCGACGGCCTCACCGGTGCGTTCGCGATGAAACAGTGCCGCCGATATTCCACCGGCGATGTTCATCCCGCCGATGGAGTCGCCGAACGCCGGAATGCCCTGCGACAGGGCGCCGCCGATCTCCTCCGGGGTCAACGCATGGCCGACGCCGCTGCGAGTCCAGAAGGCGGTGCCGTCGAATCCGCCGACGTCCCGTTCCGGCCCCTTGTCCCCGTACGCGCTGCCGCGGGCGTAGATGATGTTCGGGTTGGCCGCACGGATGTGCTCGATGTCGAACTTGTTCTTCTGGCGTTGCGCGGGCATGTAGTTGGTCAGGAAGACGTCGGAGGTCTTGGCGATCTCGTAGAGGACTTCCTGACCGCCGGGTGTCGACACGTCGATGCCGACGCTGCGCTTGCCGCGGTTGGGATGCTCCATCAGCGGGTGGCGGTCGGCCTGCAGCTGGATGCCGCCCATGTAGAGGAAGCCGCGCTGGGTGTCACCGCGGACCGGGTGCTCCACCTTGATGACGTCGGCGCCCCAGTCGGCGAGGATCGCCCCCGCCGCGGGGACGAAGGTGAACTGTGCGACCTCGAGGACGCGCACGCCCTCCATCACCTTGATCATGAATCAAACGTAACCGGTAGCGCGGCCGGCGAGCGGAACGGCTGCCCGAAGATGTGTGGATCGTCGTCGGTGACCAACTCGATGTCGGTCAGCCGATCGAGCAGGCACTCGAGCGCGACGCGGGTCTCCATCCTGGCCAGGTGCAGTCCGAGACACGTGTGCTCACCGGCCGCAAACGAGATGTGCGGCACCCGCTTCCGTGAAATGTCGAACTCCTCGGAGCGTTCCCAACGGTTCTCGTCGCGGTTCGCCGAGCCGATGCAGACGTCGAGCACCGCCCCTTGGGGAATCCTCACGCCTTCGAGCTCGGTCTCCTCTGCCGCGTACCGCTGCACGGTGGTCAGCGGCGTCTCGAAGCGCAGGCCCTCCTCGATCGCGGGTCCGATGAGCTCGCGATCGGCCTTCAGCGCACGGAACTGCTCGGGGTGTGTCAGCAGATGGAACAGCAGATTGCCCGACGACCGGTACGTGGTTTCGAGGCCCGCGGGCAGCAGCAGCCGCAGGAATGAGTAGATGGCTTCGTCGCTGAGCCGTTCGCCGTCGATTTCCGCGGACACCAGATCACCGATGATGTCCTCGGTCGGCTTCGACCTACGCTTCTCGATCTGGGTGAGGAAGTAGTCCTTGAGCGCGGCCGACGCTTCGAAAGCCCGCTTGTACCTGACGTGGTAGCTGATCAGGTCGACCGCGTGCTTGCGGAATGACTCCAGGTCTTCCTCGGGCAGTCCGAGCAGCTTCGAGATCACCCTGGTCGGAAACTCCAGGGTGAAGTCCCTGACCAGATCGGCGTTGCCCGCGTCGACGAACTCATCGATCAGCGCATTGACCACCGGCCTGACGACTTCGGGTTCCCACCGCAGCAGCGACCTCGACTTGAAGGCCGCGGATACGAGATTGCGGTGTTCCCTATGGGTTTTGCCCTCCATCGCCAGAATGGTCGGCCCCATGAACAGACCGATGGTGGTGTCGTAGATGTGTGAGTTGAACACCTTGTTGTCGCGGAAGACGCGGTTCACCGCATCGAAGGACACCGCGGCATAGAGGTTTTCGGGCCGGAAGTCTCCCGAGGCCTTTGTCCAGTCCATGACGCTGCCGAAGAAGACGCCGCCAGTCTCTTTCCGCCTGCGCTTGAAGATGGGGTACGGGTCGCGAAGGAGGTCGGCCGCTTCGTCGGCCGTGACGTCGAGCACCGGCGTATCCACGTGAGGAATCTCCACCATCTTCCGACGGACTGCGATAGGTACTGTAAAGGTTACAGTATCGGAGTACCGAAGGATATGGCAGAGCGGGTTCGCGCCTGTCAGTTCAGGTCAATCGCTCTCGCCGAGCGCCTGCTCGCGGGCCCACCGGTAGTCGGCCTTGCCCGCAGGGCTTCGCTCGATGACGGGACGGAACACCACCGCCTTCGGCAGCTTGTAGCGCGCGATGACGCCTGCCGCGTGCTCGATGAGTTCCTGTGCGTCGGCGGTGGCGCCGTCGACGAGGGAGACGATTGCGACGACCTCCTGGCCCCACCGCTCGCTGGGCCGACCGGACACCACGACGTCGCGAACCGCCGGGTGCGAGAGCACCGCGCTCTCGACCTCCTCGGCGAAGATCTTCTCGCCGCCGGAGTTGATGGTCACCGAGTCGCGGCCGAGCAGTTCGATGCCGCCCTCGGCGAGGTGCCGCGCGCGGTCACCGGGGATCGAGTACCGCACCCCGTCGATGACGGGGAAGGTCTTGGCGGTCTTGGCCGCATCGCCCTTGTAGCCGAGGGGTACGTAACCCCGCTGTGCCAGCCAGCCCATACCGTCGTGGCCGGGCTCGAGGATCGAGTCGAGATCCTCGCCCGCGACGCTGGTGTCGGGGCCTGCGTTGAACTTGCCGGTCGACACCGCGCCGGGCATCGACATGTGGCTCATCTGGATGCCGGTCTCCGACGATCCGACCCCGTCCATGACGATCAGGCCGGGTTTGATGTCGATGAGGCGCTGTTTGGCGGTCGGCGTCAGCAGCGCGCCGCCGTTGGCGACCACCGCAAGCGACGACACGTCCGCGGTACCCCGTTCGATGGCGTCGGCGATTGGACGGGCCATCGCGTCACCGACGACCTGCACCGTGAGAATCTTCTCCCGCTCGATCGTCGCCACCACCTCGTCGGCGTCGAATTTGCCTTGTGTGGCAGGGAAAACCACCGTCTGCCCGGTCGTGAGTGCGGTCATGACGGCCCACTGCGCCGCGCCGTGCATGAGCGGCGGAAGCGTGAAGATCTTGGTGCCGGGATTCTCGGCGACGCGTTCGGCGATCTCGTCATAGGAGCCCGCGGTCTCGCCCGTGTACATGTTCCTGCCGCCGAACGACGTCATGAAGATGTCGTGCTGTCGCCACAGCACCCCCTTCGGCATCCCGGTGGTGCCGCCGGTATAGAGCACGTACAGGTCATCGGGCGACGGCTCCACCGGTGGCGGCTGCGACGCTCCAGAGGAGACGATCGATTCGTAGTCGACGGCGCCGTGCACCAGGTCGTTGCCGGAGTCGTCGGCGATCTGGATCAGCACCCGCAGACGCGGCAGGTGGGGGAGCACCTCGTTGACGCGGGGCGCAAAGCCGGCGTGATAGAGCAGCGCGGTCGCACCGGAGTCCGCGAGCAGGTACTCCAGCTCGTTCTTCACGTACCGGTAGTTGACGTTGAACGGGGCGACCCGTGCCCGCCACGCGCCGAGCATCCCCTCGACGTATTCGGGTCCGTTGTAGGCGTACAGGCCGAGCAGGTCCTGGCCGACCTCGTGGCCGGCCAGCTCCGAGCGTTCGGTGTGGCAGCCCAGCCCGCGTGCATGCAGGTAGGCCGCGAGCCGGTTGGACCGCTCGACGATCTGCGCGTAGGTGTAGCGGCGGTCGCCCTGGATGATGAACTCGCGGTCGCCGATCGCGGAGGCGACGGCCTCGGCGGTGGCGGGGACAGTGAATTGCGTTGTGGCGGCGGTCTCTGCGGACGTGCGGAGCGGATCAGACATCGAATCCCTTAAGAGCCTTTCATGGCTGGTGTGGCAGCAGCTTGATCATGAGGCCGTTCGCTTCGGATAGTACGGTGCCGTCACCGTCGGTCATCGTGGCGGTGATGAACGCCTTACGCCCCTCGAGCCGGTCGATGCGGCCGTGCGCCATCAGGGGTTTGTCGATCGGGGTGACCAACTTGTAGTCGACGTGGAGGTAGGCCGTACGGCTGATCGGCCGATCGGCCGCCGACACGATCATGCCGAAGTGCCAGTCGAAGAACAGCGGTATCACCCCACCGTGGACGGCATTGTTGCCTCCGACGTGGAACCGGCTGAAGTGGCCTGCCATCGAGACGCCCTCGGGTCCGTACTCGGCGAGCGTCCACGGTGGAACCAGCGGATGACCGAGGCCGGGCAGATGTGGGGCACGACCCGCAGGTGCGACGCCCTGCGGCGCCTTGTGCGCCTCGAGCCGTCCGCAGAGTTCCTCGATGCGCCGCGCACCGTCGGTCCACAGTTCGCCGTCGGGTGCGGTGGACACCGCGATGTCCTGCAGCCTGCGCATCGCCGCCATGAACCTGGCCATCTCCGGCGGGGCGTCGATGGGTTCGATCGGCGGGAAGCCGCGGGTCTCGTGGCTGGTGTCAGTCATGTCCACGCAGCGATCAGGTCCGACGTGGTGGTGACCGTCGCCAGCAGCGAGATGGTGTTGTCGATGATCGCGTCGGCGTAGTCGGCAGGGATGCCGGCGACGGCGTCGCGCGGGACGACGACACGGTAGCCCTTGTTCACCGCGTCCATCACGAGGTTGGTGATCGCGATGTTCACCGAGACCCCGACGGCGACGATCGTCGACACGCCGAGGTTACGAAGTACGGAGTCGAGGTCGGTGCCGCCCATCGGCCCAACGCCGTGCCATCGTCGCAGCTCGACATCGTCTGGCGCAGGACCGAATTCGGGTAGCAGCGTGGCTCCTTCACCGCCCGGGCTGATGTCGACCTGTTTGGTTCCCATCGCGAAGATCGGCGCGTTGTGGTTGGCCCCGAGGCCGTCCGGCCTGCGCTGCACGAGGCAGTGCACGATCTGCACGCCCGCTTCTCGGGCAACGGGAAGCAGCCGTTCGATGTTGGGCAGCGCGTGGCGTTGTGCCGCCCTGGCGAGAGCGCCAAGACCCGCGTTGGGCCCGACGACGGCGCCCTGGAGTTCCTGCGTCACGATCGCCGTATGCTGCGGCGCCGCGATGTCGGCGAGGTCGATTGTCATACCGATGCGGGAACCTCGTAGAACTGTGTGGCCCACTTACGCATGGCCATATAGGGTTTCGCGTCCACCTTCGACAGCGCAGGGTTCTCCACATACTCCTGGTAGCGCCAGATGTTCAGGTCGTCCCAGACGGTTCCCATGAATTGGCGCTCGACCTTCTCGCGCACCGCGTCGGGAGGTACATCGGAGGTGTCGTCGGGCAGTCGGGGCCACCAGATCGAATAGAACATGTCGGAGTATCCGTCCTCGACGGGGGTGCAGGCGAAGATCAGCCGGTGGTTCGACGAACCCTCGAACGCGCTGATCGCGAATCCAAGCCCGGAGAAGTGGCTGTGGATGTAGAGCGCCATCTTGTCGGGGTCGTCGCTGCGGGCGTCGGGCCAGCCGGTGAGGAAGCGCCACTCTTCGTCCACGGCCTCCCAATTGAGGCATACCGGCGTGACGGTCGCGCCGTGCACGTAGTGGAAGTGCGCGCTGTCGGGCCCGTTTTCCGCGACGATCTGCGGATGGACGGGCTCACGCTGGGTTCGGCTCGAAAACTCCGGATACGGACGGTAATACGCGTCGGGGTCGGTGGGGAACTGTGGGAATTTGCCGAACAGGTCGGGCATCTCCCATTGTGGTTCCTTGCCGTCGGGTTGATGCCAGGCGAATATGCAGCCGTACTGTTCGCGCACCGGGTAGACCCGCAGTCGGAGCGCCTTGTTGGGCCGGTCGGGCTGATAGGGGATGTAGCGGTTGGTGCCGTCGGGTCCCCAGCGCCAGCCGTGGAACGGGCATTCGACGCAGTCGCCGACCACCTTGCCGCCGTGGCCGATGTGCGCGCCGAGGTGGCGGCAGTGTGCCGACATCACGTGGAGTTCGCCCGCCTCATCGCGATAGGCAACGAGATCCTCACCGAAGTACCGCAGCGGCTTCGCCTCGCCGACGTCGAACTCGGCCGACCAACCGACCATGAACCAGCCGGTGACTTTCCAGGTGAAGGGGACTTTCACGCGGGCCTCCTTCGGCGCCGAAGCTATCCAACGGAAGATATTACAGTATAGTTTTCGGCAGTCTCGGGGGCAGAACGGCAGCGCAAGGAGGCGTGACGATGTCAGGTGGTCGCTTCGACGCGATCGTCATCGGTGCCGGGTTCTCCGGCCTGTACGCGCTGCACCGGCTGCGAGAGCTCGGACTGCGGGCCGTCGCCATCGAGCGGGCCGACAAGGTCGGCGGCACATGGTTGTTCAACCGCTATCCGGGCGCTCGCTGCGATATCGAGAGCATCGAGTACTCCTACAGCTTCTCCGACGAAATCCAGCAGGAGTGGGTGTGGACCGAGACGATGCCCGCCCAACCCGAGATCGAGGCGTACCTCAACTTCGTCGCCGACCGGTTGGACCTGCGCCGCGACATCGTCTTCAACACAGGCGTCGTCGCGATGACCTTCGACGAACCCGCAGCGACGTGGGCGGTGGAAACCCAAGCGGGACAGACGTTCACCGCGCCGTTCGTGGTGGCCGCGGCGGGAATACTCTCCGCACCGCTTGAACCCGATATCGCAGGGATGGACTCCTTCGCGGGCACCTCGTTGTTCACCAGCCGCTGGCCCAGGCGCGACGTCGATCTCGGGGGTAAGCGGGTCGGAGTGATCGGCACCGGCTCGACAGCTGTGCAGCTGATCCCGGTCGTCGCCGAGCAGGCGGAGCAACTGACGGTGTTCCAGCGCTCGCCTGCCTACACGCTGCCCTGGCATATCCGCGAGTTCGAGCCAGGGGAGCTGGACGAGATGAAGGCCCGCTACGACGAAATCCGTGCCGCGCAGCGCGCACACATGATCGGGGCCGCGCGGTTGTCGGCGTTCTCGGTGATGTTCGAGATGATGGCCAACCCGCCGCTGAAGACCGCGTCGCGGGAGGACCAGCTGCGCGCCATCGACGAGAAGGGCGTGATGGGCGCGCTCAGTTGGGGCGACGTCTTCTTCGACATCGAGTCCAGCCAGAAGGCGGCCAAGCTCTACGGCGAGGCAGTCGCACGGATCGTCGATGACCCCGACACCGCTGCGTCGCTGACGCCGACGCATCCGTTCGGCTGCAAGCGTCCGATCATCGACCAGGGGTATTACCAGACGTTCAACCGCGACAACGTCTCCCTGGTCGACCTGCGCAAGGCGCCGATCCGTGCGGTCACACCGGGGGGCATCGACACCGAGCATGGCTCCCACGAGCTCGACGTGATCATCTACGCCACCGGCTTCGACGCGATGACCGGTGCGCTCAGCCGCATCGACATCCGTGGACGTGACGGTGTGTCGCTCAAAGACTTCTGGACCGATGAGGGCCCACTGAGTTATCTGGGGCTCGCTGTCGCAGGATTTCCGAATCTCTTCATCGTGCAGGCTCCCGGAAGTCCTGCGCCGGCAAGCAATTTCGTCGCAGCGCTGGAACAGCACGTCGAGTGGATCGGCGATTGCATCACCCACCTGCGCACGGGCGGGTATCGCACGATCGAGGCGCTCCCCGAAGCCCAACAGGACTGGATCGAGCACATCACCGCGCTGGTCGCGCCGACGGTGCTCGTCCACTCGAGCTGCAACTCCTGGTACAACGGCGGCAACGTCCCGGGAAAGAAGCACATGTACATGGGCTACACCGGCGGGATACCCGAGTATCGGAAGCGATGCGACGCGGTTGCCGAGGCCGGCTACACCGGGTTCAAGCTCGCATAGCCCATGAAGACCTCGGAGCGGGCCTATCTGGCGGGTCGGGATTTCGCAGGAGTGCTGCCGCGCGCACATGCCGCGCTGAGAAGCTCCGGCGACTGGAACCCGTTGTCGCCGACGGGTGCACGCCAGCTCGGCGAAGTGGTGCTCGACGAACTCGCGCTGTCGGGGATGACGCTGTCCGCACCGCCGCCGAGACTGGAGCGCACCGTCGCCTCGTGCGAGGCCGCGGCAGAAGAGCTGTCCGAATTGGGCGTCGAGCGGGCGCACGCGAGCCCGGAACCCTTGGCGGTGACGTCGCTTCGCCGCCGTCGACTCGGGCGGCTGAACTACGAGAAGCTGAAGTTCACTCACGATCCGACGCTGCCGAATTCGTTGACGGCAGCCGGTCTCGGTGGACCCGCCACCGCCGTCGCACACCTGTGCCGATCCGGAGACGATGCGAGACCGTGGCTGGTGTGGGTACACGGCGCCGGTCAAGGCCAACCGATCGACCTTCTCTTCTCACGGGCTAGGCGAATCAGGGACGAGCTCGGCTACAACATCGCGCTTCCCATCCAGCCGGGTCACGGTTCGCGGCGCAATGCGTGGCCGCCGTATCCGAACATGGATCCCCTCACCAACGTCGCGGGCATGATGCGCGTCGTCTCGGAGGTCCGCGCCCTGGTGCGCTGGCTGCGGCCGCAGTCGACCGTGATGGCGGTGTCCGGGGTCTCCATGGGAAGTCCGGTGGCAGCACTTGTTTCGCATTTCGAGCAGGTCGACGGCGTCGCCGTTTACACGCCGATCCTCGGGCTGAACGCGATGATCTCCGAACACCTGGGCCGGTGGGGCCCATCGGTGCAGGACACGATCGAGCTCCTGGGATCGCCGACCGTGGCCGCGGTTGCCTCCGCGGTCGACCACACCGCCGTCGAGCCGACGGCGCCACCGGCGGGACGCCTCATCGTGGGTGCCTGGCACGACCGGATGGCCATGCGTGAACCCGCCCAACAGCTACACGACCGTTGGGGCGGTGAGTTGTTCTGGCACAGGGGAAGTCACGTCGGACATCTCTTCGCAGGCGGTGTTCACGGTGCCTCGGTGAAGTTCCTGCGCGCACTCAGTGCGGGAGACGGCCGCCGATCGTCCAGGTGACCGGTGCTTGCGCTCAGCGATCTTTCACCGCCTCCGGGTTCACACAATGCGGTGGGACAAATCCATTCGCGATGGCGACGGCGTTACCTGCGCACAGTTCTGCCATCCGGGCGCGCACCTTCGTCGTCGCGCTTCCGAGGTGCGGCAGGAGCACGACGTTTGCCAGGTCGGCGAGGCCTGGGGCCAGGTGGGGCTCGTCCTCGTAGACGTCGAGCCCGGCGCCTGCGAGGTGGTCGTTCCGTAGCGAGGTGACGAGGGCCGCCTCGTCGACGATCGGGCCGCGCGCGGTGTTGACGAGGATTGCCGTCGGCTTCATCGCCGCGATGACGCTCGCGTCGATCAGATGCTTGGTGGACGGGGCCAACGGCACATGCACGGAAAGGAAGTCGCTGCGTTCGACTAGTTCATGCCAGCCGACTTGGCGGACCGGATAGGCCAGACGTGCGAGTTCGGCGTCATCGACGGTCCGCCCATCGGGTGGATGCGAGCAGAACGTGATGTCCATGCCGAACGCGGCAGCGCGCTGCGCGGTGGCGCGCGCTATTCGCCCGAAGCCCGCGAGGCCCAGTGTCGCTCCCGAAACATCTTGACCGAGAAGCAGTTCGGGCTTCCAACCGGTGAACTGCCCGGAACGGGTGAACTGGTCGGCCTCGACCGCGCGCCGCGCAGTGGCGAGGATCAGCAGCATCGCCAGATCGGCCGTCGCGTCGGTGAGCACACCCGGTGTGTTGCCGACCGGGATGCCGTTCGCGGTCGCGGCGGGGATGTCGATGTTGTCGTAGCCGACGGCATAGTTCGAGATTCCGGCCAGCTTTGCCGCGCCGAGCAGGTCGGCGTCGAAGCGGTCGGACAGCTGGGCGACCACGACGTCGAATTCGCCGGATGCACAGGCATCGCGCAGCTCCTCGGGCGTCGGCTGTTCTTCGGGCACATGAACCCGGCCCGCAGCGCGCAGCGACCCCATCCCCGGCTCGGGAATGGGGTAGGTGACCAGGAAGGTGGGCTCAGCCACCGCCGATGAGAGCTTGTCGGTCATCTCCACCATTGACGCCAGAGTAGACGGGGTGAACCAGCCAGGTCGCGTCGCACAGGCGAATCAGCGAGGAGCTTGGGGACCGTACTCCCGAACGAACCGGGCGCGCACGAAGGTCAGCTCACGGCCGAGGTCATATCGGTCACCAAGGACGGTCCACAGGTAGGCGCAGCCGAATATCGCCGAGCTGATGTCGTTGGTGGCCCTGGCGATGTCGACGTCCGCGCGTACAGAACCGTCGTCCACACCTCGGCGCAGACCCGCGTCGACCTTGCCGATTCCGCGATCGAGGAGCGCCCGCACACGCCCTCGAAGCGGCGACGTCGTCTTGACCGCCTCGAAGGTGGCGACGAACAGTGCGCGCAGGAAATCGTGGTCCTGCGTGTACAACGCCGTCACGCGGTCGAAATGACCCATGGCCTCCTCCAGACCCACCGAGGTCGGGTCCGCGTCCGGGCTGAGACGCTGTATCTGATCGTCGAGGAAGAATGCGTCGAGGATGGCGTCCTTGCTCCCGTAACGGGCGTGCACCATCGCTCTGCTGTAACCGGCGCGTCGGCCAATCTCGGCAGCAGTCGTTGCCTCCCAGCCTTTTTCGGCGATCAGCGCGGCGGCCGCCTCGATCAGCTTCCTGTTGGAGATCTCAACGCGTTGCGTTTGCGTCAGCCCGCGTGCTGGGGAGGGCACTATTGCATATTAGACGCTCGACAACTAACTTACTTGTTCAGTGTCAACTTCTGACGTGCCGTCTGGCATCCATGACGTGACGGCGCAGTGGCTGACCGCGGCGCTGGGGCGTCCGGTCGCCTCCGTGCGTGCCGAGCAGATCGCGCAGGACAGCGGATTTTCCTCCCTGCTCTATCGACTTCACCTGACCGGGGATGGACTGCCCGCGACCGTGATCGCGAAACTGCCCGCCCAGTCGGAGGCGCGCGGTGCGATGGAGCTGCTGGGCGGCTATCGCCGCGAGTTGGCTTTCTATCAACGGGTCGCGGGGCGCGCGCCGATGCAGACACCGCACGTCTACACCGCGCGGATTGTCGACGGCACTGCCGATTTCGTTCTGTTGATGGAAGATCTCGCGCATTGGGACAACGCCGATCACCTCGCAGGCCTTTCGATGGATCGGGCTCGCACGTGCATCGGCGAGCTTGCCGGACTCCACGCGTGGTCGACGGGCAATGCCGATGTGCTGGAGGAGTTTCCGAGCATCGACAGCGCGATCGCGCGCGATCTGCTCGTGCCCGCGTTCTGGCCGGGGTGGCAGATGTATCGCGAGAAATCGTCGGCATATGTCCCGGCGGCGGTCGACGCATTTGCCGAACAGTTCGCCGAGCGTGCGGTCGAAGCGCTACCTGCGTTGGCCGAGCGCTCGATGCTTCTGCACGGCGATATCAGGGCGGACAACCTGTTCTTCGACGGCGATCGTATGAAGGTGGTCGACTTCCAGTTCGCCTCACGCGGCGCCGGCGCAGCGGACATCGCGTACCTGGTGAGCCAGGGGCTTCCGACGGAGGTTCGTCGCGGCCACGACGAGGCGCTTGTGCGCGAATACCTCGGATGTGTTGCAGCGCACGGAGTCGGCGACTACTCCTTCGGCGATGCCTGGCGGCATTATCGCTTTGCGGTCGCTTACCTGATGCTGCTGCCCGTGATCACGCTCAACGGCTGGGATGCGATGCCGCAGCGATCGCGCGCTCTGTGTCTGACCCTGACCGACCGTGCGGTCGCGACCATCGACGAGATCGACGCGTTGGAGGTGTTCGCATGACCCGAACCGCCCGCGAAGTGGTGGAGCTTTACAACCTGGTGGTCTGGAACAATCGCGACTTCGAGCTCGCCGAGGAGCTGATGGGTGACACCGTGATCCGCCATGAGGTGGGGGAGGCGACGACGTTGACGCACGAACAGGCGGTCGCGCGCATCGTCGACCACTGGAACATGTTCGAAACCATTCGGTTCGACCTGAATCTTGTCGTGGCAGGCGACGACGGCGAGCATGTCGCGATCGTGTACCAGTCGCCGATGGAACTGAAGGACGGCACCAAGACCGACGTCGGCAGCATGGAGATCTTCCGGGTCGTCGACGGCAGGATCACCGAAGTCTGGAATTGCGGCTACAAGCAGGGAGTGTGGCAGTGACTGAACGGGTGCTCGACGAGCTTGGCTACTACCTCCTGGCGGGTGCGGGTGGGGAGGGGCCGGCGACGCTGACGACGGAGGCACGCCGCGGTGAGGAGATGGGCTTCGGCACCGGGTTCATCTCCGAGCGGTGGAACGTCAAGGAGGCTTCCTCGCTCGTCGGCGCGGCACTTGCGGTCACCGACCGGATGCAGATCGCCACCGCCGCAACCAATCACAACACGCGACATCCGCTGATCACCGGATCGTGGGCGACCACGATGCACCGGCTGTCCGGTGGCCGGTTCACGCTCGGCCTCGGGCGCGGCGTGGCGGCGATGTATGCGGCCTTCGGCATCCCGTCGGTGACGACCGCCCAGATGGAGGACTTCGCCCAGGTCATGCGCCGGCTGTGGAACGGCGAGGTGATCTTCAACCACGACGGCCCCATCGGGAAATACCAGGTGCTGTTCCTCGACCCGGATTTCAAGGAGGACATCCGGCTTGGGCTGGTCGCCTTCGGCCCCAACACGCTTGCGCTCGGCGGCCGCGTCTTCGATGACGTCATCCTTCACACCTACTTCACCCCCAAGACCCTGCGGCGCTGCGTGAAGACCGTGAAGGACGCCGCGGAGCAGGCGGGCCGCGACCCCGACAGCGTCCGCGTGTGGTCGTGCTTCGCGACCGTCGGTGACCACCTCCCCGAAGAGCTGCGGCTGAAGAAGACCGTCGCCCGGCTGGCCACCTATCTGCAGGGTTACGGCGATCTGCTCGTCACCACCAACGAATGGGATCCCGCTGTACTGCAACGCTTCCGCGAGGATTCCGTCGTCACATCCATACCCGGCGGAATCGATCACAAGGCCACCGCCGAGCAGATCGAGCACATCGCGACGCTGATCCCCGACGAGTGGCTCGAACCGGCGGCAACCGGCTCGGCGCAGCAGTGCGTCGAGCGCATCCGCAAGGAGTTCGACTACGGCGCCGACGCCCTGATCATGCACGGCGCGACCCCCGACGAGTTGGAACCTATCGTCACCGCCTACCGCGCGTCCGAGCGCTGACTAGGGCGTGATGACGGTGCGGCTCACCGGTTCCGCGGCCGCCTGCCTGCTGTAGATCCCACGCTGCAGCGCCGACAACAGCGCGTCGCGGGTCTCCTCGGGATGGATCAAGTCGTCGAAACCGAGGGTTCCCGCCGAGCGGAAGGACGCCTCGACTTCCGCCTTGCGCAGCTTGGCCTCGACATCCTCCGCCGCGTGCGACGCTTTGCTGAGTGCGGCCGCACTCATCGCACCCATGGTGGCGCCGGGATAGGCGAATGTCGCGCCCTGGTTGTCGAATCCCAATAGCGACATCACCATCGAGCCGAACCCGTACGCCTTACGCAGTGTCACATGCAGCTTGATCGTCGTCGCGGCCGTCTGCGCGGCGAACATCCGCGCGCCACTGCGCAGCACACCGCTCTTCTCCGACCGGCTGCCAGGCAGCATGCCCGGGTTGTCGGCGAGGAACACGATCGGCAGGTGGAACGAGTCGGCGACCGTGATGAAATGCGCTGCCTTGTCAGCGGCGTCGGCATCGATCGAACCGGCCATCACCCTCGGCTGGTTGGCCACCACGGCGACGGGGTGCCCGCCGAGGTGGGCCAGCGCGCAGATGATCGCGGGTCCGAACTTCGGCTGCACCTCGAACCAGTCCGCGGTATCGAAGACGGTGTCGAGCACCGCGCGAATGTCGTAAACGCGCCGGTTGGTACGAGGCACGATGTCGAGCAGTTCGGGTGTCGGCCGCGGCGCACTCGTTTCGTCGGCGGTGCGCTGCGCGGGATACGACCATGCGCTCGGCGGGAAGTACGACAGGTAGCGGCGGATGTCGTCGAGCACGGCTTCGTCGTCCTCGGCGAGGTTGTGGATCACACCGCTGGCGAGTGCGACCCTTGGCCCGCCGAGGTCCTCCTTCGAAATCTCCTCGCCCGTCGACTCTTTGACGACCGGTGGACCCGCGGTGAAGATCGCGCCATGGCGGCTCATGATGGTGAAGTCGCAGACCGGTGCGACAAGGGCGCCGTGACCTGCCGAAGGGCCGAGCAGTCCGGCCACGGTCGGAACCTTGCCCGAGCACCGTGCCTGCGCGAGCAGGTCGGTCGGGGTGCGGCCGTAATGCTCTCCGCTGGGCCGGAATCCGGCACCCTCGAGGAGCATCACCAGCGGTACCTTGTCACGCAGCGCCAGTTCGGCGAGCCGGTAACGCTTCGCATTCCCCCCGGGCCCGATGCTGCCTGCGAGCGTGGTGAAGTCCTCGGCGCCGATCATCACCGGTGAGCCGTCGATCATCCCTGAGCCTGCGACGATGCCGTCGGCGGCGATGTCACCGCCGACGAGCGTGCCGAACTCGCGGAAAGTGCCCTTGTCGAGCAGGTACTCCAGCCGCGCGCGGGCGTCGAGTTTGCCTTTGCCGCGGTGTTTGGCCAGCCGTTCCTCGCCGCCCATTGATCGCGAGCGCTGACGCCGAAGGCCAAGGTCTTCGAGCGTTTCCTTCCAGCCCTGCTCGTTCGTCATGTGCAATTCCCGTCGTCGGAAGGCGATCGTCGCACCGGCGTGCTCACGTTGACCATACTGAATTGCTTACTGTAGCGTCCACGTGTATGGGTGACCGCGGCGGTCTGAAGGTCGACGGCGCCGTCTCGGGCCAACTCGGAGAGGTCGCCGACACGGCGAACCGACTACAGCGACGTGGCTATGACTGCTGCTGGACCGCCGAGATAAACCACGACCCGTTTCTTCCTCTGGTGTTGGCCGCCGAGCACACCGAGACCATCGAACTGGGCACCAGCATCGCGGTGGCGTTCGCGCGCACTCCGATGACCGTCGCGAACATCGGATGGGATCTGCAGGCGTACTCCGAAGGCCGCTTCATTCTCGGTCTCGGCTCACAGATACAGCGCCATATCGAGAACCGGTTCAGCATGCCGTGGAGCCGGCCCGTGCCGCGCATGCGCGAATTCGTGCTGGCAACCCGCGAGATCTGGTCGTGTTGGCGCAACGGTACGAAGCTGTCGTTCGAAGGCGACTTCTACACCCACAAGCTGATGACGCCGATGTTCACGCCGGAGCCGCTGGGTCACGACTTCCCGAAGGTGTTCGTCGCCGCCGTCGGCGAGACGATGACCGAGATGTCCGGTGAGGTGGCCGACGGGCTACTCGCGCATGCCTTTACGACGAAGCGGTACTTCGAAGAGGTGACGACACCCGCGCTCTTGCGAGGCATGGAGCGGTCCGGACGCAACCGCGACGATTTCCAGGTGTCCTGCCCGCTGTTCGTGGTGACGGGCAACGACGACGCCGAGGTCGCCGCCAACGCGGCGGGAACACGCAAGCAGGTCGCGTTCTATGCATCGACGCCCGCTTACCGGAAAGTGCTCGAACTGCACGGCTGGGGAGATCTGCAGACCGAACTGCACGGCCTGTCTCATGCTGGCGAATGGGATGCGATGGGGTCACTGATCTCCGACGAGATCCTCAACGAGTTCGCCGTCGTCGGGCCTGTGCACGAGGTCGCGAAGAAGGTTCACGAACGCTGTGACGGTGTGATCGACCGCGTGCTGGTCGGTTTCCCCGCATCGATCGAAGAGGCTACGGTCGCCGCCGTGGTGCAGGAGATGAGGAGCGCGTGAGCACGCCGATCATGGACGAAGCCGCCCGGGTGTTCGCCACGCCCAAGGCGTATGCCGACGAGCCGAAACTACATGCGGCGCTGACCCATCTGCGGGTGAACGCCCCGGTGTCATGGGTCGACGTACCGACCTATGAACCGTTCTGGGCCATCACCAAGCACGCCGACATCATGGACATCGAGCGGGCAAACGATGTGTTCACCAACTACCCCCGACCGGTGCTCGTCACTGCCGAGAACGACGAGCGCCAGGCCGCCGTCGGTGTCCGCACGCTGATCCACATGGACGATCCGCAGCACCGCGTGGTCCGCGCGATCGGCGCCGACTGGTTCCGCCCGAAGGCGATGCGGGCGTTGAAGGAGCGTGCCGACGAGCTCGCCAAGGTCTACGTCGACAAGATGGCCGCGATCGGTCCCGACTGCGATTTCGTTGCCGATGTCGCGGTGAACTACCCGCTCTACATGATCATGTCGCTACTCGGTGTTCCCGAATCGGATTTCCCGTTGATGCTGCGGCTCACCCAGGAACTGTTCGGCAGCGACGACGACGAGTTCAAGCGCGGCGTCGACGGCGACGACCAGATGTCGGCGCTGTTGGAGATGTTCGAATACTTCACGGCGCTGACAGCGTCGCGGCGGGAGAATCCAACCGAAGACCTGGCTTCCGCGATCGCGAACGCAAAGATCGACGGCGAGCCGTTGTCCGACATCGACACGATCTCCTACTACGCGATCATCGCCGCCGCAGGCCATGACACCACGAGCGCGACCATCTCTGGCGGCATGCTGGCGTTGACCGAAAACCCTGACCAGCGTGAGCGATTGGCGGGCGACCTGGGCATGATGGGGCTTGCCACCGAGGAGATGATCCGCTGGGTCACACCCGTCAAAGCCTTCATGCGCACCGCCACCGAGGACGCGACGGTGCGCGGCGTGCCGATTGCCGCGGGAGAATCGGTTCTGCTGTCATACGTCTCGGGCAACCGCGACGAGGATGTGTTCGACGACCCGTTCCGCTTCGACGTCACACGAGATCCCAACAGACACATCGCCTTCGGCTACGGCGTGCATTTCTGCCTCGGTGCGGCGCTGGCACGGCTGGAAGTCAACAGCTTCTTCTCCGAGCTGTTGCCGCGGCTCGAGTCCGTCGAGCTGGCCGGCGACCCGCAGCATGTGGCCACGACGTTCGTCGGCGGCCTCAAACACCTGCTGATCCGTTATTCGCTGCGGTGAGACGTTGACGACCGCCCCGGAGCATCCGAGGCGGCCGTCTCGCCAGGTGGTCTGTCAGAGGCCCAGAAGCGGAATCCAGATCCCGAAGAAGTAGAAGCCCCACTGGTTGTATCCGGGATCCCACACCGGTTGCTCGTTATAGCCCCAGTAATTGACCGGCGGCGGAGGCGGACCCCACGCCGGCGGCAGCGGAGCCTCGAACCTCGCAGGCGGCGGTCCGCCCCAGCCCCACGGCGCGGGACCGTCGCCCCACGGAGCATCGCGGAACCTGGGACGCTCGGGTCCGCCGGGGAACCCAGGTCCACCGGGACCACCGGGACCACCGGGACCTCGGAAGTCACCAGGAGGACCGCCATTTGGCGGCGGCCCGCCTGGCCCGCGGTCGCCGGGTGGTGGTCCACCGGGTCCGCGATCTCCGGGAGGGCCATCGGGTCCGCGATCGCCGGGGGGACCTCCTGGCCCACCGCCTGGGCCACATTGCACCCCGGGCGGGCACTGCGGCGGCGCGGCACTTGCAGTGCCGGCCGCGACTGCGACGCCGGCGGCACCGAGTGCGCAGCCGATCGCCGCCGTTGCGACGAGTTGATTGAGATTCATAACCAGGCCTTTCCGCGTCGGTAGACGCCCCGACCCAAGAACCGACGGTAGGAACACTGGTTAAGAGCGAGCTATGTTGCTGTTAGCAATCGGCTGTAGGGCGGGAAAGGCCGTCCGCCCTGACCAGCCACTACCCAGAGTCAGCAGCAGCGAGGGTTGGGGTTGCTCTCCGTCGCGTCGTGACGTGCCTGCCAGTACTCGCGCTCGGATATCACCGGTTCATCGGGGTGCATCCGCTTGCGGTGCTCGACGTACCGGCTGTAGTGGTTATCACCCATCAATGTGGCCCAGTACCAACCGATCTTGCGAGCGGCTCGCGCTGTGCGGGCGGTAGTTCGTCCCATTGCTTCTGCACCTCCTTTTCCGCCTTCGTCGGGATGAGTCCGGACGGAGCGAACAATCGCGACGGAACCGGTTCGTCCTCCGTCAGCGGGCTCCCTTGTCCGCGGATCGTTCGAAGCGCAACTATCACCCCGGCCGCGAACACGATGACCACGAGTACCGCGAACAGAATCGACAGCGAGCCCTGGATGAAAGTGTTGCGGACGATCTTGTCGACATCGCCGGGCGTCTTGGCCGACAGGCAGAGTTCGCCGGCTGACTGAGCGGCCTGACAGATGCTGTGCTGTTTCCAGTAGCCGAGTTTGGGGTCGGCGGAGAAGATCTTCTGCCACGACGCCGTCATTGTCACGATGAGATCCCACACCAACGGAATGGCAGGAATCCAAGCCCATTTCAGTAGCCCGCGTTTGATAACCACTACGGTGACGACGGTCAGCGCGATGGCCGCAAGCAATTGGTTGGCGATGCCGAACAGTGGGAACAGCGTATTGATGCCGCCGAGTGGATCGGTGACACCCATCAGCAGAATGCCGCCCCAAGCCGCGACAACGATGATGCTGCAGATCCATGCGCCGATACGCCAGCTGGGATCCTTCAGCTTGTGCAGCGGGCCGCCGAGGTTGCTCAGGCCATCCGACAGCATGAAGCGCGCCACCCGGGTTCCGGCGTCGACGGTGGTGAGGATGAACAGCGCCTCGAACATGATCGCGAAGTGATACCAGAAGGCCTTCAGGCTCACGCCGCCGAATACCTGGTGCAGCACCTCGGATATGCCGATCGCAAGGGTCGGTGCGCCGCCGGTTCGGGACACGATGGACTCCTCGCCGACATCCTCGGCGGCCTGGGTGATCTGCTCCGGTGTGATCGGCGCGCCGGATAGCCCGAGGCCGTTGACGTATTCGGCAGCTGTCTGCGCGGTGCCCCCGGTCGCAGCGGTCGGCGCGTTGAGGGTGAAGTACAGGTGCTGGTTCAGGATCGCCGCGGTGATCAGCGCCATGATGCCGACGAACGACTCTGTCAGCATGCCGCCGTACCCGATCAGCCTCATCTGGCTTTCCTTCTCGAGCAGCTTAGGCGTGGTGCCCGAGGAGATCAGCGCGTGAAAACCTGATAGCGCCCCGCACGCGATCGTGATGAACAGGAACGGGAACAGCGAGCCGGCGAAGACCGGGCCCGTGCCGCTGCCGGCGAACGAGGAGATGGCAGGGGCCTCCATGATGGGGCGGGCCAGCAGAATGCCGATCGCGAGCAGGGCGATGGTGCCGACCTTCATGAACGTCGACAGGTAGTCGCGAGGGGCCAGCAGCAGCCACACGGGCAACACCGACGCGGCGAAGCCGTAGATGATGATGCACCACGACAGGGTCACCTTCGACAAGGTGAACCAGTCGGCGCCCCAAGATGTGTCGGCGACCCAGCCGCCCGATACCACGGCGAGCAACAGCAGGATTACACCGATCAGCGAGACTTCCGACACCCGGCCGGGGCGCAGGAATCTCAGGTACAGACCCATGAAGATCGCGATCGGGATGGTCATCGCGATCGAGAACACACCCCAGGGGCTCTCGGCGAGCGCGCCGACCACAACCAGGGCCAGCACCGCCAGCAGGATCACCATGATGGCGAGCACACCGACGATCGCCGCCGCGCCGCCGATGGCTCCCAGTTCGTCGCGCGCCATCTGACCCAGCGATCGACCGCGCCGGCGGGTGGAGATGGCCAGCACCAGATAGTCCTGGACACAGCCGGCAACAACTGCGCCGATGATGATCCAAATGGTTCCCGGCAGGTATCCCATCTGCATGGCCAGCACCGGGCCGACCAGCGGCCCCGCGCCGGCGATCGCGGCGAAGTGGTGTCCGAACAGCACCCGCCGGTCGGTCGGCATGTAGTCGGTCGCATTTTCGAAAAGCTCTGCGGGCGTTGCATTGTCGTCACGCGGGCGGACGATCTTCATCTCGATGAGCCGCGCGTAGAACCGGAACCCGATGACGTAGGTGCAGATCGCGGCGATGACGAACCACACCGCGTTGACCGTCTCCCCGCGGAAGAACGCGATCACGGCCCACGCGACCGCACCAACGATCGCGATGATTCCGAAGATGATCTTGTGCCGCGTGGTGATCGGCGATCGGTCGATGATGGCAACCGGCGGAAGATCCTTGTCAGTTCGGATGTAGGTGATGTCGCCGTCGGTCTCTTCGAAACGGTCGGTCGATGGCGCGCTGGGTGAAGCCACAGTGTTTCCCCTCGTTCAAGGCGGAGTCTTGGTGCCTTCTGTCGATCCTTTCAAAGGCCGCGCCGGGCCTACAGAGGATTGCCGGAAGACGACCAAATTGGTGCTAGCCGCGCTCGTAGAACTCCCGCACGGTGTCGATGGTGTCGGCCTCGGCCGGGCTCTTGTCGTCGCGATAGCGCAGTACCCGCGCGAAGCGAAGCGCCATGCCTCCGGGGTAACGGGATGACGTCTGGACCCCGTCGAAGGCGATCTCGACCACCTGCTCTGGCCGTACCGTGACCACCCAGCCGTCGGTGGGCCCGTCGGCCAATTCGGTGAACCGCGCGGTCTGCCAGTCCAGCATCGCGTCGGTCATCCCCTTGAACGTCTTGCCCAGCATGACGAATTCACCGGTGGCCGGGTCGCGTGCGCCGAGGTGGATGTTTGACAGCGTGCCGGTGCGCCGACCGGAACCCCATTCGACGCCGAGGACCACGAGATCGAGCGTGTGCACCGGCTTCACCTTCAGCCAGCCCGCACCGCGCCTGCCCGCCTCATACGGTGCGGCGGGCGATTTCGCCATCACGCCTTCATGGCCCGCGGTCAGCGTCGCCTCGAGGAATCTCTGGGCCTCGTCGGCGCTCGACGTTCTCAGCCGGTCGACGCGCTGGTCGGCCGGCACGATCGCGTCCAGCGCGGAGAGGCGGTCTGCTGCCGATCTGTCGAGGAGGTCCACATCGTCGAGGTGAAGGATGTCGAAGAAGAACACCGAAAGCGGCTGTGCCGCGCGGGCGGCGGCGATGTCGACGCTGCGGTCCTTGCCGCCACGGCCGCCGCCGCGGCCGAACCGCGACGCGGTGACCTGGAATCGGTGCGGGCGCCCGTCGGGTCGCAGCGCAATCGCCTCACCGTCGGCGATCAGATCCGTCACCGGCAGCGCAAGCGCCGCCTCGACGACTTCGGGCAGCCGAGCGGTGACATCGTCGAGGCTGCGGGTGTAGATCGATACGTCGTCGCCTGCGCGGTGAATCTGGACGCGGGCTCCGTCGAGCTTGGCCTCGAACACCGCTTCGCCGCCGAGCTTTTCGAGAGCTTCGGCCACTCCCGTCGCGGTCTGCGCGAGCATGGGGCCGACGGGCCTACCGACCCGCAACGTGAACTCCGAGAGCGCCGCCTCGCCCTCGGCCAGGGCGGCCGCCGCGACGGCGGGCAGGTCACCACCCAGCATCGCCGCCCGCCGGACGGTGGCAGCGGGGAGCCCTGCTGCCTTCGCGACGGCGTCGGCCATCACTCCGGCGAGCGCGCCCTGGCGCAGTTCGCCGCCGAGCAAGCGACGCAGGAATGTCTGTTCGGCCTCCGTCGCCGCAGCGAAGAGATCGGCCACCAGGGCCGCCCTGCGCGCCTGCGACCCCTTGCCCGCGACCTCGCCGATCTCGGTGAACAGGGCGTCGACGGCGGCCACCGTCAGCGTGGGTTCCTGCGCGGGCGCGGGCAGCGATCGCAACGCCGCCCATCCGACGCCGATCTGGCGCTGCGGCAGGTCGCCTGACAACCACGACACGACGACGGCCGTCAGCCGTGCATCGTCACCCGCGGACATGAGCAACTCGGCGATCCGCGCGATCTTGGCCAGCCGCGCCGACGAGGCGCCGACGTCAGCCGATGCGGTCGCGACGTCGATCAGCTGCACGTGCCCAGCCTGGCACGCGGGTCAGACATCTCCCAGCAGGTCGGCCAGCACCGCCGCCTCGGCTCGAAGTGTTGCGGCCCTCTCGGCGTGGCCGCCTGCGACGTAGTCATCGGCTGCATCGTGCCGCTCATCGATCTCGGCGTGCACGAGGCAGCGGATCTGCTCGTCGGACAGGTCCAGGCGCGTCACCTCGGTGGCGCCCAGCCCCCCAACAGCTCCCGCGATCTCACCGCTCGGCTGTCCCACGACCGCGACGGCGGCGGGCGTCTCGGCGTTGTCGATCGCGCCAAGGATCGACCGCAGCGCCGACACCCGGACGGTGTCACGCTGCTTGCGTGCGGTCATCAGCGATCGGCGCAGAAGGGCGCGCCAGATCTCGGCCGGTTTAGTGATCACGGGCCGCCAACGTACGCGCGAGCGCCTGCATCCGCATGTGATTTTTCTCCGCTACGCGACGGTGAAGCTGATCGAATGCCAGCCGGTGGCGCCGTCGGGAACGGGATCGGCCCACTGCTCGGTCTGCACCGCGCCGGTGTTGTCGGTCGCTCGCACGGTAATCGTGTGTGAGCCGGCGTCTTCCGTCTGCCACGGGAAGCTCCACAGCCGCCACGCTTCGTTGGAGTAAGCCGCACCGAGTTGCGCCTGCTGCCAGCTGCCCTGCTTGTTCGGACCGTCGATGCGCACCTCGACCGCCTTGACGCCGCGGTTCTGCGCCCAAGCCACGCCGCCGAAGGTGACCGGACCCTGGCGGACGACTTCGCCGCTGCGTGGCACGTCGATACGGGACTCGGTCTTGATCGGCCCGCGCGCCGACCAGCCCCGCCGCGTCCAGTACGCCTCGGCCTTGTCGAAGCGCGTCACTTCGAGGTCGACAACCCATTTGGTCGCCGACACGTACCCGTACAACCCAGGCACGACGAGCCGCGCGGGATAGCCGTGGTCGGTCGGCAGTGGTTGGCCGTTCATGCCGACGGCGAGTATCGAGTCCCTGTCGTCGGTGAGCGCTTCCACAGGTGTGCCCGCGGTGAACCCGTCGCTGGACTTGGACATCACCATGTCGGCGTCGGCGTGCACGCCCGCATCGGCCAGCAGGTCGCGCACCCGGTAACCCGTCCACGTCGCATTCGAGATGAGGTCGCCACCGACGGGGTTCGAGACACAAGCCAGGGTCACGACCTTCTCGATCGCCTCGAACTTCTCCAGATCCTCGAAGCGGTAGGTGATTTCACGGTCCACCATGCCGTGGATCTTCAGCGCCCATTCGGCGCGGCTGAGCTGAGGCACGCTCAACGCGGTGTCGATCCGGTAGAAATCGTCGTTGCTGGTGATGAATGACGGCAGCGCAACACCTTTGGGCTGCACAGTCGGAGGGATCGGCCGCATGCCGACATTGACCTTCGGCGGTGCGAAGGCGTCGCGGTCCCCGGCGACAGACGACCGGGCCCGCGTCAGCACCACTCCGAGAACACCGGTGAGCGCCCCGCCTGCGAGCAGGCCGACCGTCACCAGCGACAGTCGCCGCCCAGGGTCGGGAAGGTCGGGGGGCTTGTCGGCTCCGGCGGCGGGTCCGTCGGTCCACCGTCCTGAGATGAGCAGGCGCATGACGAGGACACCGCACGCGGTGCCGATCACGGTCGGCACCACATCGACGATGGACGAACCGTCGCGGGACAGCACCGCCGCGCATCCGGCGACTCCGGCGAGCACGATCGCCGCACTGCCGATCGGCACGCGGCGGGTTTCCATCGAGCCCGCCACCGCGGCGATGATCGCGATGACCGCCAGCACCAGCACCGTCAGCACCAGCTTGTCGGCAGTGCCGAACGTGGTGATCGCCCATTCCTTCACCGGTGCGGGGGTGAGGTCGATGACGGCCGACCCGACCGCGGTGCGCGAATCTGCGCCCTGGCCGAAGAACGCGGACAGCAGCTGGGTGATCCCGAGTGCGACCGCCGCTGCGGCGATGCCCGCCATAGCGCGCGCGTTGCTGGACGCCATGCTGGCCAAGGTACCTATCCGGCCACCCGAAAGCCTTACCGAAAAGTGACATCGGCTAGGTTGCTTTACGAATCGAGCACTTTTTGGAAAGGGAGCCAGATGGAGATCGCGGGTAAGAAGGCCATCATTGTCGGCGGGGCCTCGGGCTTCGGCAAGTCCACCGCAGAACTGTTGGCACAGCGTGGCGCAAGCGTGGCGATTCTCGACCGGCCGCAGTCGAAGGGCAAGGAAGTCGCCGACGCCATCGGCGGCAGCTTCTACGAGGTCGACGTCACCGACTTCGACGGCACCGAGAAGGTCTTGCAGCAGGCGATCGACGGGCTGGGCGGATTGCACATCATCGTGACGACCGCGGGCGGCGGCACCGCGGAGAAGACCGTCGGTAAGGAAGGCCCGCACAGCCTGGAGTCCTTCCGCAAGTGCATCGATCTCAATCTCATCGCCACGTTCAACATCAGCAGGCTGGCCGGTTGGCAGATGAACAATCAGGATCCGGTCGACGACGAGCAGGAGGAGCGCGGCGTCATCATCAACACCGCCTCGATCGCCGCGTTCGAGGGCCAGATCGGCCAGGTCGCCTACACCGCATCGAAAGCCGCCATCGCCGGGATGTGTCTGACGATGGCCCGCGACATGGGCAGCCGGGGTATCCGGGCACTCGCCATCGCGCCGAGCCTGTTCGCCACCGGGCTGACCGAAGGCATCCCTGACGAGTTCGCGAAGGCGTTGACCAAGGACGCGGCATTCCCGAAGCGGCTCGGCCGTCCTGAGGAGTACGCGAAGCTGGTGGCCGCGATCGTCGAGAACCCAATGCTCAACGGGCAGTGCCTTCGCCTGGACGCCGGCCAGCGCTTCGCCCCCAGGTAACAGGCGAATCGCATAGGGTGGCGGCGTGTCGACCGTCGCCGATCACGTCATCTCCGCGCTCGCGCTCAGCGGTGTCCACCGCATCTACGGGTTACCCGGTGACAGCCTCAACGGTTTCACCGATGCGATCCGGCGATCTCCCGAAATGTCTTGGGAGCATGTGCGTCACGAGGAGACCGCCGCATTCGCCGCGGCCGCCGATGCCGCGCTGACCGGCGGGCTGGCGGTCTGCGCGGGCAGCTGCGGACCTGGCAACCTGCATCTGATCAACGGCCTCTTCGACGCCCAGCGCAGCCGGGTGCCGGTGCTCGCGATCGCAGCGCACATTCCACGCTCTGAGATCGGCTCGGAGTACTTCCAGGAGACGCGGCCGCAGGATCTGTTCCGAGAGTGCAGCGTCTACTGCGAACTCGTCAGCACCCCTGAGATGGCACCGCGGATCCTGGAGATGGCGATGCGCGCGGCCGTCGAGGAGCGTGGGGTCGCCGTCGTGGTGATCCCCGGTGAGGTGTTCCTGCAGAAAGCCGACGAGTCGGCCTGGACGGCAAGGCCAGTCGTCGCGGCCACGTCGGTGGTGCGACCCGACGACGAGTCGGTGCGACGGGCGGCGGCGATCCTCAACGACGCCAGCGCCGTCACGATCCTCGCCGGCGCCGGTGTCGCTGGAAGCCACGACGCGGTGATCGAGGCCGCGAGCACGTTGAATGCGCCGATCGTGCACGCGTTGCGCGGCAAGGAGTTCATCGAGTACGACAACCCGTTCGATGTCGGGATGACGGGTCTGCTCGGATTCGCCTCCGGCTACAAGGCCATCAAGGAAGCCGACGCCCTGTTGATGCTCGGCACCGACTTTCCGTATCAGCAGTTCTATCCCGACAACGCCAAGGTCATCCAGGTCGACATCCGTGGCCGAAACCTCGGCCGCCGCACGCCGATCGAATTGGGACTGGTCGGCAGCGTGCGCGACACCCTCGCCGCGTTGCAACCGTCACTGCGGCAGAAACAGCAGAGCGACCATCTCGACCGCTCGCTCAAGCACTACCGCAAGACGCGCAAGAATCTCGACGAGCTGGCGGTCAACGACCGCGACCGCACACCGATCCGACCCGAATACGTTGCCGGACTGGTGAATCAGCTGGCCGCCGACGATGCGGTGTTCACCGTCGACGTCGGGTCACCCGTGGTGTGGGCGGCGCGCTACCTGAGAATGAACGGCAACCGCCGCCTCATCGGTTCGTTCAACCACGGGACCATGGCCTGCGCGCTGCCGCTCGCGATCGGAGCGCAGACCGCCCACCGCGACCGGCAGGTGGTGGCCCTGGCAGGCGACGGCGGGCTGACGATGATGTTCGGGGAGTTGATCTCGCTGACGCAGAATCGGTTGCCGGTCAAGGTGATCGTGTTCAACAACTCGTCGCTCAACTTCGTCGAGCTGGAGATGAAGGCGGCGGGCATCGTCAACTTCGGCACCGACCTGCACAACCCGAACTTCGCCGATGTGGCCAACGCGATGGGCATTTACGGCCGCCGCGTCGAACACCCCTCGGAGCTACAACAGGCAGTCGCCGACGCGCTGGCTCACGACGGGCCCGCACTGGTCGACGTGGTGACCGCTCGCCAGGAGCTGTCCATCCCACCCGCGATCACCGTCGAACAGGCGAAAGGCTTCTCGCTGTACGCCATTCGGACGATTCTCGCGGGTCGCGGCGAAGAACTGCTCGACCTCGTCACGACCAACGTCGCGCGGCGCATCCTGGACTGATCGCTCGACGCTCGTCGGGAATGCGGCGATTCTTGATCTTGGCCGCTAATGTTTGCCCATGCGCATGCGAACGTGGTCAGCGGTCGGCGTTGTTTTGCTCCTGGCGGCCTGCGGCAGCCCGAAGCCCGAGCTCCCCGACCCCGACAAGCAGTCAAAGCCCCACACCAGCGGGATCGAGATCACCGGCGACGCTTCCGATCCGGTGAGCAAGCTGGCCGTCGAGGCGATCGCCGACCTCGAGCAGTACTGGGGCAACCAGTATCCAGATCTCTACGGAAGCGACTTCGAACCGATAAAGGGTGGTTTCTTTGCCGCCGTGCCGTCGGATGGGGATGTGCCGCCATGCGCGACCGACCCACAGGAGGTGGTCGCCAGGGCCGCTTACTACTGCTCGACCGAGGATGTGGTCGCGTGGGATGCCGAGAACGTTCTCCCGGAGCTGAGGGAGAAATTCGGTGACTTCGTGATTCCGATCGTGTTTGCGCACGAATACGGCCACGCCATTCAGGCGCGCTCCAACTTCACGGCACGCACGGTGACCAGGGAACTGCAGGCTGACTGTTTCTCAGGCGCATGGGCCAAGCATGCCAAGGACGACGGGGTGTTCGAGGTGTCCAGCGGTGACATGGACCAGGCTCTTGCGGGAATCCTCGATCTGCGGGACACACCCGGCACCACGAACTTGGACAGTGACGCCCACGGCAGCGGCTTCGACCGCGTCGGCGCCTTTCAGGACGGCTATGACAACGGACTGGGGAAGTGCAAGAACTACCGCGACGACGACCCGATCGTGATCGAGCTGCCGTTCAGCACCGCCGAGGACGAGGCGAGCGGCGGCGACGCGCCGTATGAGTCCATCGTCAACGGGGTTCCCTACGACCTCGAGGATTACTGGACCCAGGTCTATCCCGAGTTGACCGATGGCCAGGCTTGGCCACCGCTCGGTGGAATCGAGGCGTTCAGCCCCGACAACGCGCCTCTGTGCGGCGACCAATCCACGGCAGACTTCACGTTGTTCTATTGCGTGCCAGACGATTACGTCGGCTGGGATAACGTCGGCGTGATGCCGGAGGTCTACAGAGAGGGCGGCGACTACGCGGTCGCGACGCTTCTGGCCACCCAGTACGGACTTGCGGCTTTGACGCGGCTTGGCGACGAGTCCGACGAGAAGACGTCGACCCTTAGGGCTGATTGCCTTGCCGGCGGCTACACCGCCAGCGTCATCATCTACAACCGCCCGGAGACCAGCACGTACCACATCTCGCCCGGCGACCTCGACGAAGGGATCAAGGCCCTGCTGGTGTTCCGCGGTGAGGGAGACGTCGAGCGTCAGGGCGCAGGCTTCGAGCGGGTGCGCGCGTTCCGTGAAGGTGTCATCAACGGCGCCGAGTCCTGCCTGCAGTACCAGGGGTAGGTCCGAGGCGGGGATGACACGATGTCACCCATGTCCGATGCCGCGCAGTCCCTGCCCAGCCTGAGCGGGGCCGACCAGGCCGCCCTGCAGACGTGGGTGCGACAACAAGGCCTTGGCGCCGATGTCACCGACGTCGAACCGCTGACCGGCGGAACGCAGAACATCGTTGTGCGTATCCACATCGACGGGCGTCCGATGGTGCTGCGCCGTCCGCCTCTGCATCCGCGGCCGACGAGCGACAAGACGATGCTTCGCGAGATCGCGGCGCTGCGCACCCTTGCGGGCACAGACGTCCCGCACCCCGGCTTCATCGCGGGCTGTGAGGACCTTGATGTGCTCGGCGTCGTCTTCTATCTGATGGAAGAGATCGACGGCTTCAACCCCGGCAGCGAGGTGTCCGAGGCGTACATCCGCGACGAAACATTGCGGCACGACGTCGGCCCGTCCTACGCCGCGAGCCTCGCGCGGCTCGGCAACGCCGAATGGGAAGGCAGGCCGCTCGCCGAGCTGAAGCGACCGGGATCCTTTGTGGAGCGCCAGGTTCCGCAGTTCCTGCGACTGCTCGAAAGCTATCGGCACGACCGCTACGATCCCGAATCGCTCGCGGTCACCGACCTTGCGCAGTGGCTGCAGGAAAACGTACCGCCGGACAGCGAGCCGGGAATCATGCACGGCGATCCGCATATGAGCAATGTGCTTCTCCGCCGCGACAAGCCGGAGTTGGCTGCGTTCGTCGACTGGGAGATGTGCACCGTCGGCGATCCGCTTCTCGATCTCGGGTGGATGCTGATCACCTGGCCGCTCAACACCAGCACGATCACCGCGGGCGGCGCGCTGGCCGCGTACGGCGGGCTGGCAAGCAGGCGGGAGTTGCTCGAGTCCTACTGGAACGCGGGCGGACGCGAGACGCCTGCACTCGATTGGTACATGGCGATGGCCTGCTTCAAGCTCGGCGTCGTCATCGAGGGCACGTGGTCGCGCTACCTGATGGGCAAGGCAAGCCGGGATGCGGGCGAAGCGCTGCATTTCAACGCGCAGAACCTCATCGATATCGGCACCCGGGTAGTCAAGGGCGACAACCCCTTCGAGCTGACCTAACCGTAGGCGTCGATCCCGAGCTTGACGGCCAGTGCCAGCCCGGCGGCGCTGATCACGACCTTGAGCGGGCCGGCGGGCGCGTGGCGGACGACCACCGGACCCAGCCTGGCCCCGACCAGGCAGCCGAGCCCGAGTGCGAGAACTGCGGGCCAGTGTACGGGGGCGAAGATCGAAAAGATCACGGCCGCAACGGTGTTCGCGACACCCGAGATGATGTTCTTGGAAGCGTTGGCGTGCGCCAGAGTCGCATGGCCGACGTGCAACAGCAGGGCGATCAACAGCACACCTGCGGCTGCGCCGAAGTAGCCGCCGTAAATGCAGATCAAGAAGATCGCGGCGGACTCGAGCAGCACCGTGGCGGTGTGCCGCTGATGGCTCGCCACCCTCGCTTCTCCTCCGCGTCCACGGGGGATGGCGATCGCGATGGATGCACCGCCCAGCAGGATCGGCACGATCTTCTCGAACCCCTCGGCGGGCGTGGACAGCAGCAGCGCCGCGCCGATCGCGCCCGCGACAGCGGCGACTGGAAGGATCCGCTGCAACCAGGGCCTCAGACCCTTGAGCTCGGGCCGTGACCCCCACACGGAGCCGACGGCGGTGAACACCATCGCGACGGTGTTCGTCACGTTCGCGGTGACCGGTGGTAACCCCACCACGAGCAGGGCGGGATAGGTGGCGATCGACGCCAGCCCGGCGATGCTTCCGGTCAGCCCTCCTATGACACCAGCAGCGGCGAGGAAGGCGGCGTCCCACCAAGTCATTGACCGTAATCGTGCCTGCTCGCAGAATCAACGCCGTGCCCGCCCCTGATCCTTCGCGCCGCTGCGTCGACCAGACGATCGCCGCCGAGGCGCTGGAGGGCTGGCGGCCCACCGGCGACCAGGTCGATGCGTTGGAGGCGCTTGTCAACGGCGAGGTCACCTTCGGCGGCTATCTGGCCGCGTACCGAGCGCGCTACCCGACAAGGCCTGAACCAAAGCCGGTGCGAAGGGCGAGGCGCGACCCGCCCTATCTGATTCCCGGTACCTCGCTGCTGGAAAACAACTTCGGCGCTGCAGACCACGCAATGCTCGCCGAACTCGAATTCGTCGCCAGCGCGGGGCGGATGGTGGGCTGGCATCGCAGGCTCGCCGACGGTGACATCGGAGCCGACGCTCTTGACGTGCGGGCCCTACACCGGCAGCTGTTCTGCGACGTCTACGAATGGGCGGGCAGCTATCGGGTATGCGAATTGCGTCTTGGCGAAGAGGCGTTCGCACGGCGGTCAACGGTGCAGCGCCGGATGGCCCGCGTCGAGGCGTCAGCGCGGGCGGTGGCGAAAGATGCAGGCGATTCCGAGGACACGATGGCCGATCGGCTCGCCGCGCTCTACGCCGAATACAACTATGTTCATCCGTTCCGCGAGGGCAACGGCAGAACGGGCACGCTGATGCTGCACACGGTCGCGACGCTGCGGGGCCGCAGGCTCGACTTCAGCGCGATCTCGCGTGCCGAGTGGTATGCGGCATCGCGCGAAAGCATGCCCCCTCGCCGCAACGGCACCACCAATCACCGGCCGTTCGTCCCGCTGCTGGCTCGCGTGCTCGATTGAGGCCGCGAAAGTCTGGAATATGTTTGCGCCGCTCCGCAGGGCAGGACTAGTGTTCGGGTCGTGCCGAGGCGACTCGTAGTAGCAATCCCCAGCGGGGTCTGATCCTGACCGACCCCTCGCTGTGGGTCTTTGCTACGTCGTCGGTCGCTCCTTCTAGCAAGCGAAGACCGGCACATGACATCTCCACCACAATCCGCAACCATCGCAGCGCCATCGGTGGCTGACTGCTTCAGAGCACTGTTGCCGCGCGGCCTGCGCAAGGAGGCCGATTCGATGTCCTTGGAGTCCTGGGACATTTTCCAGAGCACGTATGCGTCGACGGGCCCGCTGCGGCTGGGTCAGTGGAGTTGTACCGATGACGAGTGCCGTTCCGCCAGGCTCGGCCCCCAGCCGCGTAACTACCAGGCGACATTGGCAATCGGCGACCGCATCAGTACCGCGACGGCGGCGGCGTCGGGTCCGATCGCCGCATTGACGGAGATGTTGTACGAACACGGCATCGCCGTTGAGATGACGTCGTTCCACCAGCGTCCGACCGGCGCTGAAACCGCCACGTTCGTCCGCGGTAGCGACGGCGCGCACGCCGAGTGGGCGATGGGCATCGACGAGGATGCAACGCAGTCGGCGCTGCGAGCGGTGATCGCCTGCGCCAACCGGTTGTTGTCGGCTGCCTAGCGGCGCGCGCCGCGCAGTGCCCATGCGCCGAAGGCGACCGCGAGAGCGGGCACCACGACGGGCGCTCCTGCAGCCGTACGTGTGAAATCGCTGCGGTGGAGGCTGATCGCACCTGCCGCACCGTCGGCGACATCGCATGCCAACCCGGCTGTGGCGAATGCGCGACGCTGCGCGCCGGAGGACCGCAACGTGCCGATGCCGAGCACGATGTCGCGGACGCCGAACAGCCGCCATGCATAGTGCGCTTCGCCGCTCTGCCCTGTCATGCCGAACAACCGGGCGGTCTGCCGAGGACTGAGCCACGCCAGCAGCCCGGCCGCGATCCGCATCGCAGCCAGCGCGTCGATACCTCGAGTGGCGAGTCGGTCCGGCGACCGCGTCATCGCAAGGGGCGCAACACGATCGGCATGCCGTCCATCGGCACCGGCATGCCGCCGTAGTCGTAGCGCGGTTCATAACCCGGCCGGGGAAGCTCAAGGGAGTAGCGCCGCAGCAGCCGGTGCATGATCGTCTTGACCTCGAGTTGGCCGAACACCATGCCGATGCACTTGTGCGCACCGCCGCCGAACGGGGTGAAGCCGTAGCGATGCTTCTTGTGTTCGTTTCGCGGTTCAGCGAAGCGGGCCGGATCGAACGTGTACGGATCGGGGTAGATCTCCTCGAGCCGGTGATTCATGCCCGGGTAGGCGATCACGTTGGTGCCCTCGGGCAGGTAATGGCCGAGCAGTTCGGTGTCGCGGACGGTTCGGCGCATCGCCCACTGCACCGGCGACACCAAGCGGATCGACTCGTTCATCACCAGGTCCAGCGTTTCGAGCTTCTCCAGCGATTCGATGTCGAGCGGTCCGTCGCCGAGTCGATCCGACTCGTCGCGGCAGCGGTCCTGCCACTCGGGGTTGGCGGCCAGGTAGTACGACATGGTCGTCGCCGTGGACGTCGACGTGTCGTGGGCGGCCATCATGAGGAAGATCATGTGGTTGACGATGTCGGAGTCGGAGAACTTGTTGCCGTCCTCGTCCTCGGACTGGCACAGCACCGTCAACAGGTCCGAGCCGTCCTTGCCGCGACGCTCCTTCACCCGCTCGGAGAAATAGTTCTCCAGGTACTCGCGCGCCTTCAGACCGCGCCACCAGGTGAACGGCGGGACACTGGTGCGGATGATCGCGTTGCCCGCACGCGTGGTGACGGTGAAGGCCCGATTCACCTTGGTGACCAGTTCCTTGTCGGTGCCGGGCTCATGGCCCATGAACACCATCGAGGCGATGTCGAGGGTGAGTTCCTTCATCGCCGGATACAGCAGGAAGCGCGGATCGTTGGTGACCCAGTCGCCCGAGATGACCTGCGAGACGACCTTGTCGACGTGCTCGGTGTAGCCGGCCAGTCGGGTCCGGACGAACGCCTCTTGCATGATTCGCCGGTGGTACATGTGCTCGTCGAAGTCGAGCAGCATCAGGCCGCGGTTGAAGAACGCCCCGATCATCGGGGTCCAGCCCTGCTGTGAGTAGTCCTTGTTGCGGTTGGAGTAGATCGCCTGGATCGCGTCGGGCCCCAGTGCCGCCACCGTCGGGATGATCGGCGAATCGAGCAGCATGACCGGGCCGCGCTTGCGGTAGTGGTGCAGCCAGAAGTCGGGGCCGCCACGGAACATCTCCACCATGTGGCCCACGATCGGCAGTCCCGAGTCGCCCATCACGGCCTTGAGGTCGCTGCCCGCGGGCGGCGCAGCCATCGCGTGCTGAGGCCAGTCACGGGCCAGCAACCGCTTCTCGAGCAGGCCCATACCGGGCACGGTGAGGATCGGCGACGTGGTGATCCGTCGTCGGGCCTGGTCGATTACGTAATCCTTGGTGCTGATCGTCGGCATTCAAATGCTCCTGAAGCAGAAAGACTGTGGCCGTTGTCACTCCTATCTTCATACTGAATGGCAGACTTGACGCATGTCAAGTTTTGCCGTGGTGAGTCGTGATGCCAAGGTTTATGCACATGACCGCTGAATCCGCACCCCAGGAGATCCGCCGCAGCAGGGGCGACCGGCAACGCGACGCGATCATCGCGGCGGTCCGCGACCTCCTTCACGAGCGGTCCTTCGCCGACCTGTCGGTCAGCACCATCAGCGAGCGGGCAGGCGTCGCGCGATCGGGCTTCTATTTCTACTTCGACTCGAAATATGCGGTGCTCGCGGTGATCCTGGCCGACGCGGGCGAGCTACTCGACAGCCTGACCCACCACTTCGCGCCGCGTGAACCGGGAGAGACGCCCGCGGTGTTCGCCAGGCGAATGGTCGGCAACGCCGCTGAGGTCTGGGCGAACGACAATCCCGTGTTGATGGCATGCGAGGTGGCGCGCAATACGGATGCGCAGATCCGCGAGATGATGGATGACTTCTACGACGGCATCATCGACAAGCTCATCACCTTGCTGGAGCAGGACCCCGAGGCACGCCCCGTCTCCGATGACCTGCCTGCCCTGGTGCGGACACTGGCGGCGACCACCACGATGACGGTGACGAAGGACAGCGCATTCGTCGGCCGTGGCACGGATTCCAGCCGTGCCGTCGATGCCGTCGAGCGGCTGTGGGTGTCCGCCATCTGGGGGAGCGAACACCTTCGCAAGAAGTAGGTCAGTAAGGTCGGGCCCATGGCGCAGAGCGGCTTTGACGGCAAACGTTGCTTCCTGACCGGTGCCGCGAGCGGCATCGGGCGCGCGACCGCGCTGAAGCTCGCAGCGCAGGGGGCGCAGCTGTACCTGACCGATCGCGATGCAGAAGGCCTCGAGACGACGGTCGCCGATGCCCTTGCCCTCGGCGCGAAGGTCCCAGAGCACCGCGTGCTGGACATCTCGGACTACGAGGCCGTCACGCAGTTCGCCGCCGACATCCATGCCAGCCACCCCGCAATGGACGTGGTGATGAACATCGCGGGTGTCTCAGCGTGGGGCACCGTCGACCGGCTCACCCACGACCACTGGAAATCGATGGTCGACATCAACCTGATGGGCCCGATTCACGTGATCGAGTCGTTTCTGCCGCCGATGATCGAGGCGCGCAGGGGTGGCCATCTGGTCAACGTGTCCTCAGCGGCCGGGCTGGTCGCACTGCCGTGGCACGCCGCCTACAGCGCAAGCAAGTACGGCCTGCGCGGGCTTTCCGAGGTGCTGCGCTTCGATCTGGCGCGGCATCGTATCGGGGTGTCGGTCGTGGTGCCCGGCGCTGTGAAAACCCCACTGGTGGAGACGGTTCACATCGCAGGCGTCGACCGCGACCATCCGAACGTGAGCCGATGGGTGGACCGGTTCGCCAATCACGCGGTGTCGCCCGAGCACGTCGCCGACAAGATCCTGCGCGGCGTCGTCAGGAATCGGTACCTCATCTACACCTCACCGGACATCCGCGCGCTCTACATGTTCAAGCGCGCCGCGTGGTGGCCATACAGCGTCGCGATGCGGCAGGCCAACGTGGTGTTCAGCCGCGCGCTGCGCCCTGGCCTGAAGTAGTTCGGCTCAGCGCTTGCCCCAGTCCCATGGCGGGGCGGTGAGCATGCCAAGACCCTCGATGCGTGTCTCGCCGACGTCTTTGTAGAGCGGGAGCTCCACGGCGGGCGTATCGGCTTCGGCGTCGGCGATGGGTGTGGTGTCCAAGGACTCCAGCATCGCCTTCGAATGAGTGACCACGAGGACCTGCGTCGTGTTCGCAGCGGCGGCGATCAGGGATGCCAAGGGCGCCAACAGGTCCGGGTGCAGAGATGTCTCCGGCTCGTTGAGGACCATCAGCGACGGCGGTTGCGGGCTGAGCAGGGCGGCGGCCCACAACAGGAAGCGCAGTGTGCCGTCGGACAGTTCGGCCGCGCGTAGGGGTCGCAGCATGCCGCGCTGGTGTAGCTGGAGTTCGAACAGCCCGTCGTTGACCGCCACCGACACCGTCGCGCCGTCGAATGCGTCGGCGACGGCGCGGGAGAGGTCGTCGAACCCGGCCTCGATGATCGTCTGGACTGCCGCCGCGACGTCGCGGCCGTCGTCGGAAAGCACGGGCGTGCGGGTGCCGATGTGGGGGAGCCGCGACGGGGCATCGGCGTCGACCCGGAATCCGTCGTAGAACCGCCAGGTGCGAAGCCGCTGGCGTACCGCGGCCAACTCAGGATGGGCGCCGGGATGGGCGTATTCGGCGAGCACACTGCGGTAGAGCGGCAGCGCGCGCGATACCTCGTCGAAACCCCGCCCGGTCTCGGAGCTGACCTCGACGTACTCCCGTGAGCGCCGGACCAGCGTCGAGCCCGAACGCATGACCGCGCCCGCGAACACCACCTCCCGCTTGATCTCAGGGTCGAACGCGAACAGCGAGCCGTGGCCTGCCATCTGAGGGAGACCGAGATCGACCAGATAGCCGAAATCGTCTGATGCGAAGCCGAGTTCGAGTGCGACAGGCCCTCTTCTGGTTGTTCCCTCGACCCGGCCGGTTCTCCGTGCGCCGCTCAGCTGCTCGGGGCCGGCCCACAGCACTGAGTCCAATCCGCCCTCACGGGCCAGCGATCCGATCACCTCGCCGCGCCCGCAGTCGGCCAGCAGGCGCAGGGCGCGGTACAGCGAGGACTTGCCGGTGCCGTTGGCGCCGGTGACGAGGGTGAGCCTGCGGACCGGCAGCACGACCTCGCGTAGCGAGCGATATCCGCGGATCGCGATCGTCTGCAGCATGTGGCGAGGGTATTGGCCGGGTCTGACTCAGTAGCCGTCCGGCGGCGGCGCGAGCTCGAGCCGCACACCGAGCAGCCGGATGGGACGGTCGAGTTCGAACTGGTCGAGCAGTTGCAGGGCGGTCTGCGCAATCAGATCGCCGTCGGTCCCCGCCGATGCAAGCTTGCGGATCTTGGTGCGGGTGTAGAACGTCTTGGTGCGCACCGTCACGGCCACGCGGGTGACGATGCGGCCCTGGCCGACGACCTCGGCGAGCGTCTGGCGGGCGAGTTCGACGACGGCCGAGTCCATTGCGGCGCGTTCGGTCAGATCCTCGGGAAAGGTGATGACGTGACTGCGGGACCGCGGCACCCACGGCGCGGCGCTGACGTTCGTGTCGCCGCCGCCCTTGGCCAGCAGCAGGATCCAGAGTCCCGTGGTCGGCCCGAACGTCGACGTCAACAGCTCGGCGTCGGCGGCGGCCAGGTCGGCGACCGTCGTGATGCCAAGCCCGACAAGCTTTTTGGCGGTCTTCGGTCCGATGCCCCACAAGGCGTCCACCTCGCGGTCGCCCATGACAGTCATCCAGTTGGCTTCGGTCAGCTCATAGATTCCCGCAGGCTTGCCGAAGCCCGTCGCGACCTTCGCGCGCTGCTTGTTGTCGCTGATACCGACCGAGCAGGACAGTCCGGTGCCCGCCGCGACGACCTCGCGGATCTGCTGCGCAAGTTCGATCGGGTTCTCCGAGTCCGCCAATTCGGCTCCGACGTAGGCCTCGTCCCAACCCCAGACCTCGACCGGATGCCCCAGGTCGCGCAGCAGGCCCATGACCTCTTCGGACGCCTCGTCGTAAGCATCGGTGTCCAACGGCAGGAAAACCGCGTCGGGGCATTTGCGTGCCGCCGTGCGCAGAGGCATCCCGGCGTGCACACCGCACGTACGCGCCGGATACGACGCGCACGTCACGACCTTTCGCGGCTCGGTTGGGTCGCCGTTACCACCCACGACGATCGGGCGCCCCGCGAGATCGGGGTTGCGGCGTACTTCGACCGCGGCCTGGAACTGGTCGAGGTCGACGTGCAGGATCCAACTGCTCACTTGCCGCAGAGCTTGCGCGCCAAGCTCTCCCACTTGTCACCGAGGGATTCGAGAGTCTCGCCACGGTCGGTGAGTTGGTGATGCACGTAGTCGGCGTCGAGCAGCGCCAGTAGTGCGTCGGCCTGCGCGTCGAGGTCACCGGTGGTGCCCGCCGTGTCGAGCAGGAGTCGGACGTGCGTGTGCTGCACCATCGCCGGAGCGCTGTAGCGCGTCTCCGGATCACGGTTGGCCGCCGACAGCAGCGCCTGGTGGGCGGCAGCGAAACACAGCCGGGCACGCCCGAAGGCCAGCAGGCGGTCCAGTGCCGGTGCGTCCGGCCCTAGCGGCGGGGGGCCGAACAGGAACGCCTCCTGGATGGCCCGCTCGTCCTCGTCGAGCAGCACCATCATCAGTCCGGCCCGGCTGCCGAACCGGCGGAACACCGTGCCTTTGCCGACCCCCGCCGCCGCGGCGATGTCGTCCATCGAAACCGCATCCGCGCCGCGTTCGGCGATGAGCCGACGGGCGGCGTCGAGCAGCAGCACACGGTTGCGCGCGGCGTCGCCCCGCTCATGCGGGGTCGACACCGGCAAGTCGCCGAGCTGCGGGATGGTCATAGCTCGACTTTAACGCACGGTGGAATAAATCGGACCGCAGTCCGCTTATACCGTGCGAGGATGAGGGCCACGACACTGGAGGATCTGAGAATGGGCGACGTCAAGGTACTGACGCTGGTGGGCAGTCTGCGGGCGGCATCGGTGAACCGCCAACTCGCCGAGCTCGCCGCCGAGATTGCGCCGGACGGGGTCAGCGTGACCGTGTTCGACGGACTCGGTGAGTTGCCGTTCTACAACGAGGACATCGACAACGCCGACGCTCCCGCCTCGGTGGTCGCCCTGCGCGCAGCCGCGGCGGACGCCGACGCCGCGCTCGTCGTCACCCCGGAGTACAACGGCAGCATTCCCGGTGTGCTGAAGAACGCGATCGACTGGCTGTCGCGTCCGTTCGGCAACGGGGCTCTCAAGGGGAAGCCCGCCGCTGTGATCGGCGGGTCGTTCGGTCAGTACGGCGGCGTGTGGGCCCATGACGAGACCCGTAAGTCCTTCGGCTTCGCAGGCCCGCGGATCGTCGAAGACCTCAAACTCTCGGTGCCGTTCAAGTCGCTCGACGGCAAGCACCCGAGAGAGAACGCCGAGGTCGTCGCGAACCTGCGCGACATCATCGGCAAGCTGGCCGCCGAAGTCGGCTGACGCCCGCCGTCCACAGGGGCGGCCCAGGGCGACTTTCATAACCTTCCGGCGGCTTTGCTGTTACGTCACCGTGACGATCCGGGCCCGGGTATCTGTCGGTGCTCAGTGGTAAACCTGACGATGAAGCGCGACACGACCAGAATGTGATGTGCGACACGCCGAGAGCCTGATCCACTACGGGCTTACGACCAGGGAATTTCACAAATGTTGTTTAGAAGATGTGGTATCCCTTCGGATTGTCGGACACTAGGTGTAGTGTTTTGCAAACCGACAGACCCCCACGGTTCCACAGGTTTCACGGGTCGGCCGGAGCTCTGAATCCGGCAGAGTCGGTTGTCCGACAGGCCGGCCCAAGAGCTCCGACGGCAGGAATTTTGAGGGCAGCCGGGTCGCTGAACTCAAGCGAAGAGCAGTACCCGATCAGTTGCCAGTCAGTCCAGTTCCGTCCGCAGAGGAGCCGTACCGCAGATGAACATCACCGTCTACACCAAGCCGGCATGCGTGCAGTGCAACGCGACATACAAGGCGCTGGAGAAGCAGGGCGTCGCCTACGACAAGGTGGACATCACCCTGGACTCCGAGGCCCGTGACTACGTCATGGCACTCGGCTATCTGCAGGCGCCGGTCGTGGTGGCAGGCAACGATCACTGGTCGGGCTTCCGTCCAGATCGCATCAAAGCGCTCGGCGGTGCCGGGGTACTCACCGCATAACCGGCGTTTCCGACAGTCAGAAGGAGAATGAGATGAGCAACCTCGTCTACTTCTCCAGCGTGTCGGAGAACACCCACCGCTTCGTCGAGAAGCTCGGCTCGCCCGCAACCCGGATCCCGCTGCACGGACGTATCGAGGTCGACGAACCGTATGTGCTGGTGCTGCCCACCTACGGCGGTGGGCGCGTCACACCGGACATCAACAGCGGGGGCTACGTCCCCAAGCAGGTCATCGCATTCCTCAACAACGAGCACAACCGGTCGCTGATCCGCGGAGTCATCGCGGCCGGTAACAACAACTTCGGTGCCGAGTTCGCCTACGCGGGCAACGTCGTGTCCACCAAGTGTGGCGTTCCGTACCTATACCGATTCGAACTGATGGGAACCCCGGAGGACGTGGAAGCCGTCCGCGCGGGACTTGCCGACTTCTGGAAGGACCAGACGTGTCACCAACCGTCACAGCTGCAGAGCACGTAACCTCCGCCGCGCCGGGCGCCCACTCTGCCGCGGGCGCGGGCGAGAACGATTACCACGCCCTGAATGCGATGCTGAATCTGTACGACGCCGACGGCAAGATTCAGTTCGAGAAGGACCACGAAGCGGCGCATCAGTACTTCCTGCAGCACGTCAACCAGAACACGGTGTTCTTCCACGATCAGGACGAGAAGCTCGACTACCTGATCAAGGAGAACTACTACGAGCGTGAGGTGCTCGACCAGTACTCACGCAACTTCGTCAAGACGCTGGTGAGCCGCGCCTACGCCAAGAAGTTCCGGTTCCCGACCTTCCTCGGCGCGTTCAAGTACTACACCAGCTACACGCTGAAGACATTCGACGGGAAGCGTTACCTCGAGCGCTTCGAGGATCGTGTCGTCATGGTGGCGCTGACGCTGGCCGCGGGCGACACCGCGCTGGCCGAGAAGCTCGTCGACGAGATCATCGACGGTCGCTTCCAGCCGGCCACCCCGACGTTTCTCAACTCGGGCAAGAAGCAGCGCGGTGAGCCGGTGAGCTGCTTCCTGCTGCGCATCGAGGACAACATGGAGTCCATCGGGCGTTCCATCAACTCCGCGCTTCAGCTGTCCAAGCGCGGTGGCGGAGTTGCGCTGCTGCTGAGCAACATTCGCGAGCACGGAGCACCGATCAAGAACATCGAGAACCAGAGCTCCGGTGTCATCCCGATCATGAAGCTGCTGGAGGACTCGTTCTCGTATGCCAATCAGCTCGGTGCTCGCCAGGGCGCGGGAGCGGTTTACCTGCACGCCCATCATCCCGACATCTACCGCTTCCTCGACACCAAGCGTGAGAACGCCGACGAGAAGATTCGCATCAAGACGCTTTCGCTGGGTGTGGTCATCCCGGACATCACGTTCGAGCTGGCCAAGAAGAACGAGGACATGTACCTGTTCTCGCCCTATGACGTCGAGCGGGTCTACGGGGTTCCGTTCGCCGACATCTCGGTGACCGAGAAGTACTACGAGATGGTCGACGACGCGCGGATCCGCAAGACCAAGATCAAGGCACGCGAGTTCTTCCAGACGCTGGCCGAGCTGCAGTTCGAGTCGGGCTACCCGTACATCATGTACGAGGACACGGTGAACCGGGCCAACCCGATCGAGGGCAAGATCACCCACTCGAACCTGTGCTCGGAGATCCTGCAGGTGTCGACGCCGTCGGTGTTCAACGACGACCTGTCGTATTCGAAGGTCGGCAAGGACATCTCGTGCAACCTGGGCTCGATGAACATCGCCAAGACGATGGACTCGCCTGACTTCGCGCAGAGCATCGAGGTGGCGATCCGGGGCCTGACCGCGGTGAGCGACCAGACCCACATCTGGTCGGTGCCGTCGATCGAGCAGGGCAACAACGACTCTCACGCAATCGGGCTGGGTCAGATGAACCTGCACGGGTACTTGGCGCGGGAGCGGATCTTCTACGGGTCCGAAGAGGGCATCGACTTCACCAACATCTACTTCTACACCGTGCTGTACCACGCACTGCGGGCCAGCAACCGGATCGCGATCGAACGCGGCACGACATTCAAGGGCTTCGAGAACTCGAAGTACGCGTCGGGGGAGTTCTTCGACAAGTACATCGAGCAGGTGTGGGAGCCCAAGACCGACAAGGTGCGGCAGCTGTTCGCCGACGCAGAGATCCGCATTCCGACGCAAGAGGACTGGGTCAAGCTCAAGGAGTCCGTGCGCAAGGACGGCATCTACAACCAGAACCTGCAGGCCGTCCCGCCGACGGGGTCGATTTCTTACATCAATCACTCGACATCGTCGATCCATCCGGTGGCGAGCAAGATCGAAATCCGCAAGGAAGGCAAGATCGGTCGCGCCTACTATCCGGCGCCGTATCTGACCAACGACAACCTCGAGTACTACGAGGATGCCTACGAGATCGGCTACGAGAAGATCATCGACACGTATGCCGCGGCCACCCAACACGTGGATCAGGGGCTGTCGTTGACGCTGTTCTTCAAGGACACCGCCAGCACCCGCGACGTCAACAAGGCGCAGATCTACGCGTGGCGCAAGGGAATCAAGACCTTGTACTACATCCGGCTACGCCAGATGGCGCTAGCGGGCACTGAGGTGGAAAATTGCGTCAGCTGCATGTTGTGACGAGCGGTCGCTGACCGCGATCGGATGACAGTCGAAAATCCGACGCGAGGCGCGATTTACGGAATCAGGCTCCGGTCGGAATCCACATATCGCTACGTCGGTCTCACGACCAAACGGGTTCATGTTCGTCTCAAGCAGCATGTCAAAGTCGCCCGGGCGGGGAGGAAAACACCGTTCTACGACTGGCTTCGAGTACATGGTGGCGATGACATCGTCGCTGTCGTACTGGACACAGCCGAAGACCTTGAGGAACTCGGAGACGCGGAAATCGCTTGGATCGCTTTGCTCCGGGCGGAGGGCCATTCCCTGCTGAATCTGTCTCGGGGCGGCCTAGGACCGACGGGTGTCGAGTGGACAGCTGAAATGCGGGAAGCTGCCCGGATTCGATCGACGGGCAGGAAAGGCGTGAGTAGATGCGCTGAAGCCAACCCATTTTTTGGTCGGACTCACGGTGCTGAGCAGCGAGCGAAGTGGTCGGAATCTCGAAAGGGCCGGAACGGCGGACCAGAAAATCCCAATTACGGAAAGTTCGGCCCCGACCACCCGAGTTTCGGTCATGTGATGACGGAACAAGCTCGAGACAAGTTGGCCGAACAACGACGCGGCGCGGGCAATCCCAACTATGGCCGTCGAGCTAGTGATGAGACGCGCGCGAAGATGTCGGCGGTGCGAAAAGGGCGGCCTATGCCTTCGAGCAGGCGTAGTGCGCACACCAGGCATCACACGAATCGCGGCATCGTGAAGGACACCTGCCGATACTGCATCGAGGATAAGGATACCGCGGACTGACCTGCTCTCCAGGGCGCGTTCCTACTTGGCGCGCGACGCCTTGAGACGCCGCTCTTCCTTCAGTACGTTCTGGTAGCTTTCGCGTTCGGCGACCAGCCACTCCGGCTTGTCCGCAAGCAGCGCGTCGATCTGTTCGGTGGTCAGCGCGTCGACGACGCCGCCGCGCGCGAGTCCGGCGATCGACACGCCCAGCTTGGCTGCGACGAGGTTCTTCGGGTGCGGCCCGTGCTTGCGGAGATCTTGGAGCCACCGCGGCGGATCCGCTTGCAGAGCAGCGATTTCGGCCCGGGTGATGGGGTTCTCCTGAAACTCCGCCGGCGTCGCGGGCAAATACACGTCCAACTTCTTCGCGGCCGTGGCGGGTTTCATCGATTGTGCGTTCGGCCTGCTCATGGCTTCAGCCTATCGGTAGCCTGGTGCGGTGATCCCGAGCTCGCTTACCCTCGGCTACGTCTCCGGTGGGACGCCGGCGAAGTGGGCTCGGACCTGGGCGCAGCGACACCCCGATGTCCCACTTCGGCTGCTCACCGTTGACGCAGCGGACGCGGCCGCCGACGTGCGGTCGGGTGCCATCGACCTGGCGTTGCTCAGGCTGCCTGCCGATACGTCCGGTCTTGCGGTCATCCCGCTCTACGAGGAGACGACGGTGGCCGTGGTGCCGATCGATCATGTCCTTAGCGCCGCCGACACGATCACCGCCTCTGACCTCGACGGCGAGCCAATACTCCTCGCGCTGGACGACGTAGTCGCCTGGGAGGCTCCCGGCATCCCAGTCGATCACCGACCCGAAACCACCGAAGAGGCAACGGAACTCGTCGCAGCGGGGATGGGCGTGCTCGTCGTTCCGCAGTCACTGGCGCGGCTGCATCACCGCAAGGACCTCACGTACCGTCCGATCGCCGACGCGCCCACCTGTGCAGTGGCGCTTGCGGTTCCGGACGGGCCCCAGTCGACGCTGGTCGAAGAGTTCATCGGAATCGTGCGGGGCCGCACATCGGGTTCGTCGCGCGGTCAGGCTCAACCGCCACCGAAACGTACTGCTCGGGAGAAGACACTCGCGAAACAGGCGGCCCGCGCCGCTGCGGGCAAGGTCGCCCGCAAGCCGGGCCGTTGACCGAGCCGTGGGATCACGATCCGCCGCTTCTGTTTCCGCTCGCCACGGTAAAGCGCATCGAGAACGCCGACATCAAGGGCGTAATCGTGTCGTCGAGTTGCTGCGACCGAAGGTGTCGATCGATGGCTAACTGTTCGAGCAGATCGGGGGAGCACCTTCGAGCGCGAAGCGGCTTTTCTCGGAGTCGGTCAGATCGCGCGTGTGCTGCTCGCATCCCTCGGCGATCCAGTCGTCAGGGTTCAGCGACCACCTCACCAGCCGACCGTCGACGAACGAGGCGGTGATGGCGAGGTCCTTCGTCATGGCGAGGCTTGGTGTCTTCGGTATCGCTTGGGCGTCGACGGTTTCGGTTGTGGACAACGAGTCCTCGGTGAGCGAACGCAGACTGATCAGATCCCAGAGCTTGAAGCTGCCGTCGCTTCCCACCGTGACGAGCACGCTGCTGTCGTCGCGGAATGCGATCGCAGTGGCCCGATCCGGTTGTCGAAGCTCGTCACCGGTGGGCTGGCCGGTCTCGAGGTCGAAGAACCGGATCGGTCCACTCCACAGGCCCACCGCTAGCGTCTTTCCGTCCGGCGATACGGCCAGCGACCGGGGCGAGTCACTGGTGAGTTCCACAGTGATGGTCTCGCCGCCGTCGACCGGATAGATGTCGAACTTGTTCAATCCTCCGATGACAAGCTGTTTGCCGTCCGGTGAGAAGGCCAAGCCGTAGCCGAACGCTATTTGCCCAGTCTGTTTCGACTGCGCCAATTTTGGACCATCGAACCGCCACAGCCGCAGCGGGGCCTCCTGCGGCGAGTCCGAATCGATGATCATCGATCCCGTCGCAACCGTGCTGCCGTCGGGGGAGACGGCGAGTTGCGTGACGACTCCACCAGGTGCGACCTCCGTCATCGTCGCCTCCGCTGCTTTTCCGTCCCAAACCGCGACGGCCCCATCGCCGGTGCCTGCTATTACTCTGCCGTCGGGGGTGATCGCCAGCTGCATCACCACACCGGCAATCCTGACGGACGGGTCATCCGGGTCGGGCTCGGCCGGGTCGGTCAGAACCACTTCGTTCACCGGCTCACCCGAGCCGGGCGTATATGCCTTGCGCACGACGGCCAGCCGATTGCCGTCCGGCGACACGGCGACCGCGGAGACTTGGCTCCATCCCTCGATGTCCTGGGCTACGGCGGGCAGCTCGTCATTGCCGTAGTCGAGGAAGGTGACGCCTTCCTGTGAGCCGGCAATACCGAGCATGGAGTTGGCGGGGTCCCAGCCCACCGACGTAGCGACGTCGCCTACGAGGACAGGTAACAGCGCTCGCTCGCCGGTGAGGTGGTTGAAGAAGTCCAAGTATCCGTCACCGCCAACCACCGCCACCGAGCCGTTCTCAGGTTTGTCACCGGTAGCGGCGAGGCCTCTTATTCCACCTGTGTGGCGCCGGCCGGCGTCGGCTCCGGTCAGGAGTCCGGTTGCGGCACTGCGGTATCCGACGCTGCCGTCCGTGCCACCCGTCACGATGGTGTCATCGCCCAACACGGTGACGGCGGATACCCATCCGTCGGTACCGACCGTGTCTCGTTGCTCCCACGTCGGCGCGGTGGGTTCGTCGAAGCGGCGGATCGCGCCGTCGCCGCCCGCCACGATGAGCCCGCCATCGGACGTCCACCCGAGTGCAGGCACACCGACGAAATCGCTTTCGGAGACGCTGGGTACACCGTCGAGCGTCATCGTCGGCGTGGAGGCGCCCGGCGGCCACACGAACACCTTGCCGACGACGGTGCCTGCGGCTACCCATCCCGTCGATTGGTCGACGGCCAAACTCGAGATCGCTCCGGGCGCCGTCAGTCTCGATGACGTCCTCAACTCGCCGTCGAGGACGTCAGTCGTCGTGCCGTCGGTCGCCACCACCTTGTCGTCACCGAGCCTGGCCATCGCCACCAAGCCGTGTTTGAAGACGTCGCTGTTCCGCGCCACCTCGACACCGTCGGAGAATCGATACGCGACGAGGTCGCCCTCGCCGGTGCCGATCCAGACCCGGTCGGCCTTATCGGAAATGGCCACCGCTGCGACAGCAGAGTCGGTGGCTATTCGCTGTTTGATTTCGGCAGGCACATCGGTGACGGATCTGAATAGCGCAGTTTCGGTGAGAGCATTGTCGCTGAGCCGGTAGCCCTGCGCGGCCAGCAGGAAGGCGAGATCGGATGCGGCGGGCTCATTTTGGCTGTAGTTGGCCAGTCGCTGAGACTCAGCCTGGATCCGCCGCTCTTCGGCCCGGTTCGCGTTGATCACGGCGACGCCGCCCGCCACGACTGCGGCGACGGTGAGGACTGCCAGTGTGGCGGCGCCCGACCATGCGATGCGCACCGTGCGCCTGTGCTGGCGAACATCTTCGCCCTCGATCTCGTCTTTCGTCACGCCGTGGAGTGGGGCGGCGATTTCGGCCACCGCGTTGCGGAACCGGCTGTTGTTCAGATCAACCTGTTGCTCGTTGTGCGCCCAACGCAAGTCGAGATGGCGCGGCTCGTCGGTGAACACGCCGCGCAGCGCGGGGGGCACCGCATCGGAGTCGAAGGTGAAGTCGCCGGTGTGCTCGTCCCATTGCCAGTGGCCGTCGGTGAGCACAGGCAGGATCCGGTCGACGGGCCGGTTGGCCTTCCAGTGCTCGATCTCTCGGTTGACCCATTCCGACTGTGCCGCCAACGGAGAGGTCAGCAGCAAGAACCACTCGGAGTCGTCGAGTGCCTTGACGATGGCGCCCCAAAGATGCGGATCGACCGACAGGCCGGTCTCGTCGCGGAAGACCTCCAGCGACCGCCGTCGAAACCACGGCTTGGCCAGCTTTTGCAACGCCTTCTGCAGGGCTGGGGCAAGCCGACCGTCGGCTGCGTGCGAGTACGAGATGAAGCCGTCGTAGCGCATATCCGTCATGGAGTTTCGACCTTCTCGTATCGCCGCGCGAATTCGTCGGCGGGCACCGGCCACTCCTCGCCCTGCTCGCCTCGGACCACCCAGTCGCCTTCGGCGGCCGTGACCTGACCCTCCAGCGTGTCGACGACCTCGCCGCCGCGGGCAGGGCGTGCGGTGACCACACCGTGTCTGCGCCAGGTGTGACCGTCGATGTGTTCATATCGCGACCGGAAGATGTCGTCGCGAACCGACCAGGTCTCTGTGCCGTCGCTCTCCCGCACGATCCAGTCACCGGCCGCAGCCTTGACGGTCTCGCCCGACCGGGTCGCCCACTCCCATGGCTCGGGGCGCTGTTTGGCGACGACGGTTCCGATGCGCCGAAACTGCTGCCAGCCTGCGTCACTCATTGGAGACCGGACGGGATCGGTACCCGAGTTCACGGAGCTTGAGCAGCGTGGTGGCCAGGCTGCTCAACGCCCTGTCGAATCGCTCGGGGTCGCGCTCGATTGCGTGCCAGTCGTCCAGCTTGTCGTGGATCTTGCGGGCATCGTCGCGCGGCGTTCCGTACCGCCAACCGGCGCCCTTGTAATAACGGCACCAATCCTCATGTTCCTCACGTGCCATCGCGATCGCCGCGTCGCGTTCGAAACCCATGAGTCGCAACTGTTCCAGCGGCTCCCTGCCCCGCATGTTGGTGATGGGCACGGCGCTCTCACCGTCCCAGACGTTCCAGGTGTGCCCGCCGATCTTCTCGACCATCCACAGTGCATTGCTCACCTGACGACGGTTCGACTCGCGATAGAACTCGTCGAGGTCCGCCCAGGGCCTGCTGGCGGCTGATTTGTGGCCGGCCTCCGCGGCGTAGCGGTCGTGGATCAGCCGGGCTGCCCGCTCCCAATCGTCCTGCGCCTGGCCTCTCGGCATATCCATGCTGAGACGGTAGGTGCTCAACCGGCCGACTATCGACAGTCGATCCTCGGTCACCTCGGCGTCGGGATCCCACGCGTAGATCGGTGTGGCCGGAAAGCGCGCTGCCAGACGGGTTCCCGTCGTGGTGTCGACTACCGAGCCGGTAGTCCCATCGGCATCGACCAGGATGACGGCCGTCTCATCGGTGGAGCCCTGCGATTTCAACAGCGACGACAACACCGACACGGTCGGCGCCTCGGGCACTGCCTCGATGTGCAGCCCGTCGTCGGCAATGCCTAGTCGGCGTTGAGAATGCTCGTAGTCCTCTTCGTATTCGTCGGCATTCTCGGCGACCAGCATGAGGCGCGGCAGCGGCGGATCTCCCGGCGCCGAGTAGTAGACCTTCTCCAGCTGCCGTTGGCCCAGCTCCGAGCACAGCGCCAAGGTCAACCGAGAAGCACCGCAGACGAGAATTCTTCGTACCGAACCGGTTCCGATGATCCGATCGAGCAGCTGCCGCGCGGTCACCTCGTACTTGCCGACGGCGTCTGCCGCCCACCGAGCACCCGATCTGCCGAAGTGTTCAGCGCGCCACGCTTCTGCCTGCCACGGATCGTCGATGCGCACGATCAGCGGGATGCGCACACGTTGGTCGACGTCCTTGAGGCACTCGGTGATGGTGGCCAACCGCAACAGGTTGCTCGAGGGGTCTGCCGACAAGAGATAGAGCCTGTCGAGCTTTCGCCACAGAGAAAGCGATGCCAGGGCCGCGGGATTGGTGAGGTTGACGGTCAGCACTCGTGCGCCCTGCGCACGCGCTTCCTGAACACACTGCCGGTCGGGGTTGGCGGTGACGACGGCCAGCGTTCCGCGGTGGTCCATCGACCGCGCGACCGCACTGACCAGTGATTGCGCGTCGTCATCCATATCGACGACGGCGGTCACCGAGCGGGCGAAGTAGACGCGCAGTCGGTCCACTCGCGACTGAAACAGCGCCATCGCGACGCCGACCACCGACAGGAATACCGCTGCCAGCGCGCAGATCTGGGCGACGTCGAGGGCCACCGGCGTCTGCGCCGGACATGCTCCGTCGCTCAGCGATTGGTCGGCGTTGGCGCCCTTGACCAAGTCGGCGGTCCAGATCAGTGGCGTGAAAAAGGTCGGGTTCGACTCGTCGTGACACCGCCAGTAGGACGCCAACCCCAAGAATGCGCCTATCAGCGCCAACCCGGCCACGATCGCGACGGGCGCCCCCGGCCGCCGATTGGCTCCCGAGCGCCACAATGCAGCTGCGAGTCCTATCAGGACGATGAAGACGATCGCGATGGTCGGCGCGGAATTGGGCTCGCCGAACCATTTGACTGCCGTAGGCAATCCGTCGCGCGCCTGCGGCCATGAGGCGAGCACGGCGAGGTAGCAGACCAGGATGGCGGCAACGACGGACAGCACGCCCCGGGTTGCGGTTAGACCGCCGACAGCGCTGCGCACCGTCCGATTTTAGTAGGTGGACAGCACATCTCGCGGCTTCTTGGGCTGCTCAGCAAAGCCATCGGTATTTGACAGGTCGGGCAGGCGCGTCAGCACGGGCCTTTTCGGAGGGGTCTTGGGGCCGGAGGCTTCGGCTTCGTCGTCGGGACTCGTCACCGGGCCGATGGCGCACGCCTGGTGGTTCGGGCCCTCATCGAGTGATCCGCCGTAGAAGACGCAGCAGACCGCGAAGCCGTTGTCGTCGGGGTGCTCCTTGATGCATTCGTCAAAGCCCGCCTTGTCGCCGATCTCGCCGATCGGCTGCGCGTTGGCGACGGTGGCGAGACCGATGGCAAAGCCAGTGGTCATCGCGGCGGTCGCCAGAAACCGTTTGATGTTCATGCAGGTAAGAGTGCTGCGATGCGGCGGTCACCGAAACGGGGTGCGGACCTACGGCTCGCATGAACGCGTAGGGATTCGGCGGCTCGCCGCATGTAGGGGCTTAGGGGCCGCGACTGTACGGTCTCGGACACGACTCGCCGTGGCGGCGTCCAAAACCGCACACTCGTCGGCCACCGGGCTATTTGTACTTGTGCTGCGGGCCCTGTTCCTTCTTGTACAGCGCCTTGAGCATCCGGTCGCGGAAGAACGCGTTGTCGATGAGCTTGATGCCGGTGTTCGCCACGGCGGGGATGCCCGCCAGCTTGTGGAAGTAGCGGCCGCGCTTGTACTCCCGACCCCAGGCCGCTTCCATCCGCAGCGCATAGTTGGTGAAGTCTTCTGGACCACCGTTCTGCAGCGCTGCGATAGCGCATTCGCCCGCGGCGAGACCGGATTCGAGCGCCTTGGAGATACCGGCGCCCGACGCCGGCTTACCGGCACCGAGTGAGTCACCGGTGAACAGCACGCCTGGCCGCCACGGCGGCCACGCGGTGAAGCCCATCGGCAGCCGCCACGCCCGCACACTCTTGTTCTTCTTGAGCTCTTCGATCGCGGGCAGCTCCCAGTCGCCGGGCAACGTGCGCAGGAACTCGCCGAGGAACTGCGTCGCATTGATCGACTGCCAGTTCTTGTAGCTGTTGACATAGCCGAGGCCGATGTTGAAAACCCCGTTGCCCATTGGGAACACCCAGCCGTAGCCGGGCAGCTGGTCGCCCTGGAACTCCAACTTCAAATAGATGTCCAGCGAGTCGGAGTCCGGACGGTTGGCGTGCATCTCCGAGCGGATCGCGATCGCCGAGTAGCCGTTGTACTCCGAGTCGATCTTCAGCGCCCGCTTGATGGGGGAGTAGGCGCCGTCGGCGGCGATCACCGCGTCGCCGTACACCTTCTCGCCGCCCTTCAGCGTCACGCCGACGACGCGACCGCTCGCGTCAAATTCGGGTCCGGTCACCTCGGCGCCCTGGCGCACCTCCGCGCCCGCCGATTCGGCGTGCTTGAGCAGCACGGTGTCGAGGTGCTCGCGGCTGACGGTGTGACCGTGATCGGGCATGCCGGGTCGCTTCGGGAACGACAGCTCCCACTGGCTGGGGCTGAACACGGTCACCCGGTTGACCCGGTGGAATGTGGCGACCTCGTCGGCCAGGCCCATCTTCTGCAGGTAGCTGACCGCGCGGGCGGTCAGCCCGTCGCCGCACGGCTTGGCTCGGGGGAACTCGGCCTTGTCGAGCACCACTACCTTGGCGCCGGTCTGCGCGGCCTGCCACGCGGCGGCCGACCCCGACGGACCCCCACCTGCGATGACCAGGTCGTATCGCTGTGTCATAACTCTCGTCTCATCGTCGGACTGTCGCACAGATAGTACCCAAGTCGGCGCAGGTCATCTGCATGGCCAAAGACCCCGGTTAGGTGCTCCGACGGCGTGTTCGCTCGCGGTCTGAGCAGGTCAGAGACCCCTGGGCGGGTACAGTGGTCCAAATGCGCGGAAGGCCGAAGTCACGCTCCGGTCATGAACCGGGCGTCAAGGTCGACGCTCGAAGTGAACGCTGGCGTGAACATCGCAAGAAGGTGCGGGCGGAAATCGTCGACGCCGCCTTCCGTGCCATCGACCGACTCGGGCCCGATCTGTCCCTGCGCGAGATCGCGGAGGAGGCAGGCACAGCCAAGCCGAAGATCTACCGGCACTTCACCGACAAATCGGATCTGTTCCAGGCCATCGGCCAGCGGATGCGCGACATGTTGTGGTCAGCGATCATTCCGTCGGTCGATATGAAGACCGACTCCGCACGCGAAATCGTCGGCCGCGGTGTCGAGCACTACGTCGAGTTGGTCGACCAACACCCCAACGTGGTGCGCTTCCTCCTCCAGGGAAGGTTCGCCGACCAGTCCGCGGCGGCGATGGCGACGGTGAACAAGGGTCGCGACATCACGCTCGCCATCGCCGAGATGGTCAGCAGCGAGCTCGAGGAGATGGAACTCGATCCGGCGTCCTTCGAATTGGCGGCGTTCGCGATCTTCGGCACGGCGGCCTCTGCGACGGACTGGTGGCTGGGTGGTGACAGTGACAGCCCGCGCCGGATGGCGTCGGACAAGTTCGTCGCGCACCTGACGACGATCATGATGGGCGCGATCATCGGCACCGGTGACCTGCTCGGCGTCAAGATCGAAGCCGATCAGCCCATCCACACAGCGGTACGCAGGCAACAACCGGTGGCCTGACCCACCGCTGATTGAGGCAATCGCCCCATGTGCTGAGGCGGTCGTGAAACGACCATCGGTGCATGACGAAAACACAGAACCCCCACGACGCGGTCAAGGCCGTCTTCGACAATCCCGTCCTGCCGGACGGGGACGACGAGCGATTCGCCGGCTTCGGCGTCATGGGTCTCCCCTTTGAAAGTGGTCACTACCTGGCCTTGCGCCATTTCCCGACGGCCTCGTTCGCGCCGGCTTATCTGTCGGTGTGGCACCGCGATCCGGCGGGCACCTGGACGTTCTACGCCACCACCCCGGCCGAACAGAGTTGCGCTCGCTATTTCAGCTCGGCCACCGGCAACGACGCCGTCCAGTGCGACATCGACGTCGACTGGGTCACGCCATGGTGGTTCCGGGTCACCATCCCCGGGCTGCTCGTATGGTCGGTCCACATGCAGTCGACGTTTGCGAGCCGAGGGCTGACCAAGGTCGCGGGCAGGCTGCCGGAGTCGTGGTGGACCAACCGCAGCATGCTCGAGATCATCGGCCGCATCGCGGGAATGACGTTGGGCGCCGGTGACATCCGGCTCTCGGGAGCGGTTCCCAACGGCCAGCACTTCATGGTCGCGCCGCGCAAAGTCTGGGCGGTGTCGGCGTCGCGGGCGATACTCCGCGGCGAGGATCTCGGGCCGATCGGCAGGCTGGCCGAGCAGGCACGGCTTGCCGACTTCCGCCCACCGCAGAAAGGTATCTGCGTGATCGGCACGGGTCATTTCGAGAACTTCGACGAGACCGCGCACATCCGCGCCGGTGACACCGCGCTGATCGGCTGACCCAGTGGTCTCCGACCGGCACAATCTGCAGATGGTGTCACGACAGGCCGCTCCGGCACCTCGGCCCGCGCCAAGCCGGGCCGAGTTGTTGGCGGCGCTCTCGGTGGCCATCGACCTCGGGCTCGGTCAACCTGCCGAGCACATGCTGCGCTCCGCCTTGATCGCGACGAGGATCGCCGATCGATTCGGACTGTCTCGTGAGCAGCGGGACTGCGCCTACTACGCCACGCTGATCATGTGGATCGGCTGTCACGCCGACTCACACGAGTACGCCAAGTGGTTCGGCGACGACATCGCGGTGCGACACGACTCGTACCTGGTCGACTGGTCAGGGCTGCCGTATCAGCGTTTCCTGCTGAGCAACATCGCGCGCGGTCAGTCGCTGATGCGTCGGCTCAGCGTGATGGCGTCCCTATTGTCCAACGCGCGTGGCCATTTCAGCCAGCTGATCCATTCCCACTGCACATCGGCGGGACTGCTGGCCGATCAGATCGGGCTCGACACCGACGTCCAGAAGGCGCTGGCATTCACATTCGAGCGCTTCGACGGCGGCGGATTACCCTCCGGCGCAAGCGGAGACGCGATTCCGATCGAGATGCGCGTCGCGCAGCTCGCCGAAATGCTCGAGGTGCACCAGCGGTCCTACGGCGTCGATGGTGCCGTCGCCATGGCCCGCAGCCGCAAAGGCGGACAGTTCGACCCTGAACTGGTCGATCTCGTCACCGCCGACGCCGAACAGATCCTCACCGGTCCGCCCGCTGGCGACGTTTGGGCGGCCGCCCTGCGCGAAGCTCCGGACCGCAACATCCGACTCGACGGAGCTGCACTCGACTCACTGCTTGTCGCACTCGGCGACTTCGTGGACCTGAAATGCCCGTTCACGCTTGGTCATTCGCGCGCAGTCGCCGCCTTGGCCGCCGACGCCGGAAACGCCGCTGGACTCGAGGCCGAGAACGTGGCGCTGATCCGGCGCGCGGGCCACGTGCACGATCTGGGCCGGATCGGCGTATCGAATCAGATCTGGTCCAAGCCCGCGCCGTTGAGCGCCGCCGAGTTCGAGCGGATGCGGCTGCACCCGTATATGACGGTTCGCATCCTCAGCCAGGTCGCCGGTCTCGAGCAGGTCGCGCAACTAGCGGGAAACCACCACGAGCATGTGGACGGCAGCGGATATCCGCGGGGGCTGTCCGGCCCAGCGCTGCCCATGGCCGACCGCGTGCTCGCCGCCGCAGTCAGCTATCAGTCCGCGCTGGAACCCCGGCCCTACCGGGAACCGCAGTCGCCGGAATCGGCGGCCAGGCGGATACGCGGGCGCGTCAAGGCGGGCGAACTCGACCCTGCGGCGGCCGAGGCGGTGCTGCACGCCGCAGGTCACCGCGCGCAGCGGGCAGGTGTCCGTGCAGGCGGACTCACCCCGCGCGAGATCGAGGTGCTGTGTCTCGTCGCGCGGGGGGCCTCGAACAAGGACATCGCAAAGACCCTGGTGATCAGCGAGAAGACGGCACGCAACCACGTCGAGCGGATCTACGCCAAGATCGGCGTCTCGAACCGCATCGGTGCCAGCATGTTCGCCCTCGAGCACGGGCTGGTCAATCCCGCCGCCTCCTGACGCCGCATACACTGGGGCGTCGAAGTACCCGGTACCGCTGTTCCCGGGTCGGCCACGCCGAAGGTAGGGGTGGGGCCACAACGAAGGTAGGGGAGATCCGTCATGACGGAGCCAGTGCACACCCGTGCGCTCATCATCGGGACCGGGTTCTCCGGGCTCGGGATGGGTATCGCGCTGCAGAAGCAGGGCGTGGACTTCCTGATCCTGGAGAAGGCCGACGAGGTCGGCGGCACCTGGCGGGACAACACCTATCCGGGCGCGGCCTGCGACGTGCCCTCGCACCTGTACTCGTTCTCGTTCGCGCCGAAGCCGGACTGGGGCTATGTGTTCTCGCCCCAGGCCGAGATTCTCGACTACCTCAAGAACGTCACCGACCGCCACCGGCTGCGCCCCAACATCGTGTTCGGCGCCGAGGTGGCGCGGGCACACTGGGACGACACCGAGTACCGGTGGCACGTATTCACCGAAAGCGGTGAGGAGTACGTCGCGCAGTTCCTGATCTCTGGTGCGGGGGCGCTCCACATTCCGTCGCTGCCCGACATCCCCGGCCTGTCCGAATTCCACGGCCCGGTTTTCCACACCGCGCAGTGGGACCACACTGTGGACCTCACCGGCAAGAAGGTGGCGGTCATCGGTACGGGCGCCAGCGCCATCCAGGTGGTGCCCGAGCTGGTCAAGATCGCAAGCCAGGTGCAGCTCTATCAGCGCACCGCGGCGTGGATCAAGCCGCGCATCAACTTCGCCTTCCCCACCGCGGTCAAGCGGGCATTCCGCGTCGTGCCCGGCCTTCGGGCGGCGCTGCGGGCGGCGACGTACACCGCCCTGGACAGCCGCGCGATCGCGTTGGCGAAGCGGCCGGAGCTGATGAACGTCGCGGGCTGGATGTACAAGGCCAACATGCGCCGGTACATCAAGGATCCCGAGCTGCTCAGAAAACTGACGCCGAACTACAAGCCCGGCTGCAAGCGGATCCTGATCTCGGACAACTTCTATCAAGCGGTCGCCAACCCCAGGACCGAGCTGGTCACCGACGGCATCGAGCGCGTCACGAGCAAGGGCATCGTGACGGTCGACGGCACCGAACGCGATGTCGACGCCATCGTCTGCGCGACCGGGTTCCACGTCACCGACTGGTACACCTACCTCGAAATCAAGGGTGCGGGCGGTGAGGACCTCGGTGATCGATGGAATCGCGAGGGTGTGATGGCCCATCGCGGCATCACCGTCGCCGACGTGCCCAACCTGTTCCTTCTTCTCGGCCCGAACACCGGGCTTGGCCACAACTCCGTGGTGTTCATGATCGAGGCGCAGATCGGATATGTGGCGGATGCGATCGCCGCCGCCGACAAGGCAGGGGCCGCCGCGCTGGCGCCGACGCGCGCGGCGCAGGACCGCTTCAACGACGAGTTGCAGGACGACCTGTCGACGACCGTGTGGAACACGGGCGGTTGCCAGAGCTGGTACCTCGACTCGCACGGCGTCAACCGCTCGCTGTGGTCGGGCCTTGCGTCCGAGTACTGGCTGGCGACCAGGGAGTTCAAGCCGTCTGAATACAAGTTCCTCGGTGTCGGCAAGCCCGTTGCTGTTTAGCGGGCACGCGATTCGTGCGACACGCCAGACACATCATGTTGTGTTGCCGTTGTAATGCGAACCCCAGGGGTAGTGTCGGTGGCGGGCTGTAGAACGGCTATAGACCAATCAAACTGCAGGTGAAAGAGGTTTGTCGTGGGTGATGGCATGAAGCTGATCGACCGCGTCTCTGCGATCAACTGGAACCGCTTGCAGGACGACAAGGACGCCGAGGTGTGGGACCGGCTGACCGGCAATTTCTGGTTGCCGGAGAAGGTTCCGGTGTCCAACGACATCCCGTCGTGGGGGACGCTGACCGCCCACGAGAAGGAAATGACGATGCGGGTCTTCACCGGCCTGACGCTGCTGGACACCATCCAGGGCACCGTCGGCGCGGTCAGCCTGATCCCGGATGCGATCACCCCGCACGAGGAAGCCGTCTACACCAACATCGCCTTCATGGAGTCGGTGCACGCGCGCAGCTACAGCAACATCTTCTCCACGCTGTGCTCGACGGCCGAGATCGACGACGCGTTCCGCTGGTCGGAAGAGAACCCGAACCTTCAGCGCAAGGCCGAGATCGTCATGCAGTACTACAAGGGCGACGAGCCGCTCAAGCGGAAGGTGGCCTCCACGCTGCTGGAGAGCTTCCTGTTCTACTCGGGCTTCTATCTCCCGATGTACTGGAGCAGCCGCGCCAAGCTGACCAACACCGCCGACATGATCCGGTTGATCATCCGCGACGAGGCCGTGCACGGCTACTACATCGGCTACAAGTACCAGAAGGGCCTGGCGATGGAAGACCCCGCCAGGCAGGCGGAGCTGAAGGACTACACCTACGAGCTGCTGTTCGAGCTCTATGACAACGAGGTCGAGTACACCCAGGATCTTTACGACGAGGTCGGCCTCACCGAGGACGTCAAGAAGTTCCTGCGCTACAACGCCAACAAGGCGTTGATGAACCTCGGCTACGAGGCGCTGTTCCCGCGCGACGAGACCGACGTGAACCCGGCCATCTTGTCGGCGTTGTCACCGAACGCGGACGAGAACCACGACTTCTTCTCGGGGTCGGGCAGCTCGTATGTGATCGGCAAGGCCGTCAACACCGAAGACGAGGACTGGGACTTCTAGTCACGCCTGCGTGACATGGCTGACCAGTTCGACGATGGCGGCCGCCGCCAGCAGGGCGATCGCGAACACTTCGACCCACAAGCTTGCATACGCCAGTCGTGCCTTCCACGTGTTTCCCTGACGCAGGCTTTTGATTGTGTTGACCTGGCGTTTGACGCACACCCGACGGGCGTTGTCTTCGTCGACTCCCCAATGGCTGCCGGTCATCGCGTCCAAGGTCTCATTTGCGGTGACGGTGTAGGCCATCGAATAGTTCTGGACGAAGATCGCCAGCACGTTGGCGATCACGAATGCGACGAGCGACGCGATGACAAGAGTGGGGGAGGCGGTGCTGGCCAAGACGACGTTGTCCTTGCCGAGCAGAAGCGCGCTCACCGCGACGATGAGTGCGAGCATCGATGCACTGGTGGTGATGATGGTCCCGCCGCGGGCTTCCAAGGTCTTTCGCCGTTCGAACTCGGCGTCGAGAAGCTTGGCCACATGCGCGGCGAAGATCTCGCCTGTCTTACTGGGTTCGTCGCCCACGGTCGTCATCGTCGTCGTCGCGGACGCCCTTCACGTGGTCGTCCTTGCCCCAGTCGTCCCAATCGTCTTTCTTTTCGATGTTTGGCTGATCGAAGTCTCGGCCGCCGCGGCCCGGGGTGTCGTTCATCGCTGCCCTCCCACGTCATCGCGAGCTTAAACATGAAATCTCGTGTGCGGGCCCCAAAATCACAGCCCTTTCGCTGCGATGACGGTTGAGGATGCTCCACAGTAATGAAAACTCGAGCGACAGGAATACGCCATGACAGCCTCACTCACCCGCAGCGAACACACCGCCTCCCTGTTCGACGGCGAGATCGTCGAGGAGAACGACTTCGGCTCGATGCGCCGCATCACCGCCGACAACCTGCCCATCCTCAACCGGTTGTCCATCAAGCGGGTGCTGCTGAACCCTGGTGCGATGCGCACCCCGCACTGGCACGCCAACGCCAACGAGCTCACCTACTGCGTGTCCGGCACCGCGTTGGTCTCAGTGCTGGACACCTACAGCAAGTTCTCCAGCTTCATCGTCACGGCGGGCCAGATGTTCCACATCGACTCCGGCTCACTGCATCACATCGAGAACATCGGCGCCGACGTCGCCGAGTTCATCATCGCTTTCCGCAACGAGCGCCCCGAGGACTTCGGGCTCGGCGCGACGTTCGGGGCCTTCACCGACGCGGTGCTGGGCAACACCTACGACCTGCCGGCATCGGACATCGCCAAGATTCATCGCGACACCACCGACCACAAGCTGGCAGGCCGCGACGGTGATCCAGAGATCCCGTCGAACGCCTACTTCAACGATCCCCACAAGTTCGACATCGAAGGCCAGCCGCCCGGCCTGAACTACGCGTACGGAAACGCCCGCTTCGCCCGCGACCAGTACTGGCCTGCGCTGAAGGACATCTCGCTGTACTCGCTACGCGTCGCCGAGGACGGTATGCGCGAACCGCACTGGCATCCCGTCACCGCCGAGATGGGCTATGTGCACCACGGTGATGCGCGCATGACGATCATGAATCCCGATGGCACGCTTGACACATGGAACATGACGACCGGGGACATGTACTTCATCCCGCGCGCCTATCCGCATCACATCGAGAACATCGGCACTGACGAATGGCACTTCCTGATCTTCTTCGACCAGCCGTTCCCCGCCGACATCGGCTACCGCGCGTCGGCGAGCGCCTACTCCCGCAAGGTGCTGGCAGCGGCGTTCAACACCCACATCGGTGATCTGCCGCCGTTTCCCTTCACGACGGCGGATCCGCTGATCGTGAAGAAGATCAATCCCCTCGACGATCGTGGGATCGGTCAGTAGCGTCTTCATCCGCGCCGTCGCCCGCGACGTCTTCCACCGCAGGCTCCTCCGCCGAGTCATCGGCTACGTCTTCCTCCTCGATATCCACGGAGTCGTCGTCTGCCTCCTCGGCGACTTCGTCGTCTGCCGGGGTGGCCGGTTCGTCCTCGTCCGCAGGGTCGGGCTCGTCCGCAGGGTCGGTCTCGTCGGTCTCGTCGATCTCGTCGGTCTCGTCGGTCTCGTCGAGTACGGCGACGTCGGCACCTGAATCCTCTACGTCCGAGGGCTCTTCGGGTGGTTCGTCGTCGTCTCCGTCACCGGTTGCTTCCTCGGGGCGTTCCGCCAGCGCCACCGCCGTGGCTGACGCCGCGGGAGCCAATGCCGCCCCCGTCGGTCGGGACGGATCATGCGGCGGCTTGCGCCACGTCGGCGCAGGCGCGCTCACGACCGTCCCGAACGCCATCGCCTCGTCCAACTGCTCGGGCTTCGGCTCCGTTGCCTTGCGTTCGTCTTCGAGGCTGATCTCGCCGAGGCCGATCTTCTCCTGAAGCCGCTTCATCCACCGCGGCGCCCACCAGCAGTCGTTGCCCAACAGCTTCATGATCGACGGCACCAGGAACATCCGCACCACGGTCGCATCGAGCAGCAGCGCAGTGATGAGACCGATCGCCAGGTACTGCATCATCACCAGATCGGAGAACGCGAACGCGCCACCGACCACGACGAGAACCAGGGCGGCAGCACTGATCAGGCGGCCGGTGGTCGCAGTGCCGTGACGGATGGCCTCTTCGGTGGTCATCCCGCGCGCGCGGGCCTCGACCATGCGGGACACCAAAAAGACCTCGTAGTCCGTCGACAACCCGAATATCACCGCGATGATCAACCCGATCACCGGCGCCGTCAACGGAGTCGGTGTGAAATTCAGCCACGACGAGAGGTGACCGTCGACGAATATCCACGTCAGCACGCCGAGCGTCGAACACAGCGTCAGCGCGTTCATCAGCGCGGCCTTGATCGGCAGCACCAACGACCCGAACGCAAGGAACATCAGGATCGTCGTCGTCGACACCGCGATCAGGATCATCGCGGGCAGCTTCGCGGAAATGGTTCGCACACTGTCTTGTTCGAGCGCGGGGGTGCCACCGACGAACAATTCCAGGTCGTGCGGTTTCGCGATCGATCTCAGCTCATCGACTTTCGCCTTGGCGTCGAGGCGGTTCTGCAAGCCGTTCTGGATCACCCGGACAGATTTGTCCTTGGACGCGCCGTCGAGATACGGACGCTCTGGCCACATCTTCGACGGGTCGCCTGCCGGCTTGGAGAATCCGGGAATCGCACGCGCCTCACTGCGAACCTGCGCGACCTCTGCGTCGGTGACCGGTCTGCCGTCGGTGCTCTTGATCACCAGCGTGATCGGTTCGACGCGGAAACCGGGGAACGTCCGGTCGAAGTCCTCCTGTGCTTGGCGCACCGAATTGGTTGGCGGCAGGTACTTCTCGCTGATACCGCCGAGCGCAATGTTGCCCAACGGAAGGATGAGAATGATCAGCACGAGGAGGATGGGGGCCGCGAACAGAACCGGTCGCTTCATGACGCGGTCGGCCAGCCTGCCCCAGAATCCGTTCTCGACCTCCGCGCTTGTCTTCGTTTTCTGCAGTTTGTTGCCCAGCCAGGTGATCAGCCGATTGGTCTTCTCGTTGTCGCGCAGGAACGGGATCCGTAGCAGTGTCCGCACATTCAGAGCGTCGACGTTCGGGCCCAGCATCCCCAGAATGGCGGGAAGCACCGTGATCGACAGGAGCGCCGCCAACGTGACCGACGCGATCATGGCGTATGTCAGGGATTTCAGGAAGCCCTGCGGGAAGAGCAAGAGGCCGCCCACCGACGCCGAGATCAGCACCGACGAGAACGCGATGGTCCGGCCCGCCGTCACCACGGTGCGGCGGACCGCCGTTTCGGTGTCGTAGCCCTCGGCGATCTCCTCGCGGAACCGGCTGACAACGAACAAGCCGTAGTCGATCGCGATGCCGAGGCCGATCAGCGTGACGACCGGCTGCGCGAAGTAGTGCACCGGCACCGAGATCGCGGTCAGCCGCATGATGCCCAGCGCGCCCGCAATGGTCAGCCCGCCGATGATGCCGGGCAGGAATGCCGCGACCACGCCGCCGAATACGAAGAACAGCAAGATCACTACCAGCGGCATCGCGAGTATCTCGGCCCGCTGCTGGTCGGTGGCGATGGTTCCGGTCAGCTCATTGGCCAACGGCAACAGGCCGGCCAACTGCACGTCGACACCGGGGTTCGCCAAGCCCTCCTGGACGGCCTTGTAGTTCTTCAGGATGAGGTCGTCGTTGTCGCCCTTGAGCTGGATCGACATGAACGCGTGCTTCTTGTCCGCGTCGGCCATGTTGCGCAGCAGGTCGGGGGTTTTGAAATAGCCGATGGACCGCAGGAGCTGGTCCGGGTGGTCCTTTTCGACCTGGGCGAGGTTGTCCAGCACCTTCTTGCGGAAGGCCGGGTCGTCGACGGTCTTGCCGTCCGGGGCGGTGTAGATCGCCACGACATGGCTCGAGGTGTCTCTGCCGTAGTGCTCATCGCCGAGACGCGAAGCCTGCGCCGACTCGCTGCCGTCATCGAAGAAGCCACTCTGCGTGACGTGCTCACCGAGGCTGCTGCCGTAGATACCGCTGCCAAGGCAGAGCGCCACCATGACTGCGACCACGGCGAATCGGTAGCGGTATACCGTTCGACCCCACCAGGCGAAAACGATTAGCCCCTAACTCGTAGTGATCACTGCGCACGCAAGGCTGAGATTACAAGCAGTGCAGCGGTGCGCGGCCATCGATCCGCCCTACGACGAGCAAATCAGAGGGCCAACGGCCACACTTAGCCGTGTGACCACCTCGTCGTTGTTCCAGTCGATCCTTCAATGGCTGCGCGGCGGGTATCCCGAGGGCGTCCCAGGGCCCGATCGCGTCCCGCTGCTCGCGCTGCTGCGCGCGACACCGCTGACCGAGGATCAGGTCAAAGAGGTCGTTCGCAACATCACCGGCGGCGAAACGGGTGCCGCGGCCGATGGTGACATCACCCGCGACGAGATCGCGGAGTTCATCAATGACGTCACGAACCACGACGCCGGCCCGGAGAACATCGCGCGGGTCGCGGCCAGGCTGGCGGCCGCGGGTTGGCCGCTGGAGGGGTTCGACGAACCCGAAACATAGATCGTGCAGCGACACAGAGCCCAATGTCGTCACCGCAGTGACTCCGGCCCCTATGTCGTCAGCGCAGTGACTCCGTATCGATGACGAAGCGGTATCGCACGTCACTGGCCAGCACGCGCTCGTACGCCTCGTTGATGTAATCCGGTGAGATGACCTCGATTTCGGGCCTCAGATCGTGCTCGGCGCAGAAGTCGAGCATCTCCTGGGTCTCGGCGATGCCGCCGATCATGGAGCCGGAAATGCTGCGCCGCTTGGACACCACCGGCGCGGCGGCGACTTCCATCGCGTCCGTTGGCATGCCGACCTGCACGAGGGTGCCGTCGACCGCGAGCAAGTCCATGTAGCGGTTCAGGTCCAGGTTGGCCGAAACCGTGTTGATGATCAGATCGAACGACCCGGCGAGGTCGGTGAAGGTATTGGGGTCGCTGGTGGCGTAGTAGTGGGCGGCGCCAAGACGCAGGCCGTCCTCCATCTTCTTGAGCGACTGGCTCAGCACCGACACCTCGGCGCCCATCGCGGCCGCGAGCTTGACGGCCAGGTGGCCCAGCCCGCCGAGGCCGATCACCGCCACCCGAGAGCCGGGTCCGGCGTTCCAGTGCCGCAGCGGCGAGTAGGTGGTGATGCCCGCGCACAGCAGGGGAGCGGCGGCTTTCAGCGGGAGGCTGTCGGGGATGCTCAACACATAGTTCTCGTCGACGACGATCGCTCCGCTGTACCCGCCATAGGTCGCCTCGCCGTCATTGCCGACGGCGTTGTAGGTGCCGACCATCCCGGAACCGGTGCAGTACTGCTCGAGTCCGGCGCGGCAGTTCTCGCATTCGCGACACGAGTCGACGAAACAGCCGACGCCGACACGATCGCCGACCTTGAACCTGGTGACGTCAGAACCGACCTCGGTGACCACACCGGCGATCTCGTGTCCGGGTACGACGGGGTAGGCGGGCTGACCCCATTCGGCCCTCACGGTGTGGATGTCGGAGTGGCAGATGCCCGCGAAGTGAATGTCGAAGGCGACGTCGTGGGGTCGCACATCGCGGCGGGTGATCGTCGTCTTGGTCAGCGGTGCGGTGGCAGATGTGGCGGCGTACGCGGTTACGGAATTCGTCATCGGGGTCCCTCTTCAATACATGCGAAAGCAAGCTAAACCAGCAGGTGAGATGGCCGCGACTGTGCGGCCCAACGGCTGGAACAACCGCCTACACGCGAGAACTAATCCCCGCGCAGCTGTGAACTTGCTCCTAGAGTCCCGGCGCCCGGACAGCGGTAGTGAACGACGTGCGCTCGTAAGTCGCGGCACCTGCCGCCGTATAGGGGTCCCTTGCGACCATGTCGTCGGCCTCTTCGAGGTCGATGTCGGCGGTGACCAACACTCCTCCGGACCCGTCCTCCTGCCGCCCCGCGAGCAGCAGGCGACCTGCCGCGATCTCCTCCTGCAGGAACTCGAGATGAGCGGGCCGGGTCTGTGCGACGACATCGGGCGATTGCAGATACGTCGACTTCAAGACGTGAATCACGGTGTCGACGTTAGTTGATCGGCGTGTTGATCCACCGCAGGTCCGTGAGCATCCCTCTGGCGGCAACGATGCCCTCGCCGGTCTGCCACACCTCGTTGTTGACCACGTAGACCCGGTTGTCACGCATGGCGGCCAGCTTCTTCCATGCATCGCTGTTCATCACCTCGCCCGCGCGATCCTTGGCCGCGGGCGTTTCGAATGAGACGTACACGATGTCGCCGTCGGCGAGCGAGAAGTCCGGCGAGTTGTCGAGATCCTCGTCGCTGGTGCCCACCTCGACGTACGGCTTGTCGGTAAAGCGTTGTGCTGCAGGCCGATCCACGCCGACATCGGCTAGGACGCTGCCGGGGAAGCTGTCAGGCCCGAAAACTCGAAGGGAGTTGTCGGTGAGCTGCACGACCGACGCCTGGAAATGTGTCGCATCGTTTTCCGTGCCGGTTCTGTCGGCGGCCGCGGTGAATTCGTCGATCAATCGATTGGTGGCGTCGACGCGGGCGGTCGCCGCACCGACTGTGCGGAGGTTGTCCTCCCACTCCGCGCCTGCCGATCCCGTGAACACGGTCGGGGCGATGCTCGACAGCCCCGGATACGCGTCGGCGGCCAGCACGTCGGATCCGAGGATGAGATCCGGGTTGAGCGCCTTGATGGCATCGAGGTCGGGCTCGCTGCGGGTGCCGACGGCGGGCAGATCGTGCACCACGGAGCCGAGGTACGACGGCTGGGCATCCGAGCCATCCGGTAGTGCAGCGCCGACGATCCGCCCCTGCAGGCCGAGCGCGCACAGCGAATCGAGGACGTCGCCTGCCAGCACCACGATCCGCTGGGCCTCCGTCGGTACCTCGGTCTCTCCGGCGGCGTGCCGCACCGTCCACGTCGGTCGATCGTCTGGATCCGCGGCGAGCGGGGCTGGTGCGCACGACTCGTCCGGCCTGCGCTGATTGCCAAGGACGCCTGCCCCGGCGATTCTCGTGGTGCTGGTGATGACGGTCGGCTCATCGACGGGGGAGGACGTTTCGCCGCCGGGCTGTCCGCAGCCGCCGACCACGGTCACAACGACGGCGGTCAGCAGGGCCGCCGCGGATGCGATCAGTGGGGGTACCGCCCGCTTGCGCGGGAGGGGCGCCGGACGGCGGATCAACACGGGCCCGACGGTAACAAACGCCACAGGGGGACCCCGCGAAATCAATTACGACGGTTTGTAGGACCCGTGCCGACATCGGCAGCTTCGAGAGATAAGATTCGGACAGCTAGTTGCGGGCATGTCCGCGAGAGACGTTTGGAGGACGAGTTGGTAGCCGAAGCGCCCCCGGTCGGAGAACTCGAGGCCCGTCGTCCATTCCCTGCGCGGCTCGGCCCCAAGGGCAGCCTGATCTACAAGCTGATCACCACCACCGATCACAAGCTGATCGGCATCATGTACTGCGTCGCCTGCTTCGTCTTCTTCTTCATCGGCGGGTTGATGGCGCTGTTCATGCGCACCGAACTCGCCCTGCCCGGCCTGCAGTTCCTGTCCAATGAGCAGTACAACCAGCTGTTCACCATGCACGGCACGGTGATGCTGCTGTTCTACGCGACGCCGATCGTGTTCGGATTCGCCAACCTGGTGCTGCCGCTGCAGATCGGCGCCCCAGACGTGGCGTTCCCGCGGTTGAACGCCTTCTCGTTCTGGCTGTTCCTGTTCGGCGCGACGATTGCGATCGCCGGCTTCATCACCCCGGGCGGTGCCGCCGACTTCGGCTGGACCGCCTACACCCCGCTGACCGACGCCATCCACTCCCCTGGGGCCGGCGGCGACCTGTGGATCATGGGCCTGGCCGTCGGTGGTCTCGGCACCATCCTCGGTGGCGTCAACATGATCACCACGGTGGTCTGCATGCGCGCACCGGGTATGACGATGTTCCGGATGCCGATCTTCACCTGGAACATCCTCGTGACATCGATCCTGGTGCTGATGGCGTTCCCGCTGCTGACCGCCGCCCTATTCGGCCTCGCCGCCGACCGCCACCTCGGCGCGCACATTTATGACCCGGCCAATGGCGGGGTGCTGCTGTGGCAGCACCTGTTCTGGTTCTTCGGCCACCCCGAGGTGTACATCATCGCGCTGCCGTTCTTCGGCATCGTCTCCGAGATCTTCCCGGTGTTCTCCCGCAAGCCGATCTTCGGCTACACCACGCTGATCTACGCGACACTGTCCATCGCGGCGCTCTCGGTCGCGGTGTGGGCGCACCACATGTACGCAACCGGAGCCGTTCTGCTGCCCTTCTTCTCGTTTATGACGTTCCTGATCGCGGTGCCGACCGGTATCAAATTCTTCAACTGGATAGGCACCATGTGGAAGGGGCAGTTGACGTTCGAAACACCGATGCTGTTCTCGGTGGGCTTCCTTGTCACCTTCCTGCTGGGCGGCCTGTCCGGTGTGCTGCTGGCCAGCCCGCCGATCGACTTCCACGTCACAGACAGCTATTTCGTCGTGGCGCACTTCCATTACGTGCTGTTCGGCACGATCGTGTTCGCCACCTATGCGGGCATCTACTTCTGGTTCCCGAAGATGACAGGCCGACTGCTCGACGAGCGGCTGGGCAAGCTGCACTTCTGGCTAACGTTCATCGGTTTCCACACCACGTTCCTTGTGCAGCACTGGGTTGGCGACGAGGGCATGCCCCGCCGGTACGCCGACTACCTTCCGACTGACGGTTTCACCACGCTGAACGTCATCTCGACGATCGGCGCGTTCATCCTCGGCATCTCGACGATCCCGTTCGTGTGGAACGTGTTCAAGAGCTGGCGCTACGGCGAGCCGGTGACCGTCGACGACCCGTGGGGTTACGGCAACTCGCTCGAGTGGGCCACCAGCTGCCCGCCGCCGCGGCACAACTTCACCGAGCTGCCGCGCATCCGTTCGGAGCGGCCCGCGTTCGAGCTTCACTACCCGCACATGGTGGATCGAATGCGCGCCGAGGCGCACATCGGGCGCAGCCACGGCCCGGGCGACGGCGACGTCACCCGACTAGACGGTGAGAACGTCAGAACCTGATGGCGGCGCGGGGGGCCGGCAGGGAGTGAGTGCGCCAAAGGTTTCGGTGTTGATCACCGTCACCGGAGTCGATCAACCAGGCGTGACTTCTGCGCTCTTCGAGGTGCTTTCGCGGCACAAGGTCGAGCTGCTCAACGTCGAACAGGTCGTCATCCGCGGGCGTCTGACGCTGGGTGTGCTGGTATCGGGCACGGCCGAAGCGGCCGGCGGTCCCGCGCTGCGCGATGAGGTCCAGAGCGCCATCCACGGCGTTGGCCTCGACGTGACGATCGAGCGCAGCGACGAGATGCCGGTGATGCGGCAGCCCTCCACCCACACCATCGTCGTCCTCGGTCGGCCGATCACCGCCGAGGCGTTCGGGGTGGTTGCTCGCGAGGTGGCGTCACTCGGCGTCAACATCGACACTATCCGCGGCGTCTCCGACTATCCGGTGACGGGTCTGGAGCTGCGGGTCTCGGTACCCGCGGGTGACGCCTTGAAGCAGTTGCAGGCCGCTATGGCGCGGGTCGCGGTGAACGAGGCGGTGGACATCGCGCTGGAGGACTACAGCCTGGCGCGGCGCGGTAAGCGGCTCATCGTCTTCGACGTCGACTCCACGCTGATCCAGGGCGAGGTCATCGAGATGCTCGCCGATCGGGTCGGTGCGCACGCGGCCGTCGCCGAGATCACCGAGGCCGCGATGCGGGGGGAACTGGACTTCGCCGAATCGCTGAATCGGCGCGTCGCGACACTCGCTGGTCTTCCGGCCGAGGTGCTCGAGGAGGTCGGCGAGCAGATCGAGCTGACGCCGGGTGCGCGCACGACGATCCGGACGTTGCGGCGCTTGGGTTTTCACTGCGGGATTGTGTCGGGCGGCTTCCGTCAGGTGATCGAGCCACTGGCACACGAACTGGAGATGGATTTCGTCGCCGCCAACCAGCTGGAGATCGTCGACGGGAAACTGACCGGCCGGGTCGTCGGGCAAATCATCGACCGGCCAGGAAAAGCCAAGGCGCTGAGGGATTTCGCGCAGCAGGCAGGCGTGCCGATGGAGCAGACGGTCGCCGTCGGTGACGGTGCCAACGACATCGACATGCTGGCCGCGGCGGGCCTCGGCGTGGCGTTCAACGCCAAACCGGCGCTGCGCGAGGTGGCCGATGCGTCGCTGAGCAACCCGTATCTGGACACCGTGCTGTTCATCCTCGGCATCACACGAGGCGAGATCGAGGCCGCCGACAGCATCGACGGCACGCTGCGCCGTGTCGAGATACCCGACAACTAGACAACGATGGTGCTCGGCTCCGGTGCGGTGGAACCGGTGACGCTGTGCCATGCCCGGGCCAACAACTCGATCGCCGCAGACAGCTCGTCCTCGGGAAGCGCATAGGGCACGCGCACAAAGCGTTCCAGAGTTCCGTCGACACCGAATCGAGGTCCCGACGGCAGCTCGAGGCCCATCCGGGACGCGGCAGCCGACAGCGCCGTGCTCATCGGCGCCGGCAACCGCACCCACAACGACATGCCGCCGTGGCCGCCGCCCGGTTCCCAGTCGGGAAGGTGCCGGTCGAGCAGCTCGAGCAGAAATGTGCGGCGGGCCCGCAGAATGTCTCGCCGCTCGGGCAGGAGATCATTGCGCTGCCCGAGAAGCCTTGCCGCGGCGAACTGTTCGAGAACTGGTGTGCCCATGTCGATCGACGGGCGCAGCGCGGCGATGGTGGCGATGGTGGCTCGCTCGGCGCGGATCCAGCCGATCCGAAGGCCGCCCCAGAACGACTTCGACATCGAGCCGATGGTCAGCACCAGGTCGCGTCGCGTGGTCATCGACGCCGCCATCGGTTCGGGCACCTCGTCGTCCAGCCACATGTCGAGAATCGTCTCGTCGATCACGGTGCGCGTGCGCGTCTCGGCGATGATGGCTGCCAACCGCTTTCGGTCGTGCGCGGGCATCGTCAGCCCGGTGGGGTTCTGGTTGTCAGGAATCAGATACGCCAGGCTCGGGGACAGTTGGTGCACTGCGGCCGCCAGCGCGTCGAGTTCCCAGCCGTCGTCTGTCATCGCCACCGGAACGGGCCGTGCCCCCGCGGTGGTGATGGATGTCAACGCGCCGTGATACGTGGGCTGTTCGACGAGGACACGATCACCGGACTGCACATACGTCGTCAGCACGAGGTTGAAGGCGTGCAGGGCGCCCGTTGTCACCAGCACCTCGTCGGGCTCGGTGGGAAGACCGCGCTCGCAATATCTTTCGGCGATGGCCTCCCGCAACACGTCTACGCCTACCAGTTCGTGGCCCACCTTGTGCAGATAGGGCGTCACATCGTGGACCGCGTCGACGAACGCTTCGCTCACCGAGGCGGCGGGGGCGGACAAGGCGGCGGCCGCAAGGCTCATCGTCGGTGCGGCCGATTCGGTGCGGGTTGCCGGTGCCACAGGCAGCGCAGTCGTGCTGCGCGCGCCGCGACGGGCGTTGAGGTAGCCGTCCTCGCCCAACTGGGCGTACGCGGCGGTCACCGTGGTGCGTGATACCCGCAGCGCATCGGCCATCGCGCGCTCGCTGGGCAGTCGCGCGCCGACGGGGATGCGGCCGTCCACGATCAGCAGCCGGATGGCATCGGACAGGCCGTGGTAGGCGGGGCCGCTGCGACTGGACGTCCGCCAGTTGCCGAGTTCGCGGGCCAGAAGGTCCACATCGAGAGCTCTTGCGTGCATTTCGACCGTCATTGCAAGCCAGTATGCGCCGACTGGCTATGGAATAACAAGCCAGTTGGTCACATTATTTGGGTATGAGCACACATTGGACATCCAGAGTGGCCCGCACTTGGGGCCGGTTCTTCCACCCGAGCGAGCGCATACCCGCGGAGTTCCTCGACCGCGACGCGGAACGGATGCGCAACGATCTCGAGCTGATACGGATCCGCTTCCCCCACCATGCGTAGCGCGACCACCCGCGGCGGCGCGCTGCTGCTCGGGCTGATCGGCTACGGCTTCTCGATGGCGATGATGGTGCGCGCCGACCTCGGGCTCGACCCGTGGGACGTGTTCCATCAGGGTCTGGCGCTGCGAACGCCGATGACCATCGGCATCGCGTCCGCCGTCGTCGGGGTTGCGGTGCTACTGGCCTGGATCCCACTGCGCAATCGTCCTGGCTTCGGCACCATCGCCAACGTCATCGTCATCGCGGTGACGGTGGACGCCTCGCTCGCGTTGATGCCAACGCCTGCAGCACTTCCGGTGCGCATCGCGATGATGGTCGGCGCCGTCGTGCTCAATGCGATGAGCACCGTCCTCTACATCGGCGCGGGCCTCGGCCCCGGGCCTCGCGACGGCCTGATGACCGGGCTGGTCGTCCGCACCGGGTTGTCGGTCCGGCTGGTTCGTACCTCGATCGAGGCCACGGTGTTGACCATCGGCTGGCTGCTGGGCGGAACCGTCGGCGTCGGCACCGTTCTGTATGCGTGCGGGATCGGTCCGCTGGTGCAGTTCTTCGTCCACATCACACCGAAGAAGGTGTTGGCGCGCAGCGGCTGGGCCTCCGCCGCTGCCGCCAGCGATTTGGGCGCGGAATCTGCGGCTGGGCGCGCGACAGCGCGCCGAATTCGGCTACCCGAGCGCCACATCGATTCGGCGGGCGGCGACGATGGAGTGCGTGGCTGCGCAATTCAACACCCTTGACCTGCTGGTGGAGGACGCCATCGGGCTCGCCGAGAAGCGACAGCGTGCCGTCCTCGGCATCGCAGGAAGCCCGGGAGCGGGCAAGTCCACGCTGGTCGAGCAGCTTCTCGCCGTCCTCGGCGAACGTAGGGGACCCGGCTGGGTCGCCCACGTCCCGATGGACGGCTTTCACCTAGCCGATGAGCAGCTTCGCCGCATCGGCGCCTCCGGTCGCAAGGGCGCACCGGACACATTCGATCCACTGGGCTACGCGCACCTGCTCGAGCGGGTCGCCGTGGAAACCGACGCGCCGGTCTATGCCCCGGGATTCGACCGCACACTCGAACAACCACTGGCCGCCGCGCTGGCGGTGCTGCCTACCGTGCGGCTGGTGATCACCGAGGGCAACTATCTGCTGCTCGAAGACCCGGCCTGGCTTCGGGCGCGGCGGGCCATGGACCGCGTCTGGTTCGTCACCAGCGACGAGGCTTTGCGCGTCGAACGGCTGGTGGCCCGCCACGTCGAGTTCGGCAAGAGCCCCGACGCCGCACAAGCCTGGGTCGCAGGCACCGACCAGCCGAACGCCGACCTGGTGACGTCGACGGCGGGCACGGCGGACGTGGTGATCATGAACGGCTCAGACGGCTGGTCGATTTTGCCGTGACTGCGGCGATTTGGGTGAGGACAGTCGCGCGAGGCGCAACCGAAGACGCCGAAATCATCACACTACGATGAGTAAGTGCCCGACTCCGAAAGCGACAGCGTCGAGGAAGACCTGCTGATCGACTTCGCCAGGGTCACCCTTCGTCGCGGTGGCCAGGTTCTCGTCGGGCCGGTCACCTGGTCGGTCGAGCTCGATGAGCGGTGGGTGGTGATCGGGCCCAACGGCGCGGGCAAGACATCGCTGCTGCGGATCGCGGCCGCTATGGAGCATCCGTCCTCTGGCACCGCGTTCGTGCTCGGCGAACGGCTGGGCCGCACGGACATGTCCGAGCTGCGCGCGCGCGTCGGCCTGAGCAGTTCGGCGCTGTCGCAACGCGTTCCCGAGGGGGAGGTGGTGCGCGACCTCGTGGTGTCTGCCGGATATGCGGTGCTGGGCCGGTGGCGGGAGCGCTACGAGGACGTCGATTACACCCAGGCCGTAGACATGCTGGAAAGCGTCGGCGCCGAGCACCTCGCCGAGCGCACCTACGAGACGCTGTCGGAAGGCGAACGCAAGCGCGTACTGATCGCCCGCTCCCTGATGACCGACCCCGAGCTGCTGCTGCTCGACGAACCGGCGGCCGGACTCGACCTCGGTGGTCGCGAGGAACTTGTCGCACGGCTGGCTGATCTGGCAGCCGATCCGGATGCGCCTGCGATCGTGCTGGTCACCCACCATGTCGAGGAAATCCCGCAGGGTTTCAGCCACGCCCTGATCCTTTCCGAAGGCCATGTCGTCGACGCAGGGTTGCTGACCGACGTGCTGACCGCGCAGAACCTGTCGAAGGCATTCGGTCAATCCATTGCCCTCGACGTCATCGACGGCCGTTATTTCGCCAGGCGCACCAGGAGCCGGGCGGCCCACAGGAGGCGTTGATGGGGTCCGAAGATCCACTGGTCCCGCGACCCGCGGCCACGGTGATGCTGATCCGGGACACAGCTGACGGAATCAAGGTGTTCCTGATGAGACGGCACCGGGGGATGGACTTCGTCGGGGGAGTGATGGTGTTTCCCGGCGGTGGAGTCGACGACCGCGACCGCAACGCCGACATCGCATGGCATGGGCCCGACAAGCACTGGTGGGCCAACCGACTGGGAACCGACGCCGATCTGGCCGAGGCGCTCGTATGCGCCGCCGCCAGGGAGACGTTCGAGGAGTGCGGCGTCCTCTTCGCCGGCGCTGCTGACGATCCGGATCTGCTGGTCGACGACGCGTCGAGCTATCGCGACTATCGGGGCGCGCTGGTCAGCAGGGAGCTGTCCTTCGCGGAGTTCCTGCACACCGAGAAGCTGATGCTGCGCTCCGATCTGCTGCGCCCGTGGGCGAACTGGGTGACCCCGAAGGAGGAGCGAACCCGCCGCTACGACACCTATTTCTTCGTCGGTGCGCTTCCAGACGGGCAGCTTGCCGATGGCGAGAACACCGAATCCGACCATGCCGACTGGATCACGCCAGAAGCCGCGTTGGAGGATTTCGCGGCCCGCCGCAGCTTCCTGCTGCCGCCGACATGGACGCAGCTCGACGCGCTGGCAGGCCACCCGGTCGCCGAAATACTCGCCGTCGAACGCACGATCGTCCCCGTCTCGCCGAACATGAGCATGACCGACGGCAACCTGGAGTTCGAATTCTTCGACGGCGAACGCTACAACCAGGCGCTCGGAGGTCGCACGCCGTGAGGGAGTTCGTCAGCATTCACACCCTCGACGAGCACCCAGGCGTCGCCACCCTGCTGCTGTCGCGGCCGCCGACCAACGCGCTGACCCGGCAGATGTGTCGCGAGATCATCGACGCCGCAGCCGAACTCGGCACCCGCGACGGCATTTCGGCGGTGATCCTGTTCGGCGGGCACGAGATCTTCTGCGCGGGCGACGACGTAACGGTGTTGCAGACCCTCACCGCGGACGAGGCCGCGGGCGCCGCCGCGGCGAGCCGGGACGCCTTCGACGCCCTCGGTGCGATTCGGCAGCCGACGGTGGCGGCGATCACCGGGTACGCGCTTGGCAGCGGGCTGACGCTGGCCCTTGCCGCGGACCGGCGGGTGGCAGGCGACAACGTCAAGGTCGGCGCCACGGAGATCCTGTCGGGCTTTCCGCCCGGTGACACGGCCAGGTTGGCCCGCGCGATCGGGGAGAGCAAGGCCAAGGATCTGGTCTTCACCGGGCGGTTCGTCGACGCCAAGGAGGCGCTGGTCCTCGGCCTGATCGACGAGATGGTGGCGCCCGACGCGGTGTACGACGCCGCGGCGGCTTGGGCGCAGCGCCTGGTGGAGCATCCGTCGCAGGTCCTTGCCGCCGCCAAAGCCTCGTTCGGTGACGGCCGTTAGGCTGCCCTCCATGAGTTTCGATCCGTCGCCCAACCCCCACGCCACCGCAGAGCAGGTGGAAGCGGCCCGCCACGACTCCAAGCTGGCCCAGGTGCTCTATCACGACTGGGAGGCCGAGAGCTACGACGACAAGTGGTCGATCTCCTACGACAAGCGATGCATCGACTACGCGCGCGACCTGTTCGACGCCACCGTGCCCTTCGAGGAGCAGCGCAAACTGCCGTATGACCGCGCACTGGAGCTCGGCTGCGGCAGCGGCTTCTTCCTGCTGAACCTGATCCAGTCCGGCGTCGCGCGGCGCGGTTCGGTCACCGACCTGTCGCCAGGCATGGTCAAGGTCGCCACCCGCAACGGCCAGAACCTCGGCCTCGAGATCGACGGCCGGGTCGCCGACGCCGAACGCATCCCGTACGACGACGACACCTTCGATCTGGTCGTGGGCCACGCCGTTTTGCACCACATCCCCGACGTGGAGCTGTCGCTGCGCGAGGTCGTCCGCGTGCTCAAGCCCGGCGGCCGGTTCATCTTCGCGGGCGAGCCGACGAACTCGGGCGAAAACTACGCCCGTCCGCTGTCGACTCTGACGTGGCGGGCCGTGACGAACGTGACCAAGCTGCCCGGCCTGTCCGGCTGGCGGCGCCCGCAGGCCGAGCTCGACGAGTCGTCGCGAGCGGCTGCGTTGGAGGCGATCGTCGATCTGCACACGTTCTCACCCGACGATCTGGAGAAGATGGCGCGTAGTGCGGGCGCCGTCGATATCTCCACCCAGACAACAGAGTTCACCGCCGCGATGCTCGGCTGGCCGATCCGCACAATCGAGGCGGCGGTACCTCCTGGCCGCCTTGGCTGGGGCTGGGCCAAGTTCGCGTTTTCCAGCTGGACGACGCTGAGCTGGGTGGATCACAACGTGTGGCGTCGCGTCGTGCCGAAGGGCTGGTTCTACAACGTCATGGTGACCGGGGTCAAGCCGTCGTAGCCGTCGGCTTCCAATTCAGCTGCGATGACGTCGCCTATCTGAGCGGCGAGACGGGTGCGCAGGCGCTGCGCGATGTCGACGGCTACCCGCTGACCGGCGCGACCCGTATCTCCGACATCGACGCGATACGAAGGCAATTCGGCGACCGTACGCCGGTCCTCGTGGAGACGGTGTTACTGCGCCGAAGGGCGACGGCCAAATTCGACGACCCGTCGGCTTGGCTGTTCACCGACGACGCGCTCCAGCAGGCGACCGCACAGCGGGTGGCCGAGCACCGGGCAATTCGGCTCGCGGATGCGACCGTGCACGATGTCACCTGTTCGGTCGGCACAGAGCTTGCGGCACTGCGGAATTCGGCCCGATATGTGGTGGGCAGCGACACGGATCCGGTAAGGCTTGCCATGGCCAGGCACAACGTCGGTGACGTGGCGCTGTGCCGCGCCGACGCTCTAGCGCCCGTCACCCGCGACGCGGTCGTTCTCGCCGACCCGGCCCGCAGGGGTGCCGGGCGGCGGCGGTTCGACCCGTTCGACTACACCCCACCGCTGGACCGGCTGTTCGAGGTCTACCGCGGCCGAGCTCTCGTCGTGAAGTGCGCGCCGGGAATCGATTTCGGGGAGCTCGAGCGGCTCGGCTTCGACGGCGAGATTGAGGTCACGTCACTGCACGGCAGTGTCCGCGAGGCGTGCCTCTGGCCGCAGGCCATCGCCGAATCGGGTGTGCGACGGCGCGCCACGGTACTGGATGCTGCCGAGCAGATCACCGACGCCGAACCCGACGACTGCCCGGTGGCAGCTGCGGGCAGATGGATCGTCGATCCCGACGGTGCGGTGGTGCGTGCCGGACTTGTCCGGCACTACGCCGCCAGGCACGGGCTCTGGCAGCTCGATCCCGACATCGCCTATCTGACCGGCGACCGGCTGCCCGACGGCGTGCGCGGTTTCGAGGTGCTCGAAGAGATCGGCTACAGCGAGAAGAGGTTGCGTCAAGTGCTCTCTACGCACGACGCGGGCGCCGTCGAGATCCTGGTGCGCGGCGTCGACCTCGACCCGGACACGCTGCGCAAGCGGCTGAAGTTGCGTGGCTCACACCAGGTGTCGGTGGTGGTCACCCGAATCGGCTCCGGCGCGGCAAGCCGCGCGACGGCATTCATCTGCCGACCCTCACGCTAAAACTTGCTTTGCTGCCGCCTGTATATTGTGGCGTCTGGCGGCTACGGTGCCGCTCTGGCCCGAAGAGGATCTCATCCATGCGTCTATCCACGTCGATTCTCGCTGCAACGGCGGCTGTGCTCGTCGGTTTCTCCAGCGTCGCCGCGGTTCCCGCGTCTGCCGCACCGCCGAAGTGCTCGGATCTCAAGGGCAGCCTCGTCGGCCAGGACTGCGTGATCTCCGAAGCCGATACCGGTTACAACCTGAGCATCACCTACCCGGCCAGCTATCCCGATGTGCAGGCGGTCTTCGACTGGGTCAAGCAGACCCGCGACGGCTTCGTCAATGTCGCGAATGGCCCCGACGTGCGCACCATGCCCTACCAACTGGAGGTCACGCCGACCGAGTACAGCTCGGCGGTCCCGCCACGCGGCACGCAGTCGGTGGTGTTCAAGGTCTACCAGGACGTCGGCGGCACCAAGCCGCAGACCTTCTACAAGGCGTTCAACTGGGATCAGACCCTGCGTTGGCCCATCGTGCTCGACACCGGTGGTCGGGAGAAGACGCAGCCGCTGTTCCAGCCAGGGGCCAACCCGTGGCCGATCATCTTCCCGCTGGTGGAGGCGGAGCTGGAGAAGCAGATGGGCACCAAGCCCGCGATCTCACCCGCGGTCGGGCTGAACCCGGCGACCTACGAGAACTTCGCGATCCAGAACGACAACCTGGTCTTCTTCTTCGCTCAGGGCGCGATCCTGCCGGAGTCGGCCGGCGCCCTTGCGGTGTCGATCCCGCGGGGCCCCGTCGACCGGATGATCGCCTAGCGCGAAGGCGCGAACCCGTACACCTGACCGTCGCTGGTCGCGGCGACGACGCGGCCGTCGTGGGCGATCGACACCCCGACCGGGAACCCGGTCGCATCGGGTAGCGGATAGCTGTTCACGGTGTGGCCGTCGGTCGGGTCGAACACCAGCAGCGCCTGGCCGCTTTCGCCGTCTTTGATCACGGTGTAGCCGACGCGTTCGCCCGCACGGCTGGACGTCGTCAACGGCGAGACGTCGTCGCGGGTCCAGATCACGTCGGCGTGGTCACCGCGGTCCTTGATCGCGACCAGTCTGGTATCGGGTCCGCCGCCTGCGATGATGTCGTCGCCAGGGGTCACCGACGGTGGGGTCTGGGACAGGAACTTCAGCGGCGTCGACCACTTGGACTTGCCGTTCTCCGCGTCGATGGCCCACAGCCTGTTGTCGCGGCCGCTGACGTAGATCGTCGATCCGTCGGCAGAGGCGACCGGGCTGGCCATCGTGCCTGCCTTGACCGCGTCGCTTGTCCACGCAGGAGACAGCATCGGATTGCGATCGGGGTTGTACTTCAGGCCGACGAGCACCGACGAGGGGGCGCCGGGCTGCCACACCGGCACCACCACCATCCCCGCCTTGGCGGCGAACGCGGGCGCGGCCGCGACGGGACAACGGGGCCGTCCCGCCGCGCAGTCGGTCAGCCCGCGTGCTGAGTCGGTCGGGTCGATTCCCTCGACGAGGTCCAGCGGGTTGCCGATGACGGTGCCCCGGTGAGCGTCGAACAGCAGAACCTGGCCGAGATGGGTCACGACCAGGAGGTGGCCGGGCGAAAGAATCCTTGCGGTGGTCGGCATACCGATGACAGGTTGCCGCCACCGGATCCACTGCGTCGGCGGGAACGCCAGCATCGCGCCGGGCTGACCGATGTAGAGGTTGTCGAAACCGTCCCACAACGGGCTCGACGAACCGCCGCCCTGCCACAGCCGGGTGCACCAGCGCTGCCGTGCGTTGTTGTCGGATTCCCACACCATCAGTGAGCAGCCGGCCTTGGTCTGCGCGTTGGCCGCGAGATAACGTCCCGATCCCAGCGCCACCGTGGCGCCGAGGCCGCCCTTGACCGAGCGGCTCCACTCCAGCTCGAGCGTGTCGGCCCCGGCCACATCGGTGTAGCTGCTGTTGGCGGCGTCGCCGTACTGGGCAGGCCAGCCGTCGGAGGCGTGCGCCTCGACCCAGGAGTCGGTGTTACCGCAACCGGCAAGAGCACCCGTGATCAGCGCTGTTGACGCAAGCGCGGTGAGTCGCCGGAACACTCGGTCCTTTCCCGTTCCTATTCGTAAACCCACGTGAGGGTAACCGTTCGGGGCCCAAGCGCTCGCGTAGGCTTTCCGGCCATGACGACGATGTGGGGTGCGCCGTTGCACAAGCGCTGGCGGGGCTCGCGGCTCCGCGACCCGCGCCAGGCTAACTTCCTGACCGTGGCGTCGCTCAAATGGGTGATCAAAAACAAGGCCTATTCCCCGTGGTATCTGGTGAGGTACTGGCGGCTACTCAAGTTCAAGCTGGCGAACCCGCACATCATCACAAGGGGCATGGTTTTTCTCGGTAAGGGCGTGGAAATCCAGGCCACCCCCGAGCTGTCGACGATGGAGATCGGTCGCTGGGTGCACATCGGCGACAAGAACACGATCCGGTGCCATGAGGGTTCGCTTCGCTTCGGTGACAAGGTGGTGCTGGGCCGCGACAACGTCATCAACACCTACATCGACATCGAGCTCGGCGATTCGGTGCTGATGGCCGACTGGGTCTACGTCTGCGACTTCGACCACCGGATGGACGACATCAACGTGCCGATCAAGGACCAGGGCATCCTCAAGGGTCCTGTCCGGATCGGGCCGGACACCTGGATCGCGACCAAGGTCACCATCCTGCGCAACACCACCGTCGGACGGGGTTGCGTGCTCGGCTCACACGCCGTGGTGAAGGGCGACATTCCGGACTTCTCCATCGCGGTCGGCGCGCCCGCCAAGGTCGTCAAGAACCGCAAACTGGCATGGGACACCTCGGCCGCCGAGCGCGCGAAGCTGGCGGCGGCACTCGCCGACATCGAACGCAAGAAAGCATCCCGCTAGCCGCGAGCGTGCGCGTCTGCTGTCAGCGCGGTCCCATCATTGCCCCTGGTCCCATCGAGCCGCTCATCATCGCTTGCATCATCGCCGGCATGCCCTCACGGACGAAACCGCTTACCTCTCGGGCATGCTCGCGGATGGCTTGGACGAGGTTCGGGTCGTCGGCAGTCTCCTCGGCGATGACGCCAGTGGGCGTGACCGTGAGTTGGCGGCGGTAGCCGCCAGCGTTCCGAAAAAGCGTCGGCAGGCTTTGGCTCATGCACGTGACCTCTGCGCCCTGCCCGAGACGGTTGTACATGTTGGAGACGTGAGTTTGTAACTGGGCCGCTAGGTTTGGTGAGTTCGATTCGGTGGTTGTGCGCACGCCGCCGGGTATTTCTTCGACCGTGCGGCTGATCTCGTTGTGCCGAGCGAACATCTGCATATAGAGCTGCATGTCGGCGGCACTCATACCCATCATCCCGTCGCCGGGTCCATTGGTGAGCCGGAACCCCGGCGTCGGCGATGCGACGATGTTGCGGATGACATAGCCAACGCCAAGGACACTGCCCGCCGCCAACGCGCCGAGAGCAGCGAGCGCCGCCCGGCGATTCATCAAATGCGTCATCGTGATCTCACCTCGTAGCGGCACTATGGCTGTGGTGTGGTGGGGGCCGTCGTTGTCGGCTGACCCCGCGACGGACCGTAAGGTCCCATCATCCCGCCGGGACCCGTCACGCCCGGCCCCCACTGGCCGTATGGTCCCGTCTGACTGGGCCACATCATCCCCGGCTGGTGATACCCACCACGGAAGTTGCTTGATGAGCTTCTACCGATGAAAAAGCCGGAAAAGAAGACCACCGCGACGATGAAGACGACACCGGCAGCAATGCCGACCCACACCAAGATCGAGTTCGGTCTGCTGCGTCTGTCGTCGTATGGCGAAGTCTCCACGGCTCGCCGTTCCTCCCCGACCACTTCGGTCTGTTCGGCCCGCGACTCGCGAGGTTCCGTCATCGGTCAACCGTGACGCGATATGCGGCCCACCGTGTAGGGCATTTGTGCCTTCATGGCAGAGAACGGCGTCCTCTGTTTCAGCGATGGTCCGAATGCCGCCAACGCCCGAGGCGTGGTGGCCCTCAACGCCGCGCCGACGCCCTGAACCACCCCACGCCAGGTGCGGAATGGTTCGACGCCGGTCGAACCGTCAGCGGTCGGGCAGCGCGTGTTCGACGATCATCCGGCGCGGATGCGGTTGGCGTACGCCGCGTTTGGCGGCGAGGTAGACCTGAGCGGTTTCGCTTGCGACGGTGTGCCAGTCGAAGTCCGACGTCAATCGCTCCCGCGCAGCGATCGCCCACTGTTGCGCCGCCTGCGGATCGTCGAGCACGACCCGTACAGCTGCGGCAAGGGCGGCGGTATCGCGCGGCGGGAAGGAGATTCCAGTTTTGCCGTTGATCACCGCTTCGCCGAGGCCGCCCACATTGGAGGTGACCAGCGGGGTGCCCGTCGCCGCCGCTTCCAGCGCCACGATGCCGAACGGCTCGTAGTGGCTCGGCAGCACCGCCGCGTCCGCCGCGTGAAGCAGTTGCACGAGTCCCTCGTGATCGACGCGGCCGACGAACGTTACGGCCTTGAGCACCTTGTGCTTTCGGGCCTGCTCAACCAGCCATTCGTATTGGGTGCCGTCGCCGGCGATGGTCAGCGTGGTCCCAGGATGGGTGCGTCGGATGCGCGGTAGCGCGGCGATAGCGTCGTGAATGCCCTTCTCGTACTCGAGCCGACCGAGGTAGAGCAACTGTGCGGGGCCCTTTCGGGGCGTTCGCGGCGCGAACGGCCACAGGCCCGCGTCGATGCCGTTGCGGATGACCCGGATCTCGGAAAGGCCGGGGCCGAAGAGTTCGGTGATCTCCTCGCTCATCGACCTCGAACACGTGATGAGCGAATCGGATTCGCGTACCAACCATGACTCCACGGCGTGCACCTGCCGACTGATGCGACCGGACACCCAGCCCGAGTGCCTACCCGCCTCGGTGGCGTGGATCGTGGAAACCAGTGGCACGTCGAAGAACTCGGCAATAGCGACGGCAGGGTGGCCGACCAGCCAGTCGTGCGCGTGCACCACGTCAGGGCGCCACGGCCTGGGTCGTCTGCCCGCGGTCTTGATGGCCAACCCGGCCCGCGTCATCGAGTGACCCATCGCCAGCGTCCAGGCCATCATGTCGGTACCGAAGTCGAACTCGTGCGGGTCGTGGGCGGCGGCGACGACCCGCACACCCTCGCTGACCTCGTCGGTCGAGGGGTGGGTACTCGGATCGGTGTTCGACGGGCGGCGGCTGAGCACGACGATCTCGTGTCCGGCGGCCGCCAACGCCGTCGCCAGCTGGTAGACATGCCGTCCGAGTCCACCGATGACCACCGGCGGGTACTCCCACGACACCATCAGGATCTTCATGCGGGCGGGAGCCTCCGCGCGTCGAGCGCGCCGAACAGGCCGTCGGCGCGGTTCCAACCCGCGGCCAACCTCTCGGCCTGTTCGCGGCGACCCGTCGCGAGCGCGCCCGCGATCTCCCTGGTGGCGTGCGCGTGCAGGTGCGCGCGATAGCGGGCGTAGTCGGCCGCCGAGTCCTTGCTGACCATGAAGGGCCAGTCGCTGGACACCGTCAGCAGCGTCTCCCGCAGGATCTGATCGGCGACCACGTCGCGTGCGACGGGAGCACCGACCGACGCGTTCTGCTCGAAGGCCTTGTCCACGGTGCTCAGCGCGGTGTCGACGACTTCGGTGTTCAGCTGCACCAAATCGGCGACCTTCTCACCCGACCAAACCGACCAGTCCTTGCCGGACCCCCACGAGCTGGGCGGTAATTCGACTGCCCCACCGGTGAACCCGTCGGCCACGGCGTCGGACAGCGTGCCGACGCGGATGCCCGCCGCCGGCAGTTCCCGCAGGACACGCTCCAGCCACACCGGCCCCTCGTACCACCAGTGACCGAAGAGTTCGGTGTCGAACGCGGCGATCACATGTGCGGGCCGACCGATCCGTTCGCTCTCGGTGACGAGCCGTCGCCGCACCACGTCGACGAAATCGGCGACGTGTCCGTCGACGGTCCGGTCGGCGCGTTCGGGTTCATAGGGCGCCTTGGCATCGGAGGAAACATTGCGCCCGGTCACGCGGGCCGGCTTGAGGCCGGTGATGTGGTCATATGTGTGGAAGTCGCGGTATGCCGCATGGCCCGGATAGCCGGACTTCGGCGACCACACCCGATAGCTGACCGCAAGATCGCGACCGAACGCGACGACGTCGGTGCTGCCGACCGGTCGTCCCAACGCGGTGTCTCCGTGCAGCGACGGGCCGTCGACCATGAAATGCCCGACACCGGCTGCGGCGTAATCGAATTCCATGCCAGGCGCGTACGCGCACTCCGGTGCCCAGATACCCGTCGGGGTGTGTGCCAGCCGTTGGTGCGCGTCGGCAAGCCCTTCGCGCAGCGCGAACTCGCGCAGCCGCGGGTTCATCAGCGGCTGGAACGGATGCGACAGCGGTCCGCCGAGCAACTCGATGGTGTTCCCATCGATCAACTCGCGCAGCAGGGGACTCGCGCCGTGCCGCCACAGCGTGGTGAACTCGTCGAGCTCACGATCGGCCTCGGCGACCTCGCGAATGCCGAACTCCCGCAATGGTTCCGGCAGGGTGGTGGCCTCCTTGGCGCGGAGCCGCCAGTTGGCCAGCCAGTGATGCATACCCGTCAGCGAATACGGGTCGTCGAGTTGCGCGGTGACCACGGGAGTCATCCCGAGCGTGAGCAAGTGCCCACGGTCCTCGTCGGCTAGCTTGCGCAGCACCCGCATCAACGGCAGGTAGGCCGCCGACCACGACTGGTAGAGCCATTCCTCGCCGACCGGCCAGCGACCGTGATGGGCCAGCCACGGCAGATGGGTGTGTAGCACCAGGGTGAATAGCCCCGGTACCGGCTCACTCATGGCCGCACCGCGATGGCGACGAGATCGAGGCTGTCATCGATATCGCGGTCACCCGCGTCAGTCAGGTCGAAATCGTCCGCGGTGACCGACGCGACGTCGGCCAGCAGCTGTTGGGGCCACGGCGCATCGGCGAGCGCGCGGGCGATCTGTGCGTCGATGATCGAGCCGCCGTTCTTGTCGTCCAGCTCGACCAGGCCGCGGCCGTGGAAGACACCCTGCATGGCTTCGAGCCTGAACCCCGCGGTCTCGAGTAGCTCGGTGAGTTCGTCGGCGTTGAGCTCGCGGGTGTGAAACGGGTTGATCGGGGTGTCGCGGCCGGGGGAGAAGGTCACCCGGTTGGGCGTCGACATCAGCAGAACGCCTGATGGCCGCAGTACCCGCAGGCATTCGGCCACGAACTGTGGCTGATCCCACAAATGCTCGATCACTTGGAAGTTCACCACTACATCGACTGAGCTGTCGGCCAGTGGCAGCTCCGCCAAATTGCCGTGGCGCATATCCACTCGCGGGTAGCGGGCACGCACATGGGCCACGGTGGCCTCGTCGTAGTCCAACCCGATCACCTTGCGCGCGATGTCGGCAATCAGATCGGCGCCGTAGCCTTCCCCGCAGCCGGCCTCCAGCACGTCGCGACCGGTGCAGCGGTCGCGTAATCGCTGGTAGACCACCTCGTGTCGGCGGAACCAGTAGTTTTCCTCGGCCAACCCGGGAATCGTGCGTTCTCCGGTCAGCGGCAGGGCGCCCTCCGGCCCGGCCGGACCGTCGGTAACAAATGAGCTCATCGCAAAAGGCAGGCTAACCCAGGAGGAGGGTTGGTGGCCGCTTCGCGAACGGTTGAGCCGATCTACAGCGACTTAACCGAAGTCAGAGAACAAACTTCGACCAGCTATGGTGTTCGTGCGAACCACCTTAAGTTACCGGCGAGTAACATGGTGGCGAATGCTTTCACCGTGGTAGTGGGGACCGACCGCCGGTCTCCTTCGAGGAGGACGAACCAGACTCATGACGAACATCGTGGTCCTGATCAAGCAGGTCCCTGACACATGGTCGGAGCGCAAGCTGTCCGACGGCGACTTCACCCTTGACCGCGAGGCCGCCGATGCCGTGCTCGACGAGATCAACGAGCGCGCCGTCGAAGAGGCGCTGCTGATCAAGGAGAAGGAAGGCGGCGATTCGACCGTGACGGTGCTGACCGCCGGTCCCGAGCGCGCCACCGAGGCGATCCGCAAAGCCCTGTCGATGGGCGCCGACAAGGCCGTCCACGTCCTGGATGAGGGCCTGCACGGCTCCGACATGGTGCAGACCGGATGGACGCTGGCCCGCGCGCTTGGCACCGTCGAGGGCACCGAGCTGGTCATCGCGGGCAATGAGGCCACCGACGGTGTCGGCGGGGCAGTACCGGCGATCATCGCCGAGTACCTGGGCCTGCCGCAGCTGACGCACCTGCGCAAGCTGACCGTCGACGGCGGCAAGGTGACCGGCGAGCGCGAGACCGACGACGGCGTGTTCACCGTCGAGGCTCCGCTGCCTGCCGTGGTGAGCGTCACCGAGAAGATCAACGAGCCGCGCTTCCCGTCCTTCAAGGGCATCATGGCCGCCAAGAAGAAGGAAGTGACCACGCTGACGCTTGCCGAGATCGGCGTCGAGGGTGACGAGGTCGGCGTGGCCAACGCAGGCACGAAGGTCACCTCGTCGACCCCGAAGCCGCCGAAGACGGCTGGCGAGAAGGTCACCGACGAGGGCGAAGGCGGCACGAAGGTCGCCGAGTACCTGGTGGCTCAAAAAATTATCTAGCAGACCATTCCGCCCACATTCACAGACTCCAGAAAGACAGAACTCATGGCTGAAGTACTCGTGCTCGTGGAGCACGCCGATGGTGCCCCGAAGAAGGTCTCCGCTGAACTGATCACCGCCGCCCGCGCGCTGGGTGAGCCCTCGGCCGTCGTGGTCGGCAAGCCCGGTTTGGCCGAGGGCCTCACCGAGAGCTTGAAGGCCGCAGGCGCCGCCAAGATCTACGTCGCCGAGTCCGATGACGCGGAGAACTACCTCATCACGCCGTTCGTCGACGTGCTGGCGTCGCTGGTCGAATCCGCTTCCCCCGCCGGGGTGGTGCTCGCCGCCTCCGCGGACGGCAAGGAGATCGGCGGCCGGCTGGCAGCGCGCATCGGTTCGGGTGTGCTGACCGATGTCGTCGAGATCAAGGAGGGCGGCGCAGCCGTGCACTCCATCTTCGGTGGCGCATACACGGTCGACGCCGAGGCCACCGGCGACGTTCCGGTCATCACCGTGCGTCCCGGTGCGGTAGAGGCCGAGCCCGCCGACGGCGCGGGTGAGGTCGTCACGGTCGAGGTGCCCGCACAGGCCGAGAACGCCACCAAGATCACCAAGCGTGAGCCCGCGGTGGCAGGCGATCGCCCCGAGCTCACCGAGGCCACGGTCGTGGTCTCCGGTGGCCGCGGCGTGGGAAGCGCCGAGAACTTCAACGTGGTCGAGGAATTGGCCGACTCGCTGGGAGCCGCCGTCGGTGCGTCGCGCGCTGCGGTCGACTCCGGCTACTACCCGGGCCAGTTCCAGGTGGGCCAGACCGGTAAGACCGTTTCGCCGCAGCTGTACATCGCCCTCGGCATCTCCGGCGCCATCCAGCACCGCGCAGGCATGCAGACGTCAAAGACGATCATCGCGGTCAACAAGGACGAGGAAGCGCCGATCTTCGAGATCGCCGACCTCGGCATCGTCGGTGACCTGTTCAAGGTCGCCCCGCAGCTGACCGAGAAGGTCAAAGCCCGAAAGGGCTGACGCCCGAGGCACTTGGGCGCGTCCACGCCGCCCTCACCTTACGAAGTAGGGTAGCGGCGTGGACGTGCTGCTCGGCATCGATATCGGCACTGGAAGTACAAAGGGTGTCCTAGTCGATGCCGCGGGCAACGTCCTGGCGACCGAGGCGATCGCCCACGCTATGGACCTGCCTCGGCCCGGTTGGGTCGAGGTCGACGCCGAGGCGACGTGGTGGCGTGAGATCTGCGCCATCGCCACGAAGCTGACCGCCAAGATTCCGAAGGGCGCCGCGCTGGCCGGCGCCTGCGTAAGCGGTGTAGGCCCGTGTCTCGTGTTGTGCGACGAGTCGGTCCGGCCGCTCCGCCCAGCGATAATGTACGGCGTCGACACACGGGCGACCGCCGAAATCG